>NZ_BJWH01000001.1 GCF_007990265.1 Cellulomonas terrae
CCCGCGTGAGCCTGCAGTCCCGCCGCGACCACGGTCGCGGCGGAACTCAGAGCTGTCCGTACGTCGTGGTCGTGGGAGCCGGCGCGCGGTGCTCGGTCGGCATGAGGATCCACAGCAGCGGGTAGACCAGCAGCTGGCTCCCGGGCAGGACGAACAGGATCAGGACGAACAACAGGCGTGCGTGGAAGGGCGCGATCCCGAACCGCTGACCCAGCCCGGCGCACACACCGCCCAGGACGCGGCCGTCGACCGGCCGGACCAGGCCCTGCCGGGCCATGCCGTCGTGGATGCTGCCCATGGTGCTGCTCCTCTCGCGCCGGCCGGAGCGGCCGGACGACCCCAGCATGCCCGCGCGGACGACGCGCCCGCATCGGTGATCCCCCGGAACCCGACCCTGAGCGGGGCCCTACTTCCCGGGCTTGCCCTTGTCCTTGGGTGCAGGAGGCTCCTTCTTGGGGGCGGCCGGCGCGTTCTGCTCGGCGGCCGCCTTCTCCGCTGCCGCCTGCTCGGCGGCCGCCTGCTCCGCTGCCGCCTGCTCGGCCGCGGCCTGCTCGGCTGCGGCCTGGTCGGCGGCGGCCTGGGCTGCGGCCAGCTCGGTCGCGACGAGGTCGAGGGCGGCATCGATCTCGCGGTAGCGCGTCGTCGAGACCTCGCCCGCGTCCACACCGTCGTCGAGCGTCGTGCGCGTCGTGAGCAGCAGCGACTGCGCGTCCGCCCAGCGTGCCTCCCCCGCCGCCTGGGTCACCGCGAGCACGGACTCCTGCAGCGTCTGCGCGCGGTCGGCTTCCAGGTCGGGGCGGCCGGCGCACCCGGCGCACACGAGCACGGCGGCGAGCACCACGGCGGTCCACACCGTCACCCGCCTCATGGTTCGACGCTCTTCTGCAGCGTGGTCAGGGCCTCGCCCACCGCACCCTCGACCGCCGGGTACGACGGCGGGTCGGTCGGCGTCGTCCCGCCGCCCCCCGCGAGCTGGCTGATCAGCAGCGTCCCGCCCGCGAGCAGCACGACCGCGCCCCCGACCAGTGCAGTACGCGTCGAGCGGGCCCACCGACCGGGGGTCGGTACGGCCGCGGTCTGGGTGCCGGGCTCGCCTGCAGGTGCCGCGGCGGGTGCCACCCTGGTCTCGGCCGGGGTCGGATCGGCGGTCGCCTGCGTCTCCGCAACCGGCAGCACGAGGGTCTCGCCTGTCGAGCCCGCGAGGATCGCCGCCATGCCGTGCGCCACCTCGCCGGCGTCGGGGCGCTCCTGCGGATCGATGCGGGTCATCCGCGACAACAGGTCCCCGAGCCTCGGGTCGAGGTCGAGCGGCACCTCGGGCGCCGTGACGAGCCGGGCGGTCATCACCTCGGCCATCGTCCCGGTGAAGGCGGGCCGTCCGGTCGCGCACTCGAGCAGCACCAGGCCGAGCCCGTACACGTCGCTGCTCGGCCCGAGCTCGACGCCCGTGGCCTGCTCGGGGCTCAGGTAGCTCATCGTGCCGAGCGTCATGCCGGTCATCGTCAGGCGGGTCGCGTCCGCCAGCCGGGCGATGCCGAAGTCGGCGAGCTTGACCGCGGGCTCACCGCGTCGCCGCGTGGTGTCGAGCGCGTCGGCGCTGGTCAGCAGGATGTTGGCCGGCTTGATGTCGCGGTGGATGATGTCCCGCTCGTGCACGGTCGCCAGGGCCGAGGCGACGTCCCGGCCGACGCGGGCCGTCTGGTCGACGTCGAGGGCGCCGTCGCGGAGCCGCTCGGCGAGCGTCGGCCCCGCCACGAGCTCCATGACGAGGTACACCTGCTCCGACCCGTCGTCGCCGTGCACGGTGCCGGCGTCGTGCAGCGTGACCAGGCCAGGATGGCTGAGCGTGGCCAGCACCCGGATCTCGGCGCGGTTGCGCAGGAGGTCGTCGGCGTCGGCGTGGACCGCGGGGAACACCTTGACGGCGACGTCCCGGCCGAGCAGCACGTCGTGCGCGCGGTGCACGGTCGCCATGCCGCCACGCCCCAGGACCTCGTCGAGCCGGTAGCGGTCGCCCAGGAGCGGGCCCCCGTCCGGTTCGGACGAGTCCGGTGGGGACTCGCTGACATGTTCCAGCATGGGATCCGACGCTAGGCGCACCCGATGACCCCCGCATCCGGGGACCGGGCGAACCCTCGGTGGCACACTGCGGCGATGAGCACCCCCGAACCTCTCGCGTACAGCGCCGCCTGGGCCGAGGCGTGGAACGCCCACGACATCGAGGCCGTCCTGGCGCACTTCCACGACGACGTCGTGTTCACGTCCCCGACCGCGGCGCGCGTGGTGCCCTCCAGCGGCGGGGTGGTCCTCGGCAAGCAGGCGCTGCGCGAGTACTGGACCGAGGGCCTGCGGCTCGTGCCGGACCTGCACTTCACCGTGGAGCGTGTGTTCGCCGGGGTGGGCGTCCTCGTGATCACCTACCGCAACCAGGGGGGCGGCCTCGTGGACGAGGTGCTGGTGTTCGCCGACGGGCTCGTGGTGGAGGGGCACGGCACGTACCTCGTGAGCGAGGGACGGTAGGAGAACGTTATCGGTGGTAAGCGTGTTCCTCTGAAAGGTTTCACTCCGTAGTTGCGCACGCGCGCGAGTCCCTACCTTCCCCTCAGGGCTGAGCCGTGCCCTCCGACGAAGGCGTCGGCCGTGACCGCAGGAGGAAGCACCATGTCGCACCCTCGCAGAACCATCCCGTGGCTGATGGCAGCCACGATGGCCATCGGTGTCGGGATCGCCGTCGCGCAACCTGCGACCGCGGCCGCCGGCTGCCGTGTGGACTACTCGATCACCAACCAGTGGCAGTCCGGCTTCGGGGCCGACGTCAAGATCACCAACCTCGGGGACGCCGTCAACGGCTGGTCCCTGACGTGGTCGTTCGGCTCGGGGCAGACCGTGGTCCAGGCCTGGAACGCGGCGGTGTCGCAGAGCGGCTCCCAGGTGACCGCGGCGAACGTGTCCTACAACGGCGGGATCGCGTCGGGCGCCAGCACGTCGTTCGGGTTCAACGGCGCGTGGTCGGGCAGCAACCCGGTGCCCACGACGTTCGCGCTCAACGGCACCACCTGCACGGGCGGAACCACCACGCCCACGGCGAGCCCGACGGCGACGCCCACCTCCACCCCGACAGCGACACCGACCGCCACACCCACGCCGACCCCGACGACCACCTCCCCGCCCGCGGGCGCCTGGCAGGCCGAGAAGCTGGACCGCGGCCTGATCAGCGTGCGCTCCGGCAGCAACAACCTGGTCCAGTGGCGCCTCCTCGGCACGGAGCCCGCGGGCACCGGGTTCAACGTCTACCGCGGCGGCACCAAGATCGCCGGCCCGATCACCGACTCGACGAACTATCTGGACCAGGGAGCGTCGTCCAGCGCGACCTACACCGTCCGCGCGGTCGTGAACGGCTCCGAGCAGGCGGCGTCGGCGACGTCGCTGACGTTCGGCAACGGCTACCTCGACGTCCCCATCCAGAAGCCCAGCGGAGACTACGTGGCCAACGACGGCTCCGTCGGCGACCTGGACGGTGACGGTCAGCTCGAGATCGTCCTCAAGTGGGACCCGACCAACGCGAAGGACAACTCCCAGTCCGGCGTCACGGGCAACGTGTACGTCGACGCGTACGAGCTGAACGGCACGCGCCTGTGGCGGATCGACCTGGGCCGCAACATCCGCGCCGGTGCGCACTACACGCAGTTCCAGGTCTACGACTACGACGGCGACGGCAGGGCCGAGGTCGCGATGAAGACCGCCGACGGGACGCGGTCCGGCACCGGTCAGGTCATCGGCGACTCCGGCGCGGACCACCGGAACTCGTCGGGCTACGTGCTGTCCGGCCCCGAGTACTTCACGGTGTTCACCGGCCAGACGGGCGCGATCGGCGCGACCACGAGCTACGTCCCGGCGCGCGGCACGGTGTCGAGCTGGGGTGACAGCTACGGCAACCGGGTCGACCGCTTCCTCGCCGGCACCGCGTACCTGGACGGCCGGCGGCCGTCGATCATCATGGCCCGCGGCTACTACACGCGCGCTGTGGTCGTGGCGTGGGACTACCGCGACGGGCAGCTGACGCGGCGGTGGACGTTCGACTCGAACAGCTCCGGCAACAGCACGTACGCGGGGCAGGGCAACCACTCGCTGTCGGTCGCGGACGTCGACGGCGACGGCAGGCAGGAGATCCTGTACGGCGCCGCGGCGATCGACGACGACGGCCGGGGACTGTGGAACAACCGCACCGGGCACGGTGACGCGGGGCACGTCGGCGACCTGATCCCGAGCCGACCCGGTCTTGAGTACTACAAGGTCACCGAGAGCACGAACCAGCCGGACTCCTGGATGGCCGACGCGAGGACCGGCCAGATCCTGTGGAGCACGCCGTCGGGGTCGGACAACGGCCGCGGGGTGTCCGGTGACATCTGGTCCGGCAGCGCCGGGGCCGAGTCGTGGTCGTCGTCGGACTCGCAGCTGCGCAACACCTCCGGCCAGGGGGTCGCCCGCAAGCCCAGCTCGGCCAACTTCCTGGCCTGGTGGGACGGCGACACCTCCCGGGAGCTGCTCGACGGGACGCGCATCGACAAGTACGGGACGGGCGGCGACACCCGCCTGCTGACCGGGTCGGACGTGCGGTCGAACAACGGCACCAAGTCCACGCCGGTGCTGTCCGGTGACCTGCTCGGCGACTGGCGCGAGGAGGTCATCTGGGCCAGGTCCGACGAGTCCGCGCTGCGCATCTACGCGACACCGACCGTCACGAGCACCCGCGTCTGGACCCTGCTGCACGACCAGACCTACCGGGTCGCGATCGCGTGGCAGAACACGGCCTACAACCAGCCGCCGCACCCCGGCTTCTTCCTGGGCACGCCGTTCACGATGCCGGCCCAGCCGGTCATCAGCACCCCGTGACCTACGCTGCCGGTCGGACCGTCGCCCTCCCCTGACGGTCCGACCGGCGGCCTCTGGAGACCCGTGACGAGCGAGACGACCCTGCGCTACGACGCCCCCGCGGACCTCTGGACGGACGCCCTCCCGCTCGGCAACGGGCGGCTGGGCGCGATGGTCTTCGGTGGTGTGGCGGTCGAACGGCTCCAGCTCAACGACGACACCTGCTGGTCGGGAGCGCCCCGCTCCGGCTCCGCACCCGACGGTCCGGCGGCGCTGGCCGCCGCCCGCGACGCCCTGGACCGCGGTGACCTCCGCGAGGCCGAGCGTCAGGCCCAGCGCCTGCAGGGCGGCTTCGTCCAGGCGTACCAGCCGCTGGTGGACCTCTGGCTGGAGCAGGACGAGGCCGCGGCCGACGGGTACGACCGCTGGCTCCGGCTCGACGAGGGGGTCGCCGGACAGTCGTGGGCGACCGGTGCGCAGGAGGCGTTCGTCAGCCGGCCCGCGTCCGTCGTCGTCGTGCACAGGACGTGGAGCGGCGGGCCGCTGCGGGTCCGGGTCACCTCGGAGCACCCCCTCGACCGGCCGACGGGTGACGGCTCGGGCTGGTCGGCGACGCTGCGCCTGCCGTCGGACGCCCCACCCGACTACGTGCCGGGGAGGCGAGTGCTCCGCGATCTCAGTCCCGGGAGCAGCATCACGGCGGCCGTGGCGGTCGAGGTGGCCACGGACGGCGTGGTCGTCGCTGGCCGGGAGGGACTGCTGGTGCGCGACGCGACGTGGGCGACGGTCGTCGTCGCGAGCGCGACCGACTACGCCGGTGCGACGACACCCCTGCACGGCGACGCGGACGCGCTGCGGGCGGAGGCGACCGCCACCGCGGCGACCGCCGCGGGCCGCGGGCCGGCCGCGCTGCGCGACGAGCACGTCGCCGACCACGCCGCCCTGTTCGGCCGGGTGATGCTCGACCTGCCGAGTCCCGCGAGCGACCTGCCCACCGACGAGCGGCTCCGCCGGCACGCCGCAGGGCACCCCGATCCGGGGCTGGCCGCGCTCGCGTTCCACCACGGCCGCTACCTGCTGATCGCCGGCTCACGGCCCGGCACGCTGCCGATGACGCTGCAGGGGATCTGGAACGACGCGGTCCGGCCGCCGTGGTCGAGCAACTACACGATCAACATCAACACCGAGATGAACTACTGGCCCGCGCTGAGCACCGACCTCGCGGAGTGCCACGAGCCGCTGCTGCGCTGGATCGGCGAGGTGGCCCGCTCGGGCACCTGCACCGCGGCCGAGCTGTACGGGCTGCGCGGCTGGACCGCGCACCACAACTCCGACGCCTGGGCGTTCACCGAGCCCGTGGGCGACGGCGCGAGCGACCCGTCCTGGTCGTGCTGGCCGTTCGGCGGCGTCTGGCTCGCCCGGCACCTCGTCGACCACCACGACTTCACGGGTGCCGCTCCTGACGCGTCCGTCCTGCTCGGCGCCACGCGGTTCGTGCTCGACTGGCTGGTCGAGCTCCCCGACGGGGCGCTCGGCACCCAGCCGTCGACGTCCCCGGAGAACACCTTCGTCGGCCCGGACGGCCGGCCCGCCTCGGTGACGACGTCGACGACGGCGGACCTGGCGATGGCCCGCGACCTCCTCGAGAACGTCGTGCGGCTCGGTGGACCGGCGAGTCTCGTCGCCGAGGCGACGGCGGCGCTCGACCGGCTGCCCGTGGAGCGCGTCGCACCGGACGGCAGGCTCGCGGAGTGGCAGGACGACGTGGTCGAGGCCGAGCCCGAGCACCGGCACCAGAGCCACCTGTTCCGGGTCCACCCGGGCACGTCGATCGACCCCGACCAGGCACCGGAGCTGGCGCGGGCCGCCCTCGCCACCCTCGACGCACGCGGGCCCGACTCGACGGGCTGGTCGCTGGCGTGGCGCCTCAACCTGCGTGCCCGGCTGCGCGACCCGGCGGGTGCCGAGGCGATGGTCGACGCGTTCCTGCGGCCCGCGGGCTCGGGCGCCGGCGTCTACCGCAACCTCTTCTGCGCCCATCCGCCGTTCCAGGTCGACGGCAACCTGGGCTTCACGGCGGGCGTCGCCGAGCTCCTGCTCCAGTCGCACCGCACGATGGGTCCGCTGCGCGAGCTGCACCTGCTGCCCACCCTGCCGCCCTCCTGGCCCTCGGGGTCCGTGCGCGGGCTGCGGGCGCGCGGCGGGGTGTCGGTCGACCTCGCGTGGGACGCGCACGCGCTCACCGCCGCGCGCCTCGTGGCGGACCGGGATCTCGCAGTCCTGGTCCGCCACGCCGGCGGTCGCGAACGGCTCGACCTGCGCGCCGGCGAGCCCTGGTCGCTCACACCGTGACCGGGACCGCCGCACCGGCGGACACCGAGACGGTCCGGCCGGTCAACGTCGCGTCCTCGACCGCCTCCGCGAGGAACCAGCCGACCTGCGCGCGCGAGACCTTCACGCCCTCGATCGACCCGTCGGTCGACGTCCTCGGCGCTCCGGCCCACGGCTCGTCGGTGAGGGTGACCGGCTGGACCTCGACCCAGTCGAGGCCGCTCGCGCGCAGCTCGGCGCCCTGCCGCTCGGTGTCCGCGATCTGCGGCCGCAGCAGCACCGCGAAGATCAGCCGGTTGACCAGCGGCAGGCCGACGTTCGTCGGCCCGGTGCCGTAGGACGTCTGCACGACCACGCGACGTACCCCGTGCCGACGCATCGCGGCCAGCACGGTGCGCGTGCCCCGCGAGCGGATGTCCATGGGCGTCCCTGACGGTCCGCGCAGGCGCACCCGAACGGCGCTCTCGCTGATGCCGAGCGTCACGACGACGGCGTCCTGACCCTGGACGAGGCGGTCGACCAGGGCGGCGTCGGTGGCGTCCCCGTCGACCCCACGAACGCCCGGCAGGGACGACGCGTGGCGCGAGAGAGCGGTGACGTCGTGCCCGCGGCTGACCAGCTCGGTCACGGCGGCACGGCCGGAGCCGCCCGTCGCTCCGACGACGAGAACCTTCATGATCTGTCTCCTTCGATGCGGTCGGGATGCCTGTGGTTCCCACCTCACCAGCGCCGCGGTGGACGGTCTATGATGAGCCGTCCCCTATTCATGGCAGATCATCCAGGAGGTCTCGTGACCGTCGTCGATCTTCCGTGGACCCCGATCGACCCCGTCGGCGAGGCCCTGCACCACCTGCGCGTCACGGGCGTCTTCTACAGCCGCACCGAGGCGGACGGCCCGTGGGCGGTCGACATGCCCGCGTTCGGCGACTGCGTCAGCTTTCACGTCGTGACGGACGGCGAGGCGTGGGTCGAGGTCGAGGGCGCCCCGCCCGTGCGACTGGTCCCCGGCGACCTGGCGCTGGTCCCCCACGGCCGCGGGCACCTGCTGCGCAGCGCGCCGGGCGTGCCGTCGATGGGCCGGGTCGACGAGCTGCCGCAGGAGTTCCTCAGCCCGAACTACTCCGTGCTGCGCCACCAGGGCACCGGTTCGCACGTCGAGCTGATCTGCGGCGTGCTCTCCGTCGACGGCGCCGCCTCCCGCCTCCTGCTCGACCTGCTGCCGTCGGTCGTGCACGTCGACGGCCGGCAGGCCGGCGCGTGGATGGCCGCCACGCTCGCGCTGACCACCGAGGAGCTGACCCACGCCCGGCCCGGCGGCGAGGCGGTCACCACCCGGCTGGCCGACATCCTGGTGATCCAGTCGATCCGCGCCTGGCTGGACGCCCAGCAGGTCAGCACCGGCTGGCTCGGCGCCCTGCGCGACCCGCAGCTCGGCGCCGCGATCACGGCCGTGCACCGGGCCCCCGGCCGGCCGTGGACCGTCGCGACGATGGCGCACGAGGCGGCGATGTCCCGGTCGGCGTTCTCCGCCCGGTTCACCGACGTCGTCGGCGAACCCGCCATGCAGTACGTGACCCGCGTCCGCATGCACGTCGCGGCCGACCGCCTCGGCTACGGGCGCGCCACCGTGCGCGAGGTGGCCGCCGAGCTCGGCTACGACTCCGAGGCGTCCTTCAGCCGGGCGTACAAGCGCGAGGTCGGCGTCTCCCCCGGCCGTACCCGACGAGCACAGGGATGGTCGGGCCCGGCCATGGCGTGACCGTCGCGGCGCGGCGTAACGTCGCTGGGACCAGGGTCCGACGGGCAGCGACGGAGGGTGACCAGCGATGAGCATGATGGCCGACATGATGAAGTCCATGCCGACGGCGGAGATGTCCGGCATGCAGATGCCGATGATGCAGGACTGCATCGAGGCGTGCTCGGCGGCCGCGATGGCCGCGACCATGTGCGCCGACGCGGACGGCGGCGAGGGCATGGGGCGGTGCGCCTCGATGTGCATGAGCACCGCAGACGTCGCGACGACGATGATGCGCATGATGATGCGCCCGGCCGGCTACGACAGGGGTGTCATGACCTCGATGATGACGGCGTGCATGACGATGGGCGAGGCGTGCGCCGCGGAGTGCATGATGCACGCCGAGATGTCGGAGCACTGCCGGATCTGCGCGTCGGCGTGCACCGCGATGGTCGAGGCGTGCCGGACGGCGATGTCCTCGATGCAGACGGCCTAGCCGACGACGGGTCGCGCCGCGTACCAGGCGCCGCCCAGGGCGACCACCTCGGCGACCAGGTGCACCGCGACGGGCTCCCCGCTCGCCGGTGCCGCCCTGGTCGCCAGCACGGTCGCGCCCCCGTCCAGCAGGGCGACGGTGATCGTGTCGGGCTCGCGTGCGACCACGATGCCGTCGCGCCAGGCACGCGGTGAGGCGGTCGCGACGGCCTCCTGGATGGGAAGGACGTCGATACGGGTACGGTTCGGCACGGCTGCTCCATGGGTGTCCTGCGATGTCACTGTGTCGTCCGCACCACAGGAGGGTGCGGGGCTGCGCCGAGATACGGCGGGGTCAGGTCCCTACCCGCAGCGTGACGCGCACGGGGAGCTCCTCAGAGCTGCGTGGACCAGGAGGACGACGTCCTCAGAGACACATTCGACACAGACACCGGCGCGTCGACACGACGTCGACGGATCCCGCGGTGCTGGTGATGGACATGCGACGAGTGTGAGCACCCGTCCACATGCTGTCAAGCAGTCTCGGATGATGGACGTCCGCTGTTCATCGCGAGCTGCTGGGCGAGCGCGTCGGCGTCCGTCGTCGGGAGGTCGCACACGAACCCGCGGCACACGTAGGCCGCTGGAGCACCCCCGACCAGCGACCGGTCCCGGAGCAGCGGCGGGACGTCCGCTCCTGGCTCGCCGACGGCGACCACCAGCCCAGGCGCCGTCGACGCCATCGCGACGGTGTGCAGCGCACGCCGTGCCGGGTCGTCGTGCCCCACGACCGCGACCTCGCGCGGGCCGTCGAGAAGGGCCTCCGCCACCGCGAGCGCAGCTCCCGCAGCCCTCGGGAACCGTGTCGCGATCCCGAGCGGACCCCGCAGCGCCCGCTCGGCCGCCTCCCGGTGCCGGAGCGACCCCGCCAGCGCCGCGTACGTCAGCAGGGCGGCCGCCGCCGCGGACTGGCCCGACGGCGTCGGCCCGTCGGCGGGGTCCTGCAGGACGCGGATCCGCCCGACGACCGCGTCGGTCTCGTCGTCGGCGGTGTCCCGCAGCCCGCCGTCCGCGGCGGCGAAGTGCACCAGCACCGTCTCCAGCAGCTGCCCGGCGGCGTCGAACCATGCCGAGTCACCCGTGACCGCGCCGAGCGCCAGGAACCCGTCGGCCACGTGGGCGTAGTCCTCCAGCACACCGGGTGCCGAGCCGGCGACGCCGTCGCGGGAGGCCCGCACCAGCCGCGCCGACCCGTCCTGCGCGCGGCGCACGTGCGTCGCCCGCAAGAAGCTCGCCGCGACCGACGCCGCGTCGAGCAGGTCGGGACGGTCGAGCAGCGCCCCGGCCTCCGCGAGCGCCGCGACCGCCAGCCCGTTCCAGCCGGAGACCACCTTGTCGTCCCGCGCGGGCCGTGGTCGCCGTTCCCGGTCCGCGCGCAGCCGCGCCCGGACCTCGTCGAGCCGCACGGGGTCGGCCGGGTCGGCGCGCCGCTGCAGCACGGACAGCCCGTGCTCGAACGTGCCGTCGTCGGTCACACCGAGGACACCCGCCGCCCAGGTCCCGTCGTCGTCGCCGAGCACGTCCCGCAGCTGCGCGGGGCTCCAGGCGTAGAACGCCCCCTCCCGCCCCTCGCTGTCGGCGTCGAGCGACGACGCGAACCCGCCCTCGGCGGTGCGCAGGTCGTCGAGCAGCCACTGCGCGGTCTCCGTCGCGACGCGGCGCGCTCGCGGCGAGCCCGTCGCGCGCCAGGCGTGCAGGTACACGCGCAGCAGGAGCGCGTTGTCGTAGAGCATCTTCTCGAAGTGCGGGACCACCCAGGCGGCGTCGACCGAGTACCGGGCGAAGCCCCCCGCGAGCTGGTCGTACATCCCGCCGCGGGCCATCGCGTCGAGCGTCCTCTCCGCCATCGCGATGGCCTGCGCGTCCCCGGTGCGGGCGTGGTGCCGCAGCAGCCACTCGAGCACCATCGACGGCGGGAACTTCGGCGCCCCACCGAACCCTCCGCGCGCGGCGTCGAACGTGGTCGCCAGCCCAGCGAGCGCCTGGTCGACGACGCCGGGCCCGACGTGCTCCCCCGCGGCCGGTCGCTCCGCGAGCGCCTCCGCGATGACCGAGGCGCTCTCCTCCACCTCGCCCCGGCGCGTGGTCCAGGCCGCTGCCACGCTCGCCAGCACCTCCGTGAACGACGGCATCCCCTGCACCCTGCGTGGCGGGAAGTAGGTGCCGCAGAAGAACGGCTCCCCGGTAGGAGTCGTGAACACGGTCATCGGCCAGCCGCCCGACCCCGTCATCGCCTGTGTCGCCGCCATGTACACCGCGTCGACGTCGGGCCGCTCCTCCCGGTCGACCTTCACGCACACGAAGTGCTCGTTCAGGAACGCCGCGGTCGCCTCGTCCTCGAACGACTCGTGCGCCATGACGTGGCACCAGTGGCACGCGGCGTACCCGACGGAGACGAGCACCGGCACGTCACGGGACGCCGCCTCCGAGAACGCGGCGTCTCCCCACTCGACCCAGTCGACGGGGTTGTCGGCGTGCTGCAGCAGGTACGGGCTCGTCGCGGACGCGAGGCGGTTCGGCACGCCACCCAGGGTGCGTCGGAACCCGCGCCCGTGCGACCGCAACCCTGCGGCCCGGCGGCGACCGGTGTCCGCCCGCATACTGAGGCGCCCCGTGCGACTGCCACTGGCCCTGACCTGACCGGAGACCCATGCGCGTGCCTCGCCGCTCGATGTCGCCCCACACGGGGCGGCGGACGCTGGACCTCGGCAGGTACCAGCTCAGGGTGCAGACCGCCCCCGGTCCGCCCGACGGCCCCGTCTTCGTCCTGGTGCACGGCATCGGGATGTCGCACCGCTACCTGGCGCGGCTCAGCGGCGAGCTGGCACCGTCCGGCACGGTCCACTCGATCGACCTCCCCGGGTTCGGCGGTACGGCGACGCCCTCGGAGCGGATGTCCATCGCGGACGCCGGCCGGGCGCTCGCCGGCACGCTCGACGCGCTCGGCATCTCCGACGTGGTGCTGGTCGGTCACTCCATGGGCGCCCAGTTCGCCACCGAGCTCGCTGCGCAGCGACCCGACCTCGTCGCGCACCTGGTCCTCGTCGGACCGGCCACCGACCCGCGCCGGGCCCGCTACGTCGTCCAGGCGGTCGACCTCACCCGCGACGCGCTCAAGGAGCCGCTCTCGGGCAACGCGATCACGTTCACCGACTACCTGCGGTGCGGTCCGCGCTGGTACCTCGCCGAGCTGGCGCCGATGCTCGCGTTCCGGACGGACCAGCGGCTGCGGGACGTCGTCGCGCCGACGCTCGTGATCCGCGGCGGGGACGACCCCATCGCGCGGCACGACTGGTGCGCCGAGCTCGCAGACATCGGCGTCGACGGGTCGCTCGTCACGATCCCTGGTCATCGCCACCTCGTGCAGCACACGGCCGCCGCACAGACATCCGACGCCGTGCTCGCGTTCGCCCGCCGGGACGTCGTGCTCGAACCCTGACGCCCACCGGCAGTCGGACGCGCGATAGTGGGGCATGCAGAGAATCGCGGTCCGACGACGGGTGACGCGCATCGACCTGGACGGCGGCGCGCGCCGCGTCGAGGACGTCCTCGCTGCCGAGGAGCCCCTGGAGATCCGTGTCGGCGGGCGGTCCCTCGCCGTGACCATGAGGACCCCAGGCCACGACGTCGAGCTCGCTGCGGGGTTCCTGGTCTCGGAGGGCGTCGTCACCGCCGCCGAGCACGTCGTCACCGCGCGGTACTGCGCGGGCGCGACCGACGAGGGCCTCAACACGTACAACGTCCTCGACGTCACGCTCGCGCGCGGTGTCCCCGCGCCCGACCCGAGCCTCGAGCGGTCGTTCTACACGACGTCGTCGTGCGGGCTGTGCGGCAAGGCCAGCATCGACGCCGTCCGCACGCACTCGCACTGGACGGTCGACGACGACGGTCTCGTCGTGCCCGCCGACCTCCTGGCGACGTTCCCGGACCGGCTGCGCGAGCACCAGGAGGTGTTCGCCAGGACGGGCGGGCTGCACGCCGCAGGGCTGTTCGACGGCTCCACGGGCGAGCTGCTGGTCCTGCGCGAGGACGTCGGGCGCCACAACGCCGTCGACAAGGTGGTCGGCTGGGCGCTCACGGCGGGTCGGCTGCCGCTGCGGGGCACGGTCCTCATGGTGTCCGGACGCGCGTCGTTCGAGCTCACGCAGAAGGCCCTCATGGCGGGCGTCCCCGTCCTGGCGGCCGTCTCCGCGCCGTCGTCGCTCGCCGCCGACCTCGCGCACGAGGCCGGCATCACGCTCGTCGGCTTCCTGCGGGGGCCGTCGATGGTCGTGTACGCGCGGCCGGAGCGCGTCGGGGTGCGGGTGCCCGCCTGATGGCCCACGAGCCCCGGTTCACCGTCCACCCGCCCGAGGCGTGGGCCGTCGGGCTGCCGTCCGTCGTCAGCGCCATGACCTACGCGCTGGACGGCATGGGGCCCGGCCGCGCCCTGAAGCTGCTGACGAAGGTGAACCAGAAGGACGGCTTCGACTGCATGAGCTGCGCGTGGCCGGACCCGGACCACCGCGGGAGGGTCGAGTTCTGCGAGAACGGCGCCCGGGCGGTCGCCTGGGAGGCCACCACGGCGACGGTCCCGACGTCGTTCTGGGCGGAGCACTCGCTCACCGACCTGCTGGACCGGTCGGAGTACTGGCTGGGCCAGCAGGGCAGGCTCGTCGAGCCCGTCCACAAGCCCGCCGGCAGCGACCACTACGTCCCCATCAGCTGGGTCGACGCGTTCCGGCTCGTCGCCGAGAAGCTGCGCGGGCTCGACTCGCCGGACCAGGCCGCGTTCTACACCAGCGGGCGCACGGCCAACGAGACGGCGTTCGTCTACCAGCTGTTCGTGCGCGCCTTCGGCACCAACAACCTGCCCGACTGCTCCAACATGTGCCACGAGTCGACGGGCACGGCGATGCTCGCCACGGTGGGCGTCGGGAAGTCGACCATCGCGTACGACGACTTCGCGCAGGCCGACCTGATCGTCGTGATGGGCCAGAACCCCGGCACCAACCACCCGCGCATGCTCACCGCGCTGGAGAACGCGAAACGGCACGGCGCGACCATCGTCTCGGTCAACCCGCTGCCCGAGGCGGCGCTGCGGCGGTACAAGAACCCGCAGACGGTCCGCGGGATCCTCGGCCGCGGGAGCGACCTGGCCGACCAGTTCCTGCAGATCCGCAGCGGCGGCGACATGGCCCTGCTGCAGTGGGTCTCCCGGCGTGTCCTGGAGGCGGAGGACAGGGCACCGGGGACGGTCCTCGACCACGAGTTCCTCGCGGAGCACACGCTCGGTCTCGACGAGCTCCGCACCCACCTGGCGGACCTCGACGAGCAGGAGGTCCGCACGGCGACCGGGCTGACCGTCGAGGAGATGGACCAGCTCGCCGACCGCTACCTCGCCGCCGACCGCGTGATCATCACGTGGGCGATGGGCCTGACCCAGCACCGCAAGGGCGTCGACACGATCAAGGAGATCATCAACCTCCTGCTGCTGCGCGGGAACATCGGCAAGCCCGGCGCCGGCGCCTCCCCCATCCGCGGGCACAGCAACGTCCAGGGCGACCGCACGATGGGCATCTGGGAGCGGATGCCGGACAGCTTCCTCGACGCGCTCGGTGCCGAGTTCTCCTTCGAGCCGCCCCGCGCGCACGGGCTCGACTCCGTGCAGGCGATCCAGGCGATGCAGCGCGGCGAGCTCAAGGTCTGGTTCGCGCTCGGCGGCAACCTCGTCGCCGCGATCTCCGACACCGCCGCCGCCGAGGCCGCGATGCGCGGGACGGACCTGACCGTGCAGGTGTCCACCAAGCTCAACCGCTCGCACGTCGTGACCGGCGCCGAGGCGCTCATCCTGCCGACGCTCGGGCGCACCGACCTCGATCTGCAGGAGACCGGACCGCAGTTCGTGTCCGTCGAGGACTCGGTGTGCGCCGTGCACGCGACCCACGGCCCCCTCCCACCCGTCTCGGACCTGCTGCTCTCCGAGATCTCGATCGTGACGCGCCTCGCGCGTGCCATCCTCGGCGACGACGGCCCGATCGACTGGGCCGGGTTCGAGCGCGACTACGACACCATCCGCGACGCGATCTCGCGCGTCGTGCCCGGGTTCACCGACTTCAACCGCCAGGTCCGCCGCGCCGGCGGGTTCGTCCTGCCCAACGGCCCCCGCGACTCCCGGACCTTCCCGACGGCCACGGGCAGGGCCATGCTCACCGTCAACCGGCTCGTCCCCGTCGAGTGCTCGCCCGGCCGGCTGATCCTGCAGACCATCCGCTCCCACGACCAGTTCAACACCACGATGTACAGCCTCAACGACCGCTACCGCGGCATCCGCGGAGGCCGCGACGTCGTCTTCGTGAACCCCGACGACCTCGCCGACCTGGGCCTCGCCGACGGCGACCGCGTCGACATCCACAGCGAGTGGCCGGGTGAACCCGACCGGTCGCTGCGCGGCTACCGCGTCGTCGCCTACCCGACGTCCCGCGGGTGCGCCGCGGCGTACTTCCCCGAGGCCAACGTCCTGGTCCCGCTCGCCAGCACCGCGCTCGGCAGCAACACCCCGGTGTCGAAGGCGATCGTGGTCAGGCTGGAGAGCGTGCGGTCTGCAGGGGGCTGATGCAGGGAAGTCGGTGCCGAGCGGCTAAGGTCGGGCCGTCGGCAACCTTGCCGGCACTCAGTGCAGACCACTCGTTGACCGTTGGGCCTACGGCCCGGCCACGATCCCGTCGCCTCCTCTGAGCCTTCTCAGAGGGACCACCTTGTCTGCGCTCACCACTGACCCGTCTCGTCTCGACGAGGCCGCCCCGGCCGCTCCCTTCGCCCTGCCGGCCGGCTCGACCGCGGTCGTCTACTGCGAGGGCCAGTTCGGCGAGCAGGACGGCAAGACCGGCAACGGCCTGGTCCGCCACTCGGAGAAGTACGAGATCCTCAGCGTCATCGACAGCAGGTGCGCCGGTGCCGACGCCGGGACGTTCCTCGACGGGGTCCCGAACGGCATCCCCATCGTCGCCACGCTGGCCGACGCCGTCGCCGACGCCGGGTCGGTCCCGGACTACCTGATCTGCGGTCTCGCACCGGCGGACGGCCTGCTGTCCGAGGCCCAGCGCGTCGTGCTGCTCGACGGCATCGCCCGTGGCATGCACGTCATCAACGGCCTGCACGAGTTCCTCAACGACGACGCCGAGTTCGTCGCCGCCGCGCTGATCGCGGGGGTGACCATCACGGACGTGCGTCGCCCGAAGGCCACGCGCGACCTGCACCTGTTCTCCGGCCGGATCTTCGACGTCACCTGCACCCGGATCGCGGTGCTGGGCACCGACGGCGCCATCGGCAAGCGCACCACGGCGACGCTGCTGGTCCAGGCCCTCAACGCCCACGGGATCCACGCCGTCATGGTCGGGACCGGCCAGACCACGTTGATCCAGGGCGGGAAGTACGGCGTCGCCCTGGACGCGCTGGTCCCGCAGTTCTGCTCGGGCGAGGTCGAGCACCAGGTCGTCGCCGCGTTCGAGGGGGAGAACCCCGACGTCATCGTCGTCGAGGGGCAGGGCGCCCTGAGCCACCCGGCGTACCTCACGTCGGGGCACATCCTGCGGGGAAGCCGCCCGCAGGGCGTAATCGTGCAGCACGCGCCGAAGCGTCAGGTCCTCGGGGACTTCCCGATGGTGCCGATGCCGACCGTCGCGAGCGAGATCGCGATGATCGAGGCCTTCGCCGACACCCGGGTGATCGGCGTGACCATCAACCACGAGGAGATGACCGACCTCGAGCTCGACCAGTCCATCGGCGACCACCACCGCGAGCTCGATCTCCCGGTCACCGACCCGCTGACCCGGCCCGGCCAGGACCTCGTCGACATGGTCCTGCTCGCGTTCCCCGAGCTCGCACCGAAGGCGGCGCCCGAGACGTCGATCCGGGGGTGACCGCCCCGCGGATCGAGATCGACCTCGCCGCGATCGAGCACAACACCCGCGTCCTGGTCGACAGGCTGGCAGCGCGCGACGTCCGAGTCACGGGCGTCACCAAGGCCACCCTCGGCTCCCCCGCAGTCGCCGCCGCGATGGTCCGCGGCGGCGTGGCCGCTCTGGGTGACTCGCGCGTCGAGAACCTCGCTCGCCTGGACCTCTCCGGGCCACGCACCCTGATCCGCTCCCCCATGATCAGCCAGGCGGCACAGGTGGTCCGCACCGCGACCACCAGCCTCAACACCGAGCCGGCGGTCATCGCCGCCCTCGACGACGCCGCGACCCAGGCGAACGTCCGGCACGACGTCATCCTCATGGTCGAGCTCGGCGACCTGCGCGAAGGGATCGCCGTCGACGACGTCGCGACGGCCGCCCGGGTGGTGCTGACGTCCCGGTCGCTGCGTCTGCGCGGGCTCGGCGCCAACCTGGCGTGCCAGAACGGCGTCGTGCCCGACGACACGAACATGGGCGTCCTGCATGCGCTTGTCGACCGCACGGAGCTGCACCACGGCGTCACCCTCGACGTCGTCTCGAGCGGCAACTCCGCCAGCCTGGACTGGGCGCTGACCACCGCCCATGTCGGGCGGACCACCGAGCTGCGCCTCGGCGAGGCGATCCTGCTCGGCACCGAACCCCTCGGACGGACCCCGATCGCCGGTCTGGGCACGGACGCCTTCACCCTGGTCGGCGAGGTCATCGAGGTCACCCACAAGCCCACCCGACCGTGGGGCCGGCAGGCGCAGGCTGCGTTCGGCGCACCCCCGGAAGCCACCGCGCGGGGCACCCGTCGCCAGGCGATCGTGGCGCTCGGCCGCCAGGACGTCGACCTCGACGGCCTCGTCCCGCCCGGAGGGATCCGTGTGCTCGGGATGAGCAGCGACCACCTCGTCCTCGACGTCGGCGACCACCGGGTCGCGGTCGGCGACGAGCTCCGCTTCCGGCTCGGCTACGGCGCACTCGTCCGCGCGATGACCTCCCCGTTCGTCACCCGCGTCGCGACGTCAGGCCCCGGGGTCGCCGGCACCCCGGACGCGTGGCGCGACCGGACCAGCGCCTGACGGGACGCTCGTCCCGGCACGGTCAGCTCCGACCGTCGTCGATCCTGGGGCGCTGCGACGCCACCTTCATCCAGCCCGCCATCTCCTCCTGCTCGATCGCCGTGACCCGCGCGGCGAGCTCCGCGTCCCGGCTGGTCGGGTCGCTGTAGGGCGCGGACTGCGTCCGGTAGAGCCGGCGCTCCGCCTCGACCGCCTCCCGGGCCTTGCTGAACCGCAGGTAGTTCTCCTGCCAGTGGAAGATGCTCCTGGCGCCCGTCAGGACGACGACGAGGGCTCCGAGCACCGCGGGCGGGACCGCGTCGTCCGGCCAGATCGCGGCACTGAGGGGGATGGAGGCCGCGAGCACGAGGAGGAGCGTCTCGCTTCCCTTGTACAGCTGTCGAGCTCGGATGGCGTGGCTGCGGTACCACGCGTAGCTCCCGTTCGCCAAGGACATCGCGTACCCGTCCTCGTCGGTCGGTCCTAGTGCGCTCACCGTCGTCCGTCCCCACGCCCGCTCGTCGACGACGACGATCTTGCCAGTGTCGTCCTGCCGGGTGCCAGACTTGTCCCAGTACCGCCCCCGGAGGCAGCTGTGGCAGAGGTAGACGACTCCTCGCTCCGTCGAGTTCTCGTGGTCCTGTACAGCGACGGCGTGCAGTTCGCGATCGGGGTCGACTGGCCCGCGGCACAGACCCTCACCGCGATGGCTCGGGGCGTGATCGCCGCGATCGCCGCGCAGGAGCCTGAGCCGCTGGACGCGGACGTCGTGGCTGCCACCTGCGCGTTCTTCAGCTGGGACGCGGAGCAGCTGCCCTTCGGCACCACCGTCTCGCAGGTGCCCGAGCCGGGCGTGGTGATCGCCGTGGACACCCGGGGACGAGGCGACGACGGCGGTGGAGGCGGTCTGGTGCCGCTGCTCCGGCGGGCCCTGCTGCAGCACGAGACGTACGGACCGAGAGTCAGACGCTTCCTGCGCAGTCCCGACGCCGTGCGCGAGCCCGCACCCCTGTTCCGTTTCGATGCGTTCGTCAGCTACTCCGCGCTCGACGGACCGCTGGCGGCCGGCCTCGTCCGCGAGCTCGGTGCGTCCGGGGTGGTGTGCTTCCTCGCGGAGATCGCACTGGCCGCCGGTCGTCTCTGGGCAGACCAGCTGCATCGCGCGCTGCTGAGCTCACGGGCGGCCGTCATCCTCCTCACGCCCCGGTCCGTGCACAGCGAGTGGGTGCAGGTCGAGGCCGGAGCCATGTGGGCTCTGGGGCGGCCCGTCCTGCCGACGCTGGCCGGTCTCGCACCGGCCGACGTGCCCGCCTCGGTACGGGCGCTCATGCCCGAGGACCTCGTGCTCGTCGCGCCGTCGTCGTCGTCGACCGACACCCCGGCAGAAGCACTCGCGAGGACGCTCGTCCCGCTCCTCCTCGGCATCCGGGAGACGGGAGACGGGGCATGAAGCGGGACGTGTTCGTGGCCCAGTCCGACGGTCCGGCGCGGAACGCCGGCAGGTTCGCGATGCCGACCGGCATGAGGCTGCGCGAGCTCGTCGGAGCCGTGGCGAACCTCTACAACATCCAGGACTTCGCCGACGGCACCCGGATGTCGACGGACGCCGACGAGTACGACCTCTTCGCGTGGCACCTGCAACGCCTCCCCGGAACGGCACGGCTGGCCCAGGTCCCGCGGCCCGGAGTCATCCTCGCGGCGCACCGGGGCGCCGACCCGCAGGACGCCTGGGCGTCCGCGCTGCAGCTCCGGCGCAGCCTGGAGCAGGACGCCTCGTGGGAGCAGCGCTTCCACGACTTCCTCGACACGCCCGCGGCCCGCTGGCCCGCCGTCCCGCTGTGCGAGCAGGACCTGCTCGTGAGCCACGACGCCGACGACGAGGGCGTCGTGGCACAGATCGTCGACGAGCTCCGTGCCGCGTCGCTCACGTGCGTCGCGCTCGAGCGTCCGGGCGCGCACACGTCTCCCGCGGCCGACGGATGGCGCCGGGAGCTGGCACGGTCCGCGCTGCTCGTCTCCGTCATCGGACCGGCCGGGGTCGACAAGCCGGTCCTGCACCGTGAGGCCGGTGCCGCGTGGGCGCTGCGGCGCGCGATCGTGCCCGCCCTCATCGGCGTGCCCCCCGGCGCGCTCTCGTACCTCCTCTCCAGCTATCAGGTCAGGACCGTCGACACCCCCGAGGCACGGACCGCGCTCGCGTCCGAGCTCGCCGAGTTCATGGTCGGTGCGGCCGGTGGGATGGCCGACTGACCCGAGGCGGCCCGTCTGCGGCGCACCGCCGACGGCCGCGGAGTCGCACGGCGCGCTTCAATGAGGCATGGCCCCGGAACACTCACCCGCCGTCGAGCTCGAGGTCGGGTCCCGCACGGTGCGGATCTCCAACCCGGACCGCGTCTACTTCCCCGCCAGCGGCGCGACCAAGCTCGACCTCGCGCGCTACTACCTCGCCGTGGGCGACGGCATCGTGCGTGCGCTGTACGAGCGGCCGTGCATGCTGCACCGCTACCCGACGGGCGTCGCCGGCGAGAAGGTGCACCAGAAGCGGTTGCCGCGCGGCGCCCCGCCGTGGATGGAGACCGTGGAGCTCTTCTTCCCGCGCTTCGGCCGCACCGCCGACGAGCTGTGCGTGACCGAGCTGGCCCACGTGATCTGGGCGGTGCAGATGTCGACCGTCGAGTTCCACCCGTGGAACAGCCGCCGGGGAGACACCGAACGACCCGACGAGTGGCGCATCGACCTCGACCCGATGCCGGACTGCCCGTTCGACCGTGTGCGGCGCGTCGCACACGTGGCGCACGAGGTCCTGGACGAGCTGGGCGCGGTCGGCTGGCCGAAGACCTCCGGCGGCTCGGGCCTGCACGTCTACGTCCGGATCCCGCCCGAGCACGGCTTCGCGGACGTGCGACGGGCCGCACTCGCCTTCGCGCGGGAGGTCGAGCGCCGTGCACCGGACGACGTCACCACGACGTGGTGGCGGCGCGACCGGGACCCCTCGCTCGTGTTCGTCGACTACAACCAGAACGCCCGCGACCACACGATCGCCTCGGCCTACTCGGTGCGCGGTACCTCGCAGGCCACCGTGTCGACGCCGCTGCGCTGGGACGAGATCGACGACGTCGACCCCCGCGACTGCACCCTGCACACGGTCCCCGCACGCTACGCCGAGCTCGGCGACCTCCACGCCGGCATCGACGACGCGGTGTTCGACCTGGCGCCGCTGCTGGCCTGGGCGGACCGCGACGAACGCGACGGCGCACCGGCACCACCCGACGACGAGGAGTGATCGCCTGGTCGCTCAACGACGAAGGCCCGGACCATCAGGTCCGGGCCTTCGTCTTCTTGTAGCGGGGGCAGGATTTGAACCTGCGACCTCTGGGTTATGAGCCCAGCGAGCTACCGAGCTGCTCCACCCCGCGTCGGTGGTTACAACTTACCCCACCCCCCAGGGGGGACCAAATCGCAGGTGCCCGGCCGGCGGTGGCGTACGTCACCTCCGCCGACCGGGCGCCCGTCGCGTCACTCGTCGAGCCGGGCCTCCGCCTCGAGGGCGGCCTGGACGGCCTGGTCGAGTCGCTGCTGCGCCTCGCCGTAGGCGGCGAAGTCGTTGCGTGCCAGCGCCGACTGGCTGTCCGCGATGGCCTCCTTCGCCTGCTGCAACGCCCGGTCGAGGTCGGCGCGGGCGGTCGTGTCCGTGCCGGTGTCGGTCGGAGGTGCGGTCGGTTCCGGCGTCGCCCCGTCCGTCGGCTCCTCGGTCGGTTCCTCCGTCGGGGGCGTGCCCGCGTCGGGGTCGGTCCCGGCGTCGCCGGCGTCGGCCCCCGAGTCCCCGCCGAACACCTGGTCGAGGGCACCGTCGAGGGTGTCCGCGAACCCGATGTCGTCACCGAACGCGACGAGCACGCGCTGCAGCAGCGGGAACGTGGTGCCGGAGCGCGCCTGGACGTAGACCGGCTGCACGTACAGCAGGCCGCCGCCCATGGGCAGGGTCAGCAGGTTGCCGCGGACCACCTGCGAGTCGCCACGGCCGAGGATGTTCAGCTCGTTCGAGACGTCCGGGTCGGCGACGAAGTTGTTGTTCACCTGACCGGGGCCGGGCACCGTCGAGTCGCGTGGCAGCTCGAGCAGGCGCATCTTGCCGTAGTCCTCGGACGGCTTCCCGTCCTCGTTCCCGGCCTCCGCGTCGACCGCCAGGTACCCCGTCAGCACGTTGCGTGCGTTCGTGCCGGTCGGGATGAACGACGACATCAGCGAGAAGCTGGCCTCGTCCTGGTCGGGCATCCGCAGCGTCAGGTAGTACGGGGGCTGCGGCACGGCGACGCTGCTGGTGGGGTCGTTCGGGTTGGCCCAGAAGTCGTTGCCGGAGAAGAACTGTCCGGCGTTCGTCACGTGGTACCGGGCGAGCAGCGCGCGCTGCACCTTGAACAGGTCCTCGGGGTACCGCAGGTGGCTCATCAGGCTGCCCTTGATCTCGGACAGCGGCTGCAGCGTGGACGGGAAGACCGAGTCCCAGGCCTTGAGGATCGGGTCCTCGGCGTCCCAGGCGTACAGCGTGACCGAGCCGTCGTAGGCGTCGACCGTGGCCTTCACCGAGTTGCGGATGTAGTTCGCGGTCTTGGGCTGGAGCGCCTGGACGGTCTCGGACGTCTCGGTCAGCGAGTCCGTCGTGGCGTCGTCGAGCGACCTCGGCTCCGAGTACGGGTACTGGTCCGACGTCGTGTAGCCGTCGACGATCCACACGACCTTCTTGTCCACGACCGCCGGGTACGCGCGGCCGTCGAGCGTGAGGTACGGCGCGACCTTCTGGACACGGTCGCGCGGGTCGCGCTCGTAGAGGATCTGCGAGTCGCTGGTGACGCGGTCGGAGAAGAGGATCTGCTCCGAGCCGAACTTCAGCGCGTAGAGCAGCTTGTTCAGCGGGTTGCCGATCGACGGGCCGGCGGAGACGTCCTGCGTCGGGAAGGTGCTGTTGACGGCACCCTCCGAGTCGTCGGCCGGGTAGTCGAGCTCCCACGGCTCCGCCCCCTCGGGGGCGCCCACGATCGAGTACAGCGGAGCCTTCGGGCTGAAGTAGATGCGCGGCTCGTACTCGCCCATCTGCCCCTGCGACGGGATGCCCTGCTCCCAGAAGGCGGGCGCTCCACGCCCCGCGGTCGTGTTCCCGTAGGCGGCGACGACGCCGTAGCCGTGGGTGTAGACCGTGGTGTCGTTGGTCCAGTTGCGCTGCTGCGCGTCCAGTCCCTCGAGCGAGAGCTCGCGGACGGCGATCACGGTGTCGCGGCTCTCCCCGTCGATCTCGTACCGGTCGACCGACAGCGAGTCGGGGAAGTCGTAGAACGCACGGATCTGCTCGAGCTGCTTGAACGACGGGCTGACGATCTGCGGGTCGAGGAGCCGGATCGAGGCCGTGGTGTCGGCGTCGGAGCGCAGGGCCCCTGCCTCGGCCGTGACCTCGGCGTCGTACTCCGTCTTCTCGACGTCCTGCAGGTCGTACGCGTCGAGGGTGGCGTCGATGTTGCGACCGATGAACTCGGCCTCGGCGTCCTGCTGGTTCGGCTGCACCTGGAAGCGCTGGACGACGGCGGGGTAGACGCCGCCGACGGCCACGGCCGCCACCACCATCAGCCCGACGCCGATGGCGGGCAGCCGCCAGTTGCCGCGGATCGCCGTGACGATGAACATCACCGCGACGAAGATCGCGATGCCCGCCAGGATCGCCTTCGACGGGATGACGGCGTGCACGTCCGTGAACGACGCGCCCGCGAACTTGCGGCCCGTCTTGGTCAGGATCGAGAACCGGTCCAGCCAGTAGCTCGCGGCGATGAGCAGCATGAGCACGGCGGCGATGACCGACAGCTGGACGCGCGCCGCCTTGGTGGTGCGAGGGGCACCGCCGCGCTGACCGCCGACCCGCAGCCCGCCGTAGAGGTACTGCGTGGCCAGCGCGCCGATGCCGGAGAGCACGACGACCGCCATGAGGAACGAGACGACGAAGCGCAGGCCCGGCAGCGTGAAGAGGTAGAAGCCCAGGTCGATGCCGTACTGGGGGTCGGTCTTGCCGACCTCTCCCCCGTGCAGCCACAGCTGGACGGTCTGCCACTGCTGCGACGCGGCGGCACCGGCGAACAGGCCCAGGACGGCGGGGCCGACGATCATGACCAGGCGGCGCAGCGGCTCGATGGCCTCGCGGTACTGGTCGAGGTTCGCCTGCTCCTGCGTCGAGGGCGCGTACACGGGACGCGACCGGTAGCCGAAGTTCAGGCTCCACCACACCGCGCCGCCCATGACGAGGAAGCCGAGCGCGAACAGGATCGCGCGCGTGCCCCACTCGGTGCGGATCACGTTGCCGAACCCGAGCTGCTGGTACCAGAGGACCTCGGTCCACACCTGGGCCAGGATCAGGACGACGACGACGAGCACCCCGAGGATGACGAGCGTGGGGGCGAGCGCTCCGCGGCGGCGTGGGCGTGCCGGGCTCGGGCGGGGCGGCGGGCTTCCGAAGGTCACGGCGTAGCAGTCCTCGTCGTCGGCAACAGGTGAGCACAGAACAGGCGACGAGCACAGGACGCCGCCACTCGCACGGGAGAACGTGCCGGTCGAGGCACAGGTTCCCACAGGAATGCGACGATGGAGCCCGTGAGCGAACCCTCCCCCGACCTGGCCGCGCTGGCCGACTCCGTCCGCGAGATCGAGCACCACGTCGGCGAGGCCGGGTGGGACGGCCCCGTGCGGGTGTTCGCGCTGGTCCGCACGCAGGAGATGCTGCGCACCGAACCCGGCCTCGCCGCCCGGCTCGACCCTTCCGTCCTGGTCTCCGCCCGCGAGCAGCCGTGGCACCTCACGTCGGTCGAGCAGGAGGAGCTGCCCGTCGCGCCGGACCTGGAGACGCTGCTCGCCGGTCTGTCGTGGCCGTCGACGGTGGACGGCATGGCGGTCTCCGTCGAGCGCGTCGTGCTCCCGCCGGCCGCCGAGGAGGCGATGCCGCAGGACACCGACGCGGCACTGGAGTACCTGCTCGCGCACCCCGAGCGCCAGGACGTGCGGCTGGTCGTGGGCGCGCTGCGCGACGGCCCGTCCTGGTGCGCGGTGCGCAGCCGCGCGAACGACACCGCCGAGCAGGTCGGTCAGGGCCCGGACCTCGTACCCGGGCTGGTCGCGGCGGTCCGGTCGACGCTCGACTAGGTCGTGCAGGTCGGCAGGTCGTCGGCCGTGCCGGCGCCGATCGCCGTGATCGCCTCGCGCGCCTCGTGCAGGGTCTCGACGCGCACCGCGCGCAGACCGTCGGGCACGTGGTCGACGACCTCGTCGCAGTTCGCGGCCGGGGCGAGGAACCACGTCGCACCGTCGCGCACCGCGCCGGCGAGCTTCTGCCGGATGCCGCCGATGGGACCGACCTCGCCGGTGACGTCGATGGTGCCGGTCCCCGCGATGTCCTTGCCGTTCGCCTCGTCCTCGGGGGTCATCTTGTCGATGATGCCGAGCGCGAACATGGTCCCGGCGCTGGGGCCGCCGATGTCGTCGATGCTGATGGTCACGTCGACCGGCATGTCGAACGCCGGGTCGATGAACACGCCGATCTGCGCACCGCCGTCGGGCTTCTCCGTCGTCACGACCGGGATCTCGACCGACTGCCCGTGGCGACGGACGGTCAGGGTCACGGTGTCCCCGGCGTCCACCTCACCCAGCAGCCCGATCAGCCCCTGGTAGTCGGGCACGGCCGTGCCGTCGAGGGCGACGATGACGTCCCCCTCCTCGACCTTGCCCTCCGCGTCGGACCCCTCGACCGTGCCGGCGACGACGAGCGTCGCGGGGACGTCGTAGCCGAGCTCGGTGAGCGCGGCCACGGCCGCGTTCTCCTGCGAGGAGACCATCTCGGCGGTGTTCGACTCGTCGATCTCGTCCTGCGTCCGGTCCGGCGGGTAGAGCAGCTCGACCGGCTGGACGACGGCCCACGGCGAGAGCCAGCCCCGCAGGACGCCCACGACGCTCGACGGGAACCCAGGCCCACCGGTGCCCGACACGGTGGTCAGGCGCAGCTCGCCGGTCGACTCGAACGTCTCCGCCCCGGAGATCTGGATGAGCGGCGTGCCGTCGTGCTCGCCCAGCACGTCGCGCGTGGGTCCGGGGCTGCTGATCGCGTACGGCACGGGAAGCACCACGAGGACGGCGAGGAGCAGCGCGGTGACCATCATGCCGATCGAGAGGGTGAGCGACCGAGGGCTGATGCGGTCGGGCTGCGCCTGGTCGTCGTCGACGGCGAAGGGCGAGGTGGGCTGGTCGAGCACCCCCACATCATCCCCCGGCTCGGCACCCGTCCCGTTCACGGGCGCCGCCGGGCGCGGGCCTGGCGCCACACGGCCGCGGTGCCGATGAGGGCCACCGCCGCCCCCGCGGCCCCGAGCGCCGCGGCGTCCTTGGTGCCGACGCGCCGCCCGGCCACGGCGACCCGGCCCTGGACGCCCTCGAGCAGCACGTCCAGGCAGGCGGCGCTCGACCACCGCGCGGTCCAGCCCGCCTCGTGCAGCCGGTCGGCCGCGACGGTCCACGGGTAGACGACGAACGCGAGCTCCGAGGCCGGCGCGGGCAGCACCCCGACACGGTGCAGGCGTTCAGCGGTGCCGAACGCGGTGGTCGCCGCCAGCTCGATCCGGCGCATCCCGGCGGCCGCCTCGACGGCGGCCGGCTCGAGCACGTCGTCCGCGCCGACCGTGAGGGCGCCCGTGAGCCGGTGCGCCACCGCGAACCGGGCGGCGGCGGCAAGGTCCTCGACGTGCAGGAACTGCCACTGCCGGACGGCGCCACGCACCGTCAGCAGACGCGGCGCCTCGAAGTGCCGGGTCACGAACGTGTCGATCCCGACCCCGACGACGGCCGCGGGACGCAGCACCGTGACGAGCGGGGCCTTGCGACGTCGAGCACGCTCCAGCACGGCCTCGGCGGCCAGGAGGTCGCCGACCAGACCCTCGCGGGCCGCCTCGTCGGCGCGTGGCAGGGCGTCGGCGTCGTGGATCACAGGACGATCCGCCCACGCACCGTGCACGACGGCCGACCCGATCGCGACGACGTGCCGGGCACCGACCGCCCGCGCGGCGCCGAGGACGCGCTGCGTGTGAGCGACCACGGCCGCCTCCCGCTCGCGACCGCCCTTCACCGGGGAGCCCACGAGGTCGCCCGGGTGCGCGACGAGCACCACCACGTCGGCACCGGCCAGCGCGTCGTGCGGGTCGTCGGCCGGGACCTCGTCGAGGGTGCGCACCTGCTCGCCCCAGGCGGACGCGACCGCGGACGCGATCGGTCCCCGGCCGACGACGACGACGTCGTCCGCCGAGCCCGTCGACACACCGTCGCGTCGCGTGCTGCGCCCTGAGCGAATCTGCTCGCCCACCATCCCTCGTTCCTGTGCTGCGCGGTTACCGTGGTTCGCAGCCGGCCCTATCGTCGCAGGAGGTCCACGTGAGCCCCGACAACTCCGCCGTCCCGGGAGCCGATGGTGGCGTGCCCGCCTGGGAGCAGGTGATGCGCGCGATGCTGGGTGACGGCGCCGACGAGGCGATCCGCGAGCTGCAGGAACGCGGCTTCGACCCCGGCGCGATGGCCGCCGCCTCCGGTCTCCCCGACGACCCGGCGGCCCTCCAGCAGGTGTTCGCGCAGGTCCAGGCCCTGCTGGCTGCGTCGGGCGACGACCCGGTCAACTGGCAGATGGCGCACGACCTCGCCCGCCAGCAGGCCGCGGCGGGCGGCGACCCGTCCCTGACCGCCGCCCAGACCCGCCAGGTCCTCGACGCGCTCGCCGTCGCCGAGCTGTGGCTCGACGCAGCCACGGACCTGCCGCCGTCGACGGGCACCCCGCGGGCGTGGAGCCGCGCGGAGTGGGTCGAGGCGACCCTGCCGACGTGGCGCACCCTGACCGAGCCGGTCGCGTCCTCGCTGTCCGTCGCGCTCGTCGGTGCGCTCGGTGGCGCGCTGCCCGAGGGAGCACCGGAGGACCTCGCGCTCCCCGGCGGGATCGAGCCCGGCCAGCTCCTGCGCCAGCTCGGGTCGGCCGTGTTCGGCATGCAGGTCGGCCAGGCGGCGGGCACTCTCGCGCACGAGGTGTTCGGCACGACCGACATCGGCCTCCCGCTGCTCGACCGGCCGACGCCCGCGCTCGTGGCCGCCAACGTCGACGCGTTCGCCGAGGGGCTGGACGCGCCGGCCGAGGAGGTCCGGCTCTTCCTCGCCCTCCGCGAGGCCGCCGCCACCCGCCTGTTCACGCACGTGCCCTGGCTGCGGGCCCACCTGCTCGCCACCGTCGAGGCGTACGCGCGCGGCATCACCATCGACGCCGACCAGCTCGAGGAGGCCGTGCGCTCGATCGACGTGACCGACACCGCGGCGCTCCAGCAGGCGCTGTCGGGCGGCGTCTTCGCGCCGCACACCACCCCCGCGCAGAAGGCAGCGCTCGAACGGCTCGAGACGGCGCTCGCCCTCGTCGAGGGCTGGGTCGACGAGGTCACCGCGACGGCCGCACTTCCCCACCTGCCCCACACGATGGCCTTGCGCGAGATGATCCGCCGTCGTCGTGCCGCCGGCGGGCCGGCGGAGCAGACGTTCGCCAACCTCGTCGGTCTCGAGCTGCGACCTCGCCGGCTCCGGGACGCCGCGGCGCTCTGGGCGCAGATCACCCGCGACAACGGAGCGACGGCCCGAGACGCCGTCTGGGACCACCCCGACCTGCTGCCCGGCACCGAGGACCTGGACGACCCCGCCGGCTACGCGGCCCGCCGGGCGACCGCCGTCGACGACGCCGCCGAGGTGGACCGTGCTCTCGCGGAGATCCTCGGCGAGGACCCGAACGCCGACCCCGCCCCCTGACCCGCACGCCGCGCGCCCTGGTGCGTGGCGAGCGTGCCGGCCTCGGCTCTGCCCTCTGACCGGGCGAGCCTCAGCTCCGGCGCTCGGACTCCAGGTCGTCGAGCTCGAGCTCCAGCTGACCGACCGGCCCGTCGTCGATCTCGTCGTCGGCCGGGAAGTCCTCGACGTCCACCTCGTCGGCGACGACGCCGTCCGGCTCCTCGATCCCGCCGTCGTCGACCTCGTCCACGACGTCGTCCTCACCCACGACGTCGTCGGCCTCGGCCGCGTCGGGCGGGACGTGCGCTCCCCGCTCCGCCGCGTAGGCGTACCCCTCCAGGAACCCGCGTGCCCGCAGCGTACGGGGGTAGGCGTCGAGCACCGCCCAGAAGTCCGGTCCGTGCCCGGCGTGCAGCAGGTGCGCCAGCTCGTGGAGCAGCACGTAGTCGAGCACCCACCGCGGCATGCCGCGCACACGGTCGGAGATCCGGATGGTGCCGTCCGACGGGGTGCAGGACCCCCATCGCCGCCCCTGGTTGGTCGACCACCGGACCGTGGTCGGCCGCGCCCGCCCGTCCAGGTACTTCACCGACAGCTCCGTCGCCCGCGCCATCAGCTCGTCGTCCGACGGCCGCCGCCGCCGTTCCTGTGCCGCGAGCCGGGCCAGCATGCGGCGCACCCACTCGTTCTCCTGTGCCCGCGTGAACCGTGCCGGGATGGCCACGATCGTGCGCTCGCCCTCGCGCCAGGCCGTCACCGTGCGCACGCGCTTGCGTGAGCGGCGGATCTCCACCTGCGACAGGTCCTGCGTGGGCTGCACGGAAGAACGCTAGCGCGGGACGCCCACGCGGCCCTGTTCACCCATCGCCGCACGGCGCGTCCTGCACGATTCCGCGGGCTGTGGGCGCCCCGACTACTACTGTGAAGGTCGCGCGGGCGTGGCTGCACCACCACGCCCGGCCGCCGGCCGGCGGTTCCCCGGTCCGGTGCAGGACACCGAGGGAGGGCCCCATGGCAGAGACATATGCAGGAGAGTTCTACTGCGTGAAGTGCAAGGAGAAGCGCCAGGCGGAGGGAGACGTCGTCGTCTCCGAGTCCGGTCGGAGGATGGCCAAGGCCGTCTGTCCGGTCTGCGGCACCAAGCTCAACCGCATCCTCGGCAAGGCCTGAGCTCCACCGCGTCGCCCGAGGGCATCGTCCGTCCGGACGGTGCCCTTCGGCATGTCCGGAGGCTGTGGATGACGGGCGCGGGCACCGGCTGACGCTGCCAGAGTGACGCCATGCGACTGCGTACCGGGCTACGGGTGCTGCGACGCGGCGCCACGGAGCTCCAGGTGGGGACCGACCCCCGGTGGGCGGTCCGTCTGCCTGACCTCACCCCGGCCGAGGCGGACCTGCTCCAGACCGTCGACGCGCGGACGGACCTGACCAGGCTCGCGCACCTCGTCGCCGGGCACGACGTCGACCCGGGCAGGGTGCGGGCACTCGTCGACGCCCTGACCGAGGCACGACTGACGACCGACGGCCCCCCGCGTGCCGTCCTGCGCGGACCGGCGGCCGTGGACGCCGCGGTGTGGTCCCTGCTGCGCGCCGACGGGGACGGCGACGGGGTCGTCCGGGCGCGGGCGGACCGGGTCGTCGCGGTCCTCGGGCTGGGCCCGACCGGGCTCGGCATCGCCGTCGGCCTCGCCGCGGCGGGGGTGGGCACGCTGCTCGTCGACGACGACCGGCCGGTGCGGTCGACGGACGTCGGTCCGAGCGGGTACCGGTGGGCCGACGCCGGCGCCGTGCGCGAGCACGTGGCTGCGCGGCTGCTGCGGGACGTCGCCCCGCACGTGTCCACCAGCTCGGACACGAGCCCCGACGTCGTCGTGCTCGTCGAGGACGGGGCGGCGGATCCCGGGCGCGGGCCTGTCCTCGTCGCCCGGGGCGTCGCCCACCTCGGCATCGTCGTCCGCGAGGCCGACACGGTCGTCGGTCCGTTCGTCGCGCCCGGCACCGGTCCGTGCCTGCGCTGCCTCGACCTGCACCGCGCCGACACCGACCCGTCCTGGCCCACGATCGCCGCGCAGCTCCAGGTCGGTGGGATGGCCGACGAGGCCGGACCCGTCGTCGCCGTCTGCGCCGGGCTCGGCGCTGCGGCCGTGCTGGCGCACCTCGACCGTGCCCCGGGCCTCGCGCCGGGTGCCACGTTCGAGGTGGCGCTGCCGGACGCGGTGCCGCGCAGACGCACGTGGGCGGTGCACCCCGAGTGCGGGTGCACCGCCCTGCCGGCGTCGCTGGTGGGCGCGCCGGGCTGATCGCGACCGTCAGGCCGCGGGTGCTGCGTTCTTCCGGGGGCGACCACGACCACGCTTGGTCGCGACCACCACACCGCCGACGAACACCTCGCCGCCCCACACGCCCCACGGCTCGGCACGCTCGATGGCACCGGCCAGGCACCCCTCCATCAGCGGGCACTCGCGGCACAGAGCCTTGGCGCGCTCGACCTCGGCGGTGCGCTCGGCGAACCAGAGCTCGGGGTCGCCCGCCCGGCACGGGATGAAGTCGGCGACGAGCTGGTCGAACGTCTGGCGGTCGTCGGTCGTCGAAGTGTCGGTGACGGGCCACTGGCCGGATCCGCCCTGGTTCACCGTGTCGAGCAGCGTCGTGAGCCGCACGATGTCCTCCTGATGTCCTTGCTGGTGAGCGTGTTGCGTCGGTGCCGGACCGACTGCCAACCCGTCCACCCGAGTCATCGGGAGAACAGAAAGGCCGCGGGTCCGAGTTCGGACTCCGCGGCCTGTGCCTCGTTCGAGGTCAGATCATGGGAGTCCTGGTCAGGTGCGTGCGGGGATCCGTCGCCGTGCGACGCTTCGACCCGCCGAAGAGCTCGAGGGCGCCGCCGCCGATGGGCAGAGCGATCCCCTGGAACCAGACCGTGGTGGGCGCGACAGATCGCGGCAGGAACGCGTACGCGTTCGGCATGTCGATCTTTGTGTTCATCGGTGCACCCACCCCCTCTCCGGCTCGGACCCTCGCCCTTCGGCGCGGTCCCTCAACAAGGACGTCGCCCAGACTAGGACCGGCCTCACACGGGGGACAACCGAATAAACGAACTTTCGCCGACGAGTTTCTGCCATCGCCCGATCGGCTCAACGAGCGGGTTCGCGCACGGTGGCTCGGACGGCAGCCAGCACGTCCTCGCCGATGTCCGCGAGCGTCATCGGACCGACGCCACGCACCGAGCCCAGCTCCTCGAGCGTGCTGGGGCACCGCTCGGCGATCGCGCGGATGGTCGCGCTGGTCAGGACGGACGCCGGCTGACGGCGCAGCTCGGCGGCGTGCGCGTCACGCCAGGCGGTCAGGCCGTCGACCACCGCCTGCTGACGCACGTCGAGGTCACGCCGCGGGACACCCGGCCTGCGCCGCTCGTCGGGCCACAGGTCCGTGAGGAACCGCGACACGCCTCGGCTCGCCCGCGCCCGCGGGTGGCGGGCACGGGAGTACGACAGCTGCAGGTGCTCGCGAGCACGGGTGATCCCGACGTAGAGCAGGCGCCGCTCCTCCGCAACGGTCGCGTCCGTCTGCGCCTGGACCGTCGGCAGCAGACCGTCCGACAGCCCGACGAGGAACACCGCGTCCCACTCGAGGCCCTTGGCGGCGTGCAGCGACGCGAGGGTCACGCCCTCGACGGTCGGTGCGTGCTGGGCCGCGGCGCGCTCGTCGAGCTCGGCGACGAGGTCGGAGACGGTGGGCGGTCCGTCGCCCGTCGGGGGCGCGGCGGCGAGCGCGTCCGCGAGGGTGACGAGGGCCTGCAGCGCATCCCACCGCTCACGGCTCGCTCCCCTGCCCTCCGGGGGGACGTCGGTCCAGCCCGCGCTGCGCAGGATGTCCCGGACGGACTCCGGCATCGGCGTCGCCGGGTCCGCCGCGCGAGCGCCGCCCCGCAGCAGGACCATCGCCTTGCGCACGTCCGCGCGGGCGAAGAAGCGAGCGTTCCCGCGCACCTGGTACGCGATCCCGCGGTCCGCCAGCGCCGCCTCGAACGCCTCCGACTGCGCGTTGGTCCGGTACAGCACCGCGATGTCGGCGGCGGCCACGCCGCTGCGCACCAAGGCCGCGATCGCGTCCGTGACCCCGGCGGCCTCGGCCTCGTCGTCCGGGTAGGTCACGTACGAGACGTCCGGGCCGTCCGGTCGCTGCGCCCGCAGCTCCAGCGGCGCCGGACCGCCCGCCTTCCGGGCCGCGTGCATCACGTGGTTGGCCAGGGACACCACCTGCGGGGTGGAGCGGTAGTCCCGGACCAGCTCCACCGTGGTCGCGCGCGGGTAGGTCCGGGTGAACGTCGTGAGGTGGTGGGCGGACGCCCCGGCGAACGAGTAGATGGTCTGGCTCGGGTCGCCGACGACGCACAGCTCCTGCCGGCCGCCCAGCCACTGGTCGAGCAGGTACTGCTGCAACGGGCTGACGTCCTGGTACTCGTCGACCACGAAGTGCTGGTACTGCTCCCGGACCGAGTCGGCGACGTCCCGCCGCTCGGCCAGCATCGCCGCGAGCAGGAGCAGCACGTCCTCGAAGTCGATGACGCCCTGCTGGTCCTTGGCGGACTCGTACGCCGCCATCAGGCGTGCCACCGACTGCGGGTCGGTACCACCCGGGCCCGGTCGGTCCGTCGCGGCGGCGGCCTTGGCGTAGTCGTCGGCGGTGACCAGGCTGACCTTGGCCCACTCGATCTCGGACGCGAGGTCCCGCACGCTCTCGCGGTCCGTCTCCAGGCCGACCAGCTGGGCCGCGTGCGCGACGAGCTTGACCTTCTGCTCGACGATGCGCGGCGGCGGACCGCCGACGACCTTGGGCCAGAAGAACCCGAGCTGCCGCAGGGCGGCCGCGTGGAACGTGCGGGCCTGGACCCCGGGGGCGCCGAGCAGCCGCAGGCGGGTGCGCATCTCCCCGGCGGCGCGGGCGGTGAACGTCACCGCGAGCACGTTGGCGGGGCGGTAGGCGCCGACCTGGATGCCGTATGCGATGCGGTGCGTGATCGCGCGCGTCTTGCCCGTTCCCGCACCGGCGAGCACGCGCACGGGTCCCCGGAGCGTGGTGGCGACGGCACGCTGCTCGGGGTCGAGCGCGTCCAGGAGGGCTTCGGCGGACATCGGGCACAGTCTCTCAGCACCTGCCGACACCCTGGTCGCCGGCCTGTGCACGTCGGGTACCGTCACCCGTCCGTGCGACGCGGGAAGAACCGGTGGCGCGCGAACGTTGGATGCCCTGGGCGACGACCGCGCCCGACCGCTTCGACCCCGAGGGACCGATGACCACGCAGACCCTGCCCGACGCCGGCACCATCACGATGTACTCCACGACGTGGTGCGGCTACTGCCGCCGGCTGAAGACGCAGCTCGACTCGGCGGGGATCGGCTACACCGAGGTGAACATCGAGGAGCACGCCGACGCGGCGTCGCTGGTCGAGTCCCTCAACGACGGCAACCAGACGGTCCCGACGGTGGTGTTCCCCGACGGCACGGCAGCCACGAACCCGTCGCTCGCGCAGGTCCGCGCCCGCCTCAGCTGAGCGGTCCCCCGAACCACTCCTCCACCAGAGCCCGCGCGATCGACGCGCGCCCCGGCGGGATGACGTCGCCCGTGCGTACCGCAGCGGCGAGCTCGTCGCGGGAGAACCAGCGGGCCTCCGTGAGCTCGACACCGTCCACCGTCACGTCGGTGGACTCCGCCGAGGCGCGGAAGCCGATCATGAGCGACGCCGGGAACGGCCAGGGCTGGCTCCCGCGGTAGGCGACGTCGCCGACGAGCACCCCGGTCTCCTCGGCCACCTCGCGCCGGACGGCGTGCTCCAAGGACTCCCCCGCCTCCACGAAGCCCGCGAGCGTCGACCACCGGCCTGCCGGCCAGTGCGCCGCGTGCCCCAGCAGGATCCGGTCGTCGGCGTCCACCACCGCCATGATCACCGCCGGGTCGGTGCGCGGGTAGTGCTCCGAGCCGTCCTCGACGCACACCCGCGTCCACCCCGACTGCGCGACCCGGGTGGCGGCTCCGCAGCGCGGGCAGCGCGGGTGCCGGGCGTGCCAGGCGTCGAGCGCGACGGCCGTGGTGGCCAGCCCTGCCTCGTGCGCGGTCAGGTCCGCGCCGATGTCGCGCAGCGGGGTCCAGCCGAGCCCGTCGGGGAGCGCCGACGCGGGCTCGACGCCGACCGGCGCGGCGTGGACCAGGACGTCCGCCGCCTCCCCGACCCGGGGCGCCGGTCGGCGGTCCGGCACCCGTCGGGCCAGGTACGTCTCACCCGCCGCGCCGCGCCCCAGCAGGAGCCAGCCGTCGTCGCCGGTCGAGACCACCGGGACCTGCGCGGGGGGCAGCAGCGCGAGCCGTGACCCCGCGGAGGTCACGACGGCGCCGTCGCACACCAGCAGCACCCGGGTGGCGTCGTCCGCGAGCGCCGCGGCGACGAACCCCTCGTCGGTGCGTGACAGCGCGGCACGGTCGACGCCGGCACGGGACAACGGCAGGTCCTCCGGAACGATCACGCCGGTCACCGTACGCGGCGGAGCCCGACCGTGCGCGCGCCCCGCAATCAGGCGCAACCGGGCGAAGACACGCCGAGCGGCTCCGCCGGGACGACCGACACGCCCGCCTATCCTGGACAGGTGGTTCGATCCCCTCTCGCCCTCGCCGCCCTGGCGACCGTCGCCGTACCGGGGCTCGACGCCTTCGACGTCCGGCGGCCCGCCCAGCCCGGGTCCGACTTCGACACGGCGGTCGTGATCGACGCCCACCGCAACCGGTGGGTCGTCCGCGCACCGCAGCACGCCGCGGCCGGGGCCGCGCTCGAGGCCGAGATCGTCCTGCTCGGCATGCTCGCGTCCGAGGCCGAGCGCGGGACGCTCCCGTTCGCCGTCCCCGCGCCCGTCGGGTTCGCGCACCTGCCCGAGGGTGGGCGTGCAGCGGTGCACACCGAGATCCCCGGCGAGCCGCTGCGGCTCGACCGTCTCGGCCCCGGTCCCGGCCTCGCGGCCGACCTGGGCCGCGCGATCGCCGCGGTGCACGAGCTGCCGACCAGCCTGGTGGAGAACGCCGGCCTGCCCGCGTACGACGCCGGCGAGTACCGCAGCCGTCGCCAGGCGGAGGTCGACGAGGCAGCACGCACCGGCAAGGTGCCGCCCGCGCTGCTGCGGCGCTGGGAGGACCGGCTCGAGGACGTCGCCCTCTGGCGCTTCCGCCCGACCGTCGTCCACGGCGACCTCACGAGCGAGCGCGTCCTGGTCCACGGCGACAAGGTCACCGGCATCCTGCACTGGGGCGACGCCTGCGTCGCGGACCCCGCCGACGACCTCGCCTGGCTCCTGGTCGCCGCCCACCCGGACACGACCGACTCGATCATGGAGGCGTACCAGCTGCGCCGGACCGAGCTCACCGACCCGCACCTGGCCGACCGCGCACTCCTCGCCGGGGAGCTCGCGCTCGCCCGGTGGCTGCTCTACGGCGTGCGCACGCAGGACCCCGAGATCATCGACGACGCCGTCGCCATGCTCGAGGAGCTCGAGGCGCACACGCGCGAGGAGCAGAACGCCCAGGCCGAGTCGCTGCTGGCGTGACCGCCCGCTCCGTCCGCTGGGGCGGCCTGCACAACGCACGCGACCTCGGTGGGCTGCCCGCCGAGGCAGCGGTCACGCGCACGGGGCGCGTCTTTCGCGCCCCGCGGCTGGACGGCCTCGACGCGGACGGCTGGGCAGAGCTCGTCGACGCGGGTGTGCGGACGATCGTCGACCTGCGCAACCCGCACGAGATCGAGCCTCTCGCCCTGCCGGCGGGTGTCACGCGGGTGCACCGCCCGGTCGAGGTCTGGGAGGACCGAGACTTCATGGCGCGCTGGGGCGACGTGCTCGACTCGCCCGAGTACTACCGGGCGAACCTCGAGCTCTGGCCTCACCTTGTCGTCGACGCCGTTCGCGCCGTGGCGCACGCACCCGACGGAGGCGTCGTCGTGCACTGCTCGGCCGGTCGAGACCGCACCGGCCTCGTCACCGTGCTCCTGCTGTCGCTCGCCGGGGTGTCGCAGGAGGCGATCGTCGAGGACTACGCGGCGGCCGTCGTCGCGATGAACGACTACGCGCTGGCCGGCCTCGGCGACGAGACCGGTCGATCCCCCGACGAGCTCCGTGCGCGGTTGGTCGAGGTGACGGGCCATCTCCGCGCGTTCCTGTGCGATCTCGACGTCGCCGCCTACCTCACCGAGCACGGCATGTCCTGCGACGAGCTCGACCGGGTGAGGGCGCGGCTCCTCGACTGAACCGCACGTCCCGTGCTCGGGCACCGGACCGGTGATGTCAGTCGGCGTCGAACAGGGTGGGCGTCGCCGGCCGGGTCGGCCGGCGCGGTGACGCCGCGTTCGAGCCTTCCCAGCCCGGACGGCGGCCCGTCGGGGTGTTCGTCCTCGGCCCGCGCCGGTTCGGCCGCGGTTCGACGACGCCGGCGCCCTGCGCACCCTGGGCGCGCGTCGCCGCACGCAGCAGGGCGGTGATCTCCGCCTCGTCGAGCAGCCGGTCCGGGTAGACGGTCATCCCCGCGCCGACATAGCAGAACGCGGCACGCACCTGGTCCAGCGGGGTGCCCGTCCAGCGCGACCACGCGAGCCGGTAGACGGCGAGCTGGAGCTCACGGGAGGCCCGGGCGGCCTCGTCCTTCGGCGGCGCACCCGTCTTCCAGTCCACCACGACCACGGCCCGCGGAGCGGTCCCGGCGGTCCGCGCGGGATCGGGGAACACGGCGTCGATGCGCGAGCGCAGCACGTACCCGTCGACGGAGATCTCGATGTCCACCTCGACGGCGAGCGGCGACCGGTTGGCCCACTCGCCCGCCAGGAACGCCTCCCGCAGCGCCTTCTCGTCGAGGTCGAGGTTCGCCGAGTCGTCGTCGGCACCGGGCAGCGCGTCGACGTCCACCAGGGACGCGCTGCCGTACCAGCCCTCGACCCAGGCGTGGAAGCGGGTCCCCCGACGGGCCTGCGGCGAGGGCTCGGCGGGCACCGGCCGCCGCAGGTGCTGCGCGAACTCTCCCGGGTCGCTCTCGAGCCTGACCAGCGCGGATGCGGACAGGTGCGCGGGGAGCTCGACCTCGCCGGACGGCGTCCGCACGCGCTCGCGCTCGGCCAGCAGCCGGTCGGCGAGCACGTCCCACGGGTGCACGGGCTGCAGGCCCGACTGCGGGTCCCCGACGGCGCCCGCTGCTCCAGGGTCGTCGCGCGCTGCCATCGCGGCGCGGACACGCGCGGCCGCGTCCTCGACGTGCGCGCGGCGCGTCGAGGACGCCTCCGTGCCGAAGGGGTCCGCCGGCCAGGTCGCCGACAGCACGAGCGACGCCCGGGGGTTGGTGCCACCCGCGTCGGGCACCTCCTCCCAGCCCCCCGTCTCGACGAGCCCAGCCTCGGCGAGCTCGGTGAGGAACACGGAGACCTTGCGCACGCGGGAGCCGTCGCCCCACCACGCCGCGGTGAGGAGCAGGTCGGAGCGGGCGCGGGTGAGCGCCACGTAGGCGAGCCGGCGTTCCTCGGCGACCTGATGGTCACCGGCGTCGAGCACGAACTGCTTGCGCCGCTCCTCCAGCTCCTTGGGGTCCTCCGCGCCGGAGTGCGCGAAGACCGGGAGGTCGTGGCGGTCGCCGCGCAACGGGTACGGCAGCGAGCCCAGCCCGGTGAGCCACGCGGAGTCCTTCGGCCCGTCCTTGCCCTGGGTCGCGGTGGCGGGCAGGCCGCCGTCGACGAGCCCGGCGACCGCGACGACGTCCCACTCGAGGCCCTTGGCGGCGTGCACGGTGATGAGCTGCACCGCGTCGGGATCGGGCTCGGTGACCGGCATGTCGAGACCGTTCTCCCGGGTGTCCGCCGCCTCGAGCCAGGCGAGGAACCCGCCGAGGCTCGGGTGGTCGGCGGAGCGGGCGAACTCGACGGCCACGTCACGGAACGCGTCCAGCTGCGCGCGCGCCCGGCCCGGCGAGGTCCGTGCGCGCGCGGCCACCTCGATGTCGAGCCCGAGCAGCCGCTCCGCCTCACCGACGAGCTCCGGGACGGACAGGTAGCTGTGCGCCCGGAGCGCCCGCAGGGTGATCGCGAGGTCGGCCAGCCGAGCTCGACCGACCGCGCTGAGGGTCCGCCCGCCGCGGCTGGTCCAGCCCTCGGCGGGGAGCTCGCTGATCGCGTCGAGCGCGTCGACGATGCTCCGCTCGTCGACCGCGTCGGCCTCGACGACGACGTCCGCCGCGTCGGGGACCGGGGGGTGCTCCGGGAGGACGTCGGATGCGGAGCTCTCGGGTGACGGCCCCGATCCGTGACCGCGGGCTCGCGGTCCGCCACCGTGCCGCGCCGCGAGCTCCCCGGACCAGGCCGCGAGCGCGTGCAGGTCGGACGCACCGAGCCGGGTGCGGGCGCCGGTGAGCAGGCGCATGAGCGCGTCGCCGCGCGCCGGGTCGTGCGCGGTCTGCAGGAGCGCCACGAGGTCGACGACCTCGGGCGCGGACAGGAGACCGCCGAGGCCGACGACCTCGACGGGCAGCCCCGCGTCCCGCAGCGCGCGGCGCAGGGTCTCGAACTGCGAGCGCTTCCGGCAGAGCACCGCTGCCGTGACCCGGTCCCGCCCCGGGCCCGCGGGCCGCCACCGGTCCCGGACGAACTGTGCGACGGCCCGCGCCTCGTCCTCCACGGTCTCGGCGACGTGCGCGTGCACCCGACCCTCGCCGGCGCCGGGCCGGGCGGCGAGCACGGGCACGGGCACGCGGGTCGCGGACGCGCGCAGCGGTGCGGCGACGTGGTTGGCCGCCGCGAGGATCAGGCGGTCGTTGCGCCACGACGTGGACAGCTGGTGCACCTCGGCGGGCGTGCGGGTGCCGTCGGCGTGGACCTGCGGGAACGACGTGGGGAAGCCCTCCAGACCGCCCGCACTCGCCCCGCGCCACCCGTAGATCGACTGGTTCGGGTCCCCCACGGCGGTCACGGGGTGCCCACCGCCGAACAGCGCACCGAGCAGCGTCAGCTGCGCGTAGGAGGTGTCCTGGTACTCGTCGAGCAGCACCACCCGGAACCGCTGCCGCTCGCCGGCGCCGACCTCCGGCACGTCGAGCGCGAGCCGGGCCGCCAGGGCGACCTGGTCGCCGAAGTCGATCGCGTCGGCGGCCCGCTTGCGGGCGCGGTACTCGGCGACCAGCTCGAGGACGCGGACCCGCTCCCCGAGCGACCGCACCAGCTTCTTGATCTCCGCGTACGGCTCGCGGGGCGGTGTGCCGGCGGGCGTCGCGGCGAGCCCGTCGAGGATCTCCTCGATGCCGGACCGGGCCTGGGCCGCGTCGAGCAGGTGCTCGTCCAGGGCGCCCGAGAGCGTCAGGACCGCCTCGATCACCGTGGAGGTCGCGGCATCGGTGTCGAGGTCGTCGCTCCACGCCTCGACCACCTCGGAGGCCAGCTGCCACTGCGCGGCCTCGCCGAGCAGCCGCGCCGACGGGTCGAGCCCGAGCCGCAGCGCGTGGTCGGACACCAGGGAGGCCGCGTAGGAGTTGTACGTGTAGATCGTCGGGCGTGCGAGGCCGGCCAGGCCGTCCGTGCGTGCGGCGTCCACGGTCCCGCCGAGGACGAGGCCCTCCGCGGCCGCGGCCCGCGCGAGGGTCCGCAGTCGCTTGCGCACCCGCTCCGCGAGCTCCCCGGCCGCCTTGCGCGTGAACGTCAGACCGAGCACCTGGTCCGGTTCGACGATGCCGTTCGCCAGCAGCCAGACCACGCGGGCCGCCATCGTCTCCGTCTTGCCCGAGCCCGCACCGGCCACGACGAGCGACGGGCCGAGCGGCGCCTCGATCACGACGCGCTGCTCGTCGGTCGGCGGCGGCTGGCCCACCAGGGTGGCGATCTGTGCCGCGGAGAGAGTCATGCGACCACCTGCCCGCCCTCGCCGCGGACCGGGCACGAGCGCCGGACCGGGCAGCGGTCGCACAGGTCGTTGGCGGTCGCCTCGAACGTGGACGCGGCCATCTTGTCGGCCACCTGGTCGACCAGGGTGCGCGCCCAGCTGGGACCGTCGACCTCGGGCCCGAGCGGCTCCTGGGACCGGGTCACCGCGGTCACGCCCGCGCCGAGGAACACGAGCTGCGCGCCGCCGCTCGTCGTGCCGGCAGGGAGCCCGTCGAAGGCGCCGGCGTCGACCGCGAGCTGGTAGGCCCCGAGCTGCGGGTTCTCGGCGGCCTTGCTCACGCTCGGTGGGCTGGCACCGGTCTTGAGGTCGACGACGCGCACGACCGGCCCGTCGGCACGGTCCTCGACCAGCTCGATGCGGTCGACCGACCCCCGCAGCGACGCCCTGTCGGTGTCGACGGCGAAGGCACCCTCGACCAGCAGCGGGTCGCCCGCGTTCCGCAGGTACACGGCGAGCCGGTGCACCATCGCGTCCGCCTTGCGCCGGGTGGCCAGGGCCGGCCAGCCGGCGCCGAGCCCGAGCTCCGCCCAGCGCCGGTCGAGCGCCGCGGACAGCTCGGCCTCCGTGCCCCGCGGGTGCTCCTGCGCGATCGCGTGCAGCAGGGTGCCGAGGTTCTGCCCGCCGCTGGCCGTCGAGGTCCCCCCGGCGGCCTCCAGGGCCCACCGCAACGCGCAGCGCTGGGCGGTCTCGACCTTGGACGGCGAGACCGGCACGCGCGTGTCCGCGTCCCACAGGGGTGCCGCGCTCGACGGCTCGGCGAGGCCGTGCCACTGCGCGGGGTCGGCGCCGGGCACGTCGGCCGCCGCCAGCCGCGCGAGCGTGCGCGCCGCCGCCGGGTCCGGCTCGACCCCGTCGACCGCCGCCTGCTCGAGGTGCGCCCGCAGCTGTGCGACGAGGCCGCGCAGGTCCAGCGGGGCGGGCACGCTCGTCCGGCGCGTCTCGCCCTCGTCGTCGGACGGGTCCACGAGCTCGAGGAACGGGGACGGCTGCTGGTCGGTGTCGTCGACCGCCGTGACCAGCAGCGACCTGCGGGCGCGCGAGCACGCCACGACGAACGACCGGAGCTCGTCAGCGAGCACCGCGTCCCGCGCCGCGGCCGCCGACCCGGCGTCGTCGGCGCCACCGGGCACCGCGCGGCCGGCCACCACGTCGACCAGCGCCTGGGCACCGAGGAGCGAGTCGCGCAGCCGCAGGTCGGGCCACGTGCCCTCCTGCACGCCCGCGACGACGACGAGGTCCCACTCCCGGCCGGCCGCCCCCGCCGGGGTCAGCACCTGCACGGACGCCCGGCGGGCGCGTGCCGCGAGGGAGTCGGACGGGAGGTCCTGGGCCTGCAGCCAGTCGACGAACGCGCCCGGCGTCGAGCGCGGCATGCGGTCCACGAAGGTCTCCGCCGCCCGGAACAGCGCCAGCACCGCGTCGAGGTCGCGGTCGGCCCGCTCACCTGCCGCACCTCCGGCGAGCGCGGACCGGCGCCACGGCTCGGCCTGCTCGGCCGCGTCCCACAGCGCCCACAGGACGGTCTGCGCGTCGGCACCCGGCACCTCCGCGGCGCGACGGCCCGCGTCGAGGACCCGGGCGAGGCGTGCGACCGCACGGGCGCCGGGGACGTCGGTGCCATCGGCCGACCCGAGCGCCTCGACGAGCAGGACGTCGCTGGCCCGGCCACCGCCCTGCGCCAGCTCGTGGCTGCGCAGCGCCCGTCGCACGCGCCGCAGGCCCACCGTGTCGAGGCCACCGAGCGGCGAGCACGCCAACCGGGCGGCGGTGGCGGCATCGAGCGTCGCGGCGCCGACGCACACGCGCATGGCGTCCAGCAGCGGCCGTGCCGCCGGCTCCTCGCGCAGCGGCACGTCGCTGCCGAGCACGCTGACCGGGACCGACGCCCCCGCGAGCGCACGCCGCAGCGCGGTCACCTGGGCGCCGGACCGCGCGACGACGGCCATCTCCGACCACGCCACCCCGCGTTCCACGTGGGCGCTGCGCAACGCGTGCGCGACGAACGCGGCCTCCTGTGCGGTGCTCGGCAGCACCGCGACCCGCACGTCCCCACCGCCGGGGCGTGCGGCGACGGCCCGCCGGTGCTGCACCGCGCCGACCGCCCCGACGCGCTCCGCGACGCGCCCGACGACCGCTCGGAGGCCGGCGTCGTGCCGCCACGCGGTCCGCAGCACGATCGTGCGGGCTCCGAGCTCGCCCGGTCCCGACCCGCGCACCCCTGCCCGCCCGACGAGGGACGGTGTCGCCCCCCGGAACGTCTGCACGGCCGCGTCCGGGTCAGCGAGCAGGAGCACCCGCGCGCCGTCGTCGGCGAGCACCCGCAGCAGCCGGGCGGTGGCCGAGGTGCTCTCCTGGTGGTCGTCGACGACCACGAGCCGCCAGCGCGGCCGCACCGCACCGGGCACCTCGTCGTCCCACGTCAGCAGCGCCTGCGCGGCCTCGTCCACGACGACCGCCGGGTCGAGCCTCGCGCCGAGGTCCGGCGTGCCGGCGCGCAGCTGGACGACGTCGAGGTACTCCTCGTAGAGCCGCGCCGCGCTCGCCCAGGCGGGACGGCGGTGCGCGTCGGCGAGAGCCGCGAGGTCCACCGGCGTGAGGCCGCGTTCCGCCGCGCGCATCAGCAGGTCCCGCAGCTCGTCGCGGAAGGGGCGCAGGCCGAGCACGTCGGGCCGGACCTCGGGCGGCCAGGCGAGCGGCACCCCCTCGCCGGCGGCGTGCCCGGCGAGCAGGTCGCCGAGCAGGAGGTCCTGCTCAGCGCCGGAGACCAGTGTCGGGACCGGGTCACCCAGCAGGGACGCCCGCGCCCGGAGCACGGAGAACGCTGCCGCGGCGGCGGTCTGCACGAGCGGCCGCCCCGACGTCCGCCGCAGCCGCGCGGCCACCCGGTCCCGCAGGTCGGCGGCCGCACGGCGTCCCGACGACAGCACCAGGACGTCCTCCGGGGACAGCCCGCCCTCGACCGCGGCGACCACCGCCTCGAGCGCGACGGTCGTCTTGCCGGTCCCGGGGGCGCCGAGCACGAGCACCGCGGGATCGGTGGCGGCGACCGCCTCGGCCTGCTCGGGATCCAGGTCCACGAGGGCGCCGGCGCCGCGCCCGGGGACGTCCGCGAACGCCGGGCGCACGAGGCGCAGGGCGTGCGAGGGGCCGGTCACGCGACGATCCCATCACGAGCCGCCGACACCCGGACGCACGACCCGCGCGGCCGGCCGGAGAAGCTAGGGGAACGGCCAGGGGTTCGGGGTGCAGGGCGCGGCCTTGTAGCTCTGCTGCTGCATCAGCGGCGCCCGCTGACCCGCCCCGGGGCACCTCTCGTGCCGGTGCCCGAGCAGGTGCCCGACCTCGTGGTTGACCAGGTACTGCCGGTAGGCCGCCTTGTCCGCGGCGTACTCCTGCGTCGCCAGCACCCACCGGCGCAGGTTGAGCACGGCTCGACCGTTCGTGCCGCACGACACCTCGCCGCCCGTGTCCAGGGGTGCGCAGAGGTCGTCGACCGTCGCCGGGGAGGCGAGGATCACGCGCATCTCGGCGTCGCCGTCGGTCCGCGCGAACGACAGCGACCCGTCGGCGCCCCACCCGCGGGGGTCGTTGAGAGTCGCCATGACGGTCGCGGCGAACGCGGGCCCGTCGACGAGCAGCCCGTCCTCCACCTCGACCCGCACGGTGCGGACGGCACCCGTCCCGGGCCCCGGGTCGACGCCCGGGACCACGCTGAACGTGCCTGCGGCGGCCTCGACGACGTCGGCCGAGAGCAGCCCCGCGGCCACGTCCGGTGCGGTCAGACCCGGAGGCAGGGCGACGATGCCGGGCGCCGGCTCGGTCGGCAGCATCCCCGGCGGCACCTCCACCGGCTCGAGCACGCGCAGCTCACGGCCGGCGGACGCCCGGCTCTGCGACCCGGCCCGCTCGACGGCGTCGGCGGCGGCCGGGGACGCGGTGCCGAGCGCCGCGTCGACCAGGGCCGCGGTCTGCGGGGCGCCCGCGGCCCAGAGCGCGCTGGCTGCGCCGAGGGTGAGCCCGACGACCGCCGCGACGGTGGGCAGGACACGCCCGGCGGACCGACCGTGTGCCGTGCGGCGTCGACGACGAGGGACCGACGGGCGCAGGGACGCGCGCGTCGGTCCCTGGTCCGTCCGGAGCGGTTCCGGGGTCGTCACCCGGTCATCGTCGCATCTCGGACACGTCCCGTGGCTACCATCGCGGGATGACGGACGGCACAGACGACCCGACCCCGCGGGCGCGCAGCCCGCGGATGGCTCGCGACGAACGCCGCGCCCAGGTGCTGCGCATCGCCCAGGAGCTCTTCTCCTCCGAGGGTTTCCACCACGTCTCGATGGACGACATCGCGGAGCGGGCCGAGGTCAGCAAGCCCGTCCTGTACCGCCACTTCCCCTCGAAGCTCGACCTGTACCTCGCGGTCGTCGACCAGAACGGCGCCGACCTGCTGGTCGCCGTCGACGCCGCTGTGCAGGGCATCGAGCAGGGGCCGGTGCGCCGGGGTGACGGGCGCGACGTCATCGCCGCGATCGTCGAGGCGTACATCATGTTCGTCGAGGGCGCAGGAGAGTCGTCCGCCCTGCTCTTCGAGTCCGACGTCACGCACGACGCCGACGTGCGCGCTCGGGTCGAGCACGCCTCCTCGGAGGCCGCCCGCCGCATCTCCGTGGTGTTGTCGCAGGTCACGGCCCTGCCGCTGGACGACGCGAGCATGCTCGCGGTCTCGTTGATCTCCATGGCGCAGGGCGCAGCGACGTACCGGCTCCGCCAGCCGTCCGACGCCGGGCCGGAACGCACCGTCGAGCTCGTCACCCAGCTGGCCTGGGGCGGGGTGTCCGCGTTGATCCGGCCCGACTTCGAGTACGAGGACGCCTAGGATCGGACGACGTGCCCGGCCCACCGGCCGCAGGCGCCCGAGAACCACAGCGTGGAGTGAGGACGTGAAGGAGATGACGGTGGAGATCACCATCGGCGTGCAGAACCTGCCTCGGGAGATCAGCCTCGAGTCCGACCAGACGCCGGACGAGGTCGCTGCCGCCGTGGCCGCCGCCCTGAGCGGACGGCCGGCCCTGGAGCTGGTGGACGTGCGTGGCCGTCGGGTCATCGTGCCGACCGCGAGCCTCGGCTACGTCGAGATCGGCTCCGAGTCGAAGGGCCGCGTCGGCTTCGGCAACATCTGAGTGAGTGCACGACGACGCCCCGCACGGATCCGTGCGGGGCGTCGTCGTGCGGTCAGGCGGTCAGGCCGAGGCGGCTCATCCGGCGCGTGTGCTGGGCGGTCAGCTCCCCGAAGAGCTTGGCGGGGGCGTTCGGCGGTGCGGAGTCCTGGCTGGCCGAACCGACGGAGACCAGCCGCACGAGTGCGGGACGCTGCACCAGGAGCCGCTGCACGACGCCGAGGGCCTCCCCCACGAGCCGCCGGCCCCACAGCGCGAGGCGCGCGGTGAGGACACCGTCCGCGGACCCGGCGGCGTCGAGCTCCGCGACCGCCAGCTCCGCGTGGGAGGCGTCGTCGAGGACCTCGAGGACCACCGCGCGCGAGCCCGCGTCGAGGCCCTCGGCGGCGAGCCGGCAGAAGTCGTCGGCCACGCCGTACCCGACGTAGGCCTTGAGCAGCCGCTCCCACCAGGAGCCGGGCTGCGTGCGGGCGTCGAAGTCGTCGAGCACGTCGTCGTACTGGCGCACGGCCGCGACGGGGTCACCGCCGATCTCGGTGATGCGGGCCAGGACCCGGTCGCGGCGCTCGACGGCGGCCGAGGCGAAACGGCTGAGCTCGAGGCGCTGCTCGATCGTGGGGGCCAGCGCGGAGTCGGCGGCGAGCCGGGCGAAGGCCACGTGCTCGAGCTGCGCGACGAGGCCGAGGAGCTCCACGGCGTCCGAGTGCTCGAGAGATCCCACCGCAGGAACGGCCTCAGCTCGCGTCGTCGTCATCCGAGGATCGTAGCCCCGGCGGGGCGGCGACCGGCCTGCCGGGGTCGTCGGATAGACTGTGCAGGTAATTCGGTTGCCCGGTCGTCTCGGAATCCCCGTTCGCTCGACGATCAGACCCATTCTCGCGCAGCCCCGGACCCGTCCGGACGACGCGCGCGAGTCGACTTGCACGATCGGCTGCCGGCCAACCCGCGTGGTGAACTCCGCTGTCGCCCGGGACGCTCCGACACCCGTCGGCCCCGGCCGCGCGCGGCGCACCACCCTTCGCAGTGAAGAGTCCTCGTGACCACCACCGACGAGACGCCGGAGCAGGTCTCTGCTCTGGCCGAGCCCATGACCCGACCCCTGAAGAACACCTGGTCCTCCGTGCAGGCCGTCGAGGCCTCCTTCGCGGACTTCGACGTCCGCCCGGAGATCGTCCAGGCGCTGGCCGACGCCGGCATCACGCACCCGTTCCCCATCCAGGCGATGACCCTGCCGGTCGCGCTGTCCGGCCACGACATCATCGGCCAGGCCAAGACGGGGACCGGCAAGACCCTCGGCTTCGGCGTCCCGCTGCTGCACCGCGTGGTCGCCCCCGGCGAGGAGGGCTACGAGCAGCTCCCCCACGCCGGCAAGCCGCAGGCGCTCGTCGTCGTCCCGACGCGTGAGCTCGCCGTCCAGGTGGCCGGCGACCTGGCCACGGCCAGCTCGCGCCGCAAGGTCCGCGTCCTGCAGGTCTACGGCGGCCGCGCGTACGAGCCACAGATCGACGCCCTCACCAAGGGCGTCGACGTGGTCGTCGGCACCCCCGGCCGCATGATCGACCTGCTCAAGCAGAAGCACCTCGACCTCTCGCACGTGAAGGCCGTCGTGCTCGACGAGGCCGACGAGATGCTCGACCTCGGCTTCCTGCCCGACGTCGAGACGCTGCTGGCCGCCACCCCGGCGAGCCGCCACACCATGCTCTTCTCGGCCACCATGCCCGGCGCCGTCGTCGCGATGGCCCGCCGCTACATGACGCAGCCGACGCACATCCGCGCCGCGGACCCGGACGACGACGGCCAGACGGTCAAGAACATCAAGCAGGTCGTCTACCGCGCGCACGCCCTCGACAAGGTCGAGATGCTGGCCCGCATCCTGCAGGCCCGCGGCCGCGGCCTGACCATCGTCTTCGCCCGCACCAAGCGCACGGCCGCCAAGGTGGCCGACGACCTGGTCGAGCGCGGCTTCGCGGCCGGTGCGCTGCACGGCGACCTGGGCCAGGGCGCCCGCGAGCAGGCGCTGCGCGCGTTCCGCCACGGCAAGGTCGACGTGCTCGTCGCCACCGACGTGGCAGCCCGCGGTATCGACGTCGAGGCCGTCACGCACGTCATCAACTACCAGTGCCCCGAGGACGAGAAGACCTACCTGCACCGCACCGGCCGCACCGGCCGCGCGGGCGCCAAGGGCACCGCCGTCACGTTCGTCGACTGGGACGACATCCCCCGCTGGGGCCTGATCGACAAGGCGCTCGGCCTGGGCATCCCGGAGCCGATCGAGTCGTACTCGTCGTCGGCCCACGTCTACGAGGACCTCGACATCCCCGAGGGCACCAAGGGGCGTCTGCCGAAGGCGCAGCAGACCCGTGAGGGTCTCGGCGCGGAGGTCCTCGAGGACCTGGGCGAGACGGGCAAGCGCGGCGGCGGACGTCCCGCCGGCGGCTCGCACTCGGACCAGATCCGGGGCAACCGGGGTGGCGGCGACTCGCGTCGCGGCAGCGACTCGCGCTCCGGCGACTCGCGCCGCGGGAGCGACTCCCGCTCGGGCGACTCCCGTCCTGCCTCGGCGCCGCGCAGCTCGGGCCCGCAGGCCGAGCGCCCCGCCGACGAGGCCGGCGAGCCCCGCGAGGGTGGCACCCGCCGCCGCCGTGGCGGGCGCGGCCGGGGTCGCGGCGAGGGCGGTGCCGAGAACACGACGCCGTCCTCCGAGGCGCCGACGACCGGCCCGTCCGCCGACCAGGGCACCGACGGAGCGTCGACCGGCGGCACCCGTCGGAGCCGCAGCCGTCGTCGCACGCGCAGCGGCCAGCCGGCCGAGGGTGGCGCCCCGCAGGCCACCGAGGGCTGACCTCACGACGAGAGGGTGCGTGCTCCCGCGGAGCGCGCACCCTCTCGCTAGGCCGCCTTGATGAACGCCTCGACGGCGTCGGCCACGAGCTGCACGGCGATGGCGGCGAGCAGGAGGCCGGCGATCCGGGTCACCAGGATGGTGCCCGAGTCGCCCAGGACGCGGTGGATGACGTTGGCGAACCGCATCGCCAGGTAGAGGCTGACGTGCACGGCGACGACGCCGAGCGCGATGGCCACCCAGTCGGCGACGGTCTTGTCGGACTGCTGGACGAACACCATCGTCGCGACGATCGCGCCGGGGCCGGCCAGCAGGGGTGTGCCGAGCGGCACGAGGGCGACGTTGACCTTCCCGTTCCCCGACGGTTGCGGCTCCTCCATCTTGCCGGTCAGCAGCTCCATGGCGATGAGCAGCAGGAGCAGCCCGCCGGACGCCTGCAGCGCGGGCAGCGTGATGTGCATGTAGTTGAGCAGCGACTGCCCGAACAGCGCGAAGGCGACGATGACGCCGAGCGCGACGAGCACGGCCTGGCGCGCGGCCCGGTTGCGCTGCTGCCGGGTCATGGCGCCGGTGAGGCCGAGGAAGATCGGGACGACCCCGGGCGGGTCCATGATCACGAACAGCGTGATGAAGACGGACGCGAAGAGGTAGGCGTCGAACACGTTGCTCACGGCCGCACCACGCCCGTCGTGCCCTGCTCCTCGATCTGCGCGAGCACCTCGGGCGCGGTCAGGTTCTCCCCCAGCCGGTTGGCCTTCCCGGTCCCGTGGTAGTCGCTGGACCCGGTCACGAACAGACCCAGCCGGTCGGCGATCGCGGTCAGCCGCTCGCGCTGCGCCGGCGAGTGGTCGCGGTGGTCGACCTCGAGACCGCCCAGGCCGGCCGCGGCCAGGCGGTCGAACACCCGGTCCGGCACGATCCGGCCGCGGGCGTCGGCCCCGGGGTGCGCGAAGACGGGGACGCCGCCCGCCGCCCGGATCGCGCGCACGGCGTCGGGCCCGTCGGGGGCGTAGTGGGGCACGTGGTACGGCCCGGCGGCGGACAGCAGGTGGAGGAACGCGGTGTCCCGGTCGGGCACGATGCCGAGGGCCACCAGGGCGTCCGCGATGTGCGGGCGGCCGACGACGACGGCGTCGCGGGAGTGCTCCAGCACGTCGTCCCAGGTGATCGGCACGTCCGCGGCGAGGAGCTCGACGATCGCCCGCGCCCGGTTGAGGCGGGCGTCGCGCGTCTTGTCCAGCTCGGCGGTGAGCGCCGGGTGCGTCGGGTCCTGCAGGTACGACAGCAGGTGGATGCTGATGCCGTGCGCGCGCGCGGAGACCTCGGTCCCCCGCACGAGCGCGATCCCGTGCGCACGGGCCGCCTCGGTCGCCTCCGCCCAGCCCGCCGTCGTGTCGTGGTCGGTCAGGGCGACCACGTCGAGCCCCGCGGCAGCGGCGTCCGCCACGACCTGTGCGGGTGCACCTGTCCCGTCCGACGCCGTGGAGTGGGTGTGGAGGTCGATGCGCACGGCCTTACCGTAACCGGGGGTGCGAGGATGACCGCATGAGCGAGGACCTGACTCCCGAGACGCCCACCGAGCAGCCGCTGGCCGACCGCGGGAGCAACCGTTCCCAGCGCCCCAGCTCGCCGGAGTTCGTGCGGTTCATCACGTCCGGGTGGGGCGGGCGCGGGCCGTCGACGGTCGAGCGCGGCCCGGCCGCCGAGCACACCGCCGTCCGCCGCTCCGCGCTCTCGGCGCAGTTCCCCGGCGAGCGGCTCGTGATCCCCGCCGGCACGTTCAAGCAGCGCTCCAACGACACGGACTACCGCTTCCGGCCGCACTCCGCGTTCGCGCACCTCACGGGACTGGGGTCGGAGCAGGAGCCGGACGCCGTGCTCGTCCTGCACCCCGTCGAGGACGGCGCGGGCGACGAGGGCAGCGGACACCACGCCGTCCTGTACATCCGGCCCCTGGCCGGCCGGGACACCGAGGAGTTCTTCTCCGACGCCCGCTACGGCGAGTTCTGGGTCGGTGCGCGCCCGACCCTCGAGGACCTCGAGACGCTCACGGGGGTCAGCACCGCGCACCTCGACGACCTGCGCGACGCGCTGGCCAAGGACGTCGGCGCCGACGGCGTGCAGGTGCGCGTCGTGCCGGAGGCGGACGCGGCGATCGAGGAGCTCGTCGAGGAGATCCGCGCGACCGAGGCCGCCGGCGAGCGCGACGAGAAGCTGGCCGAGGCCCTGTCCGAGCTCCGGCTGGTCAAGGACGCGCACGAGATCGAGCAGATGCGCCTGGCCGTGGACACCACGATCGAGGGCTTCGAGAAGATCGTCCGCGCCCTGCCCCGGGCCGTCGCGCACCGGCGCGGCGAGCGGATCATCGAGGGCACGTTCATCGGGCACGCCCGCGAGGAGGGGAACGCGGTCGGCTACGAGACGATCGCCGCGGCGGGTGAGCACGCCACGACGCTGCACTGGATCGACAACGACGGCCAGGTGCGCGCGGGCGAGCTGGTGCTCGTCGACGCCGGGGTCGAGATCGACTCCCTCTACACCGCCGACGTCACCCGCACCCTGCCCGTCGACGGCACGTTCACCGAGGTCCAGCGCCGCATCTACCAGGCGGTCCTCGACGCGGCCGACGCCGCGTTCGTCGCCGCCGTGCCGGGCGCCAGGTTCCGCGACGTCCACGCGGCCGCGATGCAGGTCATCGCCGAGCGCCTCGAGCAGTGGGGGCTGCTGCCGGTCACCGCCGAGGAGGCGCTGCTGCCGGAGAACCAGCACCACCGCCGGTGGATGGTGCACGGCACGAGCCACCACCTCGGTCTCGACGTGCACGACTGCGCGCAGGCCCGCGCGGAGCTCTACCTCGACGGGATCCTCGAGCCCGGCATGGTGTTCACCATCGAGCCCGGCCTGTACTTCAAGTCCGACGACCTGCTCGTCCCCGAGGAGTTCCGCGGGATCGGCGTGCGGATCGAGGACGACGTGCTGGTCACCGCCGACGGCAACGAGAACCTGTCCGCCGCGCTGCCCCGCGACCCTGACGCCGTCGAGGCCTGGATGGCGGGTCTGCTCGACCGCTGAGTGTCGATCGGGCCGGCCGGCCCGCGTCACCTCCTGTGCAGGGACACACACCCCCACAGGAGGCAGACATGGACCCCAACCTCGCACTGCTGTTCTCGAGGACCGCGACGATCCGCCTGGTGCACGGCGGCATGGCCGACGGCCCGCAGGTCGAGCCGGCGCCGACGGTGCGCGAGCGACTCAGGGCGCGGTCGGCGGCCCGGGCTGGTCGGTCGGCGGTCCGCTCGGCGGAGCGGGTGGTCCGGGCGGCGCGACCGGCGGCACGGTCGGCGACCCCCACGGCTGCGAGCCCGCAGCCGGCGGGTACGCGGTCGACGGGTCCGACGGGCTGGTCGTGATCGGCGCGGCCGGCCGGGCGGGCCAGCCGGACTGCACGCCACCGATCTCCCGCAGGAGCTCGCGCGCCTTGTGCGCCTGCTCCTGACGGCACAGCACCGCGTACGACGAGGCGACGATCTGGCTGGTGGACGTGAAGTCGCGCTTCCCGCGGGAGAACGAGTACGTGAGGACCGCGAACAGCAGGCCGAACGCACCGCCGATGAAGATCGCCGGGACCAGCGGGCTCTGCGACCCGGGTGCGGAGAAGAGGCTCAGCAGGAGCCCGACGAAGAGGCCGAACCAGGCCCCGGACAGGAAGCCGCCGAGTGCGACCCTCGGGTACGAGAGGCGGCCGGTGACCCGCTCGACCATCTTCAGGTCCGTGCCGACGATCGTGACCAGCTGCACCGCGAACGCGTTGTCCGCGAGGTGGTCCACGGCCTTCTGCGCCTCGAGATAGGTCGAGTACGCGGCGACCGTCTCCCCCTGCGGCGGCGTGGGGGTGCGCGGGGTGCGGGCGTTACCGGAGAACGACATGCCGCGATCTTCTCCCAGCACCGCACAGATCGCCAGGCCCGGGCGACGCGCGGCCGAACGACCGGCGTGCGGCGGCTCACGGCCGTGCCCGGTCTAGGCTGACCGACGTGAGCAGCGTCGGGACCAGGGTGTTCGTCGCGCGCCTAGCCGGGACCAACGTGTTCGACCCCCTCGGAGACCAGGTGGGACGAGTGCGTGACGTCGTCGTGCTGGTGCGCCCCAAGGGGCTGCCCCGCGCCGTCGGGCTCGTCGTCGAGGTGGCTGCGCGGCGCCGCGTGTTCCTCCCGCTCACGCGCGTCACCGCGATCGACTCCGGGCAGGTCATCTCGACCGGCCTGGTGAACATGCGCCGGTTCGAGCAGCGGGCGTTCGAGACCCTCGCGGTCGGCGAGCTGCTCGACCGCACGGTCGAGTTCGTCGACGGCTCCGGCCAGGCGACCATCGAGGACGTCGCCATCGAGCTGCAGCGCAACGGCGACTGGGTGATCTCCAAGGTGTTCGTGCGTCGCATCCCCGCCGGGCGCTCGGGCATCCTGCGCCGGCGCGGCGAGACGCTGCTGGTGTCCGTCGACGAGGTCACGGGACTCGGTCAGGCGAGCGCCGCGCAGGGCGCCGAGCTGCTGCTCGCGCAGTACGAGGACCTCAAGCCGGCCGACCTCGCCGACGTCCTGCACGACCTCGGCCTGACCCGCCGGCTGGAGGTGGCCAGCGCGCTGGACAACGAGCGGCTCGCCGACGTCCTGGAGGAGCTGCCCGAGGACGACCAGGTGGGCATCCTCCAGGGCCTCGCCCTGACCCGTGCTGCCGACGTGCTCGAGGCCATGCAGCCCGACGACGCCGCCGACCTGCTCGGTGAGCTGCCCGACGACCAGGCCGCCGAGCTGCTCGAGCTCATGGAGCCCGACGAGGCCAAGGACGTCCGCCGGCTGCTCGCGTACGAGGACAACACCGCGGGCGGCCTCATGACGACCGAGCCGGTGATCCTCGGGCCGGAGACGCCCATCGCGGCCGCGCTGGCCCACGTGCGCCGCCAGGACCTCACACCCGCGCTCGCGTCGATGGTGTTCGTCGCGCGCCCCCCGCTGGAGACGCCGACCGGTCGGTTCATCGGCGTCGTGCACCTGCAGCGGCTGCTGCGCGAGCCCCCGCACGAGGCGATCGGCTCGATCGTCGACACGGACATCGAGTCGATCACCGTCGACGCCCCGCTGCTGTCGGTCACCCGCAACCTGGCCACCTACAACCTGCTGGCCCTGCCGGTGGTCGACGCCGAGAAGCGGCTGCTCGGGGTGGTCTCCGTCGACGACGTCCTCGACCACCTGCTGCCCGAGGACTGGCGGGAGACCGACGACGAGGGCAACTTCCCGGACACGAGCGTCCTCGGCATCACGCGTCCGGGGGCGAGCCGTGGCTGACCGTCTCGACACCCCGCTGGAGACGCGCCGCCGGTTCATCCGTCGGCCGCAGCTCGACGAGGACGCCTCGGGCAAGATCTCCGAGAGCATCGCCCGCTTCCTCGGCACGCCGCGCTTCATCATCTACTTGAGCGTCTTCTGCCTGCTCTGGATCGCCTGGAACGCGAACTGGGGGCCGGACCGGCCGCGGTTCGACGACCCGGCCCAGGGGTTCACTGCACTGACGCTCATGCTCTCGCTGCAGGCCTCGTACGCCGCCCCGCTGATCCTGCTCGCGCAGAACCGGCAGACCGACCGCGACCGCGTGCAGGCCGAGCAGGACCGCCAGCGCTCCGAGCGCAACCTCGCGGACACCGAGTTCCTCGCCCGCGAGATGGCGGCGCTGCGCATCGCGCTGTCCGAGGTGGCCACCCGCGACTTCGTCCGCTCCGAGCTGCGCAACATGCTGGAGGACCTCGCCGCCGATCGGGACGGGGACAAGGAGCACGAGGGCGAGCGGCCCGAGAAGAGGGGCGACCGGTCTCGCGGTGGCGCCGACCGGCCCGCACGGGGCTGACCTCCGCCCGACCTACGATGGCCCCATGCCGGACCCCACCGACCCCCTGCTCGATGCCATCCGCGAGGCGCTGACGCACGTCCTCGACCCGGAGATCAAGCGGCCGATAACGGACCTGGGCATGGTCCGCTCCGTGGAGGTCGTCGGATCCCGCGCGACGGTCGGGATCGACCTGACGACCCCGGGCTGCCCGTTGAAGGACACGCTGACGCGGGACGTCAGCGCCGCGGCGGCGACCGTCGACGGGATCGACGACGTCGCCGTCGTGTTCGGCGTCATGTCGGCCGAGCAGCGGTCGGCGCTGCGGACGCTGCTGCGCGGCACGGACTCCGAGCCCGTCATCCCGTTCGCGCAGCCCGGCTCGCTGACGAAGGTGTTCGCGATCGCGTCGGGCAAGGGTGGCGTCGGCAAGTCTTCTGTCACGGCCAACCTGGCGGTCGCGATGGCCGCCGACGGGCTGAAGGTCGGCATCGTCGACGCGGACATCTACGGGTTCTCGATCCCGCGGATGCTCGGGGTCACGCGCCAGCCGACGCGCGTCGACGACATGCTGCTCCCGCCCGAGGCGTTCGGGGTGCTGGTGGTCTCGATCGGCATGTTCGTCCCGCCGGGGCAACCGGTCGTGTGGCGCGGGCCGATGCTGCACCGCGCGCTGCAGCAGTTCCTCGCGGACGTGTTCTGGGGCGACCTCGACGTCCTCCTGCTCGATCTGCCCCCCGGCACCGGGGACATCGCCATCTCGGTGGCGCAGCTGCTCCCGAGCTCGGAGATCGTCGTGGTGACGACGCCGCAGGTCGCAGCCGCCGAGGTGGCCGAGCGGGCCGGGTCGGTGGCCGTGCAGACGCGGCAGCACGTCGTCGGCGTGGTGGAGAACATGTCGTGGCTGGAGCAGCCGGACGGGTCGCGGCTCGACGTGTTCGGCACCGGCGGCGGGCAGACCGTCGCCGACAACCTCACGCGGATCACCGGCGGCGACGTCCCCCTGCTCGGGCAGGTCCCGCTCGACGTGCGCCTGCGCGAGGCCGGTGACGCCGGCACGCCCGTGGTCCTGAGCGCCCCGGACTCCCCCGCCGCCCAGGCCCTCGTGGGCGTCGCCCGCTCGCTCGCCTCCCGCCGCCGCGGCCTGGCGGGCCGCTCTCTGGGCCTCACCCCCGCAGGCCGCTGACCCACCGCCCTAGGTTCGACCGTCCCACTCCGCACTCCGCGACGTTGGAGCGCGCACGCTGACGTCCCCTCCCAAGTACCCACGACGTCCGCGCTCCGGCGGGGCAGAGCCCGCGCGAGTGCGGACGTCGCGTTCCGCGCCTGTTGAAACTTGTTGGTTTGTGTGTGAGAGTGTTCGGGTGCTTGCGTCCCAGCGTCAGGAGCGGATCCTGGCTGCCGTGCGCGCCGACGGGGCTGCTCGCGTCGCCGACCTGGTCGAGAGCCTCGACGTCTCGGACATGACCGTCCGCCGCGACATCGCCGAGCTCGCCCGCGCGGGCCTGGTCCGTCGCGTGCACGGCGGGGCGGTGGCTCCGGACGCCCTGGGACGGCCCACCGACGAGCCGGGCTTCGACGCGAAGCGGTCCTGGGCGGGCCCCGAGAAGGCGGCGATCGCCCGGGCGGCGCTGGCCACCGTCGAGCCCGGCCAGGCCATCGCGCTGTCCGCCGGCACGACCACGTTCCTGCTGGCCGAGCTGCTGGCCGGTGCCGGCATCCCGGCCCTCACGGTCGTCACCAACGGCCTGCGCATCGCCGACGCCCTGCATGGCGCGGCCGGGGTCGAGGTCATCCTCACCGGCGGGGCCCGCACGCCGTCCGACGCGCTCGTCGGCCCCGTCGCGGACGCGACGCTCGCGAGCCTGCGCGTCGACCGCACGTTCCTCGGCGTGCACGGCCTGGACGCCAGCGGTCTGACGACCCCCAACCTGGCGGAGGCGGCCACGGACCGCGCCCTCATGGCCTGCGCCGCCGCGACCACCGTGCTCGCCGACCACACGAAGTGGGGGGTCGTCGGGCTGGCCCGGATCGCCCCCCTGGACGACATCGACACCCTGCTGACCGACGACGCCCTGCCCGCCGACGCACGACGACACCTGACCGGTGCCGCCCTGCGCCTGGTCACCATCCCCGGAGCCGCCCCGTGACCGCACCCGTCCGCATCACCCCGACCACGCTCGCCGACGGCCGCGAGCTGATCTACTTCGACGACTCCGAGCCGTACGTCTCGGGCGGCGCGACGCGCACCCTGACCGACGCGCGGCCACTCGTCGACCGGTTCGCCCCCGTGCCCGACGCGGACGGCGTGCCGCAGCCGGTCACCGGCCCGGAGCTGCGCCGCGACCCGCTGACCGGCGAGTGGATCCCGATGGCGGCGCACCGGATGAACCGCACGTTCCTGCCCCCGGCCGACGCCAACCCGCTGGCACCCGCGAAGCCCGGTGCGGTCTACCAGGACGGCGAGATCCCCGCCGAGGACTACGACGTCGTCGTGTTCGAGAACCGCTTCCCGTCGCTGCTCGCCGTCCCCGGCGTCCCGGACGCACCCGTGCAGCGCGACGGTGAGCCGCTCTGGACCGTCCGGCCCGCCGCGGGCCGCTGCGAGGTCATCTGCTTCTCGTCGGACTCGACCGCGTCGCTCAGCACCGTGACCCCGCGCCGGATGCGCACGATCGTCGAGGCCTGGGCGCAGCGGACCGAGGCGCTGAGCGCGCTGCCCGGCATCGAGCAGGTGTTCGTGTTCGAGAACCGCGGCAAGGAGATCGGCGTCACGCTGCACCACCCGCACGGGCAGATCTACGCGTTCCCGTACGTCACGCCGCGGACCACCGCGATGCTCGCCGAGGCGAACGCCCACCACGAGCGGACCGGCCGCCTGCTGGGCCGGGACGTGCTGGACGCCGAGCTGGCCCACGGGGAGCGCATCGTCCTGGAGTCGGAGCACTGGGTGGCGTACGTGCCGTTCGCGGCGCGCTGGCCCGTCGAGGTGCACCTGGCCCCGCGGCGCGACGTGCCCGACCTGCCGGCCCTGACCGACGCGGAGCGCGAGGACCTCTCGACCGTCTACCTGTCGCTGCTGCAGCGGCTGGACCGGTTCTTCGTCGGCCCCGACGGCGAGGCCATCCCCCTGCCCTACATCTCCGGCTGGCACCAGGCCCCGACCCGCGAGGGTCGCGACGTCTCCCGCCTGCACCTCCAGCTGTTCTCGGTGCTGCGCGCACCGGGCAGGCTCAAGTACCTGGCCGGCGTCGAGTCCGGCATGGGCGCCTGGATCAGCGACACCACCCCCGAGCGCATCGCGACCCGACTGCAGGAGCTGGCATGACCGCCGAGGTGACCTGGCTGGACGTCTGGACCCCGCAGGAGGGCGCCGACCGGGTCCGCGCCCTGTTCGCGGGCACGTTCGAGGCCGAGCCGGAGGGCACGTGGTCGGCGCCCGGCCGCGTGAACCTCATCGGTGAGCACACCGACTACAACGGCGGCCTGTGCCTGCCCATCGCGCTCCCCCACCGCACGTACGCGGCGGTGCGGCGCCGCGACGACGGCGTGGTGCGACTCGTCAGCGCGCAGGAGCCGACCGGCATCCGGACCGTCGACCTCGCAGACGTGGCCCCGGGCACCGTCGACGGCTGGGCGGGCTACGCCGTGGGTGTCGCGTGGGCGCTGCGGCAGGCGGGTCACCCCGTCGCCGGCTTCGACGTCGCCGTCGACTCGTGCGTGCCGTACGGCGCCGGGCTGTCGTCGTCGGCGGCGCTGGAGGCGTCCACCGCGGTCGCGCTCGATGAGGTGTTCGGCCTGGGTCTGACCGGCTCGGACGAGGGACGCGCCGCGCTGGCCGCCCTGTGCGTGCGCGCCGAGAACGAGATCGCCGGGGCGCCCACCGGCGGCATGGACCAGGCGGCGTCGCTGCGCTCGCAGGACGGGCACGCGCTGCTCCTCGACTGCCTCGACGGCTCCGTCCGTCAGGTCCCGTTCGACCTCGCGGCGCACGACCTGGCGCTGCTCGTGGTGGACACCCGCGCCGAGCACGCCCTCGTCGACGGGCAGTACGCCGCCCGGCGGGCGTCGTGCGAGGCGGCGGCCGCACGGCTCGAGGTCGCGACGCTGCGCGAGATCTCCGACGACCCGCGCGGGCTGGAGTGGGCCCTGGACAAGCTCGACGACGAGGTCCAGGTCCGCCGCGTCCGGCACGTCGTGAACGAGATCGACCGCGTGACCTGGTTCGTCGCACTGCTCGACGCCGGGGAGGTCGGTCTGGTCGGGACGCTGATGAACGCGTCCCACGCCTCGCTGCGCGACGACTACGAGGTGTCGTGCCGCGAGCTGGACCTGGTGGTCGACACGGCCCGGGCGACCGGTGCCGTGGGCGCGCGGATGACCGGCGGCGGGTTCGGCGGGTCGGCGATCGCGCTGGTCGCCGCCGACGAGGTGGACCGGGTCGCGCAGGCGGTCGCCGACGCGTTCGCGGCGGAGGGTCTGCGAGCGCCGGCGTTCCTGGTGGCGACGGCGGCCGGCCCGGCCCTCTGAGACCAGGCAGGCACCGTGAGCTCGCGGGGCGTGCAGCCACGGCCTCCGACACGCGCGATCGGCGCTTGACCGCTAGTGCGCGTCGCACAGTAGTGTCTGGCGCACGGTAACGGGCTCGCTCCTCGACCACGTCATCCTCACGACGGATCCCCTGGTCACGGCGCACTCGGTACGTTCCGTCGCAGCCCGTCCCACCAGCCAGAGGAGCCCGACCGTGGGGGTCACCCGCCGGATCATCTTCCCGACCGTCCGCCTGATCCTGTGGGCGGTCATCGCGGCCGCCCTGGTGAAGATCGCCTTCGCCGGAGCGGACGTCAGCACGGTCGACACGTCACTGCAGCCCACCGGCGCCGTGGTCGAGCCCACGGTCGAGGTGTCCACCGCGACCGTGACCAACGCGGTCACGGTGCAGGCCTCGGTGACGGCAGACCCGTCCGTCGTCGTGCGCGCCACGCTCGCCGGCACGGTGTCCAAGCTGCTCGCCGCCGACGGCGCCGTGGTCGCGGCCGGGGCGCCGGTCCTCGAGATCCGGCAGGAGACCCCGCAGGACCCCGTCGTCCGGACGGACCCCACGACGGGCGAGCAGACCACGACCGAGCGACGGCCCAAGGTCACGGTCGAGACCGTGAAGGCGCCCGTCGCCGGCACGCTGACCCTGCCGACCCTGAAGGACCAGGTGGTCTCCGTCGGCGACGAGGTCGGTAAAGTCGCACCCGGCACGCTGTCGGTGACGGGCACGCTGACGCCCGACCAGCAGTACCGGCTGGTCGGCGCACCGACACAGGGCGCCGTGACCCTCACGGGTGGGCCGGCGCCGTTCGAGTGCACCGGCCTGCGCGTGGGCGCGGCACCCACCACCGAGACCCAGCAGGTCGCCGAGGGGACGACGAGCGCGTCCGGCACCGTCACCTGCGCGATCCCCGCAGGGATCACGGCGTTCCCCGGCCTCGGGGCGACGATCGAGATCACGAACGGCACGGCGGCCGACGCCGTGGTCGTCCCGGTCACCGCGGTGCAGGGTACCGTGCAGGCGGGGAACGTCTGGGTCGTCTCCGCCGACGGCAGCAACGAGAAGCGCGCGGTGGCGCTGGGGCTCACCGACGGGAAGAACGTGCAGGTCACCGAGGGCCTGGCCGCCGGCGACACCGTCCTGGAGTTCATCCCGGTGCCGGGCGGCACGGGCAAGCAGGTCGACTGCAGCGTCGACTACGACCCGACGGTCTGCGGCGGATGAGCCTCCTCGAGCTCACCGACGTCACCCGGTCGGTCCGGCTGCCCGACGAGCGGCTGCTGCACATCCTGCAGGGCGTCACCGTCGCGGTCGACGCCGGCGAGCACGTCGCGATCGTCGGCCGCTCCGGGACCGGCAAGTCGACCCTGCTCAACATCCTCGGCCTGCTCGACGCGCCGACCTCGGGGCAGTACCTGCTCGAGGGCGTGCCCATCGGGACGCTGTCGAACGGGGCGCGCACCAAGCGCCGCGGTCGCGACTTCGGCTTCGTGTTCCAGCAGTTCAACCTGCTGCCCGGCCGCACGGCCCTGGAGAACGTGTCCGCTCCCCTGCTCTATGCGCGCGGGCGCCAGTTCTGGTCCCGCACGCGGTTGGCCGCGGAGATGCTCGAGCGGGTCGGCCTGGGCGACCGCGTCGACACGTTGCCCGACAAGCTCTCGGGAGGCGAGCAGCAGCGTGTTGCCATCGCGCGCGCGCTCGTGCGCGGACCCCGGGTGATCCTCGCCGACGAGCCCACCGGCGCGCTCGACGTCGAGACCGGCGGCGAGGTCATGGACCTCCTCGACGAGATCGCGTCGCAGACCGGCGCCGCCCTGGTGACGATCACGCACGACCTGGCCGTCGCCGCCCGCGCCGAGCGCCAGTACCGGCTCGCCGACGGGATCCTCGTGCCCATCAGCCTGGACACGACGGCCGAGTGGGTGGGCGACGTGCCGCTCGTCGCCGACCGGTCGTCGCACACCGAACGGCGCCTGCCCGACGCGGGGGTGCGCGCGTGACCGGCGTCGTGGGTGCGATCGTCGAGGCCTGGGGCGAGCTGCGGATCCACAAGCTGCGCGTGCTGCTGGCGCTCGTCGGGGTGGCGTGCGCGGTCACCGCCATCACCGGCGTCACCGCGCTCGTGTCCATGCTCAACCAGTCCTTCACCGAGCAGACCGAGCGCCAGTCGGGTCGCAGGGTGACGCTCAACGTCAACGCCTGGCCCCAGGGCGCGCAGGCCACGACGCCGGCGGGGTGGGACGAGGCGTTCGGGCGCGTGCTCGAGCGCTACGACATCACCTATGCCAGCCGCGACGAGTGGACGCAGGCGACGATGCGGTTCCCCGACGGCACCCGTCCCACACAGGTGCGCGCCGTGGACGCGGACCTGGGCGTCATCAACCGGATCGTGCCCGAGCAGGGCCGCTGGTTCACCGCGGCCGACGAGGAGGCCCTCGCGCCGACCCTCGTCGTCAACCGGGCGTTCCTGCGCGCGTACGGGCTCACGGACCTGTCGTCGCACCCGACGGTGCCGCTGGGCGACCGGGCGCCGGTCACGGCGACCGTCGTCGGCGTCCTGCGCGACGAGTGGCCCGGCGCCGAGCCGCAGGCCTTCGTGCTGTACGAGCAGTTCCACCGCTGGATCGGCGCGGACGGTTCTGGAGCGCAGTCGGGCGGTCCGGGGCCGGGGGTCGTGGACCCGATGATGGGCGTCCAGGTGCCGGCGATGCTCCTGTGGGTGCCCGCCGACCGGTCCGCGGAGATCGGGGAGAGCGTCCGGCGCGACCTGCAGGCGACCGCCCCGGGCTGGCAGGTGGAGGTCATGGACAACCACTGGGACGACGGCGGGCTCGACCGGGCGACGACGTGGGTCGGCATCGGTGTCGGGGGCTTCGCTCTGCTGCTCGGGGGACTCGGGCTGGTCAACATCGCGCTGGTGACCGTGCGGTACCGGATCCGGGAGATCGGCATCCGCCGCTCGTTCGGCGCGACGTCCGGACGCGTGTTCTTCGGGGTGCTGCTCGAGTCGGTCGTGGCGACCGTGGTGGCCGGGCTCGTCGGTGTGGTGCTGGCCGTCGCGATCATCAAGAACATCCCCGTCGAGCGGGTGTTCGGCGGGGGGATCCAGGACATGCCCCCGTTCCCGTTCAGCGCCGCGATGGTCGGGATGGCCGCCGCCGTCGCGGTCGGCGCGCTGGCCGGCCTGATCCCCGCGACGTTCGCCGTCCGGGTCAAGGTCATCGACGCCATCCGCTACTGACGTATGACGTCCCGGAAAGGTTGTGCACCCTGCGGTGGATGTCTCGCCGCCGACCCTCTCCCTACGCTCGGACCTGCACGGCGGCACACCTGAGGACCGCGCCGGGCGCCCGCGGAGGGCGGGTGCCCGGCGTCCTCCCGGCGGTGCAGCGAGATCACCCCACGGGATGATCTTTGTCCCGTTCTCGCCCGATATCGTCCTGGGCGACACACCAGTGAGAGCGACTGTGACTCCCCCCTGCCGAAAGGGCACGCCACGATGAGAACGACGCCGACCTTCACCGCGATCGCCACGGGGGTCGTCGCCCTGGCCCTCCTCACAGGGTGCTCCTCCGGCGGCGGACCGACGGGTGACGCGACGCTGACGTACGAGGACAGCCCGCTCGCGGCGTACTGGGAGAAGCTCGGCGGGTCGCAGGACGAGGCCGAGATGGACGCCCAGATGGCCCGCTCCGAGGAGATCGTGGCCGCCTGCATGCAGGACGAGGGCTTCGAGTACACGCCTCAGGACACCTCGGGCATGAGCAAGGCCGTGGAGGACAGCGACGACGAGATGCCTGCGTGGGACTCGCTGGAGTACGCCGAGCAGTACGGGTACGGCGCCACGACGTCGCAGGACATGCCGATGAACGACGGCGCCGACGAGGAGTGGGTGGACCCGAACGCCGACTACGTCGCCACGATGAGCGAGTCCGAGCAGCAGGCGTTCTGGGAGGCCCTCTACGGCGCCCAGGCCATGTCGGAGGAGCCCGTCGACGAGGAGACCGCCGAGGCGGAGGTCGAGGAGTACGACTGGACCACCGCCGGCTGCCAGGGCAAGGCCCAGCACGAGGTCTACGAGGCGGGCCAGGTCTGGGACGACCCGGAGTTCGCGGACCTGACGGAAGCGATGAACGAGCTGTGGCAGGACACGCAGACCGACGAGCGGACGACGCAGGCGTACGCGAAGTGGGCCGACTGCATGGCCGACGAGGGCTACGACTTCGCCAACCCGCAGGAGGCGCAGGACAGCATCTACAAGCTGACCGGTGAGATCCCCTACGACGAGGAGACCGGGACGCAGGACGAGGCCGCCCTGGCCGAGATCCGCGACCAGGAGATCGCCACCGCCGTCGCCGACCGCACCTGCCAGGACAGCACCGGTGCGGCCCGCGCCGCTCTCGAGGCGCAGTTCGCCATCGAGCAGGAGTTCATCGACGCGCACAAGGACGAGCTCGACGCCATGGTCGAGAAGGCGGCCCAGGCGTCCAAGTGAGCAACCGCATCGTGAGCACGCAGGTCACCGGAGGGCGTCGCACCATCGTGGTGATGGCGGTCGTCGCCGTCGTCTGCCTCGCCGCAGGGGTCCTCCTGAGCCGGCTGATCGTGTCGCCGGGCAAGGCCGCCGCCGACGCGGCACCCCCGACGGCCGGTCCCATCACGGTGCCGGTGGAGAGCCGGGTCATCGCGAACGAGCTCGTCATCCGTGGTGACATCGGGTACGACGACCCCGTCGCCCTGCGGGTGGAGACCGGGGACCTGGGCGGCCCGGCCGTCGTCACCGGCCAGGTGCCGGTGGTCGGCGCGGAGATCGGCCCGGCGTCGGTCGCGCTCGAGATCGTCGGCCGGCCGGTCATCGTCCTGCCCGGCGACCTGCCGACGTACCGCTCGCTGCGGGCGGGGGTCTCCGGGCCCGACGTCCGCCAGCTCAAGGCCGCGCTCGTCGGCCTCGGCATCGACCCCGGCAACGCCGGGAGCGACGCGTACGACGCCGCGACCGCTGCGGGCGTCCGCGCGCTGTACCAGAGGGTCGGGTACGAGCCGCCGTCCGCGGGTGAGGAGCTCCAGGACGCGGTCGCCGCGGCACGCGACGGTGTCCGGGCGGCGCAGGACGCCCTCAGCGCCGCCCAGCGCGAGCTGGCCGCCGCGGCCGTGGGCCCGCTGCAGTCGGAGATCATCGGCCTGGACACGTCGGTCACGGTCGCCCAGGCGACGCTCGACCAGGAGCAGGCCCGGTGCACCGCCCCGACCGAGGAGGCCCCGTGCAGCCCCGTCGCGGTGGTGGAGGCGCAGGGCGCGCTCGCCCAGGCGAAGGCGGCGCGGGCCGAGGCGGGCAACCCGGCGGACACCGGTGCGCAGCGGGCCGCCGTCGCGTCGGCGCAGTCGCAGCTGGCGGCGGCCCGGGAGGACCAGTCCGAGGCGCAGGCCGCGACGCTGACCCCGCTGCCGGCGAGCGAGATCGTGTTCGTGCCGTCGCTCCCCCGCCGCGTGGACGTCGTCGACGCGACCCGCGGCGGGACCATCACCGGTGAGTTCATGAGCGTGTCCGGGGCGACGATCCAGATCACCGGCAGCGCGACGCGTGCGGACGCCGAGCTCCTCGCGGTGGGCACGGTCGGGTCGATCGTGCTCGACGACCAGGAGCTGCCCGTCACCGTCGCCGAGGTCACCGACCCCAGGGCGACGCCCACGTCGACCGAGGGCGAGACGGAGGGCGAGGAGCAGGAGCAGGAGAACGAGCCGAAGGGTGACCGCCGGACGGTGGTCTTCACGCTCGGCGACCTCACGCAGGAGCAGGTCCTCGCGCTGCAGAACACCAACGTCCGTGTCCGGGTGCCGGTGAGCTCGACGGAGGGCGAGGTTCTGGCCGTGCCGCTCGCGGCGCTGACCGCCGGACCGGGCGGGGAGTCGCGCGTCGAGCTCGCCGGGAGCGGGGGCACGGCCAGCTCGCTCGTCACGGTCACCACCGGGCTCGCCGCCGACGGGTACGTCGAGATCGTGGGCTCGGAGACACCGCTCACCGCGGGCGACCTGGTGGTGGTGGGCGTGGCCGGAACCGACGAGAAGTCGGCCGACGCCGAGGCGGGCGACGAGTGACGGTCCTCGACCTGCTCGGCCCCGCCGAGAGCCTCGAGCCGGTCCCTCCGGTGCTGGAGCTGCGCGGCGCTGCCCGGCAGTTCCCGGGCGACCCGCCGGTCCACGCGCTGCACCCGGCCGACCTCGTGGTGGGCTCCGGCGACTACCTGTCGGTCGTCGGACCGTCGGGCTCCGGCAAGTCCACGCTCCTGAACCTCCTCGGCCTGCTGGACAAGCCGACCGACGGCGAGTACCTGCTCGACGGCATCCCGACGGCCGGCGCCGGCGAGCGCGAGCGCGCCGCCCTGCGGGCCGGTCACATCGGGTTCGTGTTCCAGGCGTTCCACCTCATGCCGCACCGGACCGTGCTGGAGAACGTGCTGCTCGCCACCCTGTACAGCGGGGTGCCCCGGGCGGAGCGGCGAGACCGCGCACTGGCCGCGCTGGACCGGGTGGGGCTGAGCCACCGCATCGACTTCGTCCCGACCGTGCTGTCCGGTGGTGAGCGGCAGCGGGCGGCCGTCGCGCGGGCGGTCGTCGCCCAGCCTCGCGTGCTGCTGGCCGACGAGCCGACGGGCAACCTCGACTCGGAGAGCTCGGCGAGCGTCCTCGACCTGTTCGACGAGCTGCACGCGGGCGGGCTGACCCTGCTGGTCATCACGCACGACGACGAGGTGTCGGTGCGCGCTCAGCGCCGGGTCCGGATCGCCGACGGGTACCTGCAGGAGATCGCATGACCGCGGTGACCGAGCGCGTGGCGCGGTCCGACCGGTTCGGGCTGCGGGACCTGCTCGCGGAGGCCGCCGCCGGCATCGGTGCGCGGCCGGGACGGCTGCTCCTGACCATCCTGGGCACCGTGCTCGGCATCGCCTCGGTCGTGGTGACGGTCGGGCTGGCGCAGACCGCGTCGGGGCAGATCAACAAGCAGTTCGACGCCGTCGCGGCGACGCAGGCGGTGGCCGAGCCGGAGACCAGCAACGGCTGGGACGGTTCCGCGCGCGCCCTCGGGTCGCTGCCGTGGGACGCGTCGGCCCGCGCGGAGCGGCTCGCCGGCGTCGAGGCCGCCGGGACCTTCTCGACCGTGGACGTCGGCGGCGCCGAGATCACCGCGGTCCCCGTGCACGACCCGTCGGCCGCCCGGACGGTCGCGCCGGACGTCGTCGCGACCTCCCCGGGGGCGCTGGAGGCCGTGCGCGGCCGCATCGTGCAGGGCCGCTACTTCGACGCGGGTCACGACGCCCGCGCCGACCGGGTCGTCGTGCTGGGTGCCGCCGCGGCCGAGCGGCTCGGCGTGGTCCGGGTGGATCGGCAGCCGTCGATCTTCATCGGCGACCGCGCCTACCAGGTCATCGGCATCGTCGACGACGTGCAGCGACGGTCCGACGTGCTCACCTCGGTCCTGATGCCCGAGGGGACCGCTCGCGCGGACTTCGCGCTGGCGTCACCGGACCAGCTGCACCTGCACCTCGCGGTCGGCGCCGGTCCCGTCGTCGGCAGCCAGCTGCCGACCGCCCTGAGCCCGAACGCCCCCGAGACGATCGACGTCCAGACCCCGCCCGCCACCTCCACGGTGCGGCAGAGCGTGCAGGCGGACGTCAACACGATCTTCCTGGCCCTCGGTGGCGTAGCGCTGCTGATCGGTGGGGTCGGGATCGCGAACGTGACCCTGCTGTCGGTGCTGGAGCGCGTCGGTGAGATCGGTCTGCGGCGGGCGCTCGGGGCGACGCGGCGCGACATCGGTGCGCAGTTCATGGTCGAGTCGGTGGTGGTCGGGCTGCTCGGCGGGATGCTGGGCGCCGCGCTCGGGGTCGCCGTCGTCGTCGGGGTCAGCGCCGCCCAGGAGTGGACCCCGATCCTCGACCTGCGGATGGTCGGGGTCGCCGCGCTGGCGGGTGGGGTGATCGGTCTGCTGGCCGGGCTCTACCCGTCGCTCAAGGCCGCGTCGATCGAGCCCATCGCGGCCTTGCGCGGCGGGGTCTGACGCGACACGTCCTCGTGCAGGGCCCAGAAGATCGAGTACGGGGTGCCGTCCGGGGTGGGTGGCCGCTGGGCGAAGTCGTCGAAGACGGCGCCGACCCGGGTGGCCAGCTCCTCGTACCCGGCGGCGTCGAGCCGCAGGCCGAGGCGGGTGGCGACGATGTCCTGCGGGTCGACGAGCGCGACCTCCTCGAGGAACGCGTCGATGAGGACGCGGCCCATGCCGGGGCCGCCGGGGGTCCGCCACGACTTGCCGGTGGCCCGGTAGGGCACCTCGCGCGACCCACGGGTCCCGCGCCGGGCGGGCTGCGCCGCGAGGAAGCCGCGGTCGACGAGCGTGCGGACGTGGTGCAGGACGGTGGCGGGGTTGCGGTCCAGGCGCTCGGCGATCTCGCGGTTGGTCAGGGCCTCGTCGAGGCACAGCCGCAGGATGCGGATGCGGACGGTGCTCGCGAGGGCGCGCGCGTCGGCGTCGATCTCCGCCGTGTCCCGGGGGGCTGGCTCGGTCATGGGTCGATCCTCCCACAGTGATTGACATTTCCCAATCAGTTGTCGATGCTGGGCCGCGTGAGCACCCCCGACGCCACGGCCACCCGGTCGCTGATCCACCACCCGGACTTCCGCCGGCTCTGGACCGGAGACGCCCTGGGTCAGCTGGGCGCGCAGCTGACCGCTCTGGTGCTCCCGATCTTCGCCGTCCAGCAGCTCGCCGCGACCGAGTGGGAGATGGGCGTCCTCAACGCCGCCGAGCACGCCGCGTTCCTGGTCATCGGCCTGCCCGCGGGCGCCTGGGTGGACCGGATGCGCAAGCGGCGGGTGCTCATCGTCGCGGACCTGGTGCGCGCGGCCGTGCTCGCCACGGTCGTCGTGACCGCGGCCACGGGGCACGCCACCGTCCCCCTGCTGATCGTCGCTGCGCTGATCATCAGCGTGGCGACCGTGTTCTTCGACGTGTCCCATCAGAGCTACATCCCCGGCCTCGTCGGCCTCGACCACCTCGTCGAGGGCAACTCCAAGCTGCAGGCGACCGCGTCCGTCGCCCAGGTCGTGGGACCCGCGCTCGGCGGCCTGCTGCTGCGGGTCATCGCGGCACCGGCGCTCATCGCGGTGACCGTGGTGACCTACCTGGTCTCCGCGTTCGCCGTCGGGCGGATCCGGCAGCAGGAGACGCCGCCGCACCCCGACACCCGCCGCCCGCTGCGCGTCGAGATCGCCGAGGGCCTGCGCTTCGTGGTGCACGAGCCGTACCTGCGGCGGATCGTCGCCTGCACGTCGCTGGCCAACTTCGCGAACGCGGTCGGCGGCGCCGTCCTCGTGATCTACGTCCTGCGGACCCTCGGCCTGGGGACCGCCGCCTACGGTGCGATCCTGTCCGCGTCCGCGATCGGCGGACTGGTCGGCGCCGTCGTCGCGGGCCGGCTCGCCCAGTGGGTCGGGGAGGGCCGGATCATCCCGCTGTCCGCGCTCGTCACCGCACCCGCGGTGGCCCTCACCCCGCTCGCCGCCACGGGCGTGGCCCCTGCGTGGCCGCTGCTCGTCGCGGGAGGCGCGACCTTCGGCTTCGCCGTCATCGTCTACAACGTGGCGCAGGTCAGCTTCCGGCAGCGCGTGTGCCCTCCTCCGCTGCTCGGACGCATGAACGCCTCCGTGCGCTTCATCGTGTGGGGCTCGATGCCGATCGGCGGGCTGCTCGGCGGCTGGCTGGGCACCTCCTTCGGCGTGCTGCCGACGCTGTGGGTGTCCGTCGGCATCACGGCGCTCGCCGCGCTGCCCGTCGTCTTCTCGCCCCTGCTGCGGATGCGCGACCTGCCGGGCGCTCCCGTCGTCGACGAGGTGCCGCCCACCGCCTGAGCCCGACCAGGGACCGACAGCTACGCGCGACGGCGGGCCACCACGAGCAGGACCCCGCCGACGAGGAGGAGCACCGCGCCCGCCAGCAGCAGCGGTGCGGGCCCGGCCCCCGTCACCGCCAGTGCGCCGCCACCCGCGGGCGGAGCCGGGGTCGGCTCCGGTGCGGGCGGCGCCGGCGCGGCGGCGACCGTGACCGTCACGGTCGTCGTCGCGCAGAGGTCCGGGGCAGTCGAGGCGCAGATCGTGTACGTGAACGTGTCGGTCCCCACGAACCCTGCGGCAGGCACGTACCGAGCCGTCCCCCCCGCGAAGGCCACCGTCCCGCGGGAGGGCGGCGAGGCGAGGGACGGAGCCGCGACGTCGCCCAGGTCGTTGCCGATAACGGCGACGTCCACCGCGGTGTCCTGCTGCGTCGTCGCGGCGTCCGGTGCGGCCACCGGGTAGACGTCGACCGTCGCGGGGCCCGTCGTGCACAGCTGCGGCGTCCCGTCGTCGCAGACGAAGACACCGAACGAGTCGCGGCCCGCGAAGCCCGCGCGGGGTGCGTAGGTCGTCGTCCCGTCGCCGGCCACGACCGCCGTGCCGGTGCGGGGCGGCACCCCGCGGAACGACGTCACCACGTCCCCGGCGTCGGGGTCACCGACGACGAGGCTGCCGGTCACCGGCGTGCCCGTCGTCGTCACGAGCGCGAGCGGCTCGACCGTCGGCGGGTTGTTGGCGGGTCGCACCGTGATCGTCACGGTCGCCGTGTCGCACAACGCGGGAGCCGTGGGCGAGCAGATGCGGTACACGAACGTGTCGACCCCCTCGAAGCCCGGGTCGGGCGTGTACGTCGCCTGCCCGGTCGCGGGGTCGAGAGTCACGGAACCGTTCGCCGGTGGCGTCGCGGGTGCCGCGTCGAGCGGTGCCCCATCGGTGTCGTTCGTGAGCACCGGGACCGTCACGGGGACGTCGACGAACGTCTCCGCGAGGTCGTCCGACGCCCGCGGCCGGACGTTGATCGTCACCGTCGCCGTGTCGCACGCCACGGGAGTCCCGTTGTCGCAGACCTGGTAGGTGAACGTGTCGATCCCGGCGAAGTCCGAGTCCGAGACGTAGACGAACCCACCGCTCGGGCCGAGGTAGAGCAGCCCGTTCGTAGGCCGGACGAGCGCCGTGAACGTGAGCTCCTGACCGACGTCGGGGTCGCTCGCGGTCACCGTCCCGACCACGAGCGCCCCGGTCACGGTGTCGCGGACCAGGTCGTCGGCGACGGGCGGGTTGTTGACGGGCGGCGGTGTGCCGACGACCTGCGTGGTCACGCGGCCCGACTCCGCGCTCCCGTCGTTGTTGGACGGCGACGGGTCCGTCGTGGAGGACGTCCCGCTCACCACGTTGACCAGGGTCGAGCCCGCGGCCGCCGTGACCGTGCCGGAGAAGGTCAGCGGGACGGTCGCTCCCACGGCCAGGGTCCCGAGCTCCCACGTCAGGGCACCGTCGACCACCGTGCCTGTCGTGGACCCCGGGACGAGCGTGAAGCCCGCCGGCAGCGCGTCGCTGACCACGACGTCCTGCGCGACGGCGGGACCGTGGTTGGCGACGACGACCTCGTACGTGACCGTGCCACCCTCGAGCACCGTCGCCGGGCCGGACTTGCTGACCTCGAGGTCGGCGGTCGTGTTCCCCGGGACCGCACAGTCGGGCAGCTCGGCGGCCGACGGCACCGTGGTCCGGACCACGTTGGTCACCGTGCCCGTCGCGACGTCGAAGATCTGCCCCGGCGGCGCGACGGTCTGCACGCGGATCGGGTCGACCGCGGAGTCCCCCACGAAGCTGCCCTGGACCGTCGTGGTCCCGGAGAACCGATAGCCACCGAAGCCGCCGACCGACCCGTCGTCGGTCAGGCCCGCCGCGGTCAGCACCGCGACGCCCGACTGCCGCCACCCGCCGTTGTTCAGGAACACGCCCTCGACGGTCATCACGCCGGAGTTCCCCGACACCGGGCTGTCGTTGACGAAGTTCCCGGCGGTGCTGAGGACGCAGACGTTCTGCAGCGCACCCGAGCCGTTCACCGTCAGCCCGCCGCCGAACGTCACGAGGCCGGCGTTGTCGAGCGTGCCGTTCACGGTGCCGCTGCCGGCGACGGTCAGCGATCCGCTGTTCTCGACGTGCGCAGCGGTGTTGAGGATGAGGTCGCCCTGCACCTCGAACGCACCCTCGTTGAGGTAGCCGCCGCCCGCAGGCGTGAAGCTCCCGGCCACGACGAGCTCGGCGCCCGCGTAGACGTGCACGTCGGCGCTGCCGTTGACACCGAGGCCGTCGACGCTCGCCGTCCCCTCGAGGTCGAGGGAGAACCCGGCGTTGACGACGACGGACGGCAGGTCGAGGGTGGCGCCGGCCGCGACGACGAGCGCGCCCGCGGCGTTGTTCATGTACTGCCCGGTCAGGGTGGCGCCCGGTGCCACGCACAGCGTCCCGCCGGCGGGAAGGACGTCGATCCCGGCCGTGACGTCCGCATCGACGAGCACCACCTCGCCCGGCGCGACGGTGATCGACGTGGCACCGGCGTCGACGGTGCGCGTGGGGGCAGCGCACTGGGACGCGAAGTCCGCGTGCGCGGCGGTCGACGGCACGAGCACCAGGCCGGCCAGCACGACGAGGGCAGACACCAGCACGGCCACGCCCCGCCCCGCCCCGCGCTGCGTCACAGGCCCTCCTGTCGCGCTCCCCCGCCTGCGGCCACGCTAAGCGATTCACCCGAGACCGGCACGGCCAGACGTGGCGAGACGCGCTCGACGTCGGGAGCTGCCCGGTCGGCGGCGTACGGAGCGCCGGACGCGCCGCGCCTCAGAGGTCGTACTCGACCACCACCGGCGCATGGTCGGAGAACCGCTCGGCGTAGGTGGCCGCACGGTCCACGGTCGCCCTCACGGCAGCGTCGGCCAGGTCCGGGGTGGCCAGCTGGTAGTCGATGCGCCAGCCGGCGTCGTTGTCGAACGCCTTCCCGCGCCACGACCACCAGGTGAACGGCCCCGGTCCCTCGCCGCCTAGCTCGCGGCCCAGGTCGCGCCAGCCGAGGTCGTCGAACCAGCGGTCCAGGTAGGCGCGCTCACGCGGCAGGAACCCGGCGGACTTCAGGTTGCCCTTCCAGTTCCTGATGTCCGCCTCGCGGTGAGCGATGTTCACGTCCCCGGCGACGACCGCATAGCCGCCCTGCTCCGCGATGTCCGCCAACCGGCCGGTGACGTGGTCGAGGAACGCGTACTTCTCGTCCATCGACGGCGTCCCCAGAGTGCCCGAGTGCAGGTACGTGGACACGACGGTGATGCTCCGCGCCGGAGCGCCCTCGTGCGCGGGAAGCTCCAGGTCGGCCTCGACCCAGCGCCCGGAGTCGCCGGTGACACCGGTCTTCAGCCCGATCCGGACCGCGGACATCGGCAGCCGGCTCGCGATCGCGACGCCCGCCCGCCCCTTGGCCTCGCTCGCCTCGTGCGCGAGGTGCCACTCGCCGGCCGGGAGGTGGTCCGCGAGGATCTCGTCCGTCGCACGCACCTCCTGCAGCAGGACCACGTCCGGCTTCCGGGCCTCCAGCCAGGTCCCCATCCCCCGCTTGTAGGCGGCCCGGATCCCGTTGACGTTCACGCTCGCGATGGTCAGCACCGGACCATCCAACCCGATCCCGCCGACAGTCCTGTCACTCGCCGCGGTACGCCCGCTCCAGCCGGTCGATGTCGAGCTTGCCCATGGTGAGCAGCTCCGCCGTGGCGCGCGCGACTCCCTCGGCGTCGGGCCGGGACATGAGGTCGTCCAGCTGCGCGGGCACGATCTGCCACGAGACGCCGAACTTGTCGACGAGCCAGCCGCACTCGCTCGGACGGCCCCCGTCGGCGGTGAGGACCTCCCAGTAGTGGTCGATCTCAGCCTGGTCGGCGCAGTCGAGGACGAACGAGAACGCCTCGTCGAGCGTGAACGAGGGGCCGGCGTTGAGGAAGGTCGCGCGCATGCCGTCGAGGGTGAGCTCGACGAGGAACTCGGTGCCCTTGGCGACGCCCGGCACCCCCGCGGGCGCCGTCGCGACGGAGTGGACCACGGTGTTCGGGATGACCTCGGCGTAGAAGCGCGCGGCAGCGACGGCCTGGTCGTCGAACCAGAGGTGCGGACGGACGATGCCCATGGGTGGGCTCCCTTCCGACGACCGGGGCCGGCCGTCACCGAACCAGCCTGGCCCCGGTCGCAGGAGATGTCAGCCCAGCAGGCGCTCCGCGGTGTCCACCACGTTGCTCAGCAGCATCGCGCGGGTCATCGGCCCGACGCCGCCGGGGTTGGGCGACACCCAGGAGGCGACCTCGCGCACGCCGGGGTCCACGTCGCCGACGACACGGCTCTTGCCGGTCTCCGGATCGGTGGACCGCGAGACGCCGACGTCGATGACGACCGCCCCCGGCTTGATGATGTCCGCCGTGATGATCCCCGGCACGCCCGCGGCCGCGATGACCACGTCGGCGTTGCGGGTGTGCTCCGCGAGGTCCGCGGTGCCCGTGTGGGTCAGCGTGACGGTCGCGTTGATCTCCCGGCGGGTGAGCAGCAGCCCGATCGAGCGGCCCACCGTGACCCCGCGCCCGACGATGACGACGTCGGCGCCGCGCAGGTCGATGTCGTGCCGCTGCAGCAGGTCGATGATGCCCCGCGGCGTGCACGGCAGTGGCGAGGTCACCGGCTCGTTGACGCGCAGGACCAGGCGACCGAGGTTGGTCGGGTGCAGCCCGTCGGCGTCCTTGTCGGGGTCGACGAGCTCGAGCACCCGGTTGGCGTCGATGCCCTGGGGCAGCGGCAGCTGCACGATGAACCCGGTGCACTCCGGGTCCTCGTTCAGCCGCTGGACCGCCGCCTCGATCTCGTCCTGCGTGGCCGTGGCCGGCAGGTCCTCCCGGATCGAGGCGATGCCCACCTCCGCGCAGTCCTTGTGCTTGCCGGCGACGTACCAGCGTGAGCCGGGGTCGTCGCCGACGAGCAGCGTGCCGAGCCCGGGGCGGACGCCCCGGGCCGCGAGCGCCACGACCCGCTCGGTCAGCTCGGCCTTGATCCGGGCCGCGGTGGCGGTCCCGTCGAGGATCTGGGCCGTCATCAGTACTGCTGCAGGTCGGAGTACAGCGGGAAGCCGTCGGTGAGCTTGAGCACCCGGGCCTTGAGCGCCGCGACGTCGGTCGACGCACCGTTGATCAGCGCGGTCGCGATGATGTCCGCCACCTCGGTGAACTCGACGTCGCCGAAGCCGCGGGTGGCCAGCGCGGGCGTACCGATGCGCAGGCCCGAGGTGACGCGCGGGGGGCGCGGGTCGAACGGGACCGCGTTGCGGTTCACGGTGATGCCGGCGGAGTGCAGGAGGTCCTCGGCCTGCTGGCCGTCCAGGTCGGAGTGGCGCAGGTCCACGAGGACCAGGTGCACGTCGGTGCCGCCCGTGAGGACGGAGACACCGGCGGCCGCGACGTCCGGCGCGGAGAGGCGCTCGGCGATGAGGCGGGCGCCGTCGAGCGTGCGCTGCTGGCGGTCCTTGAACTCCTCGCTCGCGGCCACCTTGAACGCGACGGCCTTGGCGGCGATCACGTGCATGAGGGGGCCGCCCTGCTGGCCCGGGAACACGGCCGAGTCGATCTTCTTGGCGTACTCCTCGCGGCTGAGGATGAAGCCCGAGCGCGGGCCGCCGATCGTCTTGTGCACCGTGGAGGACACCACGTCCGAGTGCGGCACGGGGCTCGGGTGCAGGCCCGCGGCCACGAGGCCGGCGAAGTGCGCCATGTCGACCCAGAGCTTGGCCCCCACCTCGTCGGCGATGGACCGGAACGCCGCGAAGTCGAGCTGGCGCGGGTACGCGGACCAGCCGCCGATGATGACGTCGGGACGCTGCTCGAGCGCCTTCTCGCGGACGACGTCCATGTCCACGAGGAACGTCTGCGGGTCCACGCCGTACGCGCCGACCTCGTAGAGCTTGCCCGAGAAGTTGATCTTCATGCCGTGCGTGAGGTGGCCGCCGTGGGCCAGCTCCAGGCCGAGGATCTTGTCGCCCGCGCTGATCAGGGCGTGCAGCACGGCGGCGTTGGCCGTCGCGCCGGAGTGCGGCTGGACGTTCGCGTGCTCGGCGCCGAACAGCTCCTTGGCGCGGGTGATCGCGATGGTCTCCGCGATGTCGACCTGCTCGCAGCCACCGTAGTAGCGGCGGCCCGGGTAGCCCTCGGCGTACTTGTTGGTGAGCACGGAGCCCTGCGCCTGCAGGACGGCGCGGGGGACGAAGTTCTCGCTCGCGATCATCTCGAGCGTGCCCTGCTGGCGCGCGAGCTCACCGTCGAGGACGGCGGCGATCTCCGGGTCCAGCTGGGCGATGTTCTGATCCATCAGAGGGATCTGGTCGGCGCTCATGAAGCACTCCTGTCGGCAGTCAGCGTGTACGCGCGCGTCCGGCACCCGCACACTCGTGTGTGGTGACCGGGGGCCCAGGCGTCCGACCCGTTGGTCTGCTGCTGCGTCGCTCCCCGGTGGTGACCCACCTTGCTGCGCCAGTCGCGACCGGCACAGGGTAGCAAGCCGAACGCCGTGCCGGGAGTCTCACCGGTCCTGCGGAACGTGCCGCCCCGCGACGTGCCGCCGTCCGACTACTCAGAGGTACCCGCCGGAGCCGGTCCAACCGGTGGGGGCGTCCGAGGCAACGCGTGGCGTCCCGCGCAGCAGGAGCGCCGAGATGCCGCTCTCGGTCGTGGTCGAGAGCCAGCGGACCCCGGACAGAGGGCACTCCAACGTGACGGTCGTCCGCCCCGCCGGCGGCGTGCTCAAGCCGGGGTCCGGGCTGGGCCGCAAGTGGACCGACGCGTAGGCGGCCGCGAACGGTCCGGTCAGGCCAGAGGACTCCCAGCATCGGCAGCTGGTGGCTCCCGCGAGGCGGGCGCGGTCCTCGTCCGCGTCTCGTCGGAGGATGGCTCGGGCGTCGAGGAGGCGGACGGCCCGCACCCCGAGCACCCCGCCGAGGACGGGCAGCGCGACGAGCGGCACGAGCCAGAGCCCGACCGCGATCGCGTCGGGCGCGGTCGGCCAGTAGTCGGAACCGAGCCCAGAGAGACCCGCCGCAGCGACACTGCCTGCGATCAGGCCGACCAGGACGAGCAGGACGACGAGCCCTCGGACCTGCGTGGTCCCGTCCGTGGTCCGCTGCTTGCGCGCGTCGAACTGGAGCCGGTCGAGACCGAACCAGGCCCGCTCGTCGACGAGGGACATGCTCGGAATGATGCGCCAGCTCCGCCGGACGAGCCGAATGAGCACCACGCCGGCGAGCAGCCCGAGCACACCGGCGGCCAGCGTCGCCACGGCGGCGACGAGGAACGGCACGACGACGGCGGCCTTCGAGGCGGCGGGCCGGATCCTCTCACCGAGCTCCGCGAGTCGTGGCTGCGGCGGGCTGGTCCGGACCACGGCAGCGACCAGCATCGCGGCCCCTGCGGTGTCGCCCCGCTGCACCAGAGCGTCAGCCGTGCGCTTCGTCGTGCTCGCGTCCTCCCACGGTCGGGGGGACGTGGCGCGCAGCGACTCGGCGGCCTCGATGACCCGGACCGCCGCCCGGTTCCCGTCCTGCGTGTCCCGGCCGGCGACCCAGCCGGCCAGGAACCGGCTGAGCACGAGCGGGGTGTGGACCCCGTGGTCGACCGCCAGAGCGCGCCAGGCCTCGTCCGCCACCCCGACCTGCCCTAGACGGTCGCCCGTCACCGCCAGCACGTAGAGGTACATCGACCGGTACGCGCCCGGGATGGCTGCGCCGACGGCGACCAGCCGCGCGAACGATGCGTGATCGCCACCGACCGCGCGAGCCCCCAGGGCCACGACGTGATCGAGGTGCTGCGGGCCGCCGGCCGGGACGTCGGCGCGGCCGACGTCCGTCAGGATCGCCATCGCCCCCGCCGCATCGCCACGCAGGAAGGCGATGCCGGCGCGACGCGACGCGGTCTCCTGCGCAGGCAGGCCCGACTCCTCGATCAGCCGAGTCGCCAGGTCGAGCTCGTCGGCGTTGTCGGCCGCTCCCGCCCAGGCCATGACCAGCTGGCGGCGGTCGTCGTCCACGGCTTCTGGTGCCCGGGCGTCTGACAGGGCTTGCTCGCTCGGATCGGGCACACGTCAGCATCGGCGGCGCCGGCGTCGCACTTGAGCGAGGCCGGGTCTGGGATCAGGCGTCGACCTGCGAGCCGTCTCCGTCGCCCAGGATCTTGCGCAGGTACGCGTACGTCAGGTCGCCCGCGGTCTGGTCGTGCTGGTGCTCGTAGCCGTGCTTGGCGTAGAGCGCGAGGTTGTGGACCGAGTCGCGGCCGGTGAACACCCAGACCTCCTCGATGCCCTCGGGCAGGTGCGGCAGGATCGCCATGAGCAGCTGGGTCCCGAAGCCCTGGCCCTGCAGGTCGGGGGCGACGGCGAACCGTCCGAGGGTGGCCTTCGGGCCCTCGATGAGCATGCGGATCGAGCCGACGAGGCGGTGCCCGTACCAGCCGCCAAGAGTGATGACGCCCTCGCGCTGCAGGTCCTCCTGGAGCTCTTCGAGGGTCTGCGTGAGCGGCGGGATGTGGGGATCCCCGTACTGCTGGGCCTCGGTCACGAACGCGGCGCGGCGCAGCGTCAGCAGCTCACCGGCGTCGTCGATCGTCACGGAACGGATGTCGAGGTCGGGCTGCGTCATGCGGCCCATCGTGTCAGCCGATCCGCCCGACCACTACTCTCGGACCTCGTGTCCCCCGTCTCGCTGGATCCCACCCACCTGGTCCTGACGCTGTCCTGCCCCGACCGCCCCGGGATCGTGCACGCGGTGGCCGGGCTGCTGGCGGAGCACGGGGGCAACATCACCGAGTCGCAGCAGTTCGGGGACCCGTTGTCGGGGCTGTTCTTCATGCGCGTGCAGGTCACGGCAGCGACGCCGCGCGCCGAGCTCGAGGCGGCGTTCGCCCCGGTGGCGCGGCAGTTCGAGATGGACTGGTCGCTCGACGTGGTGGGCCGGCCCGTCCGCACCCTCGTCATGGGCTCGACGGCCGCGCACTGCCTGAACGACCTCGCGTTCCGGCAGCGGTCGGAGAACCTGCCGATCGAGCTGGTCGCCGTGGTGTCGAACCACACCACGCTGGCGCCGCTGGCCGAGTTCTACGGCATCCCGTTCCACCACGTGCCGGTGACGGCGGCCACCAAGGCGCAGGCCGAGGCGCGGCTGCTGGACCTCGTCGAGGAGCTCGACGTCGAGCTCGTCGTGCTCGCGCGCTACATGCAGATCCTGTCCGACGACCTGTGCCGCCGGCTCGCGGGACAGGTCATCAACATCCACCACTCGTTCCTGCCGTCGTTCAAGGGCGCCCGCCCCTACGCGCAGGCGCACGACCGCGGCGTCAAGCTCATCGGCGCGACGGCGCACTACGTGACGGGGGACCTCGACGAGGGTCCGATCATCGAGCAGGACGTCGAGCGCGTCGACCACAGCCGGCACGTCGAGGACCTGGTCGCGCTCGGGCAGGACGTCGAGCGGCGCGCGCTGGCGCGGGCGGTGCGCTGGCACGCGGAGCACCGGGTGCTCCTCGACGGGCACCGCACGATCGTGTTCCGCTGAAACGCTTCGCGCCCTGACCTGCGCGGTCGTCGGCGGGCATGCTCCGAAGGTCGATTCCGATAGATGGCTCGAAACTATCGGTCGCACTCTTCCGGAGGACACCGATGAAGCCGTCCCTGCGCCGCACCGTCGCGGCCGCCACCACCCTCGCGCTCGGAGTGCTCGGTCTCGCGGCCGCCGCCCTGGGCACCGCGCCCGCCGCGCAGGCCGCGTCCCTGGTCACCGTCTCCAGCTTCGGCAGCAATCCGGGCGGGCTCGGCATGAGCCTGTTCGTGCCCGACTCGCTACCGGCCAGGCCGGCCGTGGTCGTCGCGGTGCACTACTGCACGGGGTCGGCACAGGCGATGTACAACGGCTCGCAGTTCGACGAGCTGGCCACGCGGTACGGCTACATCGTCATCTACCCGCAGGCCAACCGGAGCGGGAGCTGCTTCGACGTGAGCTCGTCGGAGGCGCTGCGGCACGGTGGCGCAAGCGACCCGACGAGCATCGTCTCGATGGTCCGGTACGTGCAGCAGCGGTACACGACCGACACGAGCCGGGTGTTCGTCGCAGGGGTCTCGTCGGGCGCGATGATGACGCAGGTCCTGCTGGCCACCTACCCCGACGTGTTCGCCGCTGGCTCGGCGTTCGCGGGCGTCCCGGCCACCTGCTTCTCGACGACCTCTCCCCCGCCCGGAACCGGGGCGCAGGCACCCTGGAACAGCGACTGCTCCGGCGGGCGACTGGTGCGGACCGGCCAGCAGTGGGGTGACCTCGCGCGCGCCGCGTACCCCGGCTACACGGGTGCACGGCCTCGCGTGCAGCTCTGGCACGGGTCGCAGGACACGACGCTCAGCTACGTGAACCACGGCGAGGCCATCAAGCAGTGGACCAACGTGCTCGGTGTCAGCGCGACGCCGGCGTCGACCGACTACCCCGCGAGCAACCAGGTCCGGACGCGCTACGGCGCGACGGGCGACCGGGCGCCGGTGGAGGCGACCACGTTCCAGAACGTCGGCCACAACCTCCCCGTCGACGCCGCCGCGGCGATCCGCTTCTTCGGGCTGGACTCGACGACGACGCCCTCGCCGACGACCCCGGCACCGACCACCCCGGCACCGACCACCCCGGCTCCCACGACCCCCGCACCGACCACCCCGCCGCCCAGCCCGACGCCCTCGATCGGCTGCACCGTCACCTACACCGTGAACCAGTGGAACACCGGCTTCACCGGGAACCTCACCGTGCGGTCGAACGTGGCGCTCACCGGGTGGACGCTCACGTGGACGTGGCCGTCGGGTCAGGTCGTGACGCAGGCGTGGAGCTCGGTCACCACGCAGACCGGGTCGTTCGTCTCGGCGAAGAACGCCGCGTGGAACAGCTCGATCCCGGCGGGCGGCTCGTTCCAGTTCGGCCTCAACGGCTCGCACCCGGGCACGAACACGGCACCGACGGACTTCGCCCTCAACGGAGCCCCCTGCTCACGGGGCTGAGGGACGCTCGCGTGATGACATCGTTCCCCTCAGCGGAACGATGTCATCACGCGAGCACAAGGCAGGTGGGCGAGCACCGCCGTGGGCTGCCGGTCCAGCCGCGCGAGCGCAGCGCCGCCGCCACCTGCGCGGCCGTCGCGCACGGTTGCGCCACGACGTGCTGCCACCGGTAGCGCAGCGTGATCTCGGACCGCTCGATCAGGACGGCGTTGTCGCGCCAGGTGTCGAGGTCCGTGCGTCCCGATGGATGCGCGAGCTGCCCGTCCAGCTCGATCCGCACCCCGAGTCCGACGTGCACGCGGTCCGCGCGGATCCAGCGTCCACCGACCCGCTCACGCACCTGCGCATGCGCGACCGGCAGCCGGTGCGGCCGTTCGACGTCACGCACGTACCGGTGCTCGAGCGGGGACTCGACGCCTGACCCCTCGTCCCCGAGCAGAGCGCGGACCAGGCCCCGGTGCCGGAGGAAGCGCCGCTGACCGGAGTGCACCAGGAGTCGACCCGGCAGGACGCCGGCGCGGACCGCCGCACACACCAGACCGACCACGTCATCCTCCGAGTCGAGCTCGTGCACGAGGTCCAGCACCGTGACGTCGACGCCGATCGCACGCAGCCGCCCGCCTGCGTGCGGCATCTGCCGTCGGCGTCGGACGTCCAGGCCGGGCTGCTCCGACACGGTTCTGCGGGCCGGGATGCTCACCACGATGCGGGATCCGGGCGTCGCGACGATCCCGTGCACGAACGCCGCCGAGGAGTGCGACAGGGCTGCCCCGTCGCCGCAGTACTGCAGGGCGCCACGCGCGCGCTCCCGCCACGTGATCGTGCCCGAGTGCAGGACGACGACGCCACGCCACGGCTGCTGCCAGTCACCGCGGGCGATGCGTCGCGACGTCACCGCCCGGCCCACCCCCCACGAGCGCAGCTGCGCGGACGTCACCACGCTCTCCTGCCGCGCGATGAGGATCCGTGCTGCCGCGTCCACCTGCGGTGGGACCCGAGCTGCGGTCGCGTGGGACGGCTGTCGAGCCGCGGGGCGCTGGGGTCGTCGACCGTCGCTCATCAGCGCAGCGTCCCGCAGCACCAGCCTCTGGGAGACCCACGGTCCACAGGCCCCGGGGCGGCACGGTCGTGTGTGCACTTCGTTCCCCTGAGCGGAACGAAGTCCTCACACGAGCGCCGAGCGGGCGTGCCGTCAGGCCTCGCGGGCCCGGCGCTGGAGGGCGTCGATCGTGACGGCGACCGCCAGGACCAGGCCGGTGACGACCAGGCGGGCGGACTGGTCGAGGTTGAGCAGGGTGAGCCCGGTGGAGATGGACTGCACGACGAGGATGCCGACGAGGGCGGACCACGCCGACCCGCGCCCGCCGAACAGGCTGGTCCCGCCGATCACGGCGGCGGCGATCGCGGTGAGGTTGGTGTCCCCGGCGCCGCTGCCCTGGTTCGCGGCCGCGAGCCGGCCGACGGCCAGCACCCCGCCGAGCGCGGCGAGCGTCGAGCACGCGACGAAGGCGGACACGAAGACGCGTCGCACGGGCACCCCGGCCTTGCGCGCCGCCTCGGCGTCCCCGCCGACGGCACGGACGAACCGGCCCCAGCGGGTCCGGCGGAGCATCAGGTCCGTGAGCGCGACGAGCCCGACGAACAGCGCGAACACCGCGCCGACGCCCCGGTTGGTGCCGAGGTAGGCGACGACGACCGAGAGCCCGGCGGCCAGGGCGACGACCCGGGCCACGACCTGCCACAGGGGCGCGACGGGCAGCTCGGCGCGGACGCGCCGGACCCGGTCGGTCACCCGGCCCGCGGCGTACCCGGCCACGACCAGCGCGACGATCGCCCACGACGTGGCCGGCGCCAGGAACGCCGTCTGGCAGAACCGCACCAGCCACCACTCGAACGGCAGGTTCACGGAGCCGGTGGGGCCGAGCACGCGCATCTGCAGCCCGGTGATCACCAGGAGACCGGCGAGGGTGAACACGAAGCTGGGCACCGCCAGCCGGGTGTGCAGCGCCGCGTAGATCGACCCGACGAGCACCCCGACCGCGAGCGCGGCGAGGACCGCGAGCCACAGCGGCCAGCCGAGCTGGACCGAGCCGACGGCCACGACGGCCGCGGCCAGCCCGGAGACGGCGCCGACCGACAGGTCGATCTGCCCCACGTGCAGCGTGAGCACCACGCCGAGCGCGATGACGCCGGTCGCGGCGGCCTGCTGCGTGAGGTTGACCAGGTTGTCCGCGGACAGGAAGTGCGGGTTGAGCGCCTGGAACACGAGCCCGATCAGGACGAGCACCACGGCGACGGGCAGGACGCCGAGGTCGCCGGTGCGCAGCCGCTGCCACGTGGAGGCGGCCAGCCCGAGGTCGTTCATCGCTGGATCCCCGTCACGGCGGCGAGCAGCTCTTCGTAGCTGGTCCTCGCGGCGTCGAACTCCCCGTTGGTGCGGCCGAGCCGCAGGACGACGATGCGGTCCGCGACGGCCTGCACGTCGGCGAGCGAGTGGCTGGTCAGCAGGACTCCGTGGCCCCGCTCGCGCAGCCGCTCGACCAGCGTGAGGAACTCGGCGGTCTGCCGCAGCCCGAGGGCCGCGGTGGGCTCGTCGAGCACGATCACGCGCGGCTCCCCCAGCAGGGACCGGGCGATCGCGACAGCCTGGCGCTGCCCGCCGGACAGGGCGGCGACAGGCACGCGGACCGACGGCACCCGGGCGGCGAGCTGGTTGAGCAGCTCCCACGCGTGCTTCTCCATGGTGACCTCGTCGAGCAGCGGACCGCGCTGGGCCTCGTGCCCGAGGTACAGGTTCTCGACGACGTCCAGGTTCGCGCACAGGGCGAGGTCCTGGAACACCGCGGCGATGCCGAGGCCGCGCGCGACCGACGGGTCCGACAGCGTGACGGGACTCCCGTCGACGAGCACCTCGCCCTCGTCGGGGACGAGGGCTCCGGTCAGCGCGCCGACGAGGGTGGACTTGCCGGCACCGTTGTCGCCGATGACGGCCACCACCTCGTGGGCGTGCACCTGCAGGTCGACGTCGACGAGGGCGCGTGCAGCGCCGTAGCTCTTGGACACTCCCAGGAGCGCAAGGACGGGAACGGTGGACCCGGTCATGACGTCCCCCCGTCGAGCAGGCCTGCGGCGGTGCAGGCGTCGGTGTAGGGCTCCACGCAGATCTCCTCGGTGGTGTAGACGCCGCCGTCGACGATGACGCGGCGCACGTCGTCCAGGGTCACGGGCACGGGGCTGAGCAGCAGGGACGGCACTCCCTGCACCCGCGCGGTGGTGACCGGCACCTCACCGCGCAGCACGCGGACGGCGAGCTCGGCGGCGGTGCGCGCCTGCTCGCTGATCGCCTTGTAGACGGTCATGGACTGGTCGCCAGTGACGATCCGCTGGATGGCCGCGAGCTCGGCGTCCTGCCCGGTGACGGGCGGGACGGGGTCGAGCCCGGCGGCCTTCATCGCCGAGATCGCGCCACCGGCGGTCCCGTCGTTGGCGGCGTACACGGCGTCGACCTGTCCGGCGTACTGGGTGAGCTGGCCGGTCACCCACTCCTGCGCCTTGTCGGGGCTCCAGTCGGGGGTGTCGTAGGCGGCCAGCACCTCGATCGGGGCGCCCTCGAACGCGTCCGCGACCCCGGCCTCGAGCGCCGCGGAGTTCGGGTCGGTGGCGGAGCCGTTGACCAGGAGGACACCCTGCGGCGGATCCTGCGGCCCGGACCTCTCGGCCGCCAGGTCCCGGACGAGCGCGTCGCCCTGGAGGCGGCCGATCCGTCGGCTGTCGAACGAGACGTAGTAGTCGAGGTCGGCGTCCTGGATGAACCGGTCATAGGCGATGACGGGGACGCCGCGACGGTGCGCCTGCCCGACGATGCTCACGGCCGCCGCGGCGTCGACCGCGTCGAGCACGAGCACGCCGGCGCCCTGCGTGAGCGCGGACTCCGCCTGCTGCTGCTGCGCCGCCGCGTCCTGGTTGGCGTTGGCGTAGATGACGGTGCAGTCGGGGCAGCGGTCGGCCACGACCTTCTCGAACTGGGGGCGGTCGACGGCCTCATACCGGGCGGTCTTCGACTCCGGGAGCAGCAGGGCGATGACCAGGTCGGACGGGGCCGGGCCCTGGGGAGGTGGGGCGCACCCGGCGAGGGCGAGGAGCAGGGCCAGGGCGGCGAGCGGCGCGCGGGTCACACGACCACCGCCCCGGCGCCGGCGATCGTGACCGTGTCGAGCGCGACGGCGAGCGCCCCGCGCACCTCGGCCGCGGCACCGAGCTCCGCACCGACGACGGGTACGGGTCCGGCCGTGCTGGGGATGGTGCGCTGGGTGAGCGCCGTGCGCAGGGGCTCCAGGAGCATCTCCCCGGCGTCCGCGAGCTCCCCTCCGACGACGAGGAGCTCGGGGTCGAACAGGTTGCAGACACCCGCGGCGGCCACGCCGAGGTGGTGCCCGGCGTCGGCGATCACGCGCCGGCAGCCGGCGTCCCCGGCCTCGGCGCGCGCGATGACGTCGCGGAGGGTGAGGTTGCCGTGGCTGGGCCGCAGCATGTCGAGCAGCACCGGCGCGCCGACGTACATCTCCAGGCAGCCGCGGTTCCCGCACCGGCAGATGGGGCCCTGGTCGTCGATCGTCGTGTGGCCGATCTCCCCCGCGGCGCCGACCCGGCCGTGGAACACCTCGCCGCCGAGCACCAGGCCGCCGCCGACGCCGTGGGACGCCCGCACGTAGACGACGTGCTGCTTGCCGCGGGCGGCACCGAGGCGGACCTCGGCGAGCGCACCGAGGTTGGCGTCGTTGTCGATGTAGACGGGCAGGCCCAGCCGCTCGCCGAGCAGCTGCGGCACCGCGGCGCCGTCCCACCCGCGGAGCATGCCGAGGGAGGACAGCTGGCCTGTGCGGACGTCCACGGGCGCGGGCACGCCGACGCCGACGGCGAGCACCTCGGACAGCACGGCGTCGACGGAGTCCACCATCTCGGTCAGGAGCAGCGCCGCCCGCTCGAGCCCCTGGTCGGCGCGGTGGTCGGGCGGCAGCGGCATCCGCTGCTCGGCGACGATGCGGTGCGCCACGTCGGACAGTGCCACGCGCAGCGAGCGCGTGCCGAAGTGCATGCCCGCGACGAGCCCGAGGTTGCGGGCCAGCGTCACCTGCTGCGCACGGCGGCCGCTGCGCGAGGTGGGGGCCGTGTGCAGGACGCCGGCGCTCGTGAGCTCCTTGACGATGTTGGACACGGTGGCCGGGGACAGGCCGGTGACACCGGCCAGCTCGACCTGCGTGAGCGACCCACGCTGCTGGACGGCGCTGACGATCCGCGCCCGGTTGGCTTCACGCAGTGAAGTCTGGGAGCCCGGAGTAACCCGGTCATTGCCCACGCGCGAAGGATACACAGGCCATTGCGGGCAGCTCGTGGATCGCACCGGACCCGCGGCAGATCGCGGGTCAGGGCTCCGCCGACACGGACCGGACAATGCGCCCACCTGCGCAGATACGTCGGAAATGCGCCCGTTGGGGCTTGCGTCGGCATCGTCTCGAAGCGCCTGGCTCCAGAGGGTGAACCTCAGATCACGATTCGGCCTCGCATGCGTTCACTTCTTGACTTCAATGGTGGCACGCCTATGAGATGTGACCCGGATCGGCCGAGGCGCACCCAGGAGCGTCCGGCCGATCGTCCGGCCGGCGCTCTGCGCGGCCGGGCGAGCACACCGGGCCGCGGGACCTCCCACCCACGGCCAGCAGGACCAGTACCCCTTTCCACGGCAACGAAGGCGTAGGAGTCACATGCGTACAGCACGCAAGTTCACCGCCATGGCCGCAGGTCTCGCCGTCGCCAGCCTCGCGCTGGCAGCGTGCAGCTCCGGCGACACGGGCGACGACACGGGCAGCGGCAAGAGCGAGGAGGTCGAGGTCTTCACGTGGTGGGCCAGCGGCTCCGAGAAGCTCGGCCTCGACGCCCTCGTGGGCGTGTTCGAGGTCCAGAACCCGGACGTCGAGTTCGTCAACGGTGCCGTCGCCGGTGGCGCCGGCTCCGCAGCCAAGGACCTGCTCCAGTCGCGCCTGCAGGCCAACGACCCGCCGGACACGTTCCAGGCCCACGCGGGCGCCGAGCTGACCGACTACATCAACGCCGGCCAGGTCGAGGACGTCTCGGGCCTGTACGACGAGTTCGGTCTGCGCGACGCGTTCCCGGCCGACCTGGTCGAGCGCCTCACGGTCGACGGCAAGATCTACTCGATCCCCTCGAACATCCACCGCGCGAACGTCGTCTGGGCCAACACCCAGCTCCTCACGGACTCGGGTCTCGACCCGGCCGCGACGTACGCCACGCTCGACGACTGGTTCGTCGCGCTCGACGCCGTCCGGGAGAAGACGGGTCGCACGCCGCTGTCGCTGGCGACCACGTGGACGCAGGTCAACCTGCTGGAGACCATCCTGCTCTCCAGCCTCGGCGCCGACGGCTACACCGGTCTCTGGGACGGGTCGACGGACTGGTCCAGCCCCGAGGTCACCGAGGCGCTCGCCGACTTCGAGAAGCTCATCGGCTACACCAACGAGGACCGTGACGGCCTCGACTGGCCCGACGCGACGCAGCAGGTCATCGACGGCAACGCCGCGTTCAACGTCATGGGCGACTGGGCCGTCGCAGCGTTCGAGGAGGCCGGCAAGAAGTCTCCGGCCGACTACGTCTACATGCCGGTCCCCGGCACGGACGGCGTCTTCGACTTCCTCGCCGACTCGTTCACGCTGGCCGTGGGTGCCCCGCACCCCGTCGGCGCCAAGGCGTGGCTGAAGACGATCGGGTCGCTCGACGGCCAGGTCGCGTTCAACAAGGCGAAGGGCTCCATCCCGGCCCGCAACGACGCCAAGCCCGAGGACTTCTCGGCCTACCAGCAGTCCGCCATGGCGTCGTTCAGCCAGGACACCATCGTGTCCTCGCTCGCGCACGGTGCCGCGGCGCCGACCGCCTGGGTCAACGCGATCTCCGACGCCACCAGCAAGTTCACCACCGGTGGCGGCGACCTCGCCGGCTTCCAGGCGGACCTCGTGGCCGCCGCCGAGGCCAACGCGAGCTGATCCGGCTCCCCGCGTGACCGGTCCCGTCCCGGTCCTGGTGATCCAGGACCGGGACGGGGCCGCGTCCCGCACCCGCACAGCATCAGGACCGTCCGCTCGCTCGTCACGACTCAGGAGGCACTCGTGCCCCGACAGATCCGCCGGTGGGGCCCACCCCTCCTGCTCATCTCGCCGACCTTGATCCTGCTCGGCGTCTTCGTCTACGGACTCCTCACCATCAACGCGACGACGTCGATGAAGGACATCCACAACGCCGCCCAGGCGAACGGACGCGAGCCCGTCAGCTTCGTGTGGTTCCAGAACTACGTCGACCTGTTCGGCTCCGAGGAGTTCCAGCACTCGCTGAAGAACCTGGTCATCTACACGGTCGTCTTCCTGGCGGGGACGATGATCTTCGGGTTCCTCTGGGCGTGGCTGCTGGACCGCCCGGTGCGGTTCGAGGGTGTCTTCCGCTCCATCTACCTGTTCCCGATGGCCGTGTCGTTCGTCGCGTCCGGCGTCGTGTGGCGCTGGCTGCTGAACTCCAACCAGGGCGAGGACGCGTCCGGGCTGAACCGGCTGTTCCAGATGATCGGCCTGCCGTTCCTGCAGAACAACTGGTGGAACAACGTCGACGTGGGGATCGCGGCGATCGCCATCCCCGCGATCTGGCAGCTGTCCGGCTACGTGATGGCGCTGTTCCTGGCCGGCTTCCGGGGCGTCCCCGAGGAGCTGCGCGAGGCCGCCCGCATGGACGGCTCCACCTCCTGGCAGATGTACCGCCACGTGATCTTCCCGCAGCTGAGCCCCGTCGCCCTGTCCGCGGTGATCATCGTGGGTCACATGTCGCTCAAGGCGTTCGACCTGATCATGTCGATCTCGAAGCCGGCGAACTACCAGACCAAGGTGCCCGCCATCGACATGTACGTCTTCAAGTCGAGCTTCGACTACTCCAACGCGGCAGCCGTCGGCGCGATCCTGCTCGTCATCGTCGCGGTGCTGATCGTCCCGTACCTGGTGCACCTCAACCGGACGGAGAAGCACTGATGACCGTCGTCACGCCCGCGGAGCTCACGGCTCCCCTCGGCGCCCCGCTCACCCTCGAGCCGGCGAAGGGAACGAGCCGCTTCTCGAAGGGCCGGACTGCCAAGTACGCCCTGCTCATCTTCTTCACGCTGCTCGTCCTGATCCCGGTCTACGTGCTCATCGTGACCAGCTTCAAGGGCCAGGGCGACGCCTCCCCCGCACGCGCGTGGAACCTCCCGCAGGTGTGGACCATGGAGAACTGGACCGGCGCGTGGCAGGCGCTGTCGCCGTCGCTGTGGCGCACGTTCCAGATGGTCGTCCCGGCCGCGATCATCTCGTCGTTCCTCGGCTCGATGAACGGCTTCGTGCTCGCACGCTGGCGCTTCAAGGGTGCGGACATCGTCTTCACCCTGATCCTGTTCGGGATGTTCATCCCCTACCAGGCCGTGATGATCCCGCTGCTGCAGCTGATGCTCGGCGCCGGGATCCCGTCGGGCGTCCCGTCGCTGATCATCCTGCACGTCATCTACGGCCTGCCGATCACGACGCTCATCTTCCGCAACTACTACATGTCGATCCCCGACGAGCTGGTCGAGGCCGCCCGCGTCGACGGTGCCGGGATGCTGCGGACCTACTGGTCCGTCGTCCTGCCCATCTCGATCCCGAGCTTCGTGGTCGTCCTCATCTGGCAGTTCACCTCGGCCTGGAACGACTTCCTGTTCGCGGTGTTCTTCTCCTCCAGCCAGAACGGCCCGGTCACCCTGGCCCTGAACAACCTGGCCAACGGTGCGCTGCTCACCAACTACGGCATCTCGATGGCGGGCGCCCTGCTCGCGTCGCTGCCCACGCTGCTGGTGTACGTCCTGCTCGGGAAGTACTTCATCGGCGGTCTCATGTCCGGGTCGGTCAAGGGCTGACGCCCCTGGCACGACCGTCCGCCGCGGTCTCCGCAACCCGGCACAGCCGAAGGGCCCCCGACAGTCACTGGTCGGGGGCCCTTCGTGCGTGCGGTGCTCAGCGCAGCGCGGCCATCCGGCGCATCATCTCGTTGTCCTGCGTCGTCGCCCCGGTGATCGCCGCGAGGATCGACTCGTAGCTGGCCGTGTCGGCGTCGAACGACCCGTTGTTGCGACCGTGCCGCAGGACGACGATCCGGTCCGAGACCGCGCGGACGTCGTTCATGTTGTGGCTGATGAGGATCACGCCGTGCCCGAGGTCGCGCAGCCGCTCGATGTAGGTGAGGACCTCGGCCGTCTGGGCGACGGACAGTGCCGCGGTCGGCTCGTCGAGGACGACCAGGCGCGGGGAGCCGATCAGGGTGCGCGCGATCGCCACCGCCTGCCGCTGCCCGGCGGACAGCTCGGACAGCGGGGTGCGCACCGACGGGATCCGCAGCGTGAGGTCCCGCAGGATCGAGCGTGCCATCTGCTCCATCCGGCCGTCGTCGAGCAGCGCGCCGTCGGTGAGCTCGCGGCCGAGGAAGATGTTCGACGTCACGTCGAGGTTGCCGCACAGCGCGAGGTCCTGGAAGACCGTCGCGATGCCGAGGGCGTGCGCCGCGGAGGGCGACGGGATCGTCTGCTCCTCGCCGTCGATCTCGATCAGGCCGGAGTCGGGGGTGAGCACCCCCGAGATCACCTTGGCGAGGGTCGACTTGCCGGCGCCGTTGTCGCCGACGAGCGCCACCACCTGGTGGGCGTGCACGTCGAGGTCGACGCCGACGAGCGCCTCGACGGCGCCGAACCGCAGGCTGATCTGCCGGAGGGACAGCAGCGGGACCCGTGGGTTCTCGCTCATGACCTCACCTGCTCCTCGTTGGGCACGTACGTGCAGTGAAACCCCGACCGGTGCGTGCGTCAATGCGTCGCCTCCTCTTCACCCGCGCGCTCGTCCGCGGAGCGCGCCTGCTCGTCGGACCGCACCACGAAGTCGGTGGACCGCAGGACGAGCTCCAGCGCGCCGACGACCTCCGCGCGCTGGCCGAGCTCGGCGGGGACCACCTCGAGCGGAGCGATCTGGTTGAGCAGCACCCGCTGGCGGATCGCCTCGCGCAGGGGGCCCAGCAGCAGCTCTCCCGTCTCGGCGAGCTCTCCCCCGACGACGATGCACTGCGGGTTGACCGCGGTCGCCAGGCCGGAGACCACCTCACCGATGATCGAGCCGGCGTCCGCGACGACGCGGGCGCAGCCCGGGTCGCCGTCGATCGCCCGCTGGATCACGTCACGCAGCGCGAGCGTGCCGTGGCTGGACCGCAGCGGCTCGAGCAGGGCGGGACCGCCGACGACGGTGTCGAGGCACCCGCGGCTCCCGCACCGGCAGATGTCCCCCTGCGGGTCCACCTGCACGTGACCGATCTCGCCGGCCGTCCCGCCGAACCCGCGGTGCACCTGGCCGCCGATCACGATGCCGGCACCGGTGCCGTGCGACGCCCGCACGTAGACGGAGTCGCGGTACGCCCGGGACGCACCGTGCGTGCTCTCGGCGAGGGCACCCAGGTTCGCGTCGTTGTCGACGAACACCGGGCAGCCCAGCCGCTTCGACAGGACGTGACCGACGTGGACCTCGTCCCAGCCGCGCATGATGCCGCGCACGGAGACCATGCCGGTGGCGCTGTCGACGGGTGCGGGCAGGCCGATGCCGATGCCGACGACCTCGTCGAGCGTCGACCCCACCCGTTCCAGCAGGTCCGCCACGAGCAGCGCCGCACGGTCGAGGCTCGTGTCGAGGCGGTGCTCGTTCGGCAGCGGGAGGGTCTGCTCGGCCACGACCTCGTTCATGACGTCGCCGAGCGCGATCCGCATGTGCCGGGGGCCGATGTGGACGCCGACGGCCAGCCCCACCCGGTGGGCGATCGTGACCATCTGGGCACGACGCCCGCTCCGGGTGGTGTTGCGGGTGTCCACCACGCCGGCGGCGAGCAGCTCCTTGACGATGGTGGAGACTGTCGCCGCCGACAGGCCCGTCGACCCGGCGAGCTCGACCTGCGTGAGCCCGCCGTGCCGGTGGACCGTCTCGACGATCAGCGCGCGGTTCGCCTCACGGAGCGAGGACTGCGAGCCTGACATCGCAACCCGCCCTCTCACGCCCGCGAGCATAGCCGCGGGCCCCGTCCGTGCTGGTCAACGAGCCCTTCTGTCAGCGCGCCGCGCCCGCGCGCCGCTTGTTGTAGATGTCGAACGCGACGGCCAGGAGCAGGACCAGTCCCTTGACCATCTGCTGCACGGACTGGTCGATGCCCATGAGCTGCATGCCGTTGCTCATGACGGCCATGATCAGACCACCGACCATCGCCCCGGTCACGCGGCCGACGCCGCCCGTGGTCGACGCGCCACCGATGAAGCACGCGGCGATGGCGTCGAGCTCGAACATCTCACCGGCGCTCGGCTGGGCGCCGTTGGACCGGGACGAGTAGACCACCCCGGCGACGGCGGACAGGATGCCCATGTTGACGAAGATCCAGAAGTTGACGTGCTTGACCTTGACGCCGGACAGCTGCGCGGCGGACAGGTTGCCACCGATCGCGTAGACGTGGCGGCCGAAGACGGTCTTCGTGGTGACGATCTGGTAGGCGATGATCAGGACGCCGAGGATGATCAGGACGATCGGCAGGCCGCGGCTGCGGGACAGCTGGTAGGTGAAGGCCATCCCGACGAGGCCGACCAGGACGAGCTTCGTGACGAAGATCGGCATCGTCTCGACGACCTGCTGGTACTTGATCCGGCCCAGCCGGGCGCGGTACTGGCTGAATGCGTACCCGAGCACGGCGATCGCCCCGATGAGCAGGGTGAACACGTCGATCCCCTGGCCACCCAGGAACCCGTTGAGGAAGCCGCCGGCGATCTTCTGGTACTCCGCCGGGAACGGCGACAGCGAGATGTTGCCGAGCACCTGCAGGGTCATGCCGCGGAAGAGCAGCATGCCGGCCAGGGTCACGATGAACGCCGGGATGCCGACGTACGCGACCCAGAAGCCCTGCCACATCCCGACCAGGAGCCCGACGGCGAGCCCGGCGAGCACGCCGACCCACCAGGGCAGTCCCCGCTGGATGACGACCACCGCCGAGACGGCACCCGTGAGCGCGACCACCGACCCGACGGACAGGTCGATGTGACCGCCGATGATCACGATGACCATGCCGATCGCGAGGATCAGGATGTAGGAGTACTGCAGGACGATGTTGGTCACGTTGCCCGGGCTGAGCAGCACCCCGTCCGTGAGGATGGTGAAGAGACCCACGATCGCGACGAACGCGACGTAGATCCCACTCTGGCGCAGGTTCCTCGTGAAGAGGTCCTTCAGGCCTGCCATGGCGGTCATCGAACCTGGTCCCTTTCCTTGGTCATGAGCTCCATCAGGTTCTCCTGAGTCGCCTGCTCCCGCGGCAGCGAACCGGTGATCCGGCCGGCTGAGAGCGTGTAGATCCGGTTGCAGATGCCGAGCAGCTCAGGCAGCTCCGAGGAGATGACCAGAACGGCCTTGCCCTCCTCGGCGAGGCGGTTGATCAGGGTGTAGATCTCGTACTTGGCACCGACGTCGATGCCGCGGGTGGGTTCGTCGAGGATCAGCACCTGCGGGTCCGTGTAGAGCCACTTGCTCAGCACGACCTTCTGCTGGTTGCCGCCGGACAGCTTCCCTGTGAGCGCCAGCACCGTCGGCGCCTTGATGTTCATGCTCTGGCGGAAGCTCTCGGCGACCTTGATCTCCTCGTTGCTGTTCACCCAGCCACCGCGCGACACCTTCGACAGGTTCGCGGCGGAGACGTTGGTCCGGATGTCCTCGATGAGGTTCAGGCCGTACTTCTTGCGGTCCTCCGTGGCGTACGCGATGCCGTGGTTGATCGCCTCGGACACGGTGCCGACGTTGATCTCCTGGCCGTGCAGGAAGACCTTCCCGGTGATGTGGCTGCCGTAGGAGCGCCCGAACACGGACATCGCGAGCTCGGTGCGCCCGGCGCCCATGAGCCCGGCGAGCCCGACGATCTCACCCGCGCGCACGGTGAGGTTGGCACTGTCGACGACCACCCGGCCGGGGTCGGTCGGGTGGTGCACGGTCCAGTCCTCGATCCGCAGCACCTCGTCGCCGATGTGCGACTCGTGCGGAGGGAACCGGTGCCCGAGGTCGCGGCCGACCATCCCGCGGATGATGCGCTCCTGGGTGACCTCGTCGGCCACCATGTCGAGCGTCTCGACGGTGCGGCCGTCGCGGATGATCGTCGTGGTGTCGGCGATCTCGGCGATCTCGTTGAGCTTGTGGGAGATCATGATCGACGTCATGCCCTGCGCCTTGAGCTGGCGCAGGAGGCCGAGCAGGTGCTCGGAGTCGTTGTCGTTGAGCGCGGCGGTCGGCTCGTCGAGGATCAGCAGCTTGACCTGCTTGGACAGCGCCTTGGCGATCTCGACGAGCTGCTGCTTGCCGACGCCCAGCTGGCCGACCGGGGTGACCGGCAGCTCGTCGAGCCCGACGCGCGCCAGGAGGGCGGCCGCCTCGGAGTTGGCGACGTTCCAGTCGATCAGCCCGCGGTGCGAGCGCTCGTTGCCGAGGAAGATGTTCTCCGCGATGGAGAGGAAGGGCACCAGCGCGAGCTCCTGGTGGATGATCACGATGCCCTTGGACTCGGAGTCGTTGATCGACCCGAACTCGACCTCCTCCCCTTCGAAGAGGATCGAGCCGTCGTACGTGCCGTGCGGGTACACACCCGACAGCACCTTCATCAGCGTCGACTTGCCGGCGCCGTTCTCACCGCAGATCGCGTGGATCTCGCCACGCTCGACCGACATCGAGACGTCCTGCAGCGCCTTGACGCCGGGGAAGGTCTTCGTGATGGCTCGCATCTCGAGAATGGGGTTGGCCATGGGGCTTCCACCGTCCTTCGTCGTGCAGGGTGCCACCGTCGGCACCCCTCGCTGATGGGGCGACCCGGGCCGGCCGGCACCGCGTGGGTGCCGGCCGACCGTGGGTCAGGACGGTACGGGTCAGGCCTGGCCGCTGGCGACCTGGTCCTCGGTCCAGTAGCCCGAGTCGATCAGGAGCGACTGGATGTTGTCCTTGTAGACGATGTCCGACTCGAGCAGGAAGGACGGGACGACCTTGACGCCGTTCTCGTACGTCTCGGTGTCGTTCGCCTCGGGCTCCTCACCGGCGAGGAAGGACTCCGCCGAGACGACGGCCTGCTCGGCGAGCTTGCGGGTGTCCTTGAAGATCGTCGAGAACTGGACGTCGTCGTTGATCAGCTTGACCGACGCGATCTCCGCGTCCTGGCCGGTGACGATCGGCAGACCCTGGGCGATGGTCGGGCCGTAGCCGGCGTTCTGCAGCGCGGTGATGATGCCGCGGGACAGGCCGTCGTACGGGGACAGGACGCCCTGCACCTTGCTGCCGTCGGAGTACGTCGACGTGAGCAGGTCCTCCATGCGCTTCTGCGCGGTCTCCTGCAGCCAGCGCAGCGTCGCGACCTGCTCGATGTCGGTCTGGCCCGACTTCACGACGAGCGTGCCGGCGTCGATGTGCTCCTGCAGCGTGTCCATCGCGCCCTGGTAGAAGAAGTGCGCGTTGTTGTCGTCCAGCGAGCCCGCGAAGAGCTCGATGTTGAACGGGCCTGCGGCGTCGCCCTTCGAGCCGTCGGCCTTGAGCACGCCGAGCCCGACGAGCAGCGACGTCGCCTGCTGGACGCCGACCTTGTAGTTGTCGAACGTGACGTAGAAGTCGACGTTCTCGCTGTCGCGGATCAGGCGGTCGTACGCGATGACCGGGATGTTCGCGTCGGCGGCGGCCTGCAGCTGGGTGGCCAGCGCGGTGCCGTCGATCGACGCGATGATCAGCAGGTCGGCGCCCTTGGTGATCATCTGGTCGATCTGCTGCTGCTGGGTCGGGATGTCGTCGCCGGCGAACTGCAGGTCGACCTGGTATCCGGCCTCCTTCAGACCCTTCTCGACCGCGTCGCCGTCGGCGATCCAGCGCTCGGAGGTCTGCGTCGGCATCGCGACGCCGACCGTGAGGTCGCCGGGGTCTGCCGCGGCGCCCGACGAGTCGTCGGTGCTGCCGGCACCGCTGCCCGAGCAGGCGGCCAGTCCGAGTGCGACGACCGCACCCATTGCCGCGATGGTGATCCGTCGCATTGCTGTGCTCCTTCTCATCGTTGAGAGGTCCGGTGATCGGACCTGACGAGCTCGGGTTCGTCGGCCGGGGTCAGCGTCTGCGCTGCCTCGGCCGGTGTCCCGGCTGCGTTCTCCGGCGGTGCCGGTGATCGCTGCGGTGATCACTTTCTTCTCTTCGAGTCTCGAAGTCAAACCCAGGGGAACGGGGAGATGATTACGAATCCATCACGATGTGAGCGTGAACATCACAGTTATCTCACGATCGTCGGGCCGATTGGCTTCGTGACGCGAACCTATCGCGGTCCAGAACCGGACAGCACGACGGGCCCGTGACCGAGGTCACGGGCCCGTCGAGGGAGCCGTCAGCTGCGGTGCGTGCCCCACCAGCTGCGGACCGAGTCCCACCAGCCGTGGCCGTGGCCCCAGGTGGAGCGGTTCTCCACCAGGACCGCCACGGTGCGCGGCGGGACCGTCACCGAACCGGTGGCCTTGTCCCAGGTCGTGCCCTTGACCACCGGGTCGCTCCCCTTCGCCTGGACCGGCGACAGGGAGAGCTTGTGGCCGGCCAGCGACGACACCGTCTGGGTGGTCGCCTCGTCGGACGCGTTGACGACGACCAGGACACCGTCCAGCTTCTTGTCCACGTCCTTGACCCACCGCCGCGTCGACGGGTCCCAGCCCGGCTCGTCGTCGATGGTCATGACGACCACCCCGGGATCGGCGTCAGGGCCGGAGCCCGGGAACCCGACCTTCTGCTCGATCAGGTCGGCGGACCCGAGCCGGAACAGCGGCGTCGAGAACCGCAGCCGCAGCAGGTCGTCCGCGGCCTTCGACGCCGTGGCGATGTCCGCCGGGGTGGGCTTGAGCGCCGGGTCGGCCAGCAGCGGCTGCTGGAACGACCACTTGGCCTCGTTGTCGGCCGCCGGGGGCAGACCGCGGCCGAAGCCGTTGTCCTGGCCGGACAGGTCGAGCAGGTTGAACCAGTCGCCCGAGTTGTAGCTGTTCCGGTCGAGCGACTTGCTGCGCAGCAGGTCGGCGCCCGCGTGCCAGAACGACGGCGTCTGGGCCAGGGCCGTCGTGGCCAGGGAGACGGTGTTCATGCGCACGCGGTCCGCCATCGGGGTGTCCGTCGGCAGCTTGTACGTGAGCGAGTCCCACAGCGTCTCGTTGTCGTGGGCGTCGACGTAGGTGATGACCTCCTCCGGCGAGTCGGCGTACCCGGCCGGCTGGCCGTTGTAGTCGAGCTCCTCCCCGGTCTGGACCGTGCCCGCGCTGCTGAGGAACGCGAAGTCGCGCAGGTTGCCCGCCATCCCGAGCCGGACCAGGTCGCCGTCGTGCGCCGCCCTGGCCAGCTGGTCGGCCGTCGACCCGTTGATCGGGTCGCCGTTCGGGTCGGTGCCGCCGCCGGAGCCGAAGCCCTGGATCCGCGGGTTCTCGTCGAACGGGCCACCGCCACGGACCGAGTCGCGCAGCCGGTCGGAGAACGTGCCGATCCCCGTCCCGCCCAGCTGACCCTGCGTGGCCTGCGTGAAGAGCCGGTTGTCGGCCACCTCGCCGAAGTTCCAGCCCTCGCCGTACAGGTAGACCCTCTTCCCGTCGACGCCGTCCTTCTTCGGCGTCAGCTTGTCGAGGGCGGACCGCACGGCCTGCATGTTCTCCACCGAGTGGTGGCCCATGAGGTCGAACCGGAAGCCGTCGACCTTGTAGTCCCGGGCCCACGTCACCACCGAGTCGACCATCGCCTTCTCGGCCATCGCGTGCTCGGTGGCGATGTTCTGGCAGCACGTGGAGGTCTCGACGTTCCCCACCGCGTTGAGCCGCTGGTAGTAGCCGGGCACCACGCGGTCCAGCACCGACTGCGGCGACTGGCCGCTGGCGGTGGTGTGGTTGAACACCTGGTCGAGCACGACCTGCAGACCGTCGGCGTGCAGCGCCCCGACCATCGTGCGGAACTCCGCCACACGGGCACCGCCGTGCGCGTCCACCGCGTACGAGCCCTCGGGGGTCGTCCAGTGCAGCGGGTCGTAGCCCCAGTTGAAGCCGTCCGCGTCGGCGACGGCCGCCACGCACGCCTGCTGCTGGTCGGAGTCCGGCGCGAACGACGCGAGGTCGCAGTCCGGGGTCTCCTGCAGCGCCTTGTCCTCCTGGATCGAGGCGATGTCGAACGTCGGCAGCAGGTGGACCGTGGTCAGGCCCGCCTTCTCGAGGTCCCGCAGGTGCGCGCGACCGTCGCCGTCGCGGGCGAACGCGAGGTACGTGCCGCGCTCGGCGGCCGGAACCGTGAGGTCGTTGATCGAGAAGTCCCGCACGTGCAGCTCGTAGATCGTCTGGTCCACGGGCCGCACGACCGGCTGCTTCGCCTTCTCCCACCCGCGCGGGCGGAACGCCTTGTCGGCGAGGTCCACGAGCACCGAGTGCGTGGAGTTCAGCGTGAGCGCCACCGAGTACGGGTCCGTGACCCGGTTGACCTCGACCTGGTCGGTCGTCGGCGCGTACACCGTGACCTCCCAGAGGTACTCGGCGCCCTTCCACGACTTCTTCCCGTCCACCGTCCAGGAGCCGTCGGACTGCCGCTTCGCTGCCACGCGCTGGTCGGCGACGAGCAGGTCGACCTTCTGGGCGGTCGGCGCCCAGAGGGCCAGCGACGGGACACCCTTCGTCCAGGTCGCGCCGAGCGTGCGCTTGACGGCCTTGGCGGCGTACACGTCGTCCAGCACGCCCGGGATCTGGACCCCGGTCGCGGCCTGGTAGGTCCCGTCGGCCGCGGCCTGGGTGACCAGGAGCGCACCCCGCAGGAGCTCCGCGACGGGTGTGCCGTCGGGCACGCGCAGGGCGACGTAGCCCGCGAGCGCCGGGAACCGGTCGAGCTGCGCCTCGGTGAGCCCGGCGGCGTCGTACGAGAGCGCCACGGGGTCACCGTCGCCGAGGTCACCCACGGACAGCCCACCGGTCGGCGAACCGTGCAGCGTGAAGGTGCTGGTCGCCGGGGTCGGCGCCCAGGCGGCCGGCCACGCGATGGTCCGCGCGTCGATCCAGTGCGCGCGCGCCTCCCCCGTGCCGGGCAGCGGCGGGTCGGTCACCTCGACGGTCAGGACGTGCGTGGCCAGGACGTAGGAGAACGTCACCGGCTTGCCGCCCGGTGCGCTGAACGGGATGTTCGCACCGCCGGGCACACCGCCCGCGCCGTAGTTCTCGTCCCAGCTGAGGTTGTGCGCCACCTTGGCCTCGTACGCGCCCTCGGGCAGCGCGTCGGTCGTGAACGTGTAGGTGCCGTCCCCGTCGAGGTCCTGCAGCCACGTCGCCATGCACTCGGGCGCCCAGTCACCGGCACACCCGACCTCGCTGTTGTGCGATCCCGGGACCGTGAGGATCGGACCCTGCGCGGTCGACGTGAAGTAGTGCGTCGATGCGTCGTAGTAGAACGTCACCGGACCGGTCGTCGCGACGGTGTACGCGACGTTCGCGCCACCGGGTGCGCCGCCCGCACCGTAGTTCTCGTCCCACGAGCCGCCGACGGCGACCTTGTACTCGTAGCTGCCGGCGGGGATCGTGAACGTGCCCGCGTAGACGCCGTCGTCGCGCTTGGTCAGCTGGGCCTCCTCGCAGTCCGGCTGCCAGTCGCCCGGGCAGCCCATCGCGGCGTTGTGGCTGCCGGGGACGGTGACGAAGAGGTCCTCACCCGGGTCTGGGCCGGGGTCGACCACACCGTTGATCGCTCCCCCGACGCCGCCGAACGTGGACGCGGCGGACTTCTGGCCCGCGGCGTCGACGGTGACCGCGCGGTACTCGACGACAGCACCGTCGGGCAGGTCCGCGATCGTGTGGAACACGCGCGGCGACGTCGTCTCCGCGGTCCCGAGCGGTGTCCAGTCGTCGTCGCCGAGCACCCGGTAGGCGAACGACGTCTGGCTCCACACGTCGTCGGCCACGTCCGCGGTCACCGCGACGTCGCCCGTCAGGCCGGCGCCGGGGGCCGGTGCGGTCAGGGTCAGGTCGCCGGCGGTGGCCGGTGCGCCGACGGTGGCGCCCGCCTTCAGCACGATCGCGCTCAGGGCAGGGATCGTCACGGAGACGGTCCCGTCCGCGCCCGCCGTCACGGTCGTCGACGTCCCGTACAGCGGCGCGAACGTCGCGCCCGGCGTCAGGGTGTCGATCGTGACGGTCGCCGGGGCGGTGCCGTTGTTCGTCGCGACGAGGTGCTCGACCTTCTCCTGCGTGTCGACGCGGCTGAACGCGTAGACCGGGCCGTCGGCGTACCGCTCGATCTGAGCACCCGTGCGCAGCGCCGGGTGCGCGCTGCGGAGCGCGGCCAGCTCGGCGATGTGCTCGTACAGGGCGGAGTCCGTGTCGTACCGGTCGACGGAGCCCGCGAGGGTGCCGTCGAGGAGGTTCTGGTTCGCGTACTCGTCCACCTGCGTCGCGAACAGCGACTGGCGGGCGTCCTTGTCGCCACCCGTGCCGGCGAAGCCCTGCTCGTCGCCGTAGTAGACGACGGGCTGGCCGCGCGTGAGGTACATCAGCGAGTGCGCGAGCTCCGAGCGCTGCTCCGGGTTGCCCGCGTCCTTGACGAAGTACCCGATGCGTCCCATGTCGTGGTTGCCGAGGAACGTGGGCAGGGCCTGCGCGTTCGTCGTCGGTGTCGTGTACCGGTCGTCGCCCGCGTACAGCGACGTGAGCCCGCCCGCCGTGAAGCCCTTGGCGTAGTTGCTGGCCGCCGACTGGAACGTGAAGTCGAGGACCGCGTTCATGTCGCTGTCGCGCAGGTACGGCGCGAGCTTGACCGGGTCGGCGTCGTAGACCTCGCCGAACATGAAGAAGTCGTCGTTGCCGATCGCCGCCGCGTGGTCGCGGACGCCCGTCGTGAACTTCTCCCAGAACTCGAAGTTGACGTGCTTGGCGGTGTCGATGCGGAAGCCGTCGACGCCCAGGTCGACCCACTGGTTGTACACGTCCACGAACCCGTCGACCACGCTCGGGTGCTCGGTCATCAGGTCGTCGAGACCGTCGAAGTCGCCGTAGGTCACCGACTCCCCCGACCACGTCGAGTTGCCGCGGTTGTGGTAGAGCGTCGGGTCGTTCAGCCAGGCGGGGACCTTGACGTCCGCGTCCGCGGGGTCGATGACCGGGGTGTACGGGAAGGACGTCGCCGGGTCCAGCGTCGGGAAGGTGTCCGTGCCCGCGTAGGTGTCCGGGTCGAACGGCGCGCCGGCGGAGTCCTTGTACGGCCGCGTCGCCTTGTCGACGTACGAGTACTGGCCCTCGGCGTAGTCGATGACGTCGGCCGTGTGGTTCGTGATGATGTCGAAGTAGACGTCGATGCCGCGCGCGTGGGCGTCGGCGATCAGCGCCTCCAGCTCCGCGTTGGTGCCCAGGTGCGGGTCGATCTGCGTGAAGTCGGTGACCCAGTACCCGTGGTACCCGGCCGACGCGTTCGCGCCCGAGCCCTGCACGGGCCGGTTCTTGAACGACGGGGTCAGCCAGATCGCCGTCGTCCCGAGGCCCTCGATGTAGTCGAGCTTCTCGTGCAGGCCGGCCAGGTCGCCGCCCTCGTAGAAGCCCTTGTTCGTGGGGTCGAAGCCCGTGACCAGCCGGTCGCCCGTGAGCCCGCCGGTGTCGTTGGTGTCGTCGCCGTCCGCGAACCGGTCGGTCATGACGAAGTAGAACTGCTCGTCCGCGCCCGGGTCACGCACCGGGTCCGCGACGAGGGCGTCGTCCGCCGGGGTGTACTCGCCGCCCAGCTCGAGCGGGGTCAGCGCGATGCGGTGCGTGGTGTCGTCGTACGTGAACCGCAGGCTGGAGGGGCCCGCGACGACGAGCGGGATGTTCGCGTCCCCGCCGTCCTTCCCGTAGGCCTCGTCCCAGCTGTCGTCGATGGCGACCTTGTACTCGTAGCTGCCTGCCGGGACCGTGAAGTCGGCGGCGTACACGCCTGCCGTGCCGGTCGGGGCGAGCTCGGTCTCGGCGCACGCGGGCTGCCAGTCGTCGGCGCAGCCGAGCTCGCTCTGCAGCGAGCCGACCAGCGCGACCGTGCGGTCGGCGGCGACGGACGGCGATGCGACGACGGCCACGAGCCCGACGCCGGCGACCGCGACGGCGGTCAGCGCAGCGAGCGCTCGGGAGAGGGGACGGACGGGGGCGTCGGCGGGCGACATGGCGACTCCTTCGTCTCCCCGCACGTCGATGTGCGGGGCAGGTGTCGCCGACCGTATCCGCTTGCAGCAACTTGCAGCAAGCGATACGGGCGAATTGCTGAGAGCAGGAGGGATCGGACACGCTCCGCCGTGGCGACCGAGCCGTCGGTGCCGCGTCGGGTCCAGCCGTCGTCACTCAGGGCATGGTCGCGGCCCCCACCGGCGGAAGCGTCGTCCCACCAGGCAGGACGTCGCCGGCGCGCGGGTCAGGTGGCGACCGGGTTCGCCAGCGACGCCAGGAGGGCCGCCGAGTCCGCGACCGCGCCGAACACCCCGCCCTGCATCGTCACCATCTTCAGCGCCGCCAGGTAGTTGCCGTAGTCCGTGGCACCCGTGCAGTCCGACAGCAGCAGGCACTCGTACCCGCGGTCGTTGGCGTCACGCATGGTGGTGTGCACGCAGACGTCGGTCGTGATGCCGGTGAGGATGATGTGCGTGATCCCCCGGCTGCGCAGGATCAGGTCCAGGTCGGTGGCGTAGAACGAGCCCTTGCCGGGCTTGTCGATGACCAGCTCGCCCGGCAGCGGCGCGACCTCGGGGACGATCTCCCACCCGGGCTCCCCGCGCGTGAGGATGCGACCGCACGGGCCGAGATCCCCGATGCCCGCGTCGATCCGCCGCGAGCGCCACAGCTTGTTCGCCGGCAGGTCCGACAGGTCCGGGCGGTGGCCCTCGCGCGTGTGCAGGATGTGGAACCCGAGCTCACGGGCGACCGCGAGCATCGCCGCCGTCGGGGCCAGGCCCGCGCGGGTGAGCGCCAGGTCGTAGCCCATCGCGTCGACGTAGCCGCCGGGGCCGCAGAAGTCGCGCTGCCAGTCGATGTTCAGCACGGCGGTGGTGGCCGCGGAGAACGTGCCGTCGTACGGCCAGGCGTAGGGGTCGGCCTCGACGGGACCGAAGGTGGTGGTGGTGGTGGTGGTCAGCTGCTCGGTCATCGCAGGGCTCCCAGAGGCTCGGGGACGGTGGTCAGGGCGGCGATGACGTCGGCGCTGGTGCCGACGGCGCCGAAGATGCCGCCCGACATCTCGATGCTCGACACCGACGCGGTCACCAGGTCGGGGTCGATCGGGACGCACGCGTCGAGGACCAGGAGGCACTCGTAGCCGCGGTCGTTGGCGTCGCGCATCGTGGAGTGCACGCAGGTCTCCAGACCCACACCCGCGAGCAGCAGGCGGCGGATCCTGCCGGTGCGGAGCACGAGGTCGAGGTCGCTGGCGTAGAACCCGTCGACACCGCCGGCGGTCAGGTCGAGGTCCGCGACGCCGGCCGCGGCCTCCGACGGGATGCCGGGTGGGCGCAGGGCGCCGGGGGCAGGGGCCGTCGTGCGCACGACGACGACCGTGCCGCCCGCGGCGCGCACCGCGGCGGCGAGCGGCTCGGTGGCCTCCGGCGGCTCGACGCCGCTGGGCAGGACGACGAGCAGTGCGGTGCCGCTCCCGGCGAGGTCGCCGTCGTACGGCCAGGGGTACGGCGTGGTGCCGGTGACGTGCATGGTGCCCCTCCAGGTGGAGGCGGGGGCCGGCGCACCGGCCCCCGCCGGGATCAGGAGACTGTGCCTGTCACGCCCTGCACGAAGTAGTCCATCTGCTCGATGGTCTCGATCGGCGGGGTCTCACCCTCGGGAACCGTGACGGTCCCGTCCTGCGCGGTGACCGGCCCGGCGAAGGGGCTGCCACCCGCCTCGAGGTCCGCGGCCGCGGCGGCGATGAGCGCCTTGGTCTCCTCGGTCACGCTGGACCCGAAGGCCGAGGCGACGAACGGGTTGGCGCCGCTGGCCATGTTCGCGCGGTAGTTGGCGTTGTACTCGCTGCCCGTGAAGTCGCCGTCGATCGCCGTCTGCACGATGTCCGTGTACAGCGGACCCCAGTCCCACTCCGACCCCGTGAGCCATCCCTCGGGCGCCAGCGACGACGCGTCGGCGTGGTACCCGACGGTGAACGCGCCCGCGGCCTCGGTCGCCTCGATGATCGTCTTCGTGCAGTCCTGGTGCTGCGTCATCACGTCGACCCCGGAGCTGAGCAGCGACGCCACCCGGTCGGCCTGCGTGGCCGGGTCGCACCAGCTGGTCGTCGACACCGCGGTGACGTCGACGTCGGGCCGCACCGACTGGGCACCGAGCGTGAACGCGTTGATGTTGGCGAGCGTCTGCGGGATCGGGATGGCGTAGACGTACCCGAGCTTGCCCGTCTGGGTCGCGGCGCCCGCGGCGATGCCCGCCAGGTACACCGGCTCGAACACGCTGCCGAAGTACGTGCCCATGTTGGCGGGCACGGGGTCGAGCAGCCCGCCCTGGTGGACGACGACCACCTCGGGGTGCGCCTCGGCCACCTGCTTGGCGGCGTCCAGGTGCCCGTAGCTGGTGGCGAAGATGATCGTCGCCCCCTGCGCGACCATGCTCTCCATCGTCGTGGCGGCGGTGTCGTCCTCGGGGATGTTGTACGCCTCGAGGACGTCCAGGTCGGGGAACTGTTCGCGCAGCGCCTCGACGCCCTGGAAGACCGCCTGGTTGTAGCCGAAGTCGTCCTTCGGTCCGACGGCGATGACGCCGACGGTCGTGGCACCGGCTCCGGGTGCCGAGTCACCGGCGGGCGCGGAGCCGTCGCCCTCCGGGGCGCTGACGGCGGGGCTGCACGCGGCGAGGACCGCGACCACCGCCGCGACGAGACACACGCGTGCAGTTCGGGAGATGCGCATGGTGGACCTTCCGTTCAAGGGGGCGGGGACCGTCAGGTGGTGCGGCTGTTGTCGAACACCTTGAGCAGCTCGTCCGGGGCGGCGAGCATCGTGCGCCGGCCCAGCACGGCCAGGACCACGAGGGTGAGCACGAACGGCACGGCGTTCAGCGCGAACTGGTTCACGGCGATGCCCGAGGTCTGCAGCACGGACGCCAGCGACAGGGCGGCACCGAACAGGTACGCGCCGGCCATGATCCGGATCGGGTTCCACATCGCGAAGATCACGAGGGCCACCGCGATGAACCCTCGACCGGCGATCATGTTCTCGAACCAGCTGTTGGCGTACGCGATGGAGATGTGCGCGCCACCGATGCCGGCCAGCGCACCGCCCGCGACGGTCGCGCAGTAGCGGACGGCCTTCACCGAGTACCCGTGCACCTCGAGCGCCTCTGTGCGCTCCCCGGCCGTGCGGACCAGCAGGCCGACGCGGGTGCGGAACAGCACCCACCAGATGACGGGCGCCGCGACGTACGCGAGGTACACCAGCGGGTCGTGGTCGAACAGGATCGGGCCGAGGCCCGGGATCTCGCTCAGCCCCGGCACCGGCACCGGGGTGAACGCGTTGATCTGCCGGCTCACGTAGCCGACGCCGAACAGCGCCGTCACGCCGAGCGCGAGGAAGTAGAGCGTGAGGCCGCTGGCGAACTGGTTGGCGCGCCGGCTCACCACGAGGACCGCGTGCGTCAGGCTCAGCAGCGCACCGGCCAGCGCGCCGCCCAGGACGCCGAGCCACGGGTTGCCCGTCTCGGCCGTCACCGCGTACCCGCCGAGGGCTCCGAGGAGCATCGCTCCCTCGGTGCCGAGGTTGATGACGCCGCCGCGCTCGGAGATCGTCTCCCCCAGGCCCGCGTACATGATGGACGTGCCGCCGCGGACCGCCCCGGCCAGGATGTCGATGATCACGAGCGCACCTTCCGCGGGCTGGTCCAGCCGAGGACGGCCAGCAGCACCAGGCCCATGAGGATGTTGACGCTCGCGGCCGGCAGGCCCGAGCCGATCTGGAGGCTGTTGCCGGACACCGCGATCGCCGCGAGCACCAGCGACGCGACCAGCAGCGGCAGGGGCTTGTGCCGCGACAGCCAGCTGGCCAGGAACGCGACGTAGCCGATGGTCAGGCCGAAGGTCGGCCGCAGCTTGTACTCCATCCCGGCGAGCTGGATGAAGCCCGCCAGCCCGGCCAGCGCGCCACCGATGAGCAGTGCGGTGAGCAGCAGCGTGACGACCGGCAGGCCGGCCCGGCGGGCCGCCTCCGCGTTGCCGCCCACCACGGAGAGCCGGAAGCCCCACGTGGTCCGCGTCAGCGCGAACCACACGGCTCCGGCCGCGACCACCGCGAGCACCACCCCGACGTGGATCGCGGTCCCGGCGAACACCGGGAGCTTCATCGCGTCGTGCAGCTCCACGCTCGTGGACTGCCCGAGGGCCGCCGGGTCCTTCCAGGGGCCGAGGATGAGGAAGAGCATCGAGTACAGGGCGACGTAGTTGAGCAGCAGCGTGGTGACGGCCTCGTTCACCTTGACGACGAGCCGCATCGCCGCGGCGATCCCCGCCCAGGCAGCGCCCGCCACCACCGCGGCCACGACCATGAGCAGCATCACCAGCCACGGTGACGCGACCGGGGTGAGCCAGAGCGCGACACCGGCCGCCGCGACAGCGCCGATGATGAGCTGCCCCTCACCGCCGACGTTCACCAGGCCGGCACGCGCGGGGACGACGACGGCCAGCCCGGCCAGCGCGATGGGTGCGGCCCGCAGCACGATCTGCTGGAACTGCCCCGGCTGTGTGAGGGTGGACGTCCAGATGTCGGCGTAGACCGCGAACGGGTCGGCGCCGTTGGCCAGCACGAACGCCCCGAACACCACGAGCCCAGCGATGAGCGCACCGAGCCAGCGCAGGAGTGCGGTACCCCTGGTCAGCAGCCGGCGCGAGCGCTCGACCGGTGGCGCGGGAGCGGGCAGCGCGGGTGCCTCCTTCGTCACGTCCTGGCTCATGCCACGCCTCCGAGCATCAGTCGTCCGATGGACATCCGGTCGGCACCGGCGGTGTCGACGACCCCGACCAGGTGCCCGTCGTGCATGACGGCGATCCGGTCGGCCACCGCGATGAGCTCGTCGAGGTCCTCCGAGACCATGAGCACGCCCGCGCCGCGCGCCCGGTGCTGGAGCAGCAGCTCCTGCGTGCGCCGGGTGTTCGCGACGTCCAGCCCGCGGCTCGGGTAGGCGGCGACGACGAGCGACGCGTCCTGACCCAGCTCCCGCGTGAGCACGACGCGCTGGATGTTGCCGCCCGACAGCGACGAGAGCGTCCGCTTGGTGGGCGCCATGTGCAGCCCGACGCGCTCGTCGAGCACCGCCGTCCGGGCACCCACGGCCGGCCAGTCGATCCCGAGCCCACGCCGCGGCACCGCCCGCCCGTCGAGCACCATGTGCTCCAGCACGGTCAGCCCGGGCACCACCGAGTCGGCGACGGGGTCCTCCGGCACCGCGACCGCGCCGCCGCCGGTGTCGTCCACCCGGACCGAACCCGAGGTCACCGGCCGCAGCCCGAGCGCGACCTCGCACAGCTCCTTCTGCCCGCTCCCGGCGACCCCGGCGACGCCCACCAGCTCGCCCGGGTGCACGTCGAGGTCGACCCCCTTGAGCGCGACGTGCCCGCGGTCGCCGAGCGCCGTGGCGCCCCGCAGCTCCAGCACGGCACGCTCGCGCGGCGGCACCGCGACGCGCTCCACCGCGAGCGGCGGCACCCGCCGGCCGACCATCGCCTCGACCAGCTCGGCGTCGGAGAAGTTCCCGGGATCCTCGGCGTTGAGGATCACCTGCCCGCCGCGGAGCACCGTGACCTGGTCGGCGATCGCGCGGACCTCGCCCAGCTTGTGCGTCACCAGCACCACGCCCAGGCCCCGGTCGCGCAGCTGCGCGACGACGCCGAACAGCGCCTCGACCTCCTGCGGCGCCAGCACGCTCGTGGGCTCGTCGAGGATGACCAGCCGCGCACCGGTCATGAGGACCTTGAGGATCTCCGCCCGCTGCCGCTCGCCGATGGACAGGTGGCGGACCTGCGCGGACGGGTCGACGGCGAGCCCGTACGCCTCCGACGCCTCGGTGATCCGCGCAGCCAGGCGCGCGAGGCGCAGCGTCGGCCCGTCGGGGAGCGCGAGGGCGATGTTCTCGGCGACCGTGAGTGCGGGTACCAGTCGCAGGTCCTGGAACACCATGCCGATGCCGAGCGCGCGTGCGTCGGCGGGGCTGCCTGGCGACACCGGGGCGCCGTCGACGAACATGCGTCCCTCGTCGGGCGTGTAGACGCCGTAGATCATCTTGAGCAACGTGCTCTTGCCGGCCCCGTTCTCCCCGATCAGGCCGTGCACGGTGCCGGGCAGGACGGTGAGGTCCACGTCCCAGTTGGCCTGCACCTCGCCGAAGCGCTTGGACAGGCTGCGCACCTCGAGGAGCGCGGCGGGCTTGCCCACCCGACCGCGGGCACGGGCGACGGCGTCGGTGGTCATGCGCGTGGCCGCTGCGTATCCAGAGCCGTATCCGCTCGCGTATCCATGACGGGAGGCTAGGAGCGCGATGTTTCGGACATTCGAGACATAGGTAACGCTTGCGTGTCTGACCTGGGACGCCGCCTACGCTCACGCCATGGCGACCACCCGCGTGCTCCTCGTGCACGGAGCAGCGACGACGTCCCGCGTGTGGGACCGGGTCCGCGGTCTCCTGCGCGAGGACGACCTCGACCTCGTCACCCCCGACCGCGCGAGCAGCGGCACCCTCGGCACCGAGCTCGCCGCGCTGGCCGACGACGCGGACGGCGCGGTCGTCGTGGGCGTCTCCGGTGGCGCGACCCTCGGTCTGGCGCTCGCCGCGACGGACCGCCCCCTGGCCGCGGCGGTCCTGCACGAGCCGGCCGTCGGGTCCTTGGTCCCCGGCCTGCTCGACCACGTCGTCGCCGGGTTCGCCTCCGGGGGCGTCCCCGGCTTCGGTGCCGCGCTCTACGGGCCGTCGTGGACGCCGGCCATGGCGCCCGCCGACCCGGACGCGGTCGCGCGCGACCTCGCGATGTTCCGCCGCTTCGAGCCCGCCGCGCCGCACCCCGGGCAGGGGCCGGTGGTCGTGACCGTGGGTGAGCTCTCACCTCCCGCGCGCCACCGCGCGGCCTGGGCTCTGCACGACCTGCTCGGCGTCGAGGTGCGGGTGCTTCCCGGCACCGGGCACTTCGTCCAGCACGACGCACCGGAGGCGCTGGTCGACGTGGTCCGCTCGGTCGTCCGCCGCGCTCAGCCCCACCCGCCCGGCTGACCTCCCCCGGTCGGGACGGCCCCCGTGTCGACGCGCACCGCGAGCGAGACCCGGACGTCCTCGTCGACGCCGCCGAACCCATGCTGCGCGGCGGACCCAGGGACGCGCTGCGCCCCGCCTCAGACCCTGCGAGTGCGGACGAAGAGCACGACCCCCACGACCACCAGGGCCACGCCGACGAGCACGTACGGCCACGGGTTCGACTGCACGACGCATGCGGACGCACCGGTGACCCCGCCGCTGCAGAACGGCCCCGGACCGCGCCGGTTCAGCCACGCGAGCGCGAACGGGAGAGCGGCCAGACCCGTCACGACACCGAGCTGCGCGGGACGCAGACCCTGCCGCACGACGAGCAGGCCGCCGACGAGCACCAGCGCCAGCGCGACGAACAGCCCGCCGGGGATCCCGAGCCCCAGGCCCGCACCGACACCGGCACCGAGCAGCGCCCAGCCGAGGAACGCCGCGCCGCTCGTGCCCGGACGCGGGACCCGGACCTCCTCGGCCCACAAGGTCAGAGCAGGCCCAGCGCCTGCACGGCGTCGCGCTCCTCGACGAGCTCCGCGACGGACGCGTCGATCCGGGACCGCGAGAACTCGTCGACGGACAGGTCGGGGACGATCTGCCAGCGGCCGTCGACCGACGTCACGGGGAACGACGAGATGAGCCCCTCGGGGACGCCGTAGGAGCCGTCCGACACGATGCCGGCCGACGTCCAGTCGCCCGCCGGAGTGCCGTGCACCCACGTGTGCACGTGGTCGATGGCCGCGTTGGCCGCCGACGCCGCCGACGACGCCCCGCGCGCCTCGATGATCGCCGCGCCGCGCTTGGCCACGGTCGGGATGAACGTGTCGCGCACCCACGTGTCGTCGCCGACGACCTCGAGCGCGGGCCGCCCGCCGACCGTGGCGTGCGACAGGTCGGGATACTGCGTCGCGGAGTGGTTGCCCCAGATGGTCAGCTTCGCGATGTCGCCGACCTTCGCGCCGGTCTTCGTCGCGAGCTGCGAGACCGCGCGGTTGTGGTCCAGGCGGGTCATCGCCGTGAAGCGCTCACGCGGCACGTCCGGAGCGTGCGACGCGGCGATGAACGCGTTGGTGTTCGCGGGGTTGCCGACCACGAGGACCCGGACGTCGTCCGCGGCGCCCGCGTTGATGGCCGCGCCCTGCGGCTTGAAGATGCCGCCGTTGGCGGAGAGGAGGTCGCCGCGCTCCATGCCCGCCGTGCGGGGCCGCGCTCCGACGAGGAGCGCGACGTTGACGCCGTCGAACGCGGCTGTCGCGTCGTCGTAGATCTCGACGCTGTCCAGCGTGGTGAACGCGCAGTCGTCGAGCTCCATCGCCGTGCCCTCCGCGGCCTTGACGGCCTGCGGGATCTCCAGGAGGCGGAGGCGCACGGGGGTGTCGGGGCCGAGCAGCTGGCCCGACGCGATGCGGAAGAGCAGCGCGTAGCCGATCTGCCCGGCAGCTCCGGTGACGGTGACGGTGACGGGCGAGCTGGCCACGGAACGGGCTCCTTCGATCGGCGACGACGGCGCCCTCACGCTACCCCGCAGACGACCGACGGCGCCCACCCAGCCGGGTGGACGCCGTCGTGTTCCGCAAGGTCAGGCGAGCTTCGCCGCCAGGTTGGCGTCGAGCGTCGCGAGGAACTCCTCGGTGGTCTGCCACGCCTGCTCCGGGCCGACCAGCGATGCGAGGTCCTTGGTCATGGCGCCGGACTCGACCGTCTCGATGACGACCTGCTCGAGCGTCTCGGCGAACTGCGTCACCTCGGGGGTGCCGTCCAGCTTGCCGCGGTGCTTGAGGCCGCCGGTCCAGGCGAAGATCGACGCGATCGGGTTGGTCGACGTCGGCTTGCCGGCCTGGTGCTGGCGGTAGTGACGTGTGACGGTGCCGTGCGCGGCCTCGGCCTCGACGGTCTTGCCGTCGGGCGTCATCAGCACGGACGTCATGAGGCCGAGCGAGCCGAAGCCCTGGGCCACGGTGTCGGACTGCACGTCGCCGTCGTAGTTCTTGCAGGCCCAGACGTAGCCGCCCTCCCACTTCATGGCCGCGGCGACCATGTCGTCGATGAGGCGGTGCTCGTACGTGAGGCCGGCGGCGGCGAAGTCCGCGGCGTACTCGGCGTCGAAGACCTCCTGGAAGATGTCCTTGAACGCGCCGTCGTAGGCCTTGAGGATCGTGTTCTTCGTCGACAGGTACACCGGGTAGCCGCGCTGCAGGCCGTAGGCGAACGACGCGCGCGCGAAGTCGCGGATCGAGTCGTTGAAGTTGTACATGCCCATCGCCACGCCGCCGCCCTCGGGGTACGTCACGACGGTCTGGTGGATCGGCTCCGAGCCGTCCTCGGGCGTGTACGTCAGCGTGAGCGTGCCGGCGCCGGGGACCTTGAAGTTGGTCGCCTTGTACTGGTCGCCGTGGGCGTGACGGCCGATGATGATCGGCTTGTTCCAGCCCGGCACCAGGCGCGGGATGTTGCTGATGATGATCGGCTCACGGAAGACGACGCCGCCGAGGATGTTGCGGATCGTGCCGTTGGGCGAGACCCACATCTTCTTCAGGCCGAACTCCTCGACGCGCGCCTCGTCGGGCGTGATCGTCGCGCACTTCACGCCGACGCCGTGCTCCTTGATGGCGTTCGCGGCGTCGATCGTCACCTGGTCGTCGGTGGCGTCGCGGTGCTGGATCGACAGGTCGTAGTAGCGCAGGTCGATGTCGAGGTACGGGTGGATCAGGCGGTCCTTGATGAACTGCCAGATGATGCGCGTCATCTCGTCGCCGTCGAGCTCGACGACCGGGCCGACAACCTTGATCTTCGCCATGCGGGGATCTCCTGTGCTGGGGACGGAAGGGGGCACGGCACGAGGGAACGTCTGCCGGCGCGGGTCCGGGGACAAGATTACTCGACGTCGAGAGATCTGCGTGAGTCCGCCCTTCGGCGTCCACCGTGACCGCAGCCACCAGGACTGGCATGCTGGCACCCGCCTGGGGCGCGACGCCGACCGATCGCGTCCGTCACGACCGAACAGCCGGACGTGGCACGCTCCGCGCGCACCGCCCTTCCACCGACGAATACTGACGACAGGATCGACATGTCACAGGACAACCCCGACAAGGCCGCAGGCTCCCCGGAGCCCGACGAGGCCACCGCTGCCGGCTCGCCCACCCCCGAGGAGACGACCGCCGCGGCCGACGCGGACGCCACCGCGCCCGTCGTCGAGCCGGCAGCCGAGCCCGACACCGACGAGGACGTCGTCGTCGAGGAGCTCGACGCCTACGTCGTCCCCGCCGGAACGGTGGTCGTAACCGGCCCGAGCCTGGTCGCCCGCCTCGGCGCGGAGTCCTTCGGCACGTTCGCGCTCGTTCTCGTCGGTCTGGGCATCGCGCTCTACGCCGACATCAGCCGCGTCGGCACGCTCGCGGTCGGCCTCGGCTTCGGCATCGCGGTCCTCGCCGCGATCATCGCCGTCGGCCACGTCTCGGGCGGGCACTTCAACCCGGCCGTCACGCTCGGTGCGGCCATCGGTGGCCGGACCGCATGGAAGGACGTCCTGCCGTACTGGCTGGCGCAGCTCGTCGGCGGCATCCTCGCCGCGGCGATCCTGTTCATCACGATCCCGAAGACCCTGCCCTCCCTGATCACCCAGACCGAGGGCACCACGGCGCGCAACTTCTTCAGCAACCTGGCCAACGGCTACGGCGAGCACTCGCCGCTGGCCACCGCCTCCACGGGCGCGGTCGAGTTCTCCCTCGTCGTCGGGCTGCTCGTCGAGATCGTCGTCACCGCGGTGTTCGTCGGCATCATCCTCGGCGCGACGGACCGCCGGTCCGCGAACGTCCAGGCGCCGTTCGCGATCGGCCTGTCGCTCGCGGTGCTCATCTTCGTGGCGATGCCCGTCACGAACGCCTCGCTCAACCCGGCGCGCTCGTCGGCGGCGGCGATCTTCTCCGACAGCTGGGCCCTCAGCCAGCTCTGGCTGTTCTGGGTGGCCCCGCTCGTCGGCGCGGCCCTGGCCGGCCTGATCTACCGCGCGTTCGCCGCGGAGCCGGTCGAGGACAACCTGCTCGAGGAGGACGACGCGTACGTCACGACGGACGACGTCCTGGTGGTCACGGAGCGCTGACGCCCTCCCGACACGCACGACCCGGACGCCCGGGACCTTCGTGGTCCCGGGCGTCCGTGCGTGTCAGCGGGGCAGGATCTGCGCGAGCACCGCCAGGCCCGCCCCCAGCAGGACGAGCACGGCGACGTCGAGCGCCTTGGCGCGCACGGTGATCGCGACGGGACCCGCCGACGGCAGCACGGCGCGCACCACGGCGCAGACCAGCACGACGCCCGCGAGGACGAACGCACCGGCGCGGGTGCCGACGACGAGCGCGACGACGGTGGCGACGACGATCCCGGAGCTGGTCCACCACAAGGACACGTTGCGCGCGGCGTCGAGCGACGCCCGTGCGATGGCCCGCGGGTCCAGGGGCGCCTGCTCGACGGGGATCGGACCGGTCGAGGGAGGCTGGCCGGGAGTCGGCCGGTCGGGCACCGGGGGCTCCTGGCGGACGGGGTCGACGGTGTGCGGGTGAGCGCCAGCGGCGCGGCGAACTCCGGCTGCCCCGCTCATGCGCTCCTTCACCATCTCGCTCGTGCCTCCCGACGGGAGACTACCGTTGCCGGGTGACCGACCGGACCCACGACGACCCCCTGGACATCCGACCACCCGGTGAGGTGCTCGTCGTCGGTGCAGGTCTCGCGGCGACGCAGACGGTCGCGGCGCTGCGGGAACGAGGGTACGACGGGCGGGTCGTCGTCCTCGGTGCCGAGGGTGTCGCTCCGTACGACCGCCCACCGCTGTCGAAGCACCTCCTGGACCGGCTGCACCCGACGTGGCTCGCCGACGAGCTGGGGGCCGACCTGCTCAGCCTCGCGGACGAGGTCCACCTGGGCTCCCCGGCGCGCAGCCTGTCGCTGTCCGGGGCACGGCCGCAGGTGCTCACCGACGACGGCACCCGGACCGCCGACGCCCTCGTCGTGGCCAGCGGTGCGCACGCGGTCCGCCCTCCGGGCTGGGAGGCCGCCCTGACCCTGCACACCGCCGCCGACGCGGAGCGCCTCCGCGCGGCGCTCGTGCCGGGCGCCCGGCTCGTCGTGATCGGTGCGGGGTGGATCGGCGCGGAGGTGGCGGGCGTCGCCGCCGCTGCGGGGGTCGACGTCGTGGTGGTCGAGGCGAACGGTGCCCCGCTCGCCGCGGCGCTCGGTCCGACCGTCGGGGAGCTGACCGCGCCCTGGTACGCCGCCGCGGGCGTCCGGCTGCTGACCGGCGAGCACGTCGTCGAGGTCGGCACCAACGGGGTGGGCCTCGCGGACGGCAAGCTGGTCGCGGCCGACGTCGTGCTCGCGGCGGTGGGCGCGCGCCCGACCACCGACTGGCTGGCCGGAGCCCTCCCCCGGGAGGCGGACGGCTCGCTGCGCGTCGACGAGCACCACCGGGTCGTGGGTGCGCCGCACAGCGTCCGGGCCGTGGGCGACGTCGCGCTGCGCCGCTCCCCGCGGCACGGCTGGGTGCCCGGCGGCCACTGGGACGGCGCGCTCCGGGGACCGGCCGCGCTCGTCGCGGCCCTGCTCGGCAGCCCGGACGAGGTCACCGACGTCGCGCCCTACGTCTTCTCGACGCAGCTGGGCCACGAGCTGGCCCTGTTCGGCAGCCCCCACGTCGACGACGAGGTGGTCCTGCGCGGGGACCCGGACGCCGCCGAGGGCTGGGGCGCCCTGTGGTTCCGGCGGGGTTCGGACGAGGTCGGCGCGATCCTCACGGTCGACCGGCCGCGCGACGTGGGGGCCGCGCGGCGGCTGTTCACCGCGACGGGGCTGCCCCGGCTCGACCGCACGCTCGCGCTCGACCCGGGGCGGCCCCTGCGGGAGGCGTCCCGCGTGTAGTGCCGTGCCGTGCTCAGTGCGCGAAGTGCCGGGTGCCCGTCAGGTACAGCGTCACGCCGGCCGCCTGCGCGGCAGCGACGACCTCCTCGTCGCGGACCGACCCGCCCGGCTGCACGATCGCGCGCACGCCGGCGTCGATGAGGACCTGGGCGCCGTCGGCGAACGGGAAGAACGCGTCGGAGGCCGCCACCGCACCCCGGGCCCGCTCGGTCTCCCCCGCGTTGGCCCGCTCGACCGCGAGCCGGCACGAGTCCACGCGGTTGACCTGCCCCATCCCGACCCCCACCGAGGCTCCGGCGTCGGCGAGCAGGATCGCGTTCGACTTCACGGCGCGCACGGCCCGCCAGGCGAACGTGAGGTCCGCCAGGGTGGCGTCGTCGGCCGCGGCGCCCGCCGCCAGGGTCCAGCCCGACGGGTCGTCACCGGCGGCGTCCACCTGGTCGAGCTCCTGCACGAGCAGGCCGCCGCTGACGGCCCGCCGCTCGGTGCGCACGCCGTCCACGGGCGTCACCTGCAGGAGCCGGATGTTCTTCTTGCGCGCCAGGACCTCGATCGCCTCGGGCTCGAACCCGGGCGCGACGACGACCTCGGTGAACACCGGCGCGATCTGCTCGGCCGCCGCGGCCGTGAGGGTGCGGTTGGTCGCGATGACGCCGCCGAACGCCGAGACAGGGTCGCAGGCGTGCGCCTTCGCGTGGGCGTCGGCCACGTCGGTGCCCACCGCGATGCCGCACGGGTTGGCGTGCTTGATGATCGCGACGGCAGGGTCGGTGTGGTCGTGCGCGGCGCGCCAGGCGGCGTCGGCGTCGACGTAGTTGTTGTAGCTCATCGCCTTGCCGTGCAGCTGCTGCGCACCGGCCAGCCCGCGTCCCGCGGCACCGTCGGGCGTCAGGTAGAGCGCCGCCTGCTGGTGCGGGTTCTCGCCGTAGCGCAGCACCTCGCCGCGCACCCACGTGGTCCCGGTGAACGCCGGGAAGCCGGAGCCCACGGCCTGGTCGTCGGGCGCGTAGTCGGCGGCGAACCAGCTGGCGACCGCGGCGTCGTACGCGGCGGTGTGCGCGAACGCGTCCGCCGCGAGCAGGCGACGCGCGCCGAGCGTGAACCCGCCCGCCTGGACGGCGGCGACGACCTCGGCGTACCGCGCGGGGTCCACGACGACCGCGACGCTCGGGTGGTTCTTCGCGGCCGCGCGGACCATCGACGGACCGCCGATGTCGATCTGCTCGACGCACTCGTCCGGTCCCGCGCCGGACGCGACGGTCGCGGTGAACGGGTACAGGTTGACGACGACCAGCTCGAACGGCGCGATGCCCAGCTCGTCCAGCTGCGCGAGGTGCTCAGGGAGACGCGTGTCCGCGAGCACGCCCGCGTGCACCCGCGGGTGCAGCGTCTTGACGCGGCCGTCGAGGCACTCCGGGAAGCCGGTGAGCTCCTCGACGCGCGTGACGGGGACGCCCGTGGCGGCGATGGTGGCGGCGGTCGAGCCGGTGGAGACGATCTCGACACCGGCGGCGTGCAGGGCGCTCGCCAGCTCCGTCAGGCCGGTCTTGTCGTAGACGCTGACGAGGGCGCGACGGACGGGGCGCTGGTTCTCGGGGGATGACATGGGCGGCGGCTCCGTGAGGCAGGGTCGGCTAGGGCGGACCCATGCACCCAGGCGGGCGGTGCGAGGCGGGGTACTGCGGCCGCTCCCCGGTGGTTGCACCCACCTGCGCCAGTCACGACCGGGGCCGAGTCTAGCCGAGCCCGCCGGGCGTCAGCCGACGATCGCGTGCCGGCCCTCGACGCGCAGCCCGCCGCGCGCGATGCGGCCCACCCACTCGACGAGCAACGGCTGCTCGACGGCCTTGATGCGCTCGTGCAGCCTCGCCTCGTCGTCGTCGGGCTCCACCGGGACGGTGGCCTGCGCGAGGATCGGCCCGGTGTCGACGCCCTCGTCGACCACCATGACCGTGCAGCCCGTCACCTTGACGCCGTAGGCGAGCGCGTCCCGCACGCCGTGCGCGCCGGGGAACGACGGCAGGAGCGCCGGGTGGGTGTTGACGATCCGCCCCCCGAAGCGCGCGAGGAACGACGCGCCGAACAGCTTCATGAACCCTGCCAGCACGACCAGGTCCGGTGAGAACACCGCCACGGTCTCCGCGATCGCCGCGTCCCAGGCCGCACGGTCGTCGAAGTCCTTGACCGACACGACCGCCGTCGGGACGCCCGCCTCGAGCGCGATCTCGAGCGCCCGGATGTCGCCCCGGTCCGCGACCACGGCCACCACCCGCGCACCGTAGGCAGGATCCTCGTGGGCGGCCAGCAGGGCCGCCAGGTTCGAGCCGGTCCCGGACACGAGGACCACCAGCCGTCCGGACCCGCGAGTGGTCGGGGCGGGAGGCGGGGGCGTCTCGGGCGTCACGCGCCGACCCTACCGGCGGACGGACCGTCCGGTGCCCGGCGTCCGTGGGCGAGAATGCACGGGTGAGCAACCCGTACGCGCCGCCCGAACACCGTCCCGGCACCCAGGACGACGCCCCGGCTCACCCGACCCCGGTCTGGCCCCCTGCCGGCGGTCCGCAGCCGGCCCCGGTCGCCCCGGAGCGACCGCCGGCCGACCCGGAGGGCACCGCACGTGCGACGAGCCTCACCCGGTTGTTCGCCGTGCTCGTGCTCGCGTCGGTGCTCGTCGAGACGCTGCGCCTGCCGTGGCAGGCGGCCGCGCTCCCCTTCGCGCTCGCCGCGGTCGTCGTCGGTGTGCGCGCGCTCGTCGTCGCCGTGCGCGCCCGGTCGCGCGGGCTCGCGCCCCTGCTCGCCGTCGGACTGTTCGTCTCCCTGTCGTGGTCACTGCTCCTGGTCGGCCAGGTGGCCACGTGGCCGGCACAGGTGGCCAAGGAGGAGTGCCTGGACGGGGCTCTGACCATCGGGGCGCGGAGCGCCTGCGAGACGCAGTACGAGCAGGACGTCGAGGAGCTGCTCCCGTCGATGGGCGGACGCAGCACCGGGTCCTGAGTCAGGACGGGTCGCGGCGCAGCACCGCACGCAGCCTGCTGACGACCTCCGCGCGCAGCACCGGGTCGGTGGGCAACGCCACGAGCAGCGCCCCCGCAAGCAGCCCGGCGCCGGCCAGCAGCCCGACGACACCTCCCTGCGCACCGACCTCCGCCAGCCGGTCCGGACCGATCCCACCGCTGGCCAGCGTGACGAGGACCGCGACGACGAGGACACCGCCGACCGCGGCCGTCACGCACGCCAGCGCCGTGTCCCACCAGCGCTGCGGCACGAGCCTCCGGTGGACGTAGAGCCCCACCAGCGCGCCGACCCCCACGAGCACGAGCGGCACCAGGCTCGTCGCCGGTCCGACCACGTCGGAGGGTGGGAGCGCGCCGAGCATCGGCACCGCCGGCAACGCCCCGCCGATGACCTCGTCGGGCGCGAAGTGCGTCCCCGCACCGACCGCGAACCCGGCACCCGTCAGCCACGCGACCGCCCACACCACCAGGTTCGGCAGGTAGGCCAGCTCCGCGACGGCCAGCACGACGCCACCGACGGCGTCGAGCCCGAGGCCACGCACGACGTCGCTGATGGTCGCGCGGCCCGCCAGGACCCACACCGTGGTCACGAGGGCGGCGACGAGCACGAGCGCCGCCGCGCCGAGCACCCCGCCCGCCGCACCGGTGCGCACCGGCGCCGGGAAGCGGGACCAGGCAGGCCGGGTGAGGACGCGCAGCGACGGCGCCTCCGGGCGGGCCAGCAGGCCGGCTCCGAGACCGGTGGCGGACACCGCTGCACCGCCGGCGACCGCTCTCGCCAGGTCCGCGCCCCCGACCCCGGTGACCAGCGCCAGCAGCACCGCGACGAGGGTGTACGTCGCGACGCCCGCCGCGTACCCCGACCACGTGGCCAGGCCAGACCGGCGCGCCGAGGCATAGCAGACGAAGACCGCGACCACCGTGACCCCGAGCGGCACCAGGGTCACCACGGCGGGACCGACGTGGGCCGGGACCCCGTGCCCGAGCAGCCACAGCGCCGACCCGACACCGACGGAGCGGAACCACCCGACCCCGCTGTTCGACGGGTCGGCCGACGTCGCGACGTAGGCCGCGACCGCCGGCAGCGCCAGGACGAGGAACGACAGGAGCGCGGCCTGCAGCGCGGACAGCACGCCCGCGACCCAGCGCGGGGCGCCGTCGAGCGCACTCGTGACGAACGTCGGCGCCGGCTCGTCGGACAGCGTGCGACGACGGCGACGGTCGACGACGGGGGTACCCCCCGTCCGGGGGCCGGTGGCGCTCACCGTGCCATGGTCGCTGCCGCGCTCGCCCGAGCGGCGAACCCGGCACGGCGCGTCGGCGTCCGGGTACGCGAAAGGCGCCGGCCCCGTGGACCGGCGCCTCGCGGACGGGCTAGGAGAGCAGCTGGCGGGCGAGCTCGGCCGTCTCGGACGGCGTCTTGCCGACCTTGACGCCCGCGGCCTCGAGGGCCTCCTTCTTGGCCTGCGCAGTACCCGACGAGCCGGAGACGATGGCGCCGGCGTGGCCCATCGTCTTGCCCTCGGGAGCCGTGAACCCGGCGACGTAGCCGACGACGGGCTTGGTGACGTGCTCGGCGATGTAGGCCGCCGCACGCTCCTCGGCGTCCCCGCCGATCTCACCGATCATCACGATGACCTCGGTGTCCGGGTCCGCCTCGAACGCCGCGAGGGCGTCGATGTGCGTCGTGCCGATGATCGGGTCGCCGCCGATGCCGATCGCCGTCGAGAACCCGAAGTCCCGCAGCTCGTACATCATCTGGTAGGTCAGCGTGCCGGACTTCGACACCAGGCCGACGCGGCCGGGGCCGGTGATGTCCGCCGGGATGATGCCGACGTTGGACTTCCCGGGGCTGATCAGGCCGGGGCAGTTCGGGCCGATGAGCCGCACGTTCTTCTCCAGCGCGAGCGCGAAGAACTCGGCGGTGTCCGCCACGGGGACGCCCTCGGTGATGATGACGACGAGCGGGATCCCCGCCTCGATCGCCTCGACGACCGCGGCCTTGGTGTGGGCCGGCGGCACGAAGACGACGGAGACGTCCGCGCCCGTGGCGTCCATCGCCTCGGAGACGGAGCCGAAGACGGGGACGTCCACGTCACCGAACGCGACGGAGGTGCCCGCCTTGCGGGGGTTCACCCCGCCGACGACGGACGTGCCGGACGCGAGCATGCGGGTCGTGTGCTTCTGGCCCTCGGAGCCCGTCATGCCCTGGACGATGACCTTGGATGCCTCGGTCAGGAAGATCGCCATGGTGGTGTCTGCTTCTCTCTGCGTCAGGGGGTTCAGGCCGCGGCGTGGGCGAGCTCGGCCGCCTTGTCGGCGCCGCCGTCCATCGTGTCCGCGATCGTGACCAGCGGGTGACCGGCCTCGGCGAGGATGCGACGACCCTCGAGCACGTTGTTGCCGTCCAGGCGGACGACCAGCGGCTTGGAGGCCTCGTCGCCGAGGATCTCGAGGGCGGCGACGATGCCGTTGGCGACCGCGTCGCACGCCGTGATGCCGCCGAAGACGTTGACGAACACGGCCTTGACCTGCGGGTCCGTGAGGATGATGTCGAGGCCCGCGGCCATGATCTCGGCGCTGGCGCCGCCCCCGATGTCGAGGAAGTTGGCCGGCTTCACGCCACCGTGGGCCTCACCGGCGTACGCGACGACGTCGAGCGTGCTCATCACGAGCCCGGCGCCGTTGCCGATGATGCCGACCTCGCCGTCGAGCTTGACGTAGTTGAGGTCCTTCTCCTTGGCGCGCGCCTCGAGGGGGTCCGTCTCGCCGGCGTCCTCGAGCTCGGCGTGCTCCGGGTGCCGGAAGTCCGCGTTGGCGTCGAGCGTGACCTTGCCGTCGAGCGCGACGATCTCGCCGTCCTCGGTGAGGACCAGGGGGTTCACCTCGACGAGCGTGGCGTCCTCGCTGCGGTAGACGGTCCACAGCGTCTGGAGGACCGCCGCGACCTTGGGGGCGATCTCGGCGTCGAAGCCGGCGGCCGCCACGATCTCGTCGGCCTTCGCCTGGTCGATGCCGGTGCGCGGGTCGACCGCGACCTTGGCGAGCGCGTCGGGGCGCTCCACCGCCAGCTGCTCGATGTCCATGCCGCCCTCGACCGAGCACATCGCCAGGTAGCGGCGCTCGGCGCGGTCGAGCAGGAGGGAGAAGTAGAACTCCGTCGCGATCTTGGCGCCTGCGGCGATCATCACGCGGTGGACCGTGTGGCCCTTGATGTCCATCCCGAGGATCTCGGCAGCCTTCTCGGCCGCGTCGTCGGCGGACCTGGCCAGCTTGACGCCGCCGGCCTTGCCGCGGCCACCGACCTTGACCTGTGCCTTGACGACCACGACGCCCGGCTGACCGCCCAGGAGCTGCTCCGCGCCGGCGCGGGCCTCCTCGGGAGTCGTGGCGACGACGCCGCCGAGCACGGGGACGCCGTGCTTCTCGAAGATGTCACGTGCCTGGTACTCGAACAGGTCCACCTGGTCTGGGTCCTCTCATCACCGGCGTTCGACGGCCTCTGTACGGCCGAAACGCCCCGGTCGATGGTAGCGGGCACGCACAGATATCTTCACATCGAGAGATGTGGCGTACGCGAGGCCGGATCATCCACACATTCTTCGCAACCCCTCCCCCGAATCGTCCCGATCCGCTACGTTCCCGGCATGGCTGCTCTGCTCCGCACGGACGTCCGGTGAGCGCCCCCTCGGACACGGCGCCGACGGCGTCGGTCGCGCGCCTCGCGGTGCTGCGGGAGGTCGCGAGCAGGATCGCCGACCCCCGCGCGCTCGGCCGTCCCGTCCTCGTCGGGATCGACGGCATGGACGGCGCCGGCAAGACCCGGTTCGCCGACGAGCTCGCCGCCGAGCTGCTGCGGGAGGGGCGCACCGTCGTGCGGATCAGCGTCGACGGGTTCCTCCGTCCGCGCGACGAGCGCTACCGCCGCGGTCGGCACTCCCCCGAGGGCTTCTGGGCGGACTCCTACGACTACGACGCGCTGCGCACCCAGGTCCTGGAGCCGTTCGCGCCCGGCGGGTCACGGCGGTTCCGTCGGGCCGTCCGCGACGTCGCCACCGACACCGCGCTCGACCTCCCGCGCGAGCACGGTACGGACAGCACGGTGCTCGTCGTCGACGGGATCTTCCTGCACCGCGACGAGCTGGCCGCCTGGTGGGACTTCTCGGTCTACCTCGACGTCGACTTCGCCGAGACGTTCGCCCGCATGGCCGTCCGCGACGGCTGCCCGCCGGACCCGATGCACCCGGCGAACGCCCGCTACGTCGAGGGGCAGCGCCACTACTTCGCGGCGTGCCGGCCCGCGTCCCGCGCCACGGTCGTCATCGACAACCGCGACCTCCGCCACCCCCAGGTCATCCCCCACCACTGACCGGCTCACCGCGAACCCCCACCGCCCCGCGCGCCCGACCCCGGACGTCCGCGCTCCGGTGGGGTCAGGGCACCGGGAGCGCGGTCGCTGCGCGTCGGGTGGGTTCCGGGCTCCGGGAGCGAAGACGTCGTAGCGCGTCAACATCGGTTGACATCGCAGCGAGCGTCAATGTAGGTTGACGAGCATGTCCGATGAGCTCATGACCGCAGCCGCGAGTGCGGCCGAGCCTGCCGACGGCCTGCGGGCCGTCCGGTCGCTGCGAGCGCTGGCCGACCGGTTGGAGGCCCTCCACGTCGAGCGCGCCCGCCGGCTCGGCTGGTCCTGGCAGCAGGTCGCCGCCGCCCTGGGGGTCTCCCGGCAGGCGGTCCACAAGAAGTACGGGAAGAGGTTCGGCTGATGTTCGAGAAGTTCGCCAAGGACGCCCGCGAGGCGGTCATCCAGGCCCAGGACGAGGCCCGGGCGCTCGGCGCCGACCGCGTCGGGCCGGAGCACGTGCTGCTCGGCACCGTACGGTCGCCGGACACCGTCGCCGCGCAGGCGCTCGGCCGGCTGGGCGTCGGCCACGCGACGCTGCTCGCCGCGGTCCGCGCACTGCCGGCGCACACCATCGACGCGGACGCGCTGGCGGGGATCGGCGTCGACCTGGACGCCGTCCGGGCACAGGTCGAGGCCTCGTTCGGGCCGGGGGCGCTCGACGCGATCACCAGGTCGGCACCCAGGAAGGGTCACCTGCCCTTCGAGACGGACGCCAAGAAGCTGCTCGAGGTCTCGCTGCGCGAGGCCATCCGGTGCAAGCACCGCCGGATCGACAGCGGCCACCTGCTGCTGGCGGCGGTCCGGCTGGACGACACCACCGCCTACCGGGCGCTCGCCGCGGTCGGGGTCGGACCGGCGGCAGTGCGCGAGGCCGTCACCGCCGTCTGGGCCGACGTGCCGGTGGGCTGAGGTGACCGCCTGGACGCTCTCGACCGTGCTCCGCACCCGCGCATGGGGCGTCCGCGCACCGCGCGCAGCCGGGCACGACGCCGTCCCGGGGACGCGGCGGCCGCGGTCGTGCGGGTCGCGTCAGAGCTTGGTGACCGGCGAGAACCGCAGCAGCAGCCGCTTGACGCCGTCGGTGCCGAAGTCGACCTTGGCCACCGCGTTCGGTCCAGCTCCTTCGAGCGCGATCACCGTGCCGAGACCGTACGAGTCGTGCGTGACGCGGTCCCCCACCGACAGCTGCGGGATCGCGGAGTCGGGCCGCGGCTTCGCGGAGCCGAAGGTCGCTCCCGTGGAGGGCAGGACCGGGCGCGTCTCGCGCTCGACGCGCGGCGCCGACGCCCGGTAGCCGCCCCCGCCCGAGCCGTAGCCCGAGCCCCATCCGCCGCGGAGCTGCGAGGTCGAAGACTCGCGCCGACGCCAGTCGATGAGGTCGTCGGGCAGGTCGTCGAGGAACCTGCTGGGCGGGAACTCGTTGGGCACGCCCCACGCTGTACGGACAGCAGCACGGGAGATGTACAGACGCTCGCGCGCTCGGGTGAGCCCCACGTAGGCGAGGCGCCGCTCCTCCTCCAGCTGCTGGGAGTCCGACAGGGACCGCTGGTGCGGGAAGGTGCCGTCCTCCATCCCCGTGAGGAAGACGACGGGGAACTCCAGGCCCTTGGCGGTGTGCAGGGTCATCAGGGTGACCACGCCCGGGTCCGGACGGGTCTCACCGTCGTCGTCCCCGCCGTCGTCGTCCGGGATCTGGTCGGAGTCGGCGACGAGGGAGACGCGCTCGAGGAAGTCGGCGAGGACCCCCTCGGGGTCGCTCTGCTCGAACTCGGAGGCGACCGCGTGCAGCTCGGCCAGGTTCTCGACCCGGGAGCCGTCCTGCGGGTCGTCGCTGGCCCGCAGCTCGGCGAGGTAGCCGGAGCGCTCGAGCACGGCGCCGAGCACCTCGGCGGGCCCGGCGCTCGCTGCGAGCTCGCGCAGCTCCGCCATCATCGCCGCGAACGCCGACAGCCCGGTGATCGCGCGGGTGCCCAGTCCCGGGACCTCGTCGAGGCGTTCGAGCGCCGCACCGAACGAGATGCGCTCCCGCTCGGCGTACGACGCGACCATCGCCTCCGACCGGTCCCCCAGCCCGCGCTTGGGCACGTTGAGGATGCGGCGCACGCTGACGTCGTCGTCGGGGTTGTCGAGCGCGCGCAGGTAGGCGACCGCGTCCTTGATCTCCTTGCGCTCGTAGAACCGCGTGCCGCCGACCACCTTGTACGGCAGCCCGACCCGGATGAGCACCTCTTCGAGCGCGCGGGACTGTGCGTTCGCGCGGTAGAACACGGCGACGTCGCCGGGCCGGACGCCGTCGGAGTCGCCGAGCCGGTCGATCTCCTCGGCGACGAACCGGGCCTCCTCGTGCTCGGTGTCCGCGACGTACGCGACGATCTGCGCACCCGCGCCGGAGTCGGTCCAGAGGCGCTTGTTCTCCCGGCCGGGGTTGCGGCTGATCACCGCGTTGGCGGCCGAGAGGATGGTCTGCGTCGACCGGTAGTTCTGCTCCAGCAGGATGGTCCGCGCGTCCGGGTAGTCGACCTCGAACTCCAGGATGTTCCGGATGGACGCACCCCGGAACGCGTAGATCGACTGGTCCGCGTCACCGACGACCGTGAGCTCGCCGCGCGGCAGCTCCATGTCCGTCGAGTCGTCGACGATCCCCCGCGAGGAGCCGACGAGCTCGCGCACCAGGGCGTACTGGGCGTGGTTGGTGTCCTGGTACTCGTCGACCAGGACGTGGCGGAACCGCCGCCGGTAGTGCTCCGCGACGGCCGGGAACGCCCGCAGCAGGTGGACCGTGGTCATGATCAGGTCGTCGAAGTCGAGGGCGTGCGCCTGCTTCAGCCGGGCCTGGTAGCGCGTGTAGACCTGCGCGAGCGCGGTGTCGAACTCGTTGGCCGCGCCGCCCCCGGACGTGGCGGCGAAGGTCTCCGGGTCGACCAGCTCGTCCTTGAGCGAGGAGATCTTGTTCTGCAGCGCCTTGGCCGGGTAGCGCTTGGGGTCGAGGTCCAGCTCCCGCGCGACGAGGGTGAGCAGGCGCTGGGAGTCCGCGGAGTCGTAGATGGAGAAGCTGGACCGCAGGCCCAGCGTCCCGGCCTCCCGGCGCAGGATCCGCACGCACGCAGAGTGGAACGTGGAGACCCACATGCGGCCGGCGGCCGGTCCGACCAGGCCCTCGACGCGCTCGCGCATCTCCGCCGCGGCCTTGTTGGTGAACGTGATCGCGATGACCTCACCCGCGCGCGCCCGGCCCGTGGCCAGCAGGTACGCGATGCGGTTGGTCAGCACCCGCGTCTTGCCCGAGCCGGCGCCGGCGACGATCAGCAGCGGCCCGCCCTGGTGCAGGACGGCCTCGCGCTGCTGCGGGTTGAGCCCGCGGAGCAGGGCCTCTGCCTCGCTGCGGCGACGGGCTGCGGCCACCTCGCCCGAGGGGTCCGCGGAGGCGCCCGGGAGGGGCAGGGCGAGGTTCTCGAAGAGCGACGTCATGGCCCCTCAAGGATAGGCGCCGCGACTGACAGCGACGTGCTCCCTGTGGATCTCGCCTGACGGTCGGCGGTCAGGTCATCGCCAGCGCGGTCAGCCAGGCGCCCGTCGAGACCAGCGCCGCGGCGAGCTCCACGAGGATGGTCAGGCCTGTGGCCTGCAGCGCCGCCACCGTGGCCCGCCAGGCGGGGCGAGGCTCCCGCGAGCGCAGCCACTCGGCGAGGTAGATGCCGAGCACGAAGCCGACGAACAGGCCGACGACGGGGATCGCGAAGAACCCGACGACGCCCGCGACCCCGCCCCAGATCAGCGTGGACGACGGCACGCCCGCACGCTTGAGGTGCCGCCCGGCCAGCAGGTACTTGCCGATGCCCGCGAGCACCGTGACCACCACGGTGATCGCGACGACCGTCCACCCCGCGACTCCCCCGGTGACGACGCCCCAGACGATGATCGCGCCGGCGACGAGCAGCCCGCCGGGCAGCACCTGGACGACGACGCCGAACAGCCCGACGAGGACGACGAGCCCGACCAGGAGGTCACCGACGGAGTTCACGGGGTGGACAGTACTGCCCGGTCAGCGCCTCAGCGCCACAGGACGGCGATCGCGACGTTCAGCGCGGTCAGGCCCGCGATGGCGCCGAGGTAGCCGGTGGTCACGCGCGACGGCTTGCGCACCCCGAGGATCACCAGCGTGGCCACGACGAGCGCGACGACGAGCTTGACCGCGACCTTCGTGGTGTTGGGCTCGTGGCCGGCGAGGCCCGCGGACGCGATGCCGACGATGAGGATGCCGGTGACCAGCGCGGTGAGGATGCCGTGCAGCACGCCCGTCGCGATCTTGGGGGTGCGCAGGTTGACCAGGGTGCCGCCGAGCACGATGGCCCAGCCGAGCAGGTGGAGGACGACGAGCAGGTTGTAGACGAGATCCATGACGCGCAGCCTAGTCGTATCTGACGCAGAGTCAGAAAACGCCGACGACCGATGCGCTACTGTCGGGCGACATACCGAACAGTCGGTATCGAGAAGGGTGCAGGGATGCGCAGGTTCGAGGGCAGGGTCGCCCTGATCACCGGGGCGAGCCGCGGGATCGGTCTGGCCGTCGCCGAGCGACTGGTGTCCGAGGGGGCCTCCGTCGTCCTCACCGGACGCAAGCCGGACTCGCTCACGGCGGCCGTCGAGCAGCTCGACGCGGTCGCGCCGGGGCACGCCGTCGGCATCGCGGGCAAGGCCGACGACCCCGAGCACCGCGCGGACGTCTTCGCCCAGGTCACCGAGCGTTTCGGCCGCCTCGACCACCTAGTCAACAACGCCGGGATCAACCCCGCGTACGGCCCGGCGCTCGAGATCGAGAGCGCGGTCGTCCGCAAGATCCTCGAGGTCAACGTGGTCGCGGCCCTCGACTGGACGCGATCCGCGGTGGACGCCGGGCTGAGCCGGTCGATCGTCAACACCGGCTCGGTGGCGGGCCTGTCCGCCAGCCCGGGCGTCGCGTTCTACGGCGTGTCCAAGGCCGCGCTCCTCAACCTCACGCAGCAGCTCGCGGTCGAGCTCGCCCCCGGCCTCCGCGTCAACGCGGTCGCCCCCGCCGTGGTCCGCACGCGGCTCGCGCAGGCGCTCTACGAGGGCGACCGCGAGGCGGCGCTCGCGAAGGTCTACCCGCTCGGCCGCATCGGCGAGCCCGAGGACGTCGCCGGACCGGTCGCGTTCCTGCTCTCCGACGACGCCGCGTGGATCACCGGTCATACGCTCACCATCGACGGCGGCGCCAGTGCCGTCGCGGTCGGCTAGAGCCCGAAGAACGAGAGAGGCACCCATGGCACCCTCCAGCGTCGTCGACGACATCACGAAGGCGGCCGTCGACCTGTTCTCCACCCAGGGGTACGCCAACACCTCGGTGCAGCAGATCGTCGAAGCGGCCGGCGTCACCAAGGGCGCGATGTACCACTACTTCGAGTCGAAGGACGACCTCCTCTTCTCGGTCTACGAGCGGATGCTCTCGCTGCAGACGAGCCATCTCGAGGAGATCGTCGGCCGAGGTGCCCCGACCGCGCAGACGCTGCACGACGTGTGCGTCGACGTCATCGAGACGTCGATCGACTTCCTGCCCGAGGGCACGGTCTTCTTCCGGAGCGTGCACATGCTCTCCGAGCCGCGCCAGAAGGAGGTCACGCGCCGCCGTCGGCAGTACCACGACGTGTTCGCGGGCCTCATCGAGCGCGGCCAGGAGGAGGGGCTCTACCGCACGGACATCCCCCGCGCCGTGCTGGTCGCGCACTTCTTCTCCGACGTCCACTACCTGTCGAACTGGTACTCCCCCGAAGGCCCGGAGGACAAGGTGCTCCTCGCGCAGCAGCTGACCGACCTCTTCCTCGTCGCGATCAAGGCCTGAGCGGGTGCGCGCGTGGCAGGTGGTGCGACACGGGGAGCCGGCCGAGGTCCTGGAGCTCGTCGAGGTCCCGGACCCGATGCCCGGTCCCGGGCAGGTGCTCGTCCGCGTCCGGGCGGTCGCGGCGAACTTTCCCGACGTGCTGCTCGCCCGCGGCGAGTACCAGGTCCGGCCGCCGCTGCCCTTCTCCCCCGGCATCGAGCTCTGCGGCGAGGTGGTCGCGCTCGGTGACGGCGTCACGCGTGCGGCGCTCGGCGACCGCGTCGTCGGGTCGAGGATCGGGGTCCTGTCGGAGCTGGCCGTGCTCGACGAGCGCGAGGTCTTCCCGGCTCCCGTCGCGCTGGACGACGCCGGGGCCGCCGCACTGACCATCGGCTACCAGACCGCCTGGTTCGGCCTGCACCGGCGGGCGGAGCTGCAGCCGGGCGAGACCCTGCTCGTGCACGCCGCGGCCGGGGGCGTCGGCAGCGCGGCGGTGCAGCTCGGCGCGGCCGCGGGTGCGCGCGTGATCGGCGTCGTCGGCAGCGCGGCGAAGGCAGAGGTCGCGCGGAAGGCGGGGGCGGACGTCGTGGTCGACCGGTCGGCGCAGGACGTCGTCGCGGTGGTCAAGGCGGAGACCGGCGGTGCCGGGGCCGACGTGGTGTTCGACCCCGTCGGCGGCACCGCGTTCGAGCAGTCCACCAAGTGCATCGCGTTCGAGGGCCGGATCGTCGTGGTCGGCTTCGCGGGCGGGACGATCCAGGCCGTCAACGCGGGCCACGCGCTGGTGAAGAACTACAGCGTGCTCGGCCTGCACTGGGCGCTCTACGCGCAGCGCCGGCCCGAGCTCGTCGACGCGGCGCACGCCGAGCTCACGCGGCTGGTCGACGCCGGTCAGGTCCGGCCGGTGGTCGGTGACGTCGTCGCCTTCGAGGACGCGCCCGCCGCGGTGCAGCGGCTCGCCGACGGCACCACGACCGGCCGTCTCGTGGTGCGCGTCCCGTGAGGCTCGACGGACGCGTCGCGATCGTCAGCGGCGCCGCACGAGGGCTCGGCGAGGCGTTCGCCCGGGCACTGCACGCCGCGGGAGCGCGCGTGGTGGTCGCGGACCTGCTCGACGACGACGCCGGCGAGCTGGCCGCCGAGCTGGGCGACCGTGCGCTGCCGACGCACCTGGACGTGACGTCGCCGGAGAGCTGGGCCGCCACGGTCGACGCGACCCGCGCGAGGTTCGGCACCGTCGACGTCCTGGTCAACAACGCGGGCATCGCGAACGCGGGGCCGATCGACCACTACCCCCTGGCGAAGTGGGACGCGGTCATCGCGGTCAACCTCACGGGCGTCTTCCTCGGCGTGCAGGCCGTGGTGCCGACGATGAAGGCGGCCGGCCGCGGCTCGATCGTCAACATCTCGTCGGTCGAGGGCATGCTCGGCGGCTCCCACCTGCACGGCTACGTTGCCTCCAAGTTCGGCGTCCGGGGCCTGACCAAGTCCCTCGCGGTCGAGCTGGGTCCCGACGGCATCCGGGTCAACTCCGTGCACCCCGGCTTCGTCCGGACGACGATGACCTCGCGTCTGGACCCGACCGCGGTGCCGATCCCTCTCGGTCGACCGGCGCTCCCGGCGGACGTCGCGGGCACCGTGGTCTTCCTCGCGAGCGACGACTCGGCGTACACGACGGGCACCGAGCTCGTGGTCGACGGCGGCATGATCGCGGGCGTCCCGCACTCCTGATCCTGTGCGCGAAGGCGTGATCGAACCGTGTCCTCAGGAACATACCGTCCGGTCGGTTTCTGTTGTACTTTCGTCCTCACCGACACGAAGAGGTGCCGATGTCTGCACAGACGACGCCCGTCCGCACGGGTGACCCCCGCTTGGCGGTGCGCAGCCTGAGCGTGCGCTTCGGGGGCCTGAGCGCCCTCGACGACGTGAGCCTGGACGTGCACGAGGGCGAGGTCGTCGGGCTCATCGGCCCGAACGGCGCGGGCAAGACGACGCTGTTCAACGCGGTCTGCGGGCTGGTCCGCGCGAGCGCGGGCGCGATCACCGTCGGCGGCGTCCCGCTCCCGCCCGACCCGACGCGCCTGTCTGCCCGCGGCGTCGCCCGCACGCTCCAGGGCCTGGGCCTGTTCCGCGGCCTGACCGTCCGGGAGAACGTGCTCGCCGGGTGCCTCGGCGCCACGGACCCCGGCACGGACGCGCAGCGGCAGCTCGACGCGCTCGACCTCGCCGCGCACGCCGACCGGTCGGTCGGCGACCTGCCCTACCCCGAGCAGAAGAAGGTCGCGCTCGCCCGGGCGCTCGTCGCCGAGCCGCAGCTGCTCCTGCTCGACGAGCCTGCCGGCGGCCTCGGCCCCGACGACATCGCCGCGCTCGGCGACCTGGTCCGGCACACCGCCGCCACCGGCTGCGCGGTGCTGCTGGTCGAGCACCACGTGGACTTCGTGATGGGCGTCTGCGACCGCGTCGTCGTCCTCGACTTCGGGCGGGTCATCGCGACCGGCACCCCCGACGAGGTCGCGGGGGACCCGGCGGTCGACGAGGCGTACCTGGGGATCGAGGTGACGACCCCGTGAGTGCGCTCCTGGAGGTGCGGGGACTGACCGTCGGCTACGGCGGCGCACCGGTGCTCCGCGACGTCGACCTCGACGTGCCCGCGGGCAGCATCGTCGCCCTGGTCGGCGCCAACGGTGCCGGCAAGACGACCCTGCTGCGGACCCTGTCCGCCCTGGTTCCCCTGACGCGCGGCAGCGTCCGGCTCGCCGGGCAGGACCTCGCCGGGGTCAGCGTCGAGGACCGCGTCCGGCGCGGGCTCGCTCACGTCCCGGAAGGCCGCGGCGTCGTCGCGGAGCTGACGGTCGACGAGAACCTGCGGCTCGGCGGGCTGTGGCGCGGTCCCGACCGGCGCGCGGCGGTCGCGGAGGTCTACGAGCTGTTCGAGCCGCTCGCCCGGCGCCGGGACAACCCCGGCCACCAGCTCTCCGGCGGCGAGCGCCAGATGCTCGCGCTCGGCCGGGCGCTGGTGGCACGGCCCACGGTCCTGCTGCTCGACGAGCCGTCCCTCGGGCTCGCGCCGCGCGTCGTCGCCCAGATCATGGGCGTCCTGCGATCGCTGGCCGATCGCACCGGGCTGACCGTGCTGCTCGCCGAGCAGAACGTCGTCGGGGCGCTGTCCGTCGCCGACCACGGCGTCGTCCTCGGGCTCGGTGAGGTCGTCGCGTCCCGGCCCGCGCACGAGCTCGCGGCCGACGACCGCCTCCGCCACGCCTACCTGGGGTTCTGATGGACCGACTCGTCTTCCTCCTGGGCACCGGCCTCGCGCGCGGTGCCGTCCTCGCGCTCTTCGCCCTCGCCCTCGTGCTCATCTGGCGCGGGGCGCGCGTCGTGAACTTCGCCCAGGGCGCCATGGCGGTGGTCAGCACGTACGTCGCGTTCGAGGTGACGTCGCTGACAGGCAGCTACTGGCTCGGTCTGCTGGCCGCGCTGCTGGCGGGCGGGCTGCTCGGGTTCGCAGTCGAGCGCGGGGTCATGCGGTTCGCGTCGCCTGCGTCGCCGCTGTCCGGTGTCATCCTGGCCATCGGGCTCGTGATGGTGCTGCAGTCGGCGCTCGGGATCCTCTTCGGGCCCGACTACCGGCCGATGCGGGTGCCGTTCGACGACCGCGCGATCGTCGTCGGCGGGGTGCCGCTGCTCTCCCCGTACGACCTGTTCGTGCTGGTCGTGGCGGTGGTCGTGATGGGCGCGCTGGCGGTCCTGTTCCGGTGGACGTCGCTCGGGCTGCAGATGCGCGCCGCGGCGTTCGCCCCCGAGGTCTCACGCCTGCTCGGCGTCCGCGTGTCGCGCACCGTCACCGTCGGCTGGGTCCTGTCGAGCGTCGTCGGGTCCCTCGCGGCGCTGCTTCTCGTGCCGACGAGCCTCGGCCTGAACCCGCACGCGACCGACTCGCTGTTCGTGCTCGGCTTCACCGTCGCGGTGGTCGGCGGGCTCGACTCGCCGGTCGGCGCCCTGGTCGGCGGGGTGGTCGTCGGCGTCGCGATGAGCCTGGTCACCGGCTACCTCGGCGCGGGTCTGGTGCCGATCGCGGTGCTCGTCCTGCTCGTGCTGGTGCTCCTCCTGCGACCGGCGGGCCTGTTCGCGGCGGCGGAGGCGAGGCGCGCATGACCGGGCGACAGCGGCTGCCGGGACAGCGCCCGCTCCTGCGCACCCTCCTGGTCGCGGCGGGCTGGACGGTCGTCGCCCTCGGCGGCACGTTCGCGCTCGACCCGTTCCGCAACTACCAGCTCGCGCTCGTCGCGGCGTACCTGTGCGCGACCGCCGGGCTCACCGTGCTCGTCGGGGCCACCGGTCAGCTGTCGCTCGGGCACGCCGCCCTCATGGCCGTCGGCGGGTACGGGTTCGCGCTCACCAGGAACGCGCTGCCGTTCGACGGCCTCCCGGCCTTCGTGGTCGCCCTGCTGGCGGGGGCGCTGGCCAGCGCCGTCGTCGGCCTGCTCCTCGGGCTCGCCGCCGCGCGGCTGTCCGGGCCCTACCTGGCCGGCCTGACGCTCGCCGTCGTGATCGCTCTTCCCGCCGTGGCCTCCACGTGGTCGACCGTGCTGCACGGCGACCAGGGGGTCCACATCGCGTTCGAGGGCGTGCCCGACGCGCTGCGCCGGGTGGTCGCGCTCGAGCAGTGGCAGGCGATGGTGGCGGTCGTCGTCACCTCCGCCGTCGTCACCGGCCTGACGGTGCTGCGCGGCGGGCGGTTCGGGCTGCGGATGCTCGCCGTCCGGGACGACGAGGTGGCTGCCCGACTCAGCGGCATCCCCGCCGGCCGCGTCAAGGTGCTCGCCTTCACCGCCAGCTCGGTCGCGGCCGGGGTGGGCGGTGCGGTCCTGTGCTTCGTCGCCCAGACCGTGAGCCCGGGCGCCTACACCGTCGGGTTCTCGCTGCTGCTCGTCGTCGCCGTCGTCGTCGGCGGGCTGGGCAGCATCCTGGGCGCCGCGCTCGGGTCGGTGGTCATCGTGCTCCTGCCCTGGCTCATCGGCAGGCTCACGGCGAACCTCCCGGCCGACGCCGCCCAACGACTGGACGGGAACCTCGCGGTCCTCGTCTTCGGGCTCCTGCTCATCACGGTGATGGCGGTCGCCCCGCACGGTCTCCACGGAGCGCTCGTCGCCCGACGGCGCCGCCGCCCCAGCCCCGACGTTCCCCGTCCCACCGCAGAACCCGCACCGCGCAAGGTCCTCGTCCCTACCGAAGAACAGAGGTGACACCGATGTCACAACGCTCCCGGTCCGTCGCGCTGATCGCCACCACCGCCCTCGCCGCTGCGGGCCTCGCCGCCTGCAGCACCCCGGAGCCGTCCCCCGGCGTCACCGAGGACACGGTCACGGTCGGCACCCACACGCCCCTCACCGGCCCCGCCGCGGCCGGATACTCCTCCATCTCGGCGGCCACGAAGGCGTACTTCGACTACGTCAACGACAACGGCGGCATCAACGGCCGCAACATCGAGTACATCGTCAAGGACGACGGGTACAACCCGGCGACCACGTCGACCGTGGTGCGCGAGCTGGTCCAGGAGGACGAGGTCTTCGCGGTCATCAACGGCCTCGGCACGCCCACGCACTCCGCGGTGGTCGACTACCTCAACGAGAACGACGTGCCGGACCTGTTCGTCGCCTCGGGCAGCCCCAAGTGGGACCAGCCCGACACGTTCCCGAACACCTTCGCCTACAACGCCAACTACATCGTCGAGGCCAAGGCGCTGGCCACCTACGCCCAGGAGACCTGGCCGGACAAGACGTTCTGCGTCCTCGGCCAGGACGACGACTTCGGGACCGACTTCACCACCGGTCTCGTCCAGGTGCTCGGTGCCGACGGGCTCGCCTCGACGCAGACCTACTCCGTCTCCGTGCAGGACGTCGTCGCGCAGGTCGGGGCGATGCAGGCGGCCGGCTGCGAGGTCAACTTCCTGGCCACCGTCAACGGGTTCACGGCGCTCGCGCTCGGCACGGCGGCGAAGATGAAGTACGGCGCCCAGTGGGTGTCGTCGTCGTCGGGCGGTGACTATCCGACCCTCGTCGGCTACCTCGGCGAGGACGTCGCCCCCCTGCTGCTCCAGGGCTTCGTCAGCTCCAACTACCTGCCGTTCAGCCCGGACGACGCGTGGGTCGCGCTGTTCCAGGAGATCAACGACGAGTACAACGACGGCGCCCCGTTCAGCGGCAACAAGATCTACGGGATGTCCGTGGGCTACCTGTTCGCACAGGCGCTGGCGAAGGCCGGCGACGACCCGACCCGCGAGAGCCTCCTCGACGCGCTCGAGGTGGGCGCCCTGACGGGCAACGGCATCGTGCCGCTCGGCTTCTCGACGGACAGCCACGCGGCGTTCGAGGGCGTCGGCATCACGGTGGTCGACGAGGGTGTCCAGGACTACGTCGACGGCGAGATCTACACGACGGACGCCGGCAACGGTCCGGTCGAGCCCTACACGGGCGAGGCCGTGGCGCTCGAGGGTGACGGCATCCCGACCGCCTGACGCCCGCATGCCGCAGGCCCGGTCCCCCACGAGGGGACCGGGCCTGCGGTGTGTCAGGCGCGTGCCGTGCTGGCGGAGAACTGGGCGACGAGCTCGCGCTTGAGCACCTTGCCGCTGCCACCGAGCGGGAGGGCGTCGACCAGGTGGACGACGCGCGGGAACTTGTAGGCGGCGATCCGCTCCTGCACGAACGCCACCAGCTCCTCGGGCGTGGCCTCGTGCCCGTCGAGGAGCACGACCGCGGCGTGCACCTCCTGGCCGCGCGCCTCGTCGGGAAGCCCGAACACCGCGGCGAACGCGACGGCGGGGTGCCGCATCATCACGTCCTCGACCTCGCTCGGGTACACGTTGTAGCCGTTGCGGACGATCATGTCCTTCTTTCGGTCCACGATCGTGACGATGTCGTCGGCGTCCTTGGTGCCCAGGTCGCCGGTGCGGAACCACCCGTCGACGACGGCGGCGGCGGACGCGTCGGGGTTGCCCAGGTACCCCTTGAACAGGGCGTGGCCGCGCACGACGATCTCGCCCAGCTCGCCGACCGGCAGGTGGACGATGCGGTCGTCGATGTTCGCGTCGGCGATCTCGATGTCGACGCCCCACAGCGGGCGGCCGACGGTGCCGGGCCGGATCGGCTCGCCGACGTGGTTGAACGCCACCGCCGGCGAGGTCTCGGTCAGGCCGTAGCCCTCGTGGACCTCGGCGCCGAACTCCCGGTCGAACGCCTCCAGCACCGCCACGGGCAGGGCGGCACCCCCGGAGACCGCGTACCGCAGCGGCGGGCGGTCGGTGCTGCGTGCGGCAGCCTGGATCAGCCCGATGTACATCGTCGGGACCGCCGTGAAGACGGTCGCGCCGTGCTGCACCATCTGCGCGAGCGCCTGGTCCGGGTCGAACTTGGGCAGCAGGATCACCGCGGCACCGCGCCGGAACGCGGTGTTCATCACCGACACCTGGCCGAACGTGTGGAACAGCGGGAGGCCGCCGAAGACGACGTCGTCGCGCACCATGTCGAACAGGTCGATCAGGGCCACGTTGACCTGCTCGACGATCGCCAGGTGCGACCCGACGGCCCCCTTGGGCCGGCCCGTGGTGCCGCTCGTGTACAGGATCGTGGCGGGGCTGATCGGGTGCACGGACTCGTACCGGTCGATCGCCCGGGCAGCCGCGGCCTCGTCCTCCAGGCGCGGGAACGGCACGTCCATCCCGTCCGGGACGAGCACGGTGAGCAGCGAGATGCCGGCCCGCGCGGCCGCAGGGGCGGCCTCGGCGAGCATCGGTGCCGCGGCGACGAGGACCGTGGCGCCCGAGTCGCGCAGGACGAACTCGATCTCGTCGGCCTTGAACAGCAGGTGCACCGGCACGACGACCGCGCCGAGGGCGAGGACGCCGTAGTAGACGCGGGCGAAGTCGGGCACGTTCGGCACGATCATCGCGACGCGGTCGCCCGGTCCGATCCCGCGGGCGCGCAGCGCTCCCGCGTACGCGCGGGTCTGGTCCCACAGGTCGCCGTAGCGGACCACGTGGTCCCCCAGGAAGAACGCCGTGCGGTCGGGCATGCGGTGGGCGGTCTCGGCGAGGATCGCCGCGACCGACATGCTCCCGTAGCCCGCACCGTCGAGGGCCTGATCGGTCATGTCACTGTCCCTTCTCGTCGTCGAAGCTGGGCTCGCCCGAGGGAGGCGAGGTGGACCTCGTCCGGACCGTCCGCCAGGCGCAGGGCCCGGGCGGCGGCGAACATCTCGGCCAGCGGCTGGTCACCGGACAGGCCGGCCGCGCCGAACAGCTGGATGGCCCGGTCGAGGATCTGCTGCACGGCCCGCGGGACCGCGATCTTGATGGCCTGGATCTCGGTCATCGCCGCGCGGTTGCCGACGGTGTCCATGAGCCAGGCGGTCTTGAGCACCAGCAGCCGCAGCGCCTCGACCTGGAGGCGGGACTCGGCCACCCACTCGCGCACGACGCCCTGGTCCGCGAGCGGCTTCCCGAACGCGATCCGCGATGTCGCACGCTCGACGACCAGGTCCATCGCCCGCTCGGCCATGCCCAGGGAGCGCATGCAGTGGTGGATCCGGCCCGGACCGAGCCGGGCCTGCGCGATCGCGAACCCCTGCCCCTCCCCGGCGAGGATGTTGCCGACCGGCACGCGCACGTCGTCGAACACGATCTCCGCGTGCCCCCCGTGGTCACGGTCGTCGTAGCCGAACACGGTCAGCGGCCGCACGATCCGCACCCCCGGCGCGTCCCGCGGGACCAGGACCATGCTCTGGCGACGGTGCCGCTCCGCGGTCGGGTCGGTGGCGCCCATGACGACCAGGAGCGCGCAGTCGGGGTTCATCGCGCCCGTCGACCACCACTTGCGGCCGGTGATCACGTACTCGTCGCCGTCGCGGACGATGCGGGTGGCGATCTGGGACGCGTCCGACGAGGCCACGTCCGGCTCGGTCATGCAGAACGCGGACCTGATCTCGGCGTCCAGGAGCGGCTCGAGCCACTCCTCCTTCTGCTCGGGCGTGCCGAGCTCGGTGAGCAGCTCCATGTTCCCGGTGTCCGGGGCGGCGCAGTTGAACGCTGCCGGGGCCAGGCGCGGGCTGCGGCCGGTGAGCTCGGCGACGGGGGCGTACTGGAGGTTGGTGAGCACGGACGGCAGGAAGAGGTTCCAGAGCCCCTGCTCTCTGGCCAGGCCCTGGAGACGCCGGACCACCGGCCGTGTGCCCCACTCCGTGGGGGTCGCCGCCAGCTCCGCCTCCAGCACGGGCTCGGCCGGGTAGACGTGCTCGTCGAGGAACCGCTGCGTGCGGGCGACGACGTCGACCGTGGTGGCGTCGGGCGCGAAGTCCATCAGCGCCCCACCCCCGCCAGCTGCGCGAGCCCCTCGTCGGCCAGCGGCGCGACGAGGGCGCCGATCCGGTCGAAGCCGTCTCCGACGGTGTCCCCGCCGAGGAAGCGGACGTGGATGCCCTCGAGGATGACTGCGAGCTTGTAGGCGGCGAACGCCCGGTACCAGCCGAGGTCGGGCACGCTGCTGCCGAGCCGGGCGCTGTAGGCGTCGACCAGCTCGTCGAACGACGGGTAGCCCGCGGCCTGGTCCACCGCGCTGGGCGCGACGCTGCCGCCGCCCTCGATCTCCCGGATGTGCCAGTAGAGCCCGAGCATGCCCAGGTCCACGGCGGAGTCCCCGAGCGTCGCCATCTCCCAGTCGAGGATCGCAGTGATGCGGGGACCGCCCCCGACCAGTGCGTTGTCCAACCTGTAGTCCCCGTGCACGATGCTGCTCCGGCGCGTGGTCGGGACGCGCTCCGCCAGACGTTCCTGCAGGTCGTCGAGGCTGGGCACCGGCCGCGAGCGGGACCCGTCGAGCTGCGTCCGCCACCGCCGCAGCTGCCGGTCGAGGTATCCGTCGGACCGCCCGAGGTCCGCGAGCCCGACGTCGGCCGGTTCGATCGCGTGCAGCTCCGCCAGCAGGGTGGCGAGCTCCAGGCTCACGGTGCGCAGCTCGTCGGCGGTGTAGGTGGTGTTCTGCGACGGGTGGGCCAGGACGGTGCCCTCGACGAGGTCCATGACGTAGAACTCACCACCGGTGCCCGCGGACGGGTCGTCGACCAGCGCGACCACGGGCGGGACCGGGACGCTCGATCCCTGCAGCGCCGAGATCACGCGGTGCTCCCGTGCCATGTCGTGCGCGGTGGTCTGCACGTGCCCGAGCGGTGGCCGGCGGACGACGAGCGGCCGCAGGCCCCCGTCGACCCGGTACGTGAGGTTGCTGCGCCCCCCGGCGATCACCCGCGCGGACAACGTGCCGTCGCCCACCACGTCCGGGTGCTCACGGCGCAGGTACGCCTCGAGCTGCGCCACGTCGAGCCCGGGTGGGTCCGGCATGCGTCGGGTCATCGTCGACCACCTCTCCGGGTGGCACCTCGTCATACCGCCCGGTCGGTATGCTACCGGATCAGACGACCAGGTCGCGCTCGATCGCCGCACGGATCCCGTCCGGGATCGGCACGGGACGGCGGGTCGCGTCGTCGACGAACACGTGCACGAACCGCCCCTCGGCCACCAGCTCCCCGTCGCGCAGGATGCCGAGCTCCCAGGTCACGCTCGACGTCCCCAGCCGGCCCGCCCGCAGGCCGACCTCGAGCGGCTCCGGAAAGGCTGCAGAGGCCTTGAACTCGCACGACGACGACACGCAGACGCCGATCGGCTCGCCGGCGGCCGGGTCCAGCCCCGCGACCGACATGAGCCAGACGTTGATCGTCGTGTCCATGGCCTCGTAGTAGACGGTGTTGTTGAGGTGGCCGTAGACGTCGTTGTCGTTCCAGCGCGTCGCGAAGGGAGCGGTGTGCGGGTAGGTCACGGGCGCAGCACCAGCTCGAAGGCCGCACGCGCCCGGTCCGCGCTCGGCCGGTCGCCGTTGATGAGGTCCGCGTACGTGAACGACTCCGAGATGCGGACCAGCAGATAGGCGAGGTCGTGCGCGCTCACCCCGCGACCGAACGGCTGCTCGCCCAGCTCCTGGCGCACGAGCGCCTCGACGACCGCGACGTACCGCCGCTGGATCTCGCTCTCCTTCGTCGTCAGCAGCCGCAGCGCCCGGGCGGGCTCGCGCTGGAGGAAGCCACGGAAGTAGTCGGCGGTGATGAGGTCGCCGGCGAAGTGCGTGAGGACCGCGGACACGCGCGCGGCACCCTCGGTGCCACGCGTCGCCGCCTCGGCCTGCTCGAGCGTGGGGACGGCCAGCGACCACAGGACCTCGGACAGCAGCGCGTCGCGGTTCCCCACCCACCGGAACAGCGAGGTCCGGTCCACGCCGAGCTTCGTCGCGAGGCGGCCCATGTCGATGCGAGCACCCTCGATGAACGTCGCGCGGGCGGCGACGAACGCTCGCACCGCCTCCGCGTGCTCCCCGTCCTCCAGCCGTTGGGACAGCCACGAGGGCGCGACCTGCGTACCGATGCGGCCGAGGCTGAGGGCGGCGTCAAGGTTCGACATGGCGGCAACCTACTCCTCCTCGCTGGAGTCTATGCAACATCTCAGAAAATGATGCACACTCGGGGATGAGATCAGAGCCGATCCCCGAGCGGAGCCATGACGTGACTCAGACCGATGTTTCCCACGCCCTCCTGACGAGTGACTTCTACTCGTTCCAGGACCTCCTCACCCCCGACGAGAACGCGCACGTCATGGAGATCCGGGAGTTCCTCGAGCGTGACCTGCGGCCCATCGCGGACGACTACTGGGACCGCGCCGAGTTCCCCGTGCACCTCATCCCCGAGGTCGGCCGGCTGGGCATGCTCGGACCGGTGTGGCCGGAGACCCAGCGCTTCGAGAACAGCGCGCTCTACCGCGGCTGGGTCGCGCTCGAGCTCGCACGGGTCGACCCCGGCTTCGCGACGTTCGTCGGCGTCCAGAACGGGCTGACGATGGGCGCGATCGGCGTCGGCGGCTCCCCGGAGCAGCGCGCCGAGTGGCTCCCGCCGATGGCCACGGGCGAGGTGATCGGCGGCTTCGGGCTGACCGAGCCGCTGTCCGGCTCCGACACCGCCCGCGGGCTGCGCACGACCGCGCACCGCACCGGCGACACGTGGGTGCTCAACGGCGCCAAGCGCTGGATCGGGAACGCCACGTTCGCGGACGTCGTCGTCATCTGGGCGCGGGACACCGCGGACGACCAGGTCAAGGGCTTCCTCGTCCGCCGCGGCACGCCCGGGTTCACCGCGACGAAGATCGAGCGCAAGCAGGCGCTGCGGTCCGTGCAGAACGCCGACATCCTGCTCGACGGCGTGGTCGTCGACGAGGCCGACCGGCTGCCCAACATCCACTCGTTCAAGGACGTCGCCATCGTCCTGCGCCTCACCCGCGCGGAGGTCGCGTGGCAGGCCGTCGGGGTCGCCGTCGGCGCCTACGAGGCCACGGTGAGGTACGCGTTGGCGCGCGAGCAGTTCGGCAAGCCCATCGCGTCCTTCCAGCTGGTCCAGGACCGGCTCGCGCGCTGCCTGGGCAACATCACCGCGAGCATCGCGATGTGCGTGCGCGTGTCCCAGCTGCAGGACGAGGACCGGCAGCACGACCAGCACTCCGCGCTGGCCAAGGCGCACACGACCAGCGCGATGCGGGAGACCGTGGCGCTCTGCCGCGAGACGCTCGGCGGCAACGGCATCCAGCTCGACCACGGCGTCGCGCGCTACATGGCTGACGCCGAGGCCGTGTTCTCGTTCGAGGGCACCCACGACATGAACAACCTCATCGTGGGGCGTGCCATCACCGGCATCGCGGCGTTCGTCTGATGGCCGAGGCGTACATCGTCGCGACGGCCCGCTCCCCCATCGGCCGCGCGTTCAAGGGCTCACTGAAGGATCTGCGTCCCGACGACCTCGCCGCGTCGATGGTCCGGGCGGCCCTCGCGCAGGTGCCGGACCTCGACCCCGGCCGCGTCGAGGACCTGCTGCTCGGCTGCGGCATGCCCGGCGGCGAGCAGGGCATGAACATGGCCCGGATCGTCGCGGTCCTCCTGGGGCTCGACGGCGTGCCCGGCACGACCGTCAACCGGTACTGCTCGTCGTCCCTGCAGACGACGCGCATGGCGTTCCACGCGATCAAGGCCGGCGAGGGCGACGTGTTCGTCTCCGCGGGCGTGGAGTGCGTGAGCCGGTCCGCGATCGGGAACAGCGACTACATCCCCGGGGCGTCTCTGGAGAACCCGCGGTTCGGCGACGCCGTCGCCCGGACGGCCGCACGCGCCGTCGACTCGTCGCCGTGGACCGACCCGCGCGAGAGCGGCCTGCTCCCCGACGCCTACATCGCGATGGGCCAGACGGCGGAGAACGTCGCCGCCCTGACCGGCACCACGCGCGCCGCGCAGGACGAGTTCGCGGCGCTCTCGCAGAACCGCGCGGAGAAGGCGCTGGCCGACGGGTTCTGGGCCGAGGAGATCACCCCGGTGACCCTGCCGGACGGCAGGGTCGTCTCCGCCGACGACGGCCCCCGCGCGGGCGTCACCGTGGAGTCGCTCGCCGGCCTCACCCCGGTGTTCCGACCCGACGGCACGGTCACCGCGGGCAACTGCTGCCCGCTCAACGACGGCGCCGCTGCGATCGTCGTCGTCAGCGACCGGGTCGTCGACGAGCTGGGCCTCACGCCGCTCGCCCGCATCGTGTCCACCGGGGTCAGCGGCCTGTCGCCCGAGATCATGGGCCTCGGACCCGTCGACGCGTCGCGGATGGCGCTGGCGCGTGCGGGGCTGACCATCGACGACATCGACCTGGTCGAGCTCAACGAGGCGTTCGCGGCGCAGGTGCTGCCGTCGGCTCGGGCGCTGGGGATCGACCACGAGAAGCTGAACGTGCACGGCGGCGCGATCGCCGTCGGCCACCCGTTCGGCAGCACGGGTGCGCGGCTGACCACCACGCTGCTGCACGGGCTGGCCACCCGCGACGCGACGTTCGGCCTGGAGACCATGTGCGTGGGCGGCGGCCAGGGCATGGCGATGGTCGTGGAGCGCGTCTCGTAGACGGCACCACAACGTCCGAGGACGTGGTCGCTCCGGCGACCACCTCCTCGGACGTTGCGGTCAGGCGGCGAAGTACAGGACGACCGTCTCCGCGATCAGCGCGGGCTTCGTCGCGCCCTCGATCTCGACCGTGACGGTGAACGTCGCGCGGACGCCCTGCGGGGTCGGCTCGGCGGACGTCACCGTGGAGGTCGCCCGGATGCGCGAGCCCGCCGTGACCGGCTGCAGGAAGCGGACCTTGTCGAGCCCGTAGTTGACCACCAGCCCGGTCCCGCCGACCTCCACGAGCCCGTCGGTGAGCGCCGGGATCAGCGACAGGGTCAGGTACCCGTGCGCGACGGTCGCGCCGAAGGGGCCCTGCGCCGCCCGGACCGGGTCGACGTGGATCCACTGGTGGTCGTCGGTGGTGTCGGCGAACGCGTCGATGCGCGTCTGGTCGATCGTGAACCACCCGTCGGCGGTGACGGACTGCCCGATGACGTCGGCCAGCCCGGCCGGCGTCGCGACGGCGATCATGCCTTCGGACCGCCGGCCACGTAGAGGACCTGCCCGTTGACGAAGCCCGCGGCCTCGGAGCAGAAGAACGACACGGCGTTCGCGATGTCCTCGGGCACCCCGATGCGCCCGACGGGGATCTCCTTGGCGGCGGCCTCGACGAACTGCTCGTACGTGAGGTGCATGCGCTCGGCGGTCTGCCGGATCATGTCGGTGCCGATGAACCCGGGCGCCACCGCGTTGGTCGTGATCCCGTACCGGCCCAGCTCGAACGCGAGCGTCTTGGTGAACCCCTGGATCCCTGCCTTGGCCGTGGCGTAGTTGGCCTGCCCGCGGTTGCCCAGCGCCGACGTGCTCGACAGGTTCACGATCCGCCCCCAGCCGGCCTCGACCTGGTGCGTCTGCACCGCGCGGCTCATGAGGAACGCCCCGCGCAGGTGCACGGACATCACGGAGTCCCAGTCGTCCTCGGTCATCTTGAACAGCAGGTTGTCGCGCAGGATCCCCGCGTTGTTGACCAGGACGGTGGGGGCGCCGAGCTCGTCGACGACGCGCGCGACGGCCTCTGCGGCGTCCTGCGTGCTGCCGACGTCGGCCCCGAGACCGATCGCGGAACCTCCGGCGGCCCGGATGGCGTCGACCGTGTCCGCGCAGTCCTCCTCCCGCAGGTCGAGGACGGCGACGTGGAGGCCGTCGGCGGCCAGCCGGATCGCGGTCGCGGCGCCGATGCCACGGGCGGCTCCGGTCACGAGGGCGGTTCTGGTCACAGGTGGGTCCTTTCGTCGAGAACGATCAGCTGGCGGAGCTCGCCACCGGCCGCGAGGCGGTCCATGGCGACGTCGAGGTCGTGCAGGGTGATGCGGGAGGAGACCAGGCGTTCGAGCGGCAGCCGCCCGGAGCGCCACAGGTCGACGTAGAGCGGGATGTCGCGGGCCGGGACGGCCGACCCGAGGTAGCTGCCGACGACCGTCCGCGCCTCGGCGGTGAGCGTCAGCGGGCTCAGGGAGGCGCGGGCACCGGGCGCCGGCAGGCCGACGGTCACGGTCGTGCCGCCCGGCGCGGTCGCCGCGAGCGCGGTCTCGAAGGCGCGGGCGCTGCCGGCCGCCTCGATCACGACCGGTGCCCGGACCGAGCCCAGCTCCGCGGGCGTGCAGGCGGCAGACGCGCCGTTGGCCCGGGCCGCGTCGAGCTTGTCCGCGAGCGCGTCCACCCCGATGACCTCGAAGCCGAGCGCGACGGCGACCAGCAGGGCAGCCATGCCCACACCCCCGAGCCCCACGACCATCACCGTGTCACCCTCCCGCGGACGGCCCGCGTTGACCACCGCGCCACCCCCGGTGAGCACCGCGCAGCCGAGCAGCGCGGCGACCTCGGGCGGGACGTCGGGGTCGACCCGGACGACGGAGGTCCGGCTGACCACGGCGTGGCTGGCGAAAGCGGACACGCCGAGGTGGTGGTGGACGGGCGCACCGTCGCGCGAGAGCCGTCGGTGGTCCCCGACGAGCACGCCGAGCCCGTTCGCCGCGCTGCCCACCCGGCACGGCAGGCGCCCGTCGGTCGCGCACTCCGGGCAGGCGCCGCAGCGGGGCAGGAACGTCATGACGACGCGGTCACCCCGCGCGAGGTCGTCGACGCCGTCGCCCAGCGCCTCGACGATCCCTGCGGCCTCGTGTCCCAGCAGCATCGGCGTGGGCCGGACGCGGTTGCCGTCGACGACGGACAGGTCGGAGTGGCAGACCCCGGCGGCCTCGATGCGGACCAGCAGCTCGCCGGGTCCCGGGCCGTCGAGCTCCAGCGGCCCGACGGTGAACGGCCTCGACCGCGCGAAGGGCGCGGGCGCGCCGGAGCGCTCGAGCACGGCACCCACGATCTGCACCAGGACCTCCCAGGACGACGCCGTTGTCTTCCACACATACCGACCGCGCGGTATGTTGCAGCCACACAGTACACACGATCCGCCGATGCAGGAGGGCTCGATGACGAGCACACCGGTCCAGGGCGTCGCCGACGAGCGGTTCGCCGCCCTGCGCGACGCGTTCCAGCAGCACCTCGACACCGCCGAGGAGCTGGGCGCGAGCCTCGCGGTCGTCGAGCACGGCACGCTCGTGCTCGACCTCTGGGGCGGCTGGGCCGACCAGGCACGGACGACGCCGTGGGCCGCGGACACCCTGACCAACGTCTGGTCGATCTCCAAGACCATGACGTCCCTGACGGCGCTCCTCCTCGTCGACCGCGGGCTCCTCGACCCCGACGAGCCCGTCGGCACCTACTGGCCCGAGTTCAAGGCCGCAGGCAAGGAAGGCGTGCTCGTCCGCCACCTGCTGAACCACACCTCGGGCGTCTCCGGCTGGGACCAGCCCGTGACGAGCGACGACATCCTCGACGTCCCCGCCGCGACCGCCCGCCTCGCCGCGCAGGCGCCGTGGTGGCCGCCGGGCACGCTGTCCGGCTACCACCTGCTCGACTACGGGCACCTGGTGGGTGAGCTCGTCCTGCGGGTCACCGGCCGGACGCTCGGCGAGTACTTCCGCACCGAGATCGCCGAGCCGCTCGGCGCCGACTTCTGGCTCGGCCTGCCCGCGTCGCAGGACGGTCGCGTCAGCCACGTCGTGCCGCCACCGCCGTCGCAGCTCGACCTGTCCCAGCTGCCTCCTGAGTCCCCGGCGCGACGCACGCTCGGCGGCCCTGGGCTCGACGCCTCGATCACGTGGACCCGGGCCTGGAAGGCCGTAGGAATCGGCGCCGCCGGTGGCCACGGCAACGCTCGCTCGGTGGCGACCGTGCAGTCCGTGCTCACCCACGGCGGCGGCCTGCTCTCCCCCGAGACGATCGACCGGGTCTTCGCGCAGCACACCGACAACGTCGACCTCGTCCTCGGCGTCCCGCTGCGGTTCGGCCTCGGCTACGCGGTGTCGAACCCCGCCAGCACCCCGTACGTCCCCGAGGGGCGCGTCGCGTTCTGGGGTGGCTGGGGCGGCTCGCTCGTCGTCAACGACGTCGACCGCGGGCTCACGTTCGCCTACGTCATGAACCGCATGTCCCCGGGCATCCTCGGCTCACCGCGCTCGGACGCCTACCTGCAGGCGCTCTACGGCTCGCTCGACGCCTGAGCCGGGTCGCCGACGTCCCCGGTCCGGCGGGCGAGCGTGAGCAGACCGTGCGCACCGGTCGGCCGACCGTCGTCGTCCCCCGGCACCGCGAACCCCGCCATCCGCAACGCGATGTCGACCAGCTCCACCCGGTCGAGCGCCGGCACGTCGGCCAGGTCGAACCACGCCACGGTGTCGGTGCTGCCGTCGACCTCGTCGCGCAGCTCTCCGCCCACGACGTGCGCGCGGTACACGATCCGCAGCCCGTGCAGGGGGCCGTCGCTCGGGTCGAGGCGCATCGCAGCCGGCACGACGATCGAGTCGATGCCGAGCAGCTCGTCGAGCTCCACGTGGTAGCCGGTCTCCTCGAGGACCTCCCGCACCGCGGCGTCCGCCGGGTCCTCGCCCGGGTCGATGCCACCGCCGGGCAGCGTCCACCCCGACCGCCCACCCTCGACCCAGTGCGGGAGCAGCACGCGCCCGGCCTCGACAACGACGGCGTAGGCGGCGACGCGTTGCTTCACCGGCAAGAGCCTAGGGGGTCCGACGTCTCGCCGACCCACGCTCAGACGTCGACGGGGTGCGCACTCACGGCGGCGCGCGGCGGGTCGACCACGATGTCGTCGGTGCCGTCGATCGACTCACCGGCCAGCCGCAGCCCGACGTCCACGAGAGACACCCGCCGCAGGCTCGGCACCTCGGCGAGGTCGAACCAGGCCACCGCATCGGTGCTGCCGTCGGCCTCGTCGCGCAGCTCGCCTCCGACGACGTGCGCGCGATAGAGGATGCGCAGCCACTGGAAGGCGCCGAGCGACGGATCGACGAGCTCGCCCGCCGGGACCAGGACCGAGTCGATCCCCAGCAGGCCGTCGAGCTCGACACGGTAGCCCGACTCCTCGAGGACCTCGCGCACGGCCGCGTCGGCCGGGTCCTCCCCCGGCTCGATGCCTCCGCCGGGCAGCGTCCACCCGCCGACGACCTCGTCGGGCCAGTGCGGGAGCAGGACGCGCCCGTCCTCGACGATCACGGCGTAGGACGCCACGCGCAGCCGCACCGTCACAGCAGGCGTCGCGCCGCCGCCCAGCGCGTCAGCTCGTGCCGGCTCGACAGCTGGAGCTTGCGCAGCACCGCGGAGACGTGGGTCTCGACCGTCTTGATCGAGATGAACAGCTCCGAGGCCACCTCGCGGTAGGAGTACCCGCGGGCGATGAGGCGCATGACCTCGCGCTCCCGGGCGGACAGGCGGTCGAGCTCGTCGTCGCCGATCGCCACGTCCCCCGCGGCCGCGCCGAACGCGTCGAGCACGAACCCGGCCAGCCGTGGGGAGAAGACCGCGTCCCCGCCGGCCACGCGGCGGACCGCGTCCGACAGGTCCGTGCCGTCGATCGCCTTCGTGACGTACCCGCGGGCGCCCGCGCGGATGACCGCGACGACGTCCTCCGACGCGTCCGAGACGGACAGCGCGAGGAACCGGGTCTCGCCCAGCAGGTCGGTGCAGGCCTTGATGACCTCGGCGCCACCGCCACCGTCGCCCCCGGGCAGGTGCACGTCGAGCAGCACCACCGGCGGCTTGAGCTCACGGACCAGCCGGATCGCCTCGTCGACCGAGTCCGCCTCGCCGACGACACGGACCCCCGCGTCGAGGGACGCCTTCACACCGGTCCGGAACATGTGGTGGTCGTCGACCAGCACCACGTCGACCGCTTCGCTCATGACACGACTCCTTGTTCGTCCCCCGCGCGGACCGGCACCACCAGGTGCACCTCGGTCCCACGCTCCGGGCTGCTCGTCACCTTCGCCGTACCTCCACGACGCCGCACGCGCCCGATGATCGACTCGCGCACCCCGAACCGGTCGGTGCCCACCTCGTCGAGGTCGAACCCGTCGCCGTGGTCCCGCACGAACACCTCGACCTCCGACGACCCGACCTCCAGGTACAGCGAGACGGGCGGGCGCCCGTGCACCACCGCGTTGACCAGCGCCTCGCGCGTGGCCTGCAGCAGGGCCTCGGTGTCGGCGTCGGGCACGCGGTCGCCGACGACGACCGACTCGATCGCCACCGGGTCCCCCGTCGGGCCGGACCGGGAGTCCTCGACCTCGGCGACGATCCCCCGCAGCGCCGCCGCGACCGACGTGCCCGGCGCGGGACGGTCGTCGTAGAGCCACTCGCGCAGCTCCCGCTCCTGGGCGCGCGCCATGCGGGCGACCTCCGCGGAGTCGTCGGCCCGCGAGCGGATGAGGGCGAGGGTCTGCAGCACGGAGTCGTGCAGGTGGGCGGCGATGTCGGCACGCTCCGACTCCCGCGCGCGGGCCGCGCGCTCGTCGCCGAGCTCGCGCACCAGCCGCAGCCACCACGGCGTCAGGACGAGGGCGACGCCGAAGAGCATCACGACGGCGGCGATGATCGACTGCGCCAGGGTCGCGGCCTCGACGCCCTCGCCCGACGCGAGGCCGACGAACAGCAGCACCCCGACACCGGCCAGCAGGATCCCCCCGGCGACCCGCAGCAGGCTGACCGGCGTCCGGCCGCCCGCGCGGTCCTTGAGGCGGCCGCGCTGCACGGCGTCCAGCTGGCTCCACGCGAGCCAGAGGCCCGCCAGGACGATCACCGCGGGCAGCAGCCAGTCCGCCTGCACGTCCGCACCGGACCGGACCGCGATCAGCAGGGTCGCCGCCACGACGAGGACGCCGCCGATGGCGATATCCGTCACGGGGAGGCGGCGGCCCGGCTCGACGATCGCCTGCCGTCGCGCGAGCCTCGTCAGCGTGCTCGGTCGCACCTCCTGCGCCGCATCCGCCGGGTCGCCGGCCGGGATCGCGAGCCACCAGAAGACGTACAGCACGAGGCCGACGCCGGCGACGGGGGTGAACAGGACGAACGCGAGCCGCACCAGCGCGACCGGAACGTCGAGGTGTGCGGCGAGCCCGAGCGCGACACCACCGACGACCCGCCCGCGCGCGGGTCGGCGCAGCGGGAGCCGGCGGGTCGCGGCGACGGTCGGAGCGGGGTGCACGGTCCGATCGTCACATGCCCTGAGCCGTTCCGGGGTCGCGTCCGGGGTCGGTTCAGGGGTGCCGCGCACCAGGTTCAGGGTGAGGTCAGGGGACCACCCGATGCCGCGCGCTGGCCGCGAGCGTCAGGATCGAGACATGGACACGACCACCCCGACCGGCCCTGCCGGACCCGACCCGGCGCCGGGCAGCTCCGCACCGGACCCGACCCCGACGCCGGGGAACGCGCCGAACAGCTTCTTCGCCGCGGTGCGCCGCCTCGCGATCACCCGCTCCGACGACCGCTGGATCGGCGGCGTCAGCGGCGGCCTCGGAGACCGGTTCGGCATCGACCCGCTGCTGGTGCGCGGCATCTTCTTCGCGACGCTCCTGCTCGGCGGGCTCGGGCTCGTCGCGTACGGCGTCGCGTGGGCACTGCTGCCCGAGCGTCGCGACGGCCGCATCCACCTCGAGGAGATGATCCAGGGCCGCTTCGACATCGCCCTGCTGGGCGCGCTGACGTTCGTCATCGTCGGCTTCGGCCGCGGCGACAACTGGTTCTTCTTCTGGGCCCCGCCCGAGTGGGTCCAGGCCATCCTCTGGGTGTCCTTCATCGGCGGCGTCGTGATGCTGATCGCCATCGTCTCCAACCAGGCCTCGAAGCCGCGACCGCCGAGCGCCCCGTACGCGCCTCCGGCGACGTACCCGGCGGCGACGTACCCCGCGGCGACCTACCCGGCCGCGACGTACCCCACCGCGCCCGCCAGCTCCTCGGTCCCCGCCTACGGCGTCCCGCCCGTGCAGCCCGCCCCGCCGGTCGGGGACACCCCGCCCGCGCCCCCGGCGTGGTCGGCCTCGTACGCTCCCGCGCCGCCCGCCCCCGCACCGCGACCGGTGCACCAGCGGCCCGTGACCCCGCCGCGTCCCCGCACCCCGGGTGCCGGGGTCGGCACGGTCGGCGTGGTCGTCGCGCTGAGCCTGCTCAGCCTCGCGGTCCTGCTCGTCGCGGAACGCCAGGGCGAATTCACCGGACCCGTCGGCCTGACGGCGCTCGGCATCGGGATCGTGCTCTGCGGCCTGGGCATCATCGTCTCCGGCTTGCGTGGCCGGACCAGCGGTGGCCTCGGCGGGCTCGCCGTGGTCGGCATCCTCGTCGCGGTGCCCGTCGGTGCCGTGCAGAACGCCACGTGGGTCTGGTCGGGCGACTCGCAGCACGACTTCTCCGCCGACGGCACCGTCGTCGTGACCGACCGCACCGACGCCGAGAACGGCTGGTCGGTGGGCTTCGGGGACGTCACGATCGACCTCACCGGGGTGCCCATGACCTCCGAGACCCTCGAGGTCCCCATCTCGCTCGCGGCCGGTGACCTCACGGTCGTCGTCCCCAGCGACGCCAGCATCTCCGCCGACGTCGACGCCGGCGCCGGCACCGTGCGCTGGGACGTCGACGGGGAGACCAAGAGCGTGGACGGCGTCGGCCTGAGCCCTCGCACCTTCACCGCCGGCGCCATCGACGACGACGGACCCCAGCTCGCGCTGCAGGTCCAGATCGGCGCCGGCGACGTCTCGATCATCGAGGAGAACTGATGTCCACCGAGAAGACCCCGCGCGACGCCGACGAGACGCTCGCCCTGCCGGTGACCAACCCGGAGCCCACGACGGACACGTCGACCGACGACGACACCACCGTGATCGCCGCCGACGACACCGCGGTGCTCCCGACCGACGCCGACACCACCGTGATCGCCGCGGACGACACCGCGGTGCTCCCGACCAACGCCGAGCCGACCGCACCGCACGTCGAGGACACCGCGGTGCTCGCGACCGAGGAGTCCGAGCCGCGCGTCGACGAGACGCGAGCGCTGCCGGCGGCGGACGAGTCCCGCCCGTACCCGAGCACCTCGGCGTGGTCGACGCCGGAGGAGCCCGCCGCGTACACGTCGCCCATCGGGGCGCTCTACACGCCGACCGACCGGGTCGCACCCGACCCGGTCACCGATCCCGCCCCCGTCGTGGAGCCGGCACCGGCGGACCCGCCCCGCCGCCGGCTCCGCGTCGGGACCGTGGTCTGGGGCCTGGTCATCGCCGCGATCGGCGTCGGCCTGCTCGCGTGGGCGGCCGGCTTCGCGATCGACCTCCAGCTGGCGATGATCGTGCTGCTCGCGGTCGCCGGCACGTCGCTGCTGGTCGGCTCGATCGTCAGCGGAGCCCGCGCCGCCCGCCGCTGACCGGCCTCAGACGCACGACGTCCGAGCGGGGACGGCTTCGGAGCCGTCGCCGCTCGGACGTCGTCGTGCAGGTCAGGCCTTCGGGCCCGTGGGGGCCGGTGGTGGCGTCGTCGACGAGGTCGGTGCCGGCGGCGCGGTCGGCCTCCCGGCAGGGACCGGGTCCGGGTAGCTCGACGACCCGCCGGACGCCGTGGCCGACGAGATCACGGCACCGCCGGCGGCGGCCGCCTTGCGCAGGGCCCACCCGATGAGGATGAACACCACGCCGATGCCCACCACGAGCAGCGCGACCCCGAACGCGACCACGGACGTGAACAGCGAGGCCCGCAGGAACGACGCCGTCATGACGGTCTGCCGGGTCGGGTCGTCCTGGTCGAGCTCGGCGTAGGTCTTGCCGTCCGAGGCCTCCAGCGCGTGCGTGTTGATGATGTCGGCCTGGAACCAGGCCTCCCACGGCGTGTCGACCAGCTGGCCGCCGAACGCCTGGGCGTCGTCCGAGACGGTGATCTTCTCGGCGGCGAGGTTGCTGGCAACCGCCCCCCAGGTCACACCACCGGCGATGATGAAGATGATCCCGAAGATGATCGTCAGCAGCCCCAGAACGCGGACCGTCTTCGAGCTCCCCGTGGTCGTGGTCGTCGTCATGTCTCCCCTTCCGAACCCCAACGGACGGGTCCGAACCCCCTGGACCCGGATAGGCCGCGAGCGACCCATGACAAAGCGTCCAACAGCACGACTGTAGTGGGATCTGACCTGGACGAATACGGCGAATCGCCGGGAGTCGTCAGACGCGGGCGAGGTCCCGCGCGCGGCCGTACTCCGCCTCGGCGGCAGCCAGCACGTCCTCCCAGCCGAACCGCGGTCGCACGACGCTGTTGTGCGCGAGCATCCCGTCGAGCAGCCGGCCGTCGCGCGCGAGCTGGACGACGGCCTCGGTCATCTCCGCGTCGTCGGACACGAGCAGACCGTCGATGCCGTCCTCGACGAACTCGGCGATGCCCGTGCCGCGCCGGGCGACGATCGCGAGCCCTGCGGTGCGGGCCTCGAGCGCGGCGATGCCGAACGCCTCGAGCTCGGCCGGGGCGAGGAACACGTCGGCCTCCGCGTACGCGGCGCGCACCTGCGGCCGGGTCAGCCGGCCGCGCAGGTCCACCACGTGCTGCAGGCCCTGACCCGCCACGGCGGACCTCACCCTGGCCTGCGCGGGTCCGGATCCGATGACGGTCAGCCGCAGCCTGTCCGGCGGCAGCCGCCGGGCGGCCTGGCCGACGAGCTCGATCAGCGGGACGGCGCGCTTGCGGGGCGCCAGGCGCATCGTCGACACGAGCCGCAGCGGCCCACGCTCGCCGGGACGACCCCGCCCCTCGGGGAGGGTGGTCGGCGCCCAGAGGTCGAGGTCGATCCCGTTCGGCATCACGGACACCTCGGTGCCGAACACGTCCTGCACGCGTGCCGCGGCCGCGTGGCTCACCGCGCTCAGGGCGGCCGGCGTCCGCTGCCAGCGGGTGCGCTGCACGAGCGTCCGCAGGGTGCCGACGACGCCGTCGAGCATGCAGTGCCAGGTGATCGCCGTGGGCAGGCCCGCGTCGAGCGCGGTCCGGGCACCGTCGTACGCGAACGGCGAGAGCACCCCGGCGTGCACGTGGACGACGTCGGGCCGCAGGTCGTCGAACGCCGACCGCATCAGCCGCGGGCCGACGGGGTTCACCGGGAGGTCGAAGGGGATCCTGGCCCCGAGGCGGTGGACGTGCACCCCGTCCTCCAGGTCGACGACTCCCCCGCGCTCGCCGCCGACGCCCAGGGTGGCCGTCAGCACGTGCACCTCGTGCCCGGCGGCGACCTGGCGCGCGGCGAGGTCACCCACCTGGGACTCGATCCCGCCGGTGCGTGGTGCGTAGCAGTCGGAGACGTGGACGATCAGCACGGGGTCACCGTATCCGCGCGAACCGGACGACCGTTCACGATCCCGCCCACATCACCCGCGTGCGCCCCCGGCAGCCTCGATGCGCGCGAGCGCCTGGGCGTGCACCGTGCGCTCCAGCACGAACGACATGACGGGGACGACGCCGGCCGCGGCCATCGTCGCGAGCCGCCCGAGCCGCCACCGCATCTTCGACCAGAGGTCGAAGACCGTCACGAGGTAGACGACGTAGATCCAGCCGTGCGCGTACGCGATCCAGGCGCCGATCACCGGGTTCGGCGTGCCTGCGGCGTCGACGCCGTTCGCGTGGAACACGTACTTGAGGACCAGCTCGACGCACAGCAGGACCAGCAGCGTGCCGGTGATCCACGCCATCACGCGGTAGCGCAGCGTGGCGCCCCGGGCCTTGCGCACCCAGGGGTCGACGCTCGTGGTGGTGTCGCTCACGGTCTCTTCACTCCCACTCGATCGTGCCCGGGGGCTTGCTGGTGACGTCGAGGACGACCCGGTTGACCTCGGGCACCTCGTTGGTGATGCGCGTCGAGATGACGGCCAGCACGTCGTACGGCAGGCGGGTCCAGTCGGCGGTCATCGCGTCCTCGGAGGACACGGGCCGCAGCACGACGGGATGCCCGTACGTCCGGCCGTCGCCCTGCACGCCCACCGACCGCACGTCCGCGAGCAGCACCACCGGGCACTGCCAGATGTCCCGGTCCAGGCCGGCGCGGGTCAGCTCCTCGCGGGCGATCACGTCGGCGGCGCGCAGGATGTCGAGCCGCTCGGCCGTGACCTCGCCGATGATCCGGATGCCGAGGCCGGGACCCGGGAACGGCTGTCGCCAGACGATGCCCTCGGGGACGCCCAGCTCCAGCCCGACCGCGCGGACCTCGTCCTTGAACAGGGTGCGCAACGGCTCGACCAGCTCGAACTGCAGGTCGTCGGGGAGCCCGCCGACGTTGTGGTGGGACTTGATGTTCGCTGCACCCTCGCCGCCACCGGACTCGACGACGTCCGGGTAGAGGGTGCCCTGGACGAGGAACTTCACAGGGTGGGCGGAGGCGTCGGAGTGCCCTGCGTCGTCGATGACCTCCCGCGCAGCGTCCTCGAACACCCGGATGAACTCGCGGCCGATGATCTTGCGCTTGGTCTCGGGGTCGGTGTGCCCGGCGAGCGCGCGCAGGAACCGCTCGCGGGCGTCGACGACCTTGAGCTGCACGCCCGTCGCGGCGACGAAGTCCTTCTCGACCTGCTCGGCCTCCCCCGACCGCAGCAGGCCGTGGTCGACGAACACGCAGGTCAGCTGGCTGCCGACGGCCTTCTGCACGAGCGCCGCGGCGACCGAGGAGTCGACCCCGCCGGACAGCCCGCAGATCACCCGGGCGTCGCCGACCTGCGCGCGGATCTTCTCGACCTGCTCCGCGACGACGTTGCCGGCGTTCCAGTCGGGGGTCAGCCCGGCGCCCTCGTAGAGGAAGTTCTCGAGGGCCTTCTGGCCGAGCGGGGAGTGCTTGACCTCGGGGTGCCACTGCACGCCGAACAGGCGACGGGTGCGGTCCTCGAAGGCCGCGACCGGGCTGCCGGACGACGTCGCGAGGACCTCGAAGCCCTCGGGCGCGGCGTGCACCGCGTCCCCGTGGCTCATCCACACGGTCTGCGAGGCCGGGCTGCCCGACAGGACCGTGCCGGCCGAGGTGACCTCGACCGCCGTGCCGCCGTACTCGCGCTGGCCGGTCTGGGCGACCGTGCCGCCGAGCGCAGCGGCCATCGCCTGGAACCCGTAGCAGATGCCGAGCACGGGGACCCCGGCCTCGAACAGCGCCGGGTCGACGAACGGGGCACCCGTCGCGTAGACCGACGACGGGCCGCCGGACAGGATGATCGCGGCCGGGTCCTTGGCCAGCAGGTCCGCGACGGACGCGGTGTGCGGGACGATCTCGGAGTAGACGTTGGCCTCGCGGACCCGTCGAGCGATCAGCTGCGCATACTGCGCGCCGAAGTCGACGACCAGGACGGGGCGGTGGGCGGCGGTGGCGGGAGCGGTCTCCGGCGTCTGCGTCACGCCCTCAGGGTAGTCGGCGCGGGGGCGTGACCCGTCCCACCACAAACAGCTCGATCGGTGTCAGTACCGCCCCGTAACGTTGCTCCTCGTGCGTTCTCTCCCCCTCGACGACCCCGGCACCCCGCCTCTGAGCGGGCCCGTCGCGCTGCTCTGGTGGCTGGCCGGTCGGCAGTGGGGCATCCTCCTCGCGGCCGTCGGCCTCGGCATCCTGCAGTTCGCTGCCCAGGCGTTCACCCCGTTCGTCGTCGGCCGCGCGGTCGACGACGGGCTGGAGTCCGGATTCGGTCCGGACCTCTGGCGCGCGTGCGGCACCCTGCTGGCGCTCGGCGCGGTCATCATCACGACGTCGGCCATCGGCCACCGGTACGACGTGAACAACTGGCTGCGTGCGGCGTTCACGTCGTCGCAGCTGGTCGGCCGGACCGTCGCCCGGTCGGGCCACACGATCACCAAGGAGCTGCCGACGGGTGAGGTCGTCTCGGCCGTCGCCAACGACGCGCTGCGCATCGGTGAGGTCTTCGCGCTCGCCGCCCACTTCCTCGGCAGCCTGGTCGCGTACGGCATCGTCGCGGTGCTGATGCTCCGCGTGTCGGTCCCGCTGGGCCTCGTGGTCGTCCTGGGCCTGCCGACGGTCGCCGCGATCCTCGGGCTGCTCGTCAAGCCGCTGTCCCGCCGGCAGTCGGCACAGCGCGAGGCGTCGGGCCGCCTGACCACGCTCGGCTCCGACACCGTCTCCGGCCTGCGCATCCTGCGCGGCATCGGCGGCGAGGAGGTCTTCACCGGCCGCTACCGCGCGCAGTCGCAGGAGACGCGTCGCCGCGGGGTCGAGGTGGCCCGGACGCAGTCGGTGCTCGACGCGCTCCAGGTCCTGCTGCCCGGCGCGTTCGTGGTCACGCTCATCTGGCTCGGCGCCCACATGGCCCTGGCGGGCACCATCACACCCGGCCAGCTGGTCTCCACGTACGGGTTCGCGGCGTTCCTGTCGTGGCCGGTCCAGAACGCCACCCAGATGCTCCAGGCGGCGACGCGCGCCCACATCGGCGCGACCAAGGTGGTCAAGGTCCTGCAGGTCGTCCCGGCGACGGGCGCGACGCCCGGTACGGCCACCGCCCCGCCGCCGCACGTGGCGCTGGTCGACGAGGTCAGCGGGCTGCACCTGGAGCCGGGTCGGGTGGTCGCGCTGGTCAGCGCCGACCCCGACGAGTCGGCGCGCATCGCCACGCGGCTCGGCCGGTTCGACGACGAGGCCGAGAAGGACACCCCGGTGCGCCTCGGCGGCGTGCTGCTGTCCGACCTCGACAAGGACCTCGTGCGGGAGCGGATCGTCGTGGCGGAGGCCACCCCGCACCTGTTCTCCGGGCTGCTGGAGGAGGAGCTCGACGTGCGCGGCTCGGCCACCGAGGACGACCTGCTGCGCGCCATCGCGATGGCCGACGCCCAGGACGTGCTCGACTCGGTGCCCGACGGTCTCGCCGGCGAGCTGCCCGAGAAGGGCCGCTCGCTGTCCGGCGGCCAGCGCCAGCGTGTCGCCCTCGCGCGGGCGCTGCTCATCGACCCGGAGATCCTCGTCCTGGTGGAGCCGACCAGCGCGGTCGACGCCCACACCGAGGCCCGGATCGCCGCGCGGCTCGCCGACGTCCGGCGCGGTCGCACGACGCTCGTGGTCACCGCCAGCCCGCTGGTCCTGGACCACGTCGACGAGGTCGCGTTCGTGCAGGACGGCGTCGTGCGCGCCCGCGCCAACCACGACGAGCTGCTCACCCACGGCGCCGACGACCTCGAGGTCGCGCTCGCCTACCGGGCCGTCGTGGGGCGGCACATGGACGAGGAGCCCGTCGAGGACCTGGCGGACGACGAGCGGTTGCACGAGGAACTGATGGCCGAGCAGCAGAGCGGAGGACAGTCATGAAGCTCCCCATCGCCGACACGGCGACGGTCCGGGCGTACACGGGCGTCCTCTTCCGCAAGCACCGGCGCCCGCTGGTCCTCATCGCGGTCCTGCACACGCTCGCCGCGACCGCGGGGCTGGCGGGTCCGTGGCTGCTCGGCATGCTCGTCGACGCCGTCACCGACGGCACCACCGCGGGGTACATCAACACCCTGATCGCCGTCGGCGCGGTCGCCGTCCTCGCGCAGACCGTGCTCATCCGGTTCGCGCAGCGGGCGTCGATGGTGTTCGGCGAGGAGGTGTTCGCCGAGCTGCGCGAGGAGTTCATCGAGAAGGTCACGGCCCTGCCGCTGTCCGTCGTCGAGCGGGCCGGTACGGGCGACCTCGTGGCGCGCACGACGAACGACGTCAACAAGCTGCAGCACGCGGTGCGCTTCGGCGTCCCGCGCGTGATCGTCGCCGTGGTCACCATCTCGCTGACGATCGTCGCGTGCCTGGTGCTGTCGCCGGTGGTGTCGCTCGCCATGTTCATCGGCGTGCCCACGCTGCTGCTGGTCGTGCGCTGGTACCTCAAGCGCGCGACGCCGGCCTACCAGCGCGAGTCGGCCGCGTACGCGGTGCTCAACGGGACGATCACGGAGTCCGTGGAGGGTGCTCGCACCGTCGACGCGCTCCGGCTCGGCCGGCGCCGGATGGGCCGAGTCGACGCCGACCTGCGGGAGGCGTTCGAGGCCGAGAAGGTCACGCTGCGCCTGCGCACGATCCTGTTCCCGGGCATCGACGCGACGTTCGTCCTGGCCCCCGCCGCCGTGCTGCTCTGGGGCGGGTACCTCGCCTCGGAGGGCTACGTGACGGTCGGCGCGGTCACCACGATCGTGCTGTACACGTACCAGATCACCGGCCCGGTGTGGGAGCTGATCTTCTGGGTCGACGAGATCCAGGTGGCGGCCACCTCGCTCGCCCGCATCGTGGGCGTGCAGCTGGTCGAGCCCGACCGCGAGTCGCGCCCGGGCACCCCGGTCGACGAGGACATCGCCTCCCGAGGTCTGACGTACGCGTACCGCGAGGGTCACAACGTGCTGCACGGGATCGACCTCGACCTGGCCGCCGGCGAGCGGCTGGCGGTGGTCGGACCGTCCGGTGCAGGCAAGTCGACGCTCGGGCGGATGCTCGCGGGCATCCACCCGCCCACCGACGGCACGGTCACGGTCGGCGGCGTCCCGCTGGTCGACCTGCCGCTGGAGGAGCTGCGCAGGCACGTCGCCCTGGTCACCCAGGAGCACCACGTGTTCGTCGGGTCGGTCGCCGACAACCTGCGCCTGGCGCAGGTGGACGCCGACGCGGCCGCGCTCGAGCGCGCGCTGCGGGCGGTCGACGCGTGGGAGTGGGTGCAGGCGCTGCCGGACGGCCTGGAGACCGAGGTCGGCTCGGGCGGTGCCTCGCTCACGCCTGCGCAGGCCCAGCAGATCGCGCTGGCCCGGCTGGTCCTGCTCGACCCGCACACGCTGGTGCTCGACGAGGCCACCTCGCTGCTCGACCCGCGAGCGGCCCGGCACCTGGAGCGCTCGCTGTCGGCGGTGCTGTCGGGGCGGACCGTGGTCGCGATCGCCCACCGCCTGCACACCGCGCACGACGCGGACCGGGTGGCGGTGGTCGACGGCGGCCGGATCACGGAGATCGGCCCGCACGACGAGCTGGTCGCCGCCGGCGGCGACTACGCGGCGCTGTGGCACTCGTGGCAGCACGACTGACATGACCGGTCCCCTGGTGCTGCGCGGGGGTGTCGTCGTTCCCGACGACGCCCTCGCGTGGCGCTTCTCGCGCTCCAGCGGCCCGGGCGGTCAGTCCGTGAACACGACCGACTCCCGCGTCGAGCTCACGGTCGACCTCGCGCGGGTCCCGTGGACCAGCCCGACGCAGCAGGACCGGGTCATGGAGCGCCTCGCGAGCCGCCTGCGCGGCTCGCTGCTCACGCTCAGCGCCCAGGAGTACCGGTCCCAGCTGCGCAACCGCGAGGCCGCGCTCGCCCGCGTGCACGCGCTGCTCGACGACGCGCTCGCTCCCCCGGGACCGACGCGCCGCGCCACCCGGCCGAGCCGGGGGTCGCAGGTGCGCCGCGTGCAGGGCGAGCAGAAGCGCCGCGCGGTCAAGGAGCTGCGGCGTCGTCCTCCGCTGGGCTGATCCGAGAGCGGGGCGTCAGGCCGGCGGGGCGCTCTCGTCGGGACCCGGCGCCGGCTGCGACCCGCGGGCCTCGTCGCGGACCAGGCGGAGCCAGAGCAGCACGGCGAACGCGCCGAAGATCCACCACTGGGCGGCGTACGCGAGGTTCTGGAGGTTCAGTCCCGCGCCGGGCATGGTCGGCGGATCCAGCAGCGCGACCGAGCCGGACTGCGCCGGGTCCGACGACGCGACCACGAGGTACCCGGTGTAGATCGGCCCGCCCCAGGAGTTCAGCAGCTCGGCGGAGCTGATCGCGTCGGTCTGCCCGTCGGCGACCCCGGTGCCGGCCTGCTCGGACGCCTGCAGGTACCCGGTCACGTCCACGGTCCCGGCGGGAGGCGCGTCGGCGTCGGCGGGAGTCGCGACCCAGCCGCGCACGACCGGGAGGACGGCGCCGTCGGTCGTGGTCAGCGGGGTCAGGACGAGCAGGCCCGTGGTGCCGTCGTGCGCGCGGCCGGTCACCAGCAGCTGGCCGCCCGCGTCGTACGTCCCGGTCACCGCGACCTTGCGGCCGACGAGCTCGCCGGTGAACGTGGTCTGCGGGACGAGCACGTCGTCGATCGGGACGGCGTCGACGGCGACGAGCTCCGCGGTGCGCCGTTCTGCCGCGGCGGCGCCGTGCACCTGAGCGCGGTCCAGCTGCCACGCCCCGAGCCGGGCGCACAGGGCAGCGGCGGCGAGCAGCAGGACGAGCAGGACGATCATCCGAGGGCGCACGGCCGCGCGGAGCATCGTGGTCGGCGGTCGGCGCTCGGACTGCTCCCAGGCGGGACGAGCGTGCACCGGGTCCGGCGCGTCGACCGCGGGCGGCGGGTCCGGGTGGCCGCGCCCGGGTCCCGCTGCACGCTCGCGCGCGACGGTTGCGGGGCTCGGCTCGGTCACGCCTCACGGTACCTCGCAGCGCGCGGCCCGTCGGAACGCTCCGGAGCCCTCGCGAGCGCGCACAACCCCGCTGACCTGCGCAGCGACCTCTCGCGGACGCCCCCCGACGTTCGTGGTGCGTTCGCCCACACCTCCTGCGCCGAGGCGCGGAGTGCGGTTGTATGACATGTGGGCCCGTCGCACGCGACACAGGACCAACGACCCTCGTCCGGGACGTGCGCCCGACGGAAGGCTGACACCGCGCCGGTGGCACGCCGGAACGACGACTGGGGAGCGCGCATGAGCACGACGACGTCGGCACGGAGCACGTGGCAGACCGGGAGCGGCACGGTGGTCGACGCCGAGACCGTGGCCCGCATCGACAAGTGGTGGCGCGCCGCCAACTACCTGTCGGTGGGCCAGATCTACCTCCTGGACAACCCGCTCCTGCGGGAGCCCCTCACGCGCGACCACGTCAAGCCGCGGCTCCTCGGCCACTGGGGCACGACGCCCGGGCTCAACTTCCTGTACGCCCACCTGAACCGGGCGATCATCGAGCGCGAGCAGTCGACCATCTACGTGACCGGACCGGGTCACGGCGGACCGGGGCTCGTCGCGAGCGCCTACCTCGACGGCACGTACTCGGAGTTCTACTCGGACATCACCGAGGACACCGAGGGCGTCCGCCGGCTGTTCCGGCAGTTCTCGTTCCCGGGTGGCATCCCGAGCCACGTCGCGCCCGAGACGCCGGGGTCGATCCACGAGGGCGGCGAGCTGGGCTACGCGCTGAGCCACGCGTACGGTGCCGCGTTCGACAACCCCGACCTGCTCGTCGCGACCGTCATCGGCGACGGCGAGGCGGAGACCGGGCCGCTGGCGACGAGCTGGCACTCGAACAAGTTCGTCAACGTCGAGAACGACGGCGTCGTGCTGCCGATCCTGCACCTCAACGGGTACAAGATCGCCAACCCGACGGTGCTGGCGCGCATCCCCGACGAGGAGCTCGAGTCGCTCATGGTGGGCTACGGGCACAAGCCGCACATGTTCGTCGCCGGCTTCGACGACGAGTCGCACGAGGACATCCACCGCCGGTTCGCGACGCTGCTGGACGAGGTGCTCGACGAGATCGCGGAGATCAAGCGCAGCGCGCACGCGGGCAACGAGCAGCGCCCGCAGTGGCCGATGATCGTGTTCCGCACCCCCAAGGGGTGGACCGGGCCGGACTACATCGACGGCAAGAAGACCACCGGCTCGTGGCGGGCGCACCAGGTGCCGCTCGCCAACGCGCGGGACACCCCGGAGCACCTCGACGTCCTGCGGCAGTGGCTCGAGTCGTACCGGGTCGACGAGCTGTTCGACGAGAACGGCCGGCTGCACGACGACGTCCGCGCGCTCGCCCCGAGGGGTGCCCTGCGGATGAGCGACAACCCGCACGCCAACGGCGGGGTGCTCCTCAAGGACCTGCGCCTGCCGGACTTCCGCGAGTACGCGGTGGACGTGCCGGTGCCGGGCGGCTCGATCAGCGAGGCCCCGCGCGTGCTGGGCGACTGGCTCACCGACGTCATCCGCCTCAACCCGGACAACTTCCGGATCTTCGGCCCGGACGAGACGGCGTCGAACCGCCTGCAGTCCGTGTTCCAGACGACGGACAAGCAGTGGAACGCGGAGTTCTTCGGCGCCGACGTCGACGAGCACCTGGCGCGCGCCGGCCGCGTGCTGGAGATGCTCAGCGAGCACCAGTGCCAGGGGTGGCTCGAGGGCTACCTGCTCACCGGGCGGCACGGCCTGTTCAACTGCTACGAGGCGTTCATCCACATCATCGACTCGATGTTCAACCAGCACGCCAAGTGGCTGAAGGTCACCAACGACATCCCGTGGCGCCGCCCGATCGCGAGCCTCAACTACCTGCTGTCCAGCCACGTCTGGCGCCAGGACCACAACGGCTTCAGCCACCAGGACCCGGGGTTCATCGACCACGTGGTCAACAAGAAGGCCGAGGTCGTCCGCGTCTACCTGCCGCCGGACGCCAACACCCTGCTCTCGACGTACGACCACTGCCTGCGCAGCCGGCAGTACGTCAACGTGGTCGTGGCGGGCAAGCAGCCGGCGCCGAACTTCCTGACCATGGACCAGGCGATCGCGCACTGCACGCGCGGTCTGGGCATCTGGGACTGGGCGGGCTCGGAGGTGCCCGGCGAGAAGCCGGACGTCGTGCTCGGAGCAGCGGGTGACGTGCCGACGCTCGAGGTGCTCGCGGCGGCGGACATCCTGCGTCGCGAGCTGCCCGACCTCAAGGTCCGGGTCATCAACGTGGTCGACCTCATGCGTCTGCAGGACGCGCGGGAGCACCCGCACGGGCTGACGGACAAGCAGTTCGACGGGCTGTTCACCGAGGACCGGCCGGTGATCTTCGCGTACCACGGGTACCCGTGGCTCATCCACCGGCTGACGTACCGCCGCCACGGCCACAGCAACATCCACGTGCGCGGGTACAAGGAGGAGGGCACGACGACGACCCCGTTCGACATGGTCATGCTCAACGACCTCGACCGGTTCCACCTCGTCATCGACGTCATCGACAACGTGCCGTCGCTCGGCAGCTCGCAGGCCAACCTGCGCCAGAAGATGGTCGACGAGCGCCTCCGTGCCCGCGAGTACACCCGCGCGTTCGGCGACGACCTGCCCGAGGTCCGGGACTGGGTGTGGCCCGACGCGCAGGACGAGTCCGACTCGGGTCAGGTGGCGGCGACGCTGTCGACCGGCGGAGACAACGAGTAGTCCCAGCCGTCCGTGGGGCGGGCGCCGCTGCCCGCCCCACGGTCCCGCACCATCGCTCAACCCGCATCGGAGACGCCCACCGTGGCCCGCAGCATCTACGTCACGTCCCCCGAGGGGGACTCCGGCAAGTCCATGGTCGCGCTCGGCCTGGTGGACCTGCTGGCCCGCACGGTCCAGCGGGTCGGGGTGTTCCGCCCGGTCGCCCGGTCCACGGACGTCCGCGACTACGTGCTCGAGCTCCTGCTCCACCACGACGGCGTCGACCTCACGTACGACGAGTGCGTCGGGGTGACGTACGAGCAGGTGCTCGACGACCCGGAGGCCGCGCTCGCGCAGATCGTGTCCCGGTACCACGACGTCGAGCGGCGCTGCGACGCGGTCGTCGTGGTCGGCACCGACTACACCGACGTCGCCGGCCCCACCGAGCTGGCGTACAACGCCCGCATCGCCGCCAACCTGGGCGCACCGGTGGTGCTCGTCATCAACGGCAGCCACCGCAAGCCCGCCGTGGTCGCGCAGGTGGCCGACGTGGTGGTCACGGAGATGCACGCCAACCACGCCCAGGTGGTCTCCGTCGTGGCCAACCGGTGCGCCCCCGGCTCGGTCAGCGGGGTCCGCGACGCGCTGCGCGACGGCACCGGGCTCCCCGCGTGGGCGGTCCCGGAGAACCCGCTGCTCACCGCCCCGACCGTCCGGCAGCTGTCGGAGGCGGTGCGCGGGACGCTCATCGCGGGCGACGAGGACCTGCTCTCGCGCGAGGTGCTCGACGTCATCGTCGGCGCGATGTCCGTGGAGCACCTGCTGGGCAAGCTCACCGACGGGTCGGTCGTGATCACGCCGGGCGACCGGTCGGACGTCCTGCTGGGACTGCTCATGGCGCACCAGGCCGACGGGTTCCCGTCGCTCGCGGGGATCATCCTCAACGGGGGGTTCCGCCCGGCGCCGCTCATCACCCGCCTGGTGACCGGGCTCGGGAGCAGGCTGCCGATCCTGTCCACCGAGCTGGGCACCTTCCGGTCGGCGAGCGCCGTCGGCGACACGCACGGGCGCCTGACCGCGGACTCGCAGCGCAAGGTGGACACCGCGCTGTCCCTGTTCGAGCAGCACGTCGACGGCACCGCCCTCCTGGCTGCGCTCGACGTGGAGCGGCCCGAGGTGGTCACGCCGCTCATGTTCGAGTTCGCGCTGCTGGACCGGGCACGGTCCGACCGTCAGCACATCGTGCTCCCCGAGGGCAGCGACGACCGGATCCTGCGGGCGGCGTCGACCCTGCTGCAGCGCGGGGTCGCGGACCTCACGATCCTCGGCGACGAGCAGGCGATCCGCGCCCGCGCCACGGAGCTGGGCCTCGACCTCGACGCGGCCGCGATCATCGACCCCCACGACGGCGAGCTGCTCGAACGGTTCGCCGTCGAGTACACCGAGATGCGCAAGCACAAGGGCATGACGGTGGACCGGGCGCGGGAGATCGTCTCGTCGGTGTCCTACTTCGGCACGATGATGGTGCAGCTCGGGCTGGCCGACGGCATGGTCTCCGGCGCGGCGCACACCACCGCGCACACCATCAAGCCGTCGTTCGAGATCATCAAGACCACCCCCGGCGTCGGCAGCGTGTCGAGCGCGTTCCTCATGTGCCTGGAGGACCGCGTGCTCGTCTACGCCGACTGTGCGGTCATCCCGGACCCGACGGCGGAGCAGCTGGCGGACATCGCGATCTCGTCGGCGGGGACCGCCCAGCAGTTCGGCATCGAGCCGCGCATCGCGATGCTGTCCTACTCCACGGGCGAGTCCGGCTCGGGCGCGGACGTCGAGAAGGTCCGCACGGCCACGGCCCTGGTCCGCGAGCGCCGGCCGGACCTGTCGGTCGAGGGGCCGATCCAGTACGACGCCGCCGTCGACGCCTCCGTGGCCAAGACCAAGATGCCGGACTCGGCGGTGGCCGGACGCGCGACGGTGTTCGTCTTCCCCGACCTGAACACCGGCAACAACACCTACAAGGCCGTGCAGCGCTCCGCGGGTGCCGTCGCCATCGGCCCCGTCCTGCAGGGGCTGCGCAAGCCGGTCAACGACCTGTCCCGCGGCGCGCTGGTGCAGGACATCGTCAACACCGTCGCGATCACGGCGATCCAGGCGCAAGCGGAGGACCCCTCATGAGCCCCGTCTCCCAGCCGACCCCCGGATCGGCCCACGGGGCGCACGGCAGCGTGCTCGTCGTGAACTCGGGCTCGTCGTCGATCAAGTACCAGCTGGTCAACCCCGTCGGCGGCGAGGCGATCGCGTCGGGGATCGTCGAGCGGATCGGCGAGGACGAGGGCTCGGTCCGGCACACGTACGGCGGCAACACGACGACGCGCACGGACCCGGTCCCCGACCACGGCGCCGGCCTGCGGGCGGTGCTCGCGCTGTTCGAGGAGGTCGGCCCGGACCTCGCGCAGGCGCACGTGGTGGCGGTCGGTCACCGGGTGGTGCACGGCGGGGCGGTCTTCGGCGCGCCCGTGGTGGTCGACGACGAGATCGTCGCCCAGATCGACGCCCTGTCGCCGTTGGCGCCCCTGCACAACCCGCCGAACCTCACGGGCATCCAGGTGGCTCGCGAGCTGCTGCCGGACGTGCCGCACGTCGTGGTGTTCGACACCGCGTTCTTCCGCACCCTGCCCGAGGCTGCCGCCACGTATGCGATAGACCGGGAGGTCGCTCGCGAGCACGGGGTGCGCCGGTACGGGTTCCACGGGACGTCGCACCAGTACGTCTCCGGCAAGGTCGCCCGCGTGCTCGGGCGCCGGCTCGAGGACATCAACCAGATCGTGCTGCACCTGGGCAACGGGGCGTCCGCGTCGGCGGTCCGCGGCGGGGTCGCGGTCGAGACGTCGATGGGCATGACCCCGCTGGAGGGCCTGGTCATGGGCACGCGGTCCGGCGACATCGACCCTGCGGTGCTCATCCACCTGCAGCGCAACGCGGGGCTGTCGGTCGACGACGTCGACGACCTGCTCAACCGCCGCTCCGGGCTCAAGGGGCTGGCGGGCGAGAACGACTTCCGCGAGCTGCACACCCTGGTGGACTCGGGCGACGAGGACGCGTCGCTGGCGCTCGACGTCTACCTGCACCGGCTCCGCAAGTACGTCGGCGCCTACTACGCGGTGCTCGGCCGCGTGGACGTCATCACGTTCACGGCGGGCGTCGGCGAGAACGACCCCGTGGTCCGCGCACGCGCGCTCGAAGGGCTGGAGCCGCTGGGCATCGCGGTGGACCCGGAGCGCAACGCCGGCCGCAAGAAGGAGCCGACGATCATCTCCCCGGACTGGACCAGCACGCTGGTGATGGTCGTCCCCACCAACGAGGAGCTGGCGATCGCCCGGCAGGCGATCGCCACGATCGAGGCGGCCGGTTACGAGGGCACGAGCGACGAGTCCGACCCCGCCCCGGCGGCAACGGGCCACGCCTGAGGCCCACGCGCACGCTCACGCCAGCACGTCATGGTTACCGCTGCACGCACGAGGAGCAGCACTCATCGCGTGCTCGACGTCGAGCGGGCCAGTCGGACGAGTCATGAGTGTCGCCGCCGCCACGGGGAGCAGCACTCAGGGCGTGCTCGCGCGCGTTGCTACGGGAGGCGGAGGCGTTTCATCGTGCGCAGCACCTCCGTGTAGACGCGGGGCCAGGTGTCCGTGCCCAGGTCGAACAGGCGGTGCAGGCCCACGCCGGGGGCGCCCAGGACGCCGTGCGCGCCGTGCTGGACCGCGACCGTCTGGACGCGCGTCGTCTCCCAGAGGCCCTCGCGTCCGTGGCGACTGCCGATGCCCGACGCGCCGATGCCGCCCTGCGGCGCACCGACCGACCCCCAGGTCGCCACGTAGCCCTCGTTGACGTTCACCGTCCCGGCGCGGACCCGGGCGGCGATCGCGGCGCCGCGGCGGGTGTCCGCCGTCCAGACGCTCGCGTTCAGGCCGAGGTCGCTGTCATTCATCGCCGCGACCGCCTCGTCGTCGGAGGCCACCCGGTAGATGCTCACGACGGGACCGAACGTCTCCTCGCGCACCAGCCGGGCCTCGTCGGGCACGTCGGTCAGGATGGTCGGCTCGTAGAACCACGGCCCGAGGTCGGTGCGGTGGACGGCGCCGGTGAGCACCGTCGCGCCGTGCCCGACGGCGTCCTCGACGTGCTCGACGACGGTGGCCAGCTGAGCCGCGGACGTCAGCGAGCCCATGTCCGAGCGGTAGTCGAGCCCGGACCCGAGGCGCACCTCGCGGGTCCGCCGGACGAACGCCTCGATGAACTCCTCGGCCACGTCCTCGTGCACGTAGATCCGCTCGATGCTCACGCAGACCTGACCTGCGCCGACGAAGCACGCCCGGACGGCACCCTCGGCGGCGACCTCGACGTCGACGTCCTCCGCGACGTACATCGGGTTCTTGCCACCCAGCTCGAGGGTGACCGGCACCAGCCGCTCCCCCGCCTGCGCGGCGACGACCCGACCGGTGCGGGTGGACCCGGTGAAGCTCACGTGGTCGACGTGCTCGACGACGGCGGACCCGATCGTCGGGCCGTCGCCGACGACCACCTGCAGGAGCCCGTCGGGGAGCCCGGCCTCCTCCATCAGCTCCGCCGCCCACAGCGACGTCAGGGCGGTCTGCGGGTCGGGCCGCAGGAGGACGGCGTTGCCGGCCACCAGCGCGGGCAGCACGTCACCGAGCGTGAGGGCGAGCGGGAAGTTCCAGGGCGCGACGATCCCGACGACTCCGACGGGGTGCCGCAGCACGCGCACGCTCGTCAGCCCGGGCAGCAGGCCAGGCACGCGGCGGGGCGCGAGGTAGCGACCGGCGCGTGCGGCGTAGTGCCGCGCGACCAGGGCGATGTCGCAGACCTCCTCGAACGCCGAGACGCGGGCCTTGCCCGACTCCAGCTGGATGAGGTCGAGCACGTCGCTCTGGCGTTCGAGCACGAGGTCGTGCACGCGGGACAGGACCGCCGTCCGGTCGCGCAACGGTCGGGCCGCCCAGAGCCGCTGCGCCGCGCGAGCGCTCTTCGCGGCCCGCGCCACGTCGTCACGCGTGGACAGCGGGACCGCGGCGATCGGGCTGCCCGTGAACGGGGCGTGGGACGTGAACGTCCCCGCGCCGGGTGACGACACCACCCGGCGCAGCAGCGGTCGGACGTCGTCCGGCTCGAGCACGTACGTCGCGAGCGGGTCGGTCTCGGGGTCGTGGAGCTCGATGTGTCCCGGGTCGTGGGCCATAACCGCGAGAGTACGCGCGCGACCGCAGAATTCCGCGCGCGGACCGTCCCGGCCTGTCGCGTTCACCCGTGAGGTGCGGAGCGACCGCCCCGCGCCGGGCTGGTGGGCCTACACGCCCAACGTCTCCCGCACGTCCGCGTGCAGCAGGCCGACGACCGCGCTCCGCCCCTCGGCCGCCGACGGTGCCGCGAGCGCGGCGGCCGCCATCGTGGCGCACTCGGCGGTGGTGTGGTGCCGCAGGGCGTACCGGACCGCGGGGACGGCCCCGGCGGACATCGACAGGCTGGTCACGCCGAGCCCGACGAGCACCAGCGCGAGCACCGGGTCCGACGCGGACTCCCCGCACACGCCGACGGGCTTGCGCGCCTGCTGCCCCGCGCGGGCCGTGGCGTCGACGAGGTCGAGGACGGCCGGCTGCCACGGGTCGAGCAGGTCGGCGAGCTCGCCGCGCAGGCGGTCGGTCGCCATCGTGTACTGCGCGAGGTCGTTGGTGCCCAGGGAGACGAAGTCCACCTCGGCGAGGATCTCCTGGGCGCGCAGGGCGGCGGCGGGCACCTCGATCATCACGCCCACGGTCGCGACGCCGGCGGCGCGTGCCCGTCGCGCGAACTCCCGCGCCTCGGCCGCGGTGGCGATCATCGGCGCCATCACCCAGGGCGTGGTCCCCGTCGCGGTCTGGGCGTGCGCGAGGGCCTCGAGCTGGGTGTCCAGGAGCTCGGGGTGCGTCCGCACCAGGCGGTAGCCGCGCACGCCGAGCGCCGGGTTCTCCTCGTCGGGCTGCGTCGCGAACGCGAGCGGCTTGTCCGCACCGGCGTCGAGCGTGCGCACGACGACCTTGCGGTCGCCGAACGAGCGCAGCACCCGCGTGTAGACGGCCGCCTGGGCCTCCTGCGACGGTGCGGCGGTGCTCTCCAGGAACAGCACCTCCGTCCGGAACAGTCCCACTCCCTCGACGCCCCCTCCGGCGACGCGGGCGGCGTCCTCGGCGGTGCCGATGTTGGCCAGCAGCGCGACCGCACGACCGTCGGCGGTGGCTCCGGGAGCCGTGTCGGACTCCAGCGTCCGCTCGACGGTCGCCCGCCGCTCGAGCTCGGCACGCTGGTCCTCGGACGGGTCGACCGTGACCGTGCCGTCGGCCGCGTCGACGGCCACGTCGGCACCGTCCGCGAGCGCGGTGGCACCGGCGACCCGGACGATGCACGGCAGCCCGAGCTGTCCCGCGATGATCGCCGTGTGACCGGTGGGACCGCCCAGCTCGGTGACGATGGCGAGCACGTTGGCCAGGTCGAGGGCGGCGGTGTCGGCGGGGGCGAGATCCTTGGCGACGATCACGGACGGGCGTTCCAGCGAGGGGACGCCCGGCGCGGGCAGGCCCATCGCGGCCGCGACCACCCGGTCACGGACCGAGCGCAGGTCGGTGACGCGTTCCGCGAGGTACCCGCCGGCCTGCTCGAACATCGTCGCGAACATCTCGACGATCCCGTCGATCGCACCGACGACGGGCTCCCCCGCGTCGATGCGGGCGAGCACCTGGGTGCGCAGCGCGCGGTCGTCGGCCATCTGCGCGGTGGCGGCGAGGACGTCCTTCACCGTGCCGGTGGACCGACCCGACTGCTCCCGCAGCCGGGCGGCGACGTCGGCGAACGCCTGCTCGACGTGGGCGTGCGCGGTGGCGACGTCCGCGGGGACGCCGTCGACCAGCAGAGGGGCGTCCGCGGCGACGTGCGGCGCGGGCCGGACCTGGGCGACCGGCCCGACGACGGCCCGGCGCCCGACCCCCACGCCCTGGAGGACGTGACCGACGGCGGCCGTGCTCGCGGCACTCATGACGCCTCCTCCGCGTCGAGGTCGGTCGCCAGGAGGTCCACCAGCGAGTCGAGCGCGGCGTCGGCCCCCTCGCCCTCGGCGGTCAGGGTGACCTCCTCGCCGCTCGGCACGCCGAGCGACATGACGAACAGGATGCTGCCGGCGTCGACCGGCTCCCCGCCCGGGCGGGCGATGGTGACGGGCAGCCCGGTCTCGGCGACGGCCTGCGTGAAGAGCATGGCGGGGCGGGCGTGCAGGCCGACGCGGGAGGCGACGGCGACGGTGCGCTGCGGCATGGGACTTCTCCGATCGAGGGTCAGGGTCAGGCGGCGGTGGAGACGAGCGCTTGGGCGTCGGCGGCCTGCTCGGCCTTGACGATCTCGTTGGGCTTGGCGCTCTTGAGGGCGACCACGAGGCCCGCGGTGACGACCATGCCGACGGCGACGGCCATGACGAAGCCGAGCGGGTTCGAGATGAGCGGCAGCACCCAGATGCCGCCGTGCGGGGCGCGGACGCCGGAGCCGGCCGCCATGACGATCGCCCCGGTGACGCTCGAGCCGACGAGCGAGGACACGATGACGCGCCACGGGTCGGCGGCCGCGAAGGGGATGGCCCCCTCGGAGATGAACGACAGGCCCAGCAGCCACGCGGCCTTGCCGTTCTCCTGCTCGGCGTGCGTGAACAGCTTCTTGCGCACGGTCGACGCCAGCGCCATGGCCAGCGGGGCCACCATGCCGGCGGCCATGACCGCGGCCATGATCTGGTACTGCACGGCGTCGGCGCCGATGCCCTCGGTGGCCAGGCCGGTGACCGCGAACGTGTAGGCGACCTTGTTGATCGGACCCCCGAGGTCGAAGCCCATCATCGCGCCGAGCAGGGCGCCGAGCAGGACGAGGTTGGCGCCGGACAGGCCGTTCAACCAGTCGCTCAGGCCGGTCATGAGGCTCGCGATCGGCTGCCCGATGATGAGGAACATCACGAGCCCGACGACGAAGGTCGACAGCAGCGGGATCACCACGACGGGCATCACGCCACGGACGCCCTTCGGCACCTTCCAGCGGCTGATCCACAGGGCGAGGAACCCGGCCATGAAGCCGGTGACCAGGCCACCGAGGAAGCCGGCGCCGACGGCGACGGAGATCGCGCCACCGACGAAGCCGGGCACCAGGCCAGGCCGGTCGGCGATCGCGTAGGCGATGAACCCGGAGAGCACCGGGACGAGGAACCCGAAGGCGACGACACCCGTCTGGAAGAGCAGCGCCGCCCAGTCCATCCCGACGGTCGCGTTGAAGTCGTTCAGCAGGTGCGAGACCGGGATCGCCGTGACCTCGATGACACCCTCGGAGCCGCCCGCGAACTGGGCGACCATGAACCCGAGGGCGATGAGGATCCCGCCGGCGGCGACGAACGGGATCATGTACGAGACACCCGTCATCAGCCACTGCCGGATCCGGGTGCCGACCCCGGCGTTCCGGTCGACCTTCGTCACCGGAGCTGCCGCAGGTGCAGCCGGGCCGCCTGCGGGCACGCCCGCCTCGACGGCGGCGACGGCGGCCGCGATGACGCCCGGGGCGTCGTGCACGGCCTTCTTCACACCGACGTCGACGAACGGCTTGCCGGCGAACCGGTCCTTGTCCTTGACCTCGAGGTCGGCGGCGTAGATGACCCCGTCGGCCGCGGCGATGATCGCCGGGTCGAGCGGCGTCGAGCCCGCGGCCCCCTGGGTCTCGACGTGGACCTCGTGCCCGGCGGCCTTGCCGGCCTGCTCGAGCGCCTCGGCGGCCATGTAGGTGTGGGCGATGCCCGTGGGGCAGGAGGAGACGGCGACGAGCTTCATGAGGGGACCACCTCTCGGGTGACGATCTCGGCGACCGTCTCGGCGTCGGGGGCGTCCTTGAGGGACGTGCGGAACGACTCGTGGACGAGGCGGCGCGCGAGCGCCGCGAGGATCTTGAGGTGGTCGCCGTCGCCCGCGTCCGGGGCGGCGATGAGGAACACCAGGGTGGCGGGGCCGTCGGGGGCGCCGAAGTCGACGCCGGCGGCGACCTTGCCCACCGCGAGGCTGGGCACGGTCACGTGGCTCGACCGGGCGTGCGGCAGGCCGATGCCGCCGGGCATGCCGGTGGCCATCTGCGCCTCGCGGGCACGCACGTCGGCGTGGAACCCGTCGGCGTCGGTCACGCGACCGGCGGCGAAGAGGAGGTCGATCAGCTGGCGGGTCGCGTCGTCGCGGTCCGTGGCGACGAGGTCGACGGCGACCAGGTCCGGGGTGATCAGCGGGGTGCTCACGTCACAGCTCCTTGAGGGCGAGTCGGGGATCGGGGTTCTCCACGACCCGGACGGCGTCCAGGTCGATGTCGGTGGGGTCGGGGACGGCGGTACCGGGCAGCAGGACCGCCGCGCGGCCGAAGGCGACCGCGGTCCGCAGGCGGTCGCCGGGCGACCCGTCCGCGGTGAGAAAGCCGGCGAGGGTCGAGTCCCCCGCGCCGACGGTGGACAGCGGGACGAGCGGCGGCCCGCCCGCCCACCACACGCCGTCGGCGAGCACGAGCAGCGCGCCGTGGGCGCCGAGGCTCACCAGGACCGCCCGCGTGCACGCCGCGATGACCTCGCGGGCGGCGTCGACGACGTCCCCCACGGTCGTGAGCTCGCGCCCGACGAGCTCGGCGAGCTCCTCGTCGTTGGGCTTGACGAGGGTGAGACCCCCCTGGCGGACGGCTCGGGTCAGCGGCACCCCGGAGGTGTCCAGGATGAACGGCACGCCGTACCGGGCCGCGAGACCGGCGACCTGCACGAAGAACGTCTCCGGCGCGCCGAGCGGCAGGCTGCCCGCGCAGACCAGCGCACCGGGCTGCGTCCGGAGCTGCGTCTCGAGCGCGGCGAGCAGCGCGTCGACCTCGTCGGGCGTCAGCCGCGGGCCGGGGGCGTTGATCTTGGTGGTCACGCCCGAGCTCTCGACGATCGTGAGGTTGCTGCGGGTCTGGTCGGCGAGCGGGACGGCGAGCGTCGGGACGTCGATCTCGGCGAGCATCTCGACCAGGCGCGCACCGTCGGCACCACCGGTCGGCAGCACCGCGAGCGTGGGGACGCCGTGCCGGACGAGCACCCGGGAGACGTTGATGCCCTTGCCGCCGGGGTGCAGGTGCCCGCCGTGGGCGCGGTTGACCTCGCCCACCTCCAGGCGGTCGACCTCGAGCGCCCGGTCCAGGCTGGGGTTCGGCGTCAGCGTGACGATCATGCGGTCACCACCCGCGGGCCGGCGGCCTCGAGCTCCTCGACGAGCTCCGGCTCGACCCCGCTGTCGGTGATGATCGTGTCCACCTGGGACAGCGGCACGACGTGCGCGAACTCGACGCGGCCGATCTTGGAGTGGTCCGTGAGCACCACGGTGCGTCGCGCGTTGGCGACGAGCGCCCGCTTGACGGCGGCCTCCGCGAGGTCCGGGGTGGTCAGGCCGTGCTCGACGCTGAGCCCGTTGGTGCCGAGGAACGCGACGTCGGCGTGGATGTCGGCGAGCTCGCGCTCCGCCCAGGACCCGACGGCGGCGAGCGTCCGGCCGCGCACGGTGCCGCCGACGAGGTGGAGCGTGAGGTTCGGCCGCATCGCCAGCACCATCGCCACGGGCAACGCGTGGGTCACCACGGTGAGCTCACGGTCCGACGGGAGGAGCTCCGCGAGCCGGACGGTCGTCGTACCGGCGTCGAGGATGACGGCGCCGCCGTCGGGCAGCTCGTCGAGAGCGGCCTTGGCCACCCGCTCCTTCTCGCCGGCGAACCTGGTCTCGCGGTCCGCGACGCCGGGCTCGAAGCCGAGCCGCTCGACGGGGATCGCGCCGCCGTGCACCCGACGGACGAGGCCGTGGCGCTCGAGCACCGTGAGGTCGCGGCGGATGGTCTCCGGGGTGACGTCGAGGTCCTCGGCCAGCCGGTTGACGTCGACCCTGCCCTCGGCGCGAGCCGTGGCGAGGATCTGCTGGTGCCGCTCGGGTGCGTACACATCGACTCCGTCGTCCTGCGCGCCGGCCCTGACTCCGGCGTCCACTTCGTCCAGAGTGCGCCCCGTCACACGCCGATGTCAAGCGATACGGACATATTCGGCGGTAATCAAATGTTGATTCGGGCATCACTCCTGGTCACAAGTCCGCGTCCCACACGATCAGACACACGAAGACGCCCGGGTGCGCCCGTTTCGGGGCGCCACCGGGCGTCGTCGGAAAGGATCAGTGCGGCTGGTACGGGCTCACGACCACCTCGACGCGCTGGAACTCCTTGAGGTCGGAGTACCCGGTCGTCGCCATCGCGCGACGGAGCGCCCCGACGAGGTTGAGCGTGCCGTCCGCGGTGTGCCCCGGACCGAACAGGATCTGCTCCAGCGAGCCGGCGGTGCCGACCTCGACCCGCTCGCCGCGCGGCAGCTCCGCGTGGTGCGCCTCGGGCCCCCAGTGCCAGCCGCGGCCGGGTGCCTCGGTCGCCCGGGCGAGCGCCGCACCGAGCATGACCGCGTCCGCACCGCACGCGACCGCCTTGACCAGGTCCCCCGAACGGCCCACACCACCGTCGGCGATGACGTGCACGTACCGTCCGCCGGACTCGTCGAGGTAGTCCCGCCGCGCCGCGGCCACGTCGGCCACCGCCGACGCCATCGGCGCGTGGATGCCGAGCGACAGCCGGGTCGTGTGCGCGGCGCCACCGCCGAAGCCGACGAGGACGCCCGCCGCGCCGGTGCGCATGAGGTGCAGCGCCGCGGTGTACGTCGAGGCCCCGCCGACGATGACCGGGACGTCGAGCTCGTAGATGAACCGCTTGAGGTTGAGCGGCTCCACGCGGCCGGAGACATGCTCCGCCGAGACCGTGGTGCCACGGATGACGAACAGGTCGACGCCGGCGTCGACCACGGTGCGCCAGAACTCGTTCGTGCGCTGCGGCGAGAGGGCACCGGCCACCGTGACCCCGGCGGCGCGGATCTCCTTGAGGCGGGCGGTGATCAGCTCCGGCTGGATCGGCGCCGCGTAGATCTCCTGCATCCGCGCGGTGGCGCGGGCGCTGTCGAACGTCGCGATCTCCGCGAGCAGGGGCGTCGGGTCCTCGTACCGCGTCCACAGCCCCTCGAGGTCCAGGACGCCGAGGCCGCCGGCCTGGCCGAGCGCGACCGCCGTGGCGGGGCTCATCACCGAGTCCATGGGGGCCGCGATGATCGGCAGGTCGAAGTGGTAGGCGTCGATCTGCCAGCCGACCGAGACCTCTTGGGGGTCACGGGTCCGCCGCGACGGGACGACCGCGACGTCGTCGAAGGAGTAGGCGCGGCGTCCGCGCTTGCCGCGGCCGATCTCGATCTCGTTGCTCACCGGGCAAGGCTACCGGGGTGCGGCACCGGTCCCCGATCCCGCGGCACGCGGAGCACGTTCCGCGGCGATGTCGGACGTCGGTGCGACTCTGGTCGCAGCACCACACCGAAGGAGCACCGCGAGATGAGCTGGACGGACGGGCCGCTGCTCGGCTTCGACACCGAGACCACGGGCGTCGACGTCGACCACGACCGCATCGTCACCGCCGCCCTGGTCCGTCGCGACGCCAGCGGCACCCACGTCCGCAGCTGGCTGATCGACCCCGGCATCCCCATCCCCGACGCGGCCGCCGCCATCCACGGGGTCAGCACCGAGCACGCGCGCACGCACGGCCGCCCGCCGCGCGAGGCCCTGGAGGAGATCGCCACCGACCTGGCCGAGGCCCTGCGCACCGGCGTCCCGGTCGTCGCGTACAACGCGTCGTTCGACCTGTGCCTGCTCGACGCCGAGCTGCGGCGGCACCGCCTCCGGACGCTGCCCGACCGGCTGTGCAGCGACGCGCGCCCGGTGATCGACCCGCTCGTGCTCGACCGCGCGGAGGACCGGCTCCGGGAGGGCAAGCGCAAGCTCGTGGACCTCTGCGGCTACTACCAGGTCGTCGAGTCCGGGACCCTGCACACTGCCGACGTCGACGTCGTCGCCACGCTCGACGTGCTGGAGCGGATCGTCGGGCGGTTCCCGCACCTCGCCTCGCTCGACCTCGACACCCTGCACGAGTACCAGTCGACGGCGCACCAGGCGTGGGCCGAGAGCTTCAACGCGTGGCGCGCCGAGCAGGGCTTCGACGGCCCGGGGGCGTCCGACGTCTGGCCCACGCGGGAGCCTGTCGGCACGCTCTGGTGAGACGCACGTCATATCGCGGCTGAGTTCCCCAGCGTGCACCGTGACGGATCCGACCGATTCGATGCCTCGGCACCGGCTGGCAATATCTCATCCATGAGATAACGTCATCGCCATGACGACGACCACCCTTCCGGTCCCGACGAGCACCGGGTCCTTCCCGGTCATCCAGGACCCGCTCGCCCACGTCGGCTCCCTGGTCCGCTCGGCCCGCCAGCACCGCGGCCTCACCCAGGCCCAGCTCGCGGAGCGCCTCGCGACGAGCCAGTCCGCCATCCACCGCATCGAGCAGGGCGCCCAGAACGTCAGCCTCGAGATGCTGACCCGCATCGGCGCCGCGCTGGACTCCCCCATCGTCACGCTCGGCGGCCCCCAGCGCACCCACCTGCGCGTGCAGGGCGGCCAGACGCTGAGCGGCCGGATCGACGTCAACACCAGCAAGAACGGCGCCGTCGCCCTGCTCTGCGCGTCGCTGCTCAACCGCGGAACCACCCGGCTGCGCAACGTCGCCCGCATCGTCGAGGTCGACCGGATCGTCGAGGTCCTGCGCTCGATCGGGGTCCGCGCGGTGTGGTCCCCCGACGGCCGGGACCTGGAGATCGTCGTCCCGCGGCACCTCGACCTGGACGCCATCGACGTCGACGCCGCCCGCCGCACCCGGTCGATCATCATGTTCCTCGGGCCGCTCCTCGGGCTCGAGGACGAGTTCCGCCTCCCCTACGCGGGCGGCTGCGACCTCGGCACCCGGACCGTCGAGCCGCACCTCATCGGCCTGCGCCCCTTCGGCCTGGACGTCACCGCGACCGCCGGCGACTACCACGCGCTCGTCGCCCGAGCCGGAGCGCAGGACCTCTCGATCGTGCTGACCGAGCGCGGCGACACCGTCACGGAGAACGTCATCATGGCCGCAGCAGGCCGCGAGGGCGTCACCACCATCCGCAACGCGAGCCCCAACTACATGGTCCAGGACCTGTGCTTCTACCTCGAGCTGCTCGGGGTGCGCATCGACGGCATCGGCACGACGACCCTGCGCGTGCACGGCCTGGCTGCCATCGACGCGGACGTCGAGTACGCGGTGTCCGAGGACCCGGTCGAGGCGATGAGCCTGCTCACCGCCGGCATCGTCACCGGCTCCGAGATCACCGTCGGCCGCGTGCCCATCGAGTTCATGGAGATCGAGCTCGCCACCCTCGCCGAGATGGGCCTGCGCTACACGCTCTCCGAGGAGTACGCCGCTGCCAACGGCCGCACCCGCCTGGTCGACGTGACGGTCCACCCGAGCGACCTGCGCGCCCCGATCGACAAGATCCACCCGATGCCGTTCCCCGGGCTGAACATCGACAACCTGCCGTTCTTCGTCGCCATCGCCGCGTGCGCCGAGGGCTCCACCCTGGTGCACGACTGGGTCTACGAGGGCCGCGCGATCCACCTGACCGACCTCACCCGGCTCGGCGCCGACGTCCGGCTCCTCGACGCCCACCGGCTCCAGGTCAGCGGCCCCACGCACTGGTCCGGCGCCGAGGTCTCCTGCCCGCCCGCGCTGCGCCCCGCGGTCGTCATCCTGCTCGGGATGCTCGCCGCCAAGGGCACGTCCGTGCTGCGCGACGTCGACATCATCGCCCGCGGCTACGAGCAGCTCCAGGACCGCCTGGTCGAGCTCGGCGCGCAGATCGAGACGTTCCGCGACTAGCCCTCTCGCGGCGGCCGTCCGCGTCGGCCAGGTGGGCGCGCAGGTCCGCCGTCGTGCGGGCGTACGCGTCCGCCGGCGCCAGCACGGACCACACCCCTAGCGACGGACGGCCCACACCAGCACGCGGGACCCGTCGACGGCGTGCAGCTCGACCGTCTGGCCGCCGACGCCCTCCGTCAGCACGTCACCGGGCAGGGCCGTCCCGACCTCCCAGGTGCCGTCGGACCGCTCGTAGGTCAGTGCTGAGCCTGGCCCGGCGTCCGACGGCACCGACGCGGTCCCGCCGTCGGCCTGCAGGCACACCGACCCGTCGCTGCCCGCGTACGCGCTGGCGCCGCCCGGCAACGAGGTGACCGTGCCGGCGGGCGGCTCGTCGCACGCGTACACGACCGCGTAGGTGTGAGTGGTCAGGGTCGAGGCGACCGCCCAGCCGACGAGCAGCGCGGCCAGCCCGCCGGTCACCAGCCGCCGGGCCGGCGGCAGTGCGGGGCGGCGCACGATCGCCAGCACGACGCCCGTCAGGGCCAGTCCGAGCAGACCGCCGACCGTGTTGAGCAGCACGTCGTTGACGTCGAACGCACGCCACGCCCATCCCACCGACGCCGACACGAGCAGCTGCACCGTCTCGATCAGGAACGTCACGCCGACGCACGCGAGCACGAGCGCCTCGTACCGCCAGCGGACGACCAGCGGCAGGAGGACCCCGAACGGGATCGTCATGAGGACGTTGCGCTGCGCCTCCCACCCGCCGAGCAGGTCCGGCCGTTCCAGCGTGAGGTCGTACCTGGCACCGTCGCCGCGCTCGACCTGCCCGAACGGCAGGGGCAGGAAGGCTGCACCGGCGAGCACGACGAGGTAGAGCACGAATGCCACGGTGGCCGCGCGGCGCAGGACGGGATCGGGCTGAGCGTTCACCGCTCCAGCCTCGCCGCCGCACCCGGAGCAGCGCGTCCGCCGACGGCCCGACCGCACGTCAGACCGTGGTCGTACCCTCGTCGACGGACTGTCGTGCGGTCGACGAGATCGTCGGGACGCGGCTCAGCGGCCGGTGTAGTTCGGCGCCTCCACCGTCATCTGGATGTCGTGCGGGTGGGACTCCTTGAGCCCTGCCGCGGTGATCCGGATGAACTGGCCGCGGTCCTGCAGCTGCGGAATCGTGTGCGCGCCGACGTAGAACATCGACTGGTGCAGCCCGCCGATGAGCTGGTGCGCGACGGCGGACAGGGGGCCGCGGTACGGCACCTGGCCCTCGATGCCCTCGGGGACGATCTTCTCGTCGGACGACACGTCGGCCTGGAAGTACCGGTCCTTGGAGTAGGAGATCCGGCCGCGGGACGCCATCGCGCCGAGCGAGCCCATCCCGCGGTAGTGCTTGAACTGCTTGCCGTTGACGAACACGAGCTCGCCGGGAGACTCGTCGCAGCCGGCCAGCAGCGAGCCGAGCATCACGGTGTCGGCGCCGGCGACCAGGGCCTTGGCGATGTCCCCGGAGTACTGGAGCCCACCGTCGCCGATGACCGGGACGCCGGCGGGCTTGCAGGCGCGGGCAGCGTCGTAGATGGCGGTGACCTGCGGCACCCCGACGCCGGCGACGACGCGGGTGGTGCAGATGGAGCCGGGTCCGACGCCCACCTTGACGGCGTCGACACCCGCGTCGACCAGCGCCTGAGCGCCAGGGGTCGTCGCGACGTTGCCGCCGATGACCTGCACGTGGCGGGTCGACGGGTCGGACTTGAGCTTGCGGACCATGTCGAGCATGAGGCGAGCGTGGCCGTTCGCGGTGTCGACGACGAGCGCGTCGACACCCGCGTCGACCAGCGCGGTGGCCCGCTCCCAGGCGTCGCCGAAGAACCCGATCGCGGCGCCGACGACGAGCCGGCCCTCGCTGTCCTTCGTCGCGTCCGGGTACTGCTCCGACTTCACGAAGTCCTTGACGGTGATGAGCCCGCGCAGGATCCCGGCGTCGTCGACCAGCGGGAGCTTCTCGATCTTGTGCTTGGCCAGCAGCGCCGCGGCGTCGTCGCGCGCGATGCCGACGGGGGCGGTGACCAGGGGCATCGGCGTCATGATGTCGCGGACGCGGCGCGTCTCGAAGTCCCCCGGCGGGACGAAGCGCAGGTCGCGGTTCGTGATGATGCCGAGCAGCAGGCCGTTCTCCGCGATGACCGGCAGCCCCGAGACCCGGTAGATGCCGCACAGGTGGTCCAGCTCCGCGAGCGTCGCGTCGGGCGACACGGTGACCGGGTCGGTGATCATGCCGGACTCGGAGCGCTTCACCAGGTCGACCTGGTGGGCCTGGTCCTCGATGGACAGGTTGCGGTGCAGGATCCCGATGCCGCCCTGGCGCGCCATGGCGATGGCCATGCGCGACTCGGTGACGGTGTCCATCGCGGCGGACAGCAGCGGGACGCGCACGGTGATCTCGCGCGTCAGGCGCGAGGACGTGTCCACCTCGCTGGGGATGACGTCGGTCTCCCCCGGCAGGAGGAGCACGTCGTCGTAGGTGAGCCCGATGCGGGCGAACGGGTCGGCAGGCGAGTGCTCCGTCATCCGGCAAGGATACGCGGGCGCGCGCGTGCTGAGGTCCCGCCTACTGGATCAGGCCCCGACGCAGGCCGATGGCGACCGCTTGGGCGCGGTCGTTCGCGCCGAGCTTGCGGAACAGCCGGCGCGCGTGGGTCTTGACGGTGTCCTCGGACAGGTAGAGCTCGGCACCGATCTGGGCGTTCGACCGGCCGTGGCTCATGCCGGTGAGCACCTCGATCTCCCGCTTGGTCAGCGGGACCCCGGGGATCGCGCCCGTCGTGGGCACCCCCACAGGTGCGCCGTTCGCGTCGGGCGCGGTGACCGCAGGGTTGCCGTTCGACGGGGTGCGCAGGTCGCTGGCCCGGAAGCTGCCCTGGCTGGGCACGTCGACGGACGGCCGCGACGAGGGCTGGACGGGGAGCACCGGGCTGGCCAGCACGTGCGCGGCCACCGCGGAGAGCTCGGCGCGGCCGACGTCGGGTGCGAGGAACCCACGTGCGCCCAGGGCGAGCGCCCGGTCGAGCGCGACGGTGTCGTCCGGCAGGGCGAGCAGCACGATCGCGGCCGACGGCGCCACCGCGCGCAGCCGGCGGATCGCCTCGATCGCGCCGGGCGCTGCGAGGTGCGCGTCGAGCAGCACGACCGTCGGCGGCATCCGCCGCGCGAGGCTCAGCAGCTCGTCGACGGTGGACGCCGCTCGCACCGGTCCGAGCGCGGGCACCCCGATGGAGGTCACGACAAGTCGCTCCCGAACGACCGCCGAGCCGTGACAGACCACGACTCCCGCCATGTTGTTTCCCCTCTCGGGCCCCGTGCGGGCCACCCTGAGTCCTATCGGCCGAGGATCACGCTGAAGTTAGCCGGAGAGTCGAACCGCACTCTCCGTGGGCGGGGCTTCGTCCGCCTGTGCGTCACCTGGGTGGAATGTCACCCCCGCTCGGCGGAGATCTCACCCGTCCACGCCCGCGGTCGCGACGGCGAGAACCTCGTGCAGCAGGCCGGTGAACGTCCTCGCCCGGTGCACGGAGCGACCTAGCGGGACCGCTCCCGCCGCCCGGTCCGGCACCATCACGAACTGCGGCAGGTCCGGCTGCTCGCGGGCCAGCCGGTCCACCACCTCGAGGTCGACGTCGACGCGCTCCCCCAGCGTGACGACGGCCCGCGCGCGGGTCATCGCGGTGAGCTCGACCGCGTGGTGGGGGCCCACGGGGCCGCCGACGATGCGTGCGTCGACCCCCTGCGCCGCCAGCGCCCCGGCGAGGACGTGGGCGACCAGCGGCCGGGCCTCGCGTGCGGCGACCAGGACGAGGACGACCGGCCGGCGTCCGGCGCCGAGCGGGACGGGCCGGTCCCGGAGGGCGGCGAGCACCCCGGCGTGGACCGCGAACGTCGCGTCGACGCCGGGCAGGTCGACGACGGTGCGCCGGGCGAGGGCGGCGAGGACCGGCTCGACCAGGCTCGTCCACCAGTGCACGACGTCCGTGCTCCCGTCGAGCGCGAGCAGGCGCGCGCACCGCGCGACGTCCCCCGCGAGCGCGGCGTCGACGACGGCGGTCGGCGTGGTGGGCGACGCGTCGTCCGTGGACGCGACAGGACCGGCGACCACGTCGGTCGCGAGCGCGATCCGCGCGGACTCGACCGGCGCGACGCCGTCGAGCGTGAGCCGCCGCATGATCAGCAACCGCTCGACGTCGGTGGCGGAGTACCGGCGGTGGGCGCCCGCGGAGTGCTCGGACGGCCCGAGCCCGTACCGGCGGTCCCAGGTGCGCAGCGTCGCGGGGGCCACCCCGAGGCGGCGGGCGACGGCCGCGACGGCGAGCGCGGGCGTCGGCGCGGCCGCCGGTTCGTCGTCGTCGCGCGTCACCATGGCGCGATTCTGCCAGGCCGCCACGATTCGGCCCGATCTACGCGTGTCGGCGCCGACACGCCGACCTGCGGCAACATCCGCAATCGCGCCATCGCACGAATGTGTGACACACCCTTGAACAACTTCTGGCGCGGTTGTAACGTCCTCCCCAACGCGTCACCCCCGGTGGACACCACCGGACATCCGTGTTCACAACTTTTTCGGTGCATCCGCCACCGCGGCATCGCACCAGAGCGACTCAGGAGGAACACACATGGCCGAGATCTCGCGCCTCCCCGGACCGGTGATGGACCTGTGGGAGTGGCAGTTCGACGGTGCCTGCCGTGACGAGGACCAGGACCTGTTCTTCCACCCCGAGGGCGAGCGGGGATCCGCCCGCCGCCGCCGCGCCGAGGCCGCCAAGGCCATCTGCGCGACCTGCCCGGTCATCAAGGAGTGCCTCAAGCAGTCGCTCGCCGTGCGTGAGCCGTACGGCGTCTGGGGCGGCCTCTCCGAGGACGAGCGCGCCGCCGTCCTCGCCGAGCGTGGCCGCGCCAGCCGCGTCGGCTGACCCACCGCTTCTCCCAGAGCCCCTCACCCCGTCGGCACGATCGGGGAGAGGGGCTCTGGCACGTCCGCACCCACCGACGCGGAAGGCCCCCACGGCAGCTGCCGTGGGGGCCTTCCGAGCGAGCGGGGCGCGGGCGCCCCTCAGCTCACTTGACGACGATCGCGAGGATGTCGCGGGCGGAGAGGATGAGGTACTCCTCGCCCGAGTACTTGACCTCGGTGCCGCCGTACTTCGAGTAGATGACCTTGTCGCCGACGGCGACGTCGAGCGGGATCCGGTTGCCGTTGTCGTCGACACGGCCGGGTCCGACCGCCAGGACCTCGCCCTCCTGGGGCTTCTCCTTGGCGCTGTCCGGGATGACGAGACCAGAAGCGGTCGTCGTCTCTGCCTCGAGCGTCTTGACGACGATCCGGTCCTCGAGGGGCTTGATGGAGACCGACACAGCGGACCTCCCCTTCGCATGTGAGTAGTTCTCTGAGGTTCGTGCGCGCTCGTCGACCACGTCGTCGCGGGTGCCGTGGCCTGGAGCGCAGCTGGCACACTCACCGGGAGAGTGCCAGCCATCACTCTAGGAACCGGTTAGCACTCGGTCAAGGCGAGTGCCAACGGGCGGTTCCGCACGGCCCCTGCGTGCGAGGATCGCGACATGGACCGCGACGGCATCGCCCAACTCCTCAGCCCCGCCGGCTGGGCCCTGCTGTCGGCCCTGCCGCCGTACGACGAGAGCCGCACGCTCGCCCTCTCCGAGCGCATGCGCGACGAGGGGATCGATCCCGCACTCGTGGCTGCCGCGCTCACCCAGTCGCGCCTGCGCGCCAAGGCCGCCGGGAAGTTCGGGACGTTCGCGGCCGGCATGCTCTTCACGGCGGCCGGGCTCGAGCAGGCCACACGGCTCAGCGTCGCGGCGCACCACGCCCGCCGGTTCCGCGACGCTGGCAGCACGCGGGTCGCGGACCTGACCAGCGGCATCGGGGCCGACGCGATGGCCTTCGCGGGCATCGGCCTGCGGGTGCTGGCGACGGACGTCGACGAGGCCACCGCCGCGATCGCGACCGTCAACCTGCGGCACTTCCCCGACGCCGAGGTGCGCCACGGGGACGGGCTCGCGCTCGACCTCGAGGCGGAGGGCGTCGACGGCGTCTACGCGGACCCGGCGCGCCGGACGTCGTCGGGGAGCCGCGTGTTCGACCCGACCGCCTACGAGCCGTCGCTCGACGCGGTGCTCGCGGTCCGCGACCGGGTGCCCGCGCTCGGGCTCAAGCTGGGTCCCGGCATCCCGCACTCGGCCCTGCCCACCGACGCCCAGGCGCAGTGGGTCTCGGTGGACGGCGACGTCGTCGAGGTCGGCCTCTGGTTCGGCCCCCTGGCACCGGAGGGGCCGGGACGCTCGGCGCTCGTGCTGCGCGACGGCGAGGCGCACGTGGTCCAGCAGACGTCCGAGGAGCGACCCCCGACGGGCCCCCTCGGCGGGTACCTGTACGAGCCGGACGGTGCGGTGATCCGCGCCGGGCTCGTCGGGGAGACCGCCGCGCAGGTGCACGGCCGCCTGCTGGACGCCACCATCGCCTACGTGACCTCGGACGCCCTGACCGCCGTCCCGACGGCGACCGCCTACCGGGTGCTCGACGTCATGCCGTTCGGCCTGAAGCGGCTCCGCACGTACCTGCGAGGACGCGACGTGGGCAAGCTGACCATCAAGAAGCGCGGCACGGCGGTCGTCCCGGAGCAGCTGCGGCGTCAGCTCGACCTGCGGGGCAGCGCCACGGCGACAATCATCCTCACGCGCGTGGCGGGCAGCCAGCAGGTGCTCGTGGTGGAGCCCGTCTGATGGCCGCGCCGGTCACCCTCCCGTTCGGGCGCTCCGAGCGGTCCACCGTGGGCATCGAGTGGGAGGTCGCCCTCGTCGACGCCGACTCCGGGGACCTGCGCCAGGCGGCCGAGGCCATCCTCGCGGCGGTCCGGCCCGCCGGGGGCGGCGAGCACCCGCTGATCACCCAGGAGCTGCTGCTCAACACCGTCGAGATCCGGTCGGGCAAGTGCCGCACGATCGGCGAGGCGACCGCCGACCTGCAGCGCGCGCTCGACGAGGTCGAGTCGGTGGCGACGCCGCTGCGCATCGAGCTCATGGGCGGCGCGACGCACCCGTTCGCCAACTGGGCGCAGCAGAAGGTCACCGACAAGCAGCGGTACGCGACCCTCATCGACCGGACGCAGTGGTGGGGCCGGCAGATGCTCATCTACGGCGTGCACGTGCACGTCGGCATCGAGGACCGCGCCAAGGTGCTGCCGCTGTCCCGGGCGATGCTCACGGTGTTCGCGCACATCCAGTCGCTGTCGGCGTCGTCGCCGTTCTGGGGCGGCCGGGACACCGGCTACGCCTCGAACCGCGCGCTGCTCTTCCAGCAGCTGCCGACCGCGGGTCTGCCGTTCGCGTTCGAGGACTGGTCCCAGCTCGAGCAGTACGTCGGCGACATGATGCACACTGGCGTCATCGACCAGTTCGACGAGGTCCGCTGGGACGTCCGCCCGTCGCCGCGGTTCGGCACCCTGGAGATGCGCATCGCCGACGGCGCCTCCAACCTGCTCGAGGTCGCGGCGATCTCCGCCCTCACCCACTGCTTCGTCGAGCACTTCTCCTCGATGCTCGACCGCGGCGAGACCCTGCCGACGCTGCCGCCGTGGTTCGCACAGGAGAACAAGTGGCGCTCCGCGCGCTACGGCATGGACGCGATCATCATCACGAACGCGGCCGGTGACGAGGAGCTGGTGACCGATGCGGTCGGTCGCTGGCTGGTCGAGCTCGCGCCCGTGGCCGAGCGGCTGGGCTGCGCGGCCGAGCTCGAGCAGGTGCGGGTCATCCTGCGCCGCGGCGCCTCCTACCAGCGGCAGCGGGCGGTCGCGCGGCGCCATGCGGGCGAGCTGGACGCAGTGGTCCGGTCTCTCGTGGCCGAGCTCAAGGCCGGCCGCCCCCTGTAAGCACCCCCGTCGTGAATCCGACGTCGCCTACTACTTGTTTATACCTAATAGCAGGCATAGCCTGAACGCATGGACGAGCCCCGCGACCCGCAGCTCCTCAAAGGAGTGCTCCCGATGCTGGTGCTCGCCCTGCTCACCGAACGCGAGTCCTACGGCTACGAGCTGGTGACCAGGCTGCACGAGAGCGGCCTCGACGACCTGAGCGCCGGGACCCTCTACCCCGTCCTCAACCGCCTCGAGCGCGACGGGCAGATCTCGTCCCGCCTCGTCGCCTCCTCCGCGGGCCCGGCCCGCAAGTACTACCTCCCCACCGACACGGGTGCGGAGCAGCTGTGGAGCACGGCCCGCGCCTGGCAGCAGCTGGCCGTCACGGTCGACCACCTGCTCGCCCGCGCCACCCCGAAGGAGACGTCATGACCTCGACACGCGACACCCTGGTCCGGGAGCTCTACCTGATGCGGTTCAGCTGGGCCATGCAGGACTTCCCGAAGGACAAGCAGGTGGTCCGCGAGCTCCGCTCCGAGATCGACGTGGCGGCGTCCGAGGTCGGCATGCGCCAGGCGGTCGCGGACCTCGGCCACCCGCGGGTGCTCGCCGACGGCTACCTGAGCGAGCTCCGCCGGCCGGTGCCGCGCTGGACCACCGGAGCGGTCTGGGGCGCGCTGGCCGTCGGCGCCGTGGCGTACCTGGCCGTCGCGTACGCCATCGGGACGATGGACACGATCGGGCAGATGGGCGGCGGCACGCTCGAGCGCGCGTTCCTCGGCGCGACGACCACGTTCACCCACGACGACGACGCGATGTCCGTCGCCTCGACGTTCACCTGGCAGGTCCTCGTGTTCTACGCGTGCGTGTTCACGGTGCCGTTCCTGCTGGGTGCGCGCGTGTGGCGCGCCTGGGCCAAGGCACCCGTCGGGCGGCCCGTCGCAGCCTGACGGTCAGACGAGGACCTGGGTCAGCGGCATCGAGGAGTCGACGGGCAGGTCCAGCGACGACGGCGGCAGGCCGCGGCGCACGACCGCCGAGCCGAGCGCCGCGATCATCGCGCCGTTGTCGGTGCAGTAGCGGATCGGCGGGATGCGCAGCGTGATGCCGGCCTCGGCACACCGCTTCGCGGCCATGTCCCGCAGCTGCGAGTTCGCGGAGAACCCGCCGCCGACCACCAGCGTGTCCACACCGTGCGCGCGGCAGGCGGCGATCGTCTTGGCGGTCAGCACGTCGGCGACAGCCTCGGCGAAGGAGGCGGCGACGTCCGGCAGCGGCACCTCCTGACCGGAGTCCTGCCGCGCCTCGACCCACCGCGCGACGGCGGTCTTCAGCCCGGAGAACGAGAAGTCGGCGGCGTGCGCGGCCTGGTCCTTCGCGGCGGTGAGGCCGCGCGGGAAGCGGATCGCCGCCGGGTTCCCCTCCCGCGCCAGGCGGTCGATGTGCGGGCCGCCCGGGTAGGGCAGCCCCAGCAGCCGGCCGACCTTGTCGAACGCCTCCCCCGCGGCGTCGTCGAGCGTCGAGCCGAGCTCCGTGACGCGCACCGTGTCGTCGAGGAGGAGCAGCGACGAGTGACCGCCGGAGACGACGAGCGCCATGACCCGCTCGGGGAACGCGCCGTCGACGAGCTCGTCGACGACCGCGTGACCGATCACGTGGTTGACGCCGTACAGCGGCTTGTCGAGGGCGAGCGCGAGCGCCTTGGCGGCGGAGGCTCCGACGGTCAGGGGGCCGACGAGCCCGGGGCCGGCCGTGACCGCGATCGCGTCGACCGCGCCGAGGGAGACGTTGGCGGTGGCCAGCGCCCGCTCGATCGTCGGCACCATGGCCTCGAGGTGGGCGCGTGACGCGATCTCCGGGATGATCCCGCCGAACCGCGCGTGCTCGTCGACCGAGCTGGCGACGGCGTCGACCAGCAGGTCGTAGCCGCGCACGAGGGCGACGCCGGTCTCGTCGCACGAGGTCTCGATCCCGAGGACGAGGGGGTCTGCCATGCGCCCAGGATAGGCGGGCGCGACGCTGTGACGATCGCCACCCCACTCCCCGGAACATCGGCGAGTGGTTGATGCTTCAACCACTCATGACCACTGACATCACCGTCCTCGACGGCCTCGACTTCCCGACGCCCGGACTGGCCGTCGCGGACGACGTCGCCGACCTCCTCTTCCGCGAGGCGCGCACCGCCGCCACGTTCACCCCCGACGAGGTCAGCGACGAGCAGATCGCCGCCGTCTACGACCTGGTCAAGTGGGGCCCGACCGCCCTCAACACGATCCCCCTGCGCCTCCTGGTCGTCCGCACGCCCGAGGCCCGTCAGCGCCTCGCCGCGCACATGAGCGAGGGCAACCGCGACCGCGTCCTGGCCGCCCCCGTCTCGCTCGTCCTGGCGGCCGACACCGGCTTCCACACCCACATCCCGACCCTCGCGCCGCACATGGCCGCACTCGCCGACGCGCTCGAGGGCCAGCCCGAGCAGCGCGAGTCGATGGCTCGCACCAACGCACTCATCCAGGCCGGGTACCTGATCGTGGGCCTGCGCGCAGCCGGCCTGGCGGCGGGCCCGATGGGCGGCATGGACACCGACGCCATCGACCAGGAGTTCTTCGCCGACAACGGCTGGAAGTCGCTCCTCGTCGTCAACGTCGGGCACGTCGAGGGCGCCGGGACGCACCGGCCGCGCGCCGAGCGGCTCGGCTACGCGCAGGCGTCGCTGACCGTCTGACCCGCCCCTACGCCGTCCCGGTCGCGACCGGCCGGGACGGGTCGTTCGACCACTGCGACCACGAGCCCGGGTACAGCGCGGCCTCGACACCGATCGACGCCAGCGCGGCGACCTCGTGCGCGGCCGTGACGCCGGACCCGCAGTACACCGCGACCGGCCCCACGAGCGACGCGAACCGCTCCCGCAGGGCGGCGTCGGACAGGAACGCGCCGTCGGGCCCGAGGTTCCCGGCCGTGGGCACCGAGCGCGCGCCGGGGATGTGGCCCGCGCGGGGGTCGACGGGCTCGACGTCACCGGCGTACCGCTCGGCCGCGCGCGCGTCGAGCAGCGAGCCGTCCCACGCGGCCGCCTGGTCGGCGTCAATCGTCGCGAGCGACCCCGGCTCCAGGACGACGTCCCCGGGCTCCGGCGTCACGGACCCCGCCTCGAGCGGCAGCCCGGCAGCGGACCAGGCGGCGAGGCCGCCGTCGAGCAGCCGCACGTCGCGCACGCCCGCCCAGCGCAGCAGCCACCACGCGCGGGCTGCGGACGTCCCGCCGACCGCGTCGTACGCGACGACGGGCCGATCGGCCGTGACGCCCCACCGGCGAGCGGCGGCCTCCAACGCGGCGAGGTCGGGCAGCGGGTGCCGGCCCTCGAGCGGGGACGCCGGCGCGGCCAGCTCGGTCTCCAGGTCCACGAACACGGCGCCCGGCAGGTGCCCCTCGAGGTAGCGGTCGTGACCGTCCGTCTGCCCCAGCGCCCAGCGCACGTCGAGCAGGACCGGCGGGTCGCCGCCGACCAGGGCCGCGTGCAGCGCGACGGCGTCCACGATGACCGCGTCCCTCGTCATCCGGCCTCCTCCTGACCACGCAAGTCCAGCCGCATGGTCCACGCGTCGATGTTCCCCGGCTGGTAGTACCCCCGGCGCTTGCCGAGCCGTTCGAAGCCGACGCTCTCGTACAGGTGCAGCGCGGCGAGGTTGTCCACCCGCACCTCGAGGAGCACGACGGCCGCGCCGACCTCCCGGGCCCGGTCCAGCAGGTTCGCGAGCATCAGCCGGCCCAGACCTTGCCCCTGGAAGCGCTCGTCCGTGCCGATCGTCATCACCTGCGCGTCGAACCCGTCGAACCACAGCCCCGCGTACCCGACGAGCTCTCCGCCGACCGTCGCTCCCACGTACCACCGGCCGGGGCCGACGATCTCCGCGGCGAGGCTCTCGGGGGACCAGGCGGCCGGGCCGAACAGCTCGACCTCCATGCGCTCCAGGGCGGGCAGGTCCGCGGGAGTCAGGGCGCGGACCTCGACCTCCGAGCTCATCCCAGCACGCGCTTGCGCGCGGCCTGCGGCACCGCGTCGGGCCGGCGCAGGTAGAGCGGCTCGGTACCGAGCGCCTGTCCGCTCGCCAGCCGGTCCAGCGCCAGTCGCGCCAGCTCGGCCGGGTCGGGGTCGAGGAGGGCCGGCGCGTCGAGGTCGGGGCGGGCGCCGGCTCTCCCGACGTCAGGGCGGTCGGCGAGCACGTCGGCGTAGAGCAGCGCCCCGCGTCCCACGGCGAGCGCCCCGCGCGTGCGGGCGTCGGCAGCCACGTCGGCGGCTGCGGCGACCTCCGGCGCGACGAGCACCTCGATCCGTCCCGTCTCGACGAGCCGGTACAGCGACCAGTACACCTCGCGCCGTCGCGCGTCCGTGGCGACGAGCACGTCCGTCCCCGCGGGCAGGACGCGCGACGCCCGCAGCGCCACGGCGTCGAGGCTCGGGACCCCGTGCGTCGGGATGCCGAGCGCCAGCGCGAGGGTCCGCGCGGTGACGAGCCCGACGCGCAGCCCGGTGAAGGGCGCGGGGCCGGTGCCGACCACGACGGACGTGAGGTCGCGCCGGTCCACCCCCGCATCGGCGAGGACGGCCGCGATCATCGGGGTGAGCAGCTCCGCGTGGTGCCGCTGCTGCGCGTCGGAGCGCTCGGCCAGCAGGGCGCCGGCGTCGTCGGTGAGGGCCACCGCGACCGCGGCGGAGGTGTCGAGGGCGAGGACGGGCACGAGCTCAGCCTGCCACCGGGTCGGCGTCGGGCAGCGCGACGTCCGCCCAGCGTGCACCGACGGGCCGGACGGTGACGACGCGCTCTCCCGCGGCGGCGTCGTCGAGGTCGTCGTCGGCGAGCGCTCCCCCGCGCGGTCGCTGCAGCGTGATCTCGAGGCGGTCCTGCGCGAGCGACTCGACCCAGCCCTCGCCCCACTCGACCACCGTCACGGCCTCGTCCAGGCTCGCGTCGAGGTCGAGGGCGTCCACCTCGTCCAGCGAGCCCAGCCGGTAGGCGTCCACGTGCACGAGCGTCGGGCCGCGCGAGCCGTCGGGGCGCGCGACGGGCGGGTGCTCGCGGGCGATGATGAACGTCGGCGACGCGACCTGACCGCGCACCTGGAGACCGGCACCGATGCCCTGCGTCAGCGTGGTCTTGCCGGCCCCGAGGTCCCCGGTGAGCACGACGAGGTCGCCGGCGCGCAGGACCTCCGCGAGCGCGCGGCCGTACGCCCGGGTGGCGTCGGCGTCCTGAAGCGTGACCGTGACGCTCACGGGGCCGTCCCCTCGCTGTCGACGTGCACCCGGGGCACGCGTGCACCGATCCTCGTGACGATCTCGTAGGAGATGGTCCCGGCGGCCACCGCCCAGTCCTGCGCCGTCGGTCCGCCGTCGCGACCGTTCCCGAACAGCTCGACGCGCGCCCCCGCCTGCTCGGTCGCGTCGGGACCCAGGTCGACGACGACCTGGTCCATGCAGACGCGCCCGGCGACGCCGATCGTGCGGCCGCCGACGCGCACCGGGCCGCCGGGCTGCTCCTGCGTGCCCGACGCGTGCCGCGGGATCCCGTCGGCGTAGCCGAGCGGCACGAGTCCGAGGACCGTGTCGTGCGTCGTGACGTACTGGTGCGCGTACGAGACGCCGTGCCCGCCCGGCACCCGCTTCACGTTCGCGAGCTCCGCCTCCAGCGTCATGGCCGGCACGAGACCGTAGTCGTCGTGCCCCCCGAGCTGCGGGACGGGTGACAGGCCGTAGACCGCGATGCCCGGTCGCACGAGGTCGTAGTGCACGGCGGGGGTGGTCAGCGTCGCGGCGGAGTTGGCCAGGTGCCGGACCTCGAGCCCGACCCCGGCGGCGTCGACGGTGCGCAGGGCGTCGGCGAACACCTCGCCCTGGTGCTTGACGGTCGGGTGCTCCGGCTCGTCGGCGAACGCGAGGTGGCTCCAGAGCCCGACGACCTCCACGGCACCCTCGGCCCGCAGGCGCAGGACCTCCGGCAGGAGCGCGGCGAGGTCGGCCGGGGTGAGCCCGTTTCGGCCGAGACCGGTGTCCACCTTGAGGTGCGCCCGGGCGGGACGGCCGGCGGCGCGCGCGGCCGCGGCGAGCTCGGCGAGCGCCCACGGCGCGGACACCGACACGTCGACGTCGGCCTCGACGGCCTCCCGCAGCGGTGCACCGGGCGCGTAGAGCCACGTGAGCACGCGGGCCCCGGTGATCCCGCCGCGCCGCAGCGCGAGCGCCTCGTCGACCTGCGCGGCACCGAGCCACGTCGCGCCCCCGGCGACAGCGGCGGCGGCGGTCGGCAGGAGGCCGTGGCCGTAGCCGTCGGCCTTCACGACGGCCATCACCTGCGCGGTGGGGGCGTGCGCGGCCAGCGACCGGACGTTGGATCGGACGGCTGCGAGGTCGACGACGGCACGGGCGGGGTAGCTCACGGCGCCCAGTCTCGCACCGTGATGTCAGGCGAGCCGAACGACGACGTCGGCGCGGACGGCCGTCGCCGCGACGAGACGGGCGTTCTTCTCGTCGGGCCCGTGCGACCACGCACGCGCCGCCTCGGGCGACTTGCCGAACGCCTCGTGCCGGGCCACCAGCCGGCTCAGCCGCAGCGCGTCGTCGGGCGCCAGGAACCACGACTCGTCCAGCAGAGCGGCGACGGGACCGAAGCCGTGCTCGTCGAGCAGCAGGTAGTTCCCCTCGACGACGACCAGCCGGGCCTCGGGCGGCACCGCGATGGCGCCGGCGACGGGATTGCGCAGCTCGCGCCGGTACTCGGGTGCGTAGACGGTCCTGCGGGGGTCTCGCAGGCGCGTGAGCAGTGCGACGAACCCGTCGGCGTCGAACGTGTCCGGCGCGCCCTTGCGGTCCGCTCGCCCGATCCGCTCCAGCTCCGTCTGCGCCAGGTGGAACCCGTCCATCGGCACGACGACCGCGGCAGGTCCCACGGCGGCGGCCACCTGTGCGGCGACCGTCGACTTGCCGGCCCCGGGTGCGCCGACGATGCCCAGGACCCGCCGCGGTCCGCCCGCCAGGAGCGCCTCGACGCGGGCGAGGAGGTCGGGGGTCAGCGTCACCGGCCCAGCAGCTCCGCGATGGTGCCCGGCAGCGCGTCGGCGACGGCCTGCGCCGAGATCGGGCCACCGGGGTTGGCCCGGTGGGCCGCGCGGCCGTGCACCAACGCGGCCGTGGCCGCGAGCGCGGCGGCGAGCGTCGGGTCCTCGTGGACGGCGTCGACGGATCCGGCCAGCAGCGCGCCCAGCAGCCCTGCCAGCACGTCCCCCGCTCCCGCGGTCGCCAGCCACGCGGGGGCGTCGGCCTGCGCGTAGGCGGCACCGTGGGCGCCCGCGACGACCGTCACCGGGCCCTTGAGCAGCACCGTCGCACCGGTCAGCTCGTGCGCACGCCGCGCCCACCGCAAGGGGTCCGCCTCGACCCCGGCCCGGTCGACGTCCTCGCCGCGCTGCACCAGGACCCGTGCGAGCTCGCCGGCGTGCGGGGTCAGCACCGCGTGGGGGCCCACCCGAGCCGGGAGGAGCTCGAGGGCACCCGCGTCCACGACGGCCGCCTCGCCGCGCTCCAGCACGTGCTCGAACGCGTACCCGATGCGTCGCCGCTGCCCCGCGTCGTCCGGCGAGACCCCCGGCCCGAACACCCACGCCTGCACGCGTCCGTGGCCCACCACGACCTCCGGGTGGGCGGCCACGACCACGTCTCCGACGTCGCCGAGGTACCGCACCATGCCGACACCGGCCCGCACGGCGGCGCTCGTCGTGAGCACCGCCGCCCCCGGGTACGCGCGGGAGCCCGCCACGACGCCGAGGACGCCGCGCGTGTACTTGTGCTCGTCGCGCGTCGGCACGGGCCACAGGTCCGCGACGTCGCCGGGCTCGAGCCGCACCACCGCGGGCGCCCCCGGCAGGTCGAGCCCGAGGTCCACCAGCTCGACGCGTCCGGCGGCGTGCGTGCCGGGCGGCAGCAGGAGGCCGGGCTTGAGCGCGCCGAACGCCACCGTCAGGTCGGCGTCCAGGACGGTCCCGTCCCGTCGGCCGTCGTCGACCCCGAGGCCCGACGGCACGTCGACCGCGACCACGTACGGACGCCCGCGGTCCAGGAGCGCCCGGACGAGGTCGCCCGCCGTCCCTCGCAGGCCGGCGCCGTCCGAGCCGATGCCGAGCAGCCCGTCCAGCACCAGGTCGGCGCCGGCTGCGAGCGCCGCGCCCTCGTCGACGGACCCGTCGGCCGGCAGCACCTGCCCACCGGCCCGCCGGAGGGCGGCCAGGCCCTCCTCGTGGACACGCGACCCCGTCAGCACGGCATGGACCTCGACGCCACGCCGCGCCAGCAGCGCGCCCGCGTGCAGGGCGTCCCCACCGTTGTTGCCCGGTCCCGCCAGCACCACCACGCGTGCGCCCGCGACCGTGCCACGCAGCTCGCGCAGCACCGCGGTCGAGCGCACGTGCAGGGCGAACGCGGCGCGCTCCATCAGGGGGACGCCGAGCGCCAGCAGCGGTTCTTCCGCCGCCCGCACCTGCGCGGAGGTCCAGGTCTGCAGCACGCTCCTCATCCTGACGGCTGCGAGCGCATTCGCACGCAGGCGCGGGCACCGATGTCCGATCGCATCGATTCGATCCCGCCACGCGCGAGCGCTCCCGCGCAGGTAACGTGCCCCGCATGCGATTCGGACTCTTCATCCCCCAGGGCTGGCGGCAGGACCTCACCGGCATCGAGCCGCGTGACCACTGGCAGACCATGAGCGGCCTCGCCCAGCACGCCGACCAGGGCGACGCCTACGACTCCATCTGGGTCTACGACCACTTCCATGCCGTGCCCCAGCCCAACGGTGAGGCCACCCACGAGGCATGGAGCCTGATCAACGCGTTCGCCGCGTCGACCAGCCGCGTCCGGCTGGGCCAGATGTGCACGTGCATGGCCTACCGCAACCCCGCCTACCTGGCCAAGGTCGCCACGACGGCCGACATCATCTCCGGCGGCCGCGTCGAGATGGGCATCGGCGCCGGCTGGTACGAGCACGAGTGGCTCGCGTACGGCTACGGCTTCCCGTCCGCGGGCGAGCGGATCGCGATGCTCGACGAGGGCGTGCAGATCTTCAAGCAGATGTGGACCAACGGCACCGCGACGCTGGCCGGGAAGCACTACCAGGTCGACGGCGCGCAGCTGTCGCCGCTGCCCCTGCAGGTGGACGGCCCGCCGCTGTGGATCGCGGGCGGCGGCGAGAAGAAGACGCTGCGCATCGCGGCCGAGCACGCCGCGTACACCAACTTCGCGGGCGCTCCCGACGAGTTCGCCCGCAAGTCCGAGATCCTGCGCGGGCACTGCGAGGCGATCGGCCGGCCGTTCGAGGAGATCACCCGGTCGGCCAACTACAACGTGGTCATCGGTGCCACCGAGGCGGAGGTCGACGACCGCATCGCGTGGGTCGAGGAGCACCTGAGCAACACGGTGCCCGAGAAGGCCGCCGAGGTGGCGGAGGACTTCCGCAACGGCACCCTGGTGGGCACGCCCGAGCAGATCGTCGAGAAGCTACGGCACCTCGAGTCGCTCGGCATGACCTACGCGATCACGTACTTCGCGGAGGCCGCCTACGACCGCTCCGGCATCGAGCTGTTCGAGTCGGAGGTCATCCCGGCCCTGCGCTGAGGGGCGTCAGTCCCGCTCGGCGATCACGACGGCGGACGCGATGCCGGCGTCGTGCGAGATGGACAGGTGGAACCGGTCGACGCCCGCCGCGGCCGCCGCGGCGGCGACCGTGCCGACGACCTCGACCACCGGCTGCGCGCCCGAGATGCGGCGGACGGTCGCGTCCTGCCAGCTCATCCCGGCGGGGGCGCCGAGCGCCTTGGCGATGGCCTCCTTGGCCGCGAACCGCGCGGCCAAGGAGGTCTCGGGCATCTCCTGCTCCTCGGGCGTGAACAGCCGCGTCCGCAGCGCCGGCACCCGGTGCAGGGTGTCGACGAAGCGCGCGACGTCGACGACGTCGATACCGACGCCGACGATCACTCGACCGTGACGGACTTGGCCAGGTTGCGCGGCTGGTCGACGTCGAGCCCCTTGGCGGTCGCCAGCTCGCACGCGAAGACCTGCAGCGGCACGACGGAGAGCAGGGGGGCCAGCAGCGTCGGCGCCTGCGGCACGTAGAACACCTCGTCGGCGTACGGCAGGACGTCCTCGTCGCCGTCCTCGGCGATCACCAGGGTGCGGGCACCGCGGGCGCGGATCTCCTGGATGTTGGAGACCACCTTCGAGTGCAGCGAGTCGCGTCCGCGCGGCGACGGCACGACGACGAACACCGCCTGTCCCTCCTCGACGAGCGCGATCGGACCGTGCTTGAGCTCCCCGGCGGCGAACCCCTCGGCGTGGATGTAGGCGAGCTCCTTGAGCTTGAGCGCGCCCTCCATGGCCACGGGGAACCCGACGTGCCGGCCCAGGAAGAGCACCGACTTCGTGTCCACCATCGAGCGTGCGGTCTCGCGCACGCGGTCGGCACGGTCGAGGACGCGCTGGATCTTGTCCGGCATGGCGCGCAGCTCGGACAGGATCTCCGCGACCTCGTCGGCGTACTTGTTGCCCCGCAGCTGTGCCAGGTAGAGGCCCAGCAGGTACGCGGCGGTGATCTGGGCGAGGAACGCCTTGGTGGACGCCACCGCGATCTCCGGGCCGGCGTGCGTGTAGAGCACCGCGTCGGCCTCGCGCGGGATGGTCGAGCCGTGCGTGTTGACCAGGGCGAGCACCTTGGCGCCCTGCTCACGGGCGTGGCGGACCGCCATGAGCGTGTCCATGGTCTCGCCCGACTGGGACACCGCGACGACCAGCGTGCGCTCGTTGACCACCGGGTCGCGGTACCGGAACTCGTGCGCCAGCTCGACCTCGACGGGGATCCGGCACCAGTGCTCGATCGCGTACTTGGCGACGTGCCCGGCGTAGGCGGCGGTGCCGCAGGCGACGACGACGATCTTGTCCACCGACCGCAGCACGGACTCGTCGATCCGGATCTCGTCGAGGACGAGCCGGCCGTGTGCGTCGGTCCGGCCGAGCAGCGTGTCGGCGACGGCGTGCGGCTGGTCGTGGATCTCCTTGTCCATGAAGGACGCGAAGCCACCCTTCTCCGCCGCCGCGGCGTCCCAGTCCACGGTGTAGCGGCGCGCCTGCGCCGGCTGCCCGTCGAAGTCGGTGACCGTGACGGCGGTCGGGGTGATGGTCACGACCTGGTCCTGGCCGAGCTCGAGCGCCTCCCGCGTGTGCGAGATGAACGCGGCGACGTCGGACCCGAGGAAGTTCTCGCCGTCACCGATGCCGACGACGAGCGGCGAGTCGTGCCGGGCGCCGACGACCACGTCGGGGGCGTCCTCGTGGACGGCGAGCAGCGTGAACGTGCCGTGCAGGGTCCGCGCGACGGACGCCATCGCGGACGTGAGGTCGCCCGTCGTCTCGTAGGCGCGGGCGATGAGCTGCGCGGCGACCTCGGTGTCGGTCTCGGACGTGAACCGGACCCCGTCGGCCTCGAGCCCGGCCTTGAGGCTCGCGAAGTTCTCGACGATCCCGTTGTGGATCACGGCGAGCTTCCCGGCGACGTGCGGGTGCGCGTTGACGTCGGTGGGTCCGCCGTGGGTGGCCCAGCGCGTGTGGCCGATGGCCGCCGTCGACACGGGCAGGGGCCGCAGGTCCAGCTCCTCGACGAGGTTCGCGAGCTTGCCGGCCTTCTTCGCGGTCGCCAGCGTCCCCTCCGGACTGACGAGCGCGACCCCCGCCGAGTCGTACCCGCGGTACTCGAGGCGTCGCAGACCCTCCAGCACCACGTCCAGGGGGCGGTCGCTGGCTACCTGGCTACCGACGTAGCCGACGATTCCACACATGACGGCGAGTCTAGTCGGCGACCGTCGGCCCTCTCGGACCCCTACGACGGGGCCCGCAGCACCTCGAGCTCCGCCTGGTCGAGGATGTGCCCTTCCATCAGCACCGACAGGGCACCGAGCGTCGTGCTCGCTGTGCCGGAGATCTCCTCGTCGAGCGCGTACACCATGCGGCTGCACGCACCCGACGTCCGCCGGGCCCTCGCGGCTCGTCCCGCGGAGCGTGCGCCATGTCGCCTCCTCGCGGGTCGCCCCCGTCGAGAGCTCTCGACGCGGCATTACGTTGTTATGGCCATAACGTAGTGATGTGACCACAGCGACGTCAACGCTGCCCCTGCGCGACCGGATCCTGGCCGAGACCGTCAAGATCCTCGGCACCGAGGGGCCGGCGGCACTCACCGTGCGCCGGGTCGCCGCCCTGTCGGGATGCTCGACCATCGGGGTGTACACCCACTTCGGCAGCAAGGCGGCGCTCGTCGACGCGGCGATCATGGAGGCGTTCGCGGGTCTCGACGAGGCCCTGGCACCGATCGACGCGCTCCACGGTGTCGACCGGCTCCTGCGCGGAGCGCACGCGTACCGCGACTGGGCGCTCGCTCACCCGCTGGAGTACACCGTGATGTTCGCGCCGAGCATCACCGCCAACGACGCCACCGACGTCTCCGCGCAGCGCGGCGGGATGTCGCTCGACGACCACGTCGCGCGGACGCAGGACGCCGTCGACCGCGGCGAGCTGACCGGCGACACCGAGACGATCGCGCGCAGCATCTGGTCCCAGGTGCACGGTTGGCTCATGACCGAGATCCTGCAGTCCGACTCCGGCAGGGTCGCACCGACCCCTGCCGCCCGCGCCGAGTTCGACGCGAGCGTGCGCGCGGTGCTCGTCGGCTTCGGGGCGACCGCCCCCGTCGACCCCGCCCCTGCCCTGCACGCGCCGCGCCGTGCCGCGGTGGCACCGGCGTCGCCCTACGTCGATCTCGACCGCGACGCCTGGACCCGGCTCTCCGCCTCGACCCCGCTACCCCTCACCGACGCTGACGTCGAACGCCTGGCCGGCCTCGGGGACCCGATCGACCTCGCGGAGGTCGACGCCATCTACCGCCCGATCTCCCGCCTGCTCGACCTCCACATCGAGGCGACCCGCGGGCTGCACGCCGCATCGAGCACGTTCCTGCGCGAGGACGTCGGCGGGACGCCGTTCGTGATCGGCGTCGCCGGCTCCGTCGCCGTCGGCAAGTCGACCACCGCGCGTCTCCTGCGCGAGCTGCTGGCCCGGTGGCCCGCGACCCCGCGCGTCCAGCTGATCACCACCGACGGCTTCCTCTACCCCAACGCCGAGCTCGAGCGTCGCGGGCTGATGGAGCGCAAGGGCTTCCCCGAGTCGTACGACCGCCGGGCCCTGCTCCGCTTCGTCTCGAAGGTCAAGGCCGGGCGCCCCGAGGTCCACGTGCCCGTCTACGACCACCTGACCTACGACATCCTCCCGGGACGCGAGATCGTCGTGAACCGTCCCGACGTGCTCATCGTCGAGGGCCTCAACGTCCTGCAGCCGGCCCGGCCGACCGCCGAGGGGACCTCGAACCTGGCCGTGAGCGACTTCTTCGACTTCTCGATCTACGTCGACGCGCGTACCAGCGACGTGCGCCGCTGGTACGTGGACCGGTTCCTCGCGCTGCGGCAGACGGCGTTCGCGCGGCCCGAGTCGTACTTCCACCGGTACGCGGCGCTCTCCGACGACGAGGCGGTGGAGCGTGCCGAGCAGATCTGGGACTCGATCAACGAGCCCAACCTGGTGCAGAACATCCTGCCCACCCGGAGCCGCGCCACCCTGGTCCTGACCAAGGACAGCGACCACGCCGTCGAGCGGGTCCGGCTGCGCAAGCTGTAGGGCTCAGCGCTGGGCCGTCGGCTCCGCGGGGATCACGAGCCGGACCGGGTACTGCTCGCTGTCCGTCTCCTCGAGAGCGTCCAGGGCCTCCGACACCGCCTCCTGCGGGGAGCCGCAGCGGTCCGTGGGCCAGACAGGCCGGATGGCGCGGCCGAGCGCGTCGACCAGCCAGAGCGAGGGTGCGGAGACGGCTGCGCTGCTGCACGTCCCGCCCCGCTCGGCCGACGGGCGACGCAGCGCCGCGACGAGCGGCTCGAGGTCCCCCTCCCGGCGGCTCGCCGTCAGGGCGACCCACGTCCCGGACGAGTCCTGCAGGGTCCCGCCCGGAGCACAGACCACGACGCTGACCGGCAGGAAGTCGTCCGGCACGCGGCCGGCCTCGGGGGCGTCCGCGTGCGGGGTGCCCGTGCCGCCGGACGCACCGGCCGCGACCAGGCCCAGGTCCGCGAGGACCTGCGAGGAGAGGCAGTCGGCCGCACCGACGACGACCGCGGTGGGCGTCTCCTGCGCCGCCTGCTCGTCGGGAGCGCTGCACGCGGCGAGGCCCAGCAGGAAGGCAGCAGGCAGCGCGAGGCCGACGGCCCAGCGCCCACGCACGCCCATCTCGCCCCCTGTCCGCTCCAGCCCATGCCGGCGGACACCCCCGGGGGTGTGGTCAGGCACGGGAGCGCCGACCGCGACGTCGACACAGTCAGAGAGTAAGCACAGTCATGGGCGAAATGACGCAGTGATACCGGATCGTTAGGCAGCGGGGTCGGATCGTGAGCGTCCTGTGACCGGAGCGCTCGTCTGCGCCAGGGTCGCGTCCGGCTCGTCGGCCACGCGCAGCGCCGGAGTGCTCGTCTCCTCGGCCGGGCGGTGGTGGGTGAGCTTGCGCAGCACCCAGTCGACGACCAGGCCGATCGCCAGACCGCCGACCACGCCGACGGCGACCGCGACCAGCGTGTGGTCGTGCAACCACGCCCCGGCACCGATCCCGATGAGCGAGGAGTACATGCCCCAGGTGACCGCGGCGATCGCGGTCAGACCCATGAACCGGCGACGGCTGTAGCCCACCGCACCCGCGGTCATGTTCACCGCCACGCGTCCGATCGGGATGTAGCGGGCGGCGATGATGAACGCGGCACCACGGTTCTCCAGGGCGTTCTCCGCCCAGTCGACCGCGGCCTGGCCCTTCGGCGACCGCAGGAAGCGCAGCTCCCGCACCTTGACCTTCGTGCCGATCTGGTACGCGATCTGGTCCCCGGTCCATGCTCCCGCCGCAGCGACCAGCATGATCAGCGCCAGGTTCGGCGTGCCCTCGGCCATCGACACCGCGGACAGCGCGATGACGATCGACTCGCTCGGCACCGGAGGGAAGAACCCGTCGATCGTGGCGAACAGATAGAGCACGACGAAGATCCACGGGGAACCTACGAGGGCCAGGGCCCACCCCTCCAGCACGTGACATCAGCTCCTGCGTCGTGCACCCGGCGGTGGTCCGCCCGGTGTCGTGCCTCCACGGTAGGACGCCGTGCCCCCCAGAGACATAGGGGTGACCCCCGGTTCATCCCTGGTGCAGCCCCCATTCATCCCTGGGTCGGACCCCGGCTCCCCCTGCAGACTGGCACTCAGTCCAGCTCGAACGCGAGGGCACGCGCCGCGGCGACCGGCCTCGGCTCGGCCGCCCACCGGGCACCGAACTCGTCGGTGGCCGCCAGCGAGCGCAGCTCGGCACGGTCGAGGTACAGGGTTCCGGCCAGGTGGTCGGTCTCGTGCTGGACGATCCGCGCGGACCAGCCGCCCACGATCTCGTCGACGGCTGCGCCCCGCTCGTCCGTCCCCGTCAGGTGCACGTGCCTCGCGCGGGCGACGACAGCCTGGTACCCGACGACGCTCAGGCAGCCCTCGTAGAAGCCGACCCGGTCGTCGCCCACCGGGGTGTACCGCGGGTTCACCAGGACCCGGTACGGCAAGGGCTCACGCTCCCGGACCTGCGCGTGCTCCTCGGAGATGCTGCCCGGGTCCTCGAGCACCGCGAGCGCCACCGGCAGCCCGAGCTGCGGCGCCGCCAGCCCGACGCCCGGTGCCGCTCGCATCGTCCGGTGCATGACCTCCAGCAGCGCGGTCAGCTCCGCGTCCGACAGCTGCCCGTCGTACGGCGTCGCCACGGCACGCAGCGCCGGGTGCCCCGCCTGCACGATGGGTGCGACACCGTCGGCCGAGCTCGTGCCGGCCTCGATGATCCAGAGCGCCACGTCCCGCAGCGCCTGGTCCCACTGGGGGCCCGACGGCACTACAGCGCCAGCCGGTGCAGGACGACGTCGGCCAGCTCGTGGGCGACCCGGTCCGCCTCGGCCTGGGTGCCCGCCTCGACCATGACCCGGACCAGGTCCTCGGTCCCCGACGAGCGCAGCAGCACGCGTCCGGTGTCCCCCAGCCCGGACTCCGCCGACCGCACGGCGTCGAGGAGCGACTCGTCCGACGACGCCCGGCGCTTGTCGACCCCCGGCACGTTCACCAGCGTCTGCGGCAGCCGCCGGACCACGCCCGCGAGGTCGGCGATCGTCGTCCCCGTCGCTGCCACGCGCGCGGCCAGCTGCAGCGCCGTCAGGACGCCGTCCCCGGTGGTCGCGTGCGCGGCCATGATGATGTGGCCGGACTGCTCGCCGCCGAGGGAGAAGCCCCCGGCGCGCATCGCCTCGAGCACGTACCGGTCACCGACCGCGGTGTCGATCGTCGCGATCCCGGCGTCCCGCATCGCGAGCTTCAGGCCGAGGTTGCTCATGACGGTGGTGACCAGCGTGTCGGCGACGAGGTCGCCCCGGTCCCGCATCGCGATCGCGAGGATCCCCATGATCTGGTCGCCGTCGACCAGCACCCCGGATGCGTCGACCGCGAGGCAGCGGTCCGCGTCCCCGTCGAAGGCGACCCCGAGGTCGGCGCCGGAGGCCACGACGGCCGCCTGCAGCTGCTCCGGGTGCGTGGAGCCGCACTTCTCGTTGATGTTGCGACCGTCGGGCGAGGCGTTGATGACGACGACGTCGGCGCCGGCCGCCCGCAGGGTCGCAGGACCGACCTCGCTCGCCGCACCGTTCGCGCAGTCCACCGCGATGCGCAGTCCCGTCAGCGGCACGTCGATGGTCCCGACGAGGTGCTCGATGTACTGCTCGCCGGCCCGACCGGTGTCGACCCGGATCCGGCCGACGTCACCGCCGAGCGGCCGCTCCCAGTGCTCGCCCATCCGCGCCTCGATGGCGGCCTCGAGCTCGTCGTCGAGCTTGTGCCCGCCCTTGGCGAGGAACTTGATGCCGTTGTCGGGCATCGGGTTGTGCGACGCGGACAGCACGACCCCGATGTCCACACCGAGCTCCGCGGTCAGGTACGCCACGGCGGGCGTCGGCAGCACGCCGACGTTGTTGACGTCGACGCCGGCGGAGGCCAGCCCGGCGGCCACGGCCGCCGCGAGGAACTCCCCCGACGCGCGGCTGTCCCGCCCGACGATCGCCCGCGGCCGGTGGCCCTCGAACTCGCCCAGCGAGCCGAGCACGTGCGCGGCCGCGACCGACAGGTCGAGCGCGAGCTCTGCGGTGACGTCCCGGTTGGCGAGCCCACGCACGCCGTCGGTACCGAACAGTCGGCCCATGGTCAGACTCCTTCGTCCTGAGGCCCGGCGATACCCGCGCGCGGCCCCTCGCTGATGGTTGCAGACATGCCGATGGCCCCGCTGGTCGTGAGACCGGCAGGGCCATCGGGCGCAAGTGCGACGATCAGCGCTTCGAGTACTGCGGAGCCTTGCGGGCCTTCTTGAGACCGGCCTTCTTGCGCTCCACGACGCGCGCGTCGCGGGTCAGGAAGCCGGCCTTCTTCAGGGCCGGACGGTTGTGCTCCTCGTCGATCGCGTTCAGCGCACGGGCGATGCCCAGGCGCAGCGCGCCGGCCTGGCCGCTCACGCCCCCGCCGGTGATGCGGGCGACGACGTCGAAACGACCCTCGACGTCGACCAGCTTGAACGGGGAGTTCACGAGCTGCTGGTGCACCTTGTTCGGGAAGTAGTCCTCGAGCGTGCGCCCGTTGACCTTCCACTGACCGGTGCCGGGGACCAGGCGCACGCGCGCGATGGCCTCCTTGCGACGGCCGAGCGCGTTCGCCGGTGCCGTGATGCTCTGACCGCGGCCCGTGGGGGCAACCGTCTCGGAGGTGTAGCTGGTGGGGGTGTCATCGCCCTCGAGGTCGATGTCGACCGTGGTCTCTGCCACTGGTGTCCTCGCGTCCTTGTTCTCTGTACTCAGCCGGCTCACGCCTGCTGAGAGACCTGGGTGATCTCGAAGGGCTTCGGCTGCTGCGCCGCGTGCGGGTGCTCGGCACCGGCGTAGACCTTGAGCTTGGTGAGCTGCTGGCGCGCGAGGGAGCTCTTGGGGAGCATGCCGCGGACAGCCTTCTCGATCGCGCGCTCGGGGTGCTTCTCCAGGAGGTCGGAGTAGGCCACGGCGCGCAGGCCACCCGGGTACCCGGAGTGGCGGTACGCGAGCTTGTTCTCGCGCTTGTTGCCGGTCAGTGCCACCTTGCTCGCGTTGATGACGATGACGAAGTCACCGCCGTCGACGTGGGGAGCAAAGGTTGCCTTGTGCTTGCCGCGCAGCAACGTGGCCACATGTGTGGCCAGGCGACCCAGGACGACATCGTTCGCGTCGATGATGTGCCAGGTCCGCTCGACGTCGCCGGGCTTCGGGGTGTACGTGCGCACGGTCGTCAGCCTTCGTTTCGTTGCGAATCTTGTCGCGGCGGGACTCCGCAGGGTGCGGGTCCGCCGATGAATGCTCTCGTCGGCATCCAGGCGGCGAGCGGGAACGCACCGGCCTTGCCGTTCTGGCTCGGTGCTGAGTGCTGAGAAGGCACTCGCAGCCGCCCGAACAGGGACGCACAACGAGTCACTAGATTACCTGGCGCTGGACCGAGGGGTCAAAACGCGGAACTCCGTCATCCCGCGGTGGACGGCGGTCCGTGCCTGCGCACCGGCCGGAGCGCCTTCGCGGCGGCCCGCACGACGCGCTCCGTGAGGTCGTCGAGGGTCGGGGTGCGCAGCGCCCAGTGCTGCCAGTACAGCGGTACGTCGAGGTGCCGCCCGGCCCGGATCTCGACGAGCGCCCCGGCAGAGATCAGCGGGGCGGCCGCGACCTCCGGCACCATCCCCCACCCGAGCCCCGCCTCGACGAGCCCCACGAACGCCGACTGCGACGGCACGTAGTGCACGTGCGGAGTGGTCGTGCGACGCCCCACGACGGACGCCACGAAGCGTTCCTGCAGGCCGTCCTCCCTGTTGAACGCCAGCAGCGGCGCCGCGGCGAAGACCTCCGCTCCCAGCCCGTCGGCGAACCAGCGGTCCCGCCGGTCGGGTGCCGCGACCGCCAGGTAGCGCATGGCTCCGAGGCGCCGGACGCGGCAGCCCTGCACGGCGCGCGGGTCGGCGGTGACCGCGGCCATCACGGTGCCGTCGCGCAGCAGGTCGGCGGACAGCTCCTGGTCCTCGCGCCGCAGGTCGAGCAGGACGTCGGCAGGCAGGTCCGCGACGGCGGCGGGGAACCAGGTGGACATCGAGTCGTCGTTGACGGCGACCGGCAGCCGGCGCGACGACGGTGCGGCGCGCGAGGCGCCGGGCGCGGGCACCAGCTGGGCCATCGCGTCCCGGCCGAGCAGCTCCATCTGGCCCGCCAGGCGGACGAGCACCTCGCCGTCGTCGGTGGGCCGGCAGGGACGCGTCCGGAGCACCAGGACCCGTCCCACCTGCTGTTCCAGGGCCTTGATGCGCTGGCTGACGGCCGACGGCGTGACGTGCAGGCGCTGCGCCGCCGCGTCGAAGCTGCCCTCGTGGACGACTGCTGCGAGGGCACTGAGCTGATCTCCGTCGAAGGCCACATGAATGATTCTAATGGATCTGGAAAATCATGAACTGGTCTTCGTCATCGTGGCGTCCTACGGTCTCCCTGTGCCCGCCATCGCCCTCACGGGCTTCCTCACCGCCCTCGGCCTCATCGTCGCCATCGGCGCCCAGAACGCCTTCGTCCTGCGTCAGGGGATCCGCGGCGAGCACGTGCTGCCGGTCGTGGCGGTGTGCGCCGCGGCCGACGCGCTGCTCGTCGCGGCCGGGATCGCCGGGCTGGGCGCGCTGGTGACCGACCACCCCGTCGTGCTCACGGTGACGAAGTACGCGGGAGCCGCGTTCCTGCTCGCGCTGGCCGTCGGCGCGGCCCTGCGGGCACGGCGCCCCGAACGTCTCGACCCCGCCGCCGACGGTCCGGCGACCCTCGGCGCGGTGCTCACCACCTGCCTGGCCCTGACGTTCCTCAACCCGCACGTCTACCTGGACACGGTCGTGCTGCTGGGCTCGCTGGCGCACCAGCACGACCCGGGGGCGTGGGTCTTCGGTGCCGGGGCGATCCTCGCGAGCGTCGTGTGGTTCACCGCGCTCGGGTTCGGCGCCGCCCGGCTGCGCCCGGTGTTCGCCCGCCCGCGGGCCTGGCAGGTCCTCGACATCGCCATCGCCGTGGTGATGGCGATGCTCGCGGTCACGCTCCTGCTCTGATCCTCAGCGCACGCGGTCGACGCGGCCGACGTCCCAGACGGGCTCCGGCGTCTCGACGACCTCGCCGTCCGCGCCGAACACCAGGTACCGGTCGAACGTCCGGGTGAACCAGCGGTCGTGCGTGACCGCCAGGACCGTGCCCTCGAACGCGGCCAGCCCGGTCTCGAGCGCCTCGGCGGAGTGCAGGTCCAGGTTGTCCGTCGGCTCGTCGAGCAGCAGCAGCGTCGCTCCCCCGAGCTCCAGCAGGAGGATCTGCAGGCGGGCCTGCTGACCGCCGGAGAGCGTCTCGTAGCGCTGCTCGGCCGCAGCGACGAGCTCGTACCGGTCGAGCGCCTTGCTGGCCTGCTCTCGACCGAGGCCCGCGCGATGGCCCTCGCCGCGGTGCAGGATCTCCAGCAGCGTCCGGCCGACCAGCTCGGGGTGCCCGTGGTTCTGCGCGAACCAGCCCGGCCGGACGCGCGGGCCGAGGACCACCCGGCCCGTGTGCGTCACCGGGGCGACCGGGAGGTCGTCGGCCGGTGCGTGCTCGGGACCCGGGTCGCTGCCGCCCGCAGCGAGCAGCCGCAGGAAGTGGGACTTGCCGGACCCGTTCGACCCGAGCACCGCGACGCGCTCGCCGAACCAGACCTCGAGGTCGAACGGCTTCATCAGCCCCGTGAGCTCGAGCCCGGTGGCGACGATCGCGCGCTTGGCGGTCCGTCCCCCGCGCAGCCGCACCCGGACGTTCTGCTCGCGCGCCAGCAGCGTCGGCGGACCCGCCTCCTCGAACTTGCGCAGCCGCGTCTGCGCGGCGGAGTAGCGGGACGCGAGCCCGTCGTTGAACGCGGCCTTCGTCTTGAGCGTCAGCACCAGCTCCTTGAGCTTCGCGTGCTCCTCCTCCCACCGCCGCAGCAGCTCCTCCAGCCGCGAGCGCCGGTCCTCGCGCGCCTGGTGGTACGTCGCGAAGCCTCCGCCGTGCACCCAGACCGCCGCACCGTTCACGCCCGGTTCCAGGGTCGCCACCTGCGTCGCGACCCGGGCAAGCAGCTCCCGGTCGTGGCTCACGAAGAGCACGGTCTTGTTCGACGCCCGCAGCCTGTCCTCGAGCCAGCGCTTCGTCGGCACGTCCAGGGCGTTGTCGGGCTCGTCGAGCAGCAGCACCTCGTCGGGACCCCGCAGCAGCGCCTCCAGGACCAGGCGCTTCTGCTCGCCGCCGGACAGCGTCCGCACCTCCCGGTGCTGCGCCGCGTCGAACGGGATGGACAGCACCGCGTCGGTCACACGGTCCCAGCCGGCCTCCGCCTCGTACCCGCCCACGTCGGCCCAGTCCACGAGCGCCTGCGCGTACCGCATCTGCGCGGGCTCGTCGTCGACCTCCATGATCCCCAGCTCCGCCGCCGCGAGCTCGACGGCAGCGTCCCGCACGGCGGGCGACGCCAACGACGCCAGCAGGTCCCGGATCGACCGGTCGTCGTCGATGCGGCCGATGTCCTGCCGCATGATCCCGAGCCCACCGCTGCGACCGACGGACCCGGCGTGCGGTGCCTCGTCCCCCGCCACGATCCGCAGCAGGGTCGTCTTGCCGGCCCCGTTGGGCCCCACGAGCGCGACGCGGGCGCCGTCACCGACCCGGAACGACACGTCGTCGAGGAGCGGGCGGCCGTCGGGCAGGAAGTACCCGATGCCGCCGATGTCGAGGTGGCCCATGCGCCCAGTGTCCCCGGCCACCGACGCCCCGGGACACTCGATTGATCGTGGCGTGCCCCACTTCCCCTGGCGCCGCGGGCCGCGCGGTGTCAGGGTCGGAGGCATGAGCGAGACTCCTGCCACCAGCGCCGACCCCGAGCTCGGCAGCGAGGGCGACACCGACCAGCTGCCCAGCGAGGACACCTTGATCGACCGCGGCGTCGACGACCTCCTCGACGAGGGCTACACCGTGCCGGACCGGCCGCGCTCGAACCACTACGGCGAGACGCCCTGGGAAGAGGCGCACCGCGAGACCATCGACCAGCGGATCGGGCAAGAGGAGCCCGAGGTCTGGGAGGCCCGGCCGCGCCCCGAGCGCGACGAGTCCCGGGCCGGTCGGCTGATCGAGGACGACGACGCCGTCGAGGCGGGCGGCACCGACGGGTTCGCCATCGACGCCGGGTACTCGGGCGGTGCCGCGAGCGCCGAGGAGGCGGCCGTGCACCTCATCGAGGAGGAGTACGTCGACGACCGCCGCTACCGCGACGACGTCGACGAGGTCTGATCCTCAGCCGCAGCAGCCCGCCGCGTGCTGCAGGTCCTCCGCCGCGCGTCGCGCCCGCGTCTGGACCGCTCGCGCGGCGAGCTCGGCGTCGGGCGGGTACCCCACCTCCTCGAGGGTGAGCCCGTGGGCGGCGACGACGTGCACCCCCTCACCGCGGCGCCGCGCGGCGAGGAGCTCCGCCGGCCAGCCCGCTCCGCGACGCGCCTCCCCCACGGCGAGGCTCGCGCCGACGAGCGACCGCACCATCGAGTGGCAGAACGCGTCCGCCTGCACCGTGGCGACCACCAGGCCGGCATCGGGACCGTCGACCGGGCGGGACCACGCGAACGCCTCGAGCGTGCGGATCGTCGTCGCCCCCGGGCGGGGCTTGCAGTACGACGCGAAGTCGTGGCGTCCCACCAGCGGCCGCGCCGCCGCGGCCATCGCGTCCACGTCGAGCCCTCGGCGGTGCCACAGGACGTGCGTGCGCGACAGCGGGTCGCGCCGGGCCGCGTCGTCGCAGATCCGGTACGTGTAGCGACGGCGCAGCGCCGAGAACCTGGCGTCGAACCCCTCGGCCGCACGCGTCAGGGTGTGCACGACGAGGTCCGGCGGAAGGATGCCGCCGAGCCGGGTCAGCAGCACCTCGTCGACCGGGCGCGACGACCGGCCGCTGCTCTTCTCGATGAGACCCGCGGGGATGTCGACGTGCGCCACCTGACCGCGCGCGTGGACGCCCGAGTCCGTGCGACCGGCCACCGTCACGCGCGGCGGGCCGTCCGTCCGTAGGACCGTGCCCAGGGCGGCCTCCAGCACCCCCTGGACGGTCCGCAGACCCGGCTGGATCGCCCAGCCCGCGAAGCCGGTGCCGTCGTAGGCCAGCTCGAGCCGCAGCCGGACGGCGGGCTCCTGCGTCGGCACGCCCTCGGGCTCGCCGTCCATGCTCTCGCTCACGGGTCCACACGGTAGTCCGCCCACGCCGCGTGACCGCACCGAGCCCTCGACATCCCGCTCGGCGCCGCGTCCACCTCCTGCCTCTGCGGCGCGTCCCAGCGCCCGTGCCGGCCGTCGCCTAGCGTGGGCTCCGTGCCCACCTCCGGCTCCGACCCGTTCACGCTGGCCGTCGACTGCGGCGGCGGGGGCATCAAGGCGTCGGTCCTCGACGCGGCCGGCACGCTCCACGCACCCGCGGTGCGGGTGCCGACGCCCTACCCGCTACCCCCGGAACGCCTCGTGGCCACGATCGCGGACATCGCGGCCGGCCTCCCCGCCGCCGACCGCGTGACCGTGGGGATGCCCGGGATGATCCGGCACGGCGTCGTCGTCGCGACCCCGCACTACGTCACCCGGTCCGGGCCACGGAGCGCCATCGACCCGGCCCTGGTCGCCGCCTGGGCCGGATGCGACATCCGCGCGGCCGTCGAGAGCCGCCTCGGACTGCCGACCCTCGTCCTCAACGACGCCGAGGTGCACGGCGCCGGCGTGATCTCCGGGACCGGCGTCGAGCTCGTCCTCACGCTCGGGACCGGGCTCGGCACGTCGCTGTTCGACGGCGGCGTCCTCGCACCGCACCTCGAGCTCTCGCACGCCCCCGTGCGCTGGGGCACGACGTACGACGCGTACATCGGGCAGGTCGAGCGTGCACGTCTCGGAGATGCCCTCTGGTCCCGGCGCGTCCGCCGTGTCGTCGACGGCTTCCGCCCGGTGTTCGTGTGGGACCGCCTCTACCTCGGCGGCGGGAACGCTCGCCAGGTCACGGCGACCACGCTCGCACGGCTGGGCGACGACGTCGTGGTCGTGCCGAACCAGGCCGGCATCGTCGGCGGCGTCAGGGCGTGGTCGTTGGGTCGGTGACCATCGACGACCACGTCGTCGGGGCCACCGCCATCACGTCTCGGCGGACACCGCCGCTCGGGCCTCCACCTCGTCGAGCGCCTCGAGCAGGACGCGTGTGAACCGTGCCGGCTGCACCAGGCTCACCAGGTGGGTCGCACGCGGAACCACCACGAGCCGCCCGTCCCGGCAGGCCGCGAGGAACCGGCGCTCCTCCCCGCGGAAGTGGTCGAACGCACCGTTGACGAGCCAGACGGGGGCCTCGATGCGAGCCAGGTCCGCCACGGGGGTCGCGATCGACATCTCCCGCAGCACCTCGTTCGTCGCGTCGAGCGCGAACCCCCCGGCGCCGACGTCCTGCGCCGCGGCGGGCGGCAGCGCGAGATCGACGAAGAACTGGTTCAGGCGGGCGCCCCGGTCCGGCAGCCGCGCGATCCCCTGCGCCCCGACCGACCAGCCCGCCACGAGGACACGGTGCGGGCGGGTCGAGCAGGACGCCGCGAGCAGCCCGGCGACCTGTTCCGGGTGCCGTGCCGCGTGCCGGATCCCGACGTAGCCGCCGAGCGACAGCCCCACGACGAACGCCCGTCCCCCGACCGCGTCGACGGCGCCCGAGACGGTGTCCACCGCCGAGTCCAGCGTGAACGGCTCGCCGATCCGGGTGCCGTGGCCGGGCAGGTCCACCGCGACGGCCACGCGACCCACCCGCTCCAGCGCCTCCACCTGGGCTCGCCACATCGTGCGGGAGGTCCGCAACCCGTGCACCAGGACGACCGGCACGCTCATGCATCCGACTCTAGGCGCGCACCCCGCCCAGCGTGAGCGCCCGGCACACGCGACAAGGCCCGGGACCATCCGGTCCCGGGCCTCGTCGGAGAAGCTGTCAGGTCACGCCTTGTCGGCGTCACCCTTCGTCTCGGCGTCCTCGACGGGCGCGTCCTCGACGACTGCGTCCTCGGCGGGAGCGTCCTCGACGACTGCGTCCTCGACAGGGGCGTCCTCGACGGGCTTGTCCTCGACCATGTCGGCCTTCGACGCCTTCGGCGCAGCCTTCGCGGCGGCCTTGGTGGCCTCCTTCACGACGGCCTGCTTCGGCGAGAGCGGCTCGAGCACGAGCTCGATGACGGCCATCGGGGCGTTGTCGCCCTTGCGGGGGCCGATCTTGGTGATGCGCGTGTAGCCACCCTGACGCTCGGCGACAGCCGGGGCGATCTCGGTGAACAGCACGTGGACGACGGACTTGTCCTTGACGACGGTCATCACGCGGCGGCGGGCGTGCAGGTCACCACGCTTGGCGAACGTGATGAGGCGCTCGGCGAGCGGACGCAGGCGCTTGGCCTTCGTCTCGGTCGTCGTGATGCGCTTGTGCTCGAACAGCGACGTCGCGAGGTTCGCGAGGATCAGCCGCTCGTGCGCCGGTCCGCCACCGAGCCGGGGACCCTTGGTGGGCGTAGGCATGGTCTTTACTCCTTGAGTTCCAGTGATGGGCGGCTCGTGAGGTGGTCAGCGACCGACCTCACGAGCATCCCCGGCGTCAGTACTGCTCGTCCTCGACGAAGTCGCCCTCGTCGTCGCCGTAGTAGGCGGTGGCGGACGGGTCGAAGTCGAGCGGGCTGTCCTTGAGCGTCAGGCCGAGCTCGGCGAGCTTCTCCTTGACCTCGGTGATGGACTTCGCACCGAAGTTGCGGATGTCCAGGAGGTCCGCCTCGGACCGGGCGACGAGCTCACCCACGGAGTGGATGCCCTCGCGCTTGAGGCAGTTGTAGGAGCGGATCGTGAGCTGCAGGTCCTCGATCGGCAGAGCGAGGTCCGCGGCGAGCGCAGCGTCGGTCGGCGACGGGCCGATCTCGATGCCCTCGGCCTCGATGTTCAGCTCGCGTGCCAGGCCGAAGAGCTCGACGAGGGTCTTGCCGGCGGAGGCCAGCGCGTCGCGCGGGCCGATCGCCGACTTGGTCTCGACGTCGACGACCAGCTTGTCGAAGTCCGTGCGCTGCTCGACACGCGTCGCCTCGACCTTGTAGGTCACCTTGAGGACCGGCGAGTAGATCGAGTCGACCGGGATGCGGCCGATCTCGGTGTCGAACGACTTGTTCTGGTTCGCCGACACGTACCCACGACCGCGCTCGACGGTCAGCTCGATCTCGAGCTTCCCCTTGTCGTTGAGCGTGGCGAGGTGCAGGTCGGGGTTGTGCACCTCGACGCCGGCCGGCGGCACGATGTCCGCGGCACTGACCTCACCGGCACCCTGCTTGCGCAGGTACATCACGACGGGCTCGTCGTTCTCCGAGGAGACGACCAGCTGCTTGATGTTGAGGATGATCTCGGTGACGTCCTCCTTGACGCCCGGCACGGTGGAGAACTCGTGCAGCACGCCGTCGATCCGGATGGACGTGACGGCGGCACCGGGGATGGAGGACAGCAGCGTCCGGCGGAGCGAGTTGCCGAGCGTGTAGCCGAAACCCGGCTCCAGCGGCTCGATGGAGAACCGCGACCGGTTCTCCGAGATGACCTCTTCGGTCAGGGTGGGGCGCTGTGCAATCAGCACGGTGTGTTTCCTCTCAGCGGGCGTCCGCCATATGACGCTGCGCAGTACTACGGGTCGGCCTGGTCTCGGTCCACCTGGTCGACGTAAGGATGTCCGGGTCGGTGCGCGACGTGCGGTCGCGCACCGACCCGTACGAAGAGCGAGGTCGGACTGTCAGACCCTGCGGCGCTTCGGCGGACGGCAGCCGTTGTGCGCCTGGGGCGTCACGTCCTGGATCGAGCCGACCTCGAGGCCGGTCGCCTGCAGCGAACGGATCGCGGTCTCACGGCCGGAGCCGGGGCCCTTGACGAAGACGTCGACCTTCTTCATGCCGTGCTCCTGGGCGCGACGAGCGGCCGCCTCGGCGGCGAGCTGCGCCGCGAAGGGGGTCGACTTGCGCGAGCCCTTGAAGCCCACCTGGCCCGACGAGGCCGACGCGATGACGGCGCCGGTCGGGTCGGTGATGGAGATGATCGTGTTGTTGAACGTGCTCTTGATGTGCGCCTGGCCGTGGGAGACGTTCTTCTTCTCCTTGCGGCGCGGCTTGCGCACGGCGGAACGGGTCTTGGGAGGCATTCTCTTCTTCTCTCGAGGTCTGATCGGCTTGCCCTGGCGCGTGGCGCCCGGGGCGGAGGGCTACTTGCGCCCGGCCTTCTTCTTGCCGGCGACGGTGCGCTTCGGACCCTTGCGGGTACGCGCGTTGGTCTTGGTGCGCTGGCCGCGCACCGGAAGGCCACGGCGGTGGCGCAGGCCCTCGTAGCAGCCGATCTCGACCTTGCGGCGGATGTCCGCAGCGACCTCACGGCGAAGGTCACCCTCGAGCTTGTAGCTCGTCTCGAGGAAGTCACGCAGCGCGACGAGCTCGGCGTCGCCGAGGTCCTTCACGCGCAGGTCCGGGCTGATGCCGGTCGCGGCCAGAGTTGCCTGGGCGCGGGTACGGCCGACCCCGTAGATGTAGGTGAGCGCGATCTCGAGCCGCTTCTCGCGGGGGAGGTCGACGCCGATAAGACGTGCCATGTGCCTGGTGGCTCCTGAACTGCTTCGGAGGTCTGCCGCACTGCCCTCCCGCGTGCTGCGGGCCCCGGCCTCCGACCGAGGGTGCACCGGCGGGTGACCGCCGGAGTGGCTGTGCGCTTGCTGGTCCTCCGAGGAGGACCGGTGGTGCTGGTCGAGCTGCTGGTCCGTCGGACCGGCGTCAGGGCATCAGCCCTGGCGCTGCTTGTGGCGCAGGTTCTCGCAGATCACCTGGACGCGACCGTGCCGGCGGATCACCTTGCACTTGTCGCAGATCTTCTTGACGCTGGGCTTGACCTTCATCGCGTGTTCCTCCGCCGCCGCTGCGCTCCCGGGAGGCCCCGAGGGATGACGGCGTGTTCGAGTGGCTGTTACTTGTAGCGGTAGACGATCCGGCCACGGGACAGGTCGTACGGGCTCAGCTCGACCACGACCCGGTCCTCGGGGAGGATCCTGATGTAGTGCTGTCGCATCTTGCCCGAGATGTGGGCGAGCACCTTGTGGCCGTTGGTGAGCTCCACGCGGAACATCGCGTTGGGCAGAGCCTCCACGACGCTGCCCTCGATCTCGATGACACCGTCCTTCTTCGCCATATCCTCCGCTAACTGTCGGTTCTGATGAATCAGCCCACATCGGCCGGCCCCGCCCAGGAGTGGACGAGTCAGCGTGGTGGGGACTTTCGGTCGGGACCCTCGCAGGTACAGCGCGCCACGAGAACCGGGCGCACACCCAACGGACAATCTTACGCCATCAGGCCCACGTCACGAAACCGCCCTGTGCCCCGCAGCGGTCGGCGGCGTGTGCCGTCCGCCACACGCCCTCCCGCGAGGGGGCGGCGACGCACGACGAAGGGCCGCCGTCAGCACGACGGCGGCCCTTCGAGGCTCGGTCAGCTCGTGCGGTGGCGCCGCAGCAGGAGCAGGGCGGCGCCGGAGAGCACCAGGATCCCGCCGGCGAGCAGGCCCGGCAGCGGGGACGAGCCGGTCGCGGCGAGCGACGCCCCGCCCGTGCTGCCGTCGGCCAAGACCTGCGAGTCGAACGACGCGGTCGGGGTCGGCGTCGAGGCCAGGACGACAGCCGTCGGCGTCGGGGTCGCCGTCGGCAGCGGCGTCTCGTCATCCACCTCGGAGTCAGGCGTGGGGGTCTCGGACGGCGACGGCGTCTGCTGCGGGGGGGTCGTCACAGTCGCCGACGGGGTCGGGGTCGCCGTGACGGTGGGCGTCGGCGTGACGGTCGCCGTCGGCGTGGGCGTGACCGTCGGCGTCGGCGTGGCGGTCGGCGTCGGGCTGCACGCCGGCACGGTCACCATGGCGGACAGGTCCCAGTGCTTGGCGTCGAAGATCGCACCCGTCGGGTTGCTCTTGCTCCGCCAGCCGATGTAGTCCTTCGGGTAGTTCGGCGCCTTGCTCTCGGTGAAGACCGTCTCGTCGCCGAAGGCCTTGTCCTGCTGGACACCCCAGGCGGGCCCGCAGAGCGTCAGCCCGGCGGGGAGCGCCGCGACGACCTCCTCGAGCGTGAGGTCGCGCCACGACGCGCCGGGCCAGGTCGCCACGAGGTACTGCTGGGTGGAGTTCTTCCACGACGCGGGCTGGCCGGCGTCCTTCTTGAGGTAGACGTAGGCGCCCGTGGTCTGCTGCTCGGCCGGCGCCGGCGACGCGATCGGCTTCTGCGTGGCCTTCGGGCCGCCGCCACCGTGGCCGCCCCCGTAGCCGCCGTTGCCCGTGCGGTCGTGCGCCTGTGCGGCGCCGGCGCCCAGCGCGACGAGGAGGGCCGAGGTGACGGCGACGGCGCCGAGCAGACGCGCACGCCGACGACCGTGTCGGGGAGAGGTCAGGGAGGGAAGAACGCTGCGCTGCATGAGTCACCCATCACGTCGAGTGCAGGCGCGCGCTGACCACGTGCCTGCCGGAGTCGGGCGCTCACACCCCTCACCGCGCGGATCAGACCCGCGCGGGCCCCAGGAGCGCCCGTGGCGGAAGGTTCACCGCCGGGCAGACCGTATCCGACAAACCGGTCATCGCGCGCGCGTTTCGGCCGCTCACGGGCGATTTGTGGACAACTGGACGGAAGTTCACCTAGACGGCCCTACTCACCGGTACGCCACATCTCGCGCCTGCGCCTGCGCGTCGCCGTCCTCACCTGCCCGTCGCCGGCGACGTCACCGCCGGCCGACGGCACGTGCCCGTCAGGCGAGCGCCGCGACCGTGACGCCCCGCGCGCCGAGCTCCTGCGCGCCACCGTCCGCAGCCGTCAGGACCCAGATGCCGTCCTCCAGGACCGCGACCGTGTGCTCCCAGTGCGACGCACGCGAACCGTCGGACGTGACGACGGTCCAGTCGTCGTCCAGGACCTGCGTGAACCTCTGCCCGCGGACGACCATGGGCTCGACCGCGACGCAGAGGCCCGGGCGGATCCGCGGACCACGGTCACGGCTGCGGAAGTTCGGGACGTCGGGCGGCTGGTGCATCGACGTGCCGATCCCGTGACCGACGTACTCCTCGACGAGCCCGTACCGCGCGCCCCCGTTCAGGCCGGCCGCCTCGGCTGCGTCCACGACGTCCTCGACCGCCTCCCCCACGACACCGAGGCGCTCGGCCCCGGCCAGCGCGGCGATGCCGGACCACATGGCCCGCTCCGTCGTCGCCGCGAGGTCGACGTCGTCGGGAGCGGCGCCGTCCAGCACCACCGTGATCGCGGAGTCGCCGTGCCACCCGTCGACGATCGCGCCGCAGTCGATCGAGACCACGTCACCGGGCTCGAGCACCCGCGCGCCGGGGATGCCGTGCACCACCTCGTCGTTCACCGACACGCAGAGCGTGGCCGGGTACCCGTGGTAGCCCAGGAACGACGCCGTCGCGTGGTGGTCGGCGATGACCTCGGCCGCGACCGCGTCGAGCTGCGCGGTCGTGACGCCGGGCGCCGCCTTGTCCCGGACCGCTGCGAGAGCCTCGGCGACCACCAGCCCGGCGCGCCGCATGAGCAGAACCTGCTCCGGCGTCTTGTACTCGATCCGCTCGCGCCCGAACACCGTCAGTGCCCGCTGGTCGCGCCGATCGCCGCGACCAGGCGCTCGGTGACCACGTCCACGTCGCCGATCCCGTCCACCTGGACGAGCAGACCACGCTCGGCGTACACCCGCGCGATCGGAGCGGTCTCCTGGGCGTAGATGTCGAGCCGGTGCCGGATGACGTCCTCGGTGTCGTCGTCGCGCCCCTCGATCTGCGCGCGCTTCAGCAGCCGCTCCGCCACGATGTCGGAGTCCGCCGTGATCTCGACCGCGAGGTCGAGCGCCAGCCCGGAGTCGGCGAGGATCGCGTCGAGCTCGCCGACCTGCGCCACGTTGCGAGGGTAGCCGTCGAGCAGGAACCCCTCCGTGACGTCGTCCTGCGCCAGCCGGTCACGGACCATGTCGTTGGTGACGGAGTCCGGCACGAGCGCACCCCGAGAGGTGTACTCCTGCACGGTGCGCCCGAGCGGCGTGCCGCCCTTGATGTTGGCCCGGAAGATGTCACCGGTCGAGATGGTCGGCACCCCGAACCGCTCGGCGAGCCGCGCGGCCTGGGTGCCCTTGCCCGCCCCGGGAGGGCCGAGCAGGACGAGACGGGTGCTCAACGCAAGAACCCTTCGTAGTGCCGCTGCTGCAGCTGGGACTCGATCTGCTTCACGGTCTCGAGACCGACACCGACGACGATGAGGATCGAGGCCCCGCCGAACGGGATGTTCGCCCCGACGCCCAGGACGATGAACGCGATGGTCGGGATGAGCGCGACGATCGCCAGGTACACCGAGCCCGGCGCGGTGATCCGCGAGATCACGTAGTCGAGGTACTCGGCCGTCGGCCGCCCGGCACGGATGCCGGGGATGAAGCCGCCGTACTTCTTCATGTTGTCCGCGACCTCGTCCGGGTTGAACGTGATCGCCGTGTAGAAGTAGCAGAAGAAGATGATCAGGACGACATAGATCGCCAGGTGCAGCGGCGCGCTCGGCGAGGCCAGGTAGCGGGTGACCCACTGGACCCAGCCCGCGGCCGGGTCACCGAACTGCGCGAGCAGCCCGGGCACGGCGAGCAACGACGACGCGAAGATGACCGGGATGACGCCGGCCATGTTGATCTTGATCGGGATGTAGGTGCTCGACCCGCCGTACATGCGGCGGCCGACCATGCGCTTGGCGTACTGCACCGGGACGCGTCGCTGCGACTGCTCGACGAACACCACGAGCGCGATGACCAGGACGACGATCGCCATGACCACGATGAACTTCGAGGCGCCGTTGTCGCCACCGGCGATCGACCACATGGCACCGGGGAAGCTGGCGGCGATCGACGTGAAGATGAGGAGCGACATGCCGTTGCCGACGCCGCGCTCCGTGATGAGCTCACCGAGCCACATGATCAGACCGGTACCCGCCGTCATGGTGATGACCATGATCAGGAGCGTCTGCCAGGAGTCGTTCGGGATGACCTCGACGGTGCACCCGCTGAACAGCTGACCGCTGCGCGCGACGGTGATGATCGTCGTCGACTGCAGGACCGCCAGGCCGATCGTCAGGTACCGCGTGTACTGCGTGAGCTTCGCGGTGCCGGACTGGCCCTCCTTGTGCAGCTCCTCGAAGCGAGGGATGACCACCCGGAGCAGCTGCACGATGATGCTCGCCGTGATGTACGGCATGATCCCGAGCGCGAACACCGAGAGCTGGAGCAGGGCTCCGCCGCTGAACAGGTTCACCAGCCCGAGCAGGTCGTTGCCCTGCGACTGCTCGATACACGTCTGCACGTTCGGGTAGGACACCCCCGGCGTCGGCAGGAACGAGCCGACACGGAAGAGCACCATGATCCCGATGGTGAAGAGCAGCTTGCGCCGCAGGTCGGGCGTTCGGAACGCCCGCACGAATGCGCTGAGCACCTGTCCTCCTGGGCCGCCGGAGCGGCATCTCGTACGACCGGTCCATTCCGGCCGTGCAGCCTGCGACGAGTCGCAAGCACCGGGGCACCCTAACTGATGCCCGCCGACATACGGAACGGGACCGGTGGGTAACTACGTCCCCACCGGTCCCGTCCTTCGATCAGTCCTGCGCGACGCTTCCGCCGGCAGCCACGATCGCGTCCTTCGCGGACGCCGAGTAGGCGTCGACCGCGACAGAGACCTTGACCGTGAGCTCACCGGTACCGAGCACCTTGACGGGCTTGCCCTTGCGGACAGCGCCCTTCGCCACGAGGTCGGCGACCGTCACGTCGCCACCGTTCGGGTACAGCGCCGAGAGCTTGTCCAGGTTGACCACCTGGTACTCGACGCGGAACGGGTTCTTGAAGCCGCGCAGCTTCGGGAGGCGCATGTGCAGAGGCATCTGCCCACCCTCGAAGCGCGTCGGCACCTGGTAGCGGGCCTTGGTGCCCTTGGTGCCACGACCGGCCGTCTTGCCCTTGGACGCCTCGCCACGACCCACGCGGGTCTTGGCGGTCTTGGCGCCCGGGGCCGGACGGAGGTGGTGCACCTTGAGCGTGCCACCGTTGCCGGGCTGCGCAGCGGCCTCGGCCGCCTTCGCCGCCGCGGCGGAGACCGTCTTCTTCGGCGCAGCAGCCTTGGGCTCGGCCTTGGGGGCCTTGTCCTTGGTCGCAGCCTTCGGCGCCGACTCCGTCTTCGCCTCGGCCTTGTCGGCCTTGGCCGGCTTGTCCGCAGCAGCGGCCTTCGCCTTGGTCGCCTTCGGAGCGGACTCCGTGTCGGCGGCCTTCTTCGCGGGAGCCTTCTTGGCGGCGGCCTTCTTGGGGGCCGTCACCTCGTCGGTGCCCTTCTCGTTCTCGTCAGCCATGGTCACTCCACCTCTTCGACCGCGACAAGGTGCGTCACCGTCTTGACCATGCCGCGGATCTCAGGGCGGTCCTCCTTGACGACGACGTCGCCGATCCGCTTGAGGCCGAGGGTGCGCAGGGTGTCGCGCTGGTTCTGCTTACCGCCGATGCCAGAGCGCGTCTGGGTCACCTTGAGTCGAGCCATCAGGCACCTGCCTTCGAGCCCGCCGCTGCGGCCAGGCCGGCAGCCTGGGCACGGAGGAGGGCAGCCGGGACGACGTGCTCGACCGGGAGACCACGGCGCGCGGCCACGGCCTCGGGACGCTCGAGGCCACGCAGGGCCGCGACCGTGGCGTGCACGATGTTGATCGCGTTCGACGAGCCGAGCGACTTGCTCAGGACGTCGTGGATACCGGCGCACTCGAGCACGGCGCGCACCGGACCACCGGCGATCACACCGGTACCCGGCGAGGCCGGACGCAGGAAGACGACACCGGCAGCGGCCTCACCCTGGATGGGGTGCGGGATGGTGCCCTGGATGCGCGGGACCTTGAAGAAGTTCTTCTTGGCCTCCTCGACACCCTTGGCGATCGCCGCGGGCACCTCCTTGGCCTTCCCGTAGCCGACACCCACGGTGCCGTCGCCGTCGCCGACCACGACGAGCGCGGTGAAGCTGAAGCGGCGGCCACCCTTGACGACCTTGGCCACACGGTTGATCGTCACGACGCGCTCGAGGAACGCGCTCTTCTCTGCGGCGTCGCGGCCACGGCCGCCGCCACCGTCACGGCCACGACCGCCGTCACGACGGTCGCCGCCTCCGCCGGTGCCGCCCGCGGGCGCCCCGGTGTTGCTGCGCTGAGGAGCAGCCATCAGTGAGTCCTCTTCTTTCGGAAGGTCGTCGTCGTCACAGCTTCAGCCCACCCTCGCGGGCGCCGTCAGCCACCGCGGCGACACGGCCGTGGTACTTGTTGCCGCCGCGGTCGAAGACCACGGCGTCGAGGCCGGCAGCCTTCGCACGCTCGGCGATGAGCTCGCCGACCTTGCGGGCCTTGGCAGTCTTGTCGTCGTTCGAGCCACGCAGGTCGGCCTCGAGGGTCGACGCGGACACGAGGGTCTGGCCGATGCCGTCGTCCACGACCTGCGCCGTGATGTGCCGGGCGGACCGGGTCACGACGAGACGGGGACGGGCAGCCGAGCCCGAGACCTTCTTGCGAAGGCGCAGGTGACGACGCTGGCGGGCAACACGCTTGCCCTTGCCCATGATCTTGAGAGCAGCCATGTTACTTACCGGCCTTTCCGACCTTGCGGCGCACGTTCTCGCCCGCGTACCGCACACCCTTGCCCTTGTACGGCTCAGGCTTGCGGATCTTGCGGATGTTCGCGGCGACCTCGCCCACCTGCTGCTTGTCGATGCCCTGCACCGAGAAACGCGTGGGGGCTTCGACGACGAAGGTGATGCCCTCCGGCGGGTTGACCGTGACCGAGTGGCTGAACCCGAGCGCGAACTCGAGGTCCGAGCCCTTCGCCGTCACGCGGTAACCGGTACCGACGATCTCGAGCTTCTTGATGTAGCCCTCCGTCACGCCGATGACGAGGTTCGCCAGCAGCGTGCGGGTCAGGCCGTGCAGCGAGCGCGAGGCGCGCTCGTCGTCGGGGCGCGTCACCACGAGGGCACCTGCCTCGTCGCGCGCCACCTCGATGGGTGCGGGGATCGTGTGCGTCAGGGTGCCCTTGGGGCCCTTGACCGTCACGACCGCTCCGTTGATGTCGACATCCACGCCGGTGGGGACCGGGACGGGGACTCTGCCGATTCGGGACATGGCTAGCTCCTTTCCGTCTCGGACTTACCAGACGTAGGCGAGGACTTCCCCACCCACGCCCTTCTTGGCGGCCTGCTTGTCGGTGAGGAGACCGGAGGACGTGGACAGGATCGCCACGCCGAGGCCGCCGAGCACCTTGGGCAGGTTGGTCGACTTGGCGTACACGCGCAGGCCCGGCTTGGACACGCGCTTGACGCCGGCGAGCGCACGCTCGCGGTTCGGGCCGTACTTGAGCTCGATGATGAGGTTCTTGCCGACGACGGCGTCCTCCACCTTCCAGCCCGTGATGTAGCCCTCCGCCTGGAGGATCTCCGCGATGTGCGACTTCAGCTTCGAGAACGGGATCAGCACGGTGTCGTGGTGAGCCGAGTTCGCGTTACGCAGCCGCGTGAGCAGGTCTGCGATGGGGTCGGTCATGGTCATGGGGCTTGTGCCCTTCCTCGCCGGGGTATCCCGCCCCCGAGGGGGCAGGACCTACCGACGTTCGTCTTGCTCGGGTTGTTACCAGCTGCTCTTGGTGACGCCGGGAAGCTCGCCGCGGTGGGCCATCTCGCGCACGCAGATCCGGCACAGGCCGAACTTGCGGTACACCGAGTGGGGCCGGCCGCAACGCTGGCAGCGCGTGTAGCCACGCACCGCGAACTTCGGCTTGGCAGCAGCCTTGTTCTTGAGGGCGGTCTTCGCCATGGTCAGATCTCCTTGAACGGGAAGCCGAGGAGCTTGAGGAAAGCGCGACCCTCGTCGTCGGTGTCAGCCGTGGTGACGACCGTGATGTCCATCCCGCGGACGCGGTCGATCTTGTCCTGGTCGATCTCGTGGAACACGGACTGCTCCACGAGGCCGAACGTGTAGTTGCCGTGACCGTCGAACTGCTGCGGCGAGAGGCCACGGAAGTCACGGATGCGCGGCAGCGCGGTGGAGAGCAGGCGGTCCAGGAACTCCCAGGCACGGTCGCCACGCAGGGTGACGTGGGCGCCGATGGGCATTCCCTCACGCAGCTTGAACTGCGCGATCGACTTGCGAGCCTTGGTGACCTGCGGCTTCTGGCCCGTGATCTGGGTCAGGTCGCGGATCGCGCCCTCGATGAGCTTGGAGTCCTTGGCGGCCTCGCCGACGCCCATGTTCACGACGACCTTCACCAGGCGCGCGACCTGGTTGATGTTCTCGTGCGAGAACTGCTCGAAGAGAGCGGTCTTGATCTCGTCGTTGTACTTGGACTTCAGACGCGGGAGCGCCGGAGCCGTGAGAGTGGTCTCGGTCATCAGATGTCCTTACCGGAGCGCTTGGCGACGCGGACCCGAACGGTGCGGGTACGGCCGTCGCGCTCGACCTGCTCGGTGCGGTAGCCGACCCGGGTGCCCTTCTTGGTCTCCGGGTCCACGAGCATCACGTTGCTGATGTGGATGGGTGCCTCGACGGTCTCGATGCCGCCGGTGCGCGTGCCGCGCTGCGTCTGGCCGGCCTTCACGTGCTTCTGCACGCGCTGGACGCCTTCGACGACGAGCCGCTGCGACTCGACGAGCACCTCGAGGACACGGCCCTGACGGCCCTTGTCCCGACCCGAGATGACGAGGACGAGGTCGCCCTTCTTGATCTTCGCCATGGTCAGAGCACCTCCGGCGCCAGCGAGATGATCTTCATGAACTTCTTGTCGCGCAGCTCGCGGCCCACCGGGCCGAAGATGCGCGTGCCACGGGGTTCCCCGTCGTTCTTGAGGATCACTGCGGCGTTCTCGTCGAACTTGATGTACGAACCGTCCGGACGGCGGCGCTCCTTGCGGGTGCGCACGATGACAGCCTTGACGACGTCGCCCTTCTTGACGTTGCCGCCGGGGATGGCGTCCTTGACGGTGGCGACGATGACGTCACCGATGCCTGCGTAGCGACGGCCGGAGCCGCCGAGCACACGGATGCAAAGGATCTCCTTGGCACCAGTGTTGTCGGCGACACGAAGTCGCGACTCCTGCTGGATCATTACCTGCTCCTGTCGTCTGGCGGGTTCTCAGGCCGGAGTGGCCTGAGCCTGGCCGAACGGGTAGTTGCCGTGATGCACACGTCGCGCCGGGTGTCGTCCTGTCGGTCGTCACCCGGCGCCCGTGGGCAACTGGGGGTCGTACGAACTGCTGGCTTACTTGGCCTTCTCGAGGACCTCGACCAGGCGCCACCGCTTGGTGGCGCTCAGCGGACGGGTCTCCATGATGAGAACCAGGTCGCCGACGCCGGCCGAGCTGAGCTCGTCGTGCGCCTTGACCTTGCTCGTGCGTCGGATGACCTTGCCGTAGAGCGGGTGCTTGACCCGGTCCTCGACCTCGACCACGACGGTCTTCTCCATCTTGTCGCTGACCACGTAGCCGCGCCGCGTCTTGCGGTCGGCACGCTTCTCGGCAACAGCGGTGGTGTTCTCGTTCTTCTCGTCGCTCATCTGCTCACTCGCTCGCGCTCGGGGCGGTACGGATGCCGAGCTCGCGCTCACGCAGGATCGTGTAGATCCGCGCGATGTCGCGACGAACGGCCTTGAGACGCCCGTGGCTCTCGAGCTGGCCGGTCGCAGACTGGAAGCGGAGGTTGAACAGCTCCTCCTTGGACTTCTTCAGCTCGGCGACAAGCTTCTCGTCGTCGAAGGTGTCCAGCTCGCTGGGAGCCAGGTCCTTGGTGCCGATAGTCATCAGTTACCACCCTCGCGAACCACAAAACGTGTCTTCATCGGGAGCTTGTGCTGCGCGCGGCGCATGGCCTCGCGAGCCAGCGGCTCCGGGACGCCGGCGAGCTCGAAGAGAACTCGGCCGGGCTTGACGTTGGCGATCCACCACTCGGGCGAACCCTTGCCGGAACCCATGCGGGTCTCGGCAGGCTTCTTCGTGAGGGGGCGGTCCGGGTAGATGTTGATCCAGACCTTCCCTCCACGCTTGATGTGGCGGGTCATGGCGATACGAGCAGCCTCGATCTGCCGGTTGGTGACGTAGGCGGGCTCGAGAGCCTGGATGCCGTACTCACCGAAGGAGATCGCGGTACCACCGGTCGCGGCGCCGGAGCGCCCCGGGTGGTGCTGCTTGCGGTGCTTCAGCCTGCGCGGGATCAGCACGGCTCAGGCCTCCGTTCCGCTGTCAGTGGCCGGGGTCTCCGCGGGAGCGGAGGCGGCCTCGGTTGCCTCAGGAGCGTCGGGACGCTCGCGACGAGGAGCGCCGGCCCGGGGGCCACGGTCGCTGCGCTCGCCACGGTCCGTCCGCGGGCCACGAGCCGGGCGCGGGGCCTGGGTCGCCTGCTCGCGAGCGAACTCCTTCTCGGTCATGTCGCCCTTGTAGACCCACACCTTGACGCCGATGCGCCCGAAGGTGGTGCGAGCCTCGAAGAAGCCGTAGTCGATGTTCGCGCGGAGCGTGTGCAGGGGCACACGGCCCTCGCGGTAGAACTCCGTGCGGCTCATCTCCGCGCCACCGAGGCGGCCGGAGACCTGCACGCGGATGCCCTTGGCACCGGCGCGCTGGGCCGACTGGATGCCCTTGCGCATGGCACGGCGGAACGAGACGCGGCTCGCCAGCTGCTCGGCGATGCCCTGGGCGACGAGCTGAGCCTCGATCTCGGCGTTCTTGACCTCGAGGATGTTCAGCTGCACCTGCTTGCCCGTGAGCTTCTCGAGCTCGCCGCGGATGCGGTCGGCCTCCGCGCCACGACGCCCGATGACGATGCCCGGGCGGGCGGTGTGGATGTCGACGCGGACGCGGTCACGCGTGCGCTCGATCTCGACCTTGGCGATACCGGCACGCTCGAGGCCCGTGGCCATGAGCTTGCGGATCTTGACGTCCTCGCCCACGTAGTCGCGGTAGCGCTGACCCGGCTTCGTCGAGTCGGCGAACCAGCGCGAGCGGTGGTCGGTGGTGATGCCCAGGCGGTACCCGAGCGGGTTGACTTTCTGTCCCACTATCGGGCCCGTCCCTTCGTCTCACGCTCAGCGACGACCACGGTGATGTGGCTCGTCCGCTTGAGGATCTGGCTGGCCCGACCCTGTGCCCGCGGACGGAACCGCTTGAGCGTCGGACCCTCGTCGACGAATACCTCGGAGATGTAGAGGTCCGCCTCGTCCAGACGCTCGTTCGACCGCTTGGCGGTCTCCCGAGCGTTGGCGATCGCGCTCTCCACAACCTTGAGCACCGTCTCCCCCGCGGCCTGCGGTGCGAACTTCAGCACCGCCACAGCCTCGCCGGCCTGCTTGCCACGGATGAGGTCCACGACGCGCCGGGCCTTCTGGGGCGTGACGCGGACGAACCGCGCCTTCGCCTTGGCTTCCATTGCTGTCCTGCCTTCTTGTCTCTGCCGGTGAGGGCGTCGCCTGGCTGACCCGGGGGTCAGCGGCGACGACCCTTCCGGTCGTCCTTCTCGTGGCCGCGGAACGTCCGCGTGGGGGCGAACTCGCCGAGCTTGTGCCCGACCATCGCCTCCGTCACGAACACCGGGGTGTGCTTGCGTCCGTCGTGCACCGCGAACGTGTGGCCGAGGAAGTCCGGCGTGATGACCGAACGACGCGACCACGTCTTGATGACGTTCTTCGTGCCGGCGGTGTTCTGGACGTCGACCTTCTTCTGCAGGTGACCGTCGACGAACGGGCCCTTCTTCAGGCTACGTGGCATCTCAGGCTCCTATCAGCGCTTGTTCTTGCCGGTGCGCCGACGGCGCACGATGAGCTTGTCGCTCGGCTTGTTCGGACGGCGGGTACGGCCCTCGGCCTGGCCCCACGGGCTGACGGGGTGACGTCCACCGGACGTCTTGCCCTCGCCACCACCGTGCGGGTGGTCGATCGGGTTCATGGCGACACCACGGACGGTCGGGCGCTTGCCCTTCCAGCGCATGCGGCCGGCCTTGCCCCAGTTGATGTTCGACTGCTCGGCGTTGCCCACCTCGCCGACCGTCGCGCGGCAGCGCAGGTCGACGTTGCGGATCTCGCCGGACGGCATGCGCAGCTGGGCGTAGGGGCCGTCCTTGGCGACGAGCTGCACGGACGCACCAGCCGAGCGGGCGATCTTCGCACCGCCACCGGGCCGCAGCTCGATGGCGTGGATGACCGTACCGGTCGGGATGTTGCGCAGCGGCAGGTTGTTGCCGGGCTTGATGTCGGCGCCGGGGCCGTTCTCGATGCGGTCACCCTGCGACAGCTTGTTCGGCGCGATGATGTAGCGCTTCTCGCCGTCCGCGTAGTGCAGGAGCGCGATGCGGGCGGTGCGGTTGGGGTCGTACTCGATGTGAGCGACCTTGGCCGGCACGCCGTCCTTGTCATGGCGACGGAAGTCGATGACGCGGTACGCACGCTTGTGACCGCCACCCTGGTGGCGCGTGGTGATGCGACCCGTGGAGTTACGGCCGCCCGTCTTGTGGAGGGGACGGACGAGCGACTTCTCCGGAGTGGAGCGCGTGATCTCGACGAAGTCGGCGACGCTGGAGCCGCGACGGCCCGGCGTGGTCGGCTTGTACTTGCGGATTCCCATGAGTTCTCAGTCCTTCGCTCAGCCGACCGGACCACCGAAGATGTCGATCGTTCCCTCGCGGAGGGTGACGATCGCACGCTTCGTGTCCTTGCGGCGGCCGATGCCGAAACGGGTCCGACGGGCCTTGCCCTGACGGTTCGCGGTGTTGACCGAGTCGACCTTGACGCCGAAGACCTGCTCGACGGCAATCTTGATCTCGGTCTTGTTCGCCCGCGGGTCGACGAGGAAGGTGTACTTCCCCTCGTCGAGCAGGCCGTAGCTCTTCTCGGAGACGACCGGCGCGAGCAGGATGTCGCGCGGGTTCTTGCCGATGTCGGTCACTTGGAGTCGTCCTTCGCGTCGGCGGAGCCCTTGACGGGACCCGCGAGGAACGCGTCGAGCGCGCCCTGCGTGAACACGACGTCGTCCGAGATCAGGACGTCGTAGGTGTTGAGCTGGTCGGAGACCAGCAGGTGCACCCGCTCGACGTTCCGGAGCGACTTCCACGTGATCTCGTCCTGGCGCTCGACGACCACGAGGACGTTCTTGCGTCCCGAGAGGTTGTCGAGCACGGCGAGCGCGGACTTCGTCGACGGCGCCGTGCCCGGGGCGAAGCCCGAGACGACGTGCACGCGGCCGGCCCGAGCGCGGTCCGAGAGAGCACCGCGGAGCGCCGCGGCCTTCATCTTCTTGGGGGTGCGCTGCGAGTAGTCGCGCGGGGTGGGGCCGTGGACGACGCCACCACCGGCGAACTGCGGAGCACGCGTCGAACCCTGACGGGCGCGGCCGGTGCCCTTCTGCTTGTACGGCTTGCGCCCACCACCGCGCACCTCGCCACGAGACTTCGTGTCGTGGGTGCCCTGGCGTGCCGCCGCGAGCTGCGCGACGACGACCTGGTGGATCAGCGGGATGTTGGTCTGCACGTCGAAGACGTCCGCGGGAAGATCGGCCGAGCCGGTCTTCTTGCCCTCGGAGTCGACCACGTCGACGGTCAGCGTGTCACTCATGGTCACGCCCCCTTCACAGCGGAACGCACGACCACGACGCCACCCTTGGGCCCGGGGACGGCACCCTTGACGAGGAGCAGGCCCCTCTCGACGTCGACGGCGTGCACGGTCAGGTTCTGGGTGGTCTGGCGGTCCACGCCCATGCGTCCGGCCATCTTGATGCCCTTGAACACGCGCGACGGCGTGGAGGCGCCACCGATCGAGCCGGGCTTGCGGTGGTTGCGGTGCGCACCGTGCGAGGCGCCGACGCCGTGGAAGCCGTGACGCTTCATGACACCGGCGGTGCCCTTGCCCTTGGTGGTGCCGATGACGTCCACGAGCGCGCCGGCCTCGAACAGGGCGGCGGTGAGCTCCTGGCCGAGCGTGAACTCGGAGGCGTTCGGCGTACGGATCTCGGCCACGTGCCGGCGGGGGGTGACCCCGGCCTTCTCGAAGTGGCCCTTCAGCGGCTTGGTGACCTTGCGCGGGTCGATCTGGCCGTGGGCCAGCTGGACCGCGGCGTAGCCGTCAGCATCGGCGGAGCGCACCTGGGTCACGACGTTCGTGCCGACAGCGACGACGGTGACCGGGACGAGACGACCGTTGTCGTCCCACACCTGGGTCATGCCGAGCTTCGTGCCGAGCAGGGCCGTGACTGCGCGCTCGTTCTGCTGGGTAACCATAGAAATCAGTTCCTTCCCAGCGTCAGAGCTTGATCTCGATGTTCACGTCCGCAGGCAGGTCGAGACGCATGAGCGAGTCGACGGCCTTCGGCGTGGGATCGATGATGTCGATGAGCCGCTTGTGAGTACGCATCTCGAAGTGCTCGCGGCTGTCCTTGTACTTGTGGGGCGACCGGATGACGCAGAACACGTTCTTCTCCGTCGGCAGCGGCACCGGACCCACGACCGACGCACCAGCGCGAGTCACCGTGTCGACGATCTTGCGCGCCGAGCTGTCGATGACTTCGTGGTCGTAGGACTTGAGCCTGATGCGGATCTTCTGTCCCGCCATGGCGCTTCTACTTCCCTCTGTTTGGAACCGGCCCGTCCGACCCCCGCACTCGGGCGTGTCGCTTGGCGCGACACACCACCCTGCTGCGTACCGTTTCCGGCACAGGATCGGTGGTTGTTGTCGGGCGTCAACCACCGGGTGATCCCGGGGTCCAGACGCCGTCCACGTGTGTGAGCCCCGTCGTGTGCTGCGCGCGCGAACGCGCCGCCCTCAACTAGGCAACCTGAACAGTGTGCCAGAGTGCGCGGTGGAACTCCAATCGCCTCCAGCACACCGAGCCCCCAGAACCGCGTGATCTCCCGCACAGGAGCGCTCGGGCGACGGTCGCCGGGCCACTCGGGACGCCCCGACGCCGCCGACCACGGACAGGACCGGGCGCGCAGACGGCCGAAGGGCCCGGGAGCCGAAGCTCCCGGGCCCTTCCGTCAGATCAGCTGCCCCGGGGGGCGAGCATCACTTGATGATCTTGATGACCTTGCCCGAGCCGACGGTGCGGCCACCCTCGCGGATGGCGAAGCCGAGGCCCTCCTCCATCGCGATGGGCTGGATGAGGTTCACGTGGATCTCGGTGTTGTCGCCGGGCATGACCATCTCGGTGCCCTCGGGCAGCGTGATGACGCCGGTGACGTCGGTGGTGCGGAAGTAGAACTGGGGGCGGTAGTTCCCGTAGAACGGGTTGTGACGGCCACCCTCGTCCTTGGCCAGGATGTAGACCTGGCCCTCGAACTCGGTGTGCGGCGTGATCGAGCCGGGCTTGACGACGACCTGGCCGCGCTCGACCTCCTCGCGCTTCGTGCCACGCAGGAGCAGACCGACGTTCTCGCCGGCCTCGGCGTAGTCGAGCAGCTTGCGGAACATCTCGACGCCGGTGACCGTGGTCTTGATCGCCTTCTCCTTGATGCCGACGATCTCCACCTCCTCGTTCACCTTGAGCTTGCCGCGCTCCACGCGACCGGTGACGACGGTGCCACGACCGGTGATCGTGAAGACGTCCTCGATCGGCATGAGGAAGGGCTTGTCGATGTCACGGACCGGGTCCGGGACGTTCTCGTCGACCGCGGTGAGCAGGTCCTCGACGGACTTGACCCAGACCGGGTCGCCCTCGAGCGCCTTCAGGCCGGAGACGCGCACGACGGGGACGTCGTCGCCGTCGAAGCCCTGGGCCGAGAGGAGCTCGCGCACCTCGACCTCGACGAGCTCCAGGATCTCCTCGTCGTCGACCATGTCGGTCTTGTTCAGCGCGACGAGCAGGTAGGGCACGCCGACCTGACGGGCGAGCAGGACGTGCTCACGCGTCTGGGCCATCGGGCCGTCGGTCGCCGCGACCACGAGGATGGCGCCGTCCATCTGCGCCGCACCCGTGATCATGTTCTTGATGTAGTCCGCGTGACCCGGAGCGTCGACGTGAGCGTAGTGACGCTTCTCCGTCTGGTACTCCACGTGCGCGATGTTGATCGTGATACCGCGCTGCTTCTCCTCAGGCGCCTTGTCGATCTCGTCGAAAGGCGTGAAGGGGTTCAGGTCGGGGTACTTGTCGTGCAGCACCTTCGAGATGGCCGCGGTCAGCGTCGTCTTGCCGTGGTCGACGTGGCCGATGGTGCCGATGTTGACGTGCGGCTTCGTCCGCTCGAACTTCGCCTTGCCCACTGGGTGTCCTCCTCAGGACTTGGTAGAGATTGGCCGACGTTCTGCGGCTACCGGACGGTAGCCGTTCGACGCGGCGTCCTACGGGTCGGTTTGTGTGATGGAACTACAGGGTTCGACCTGTGGGACTACTCGCCCCGGGTCTTCTTGATGATTTCCTCGGCAACGTTCCGAGGAACCTCGGCGTAGCTGTCGAACTGCATCGAGTACACCGCGCGACCCTGGGTCTTCGACCGCAGGTCACCGACGTACCCGAACATCTCGGAGAGAGGAACCTGTGCACGGACGACCTTCACGCCCGTCGCGTCCTCCATCGACTGGATCATGCCGCGGCGCGAGTTGATGTCGCCGATGACGTCACCCATGTACTCCTCAGGAGTACGGACCTCGACGGCCATGACCGGCTCCAGGAGAACCGGGTCGGCCTTGCGGACCGCTTCCTTGAGGATCATCGAGCCCGCGATCTTGAACGCCATCTCCGAGGAGTCGACGTCGTGCGCGGCACCGTCGAGCAGGATCGCCTTGACGCCCACGAGCGGGAAGCCCGCGAGGACGCCGAGCTGCATCGCGCTCTGGATGCCGGCGTCGACCGACGGGATGTACTCGCGCGGGATGCGGCCACCGGTGACCTTGTTCGAGAACTCGTACAGCTCGCCCTCGGCGGGGTCCAGCGGCTCGAAGGTCATCTGGACCTTCGCGTACTGGCCCGAGCCACCGGTCTGCTTCTTGTGCGTGTAGTCGATCTTCTCGACCGTACGACGGATCGTCTCGCGGTACGCGACCTGCGGCTTGCCGACGTTGGCCTCGACCTTGAACTCGCGACGCATGCGGTCCACGAGGATGTCGAGGTGGAGCTCGCCCATGCCGCCGATGACGGTCTGGCCGGTCTCCTCGTCGTGCTTGACGCGGAAGGTCGGGTCCTCCTCGGCCAGCTTCTGGATGGCCACGGAGAGCTTCTCCTGGTCACCCTTCGTCTTGGGCTCGATGGCGACGTCGATGACCGGCTCGGGGAACGTCATGGACTCGAGCACGACCGGCGAGGCCGGGTCGCACAGCGTGTCGCCCGTGGTGACGTCCTTGAGACCGATGAACGCGTAGATGTGACCGGCCGTGGCGTCCTCGACTGGGTTCTCCTTGTTGGAGTGCATCTGGAAGAGCTTCCCGATGCGCTCCTTCTTGTTCTTGGTCGAGTTGAGCACCTGGGCGCCCTGCGCCACCTTGCCCGAGTACACCCGGACGTAGGTGAGCTTGCCGAAGAACGGGTGCGAGGCGACCTTGAACGCGAGGGCCGAGAACGGCTCCGTCGAGTCCGGGTGACGCTCGACGACGAGCTCCGGGTCCTTCATGTCGTGGCCCTCGACCGCGGGGACGTCCAGGGGCGTCGGCAGGTAGTCGATGACGGCGTCGAGCATGGGCTGGACGCCCTTGTTCTTGAACGCCGAGCCGCACAGGACCGGGTAGGCCTCGGACTTGACCGTGAGGTGGCGGATGCCGGCCTTGATCTCGGCCTCCGTCAGCTCCTCGCCGCCGAGGAACTTCTCGAGCAGCTCGTCGCTGGTCTCCGCGACGGCCTCGAGCAGCTCGGCGCGGTACCGGTCCGCCTTCTCGACCAGGTCGGCCGGGATGTCCTCGACCTCGTACTTCTCGCCCAGCGCGGTCTCGCCACGCCACACGAGGGCACGCATCGTGACCAGGTCGACGACGCCGATGAAGTCGTTCTCGGCGCCGATCGGCAGCTGGATGACCAGCGGCTTGGCCTTGAGCCGGTTCACGATGGTGTCGACGGTGAAGTAGAAGTCCGCGCCGAGCTTGTCCATCTTGTTGACGAAGCAGATGCGCGGGACGTCGTACTTGTCGGCCTGACGCCAGACGGTCTCCGACTGGGGCTCGACGCCTTCCTTGCCGTCGAAGACGGCGACGGCGCCGTCGAGGACGCGCAGCGAGCGCTCGACCTCGACCGTGAAGTCCACGTGGCCCGGGGTGTCGATGATGTTGATCTGGTTGTTCTTCCAGTAGCAGGTCGTCGCGGCGGACGTGATCGTGATGCCGCGCTCCTGCTCCTGCTCCATCCAGTCCATCGTCGACGCACCGTCGTGCGTCTCACCGATCTTGTAGTTGACCCCGGTGTAGAACAGGATCCGCTCGGTGGTCGTCGTCTTGCCGGCATCGATGTGAGCCATGATGCCGATGTTGCGGACCTTCGTGAGGTCCGTCAGCACATCCAGTGCCACGTGAGTTGCCCCTTGTCGGTTGGCTTGGGTGGCGCCACCGGTCCGGCCCGAGGATCGGACCAGCGGCGCAGCGCCCGTGAGTGCCGGGTTTACCAGCGGTAGTGCGCGAAGGCCTTGTTGGACTCGGCCATCTTGTGCATGTCCTCGCGACGCTTCACCGCGGCACCGAGGCCGTTGGACGCGTCGAGGATCTCGTTCATGAGGCGCTCGGTCATCGTCTTCTCGCGGCGTGCGCGCGAGTAGTCGGTGAGCCAGCGCAGCGCGAGGGTGGTCTGGCGGACCGGACGCACCTCGACGGGCACCTGGTACGTGGCGCCACCGACGCGGCGCGAGCGCACCTCGAGCGACGGGCGGACGTTGTCCAGCGCACGCTTGAGCACGACGACCGGGTCGCCCTGCGTCTTCTCACGGACGCCCTCGAGGGCGCCGTAGACGATGTGCTCCGCGACGGACTTCTTGCCGTCGAGCAGGACCTTGTTGATCAGCTGCGTGACGACCGGGGACCCGTAGACGGGGTCGATGACGAGCGGCCGCTTCGGGGCCGGACCCTTGCGAGGCATCAGCCCACCTTCTTCGCGCCGTAGCGGCTGCGCGCCTGCTTACGGTTCTTGACGCCCTGCGTGTCGAGGGCACCACGGACGATCTTGTACCGGACACCCGGGAGGTCCTTCACACGGCCACCGCGCACGAGCACGATCGAGTGCTCCTGCAGGTTGTGACCGACACCGGGGATGTACGCGGTGACCTCGACCTGGCTCGAGAGGCGGACGCGCGCGACCTTGCGGAGCGCGGAGTTCGGCTTCTTCGGGGTCGTGGTGTAGACGCGGGTGCACACACCGCGTCGCTGGGGGGAGCCCTTGAGGGCAGGCGTCTTCGACTTGTTCGTCTTCGCCTGCCGGCCCTTGCGGACCAGCTGCTGGATCGTAGGCACTACGTCTCCGTCTGTTGGATGAATCTCTGGTCGACCGGCACCCGTCACCCTGGACGGCCGGCATGGTCGAGGTTCGTCGCCCGTCGCGCGACTACCTCGCAGTCCTTGCGTCCCGAACCGACCCCCGCACCCGGGCGTGTCGCCCCGGCCCTCCGCACCGCAGTCCGCAAGGTTGCCTTGGCGGAGAGACGGCGCGGTGGAGAGAGACCACCCGATGCGCCCGGCCCGACCATCCCCGCGAGGGGCGTCCACCGAGTGCATGCGCGAGAGCCCGACGGCGCGGGCACGGTGTCCTACGTTACCCGGCGCCCGGATGGGCGTCAAAGCGGCAGGCAGTTCGTCCGGTCACAGCCCCACCGCCCCCGGACGGCCCGAAGGGGCCCACCGACCGGTGAGCCCCTTCGGGTCAGGTACGTCCCGACGTCAGCGGTAGTCGCCGAAGTCGATGTCCTCGAGCGGGATCGCCTCGCCGGAGCCGAGGCCCAGGGCGGGGAAGTCGATCTCGTCGTAGCCGAAGGTCGGGTACAGCTCGGCCTTCGCCTCCTCGGTGGGCTCGACCGCGATGTTGCCGTAGCGGGGCAGACCCGTCCCGGCCGGGATGAGCTTGCCGAGGATGACGTTCTCCTTGAGACCGAGCAGCGGGTCGGACCGACCCGACATCGCGGCCTCGGTGAGCACCCGGGTGGTCTCCTGGAAGGAGGCCGCCGACAGCCACGAGTCCGTCGCGAGCGACGCCTTCGTGATGCCCATGAGCTCCGGACGACCCGACGCCGGCTGACCGCCCTCGGACACCGCAGCGCGGTTCGCGTCCTCGAACCGCCCACGCTCGGCGAGCTCGCCGGGCAGCAGGTCGGTGGTGCCGGAGTCGAGGACCGTCACGCGGCGCAGCATCTGCCGCACGATGACCTCGATGTGCTTGTCGTGGATGTCCACACCCTGCGACGAGTAGACGACCTGCACCTCGTCGACCAGGTGCTTCTGCGTCGCACGCGGGCCGAGGATGCGCAGGACCTTCTTCGGGTCGACCGCACCCTGGACGAGCTGGGTGCCCACGGAGACGTGGTCACCGTCCGAGATCAGCAGGCGCGAGCGCTTGGTGATCGGGTAGGCGATCTCCTCCGAGCCGTCGTCCGGGGTCAGGACGAGGCGACGCGAACGGTCCCCCTCCTCGACCGCGATGCGGCCCGAGAACTCCGCGATGGGCGCCTCACCCTTGGGGGTGCGGGCCTCGAAGAGCTCCTGGACACGCGGCAGACCCTGCGTGATGTCGTCGGCCGACGCCACACCACCGGTGTGGAAGGTACGCATCGTCAGCTGCGTGCCGGGCTCGCCGATCGACTGGGCCGCGATGATGCCGACGGCCTCGCCGATGTCGACGAGCTTGCCGGTGGCCAGCGAACGGCCGTAGCAGCGTGCGCAGGTGCCGACGCGCGACTCGCAGGTGAGCACCGAGCGGATCTTCATCTCGGTGACGCCCGCCTCGAGCAGACGGTCGAGCAGCACGTCGCCGACGTCGTCACCGGCGTGGCCGATGACCTCGCCGTCGATCGTGACGTCCGTCGCCAGCGTGCGCGAGTAGACGCTCGTCTCGACCTTGTCGTGACGACGCAGGGCGCCGTCCGACCCGGGCACGCCGATCGGCATGGTCAGGCCACGCTCGGTGCCGCAGTCGTCCTCACGGACGATGACGTCCTGCGAGACGTCCACCAGACGACGGGTCAGGTACCCCGAGTCGGCGGTCCGCAGAGCGGTGTCCGCCAGACCCTTGCGGGCACCGTGCGTCGCGATGAAGTACTCGAGGACCGACAGTCCCTCGCGGTAGTTCGACTTGATCGGACGAGGGATGATCTCGCCCTTCGGGTTGGCGACGAGGCCACGCATACCGGCGATCTGGCGGACCTGCATCCAGTTACCGCGAGCACCCGAGCCGACCATCTTGTAGACGGTGTTCTGGCGCGGGAAGTTCTCCTGCATGGCCTTGGCGACCTTGTCGGTGGCCTGCGTCCAGATCTCGATGAGCTCCTGGCGACGCTCGTCGTCGGTGATCAGGCCCTTCTCGTACTGGCCCTGCACCTTCGCCGCGCGTCCCTCGTGCTCCTCGAGGATGGCCGCCTTGGCCGCCGGGGTCGCGACGTCCGAGATGGAGATCGTGACGCCCGAGCGGGTGGCCCAGCGGAAGCCGGCCTCCTTGAGCGCGTCCAGCGAGGCAGCGACCTCGACCTTGGGGTAGCGCTCGGCCAGGTCGTTGACGATGACCGAGAGCCGCTTCTTGTCGACGACGCCGTTCTCGTACGGGTAGTCCACGGGCAGCAGCTCGTTGAACAGCGCACGACCCAGGGTCGTCTCGAAGATGAGCGTGTCTCCCTCGGTCCAGCCCTCGGGAGCGTCCTCCTCGGTCAGCACCAGGTCGTCGAAGCGGATCTTGACCACGGCGTTCAGGTCCAGGGAGCCCTGGTCGAACGCCATGACCGCCTCGGAGACGGTGCTGAAAGAGCGGCCGGAGCCGAGCGCCTCGTCCTTGTCGTTCGTCAGGTGGTACAGACCGATGATCATGTCCTGCGAGGGCATGGTCACCGGACGACCGTCCGACGGCTTGAGGATGTTGTTGCTCGAGAGCATGAGGATGCGGGCCTCGGCCTGCGCCTCGGCGCTCAGGGGCAGGTGGACGGCCATCTGGTCGCCGTCGAAGTCCGCGTTGAACGCGGCGCAGACGAGCGGGTGCAGGTGGATCGCCTTGCCCTCGACCAGCTGGGGCTCGAACGCCTGGATGCCCAGACGGTGCAGCGTGGGCGCACGGTTGAGCAGCACGGGGTGCTCGGTGATGACCTCTTCGAGGACGTCCCACACGACCGGGCGAGCACGCTCGACCATCCGCTTGGCCGACTTGATGTTCTGCGCGTGGTTGAGGTCCACGAGACGCTTCATCACGAACGGCTTGAACAGCTCGAGCGCCATCTGCTTGGGCAGGCCGCACTGGTGGAGCTTGAGCTGCGGGCCGACGACGATGACCGAACGGCCCGAGTAGTCGACGCGCTTGCCGAGCAGGTTCTGACGGAACCGACCCTGCTTGCCCTTGAGCATGTCCGAGATCGACTTGAGCGGGCGGTTGCCCGGGCCCGTCACCGGACGGCCACGGCGGCCGTTGTCGAACAGCGAGTCGACGGCCTCCTGGAGCATCCGCTTCTCGTTGTTGACGATGATCTCGGGCGCGCCCAGGTCGAGCAGCCGCTTGAGGCGGTTGTTCCGGTTGATCACGCGGCGGTACAGGTCGTTCAGGTCCGAGGTGGCGAAGCGGCCACCGTCGAGCTGGACCATCGGACGCAGGTCCGGCGGGATGACCGGGACGGCGTCGAGCACCATGCCGGTGGGCGAGTTGGTCGTCGTGAGGAACGCGTTGACGACCTTGAGCCGCTTCAGGGCACGCGTCTTGCGCTGGCCCTTGCCGGTCTTGATGATCTCGCGCAGCGCGTCGGACTCGGCCTCGAGGTCGAACGCCTCGAGGCGCTTCTGGATCGCCGCGGCGCCCATCGAGCCCTCGAAGTAGTTGCCGTACCGGTCCTGGAGCTGGCGGTAGAGCATCTCGTCGCCCTCGAGGTCCGCGACCTTGAGGTTCTTGAACCGGTCCCAGACGGCGTCGAGGCGGTCCAGCTCCAGGTCCGCACGCTTGCGGATCTGCGCCATCTCACGCTCGGCGGAGTCGCGCACCTTGCGGCGGGCGTCGGCCTTGGCACCCTCGGCCTCCAGCTCGGCCAGGTCGGCCTCGAGCTTGGTGGCGCGGGTGTTGATGTCGTTGTCGCGGCGGTCCGAGATCTCCTTCTTCTCCAGGTCGATCCCGTTCTGGAGGTTGGGGAGGTCCTCGTGGCGACCGTCGACGTCGACCCACGTGATCATGTACGCCGCGAAGTAGATGACCTTCTCGAGGTCCTTCGGGGCGAGGTCGAGCAGGTAGCCGAGACGCGACGGCACACCCTTGAAGAACCAGATGTGCGTGACGGGCGCGGCGAGCTCGATGTGGCCCATGCGCTCACGACGGACCTTCGAGCGGGTCACCTCGACGCCGCAGCGCTCGCAGATGATGCCCTTGAAGCGCACGCGCTTGTACTTGCCGCAGTAGCACTCCCAGTCCCGGGTGGGACCGAAGATCTTCTCGCAGAACAGGCCATCCTTCTCCGGCTTCAGGGTCCGGTAGTTGATGGTCTCGGGCTTCTTCACCTCACCGTGCGACCAGGCACGGATGTCGTCGGCCGAGGCAAGGCCGATACGCAGCTCGTCGAAGACGTTGACGTCGAGCAAGAGGGGTCCTACTTCCTTCGCTTGCCGGTGTGAACCAGCTGAACGGAAATGGTGCTAAAGGTGCGGGCCTGCCACCCACCCTCCACGGAAGGGCGGCAGGCTCGACGTCAGATCTCTTCGATGCTGCTGGCGTTCGGACGCCGGGACAGGTCGATGCCGAGCTCCTCCGCTGCGCGGTAGACCTCGTCGTCGTTCTCCTTCATGTCGATGGAGACGCCGTCCGAGGAGAGCACCTCCACGTTCAGGCAGAGCGACTGCATCTCCTTGAGGAGGACCTTGAAGGACTCCGGGATGCCCGAGTCGGGGATGTTCTCCCCCTTGACGATCGCCTCGTACACCTTGACGCGTCCGGGGACGTCGTCCGACTTGATGGTGAGGAGCTCCTGCAGCGTGTAGGCAGCGCCGTACGCCTCCAGGGCCCAGACCTCCATCTCGCCGAACCGCTGTCCGCCGAACTGCGCCTTACCACCCAGCGGCTGCTGCGTGATCATCGAGTACGGACCCGTGGAACGTGCGTGGATCTTGTCGTCGACGAGGTGGTGCAGCTTGAGGATGTACATGTAGCCGACCGCGACCGGGTCCGGGAACGGCTCGCCGGAGCGCCCGTCGAACAGGCGCGCCTTGCCGTCGCCGCCCACGGTGCGCACGCCGTCGCGGTTCGGCAGCGTGGCCGAGAGCAGACCCGTCAGGGTCGCCTCCGGGACACCGTCGAACACGGGCGTGGCCACGGGGTTGCCGGCCGGCGAGGACGCGGCGATCGCCGGGACCTCGTCGCGCCACGACACGTCGCCCTCGGCGAGCTCGATGTCCCAGCCCTGCTTGGCCACCCAGCCGAGGTGCGTCTCGAGGACCTGGCCGACGTTCATGCGGCCGGGGACACCGAGCGGGTTCAGGACGACGTCGACCGCGGTCCCGTCGGCGAGGAACGGCATGTCCTCGACCGGGAGGATCTTGGAGATGACGCCCTTGTTGCCGTGACGGCCGGCGAGCTTGTCGCCGTCCGTGATCTTGCGGCGCTGCGCGATGTACACGCGGACCAGCTCGTTGACGCCGGCGGGCAGCTCGTCGCCGTCCTCACGGCTGAACGTGCGGACCTCGATGACCGTGCCGGACTCGCCGTGCGGGACCTTGAGCGACGTGTCGCGGACCTCGCGCGCCTTCTCACCGAAGATCGCACGGAGCAGGCGCTCCTCCGGGGTCAGCTCGGTCTCGCCCTTGGGCGTGACCTTGCCGACGAGGATGTCGCCGGCGCCGACCTCGGCACCGATGCGGATGATGCCGCGCTCGTCCAGGTCCGCGAGGACCTCCTCGGAGACGTTCGGGATGTCCCGCGTGATCTCCTCCGGGCCGAGCTTGGTGTCGCGCGCGTCGACCTCGTGCTCCTCGATGTGGATCGAGGACAGCACGTCGTCCTGCACGAGGCGCTGCGACAGGATGATCGCGTCCTCGTAGTTGTGGCCCTCCCACGACATGAACGCGACCAGCAGGTTGCGGCCGAGCGCGAGCTCGCCCTCGTCCGTGGCCGGGCCGTCGGCGAGCACCGAGTTGACCTCGACGCGGGCGCCGGTGTCGACCAGCACGCGCTGGTTGTACGAGGTGCCCTGGTTGGAGCGGCGGAACTTGGCGACGCGGTACGTCGACGTGGTGGCGTCGTCGTTGGCGACGACGATCAGGTCGGCCGACACCTCGGTGACGACACCCGGCTTCGTCGCGACGATGACGTCGCCCGCGTCGATGGCCGCGCGACGCTCCATGCCGGTCCCCACGAGCGGGGCCTCGGAACGGACCAGCGGGACGGCCTGGCGCTGCATGTTGGCACCCATGAGGGCACGGTTGGCGTCGTCGTGCTCGAGGAACGGGATCAGGGCCGTGGCCACCGACACCATCTGGCGCGGGGAGACGTCCATGTAGTCGACGGCCTCGCCGGCGACGTACTCGATCTCGCCGCCCTTGACGCGGACCAGGACGCGGTCCTCCTCGAAGGCACCGTTCGCCTTGAGCGGGGCGTTCGCCTGCGCGATGACGTGGCGGTCCTCGTCGTCGGCGGTCAGGTAGTGGACCTCGTCGGAGACCTTGCCCTTGATGACCTTGCGGTACGGCGTCTCGACGAAGCCGAACGGGTTGATCCGCCCGTACGTCGCGAGCGAGCCGATGAGGCCGATGTTCGGGCCCTCAGGGGTCTCGATCGGGCACATGCGGCCGTAGTGCGACGGGTGGACGTCACGGACCTCCATGCCGGCGCGGTCGCGGGACAGACCACCCGGGCCGAGCGCGGACAGACGACGCTTGTGCGTCAGGCCCGCGAGCGGGTTGTTCTGGTCCATGAACTGCGACAGCTGCGAGGTGCCGAAGAACTCCTTGATCGACGCCACGACGGGGCGGATGTTGATCAGGGTCTGCGGCGTGATCGCCTCGACGTCCTGCGTCGTCATGCGCTCGCGCACGACGCGCTCCATCCGCGACAGGCCCGTGCGGACCTGGTTCTGGATGAGCTCGCCGACCGCACGGATGCGACGGTTGCCGAAGTGGTCGATGTCGTCGGGCTCGACGCGGATCTCGACGGCCTCGCCGGCACGCGTGCCCGGCAGGGACGGCAGGTCGATGTGCAGCGACGCGAGGTACTTGATCGTGGCGACGACGTCGTCACGCGAGAGCACCGAGTCCCCGAGCGGGACGTCCAGGCCGAGCTTCTTGTTCAGCTTGTAGCGGCCGACCTTCGCCAGGTCGTAGCGCTTCGGGTTGAAGTAGAAGTTCTCGATGAGCGCGCGGCCGGCCTCGACCGTGGGCGGCTCGCCCGGGCGGATCTTGCGGTAGAGGTCGAGCAGCGCCTCGTCCTGGGTCTGGACGTGGTCCTTGTCCAGGGTGTCGATGACGGCCGGGTAGTTGGCGAACTCCTCGCGGATCTCCGCGTCCGTCATGCCGAGCGCCTTGAGCAGCACCGTGGCGTTCTGCTTGCGCTTGCGGTCGACGCGGACACCGACGTTGTCGCGCTTGTCGATCTCGAACTCGAGCCAGGCCCCGCGGCTCGGGATGACCTTGGCCGTGAGGACGTCCTTGTCGGACGTCTTGTCCGCGGTGCGCTCGAAGTACACGCCGGGCGAACGGACGAGCTGCGAGACGACGACGCGCTCGGTGCCGTTGATGATGAACGTGCCGCGCTCGGTCATGAGCGGGAAGTCGCCCATGAAGACCGTCTGGCTCTTGATCTCACCGGTGGTGTAGTTGACGAACTCCGCCGTGACGAAGAGCGGCGCGGCGAAGGTGAAGTCCTTCTCCTTGCACTCCTCGGCCGTGTACTTCGGCGGCTCGAAGCGGTGCTCGCGGAACGACAGCGACATGGATCCGCCGAAGTCCTCGATGGGCGAGATCTCCTCGAAGATCTCCTCGAGACCAGCGGTCTCGGGAACGTCCTGCCGACCCGTCTCGAGGGCCGCGGCCACCCGGGCCTGCCACGTCGCGTTGCCCAGCAGCCAGTCGAAGCTCTCCGTCTGCAGACCGAGCAGGTCCGGGACCTCGAGGGGCTCGTGGATCTTGGCGAAGGAGATACGGCGAGAGGCGGTGCGGTTCGCGATGGCGTCGGCGGTCGGAGCAGAAGGGGTGCGCGAGGCAGCCAAAAGAGGGGTCCTTCCCAGCGGATCGAGTGCACGCTGCACTGGTCCTGGCTAGGCGCGATCCCCCGGCCGGCGAGCCCCACGACGACGTGTCTTGACGACGAAGGTGGGCTCGGGTTATACGGGATCGCGGGCACAGGCCAGCGCAAAGCGCTAGCATACTCGGCCGCCGAGTCAAAGTCCACCCGGCATCGACACCTCCTGGCGCCACCCGACACGTCGGGCGACGGACCCTGAGGCGTCCGGTACGAACGGGCGGCTCCGCCCGCACGGCGACGTCATTGGCGCCGCGCACATGGTGGCACACGTGGCCGGACCGCGAAAGTCCGTCCCCCATGCGGACGCGGCTCCGGGACGTCTCTCCCCGCGTCGTCGGACGCGACGAGGCCCGCACCCCGTGCAGGGTGCGGGCCTCGTCGAGCGTGCTACCTCCGCGCGACCGGAAGACCGGCGACGGAGGCGGTGATCACTTGAGGGTGACGGTGGCGCCAGCGGCCTCGAGGGTCGCCTTGGCCTTCTCGGCGGCCTCCTTGGTGACACCCTCCAGGACGGCCTTGGGGGCGGCGTCGACGACGTCCTTGGCCTCCTTCAGACCGAGGGACGTCAGGACGCGCACCTCCTTGATGACCTGGATCTTCTTGTCACCGGCGGCCTCGAGGACGACGTCGAACGAGTCCTTCTCCTCCTCGGCCTCGGCCTCGGCAGCGCCGCCGCCGGCGCCGGGGGCAGCCGCGACGGCGACCGGAGCAGCAGCGGTGACCTCGAAGGTCTCCTCGAACGCCTTGACGAACTCGGAGAGCTCGATGAGGGAGAGCTCCTTGAACGCGTCGATGAGCTCGGTGGTGGTGAGCTTCGCCATGGTGGCGGTTCCTTCCGATCGATGCCCGGTGGCCGTGCGGCCGACCCGGGCGGGGGGTTCAGTGAGTGCCTGTCGCCGGATGGCTCAGGCAGCGACCTCGGCCGACTCCTCGCGCTTGAGGCGCAGGGCGTCGACGGTGCGTGCAGCCTGAGCGGCGGGCGCCGTGAACAGGTAGGCCGCCTGGTAGAGCGACGCCTTGAACACGCCGGCAGCCTTGGCCAGCAGAACCTCACGGGACTCGAGGTCCGCGAGCTTGGTGACGTCCGCAGCGGTCAGGGCGCGTCCGTCGAGGACACCGCCCTTGATGACCAGTGCGGGGTTCGCCTTGGCGAAGTCACGCAGACCCTTGGCGGCCTCGACCGGGTCACCGGAGACGAAGGCGATCGCCGACGGGCCCGTGAGCGCGTCGTCGAGGCCTTCGAGGCCGGCATCCTTGGCCGCGATCGCGGTCAGCGTGTTCTTCACCACGGCGTAGGTTGCGTTGCCGCTGAGCGCCTTGCGCAGCTTCTTGAGCTGCGCAACGGTGAGCCCGCGGTACTCGGTCAGCACGGCCGCGTTGGAGTCGCGGAACAGGTCCGTGAGCTCTGCGACTGCGGCTGCCTTGTCCGGCCTCGCCATGGCAATCCTTCCGATGGTGGTGCCACCGGTCGTCACGCCCCGCACACAAAAGAGCCCCGCGCAGGCGCGGGGCTCGGCAGGCAGCTCGGCGCAAGCCGAACCATCCGGGAACACTCACCTGCGCTGGCCTCCGCTGCTGCGGGACTTCGGGCGATCGGGCCGCGAGCACTGCGTGCGCACGACACGGTCGACGACCGGCGGTCTTTGGGTGGTCCCAGCCTACGGCACCGGTCCAGGGCCACCAAATCCGGCCTCAGGCGGCTCCGTGCGCGCTGAACGTGCACCAGTTGACGAAGCCCTCCGGCGTCGAGCGGTCGACCCGTCCACGAGCAGCGTGCAGCGCCCGCGCGAGCGGCAGCCCGTCGCGCAGACCACGGTGCAGCTCGAGCATCAGGTCGACCGCGGCGACGTCCGGCACCGCCGCGATGCTGGCGACGACGCCCGCGGTGCCCTGCGCGAGCATCGCGCTGACGAAGCCCAGCACCTCGTCGCCCGCGTAGGCGACGTCGGCCCCCGAGTGGCACGAGGCGAGCACGAGCCGGTGGGGTGCGACGCCTGCGCCGTGCAGCTCCTGGACCGTCACCGGCCCGTCGGCGAGCAGGAGCGAGGAGAACATCGGGTTGTCGGCGCGAGGTGAGCCGTGGCAGGCGAGGTGTGCGAGGTCGGCGTCGGCCAGTGCGGCGACGACCTCCTCGGCACCCGCACCTGCCGAGGCGAGCACGAGGGCGCCCGGGTGGACGTCGCGCAGGGCCTCGACCTCCTCGCTCGCCCCCGTCAGGTCCGGACCGGCCACGAGGACCGTCCGGCCCGCACCCTCGCGCGCCCGTGCTGCGGCGCGCGTACGGACCCAGAACGTCGCGGAGGGCGCTTGCGCGAGCGGCCCGTCGTGCAGGCAGGACCACGGGACACCGTGCAGCATCCCCACCGGGACGACCACGAGCTCGTCGTGCTCGCCCACGCCCAGCGGCGCCATCAGCAGGGCGCGCAGCCGGGCGATCCGCAGCTCTGCGCTGGCGCGCGCGGCCTCGGCGGCGGCGACGCCGCGAGGGTTGGCCAGGCGTCGCAGCGCGAACAGCAGCGGCCGGAGCTCGGTGACGACGTCCTCCTCGGCACCCAGCTCGACCAGCCGCGCGTGCCGCGGCTCGACGACGACCGCGACGAGCCGGCCCTCGAACTTGCCGAGCTCGACCAGCGTGCGCCCGTCGAGCGCCTCCCGGAGGGCGGCCAGCCCGCGGAAGTGCGGCACGCCGCTCCCCTCGCTCGCACGGACCCTGCGCGACCAGTCGTCCGCGGAGACGCGGGGGGCGGTGTCCGCCACCACCACGCCCCGACCCGGACCCGTCGACCCCGCCACGGAGCCCGCGCGACGCTGCGCCATCGGCACCTGCGAGGCAGGGAACCTCGTGAGCAGGGCGGCGGCCCGTGTCCGTTCCATCCACGCCAGCGCCCTGGCGGGAGACCCTCCCGCCAGGACCACGCCGAGACCGATCTCGCCGAGCTCCGCCCCGTGCCCGGACGCCAGCGCCCGCAGCTCGATCGTGGGCAGCGCGGACCGGTGCACAGCCAGGTCGCGCAGCCCCGAGCGGCACTCCTCGAGGGCGGCGGCCGGTCGGCGGGCCGCGCGCTCCGCCAGGGCCACGGCCAGACGTCCTCGCAGGCGCACCAGCACCTGCCCGTTGCGGGCCAGGTCCCCCGCCCGGACGAGCGTCGCGATCGCGTCCCGGGGTCGGTCGACCGCGAGGGCCACCCGGCCCGCGACCAGGTAGGCCTCGACGGCGCTGTGCAGGTTGCCGGCGCGTTCGAGCCGGCCGGCCGCTCGTCGCGCGGTCCCCACCTCGGCGACCCCGACCGACCTGGCCTCGAGCCGGGCCTCGACGCCCACCAGGACCGCCCGGTCACGCCAGCCGGCGCGCCGCTGGTGGCGCGCCGCCTCCGCCGCCGCGTCCGCGTGGTGCCGGGCTCCGTCGACGTCGCCGGTGAGCAGCGCGATGCGAGCGAGCCGCAGCCGCGCCTCCGTCGCCATCAGGGAGCCGCCGGACTCCTCCAGCTCGTGCACCGCGCTGCGCGCAGCCGTCGCGGCCTCCGGGAGCAGGCGCAGGTCCATCATCGCGTCCGCGAACTCCGTGTAGTACTCCCCCAGCGGGATCCCGGCGTCGGAGTACGCCCGCGCGGCACCCTCGAAGTCGTGCATGCCCTCGCGCAGCCGACCGGCCCGCACCGCGATCCACGCCCGGGTCTGGATGGCGGGCGCGAGCAGGCCGGGCGCCTGCTCGCAGAGGTCCACGGAGGCGTCCGCGTGCTGGAGCGCCTCGTCGAACGCCCCGCGCTCGGCCAGCAGCATGGCGAGGTTGTTCGTCGCGATCACCGTCCGGCTCACGTCGAGCTCACCCTCCGCGAGCAGCGACCGGTAGCGCTCCTCCGCAGCCAGCAGGCGCCCGGCGTTCTGGTCGAGCACCGCGCGCGACAGCCGGATGCGGCCGTGCAGCAGCGCACGCTCGGCCGGGTCCATCGCCGACGCGCGGTCGACCGCCGCCAGCGCGTCGTCCAGGTCGCGTGCCGCGCCGGCCGTCCGGCCCATGTCCTGCAGCACCGTCGCGCGGCTCACGAGCGCGCTCGCCTCGACGTGGGCCAGCGTGTGCTTGCGGCTGATCCGCACCGCCTCGTCGAGCAGGCGACGCGCGGACGTTTCGTCCCACAGGGCCCGAAATGTCCAGGCCAGCACCCGTAGGCTCAGACCGAGCAGCTCGGGGTCGTGCAGCCGCCGAGCGAGGGCGACCATGTCGGTCGCCTGGCCGGCCACCGCCCGCGGGTGGAGGTCGGCCGACTCCATGAGGCCCTGCACATGTATCAGGAGCGCGTCTCGTCCCTCTGGAAGGGAGTAGGCCTCGCCCACGGGCGGGGAATGCTCGTTGACGTGGGCGGACGGCACCATTCTTCGCATTCTAGGCAGACACACAGGGAGCAGATGTGAGTATCCCCTCGGGCCGTGGGCCCGGAGCCGGTGGCGATCCCTTCGGCGGCGAGTACCGCCGGTTGCGCGCAGGTCAGGCCGTCACCTCGGAGGTGCAGCAGGCCATCCGGAGACAGGTCGACGAGCTCGCCCTGCGCAAGACCGACGCCGGGCTGCGGCGCCGGCTGAACACCGCCGTCCAGGACCGCTGGATCCGCAGCCGAGGCACGCAGCTGGCCGTCCGGCGCAAGGACCGCGGCGAGGACGCGATCGTGATCAGCGGCGAGCTCCTGCTGACCACGCGGACCTGGGAGGACCCGGTCGCACGGGCCTACGTGACCCGGCGCGGCCTGTCGCCCGCACCCGTGGGCTGCGCCGACCTCGAGAGCCGGCTGGTCCGCGTCGTCACCTCCGGACCGACCACCCCCGAGCACCTCGAGGACACCGTCGCGGAGCTGCGCGCACGCGGCTTCGCTGCGTCGCTCACCCACATCACGCCGCTGTCGCCGGTGATGAAGACCTCGAGCGCCGTCGCGGCGCCGGCCGCGGAGACGTTCCCCGACTACGTCAAGGCGTCGACCGGGGACGGCAGCGGCGCCCGGGTCGCCGTCGTGGACACGGGCATCGACGCGGTCATCCGGGGCGACGGCTGGCTCACCGAGGTCCCGCGCCAGCCGGTCGACGACACCGCGACCGACGTGAACGACGTGAACATCGACCCGCTGGACAACGACCCGGCCGACGGCCTGCTCGACCTGTCCGCGGGCCACGGCACGTTCGTCAGCGGCATCGTGGTCCAGGTGGCCCCCGGCGTCGACCTCTCCGTGTACCGCGCCCTGAGCGCGGGCGGGACGGGCAGCGAGATCGAGGTGGCCTGCAAGCTCATCGCCGCGGTGCGCGACGGCGCGCAGCTGGTCAACCTGTCCCTCGGCACCCAGACCCAGTTCGACCAGCCCTCGCTCGCGATCGCGGCCGCGCTGGAGGTCGTCCGGGAGATCGAGAAGGAGCGCGGCGAGGACGTGCTGATCGTGGCCGCCGCGGGCAACTTCGGGGACACGGTCCCGACGTGGCCGGCCGCGTTCCGGCGGGTCGTCGCCGTCGGGTCGCTGACCGCGGACCTGCGACCGAGCGTGTTCTCCAGCCGTGGGTGGTGGGTCGACTGCGCGACCGTCGGCGAAGGCATCCTGTCGCCCTACGTCGCCGGTGAGCAGTCCCCCGACTTCACCAACGAGCCCGCCACCTTCGGGCCGGACTCCTTCGCCCGGTGGAGCGGGACGTCGTTCGCGGCGCCGCAGATCGTCGGCGCGGTGGCCCGGCTCATGCACGAGCGCGGCCTCGACGCCCGAGCGGCGTACATCGAGCTGTTGGCGCTCGGACGGCCGCTGCCCGACTTCGGGCAGGCCTTCTCGATCCTGCCGGGCGTGTGAAACGTGCTGGGCACCTTGCTGCGACCGGGCCATGATGGCTTCCAGGTTGCGAGACGAAGGGATCCACACATGGACGACGAGGATCCGTACCGCCGGCGGGACGTCCCCGCCCTGGTGACGGGCGCGCTGGAGGGCGACTCCCGCGCGTGGTCGGAGATCGTGCGCCGGTTCACCCCGGCCGTGGTCGCGCGCGTCCGCCAGTTCCGGCTCACCCCGCACCAGGCGGAGGACGTCGCGCAGACGGTGTGGCTGAACCTGCTCGAGAACCTCGAGAAGCTCCGCGACCCGAACGCCCTGCCCGGGTGGATCGCCACCACGGCGCGGCACGAGTGCATCCGGGTCACCAACGTGAACCGGCGGACCGTCCCGGTCGACCCGCAGACCGGTCGGCTGGACGGCGTGTCCGACTCCGACCTCGACGAGCGGATGCTCGCGGTCGAGCGAGAGCGGGCGCTGCGCGAGGGGCTCGCGGAGCTGCCCGACCACCAGCGCGACATCCTGCTGATGCTCGCGGTCGACCCGCCGTTGAGCTACGCGGAGATCGCGGAGAAGCTCGGCGTCCCCGTCGGCTCGATCGGCCCCACCCGGGGTCGTGGACTCGCCCGCCTGCGACAGACGGCGGCGATCAAGAACTACGTGCGGGCCTGGACGGCCTCCACGGCTGAAGAAGGAGGACGCGATGTCCTGGCACTCGGATGACCGCGCCCACAGCTCCACCGATCACCCCGGCTCGCCCTGGGCCGACGACGAGGTCCTCGGCGCCGAGCTGGTCACCGCACTGGCCGAGCGGGAGACCTACGACCGGGTCGTCGCCAGCGCCGACCTGGCGTTCCGCGCCCACCGCGGCATGGTCGACGCCCGGGCAGGACTGGAGATGGACCTCCTGCTGCTCGAGCTCGTCTACGACTCCAGCGCCCTCGACGCGCCCGTCGGCGTCCGTGACCGCTCCGGCGGGACCTCGCGCACGCTCGTGTTCGAGGGCCACGGCCTCGGTGTCGAGGTGGAGGTCGAGTCGTCGTCGATCGAAGGTCAGCTGCTCCCCGCCACGCCAGGACGGGTGAGCCTGCGGACGCCCGACGGCGTGGTCGCGACGATCGAGACCGACGACGTGGGGTACTTCCGGTTCGACGTCCACCCGGACGGGCCGCTGCGGCTGGAGTGCTCCAGCGAGGGCGGCACCTGCCTGACCCAGTGGTTGCCGTACTAGCAGCCGGACACCCACGAACGGCGAAGGCCCGGTCCGCAGGGGGGACCGGGCCTTCGTCGCTGCCCCGACCGGCGAGCCCCGCACGACACGCCCGCCGCGACCGAGCGCATGGAGCTGCGCGACGCGGGGGCGTCGGCGAGCGTTCACCACGTCACGCTCCTCTCGCCGGTCATCACGGTGGGCGGACACGCCGGACCCGCAGCCGCCGACGGTCTGGGCTCGTTCGCGCTCTTCGGCGCCGCCCGCGCCCGCTGAGGCGGTGGCCGGGCAGCCGAGCGTCGCCCGGCACACCGGCAGACACGCCGGTGCTCGTGGATGCACGGGCCGTCGCGCATCCATTCCGGGGTGTTCTGCCCCGGTTTGCGGCTAGGTTGCTGCCGCGCCGGCAGGGTGCCGGCGCAGTCGAAGGAGATTCCATGACCGCCGACCTGGACATCGCGACACCGACCCCGACCCTCACCGAGCGCGTGGCCCGCCAGGCCGACGGGCTGCTCAGCCAGCAGAACGACCCGGCCGTGCGGCACGGGCTGCTCACCACCGTCCAGGCCCGCCGCGCCTGGCGCGGCGAGCAGACCCTCGACCTCGTCGTCGAGGACGACGACCACGAGCTGCTCACCGTCCACGGCCAGGTCCTGGTCAGCACCGCCGATCTCGCGCTCCCCGAGGTCCAGGCGGTCCTCGACAGCCACGGGCTCACGGTGGGCACCGACGACCTCGTCACCGTGCTGACCACGTCCGGCGACGCCGCCGCGGTGCTCGACGCGCTCCGCGGGGCCGGCGCGACCGCCACGCTGCACCACGTCACCCTGCTCGGACCGATCGTCAAGCCGTTCGGCACCGCCGGACCGGTCGCCGCTGAGGGCCTCGGCTCGTTCCCGGCCTACCGGGCTGCCCGCGCCTGACAGCACTCCGGAGCCGGGCGCCGCCGCCAGCGCGCCCGGCTCCGACACCCCGTCTCTCCCGGTGAAGGGCACCATGACTCGCGAGCACACGGAGCGACCCGTCGTCGCCGTGATCGACAGCGGCATCGCCGCGGAGACTCGCGCGGACGGCTGGCTGGCCGCCGTCGAGCGGCACGGCGGCGCGGACGCCGAGAGCAACATCGACCCCGTGGACTACCTCGGCGACGGGTCGGACCGGCTGGAGCTCAGCGCGGGGCACGGCACCTTCGTGGCCGGGATCGTCGCCCAGGTCTGCCCGACGGCCGACCTCGTGATGTACCGGGCGGTCCCCGCCGACGGAGTCGGGACGGAGCTCGACGTCGCGCGGGCGATGGTGCGCGCGGCCGAGGACGGGGCGCACATCCTCAACCTCTCGCTCGGCCACCAGTCGGAGCGCGACGAGCCGTCGCTCCCCTTGGCTGCGGCCGTCGCCCGGATACGTCAGATCGAGGCCGAGCGGAAGGAGGAGATCGTCGTCGTCGCGGCCGCCGGCAACTTCGGCGACGACCGGCCCACGTGGCCCGCTGCTCTGCACGACGTCGTCGCGGTCGGATCGGTGGACACGGACCTGCGGACGTCCGCCTGGTCGAGCCGCGGTGCGTGGGTCGACGTCGCGACCGTGGGCCGCGGGGTCCTGTCCACCTACGTCCGGGGGCAGTCGTACGACGAGGGCGGATCGGTCGTCGACGAGTTCGGGGACAACGCGTTCGCCCGCTGGACGGGCACGTCCTTCGCCGCCCCGCAGGTCGCGGGTGCGGTCGCCCAGGAGATGGTGCGCGCGGGGGTCGGGGCACGGTCTGCCCTCCGCACGGTGCTCGCCGGCGCTGTGCGGGTCGGCCGTGAGGGGACCCCTGTGCTCACGGTGCTCCCGGGTATGTGACACGCCGCCGGCCGAGCCGCGTCAGGTCGGCGACGACGCCGCACCGACAGCCTCGCCGGCGGGGCGCTCGTCGGCAGGGTCCGACGCGACCTCCACCGCACCCGCTCGGCCGTGCAGGGAGGACTCCAGGAGCCCGACCACCGGCCGGGCGACCAGGCCGGCTGCCGCGAAGACCACGGCGAGCCCGACCCAACCCCGCCAGTCCGCGCCGAGCACCAACGTCGTCACGGCGATCGGGGCGATGACCGACTCGGCGATCGGCGCCAACGTGAACACCGACATGTACTGACCCTCGATCTCGGGTCGTGCGTACCGGTAGCTGAGCGACCACGAGCCTGCGGCCTCCCAGAGCTCCCCACCGGTCAGTGCGATCACCGCGAGGACGAGCAGGGAGGCACCGGCCCAGGTCGGCACGTGCGCCGTGAAGGCCACCAGGACACAGCACGCGGCCAGGCACAGACCCGCGAGCGTCAACGCGCGGCGTCCGGCGCCCGCCGACTCCCCGTGGCTGGCGAAGCGGACCTGGAGCGCCACGGCCAGGGTCGTGTTGATCACCACGAGCACCGGGATCCAGACGGCCGGGACGTCGGTGTGGTCGCTGATCCACAGCGGGATCCCGACGACCAGGAGCGTGATGTGCGCCATCAGCACCATGCTGGTGAGGGTGAGCAGCAGGTACGGACCGTCCTTGAGCGCCGTCGGGACCTCGACGCGCCACCGACGGCGCACGCGCACCGGCCCGGCCGGCGCGACCACGTCGGGCACGCCGTCGACGCTGTCTCCGGCGGCCCGGATCCGGGCGATCACCCCGGCCGCGACGACGTACGACGCCGCCGTGAGGAACATGATCGCCGCATAGGCGGCCCGGCTGTCGAAGGCGATGAGCGGGGCGGTGAGCGCCGCCCCGACGGTCGACCCCGCGTTGCGCCACGACCGCATGAAGGCCAGCGTCCGCACGCGGTCCTGCGCGCCGACCGCGGTGCTGACCAGTGCCCGCAGCGACGGGATCACGCCGCAGTCACCGATCGTCACGAGGGTCGTCACCACGACGAAGGCCGTGAACGACGAGGTGAAGGGCAGCACGGCCATCCACACCGCCCGCCAGACGTACATGACGACGAGCATCCGGCGGGCACCGATCCGGTCCGACAGCATGCCGAGCGGCACGGTGAAGAGGAACCCGACCAGGTTCGCGATGGCGAACCCGATCCCCACGGACGCGGCGTCGAGGCCCAGGCCCCTGGTGAAGAAGACGATCGATCCCGCGATGAAGAATCCTGCGCCCACCGAGTCCACCGTTGCCGCCAGGGTGAGCTGCCGCCCGGGGCCTCGAGGTGGGACGAGGGCGCTGAGTCGGAAGGTCATCCGGACATGGTGGCGGAACTCGACGCCCCTTATGTCCCGTTCTGGTGACGAGTTGATCCGAGGTCGTCCACAGACGAAGGCCCGGCCCCCCACCGGGGGGCCGGGCCTTCGCTGACAGCGACGACCGTCAGGCGGCGTCTTCCTCGAGCAGGTTCCTCGTCTTGTTCTGGTCGACGAGGATGCCGGGGCCGTTCGTCGTCGAGAAGGTCGCCTTCGCGATGTAGCGGCCCTTCGAGGCGGACGGCTTCAGACGCAGGATCTCGTCGAGCGCGGCGGCGTAGTTCTCCACCAGCGCGGTGTCGCTGAACGAGGTCTTGCCGATGATGAAGTGCAGGTTCGCGTGACGGTCCACGCGGAACTCGATCTTCCCGCCCTTGATGTCGGACACGGCCTTGGCCACGTCCATCGTCACGGTGCCGGTCTTCGGGTTCGGCATGAGGCCACGCGGGCCCAGGACCTTGCCCAGTCGACCGACCTTGCCCATGAGGTCGGGCGTCGCGACGGCGGAGTCGAAGTCGGTGTACCCGGCCGCGACCTTGTCGATCAGCTCGTCGCCACCGACCTCGTCGGCGCCGGCCGCACGGGCCTGCTCGGCACGCTCACCCGTCGCGAAGACGATGACGCGGGCGGTCTTGCCGGTGCCGTGGGGCAGGTTGACCGTGCCACGGACCATCTGGTCCGCCTTGCGCGGGTCGACACCGAGGCGGAACGCCACCTCGACGGTCGCGTCGTACTTGGTGGTCGACGTCGCCTGCGCGAGGCGGACGGCCTCGAGCGGGCTGTAGAGACGGTCGGCCTCGATCTTCTCGACCGCGGCGCGGTACGCCTTGCTGTGCTTGGCCATGCTTCTTCTCCTTGTTGTGGTCAGTCGGACCGGTCAGGCCCTTCCACACTTCTCAGCGAGCCGGGATCGGCCCACCGTCTCTTGCAGGGTGCTCAGCCCGCGGGGCTCACGCCTCGGTCTGGGCTGCGCTCACACTCCGCTGCGATCAGCCCTCGACCTTGATGCCCATCGAGCGGGCGGTGCCGGCGATGATCTTCTCGGCTGCGGCGAGGTCGTTCGCGTTGAGGTCCTCGAGCTTGGTGCTCGCGATCTCGCTGATCTGCGCCTTGGTGAGCGTGGCGACCTTCACGGTGTGCGGCGTCGGGGAGCCCTTGGCGACACCGGCGGCCTTCTTGATGAGCTCGGCAGCCGGCGGCGTCTTCGTGATGAAGGTGAACGAGCGGTCCTCGTACACCGTGATCTCGACGGGGATGACGTTGCCGCGCTGCGCCTCGGTGGCCGCGTTGTACGCCTTGCAGAACTCCATGATGTTGACGCCGTGCTGGCCCAGCGCCGGACCGATGGGCGGCGCAGGAGTGGCCGCGCCGGCCTTGATCTGGAGCTTGATCAGGCCGGTGACCTTCTTCTTCGGGGGCATTGCTACATCCGTTCGTGTCGTGGGCCGACGCCGTGGGCGATGACCCGGTTGCAGTGCTCGCCCGCAGCGCGGGGAGCGTCAGTCAGATCTTGGCGACCTGGCTGAAGGACAGCTCGACCGGGGTCTCCCGGCCGAAGATGGAGACGAGGACCTTGAGCTTCTGGTTCTCGGCGTTGATCTCGGAGATCGTCGCAGGCAGCGTGTCGAACGGGCCGTCGGTGACGGTGACCGACTCGCCGACGGTGAAGTCGACCTTGATCTGCGACGCGGCCTTCGCGGCACCCGCGGCCGTGGTCGGCTGCTTGGGCTCCAGCGACGGCGCGAGCATCGAGAAGACCTCGTCGAGCGTCAGCGGCACGGGCTGGTGCGTGTGGCCGACGAAGCCGGTGACGCCCGGCGTGTGCCGGACGGCGCCCCACGACTCGTCGGTGAGGTCCATGCGGACCAGGACGTAGCCGGGGATGCGGACGCGCTTGACGACCTTGCGCTGCGCGTTCTTGATCTCCACGACCTCTTCCATGGGGACCTCCACCGCGAAGATGTAGTCCTCCATGTTCAGGCTCTGGCGGCGGTTCTCGAGGTTCGCCTTCACGCGGTTCTCGTAGCCCGCGTAGGAGTGGATGACGTACCAGTCACCGAGCTGGCTCCGGAGCTGCGCCTTGAACGCGGCGACCGGGTCCTCCTCGACGTCGGGCTCGTCCTCGACCTCGGCCTCGTCGGCCTCGACCTCGGCGGCAGGCTCAGCACCCTCGTCGGCCGGCTCGTCGCTCTCGGTGGCGTCGGCGACGACGTCCTCGGGCGAGGCGTCCTCGACGGCCGACGACTCGACGGCCTCGACCGACGCGATGGCGTCCTCGAGCTCCGCCTCGGCGCCCGTGGTGGGCTCCTGCGACTCCTGCGACACGTGCGAACCTGCTTTCTCCTGCGTGTGCGCCCCGGCGTGCCGGTGCGATGTGTGCTCGACCCTGGTGGGGCGACCTACTCGTCGTCGGGACCGCGGTCCCGATGAGCGTCAGCCTCCGAAGACCCAGAACGTGAGCTTGCCGATGCCCAGGTCGACCACGGTGACGAAGGCCATGACCACGGCGACGAACACCAGGACGACGCTCGTGTAGGTGATCAGCTCCGACCGCGTGGGCCGGACGACCTTCTTCAGCTCCGCGATGACCTGACGGACGAAGAGCGCGATGCGCGCGAACAGTCCGCCACGCGACTCACCCTTGCGGGTGGGCTTGGAGGTCGACGGGCGCGCCGCCGAACCCTCGGCGTCGGACGCCGCAGCCGGTGCTGTTTCGCTCACGTCTGGCCCCTACGTCTCGTGGTGGTCAGGCTCCGTGCGGAACCTGACGGACGGACGGGCCGACGCGTCGCGCCGGACCGACCGGCGGTCCTGCTCGCTTCTCCCGGCCCGCCGGGCGAACCCGGAGGACCAGACGCGTGCGCAGGGCAGACAGGACTCGAACCTGCAACCTGCGGTTTTGGAGACCGCTGCGCTACCAATTGCGCCACTGCCCTACGGCGGCCTGGGCCTCCATGACGTAGCCCGCGCGACACTGGCGGACACCACCCGGAGGGGGTCCGTGCAGCGACCGGAGTCCTCCGGGGCACGGCTCATCATGGCGGACGTCAACCGCCGGGGGTCCACTGTACGCGACGAGCGCCGATGGGTCGAACCGCCCGCGCAGCGGCCGTGTCACCCACCGATATCGTCTGGCACCGCCGGACGTGACCTCTGCCACTATGGCCCCGTGAGCGAGCAGACCCCTCCCCGTGCCCGTGTGTCCGCCCGACTGGCCGCGATCGCCGAGTCCGCGACGCTGGCGGTCGACGCCAAGGCCAAGGCACTCAAGGCAGCGGGCCGCCCGGTGATCGGCTTCGGCGCCGGGGAGCCCGACTTCCCGACGCCCGGGTACATCGTCGACGCCGCCATCGCCGCGGCGAAGGACCCGGTCAACCACCGCTACACGCCCGCGGCGGGACTGCCGGCGCTGCGTGAGGCGATCGCCGCGAAGACGCTGCGCGACTCCGGCTACGAGGTGAAGCCGTCGAGCGTGCTGGTCACCAACGGCGGCAAGCAGGCGGTCTACCAGTCGTTCGCGGCGATCGTGGACCCGGGTGACGAGGTGCTGCTGCCCGCGCCGTACTGGACCACCTACCCCGAGGCGATCCGGCTCGCGGGCGGCGTGCCGGTCGAGGTGTTCGCCGGCGTCGACCAGGGCTACCTGGTGACCGTCGAGCAGCTCGAGGCCGCGCGCACGCCGCGCACCAAGGTGCTGCTGTTCTGCTCGCCGTCCAACCCGACGGGAGCGGTGTACTCCCCCGAGCAGACCGCCGCGATCGGGCGCTGGGCGCTCGAGCACGGCATCTGGGTCATCACCGACGAGATCTACGAGCACCTTACGTACGACGACGCGGTGTTCACGCCGATCGTGCGGGCGGTGCCGGAGCTGGCGGACACCACGATCGTGCTCAACGGCGTCGCGAAGACCTATGCGATGACGGGGTGGCGCGTCGGCTGGATGATCGGCCCGGCGGACGTGATCACCGCCGCGACGAACCTGCAGTCGCACCTGACGTCGAACGTCGCGAACGTGTCGCAGCGGGCCGCGATCGCGGCGCTGACCGGCGACCTCGCCGCGGTCCAGGAGATGCGGACCGCGTTCGACCGCCGTCGGCGCACGATCGTGGAGATGCTCGCGCAGATCGACGGCGTGCGGATCCCCGCACCCGAGGGCGCGTTCTACGTCTACCCGTCGGTCGAGGGGGTGCTGGGCCGCACGATCCGCGGGGTGACCCCGCGGACCTCGGCGGAGCTGGCCACGCTGATCCTCGAGCAGGCCGAGGTGGCCGTGGTGCCCGGTGAGGCCTTCGGTCCGAGCGGGTACCTGCGCCTGTCGTACGCGCTGAGCGACGCCGACCTGGTGGAGGGCGTCACGCGGATCCAGGCGCTGCTGGCCGAGGCCGAGTAGCTCCCGTGCCGCACGCCGTCGAGGTCACGGGGCTCCGCAAGGTCTACGGCGAGAAGCGCGCCGTCGACGGCCTGGACCTGCACGTGGCGCACGGCGAGGTCGTCGCGATCCTCGGGCCCAACGGCGCGGGGAAGACCACGACCGTGGAGATCCTCGAGGGCTTCCGGTCGCGCGACGGCGGCGACGTGCGGGTGCTCGGACAGGACCCGCAGGACGGCGACCGGGCGTGGCGATCACGCCTCGGCATCGTGCTGCAGAGCAACAACGACCTCGCCGAGGCGACGGTCGCGGAGCTGGTCCGGCACTTCGCGCGGTTCTTCCCGGATCCCCGCGACCCCGACGAGGTGATCGCGTCGGTGGGCCTGCAGGACAAGGTGAGGACCCGCGCGCGGCAGCTGTCCGGTGGGCAGCGACGGCGGCTCGACGTGGCGCTCGGCATCGTCGGGCGGCCCGAGCTGCTGTTCCTCGACGAGCCGACCACCGGCTTCGACCCGCAGGCCCGGCGCTCGTTCTGGGACCTCGTCGAGCAGCTCGCGGCCGACGGGACGACGATCCTGCTGACGACCCACTACCTGGAGGAGGCCGAGCGCCTCGCCGGCCGGGTCGTGGTGGTGCGGGACGGGCAGGTCGTGGCCGAGGGCGCACCGGCCGACCTCGGGGGGCGTACCGCGCGACAGGCGCTGGTGCGCTGGACGCAGGACGGGCAGACGCGCGAGGTCCGCACCGACACCCCGACCACGACCGTGGTCGAGCTGACCGGGGTGCTGGGCGGGGAGGTACCCGGGCTGCAGGTGCTGCGGCCCACGCTCGAGGACGTGTACCTGAGCCTGATCGACGGGGCCGAGTCATGAGCGACGTCGACACCGGGACGCGACTGCCCCGGGTGCTGCGGCTCGGGGTCGCGCGGACCGGCTACGAGGTGCGGACGTTCTTCCGCGAGCGCGACGCGGTCGTCTTCATCTTCGCGTACCCGATCATCATGCTCGCGATCTTCGCGACGGTCTTCGGGCAGGACGGGGCCACGGTCGGGCCGGAGCCCGGGATCCCGTTCGCGCAGTACTTCCTGCCCGGGATGCTGGCCACGGGCATCATGCTGTCGAGCTTCCAGCACCTCGCGATCTCGATCGCGGTCGAGCGCGACGACGGTGGTCTGAAGCGCCTGCGCGGGACCCCGCTGCCGTCGTCGGCGTTCTTCCTCGGCAAGACCGGCGAGGTCCTGGTGACCTCCCTGGTCCAGACCGCGCTGCTCCTCGCCGCGGCGGCGCTGCTGTTCGGGGTGCCGATGCCGACGACGGGGACGGCCTGGGCGACGTTCGCGTGGGTGTTCGTGCTGGGGACCGCTGCGGGCACGCTCTGCGGGGTCGCGTTCTCGTCGGTCCCCCGCTCCGGGAAGTCCGCGAGCGCCGTGGTGACCCCGATCGTCCTCGTGCTGCAGTTCATCTCAGGGGTGTTCTTCGTGTTCAACGACCTGCCCACCTGGATGCAGCAGGTGGCGTCGGTGTTCCCGCTCAAGTGGATGGCACAGGGCATGCGCTCCGTGTTCCTGCCGCCGAGCGCGGAGGCCTGGGAGGTCAGCGGGTCCTGGCAGCACGGGGCGACCGCCGCCGTCCTGCTCGTGTGGGCGGTCGCCGCCCTCGTCGTCGGCGTCCGCACGTTCCGCTGGCGGCGTCGCGACGACGGCTGAGCGGGCTCTTGATCCTGACGCCGCGTGAGGTCCTAGCGTCGGTCGCATGACGACAGGACACCGGGTGGGCGAGCTGGCCGCGGCGACCGGGCTGACGGTGCGGACGCTGCACTACTACGAGCAGATCGGGTTGCTGACCCCGTCGGGCCGCAGCCCCGCCGGGCACCGGATCTACGACGCCGCCGACGAGGCACGCCTGTACCGGGTGAGCCTGCTGCGTCGGCTGGGCATGGACCTCGCCGAGGTCCAGCGCGTGCTGGACGATCCCGCGTGGGACCTCAGGTCCGCCCTGCAGGCCCACCTGGACGTGCTCGACGCACGCCTGGACACGACCGCCCGCCTGCGGTCGCGGGTGGCCGGGGCGCTCGCCGCGGGCGGCACCGACCTGCTCGCGGTCGTCGAGGAGCTGACGCTGCTCGACCCGCCCGCGCAGCGGCGCATCGTGCTGCTCGTGTACGCGGACATCGGCGCTGCGCACGCGTGGCTGGTCGACCGGTTCGGGCTGCTGGCGGGCGAGCTCGTGCGCGACGGCGACGGGCGTGCGGTGCACGGCGAGGTGCACGCCGGTGACGGGGTGGTCTGGCTGCACCCCGAGCAGGAGTCGTACCGGCTGGCCTCGCCCCGGACGGTCGGTGCGGGCACCTCGTCGCTCGCCGTCCTGGTCGACGACGTCGACGCCCACCACCAGCGGTCCGTCGCGGCCGGTGTCGACGTCCGCCAGGCGCCGGTGGACCGGGACTACGGGTACCGCGTGTACAGCGCGTACGACCTCGAGGGGCACCTGTGGTCGTTCATGCGGTCGCTGGACTGAGAGCACCTGCGCACGGTCGTGCGCGACGGACATACTTGCGTCCATGTCCCGCAGCGCCAGCGCCGGTCGCCGCGCCGAGCTCACCAGCGCGACGACGGGCGTGATCCCCGCCTACCAGCGCACGCTGGCGCACCTGACCGTCCGCGCGCGGCTGATGACCGCCGTGGTGGTGCTGTCGGCGGTGACGATGATGGTCGCCGGCGGGACGGCGTTCGCCCTGCAGGCGGCCCAGACCGACGAGCGCATCGACAACTCCCTGTCCCGGACCGTCGCCGCGCTGCGCGTCGTCGAGGCCGGCGAGAACCCCGAGACCGGCCAGCCGTTCACCAGCGTGGCCGACGTGCTCATCGAAGGCATCCGCTCCCGGGTGCCGACCAAGAACGAAGGCGTCGTGACGCTGCTCGACGGCAAGCTCCACAGGCAGCCCGCCGTCCAGACGAGGTCGGTGCGGCTCGCGGAGGATCCCGAGCTCGTCACGGTCCTGGCCGCTCTCCCGCCCGACGCCCCCGCGCTGCCGCACACGGTCACGACGTCCGTCACGCAGTACCGCCTGATCGCCGTCCCGGTGCTGATGAACGGCGACCCCAGCGCGGGCCTGTTCGTCGGCGCGTTCGACCGGTCGGCCGAGATGTCGGGGCTGCGCAGCACGTTCCTGACCTACACCGCGGTCGGGCTCGGCGCCCTGGCGGCGATCTCCGTCGTGGCGTGGTTCGTCGTCGGCCGCCTGCTGCGACCGATCCGCCTCCTGCGGGACACCACGCGCCGCATCACGGAGTCCGACCTCTCGGAGCGCATCACGGTGACGGGCAAGGACGACCTGTCCAACCTGGCCCGCACGGTGAACGCGATGCTCGACCGCCTGGAGCGCGCGTTCGGGTCGCAGCGTGAGCTCCTCGACGACGTCGGCCACGAGCTGCGCACTCCCCTGACGATCGTGCGCGGGCACCTCGAGCTGGTCGACGCGGACGACCCGGACGACGTCCGCGCGACGCAGGCGCTCGCCCTGGACGAGCTGGACCGCATGCAGCGGCTGGTGGACGACCTCATGACGCTGGCCACGGCGGACCGGCCGGACTTCGTGCGGCTCGACCGCACCGACGTCGGACGCCTCACGGACGACGTGCACGACAAGGCGCGCGGCCTCGGCGACCGCCGCTGGGTGGTCGCCTCGCGGGCGGACGTGGACGTGCTGCTCGATGCCCAGCGCATCACCCAGGCCTGGCTGCAGCTCCTCGCGAACGCGCACCGCTACTCCGCGCCGGGCTCCACCGTGCGGCTCGGCAGCGAGGTGGCGGGCGACCGCCTGCTGCTCTGGGTCCGCGACGAGGGACCCGGCGTGCCGCCCGAGGAGACCGACCGCATCTTCGAGCGGTTCCACCGCGGACAGGCCGACCGCATCTCGCACGGTGCCGGTCTGGGGCTGCCGATCGTCGCCGCCATCGCACACGCCCACCACGGACGTGTGTTCGTGGAGCATCCACCGGCTAACGTCGGCTCCGGCGTGGTCTTCGTGCTTGACCTGCCGGCAGTCGACCTCGTGGACGGCCGACCCCAACCTGTCACCGAGCTGGTGGAGTACCTATGACGCACATCCTCATCGCGGAGGACGAAGAACGTATCGCCGCGTTCGTCGCCAAGGGCCTGCGCGCCTCCGGCTTCGAGACGAGCGCGGTGACCTCCGGCGAAGAGGCTCTGACCCGCGTGCACTCCGGCGACGTCGACCTGCTCATCCTCGACCTCGGGCTCGTCGACATCGACGGCTTCGAGGTCCTGCGCCGCCTGCGCGCGGCCGGCGAGACCGTCCCCGTGATCGTGCTGACGGCACGGTCGTCGGTCACGGACACCGTCACGGGCCTGGAGTCCGGGGCCGACGACTACATGGCCAAGCCGTTCCGCTTCGAGGAGCTGCTGGCCCGCGTGCGGCTGCGGCTGCGGGCGCAGGGGTCGACGCCGGGTGAGACGACGGTGCTCAGGCACGGCGCCCTCCAGCTGGACCTGCGGACGCGCCGGATGAAGGTCGGCACCCAGGAGGTCGACCTGTCGGCGCGGGAGTTCGCGCTGGCCGAGACGTTCCTGCGGCACCCCGGCGACGTCCTCACGCGCGAGCGGCTGCTGTCGGAGGTGTGGGGCTTCGACTTCGACCCGGGCTCGAACGTGGTCGACGTGTACGTCCGGTACCTGCGCCGGAAGGTGGGCGCGGAGCACTTCGACACCGTGCGTGGCGTCGGCTACCGGTTGATCGACGCGACCCCGACGGCGAGCGTGTGACGCGGGACCTCCGCCTCCTGCCGAAGGCCCACCTGCACCTGCACTTCACGGGGTCGATGCGCGTGTCGACGCTGGCGGACCTGGCGGCGACGCACGGCATCCGGCTCCCGTCCGTGCTGCTCGACGGTGACCCGCTGCACGTGCCGGCCGACGAGCGCGGCTGGTTCCGGTTCCAGCGGCTCTACGACGCCGCGCGGGCGTGCGTGCGCACCGAGGCGGACATGCGGCGGATCGTCGCGGAGGCGGCGCAGGACGACGCCGAGGAGGGGTCGGGCCGGCTGGAGATCCAGGTGGACCCGACGTCCTACGCCCCGTTCGTCGGCGGCATCACGCCCGCCCTGGAGATCGTGCTGGACGCGGCCCGGCAGGCGTCGGTGGACACCGGGGTGGACGTCGGCGTGATCGTCGCGGCGTCCCGGATGCGGCACCCCCTGGAGGCGCGCACGCTCGCCCGGCTGGCCGCGCACCACGCGGGCGACCGTCCGGGTCAGGTGGTCGGCTTCGGGCTGTCCAACGACGAGCGTCGGGGCGAGACGTCGGAGTTCGCGCCGGCGTTCGCGATCGCCCGCGCTGCGGGTCTGGCGTGCGTGCCGCACGGTGGCGAGCTGCTGGGACCCGCGCACGTCGAGGACGTGGTCGGCCGCCTGCGCCCCGACCGGCTGGGGCACGGGGTGCGTTCGGTGGAGGATCCCCGGGTGCTCGCGCGGGTCGTCGAGGAGGGTGTGGCGCTCGAGGTGTGCCCCGCGTCGAACGTGTCCCTCGGCGTGTACGCCTCGACGGACGACGTCCCGCTGCGCGCCCTGGTGGCGGCCGGGGCGACCGTGGCACTCGGGGCCGACGACCCCCTCCTGTTCCACTCGCGCCTGGTGGACCAGTACGTGATCGCCCGCGACGTGCACGGGTTCGCCGACGAGGAGCTCGCGGAGCTGGCGCGCGCGTCCGTCCGGGCCAGCCGCGCGGCGGACGACGTGCGGGCGCGGCTGCTGGCGGGCGTGGACGCGTGGCTGGCTGCTTGACGTCGGCCCGGTCGATCCGGCATTGTGTCAATCCATTGATTCATTGATACAAGGAGTCCCGATGGCCAAAGGACTGATCGTCTGCTTCGCGCTCGCCCTGGTCGTCGGCGTGGCCTGGGCGCTGCGCCCCGTCCGGACCAGCGGCCCGGTCACCCCGTCCGAGGCGTGGCTGGCCGCAGAGCGGCACGCCAGACGCGTCACCGCGGTGGCGTGGTGCCTCCTCGTGCCGGTGCCCCTCCTGGCGCTGCTGCTCGTCACGCCGTACCTGCAGGCCCTGGCGGTCGGCGCCCTCACCGCCGCGCTCCCGCTGCTCGCCGGGACCGCCTTCGTCGCGGTGCACGTCGTCGGGGAGGTCACGTGGCCACGGCCCGCCGGCGCCGTCCGGCGGGCGCCCCTGGTACGCCGCCGGCTCGCCGACCTCGCACCGCGCGCGCTGTCGGTGCTCACGGGCGCCTGGACGCTGCTCCTGGTGCTCCTCCTCGTGGTGTGCGGGGCTGCCGCGGGAACCGGGGGCAGGTCCCTGTCGTACGCCCACGCGGACGGCACGACGTCCACCGCGAGCCCGTTCCCCGGGTGGTACTACGGCCGCCTCGTCGTCGGCGCGCTGGTGGTGCTGCTCGTCGGCTGCCTGGCGGCGCTCGTCCTCGTGGCGCGGCGTGCCGCCGTCGCGGACACCGACCCGGTGGACGACGTCGCGCTGCGCCGGACCTCCGCGCGCCGGGTGCTGTCCGGCGTGCAGCTCGTCGTCGGCGCGACGCTCGCCGGATGCCTGTTCTTCGCGGCCAACGTCGTGCGCGTCGTCGAGCCGCGGTGGGCCGACGCCCTCGGCGCGGGCAGCGCGGAGACCGTCGCAGCCGTGGCCGCCGTGATCGCGATCGGCATCGGTGTCACCGCTCTCGTCGTCGCGGTCCGGGGTGCCCGTGCCACCCTGCGACCGGCCTCCGCGCACGTCGAGCAGACGCCCGCCGCCCAGGCCGCCGCATGACCGCGCAGCTCGAGGTCGACCTGACCTCCGGCGTCCCGGCGTTCGAGCAGATCCGCGCGCAGGTCGTCGCGCACGTCGCTGCCGGTCGCCTCGTCGCGGGCGACCGACTGCCGACGATCCGCGCCCTCGCCACGGACCTGGGGCTGGCCGCCGGCACCGTCGCGCGGGCGTTCCGCGAGCTGGAGGCCGAGGGGGTCGTCGAGACCCGTCGGCGCGCAGGCACGGTCATCGCCGAGGGCGCCTCGGTGCCGACGGACCTCGCGCGCCGGGCCGCCGAGACGTACGTGGCGGCGGTGCGGGCCGCGGGGCTGACCGACGACGAGGCGCTCGTGCTCGTGCACGGCGCGCTGCTCGGACGTCAGAGCGTGACGCCCACCAGCACGGGCTCCGGCTCGAGCTCCACCCCGAACGTCGACCGGACGCCGTCGCGCACCTGACGCGCGAGGGCGAGCAGGTCCTCGGCCGTCGCTCCCCCGCGGTTGGTCAGCGCGAGCGCGTGCTTGGTCGACAGGCTCGCCGGTCCGGGGGCACCGAAGCCGCGCGAGAACCCGGACCGCTCGATGAGCCACGCGGCGCTGGTCTTGACGCGGCCGTCGTCGGCCGGGAAGCGCGGCGCGTCGTCCGGCAGCGCGGCCGCGGCGGCGGCGTCGAGGAACGGGTTGGTGAAGAACGAGCCCGCGCTCCACGTGTCGTGGTCGGCGGCGTCGAGCACCATGCCCTTGCGACCACGCAGGGCCAGCACGGTGTCGCGGACCTCTGCCAGCGGGGCACGCCCGCCGACCTCGACCCCGAGCGTGCGGGCGAGCTCCGCGTAGGCGATCGGGCGGGACAACGAGCCCGGGCGCAGCTGGAACGTCACGTCGAGCACCACATAGCGGGGGGTCGGCGACCAGGGGGCCTGCGGGTCGGCCGGGTCGGCGTCGCGCATGGATCGCTTGAGCACCGAGGTGCGGTACCCGAACGCCAGCGTGACCAGCGGGAGGGTGCGGACCTTACCGCGACCGCGGTCCCAGACCCGGACGGTGGCGATGCTCTGCGAGACCTCCTGCCCGTACGCGCCGACGTTCTGCACCGGCGTCGCACCCGTGGAGCCCGGGATGCCGGACAGTGCCTCGATCCCGGTCAGCTCCTGCTCGACCGCGTACCGGACCACGTCGTCCCAGGGCGTCCCGGCGGGGACGGTGAGCGTGGCGCCGGCGCACGCGGACGCGTCGGGCACCTCGATGCCGCTGCGCACGTCGCGCACGACGACCCCGTCGAAGCCCGCGTCGGCGACCAGGAGGTTCGATCCGCCGCCGAGCACCAGCAGCCGCTCCCCGTCGGCGTCCGCCGCCCGGACCACGTCGAGCAGCTCGGCCTCCGTCGTCGTCTCCTCGTACCGCCGCGGCGCACCGCCGACGCGCAGCGTCGTGAGGTCGGCGAAGGTGGACGAGGGGGTGGTCCGGGCCGGCCAGGTGATCGTCGGAGGGACGGTCGCCGGCGAGCAGTCGGCCGTGCTCAGCTCTGTCTGCACGCGCTCAGGCTAACCCTGGGCCGTCTTCTTCAGCGGCGCGGCGGCGTTGACCACGAGGAGCCCCAGCACGATCGGCACGATGATCACGAGCAGGGCGTGCCGGTAGCCGACGTGCTGGGCGAGCAGACCGAGCAGCGGCGGCCCCGCGAGGAACGCGCTGTAGCCGATGGTCGAGACCACGCTCACGCGGGCCGCCGCGCGCAGCGGGTCGTCCGCGGCGGCGCTCATCCCGACGGGGAAGCCGAGGGCGGCGCCGGCCCCCCAGGCCACGATGCCGATCACGGCGAGCCACAGCGGGCCCGCGAGGCCGAACACCAGCAGCCCGACGAGCGACAGGGCCGCGCACAGGCGCAGCACCGCGACGCGGCCGTACCGGTCGAGCAGCGTCGTGCCGAACCAGCGCATCGCGGTCATCGCGGTGACGAAGACCGCGAACGCGACCGCCCCCACGGCGTCCTGCACGTCGAAGCCGTCGACGACGGCGAGGCTCACCCAGTCGTTCGCGGACCCCTCGGTGAGGGCGGCGGCGAGGACGACCAGCCCGATGAGCAGCGTGCGCGGCTCCAGCCAGGCGGCGAGCGCGCCCCGGGCACCCTTCTCCGCGCGATCGGTCTCGTGCCGGATCTCGGGCTCGTCGACGATCGGCAGGAACGCCCGCACCGCGAACGCCACGCCGAGCACGGAGAGGATCACCGCGACGGGGACGTGCACGACGACCGGCACGTGCAGGGCGGCGGCGACGGCGGCGATCCCGGCTGCCGCCACCGTGCCGAACGAGAACCCGGCGTGGTAGCGCGGCATCACCGTGCGGCCGAGGTGCTGCTCGACGACGGCGCCCTCGACGTTCATCGACGCGTCCCAGACACCGGTGCCCACACCGAACATCACGAGACCGAGGCCGACGACGAGGACCTCGCCGAGCGCGACGCCGACCGAGGCCACGACGAGCCCGCTCGCGTTCAGGCACGCGAACGCCAGGACCGTGCGCCGGGCACCGAGCCGCTCGACGACCATCCCGGACAGCGGCAGCGCGACGAGCGACCCGACGGAGCCGACCAGCAGGAGCAGCCCCATCTGCGCGGGGGAGAAGTCGAGGCCGTCGCGGATGGCGGGCAGCCGGGCGGCCCAGGTGGCGAAGTTGAAGCCGTTGAGGAAGAAGACGGCGAACACGGCGATCGACGCCCGTTCGAACGACCGTCCGACCGGCTCGGGGGCGCGCGCAGGCGTGCTCGAGGCGGTCAGCTCGTCGTCGTGTCCCGCTGGCGTCGTCATCGGCCCTCCGGTGCTCATGATGTCGTCCTCGTCAGGGTCAGGGCACGCGCACGAGGCGGCGGCGGCGGGTCGGGTGGGTGCGGGTGGCCAGGTGGTCGGTGGTCCGTGGGGCGACGGGCACGGGCTGCTCGTCGTCGTCATGACGCGGGACGACGTCCTGGATCGACGGGTCCTCGGGGGCGACCCGGTGGGCCAGCAGGACGCTCGCGACCATCGCGACCGCGATGAGCACCAGGGCGTGCCGGGCGCCCGTCGACGCGGCGGCGACGCCGAGCAGCGGCGGCGCCGCGATGGAGGCCACCGAGGCGAACGACGACACGACCGCGACGCGGCCGGCGGCGCGCATCGGGTCGTCGGACGCCGCCGCGATCCCCACCGGCACGGCGAGCGCGGCGCCGAAGCCCCACAGCACGATGCCGACGCCGGCCAGCGCGAACGTCGGCGCGAACCCGAACAGCAGCAGGCCGACGATCGAGACCGTCCCTGAGACGCGGAGGACGTCCACGCGGCCGAAGCGGTCGATGAGGCGGGTGCCCAGGAGCCGCACGACGGTCATCGCGCCGACGAACACCCCGAGCATGGCGCCGCCCACGGCCTCGGTCTGGTCGAACCCGTCGACGACGGCGAGCGAGAGCCAGTCGTTGGCGGACCCCTCGGACAGGGCGGCCGCCATCACGACGACGCCGATCAGCAGGGTCCGCGGCTCGCGCCAGGAGTCCAGGGCGGTGGCGATGCGACGACGGCGGCCCACCGTGACGGGGCCGGCGAGCGCGCGGCCCGGCGTCCGGGGGCGCTCCCCCGTCGTGCCCGGCAGGACGAGCCCCCGCAGCGACGCCAGGCGCCAGACCACGGCGAGCAGCGCGACCGCGGTGAACTGCGCGGTGACGGAGATGCCGAGGTGCGACGCCGTGGCACCGAGCGCCGAGCCGGCGACCGCCCCGATCGAGAACGCCGCGTGGAACTGCGGGATGACGGTGCGGCCCATCGCGCGCTCGATGCGGGCGGACTCGACGTTGAGCGGCACGTTGCCGAGCGCGACGGCGACGCCGTTGAGGAAGACGCCGACGCCGAGCAGGGCGACCGATCCGACGGTCGGACCGACGCCCATGAGGACGAACGCCGCCGCGAGCACCCCGGTCGACGCGACGATCCCGACCCGGCTGCCGAACCGCTGCACGAGGACGCCGGACACCGTGACCGCGAGCAGGGCACCCACCGAGCCGACGAGCAGCAGCAGCCCGAGCTCGGAGGTGGACAGGTCGAGCAGGTCGCGGACCGTGGGGATGCGGGCGAGCCAGCTCGTGAACGTGATGCCGGTCAGGGCGAAGAGACCCATGAGGAGCCAACGGGCTCGACTCACGGGAGGGGCGGGGTGGCGCACGAGCTCGCTCCATCGTTCTGGCTGCGTATCGAATCGATTCGATCTGGCGCCGTCGGTGTCATCGAATCGATTTGAGGGACGGCGTCATTCTGCGGGTACGCTGGCCGCTGCGTCAAACCTGTGCGCGCTGCCCGCGCGTCGCGTCCCCCGCGGTCCCGCGACGCCGAACCGGAGGTCCGACCCTGTCTCCGCAACGCCCCACCCTGGCCGACGTCGCCGCCGCCGCGCACGTCTCCGTGTCGACCGCCTCGCTCGCCTTCTCCGGCGCCGGGCCGATCGCCGCCGCGACCCGCCAGCGGGTGCTGGACGCCGCCGCCGCGCTCGACTACTCCGGGCCGAACCCCCTCGGTCGCCAGCTGCGCCGGGGCCGGTCCGGGATCGTGGGCGTCGTCGTCGGGGACTCCCTGCGCCGGTCGTTTCGCGACCCCGTCGCGATCCAGGTGCTCGACGGCCTCGTCAGCACCCTCGGCCCGCTCGACCTCGGCGTCCTGCTGATCCCCGGCTCGAGCGACCCGAGCGGTCCCGCGGTCGACCCGCTCCTCGAGACCGCCGCGATGGACGTCGCCGTCATCATGTGGGGCGGCACCACCGACGACCCGATGCTCGGCGCACTGCGCCGGCGCGGCACCCCGACCGTGCTCGTCGAGGGACAGCACGCCCCCGACGTGGCGTCGGTCGGCATCGACGACCGCGGCGGGATGCGGCAGGCCACCGAGCACCTGCTGGCGCTCGGGCACACGCGGATCGCGACCGTGACGCTCCCGTTCGACCGCTGCCGCGGCGAGGGCCTCGTCCCGCCGGACGAGATGGACCACCTGTCCTGGGAGATCACCCGCCGACGCCTGGCCGGCGTGACCGACGCCGGCGTGACGCCCGTGGCGATCTGGGCCACCCCCGCGTCGCTGGTCGAGCACGGCCGCAGCGCCGGGACCGCGCTCCTGACCGGTCCCGACCGCCCGACCGCGATCGCCTGCCAGTCCGACCTGCTCGCCTCGGGCGTCGTGCTCGCGGCGCGCGAGCTCGGCCTGCGGGTGCCCGAGGACGTCTCCGTCAGCGGGTTCGACGGACTGGACCTCCCCTGGCTCGCCCCCGACGTGCTCACGACGGTGGTGCAGCCGCTCGCCGAGAAGGGCGCCGCCGTCGGGCACGCCGTCGCCGACTTCCTGTCCGGTGCCGGGCCGTCGACGCGCGAGCTGCCCGTGACCCTGCGGATCGGGACGACGACCGGGCCGGCTCCCGAGGTCAGCTGAGGCGGACCAGCGCCTGGGCCTTGCCGAGCACGCGGACGCCGTCCACGGCGACGGTGAGGTCGATGCGAGCCGTCCCGGCCTCCGGGTCGAGGGCGCCGACGACGGCGGTCACCTCGATGGTCGCGGCACCCGGGTCCGGCACGGGGACGGGGCGCGTGAACCGCACCTGGTAGTCCAGCACGGCGCCCGGGTCCCCGATCCAGTCGGCGACGACGCTCGACGCCGCACCCATGGTCCACATGCCGTGCGCGATGACGCCCGGCAGGCCGACCGCGGTGGCGATGCGGTCGTTCCAGTGGATGGGGTTGAAGTCGCCGCTCGCGCCGGCGTACCGGACCAGACGGGCTCGGTCGACGGTGATCTCGCGGCGGGCGACCTCGTCGCCGACGGCCAGGTCCTCGGTCATGAGTCCTCCGGGCGCACGGCGAGCGTGGAGACGACGGTGCACACCGGCTCGCCGTCCTCGGCCGAGATCTCGGCGCGCGTGGTGATCATGGCCAGCCCTGCGCGCACGGTGATCGAGTCCACATGCAGCACGGTCACCAGGCGGTCGCCCGCGTGGATGGGGCGATGGTGCGTGAAGCGCTCGTCCGCGTGCACGACCCGGCTGAAGTCGATCCCCGCAGCGGGGTCCTCGAACAGCTGGGCCTCGGCCCGCTGGGCCACGACGACGGCGAACGTCGGCGGCGCGATGACGTCGGGATACCCGAGCGTGCGCGCCACCGACGGATCCGTGTGGGCCTGGTGGGAGGCGCCGAGGGCGTCGGCGAACTCCTGCAGCTTCTGGCGGCCTACCTCGTAGGCAGCGGTCGGCGGGTACTGACGACCCGCGTAACCGACGTCGACCGGCATCGGTCGGAGGTCAGCGGGTCTCGCGGTGCAGGGTGTGACGGTTGTCGCGGGGGCAGAACTTCTTCATCTCGAGACGGTCGGGGTCGTTCCGACGGTTCTTCTTGGTGATGTAGTTCCGCTCCTTGCACTCCGTGCACGCGAGCGTGATCTTCGGACGGACGTCCGAGCTCTTGCTGGCCATGGTCTTGCCACCTCTCGCACCCGGTACGGGATGCATGCGATCTCGTCGTTGCGCGCCGGCCGACGCGCTGTTGTGTCACTGGAAGTAGCGGGAGCGGGACTCGAACCCGCGACACCACGATTATGAGCCGTGTGCTCTAACCACCTGAGCTACCCCGCCATGTCGATGTGCGCGTGGTCCGTGCCGCGGAATCACGGCACGTCTTCGAACACACCACAGAGCCCCGAAAGGGAATCGAACCCTTGACCTTCTCCTTACCATGGAGACGCTCTGCCGACTGAGCTATCGGGGCAGCGCGAGCAAGGTTACACGGGCTGTGGGGTGCTCGCGAAATCGGCTCCGGAGCGAGGTCCGCCCAAGGATCGCCTAAACGATTCATCTCATGGTCCGCGCCCGTGCGCGCGTGCCACGATCCGGCCCATGCGCCAGCCCCGACGCAGCATCGTTGCTGCCCTCACGCTCTCCGCCGCCCTGCTCAGCACCGCCGCCTGCACCGGCGGCGGGGGCGACGACGACGCCGACGCGGACTCCACGCCCGTCGCGACCACCCCCGCGTGGCCCACGGCGATCGACCCGACCACGACGACCGAGCCGTTCTTCGTCGTGTGGACCGACGTCGTGGAGACCGGCGAGGGCGACACCACCACCCTCCAGCCGTCGATCGACTCGCTCTCCGCGCTCGGCTACCAGACCCTCCCGTGGGACCCGGCCTGCCAGAGCAGCGCCGAGGAGCAGCTCGCGGGTCTCACCGGGTTCGCCGACCCGCTCGGCGTCGGCGTAGTCTTCGGGACGGCCCAGGACGCGGGCACGTTCGACACGCTCTACGAGGGCGCGACCGTCTCCGTGACCGAGGGCACCTACACCTGCGGCGCGTGACACGCGCATGATGGTCGGATGGGCACCCGGGCACTGATCGTCGTCGACGTCCAGGAGGACTTCTGCGAGGGCGGCGCGCTCGCCGTCAGCGGCGGGAACGCCGTCGCCCGCGCCGTGACCGACCACGTGGCGCAGCACGGGGACCGGTACGCGGTCGTCGTCGCCACGCGGGACTGGCACGCGCCCCTCCCCGACACCAACGACGGCCACTTCGCGGTCGGCGCGGAGCCCGACTACGTCTCCACGTGGCCCGTGCACTGCGTCGCCGGCACGCCCGGCGCCCGGTACCACCCGGACCTGCACCTGCCCGAGCGCACCGTGCACGTCCGCAAGGGTCAGGGCCGCCAGGACTACTCCGGGTTCGAGGGGGAGGTCGTCGGGGCCGGTGGCACCCCCCTCGCGGGCGTCCTGGCCGAGGCCGGCGTCACCGACGTCGACGTGGTCGGCCTGGCCACCGACCACTGCGTCGCCGCGACCGCGTCGGACGCCCGGGCTGCGGGCTTCGGCGCGACCGTCCTGCTCGACCTCACCGCGGCCGTCGCAGCACCCACCACGCTGCGCGCCGTCGCCCGGCTCGCGCAGGCGGGGGTCGGGCTGACGACGAGCGGACAGACCGACTGACTCAGCCCCGCAGCGCCAGGGCGAACGGCAGCACCGCCGTCGCGCCCGCCAGGCGCACCTCGCGCGCCGCGACCGTCATCGTCCAGCGACTGTCGACCAGGTCGTCGACGAGCAGCACCGGGCCGCCCGGCAGCGCCAGGCCGGACGCGTCGAGACGGTCCCAGACGCCCGCGAGACGGAACGCGCTGTTCCCGCCGGGTCCGCCGGTCGGGCCCCCGTCGCGAGGCGCCAGTGCGCCCGCGTAGGGCAGCCGGCCGATGTCCGCGAGCCCACGGGCCAGGGAGTCGACCAGCAGCGGGCGACGTCGCGACGGCAGCGCGACCACCGCGACCGGCCGCTCGTCCCATCCCCACTCGGCCAGCACCCGCACGCACCCCTGCAGCATCGCCGGCGTGATCGGTGCGTCGGTGGCACCGGCCGCGAAGACGTCGCGCAGGGCGGTCCCCCAGCCCAGGTCGGTCAGCCGCGCCAGGGCACGGCCCTCGACCGCCCGCTCCCCCTCGGCGATCTTGCCGCGCACCGGCAGACCGAGCCGGTCGGCACCGACGGGCCACTGCGCGCGCGGCTCGATCGGCACCCCCACGCGGTCCAGGGACCGCTCGGCCGACGCCGCCGCACCCTCGGCGACGCCCTGGGGGTACCAGACACCCGCGCAGGAGTCGCAGCGCCCGCACGGGGCCGCCGTCTCGTCGTCCAGGCTGCGCTGCAGGAACTCCATCCGGCAGCCGTCCGTGCGCTCGTACTCGAGCATGTGCTCCTGCTCGGCCTGGCGGGCGGCCGCGATCCGCGCGTACCGCTCGGCGTCGTAGGTCCACGGCTGCCCGGTGGCCACCCAGCCGCCCTGGACGCGGCGGACGGCACCGTCGACGTCGAGCACCTTGAGGAGCAGCTCCAGGGGCGTGCGCCGGACGTCGACGTGGGCCTCCAGCGCCGGGGTCGACAGGGGTCGGTCCGACAGCTCGGCGATCACGCGCTGTGCGCGGTCCTCGTCGGGCATGGACGCCGTCGCGAAGTACTGCCAGATGTCCCGGTCCTCGGGGCCGGGCAGCAGCAGCACGTCGGCGCTCGCCGTCGCGCGGCCGGCACGACCCACCTGCTGGTAGTAGGACACGGGCGACGAGGGCGCCCCCAGGTGCAGGACGAACCCCAGGTCCGGCTTGTCGAAGCCCATGCCGAGCGCGCTCGTCGCGACCAGCGCCTTGACCGTGTTCGCCTTGAGCGCCGACTCCGCGGCCTCCCGGTCGGCCGGGTCGGTCTGGCCCGTGTACGCGCGCACGTCGTGGCCCGCCTCGCGCAGCAGCCGGGCGGTGTCCTGCGCAGCGGCGACCGTGAGCGTGTAGATGATGCCCGAGCCGGGCAGGTCCCCCAGGTGGCTGAGCAGCCAGCCCAGCCGGGCGCGGGCGGTGGGCAGCCGGAGCACCCCGAGCCGCAGCGAGGCGCGCGCGAGCGGCCCGCGGATCGTCAGGACGCCGTCCGTCCCACCCGTGCCCAGCTGCTCCGCGACGTCCGCGACCACCCGGCTGTTCGCGGTCGCCGTGGTCGCCAGCACCGGCACGCCTGCGGGCATCGTGGCGATGAGGTCGCGCAGGCGGCGGTAGTCGGGCCGGAAGTCGTGGCCCCAGTCGCTGATGCAGTGCGCCTCGTCGACCACCAGCAGGCCGAGGCGTCGCACGAGGGCCGGCAGCTGGTTCTCCCGGAACGCGGGGTTGTTGAGCCGCTCCGGCGAGACGAGCAGCACGTCGACCTCGTCGGCGGCGAGCCGTTGCAGCAGCTCGTCCCACTCGTGGGCGTTGGTCGAGTTGATCGCCACGGCACGCACCCCGGCGCGCTCCGCGGCGGCGACCTGGTCCCGCATCAGCGCGAGCAGCGGGGACACCAGGACCGTCGGGCCGGCGCCCCGCTCCCGGAGCAGCATCGTCGCGACGAAGTAGACCGCCGACTTCCCCCACCCGGTCCGCTGCACCACGAGCGCCCGGCGGTGGTCGTCGACGAGCGTCTCGATCGCCTCGAACTGTCCGTCGTGGAAGTCGGCGTCCGGGTTGCCCACCAGTCGGCGGAGGACGGCGAGGGCTGACTCACGGGTAGCGGGCACGCGCCCACCCTGCCAGCCCGCGCCCACACCCTCAGCCGACGCGCTGCAGCGCCCGCTCCCGCCGGGCGGCGACGCTGGACCCCGACTCCTTGCGCGTCATCCGCCGCAGCACGACGGGCGCCAGGACGACCCCGACGAGCGCCCACGCACCGAGGACGGCAGCGGTCGCCCACGGGCGCCACGACCCGCCGACCTCCGCGACGGCCGCCGCGTCGGGGAGGAAGGCGGCACGCACCCCGAGCCCGAGCCAGTACACCGGGAACGCCTGCGCGACGGCCTGCCACCCGGCCGCGAGCGCGGTGACCGGGACGAACACCCCGGAGATCGCGATGAGCCCCACCACCGGCAGCGCGACGTAACCGGCGCTGCGCGGGCTGCGGACGAGCGCGCCGAGCACCAGCCCGAGCGCCTGCGTCGCGACGAGACCGAGCACGAGCACCCAGGTGAAGGTCAGCCAGTCGACGGTCCGCAGGTCGACGCCGTCGACCAGGAGCGCCCCGCCGGCCACCACGACCGCGACGTAGAGGACGACGGTCCCGGAGACGGTGACGACCTTGCCGACGAGGTAGCCGGTGATCCCGCCGGGGGTGGCCCGCGCGCGGAGCACCGTGCCGTCCTCGCGGTCCGCGCTGAGGTACTGCACGTCGAGCAGCATGCCGAGGGCGACGAACATCCCCACGACGCCGGGCACCGCGAAGGCGCCGAGCGTCAGCCCGGACCCGAGGTCCCGGTGCTGGAGCAGCACGAGGGCGACGAGCGTCACGACGGGCCAGAGCAGGTGCCCGACGAGGTCGGCGCCGGTGACCGCCTGCCGCAGCTCGATGAGTCCCCGACGCAGGCCGGGCCGCAGACCCGCCCTCATGACTCGGCCCGCCGCACCAGCGCCAGGTAGGCGTCCTCGAGCGACGCCCGCCGGATCTCCAGGTCGGCGACCTCCGAGCCGTGCACGCGGAACAGGTCGCGGGCGAAGGCCGTGGAGTGCGGCGTCGACCGCACGAACCGCTCGCCCGTCAGCGTCCAGCGCACCTCGTCCTCGCCTGCGAACCGGCGCGCGAGCTCGTCGACCGTCCCCTCGGCGGCGATCCGACCGCCGTCGAGCACGAGGATCCGGTCGGCCAGGCTCTCGGCCTCCGCGAGGTCGTGGGTGGTGAGCAGGACCGTGGTGCCGTGCTCGTCCACGAGGCTGCGGACCAGGTCGTGGAACTCCCGTCGGGCCTCCGGGTCGAGCCCCGCGGTGGGTTCGTCGAGGACGAGCAGCTCGGGACGACCGACCGCGCCGACCGCGACGTCGAGCCGGCGACGCTGCCCGCCGGACAGGCGCCGGACCTCCTGGCGCGCCTGGTCGGCCAGCCCGACGGCGGTCAGCAGCCCGTCCGTGTCCCACGGTCGCCGGTGGCCGGGCGTGGAGTACGGGGCGTAGTACGACCCGAGGTGCGCCAGGAGCTCACGCACCCGCCACCGGCCGTGGTCGCGCCACGACTGCAGGACGACGCCGATGCGAGCACGCCACCGCTCGTCGCCGTGCGCGGGATCGGCCCCGAGCACCTCCACGCGGCCCGCGGAGCGTCGCCGGAAGCCTTCGAGGATCTCGATCGTCGTCGTCTTGCCGGCTCCGTTCGGCCCCAGCAGCGCCACGACCTGTCCGGGCAGCACCTGGAACGACACGTCGTCCAGCACGTCCACGGACCCGTAGCGCATCCGCAGCCCTTCGACCTGCACCACCATCACGTGCTCCATTCGTCAGTCTGGCCTGACAGTTGACGTCAGTCTGGATTGACATCGATCTCCTTGTCAATCCAGACTGACACCATGGCCGACGACCTCTCCGCCCAGCTCCGCACGACCGACCCCGCGGTCGGGCTGCGGGCGGTCGGCGCGCTGCGACGGCTCGCCGAGCAGGTGGAGGCGCAGCAGGTCGCCCTCGCGCGCGAGCAGGGCTGGTCGTGGGAGCAGATCGGCGACGCCCTCGGGGTGGCCCGGCAGTCGGTGCACGCCAAGTACGGGAAGTAGGCCCATGTTCGATCGACTCACCCCCGCCGCCCGCGCAGCCGTCGCCGCCGGGGACGACGAGGCCGCCCTGCGCGGGGACCGCCGCGTCGGCACCGACCACCTGCTCCTCGGCCTGCTGCACGACCGGGAGATCGCCGACCTGGTGGGCGTCGACGTCGAGACGGCACGGTCCCGGCTGCGCGCGCTCGACGAGACGGCCCTCGCCGCGCTCGGCATCACGAGCCCCGACCTCGGCGGCGCCGTCGCCATCAGCCGTCGCAGCGCACGGCAACCGACGTCCGGGTTCCGCGCGGTCCTGCCGCTCGCCTACACCCTGGCCGCGAACGAGAGAGCACGCCGCGTCACCCCGCGGCACCTGCTGCTCGCACTCCTGACGCGCGACGAGCCGGACCCGGCGGCGACGCTCCTGGCCGCGCTCGAGGTCCGCCCCGCCGACGTGCGCGCACGGGCGGCCCGGACATGACGCGACCCCGGACCGCGCAGGTCCGGGGTCGTGTCGCAACGTGGCGGGTGAGGGATTCGAACCCCCGTAGGCGTTGCCAGCTGATTTACAGTCAGCCCCCTTTGGCCACTCGGGTAACCCGCCGGGGATGCCTGCCGAACGAGCCGACGCCCCAGGGGCGAACGCGCGTGCAGCGTGCGGGTGGAAGGATAGCAACACCCGGGCGGTGCTAGCGAAACGCCCCAGCGACCAGACCCGCACCCGCGGGCAGCAGGAGGAGAACCATGGCGAGCGAAGCCTCGTTCGACGTCGTCAGCAAGGTCGACCGCCAGGAGGTGGACAACGCGCTCAACCAGGCCAGCAAGGAGATCGCCCAGCGGTACGACTTCAAGGGCGTGGGCGCGTCGATCGCCTGGAGCGGCGAGAAGATCCTCATGATCGCCAACTCGTCCGAGCGTGTGCTCGCCGTGCTCGACGTGTTCCAGACCAAGCTGATCCGCCGCGGCATCTCGCTGAAGTCGCTCGACACCGGCGGCGACGACGGCCCCGAGCCCAAGCCGTCCGGCAAGGAGTACCGCCTCGAGGCGCTCATCAAGGAGGGCCTCAGCAGCGAGACCGCCAAGAAGGTCGCCAAGATCATCCGCGACGAGGGCCCCAAGGGCATCAAGACGCAGATCCAGGGCGACGAGCTGCGCGTCACCGGTAAGAGTCGCGACGACCTGCAGGCGGTCATCGCGCTGCTCAAGGGCGCCGACGTCGACGCCGACCTGCAGTTCACCAACTACCGCTGAGCGTCCTGCTCAGTAGCGCGTGATGCCGTCCTGCGGGCCCGCCTGGGCCTGCAGGCGGGCGATGCGGTCGGCCATGGGCGGGTGCGTCGAGAAGAGCCGGGCGAGGCCTGCGCCCCGGAACGGGTTCGCGATCATCAGGTGCGAGACGTCGACGAGCTCGCGGTCCTGCGGCAGCGGTCGGGCCTTGGTGCCCTGCTCGAGCTTGCGCAGCGCGGAGGCCAGGGCGAGCGGGTCGCCGGTCAGCCGGGCGCCGTCCTCGTCGGCGTCGAACTCGCGGGTACGGGTGATCGCGAGCTGGATCATCATCGCGGCCAGCGGGGCGAGGATCGCGAGCAGCAGGCCCGCGATGGGGTTGCCACCGCGGTCGCGGTCGCTGCCGCCGCCGAAGAAGAGCGCGAACTGCGCGAGCGACGTGATGACGCCGGCCACCGCGGCGGCCACCGACGACGTGAGGATGTCGCGGTTGTAGACGTGCATGAGCTCGTGGCCGAGGACGCCGCGCAGCTCGCGCTCGTCGAGGATCTGCAGGATGCCCTCGGTGCAGCAGACCGCGGCGTTCTTCGGGTTGCGGCCGGTGGCGAACGCGTTGGGGGCGGCCGTCGGCGAGACGTAGAGCCGCGGCATCGGCTGGCGGGCGGCGGTGGAGAGCTCGCGGACGATGCGGTACATGGCCGGCTGCTCGATCTCGCTGACCGGGCGGGCGCGCATCGCGCGGATCGCGATCTTGTCGGAGTTCCAGTAGCTGTACGCCGTCGCGACGAGACCGATCACGGTGAACAGCAGCAGGAACTTCGGGGTCCCGCGGCCGAGCAACCAGCCGATGCCGAGCAGGACGGCCCACATCACGCCGAACAGCGCGGCCGTCTTCAGTCCGTTGTAGTGCCGGTGGCCCATGGATGCTCTCTCTCGTGACTGCTGTGCACCGGTGGAACGCTCGTGGGAGAGCACCGGTTCCCTCGTATCCTGACCCCACGCCCGCCCCGAGACCCTGGAGCACGCCGTGCGCAGATCCCGATGGACCACCCTCGCTGCCCTCGTCGCCCTCACGCTCGCGGCCTGTGCACCCACCGACGACACCGGCTCGTCCGACGACGCGACCGCCGGCGCGCTGCCCACGGTCACGGACGGTGTCCTGACGATCGCCACCTCCGACCCCGCCTACGAGCCGTGGGTGGTCGACAACGACCCGACCACCGGTGAGGGCTTCGAGTCCGCCGTGGCCTATGCGGTCGCGGACCAGCTGGGCTTCGACGAGGACCACGTCGAGTGGACCGTCGCCAGCTTCGACCAGATCATCGCGCCGGGTGCGAAGGACTTCGACTTCGCGATCAACCAGGTGTCGATCAGCGACGAGCGCAGGGCGAACCTGGACTTCTCGTCGCCGTACTACACGACCTCGCAGGCCGTCGTGACGCTCGAGGGGGCAGCCGGTGCGGACGCGACGACGCTCGCCGACCTCAAGGCGCTCAAGATCGGCGCGATGGTGGGCACGACGAGCCTCACCGCCGCCCAGGAGACCATCGACCCGACCACGCCGGTGTCGCCGTTCAACGACAACGACCAGGTCAAGCAGGCCCTGACCGCCGGCCTCGTCGACGCGATCGTGGTGGACCTGCCGACCGCGCTGTACATCACGGCGGCGGAGCTCGACGGCGGGCTCCTGCTCGGCCAGCTCCCGGACAGCGCGGGCGGTGACCAGTTCGGGCTCGTGCTCGACAAGGGCAGCGCGCTGACCGCCGCGGTGACCGACGCCGTCGACGCCCTGAGCGAGGACGGCACCCTGGGCGACCTCGAGGCGGAGTGGCTCACCGACGCCGCGGGTGCTCCGGTCCTCCAGTGAGCTGGGTGCCCTCCGAGCGCCAGCAGGAGCGGGACGCCTACCGTCGCAGCCGCGCGCACCGGTCCACCGCGCTGGCGGTCGTGTCCACCGTCGCGCTGGTCGCGGTCGCCGTCCTCGCACTGACGTCCTCCCCGGGGTGGCCGCGCGTCAGGGCGTCGTTCTTCGACTGGCAGGTCGCGCAGGAGTCGTTCCCCGCGATCCTGCAGGGGCTCTGGCTGAACATCCGGGTCATGGCCGTGAGCGCGGTCCTCATCGTGATCGTCGCGATGGGGCTCGCGCTCGCCCGCACCCTGCGCGGCCCGGTGTTCTTCCCCGTCCGGGCGCTGGCCACCGGGTACGTCGACGTGTTCCGCGGCCTGCCTCTGATCCTCGTCCTGCTGCTCGTCGGGTTCGGGCTGCCCGGGCTGCGGCTGCAGGGCATCCCGACGTCCGCGGTCGCGCTGGGCACGCTCGCGCTCGTGCTGACCTACTCCGCGTACGTCGCGGAGGTGTTCCGCGCCGGGATCGAGTCGGTGCACCCCTCGCAGGTCGCCGCCGCGCGGTCGCTCGGGCTGACCCGCGCGCAGGCCATGCGGCACGTTGTGCTCCCCCAGGCGGTCCGGCGCGTCGTCCCGCCGCTCCTGAACGACCTGGTCGCGCTGTCCAAGGACTCCGGGCTCATCTCGATCCTCGGGGCCATCGACGCCGTCCGCGCCGCCCAGATCGAGACCGCGCGCTACGCCAACTTCACGCCGTACGTCGTCGCCGGGGTGCTGTTCGTCGCACTCACCATCCCGCTGACGCGGTTCACCGACGTCCTGGCACGGCGCTCCGGCTGGGTCGGGGCCCAGAGCACGCTCGCCGGCGGCGGGGCGCTGCGATGAGCCCGGGACGCCTCAAGGACCCGAGCCTGCGGCACCCCCCGAGCCTCGGGCGCCCGCTGCTGTCCGTCCGCGGGGTCCGCAAGGCGTTCGGGGAGCACGTCGTGCTCGACGACCTCTCCCTCGACGTCCACGCGCACCAGGTCGTCGTGCTCATCGGCGCGTCCGGCTCCGGCAAGTCCACCCTGCTGCGATGCATCGACCTGCTCGAGGACGTCGACGACGGCGTGATCGAGCTGGAGGGGCAGGACATCACCGACCCCCGGCTGGACGCGAACGCCGTGCGCGCCCGGATCGGGATGGTGTTCCAGGCCTACAACCTGTTCCCGCACCTGCGCGTGATCGACAACGTGACCCTCGCGCCGCGACTGGTGCACAGGACGCCGCCCGAGCAGGCGCGGGCCGACGCGCTGGCCGTGCTCGACCGGGTCGGGCTGGCCGCCAAGGCGCAGGCGTTCCCCGACGAGCTGTCCGGCGGTCAGCAGCAGCGCGTCGCGATCGCCCGCGCCCTCGTCGCCAAGCCCGCCGTCATGCTCCTCGACGAGGTCACCAGCGCGCTCGACCCGGAGCTCGTCGGCGAGGTCCTCTCGCTGCTGACCGAGCTCAAGGCGACCGGGCTGACGATGGTCGTGGCCACCCACGAGATGGGCTTCGCGCGCGAGGTCGCCGACGAGGTCTGCTTCCTGCACGAGGGCCGCGTGCACGAGCGGGGCACGCCGGCGCAGGTGCTGGAGAACCCCCGCGAGGAGCGCACGCGCGAGTTCCTCCGCCGCATCACGGGCTGAGCCCGCCGCACGACCCAACAACGTCCGAGGACGTGCGCGCCATGGCGGGCACTGCCTCGGACGCAACGGGTGGTCAGACAGCGACGTCCGAGGACGTGGTCGCCGCGGCGCTCACGTCCTCGGACGTCGCAGTCCAGCCAGGGTCAGCTGCGGCCCAGCGAGATCGACACCATCTCGTCGCGCGGGACCAGCTTCACGCGCTCGCGGCCGTGCGGCTCGCCCAGCGAGCGCTCGTACGCGTCGAGGAGCTCCCAGCCCTGCCACGAGATGACGTCGACGCCGCGGCCCCGCAGGAACTCGGTGACCGCCTCGGGGTCGCGGTCGGTGGCCGTGTAGAACGCCTCGCCGGCCGCGGCCACGTCCTCGCCGAGGTGCCGGATGGTCTCCGACGCGTCCGACTTGGTGTGCCCGATGAGCCCGACGGGACCGCGCTTGATCCAACCGGTCGCGTAGACGCCCGGGAGCTGGTCGCCGTCGACGTCGACCACGCGGCCCTCGCGGTTGGGGATCACGCCCGCGACGTCGTCGAACGGGATGTCCACGAGCGGCGAGCCGAAGTAGCCGACCGCACGGTAGACGGCCTGCACGGGCCAGTCGTGCGTCTGCCCGGTTCCCGTGACGTTGCCGTCGCCGTTCAGCGCGGTGCGCTCGGTGCGGACGCCGACGACGTGCCCGTCCTCGCCGAGGATCTCGACGGGCTTGTGCAGGAAGTGCAGGTGGATGCGCCGGCTCGCGGTGTTCTCCTCCGGCTCCTTCAGCGTCCAGTCCGTGAGGGTCTTGACGACCTGCTTGGTCTGGTTGGACGAGTGGATGGCCGCCATCGACCCCTCGTCGAAGTCGAAGTCCTCGGGGTAGACGATGACGTCGACGTCGGGGACGTGACCGAGCTCGCGCAGCTCGAGCGGCGAGAACTTCACCTGCGCGGGGCCGCGGCGCGCGAACAGGTGCACGTCGGTGACCGGCGAGGCCTTGAGGAGGTCGTAGACGTTGGCCGGGACCTCGGTGGGCAGCAGGTCGTCGGCGTGCTTGGCCAGGATCCGGGCCACGTCGAGCGCCACGTTGCCCGCGCCGAGGACGGCGACGTGCTGGGCGGTCAGCGGCCAGGTGCGGGGGACGTCCGGGTGCCCGTCGTACCAGGACACGAAGTCGGCGGCGCCGTAGGAGCCCTCGAGGTCGATGCCCGGCACCGGCAGCGCCGCGTCGCGGATGGAGCCCGTGGAGAAGATGACGGCGTCGTAGAACTGGCGCAGGTCGTCGAGCTTGAGGTCCGTGCCGTAGTCGACGTTGGCGAGCAGGCGGATGTCACCGCGCTCCAGCACCTTCTGCAGGGCCACGATGATCTGCTTGATGCGCGGGTGGTCCGGCGCGACGCCGTAGCGCACGAGGCCGAACGGCGCGGGCAGGCGCTCGAAGAGGTCGATGCTGACGTCGAGGTCGGTCTTCGACAGGATGTCGGCGGCGTAGATGCCGGCCGGGCCTGCGCCGACGACGGCCACTCGCAGAGTCGGGGTGCTCACGGGACGCGGGTGCCTTCCGATCAGGGGAGCCCTGCGGGGAGGTGCGTCAGGCCGGGTGCGGGCACGACCGACGGCACCGTGCAGGACTGTGCTCAGGGCCAGTGTAGGACCGGCGGTGAGGCTGACCTTCCTTGCGCGCCAGCATCTGGACACTCGTGAGACGACGAGAGGGGTGGCGCCGCACACCTCCACGCGCTCGACGCCACCCCCGTCCGCGGTCCCGGGCGCCGTCCCGACGGAGGGACAGCGCCCGGGACGTCCTAGCCGCGCCAGGTGTCGGTCAGGGTGAGGACCCCGCTGGCCGGCACCGTCGCGGTGCGGTTGGACCCGGTCTCCCAGGTCACCGCACCGTTCGACTCCTTGCGCACGTACTTGTACTGGACCACCGTCCCGGCCGGCAGCGTGACCGCAGCCCGCCACACCGGGTAGGCGGCCGACGACAGCGCGACCGCGTTCGCCGGGTTCCAGCTGCCCAGCTCCGCCCGGTCACCGACCACGAAGACGTTGTGGCCCCAGGACGTCGTGGCACTGACCCCGAAGGAGATCTGCGAGCTGGTCGTCGGGGTCGGTGTGGGCGTGGCCGTGCCCCCCGCGAGCTGGCCGACGTGCAGGGCGACCGAACCGTTGGCCGGGACGGTGAACGTCGCCGAGCCGCCCGACGCCACGGTGACCGTGGTGCCGGAGCACCCGCCGCTGGTGGAAGCCCCGCTGATCACGTCGCAGTAGCGGCCCGCCGGCAGGGACGTCTGGAACGTGCGCTGGAGCGCCGAGCCGTTGCGGTTGAGCGCCACGTACCCGAGCGACCCGCGTCCGTACGCCAGCCGCCCGCCGTCGCTCCACACGTTCGTGAGGGCCGCGGTGCCGACGGCGTTGCGGAAGCCGACCATGTGCGCGGTCTCGTTCCAGCGGTGCGCGCACGTCCAGGTGCCCTGCCCGCACACGGCGTCGTTCACCTTGCCGTTGCTCTGCTGCGGCGCCCCGGCGTCGTTGCTGCTGAACGCGTAGCCGGAGTAGACCGTCGGCCAGCCGTACGGGTAGCTCAGGGCGAACACGTTGGCCAGGCGGTAGTCGGAGCCGTTCTTGTAGCTCAGCGTCTCGCCGTTGCGCTCGGTGTCGTGGTTGTCGACGAACACCGCGGCCCTGTCGGTCGGCAGCAGCCAGGACTGGTCCTTGAGACCGCCGAGCGAGGACAGGTTCCCGCTCTGGAACACCGACTTGAGGTGCCGGGAGTAGTTGAACTCGTTGGAGTCGCCGGAGCCGAAGTACTCCGCGGGCTGGATCGGCTCGCCGCCGCCCGCGATCACCTCGTGCTCGATGTAGACGCTCTGGTCGCTCAGCTTGCCCTTGATCGCCTCCAGGTCGCCGGCGGCGATGTGCTTGGACGCGTCGACCCGGAAGCCGCGGACGCCCAGCGAGATGAGGTCGTTGAGGTAGGCCGCGATCTCCGAGCGGACGTAGTCGCTGCTCGTGTCGAGGTCCTGCAGACCGACCAGCCGGCAGTTCTGCACCTGGTACCGGTCGTGGTAGCTGCTGATGTTCGTCCGGCAGCCGTGGAAGTCCTGCGGGCCGTAGCCACCCTCGGGTCCGGGATAGCGCTCCTCGGAGTACGCGGTGCCCGCCCAGCCGGTGCCAGCGCTGGTCTGGCCCGACATGTGGTTGACGACGACGTCCGTGATGACCGACACGCCGGCCGCGCGGCAGGTGTCGATCATCGCCTTGTACTCGGCGCGGGTGCCCAGCTTGGACGCGACCTTGTAGCTGACGGGCTGGTAGGACGTCCACCACTGGCCGGAGAGCACGACGTGCTCGTTGGGCGGGGAGGTCTGGACGTAGCCGTACCCGGCAGGGCCCAGCTGGGTGGTGCACTCCTGCGCGATCGCGTTCCAGGTCCACTGGAACAGGTTGGCGGCGGGGCGCATGGTGGCCGGTGCGGCGGTGGCGGTCTGGGCGGCCGTGAGCCCGGCGGCGGTCAGGCCCGCCAGGGACAGGACCGCGGCCAGCAGGGCGCCGAGCGCGGCTCGGCGTGGGCGGGTGGGTTCGGTCGACACGTGGTGCACTCCTCGCGGTGGGGCCGACGTCGTCGTCGGGCCGCTCGCGGTCACCGCATCGTCGCGATGACCGGCCTGCCTCCGCACGACGCGCACCGGGTGGTGGCGGCGCGCGGCCCTGCGGGTGGGACCGGCGGACCGACCCCGAGGAGGTGTACCGACCGCCAGGATCCCTGGCGGAGGGCGCGCTGCACCGGCACCGCACGGCGTGAAACACGCCCTGCAACGTCGATGCAAGTTGCTGCAATCGGACACTAGGCGAGGCGTCACCCACCGTCAACCGGGGACCTTAGGCTCGACCGGTGCCCGACTCCCCCGCCACCCGCCGGCCGGTCGTCGTCCCCATGGACGGGCTCGGCCTCGCGACGGGCGTCGGGGCCTACGTCCTGTGGGGCCTGCTCCCGCTCTACTTCCCGCTGCTGCAGCCGGCCGGTGCGGTCGAGATCATCGCGCACCGCGTGGTGTGGTCGCTGTTGTTCTGCCTCGCCCTGCTCGCCGCCACACGGACCTGGGGCGCCTTCGTCACCGCGCTGCGCAACCGCCGCACGCTCGGCGTCCTGGCCGTCGCCGCCGTGCTCCTCGCGATCAACTGGCTCGTCTTCGTGTTCGGCATCCTCACCGACCGGGTCGTCGACGCCGCCCTCGGCTACTACATCAACCCGCTGGTCACCGTCACGCTCGCCGTCGTCGTCCTGCGCGAGCGGCTGCGGCCCGTGCAGTGGGTCGCCCTCGGGTTCGGGGCCGCCGCCGTCGCGGTCATCACCGCCGGCTACGGACAGCTGCCGTGGATCGCGCTGGTCCTCGCCTGCAGCTTCGGGTTCTACGGCCTCATCAAGAACCGCGTCGGGCGCACCGTCGCAGCCGTGCCCGGGCTCGCCGTCGAGACCCTGGTGCTCGCCCCCGTGGCCCTCGGCTACCTGGTCTGGACGAGCGCCGTCGGCCAGGGCACGTTCGAGACGGAAGGTGCCGCGCACGCGCTGGTTCTCGCGTCGTCCGGCGTCGTCACCGCCATCCCGCTGCTGCTCTTCAACTCCGCCGCCCGCCGCCTGCCCCTGTCCATGCTCGGGATGCTGCAGTACATCGCCCCGACGCTCCAGCTGCTCATCGGCGTCCTGGTCCTGGGCGAGCAGATGCCCGCCGCACGCTGGTGGGGGTTCGCGCTGGTGTGGACGGCGCTCGCCATCCTCACCGTCGACGGCGTCCGCACGAGCAGGGCGCATCGGCTCAGCCGGCGCGCCTCCGAGGTCAGCGGGCGCTGAGCGTCGCGTCGAGGACGATCGCCGTCACGTTGTCGTGCCCGCCCGCCGCGAGCGCAGCCGCGACCAGGCGGTCCGCCGCAGCCTGCGCCTCGTCCTCGGCACGCAGCTCGGCCTGGATGCGGGCGTCCGACAGCTCGTCCGTCAGCCCGTCCGAGCACACGAGCATGCGGTCCCCCGGGCTCACCGGGAGCAGCCACACGTCTGGCTCGACCTCCGACGCACCGCCACCGAGCACCCGCGTCACCACGTTCCGACGCGGGTGGTGCTGCGCGTCCGCGGCCCGCACCAGGCCACGCTCGACCAGCTCCGCGACCTCCGAGTGGTCCCGCGTCACCTGCTCGAGCACCCCGCCGGCCATCCGGTAGGTGCGCGAGTCGCCCACGTTCAGCACCAGCCAGCACGGGGTCTCGCCGTGCGTCGTCACGACGACCCCCGTCACCGTGGTGCCGGGCCGCCGGCCCGTGATCGACGGGAGGTCCCGCACCGCCGCGTGCGCTGCCCGCACGTACGACCGGACGTCCGCGGGCGTCGGCGTCCCGTCACCCAGCCCCCGGAGGGCGTCGATGGCCGTCCGGCTCGCCACCTCACCTGCCTCGTGGCCGCCCATGCCGTCCGCGACGAGGTAGACACCGTCGCTCACCGAGACGCTGTCCTCGTTGCGCGTCCGCCGGGCCGTCTCCGTGGCGACGCCGACACGGAGGCTCACGCGGGAGTCGGTCATCGCGTGGGGCTCCGGTGCGTCATCGGCGTCCTTCGGGTGCGTCGGGCGTGGGCTGCCCGACGTGAGTCGACGGTCAGCATAGCCAGTCGGACAGGTCGTGACGCCAGGCGCCTGTGGGGCGTGACCTGCGGTCCCGCCGGTCGTGACCGGCCGTGCCCGACCCGCAGCGGTCAGGCGGCGCGGTCCACGAGGGCGTCCGCGAACGAGACGAGCGCGTCCTTGACCGGCCCCGCGGGGAGCGGGTCCAGCTCGCGGACCGCTGCCTGGGCGAGCGCCACGGCGCGGGCGCGCGTGTCCGCCACGACAGGGTGCTCCCGGAGCGCGGCGACCGCGGCCGCCAGGTCGTCGTCGCCCGACAGGTCCCCGTCGAGCAGCGCGACCAGCCGGCGGTCCTCGTCGGAGGAGCCCTCCTGCGCGGCACGGGCCCGCAGGAGGAGCGCCGGCATCGTCGGCACGCGCTCCCGCAGGTCGGTGCCGGGGGTCTTGCCGGTCACGTCGCCGTCCGAGGTCAGGTCGATGACGTCGTCGGCCAGCTGGAAAGCGACGCCGATCTTCTCCCCGAAGCCCGTGACGGTGGCGACGACGTCGGGTCGGCAGCCCGCGAACATCGCCCCGAACCGGGCCGACGTGGCGATGAGCGACGCCGTCTTGTCCGCGAGCACCTGCAGGTAGTGGGCCACGCGGTCGTCCTCGGGCCGCGGGCCGACCGTCTCGTGGAGCTGGCCCAGGCAGAGCCGCTCGAACGTGGCGGCCTGGATCCGGACCGCGTCCGGCCCGAGACCGGCGACCGTCGCCGACGCACGCGCGAACAGCAGGTCGCCGGTGAGGATGGCGACGGAGTTGCCCCAGACCTCGTGAGCCGCAGGCGCACCCCGCCGCAGCGGCGCGGAGTCCATGACGTCGTCGTGGTACAGGGTGGCCAGGTGCGTGAGCTCGACGACGACGGCGGCGTCCACCACCTCGCGGCGAGAGCCGTCGCCCAGCTCGGCGGCGAGCAGGGTCAGCAGCGGGCGCAGTCGCTTGCCGCCCGCGTTGACCAGGTGCCGCGACGCGTCGTCGGCCAGCGGGTCCACGTTGGTCACGGCGTCGCGCAGACGCTCCTCGACCAGCGCGAGCCGCGCGGCCAGCCGGTCGGCCAGGTCAGGGTCGGCCAGCGGGAAGGCCGTCGACGAAGTCACGGCTAGAACCTATCCCGGCGCAGCGATCTCGCCGGACAGGACGACGTCACCGCGTCACAGCGTCATGCCAGGAACGTCGCCACGGACGCGATGAGGTCGAGCACCGGCGACGGGAACACGCCGAGGACGATCGTCACGAGGGCGCAGACGGCGATCGCGACCACGGCGAGCCCCTCGGTCCCGACCACCGTCGTCGAGACCGTCGAGCGCGCCTGCACGACCGGCTCCGCCTCGACGGCGACCGCCGAGTCCCCGCCGAGGGCGAATCCCTCCGCCGACGGAGCCAGGGACGACGGCCCCGTGCCCTCGTCCTGCGCCCCGGCGGGCTCCGTGAAGAACATCAGCACGATGATCCGCACGTAGAAGAACACCGCGACGGACGACGCCAGCACGCCGATGAGCGCCAGCGGCCACGCGCCGCCCTCGACCGCCGCCGAGAACACGGAGAACTTCCCCGCGAAGCCCGCGGTCAGCGGGATGCCCGCGAAGGAGAGCAGGAACAGGGCGAACGTCAGGGCGAGCAGCGGGTGCGTCCGGCCGAGACCGGCCCACTGCGACAGGTGCGTGGCCTCGCCGAGGACGGGGCCGTTCCCCTCGGGGTCGTCGGGCCTGCCCGCGCGCTCCCGCACGAGCCAGACGATGCCGAACGCGCCGACGGTCGCCGCCCCGTAGACGAGCAGGTAGAACAGCACCGCGACGATGCCGGCCTCGTTCAGCGCGATGATGCCGGTGAGGATGAACCCCGCGTGCGCGATCGAGGAGTAGCCCAGGACGCGCTTCATGTCCGTCTGGACCAGCGCCGCGACCGTGCCGACGACCATCGTGAGGATGGCGACCGTCCACAGCAGCACACCGAGGTCCCACGCCATGCCGGGCAGCATCGTGTAGACGACCCGGAGCAGCGCACCGAACGCCGCGGCCTTCGTGCACGCGGCCATGAAACCGGTGATCGGGGTCGGGGCGCCCTGGTAGACGTCGGGCGTCCACGTGTGGAACGGGACGGCGCCGACCTTGAACAGCAGGCCGGACAGGATCAGCACCGAGCCGACCAGCAGCAGTCCGTCCATGCCGCCCGGGACCTGGGTGGCCTCGGAGATCTCCGAGTACCGCAGCGACCCCGAGTACCCGTAGACCAGGGCGATGCCGAAGAGCAGCAGGGCCGAGGAGAACGCGCCGAGCAGGAAGTACTTCATCGACGCCTCCTGCGAGAGCAGGCGCCGGCGGCGGGCCATGCCCGTGAGCAGGTAGAGCGGGAGGGAGAGCACCTCGAGCGCGACGAACAGCGTCAGCAGGTCACCCGTGGCGGGGAAGATCAGCATGCCGCCGGTGGCGAAGAGCACCAGCGGGTAGATCTCCGTCTGCTGCACCCCCTTGCGGCGCGCGAGCTCCTCGTAGTCGGAGCCCGGCACGGCGGCGGCGTTGGGCGCGAACGCGTCCTCCCCGGTCTCCGTGCGGTCCGCGATGATCAGCAGCGAGACCAGCGCGAGCAGCGCGATGGTGGCCTGCAGGACCAGCGTCGGCCCGTCGACCAGCAGGGAACCGCCGAGCACGACGGTGCCGCCGGACGCCTCGACCCCGTTCCACAGCGCGGCGACCGCGATGACGGCCCCGGCCAGCGCGGCGACCGCGAGGGTCAGCTGGACCGTGCGGCGTGCCCGGGCGGGCACGAACGCCTCGACGAGCACGCCGACCACGGCGGCGAGCAGCACGATGACGACCGGGCTCAGCGCGGCCCAGTCGACCGTCGGTGCGACGAACTCGGTCATCGGTCGCTCCCTTCCTCAGTGGCTGCGGTGGCGGGCAGGTCCTGGACGCCGACCTGGTCGAGCGTGACGCTCGCCGGTGGGCGGACCAGGTCGAGCGCCGGACCCGGGACGAACCCGAAGACGACCATCAGGGCGAGCAGCGGCGCGACGACCCACCGCTCCCGCGTCCCCGCGTCGACCATGCCGGCCAGCTCGGGGCGCTCGGGACCGGTGAACATCCGCTGGTACGTCCACAGCACGTAGATCGCCGCGAGGACGACACCCAGGCTGGAGACGACCGCCGCGGCCGGGTGGCGGGCGAACGTGCCGACGATCACCAGGAACTCGCTGACGAACGTCGACAGCCCGGGCAGCGACAGCGCCGAGAGGCCCGCGACGAGGAACGTGCCCGCGAGCACGGGCACGATCTTCTGCAGCCCGCCGAAGTCCGCGATCTGCTGCGACCCGCGCCGGGCGACCAGGAACCCGGCGATGAGGAACAGCGCGGCGGTGGAGAGCCCGTGGTTGACCATGTAGAACGACGACCCCGCGACCGACGTCGACGTGAACGCGAAGATGCCCAGCACGATGAACCCGAAGTGCGACACGGACGTGTACGCGATGAGCCGCATGAGGTCCTTCTGCCCGATGGCGAGCAGCGCGCCGTACAGGATCGAGATCACGGCCAGCACGATGACCACCGGCGCGGCCCAGCGGGACGCGTTCGGGAACAGCGGCAGGCACAGCGTGAGCATCCCGAACGTGCCGACCTTGTCCAGCACGCCGACCAGCAGCGTCGAGGTCCCCGCGGGTGCCTGCTGCGCGGCGTCCGGCAGCCACGTGTGCACCGGGAACATCGGCGCCTTGATCGCGAACGCCAGGAAGAACGCGCAGAACATGAGCTTCTCGGCGGTCGGGTCCAGCGTGAGACCCGTGAGGTTCTCCGTGAGGAAGCCCTGCGGCCCGCCCGGCCCCTGCAGGTACAGGGCGATCACGGCGACCAGCATGATCAGGCCGCCGGTCAGCGAGTAGAGCAGGAACTTCACGGCCGCGTAGCGCCGCTGGGCACCGCCGAACAACCCGATCATGAAGTAGACCGGGATGAGCATGGCCTCGAACAGGACGTAGAAGAAGAACACGTCCCGGGCCGCGAACACGGCGACGATGAACGCCTCGAGGAGCAGGACGAGCGCGAGGTACCGGCGCAGCTGGTCGGTGGCCACGGTGAGGCTGCCCTGCTCGCGCCAGGCGGCCAGGACCACCAGCGGCACGATCAGCACCGACATGAGCACGAGGATCAGGCCCACGCCGTCGACACCGACCGCGTAGGACACCCCGAAGGCGGGGATCCACCCGTGCACCTCGAGGAGCTGGACCTCACCGGCGGCGGCGACGTCGAACGCGGTGAGCGCCACGACGCCCAGCGCCAGCTCGAGCAGGGAGACGCCGAGCGCGACGGCTCGGGCGCGTCCGGCAGGGATCGCCCACATCGCGACCGCGCCCAGCAGGGGCACGACGATCAGGGCGGTCAGCCAGGGGAAGGAGGACGACATCACTCAGTGCTCCTTCAGCTCTGCACGAGCAGGACGACGACGACGAGGACGACCAGGCCGAGCAGCATCGAGGCGGCGTAGGACCGGACGAAACCGGTCTGCAGACGCCGTACCCACCCGCCCAGCAGGACCGTGGACAGACCGACGCCGGTGACGGTGCCGTCGATCACGGTCCGGTCGGCGTACACCAGCGAGCGCGTGAGCGCCTGACCGGGCTCCACCAGGGCGATGTCGTTGACCGAGTCCTGGTAGAGGTCCACGCGGGCCGCCCGGGTGAGCGCGGTGCCCACCGGCGGCACGACGGGGACCTGCGAGACCGCGTACCGGCGCCAGGCGATCACCACACCGAGGAGCACCAGCGCGAGCGTCAGGACGGTGATCACCCAGATCGGCAGCACCGGCTCCTCGTGCTCCGCATGCCCGAGCACCGGCTCCAGCCACTCGACGAACCGCCCGCCCGAGTTGAGGAAGAACCCGAGCCCGACCGACCCGACGGCCAGCACGATCATGGGCCAGGTCATGAGCTTCGGGGACTCGTGCGGGTGCTGGGCCGACCCGTCGCGCTTGGTGGACCAGCGGCGCTCGCCCTCGAAGGTCATGAAGAACAGGCGCGACATGTAGAAGGCGGTGATCCCGGCCGCCAGCATCGTGACGGCGCCGAACACCCAGGCCCGCCACGGGGCACCGTCGACGGGCACGAACGCGGCCTCGATGATCTTGTCCTTGCTGAAGAACCCGGAGAACGGCGGGATGCCGATGATGGCGAGCCAGCCGGCCATGAACGTCAGCCACGTGATCGTCATGTACCGCGCGAGCCCGCCGAACCGGCGCATGTTCACCTGGTCGTCCATGCCGTGCATGACCGACCCCGCACCGAGGAACATGCCGGCCTTGAAGAAGCCGTGGGTGATCAGGTGGAAGATCGCGAACGCGTACCCGACCGGACCCAGCCCAGCGGCCAGGATCATGTAGCCGATCTGCGACATCGTCGAGGCGGCCAGCGCCTTCTTGATGTCGTCCTTCGCGCACCCGACGATCGCCCCGAACAGCAGCGTGATCGCGCCGACGATGACGACGACGAGCTGGGCCGTCGGCGCCGCGTCGAACAGCGGTGCGGACCGCACGATCAGGTAGACACCGGCGGTGACCATGGTGGCGGCGTGGATGAGCGCGGAGACCGGCGTCGGACCGGCCATCGCGTCGCCGAGCCAGGACTGCAGCGGGAACTGCGCCGACTTGCCGCACGCGGCCAGCAGGAGCATGAGGCCGATCGCGGTGAGCGTCCCCTCGCTCGCTCCGCCGTCGGCGCCGCTGAGCACCGTCCCGAAGTCGACCGCGCCGAAGGTCGCGAACATGATCCCGAGCGCGATGATCAGGCCCAGGTCACCGATGCGGTTGGCGACGAACGCCTTCTTGGCGGCGACCGCGTACTCGGTGTTGTAGTTCCAGAACCCGATGAGCAGGTACGACGCCAGACCGACACCCTCCCAGCCGACGAACAGCAGCAGGTAGCTGTCGGCCAGCACGAGGATCAGCATCGCCGCGACGAACAGGTTCAGGTACGCGAAGAACCGCCGCCGGTCGACGTCGTGGTCCATGTAGGCCACGGCGTAGACGTGGATGAGCGTGCCGACGAACGTCACCAGCAGCACGAACGTCATCGACAGCGGGTCCAGCCGCATGCCGGCGTCCAGCTGGAACGCTCCCGCGTCGATCCACGTCCCGAGGGAGACGTCGATGACGCGCGAGTCCGCGGAGCGCTGGAGCATCGTGACGAACACGATGGCGGCCACCACGAACGACGCCGCGGAGGCGAGCACGCCGAGCCAGTGCCCCCACCGGTCGGACCGACGGCCCGCCAGCAGCAGCACCGCCGCGCTCAGCAGCGGGAGCCCCACGAGCAGCGGCGCGACGAGCAGCACGCCGGCGCGCACGGTCTCGCTCGCCGGGGCGAGAGTGTCCGTGCCCACGACTGCGGGCACGCCAGCAGACATGAGAGTTGTCAGGGTGTGCACGTCGCCCCTCAGCTCTTCAACAGGTTGATGTCGTCGACCGAGGCCGAGCGCCGGGTGCGGAAGATGGCCACGATGATCGCGAGCCCGACGACGACCTCGGCGGCGGCGACGACCATCACGAAGAACGCGAGCACCTGGCCGGTCAGGTCGCCGTGGATGCGGGCGAACGTCACGAGCATGAGGTTCGTGGCGTTGAGCATGAGCTCGACACCCATGAACACGATGATCGCGTTCCTGCGCAGCAGGACGGTCGTCGCGCCGATCGAGAAGAGGATCGTCGAGAGGACCAGGTAGTGGGTCAGGCTCACTTGCCGTCCTCCTGTCCGAGGGCGCTGGGACTGTCGGCTGACCGTCCGGTCGACGGACCGTTCTGGCCGGTGTCGCTCACGGCGGCACCGAGGTCGGGCGCGTTCAGTGACGCACGCTCGGGAGCGGCCGGCGGCGGCACGTTCCCGCGCACCTGGGACGCCCCCGCGAGCATGCGCTCCGTGCGGGCGGCGAACTCCTCCGCGTCGGCCTCCTGCCCACGGACACGCAGGACGCGCGGGACGGAGTCCTCGATCGGCTGACCGTCCGGCCCGAGGGCCGGGACGTCCATCGCGTTGTGCCGCGCGTAGACGCCGGGCGCCGGTAGCGGGGTCAGCCTGCCCCCGGTCGCGACGCGCGCGTCGGCCCGCTCCTTCTGACCGACACGCGGGGTGAGCCGCTGGCGGTGGGTCAGGACGAGGGCACCGAGCGCCGCCGTGACGAGGAGGGCGCCGACGACCTCGAAGGCGAACACGTACTGGCCGAAGATGATGTGCGCGACCCCGGTCGGGTTGTTGTCCACCGCCTCGCCGCTCAGACCGTACGGCTTGCCGTAGGTGGCGCGGCCGACCACGCCGACGAGCACCGCACCGAGGCCGATGCCGGCCAGCAGCCCGATCCAGCGCTGCCCGCGGATGGTCTCCACCAGCGAGTCCGAGCTGTCGACGCCGACGAGCATGAGGACGAACAGGAAGAGCATCATCACGGCGCCGGTGTAGACGACCACCTGGACGACCCCGAGGAACACCGCGTCCTGCGCGACGTAGAGAAACGCCAGCGAGATCATCACCACGATCACGGCGAGCGCGGCGTGCACGGCCTTCTTGACGAAGAGCAGCCCGAGCGCGGCGAGCACCATGATCGGGCCGAGGATCCAGAACAGGACTGCCTCGGCCGTGGTCGTCTCCCCGGTCTCCACCAGGGCGGTGGCGAGCCCGCTCATCGGGTGCCCTGCTTCGTCGCGCCGGCCACCGTCGCCGCCATCACGGCCGCCGTCGGACCGGGCACGTTCGCCGCCTCCAGACCTGCGCCGCCGGGCAGCGTCGGGTCGTCCGGCCGGTGCTCCGTGACCCAGGCGACCTGCGCCGGCGTCGAGCCCGTGACCTCGCCGCGGTAGTAGTCGGTGTCCGTCGTGCCCTCGACCATCGGGTGGGGTGCCTGGAGCATCCCGGCGCGCAGCGGGGCGAGCAGGTCCTCCTTCTCCCAGATCATCCCGGCACGCGTCGGACCGGCCAGCTCGTACTCGTTGGTCATCGTCAGGGCGCGCGTCGGGCACGCCTCGATGCACAGGCCGCAGAAGATGCAGCGCAGGTAGTTGATCTGGTAGACGCTGCCGTACCGCTCCCCCGGCGAGCGCTGGTTGTCGGGGGTGTTGTCGGCGCCCTCGACGTAGATCGCGTCCGCGGGGCACGCCCAGGCGCACAGCTCGCAGCCGATGCACTTCTCCAGGCCGTCCGCGTACCGGTTGAGCTGGTGCCGCCCGTGGTACCGCGGCTTGGCCGGCACCTTCTCCGACGGGTACTGCTCGGTCACCGTCGGCCGGAACATGTTCGACAGCGTGACGCCGAACCCGCCGACGGGAGCGAGGAACTCGGAGACGGCACCGCGCGGCTCGATGAGCGACGTGTAGCCCTCGGGCGCGGGCGCGGCCACCTCGCCGGCAGACGGGCGGGGCGCGACCGCCTTGCCCTTCGCGGGCGGAGCGGCCTTGCGCGCCGGCGCGGGCTTGCGAGCGGGGACGCCCTTGCCGGACGGGTCGGGCTTGCGCTGGTCAGCCACCGTGCACCTCCTGGGTGACCTGGGGGGTCGTCGACTGGTCTGCGGCCGCCGCGGCGGCTGCCTCGGCCCGCTGCTTGCGCGGCGACGGCGGCAGCACCTGTCCGGGCAGCGGAGGCACGGGGTAGCCACCGGCGTACGGGTCGTACACCTGCGGACCGGGTGGCCGCTTCGGCGCGGGCGGCTGCTTCTTCTCCGGGATGAGGAACGAGATCACGAGCCCGACGACCACGATGCCGGCGAGCACGAACAGCACCGAGCGCAGCTCCAGGCCGGAGAACTGCCGCACGCCCTGGACGACGCCGACGGCGACGACCCAGACGAGTGCGGCCGGGATGAGCAGCTTCCAGCCGATCTTCATGAACTGGTCGTACCGGAACCGCAGGACCGACCCCCGGATCCACACGAACACGAACATGAAGAACCAGAGCTTGGCCAGGAACCACAGGACCGGCCACCAGCCCTCGTTGAACATGCCGTCGTTGATCGTCGAGATGGGCCACGGGGCGCGCCAGCCGCCGAGGAACAGCGTGGTCGCGACGGCCGAGACGTTGAGCATGTTGATGTACTCGGCGAGGAAGAACCACGCGAACTTCATCGACGAGTACTCGGTCATGTACCCGGACACCAGCTCGCCCTCGGCCTCGGGGAGGTCGAACGGCAGGCGGTTGGTCTCCCCGACCATCGAGATGATGTAGATGACGAACGCCGGCAGCAGGGGCAGGAACCACCACACCGCGGTCTGCGACGTGACGATCTGCGACGTCGACATCGACCCCGCCAGGATGAAGACGCTGACCAGCGAGAGGCCCATCGCGAGCTCGTAGGAGATCACCTGGGCCGTGGAGCGCACCGCGCCGAGCAGCGGGTACGTGGACCCGGAGGACCACCCGCCGAGCACGATCCCGTACACCCCGACGGCCGCGCACGCGAGGATGTAGAGCACCGCCACGGGGAAGTCGGTGAGCTGCAGCGGGGTGTTCACCCCGAACATGCTGACGTTCGGCCCGAACGGGATGACCGCGAACGTCAGCAGCGAGCAGAAGACCGCGATCATCGGCGCGACGATGTAGACCAGCTTGTCCGCGGCCTTGACCGTCATGTCCTCCTTCACCAGGAGCTTCATGGCGTCGGCGAGAGACTGGAGCAGGCCGAAGGGGCCGTGCACGTTCGGGCCGGGCCGCACCTGCATGCGGGCGACGACCTTGCGCTCGAACCAGATGGCGATGAGCACGCTGGTGAGCAGGAACACGACGATGGCGACGGCCTTGATCAGCCAGATCCACCACGTGTCCTCGCTGAAGTCGGCCGTGACCGGCGCGACCGCCTCGGTGAGGATCCTCATGCGCGGGCCTCCAGGTCTCGCGGACCGGCGGCGAGGCGCACGACGGCCCCCGCGTCGGCGTGCAGCGCGTCGCGGACACCCGCACCCGCCGCGTTCGTCGGCAGCCAGACCACGTGGTCCGGCATGTCGGTCAGCACCGCGGGCAGCGTCAGCGTGCCCGCGTCGGTCGACACGCTCAGGCTGCCGCCGTCCTGCACCCCGACCGCCGCGGCCGTGCCGGCGGAGATGCGCGCGACGGGCCGCTTGGCCGTCCCGGCGAGGAACTGCTCGCCGGACTGCAGGCGACCGGCGTCGAGCAGCTGGTGCCAGGTGGCCAGCACGGCCGACCCGTCGGGCACCGCGGGCGGCTCCGGGGCCGTCACGTCGGGGGCGCCGACGCGGGCGCCGTCCCACCCGCCCAGCTGGTCCAGCTCGGCGTGCACGGAGGCGAGCGACTGCAGCCCGAGCTCCACCCCGAGGGCGTCGGCCAGGCGGTCGAGCACGCGGTGGTCGGCCATCGCGTGCGAGGTCAGGGCCTGCGGGAACGGGCGAGGCCGCCCCTCCCAGGTGACGAAGGTGCCGGACTTCTCGGTCGGCGGCGCGACCGGGAGGACGACGTCCGCGCGGTCGGTCACCTCCGAGTGCCGGACCTCGAGCGAGACGAGGAACGGGACCCGGTCGAGCGCCTCGCGGGCGATGGCCGGGTCGGGCAGGTCCGCGAGCTCGAGGCCACCGACGACGAGGCCGCCCAGCAGGCCCGCGCGCGCCGCGGCGAGGATCTCGGTGGTGGATCGGCCCGGCTCGGCCGGCAGGTGCTCGACCCCCCAGGTGACCGCGAGGTCGACACGGGCCGCGGAGTCCGCCACCGGGCGACCGCCCGGCAGCAACGACGGCAGCAGGCCCGCCTCGACCGCGGACCGCTCGCCCACGCGGCGCGGGACCCAGGCGAGCCGGGCCCCGGTGCGCTGCGCGAGCCGGACCGCGGCGGAGAAGCCGCCGGGCACACCCGCCAGCCGCTCGCCGACGAGGACGACCGCACCCTCGGTCCCGAGCAGCTCGGCGGTCTCGCGCAGGGACGGGTCGGTGCCGATGCCGTCGAGGACCTCCGCCTCGGTCCCGGGCGCCGCGGTCAGCAGCGTGCCCGAGAGCCGCTCCAGGCCGCGGCTGGCCAGCGGGGCGACGGACAGCACCCGGAGCTTGCGGGAGATGACCGAGTCGCGCAGGCGCAGGAACGCGATGCCCGCCTCCTCCTCGGCCTCCAGACCGACGAGGAGCACGGCGGGCGCGCGGTCGAGGTCCGCGAACGTGACGTCGAGCGTGCGACCGGCGACGTGGTGGCCGAGGAAGGTCTCCTCCTCCGCCGAGAGCGGGCGGGCCCGGCCGTCGACGTCGTTGGTGCCGAGCGCCACGCGCGCGAACTTCCCGTACGCGTAGGCGTCCTCCAGCGTGAGCCGACCGCCGGGCAGCACGGCGGCCCCCGTCGCGGTCTCGCGCGGGTCGTCCGGCTGCTGCGCGGCCCGCAGGCCCGCCGCGGCGACGTCGAGCGCCTCGACCCAGCTGGCCGGCTCGAGCTCGCCGTCGGCGTTGCGGACCAGCGGGGTCGTGATGCGGTCCGGCGCGGTCTGCCACGTGAACGCGAAGCGGTCCTTGTCGGTGATCCACTCCTGGTTGACCGTCGGGTCCTCGCCCGCCAGCCGGCGCAGGACGACGCCGCGGCGGTGGTCGATGCGGATGGCCGACCCCTGCGAGTCGTGCTCGGCGATGCCAGGCGTGGAGACCAGGTCGAACGGGCGCGACCGGAACCGGTACGCCGCACTGGTCAGGGCACCGACCGGGCAGATCTGCACGGTGTTGCCGGAGAAGTACGACGCGAACGGCCGGCCCGAGGTGTCCTCGGCGGCGGCACCCAGGGGCGCCTCGCCGACGAAGCCGAGCACCGAGGTGTCGAACGTGCCGATCTGCTGGTTCGCCCCGCGCTTCTGCAGGTCGATGAAGACGTCGCCCGCGATCTCCTCGGAGAACCGGGTGCACCGCTGGCACAGGATGCAGCGCTCGCGGTCCAGCAGGATCTGCGTCGAGATCGCGATCGGCTTGGGGAACGTGCGCTTGACGTCGACGAACCGGGTGCTCGCGCGGCCGTTGCTCATCGCCTGGTTCTGCAGGGGGCACTCGCCGCCCTTGTCGCAGACCGGGCAGTCGAGCGGGTGGTTGATGAGCAGCAGCTCCATGACGCCGTGCTGCGCCTTGTCGGCCTCGGCCGACGTGTGCTGCGTCTTGACCTGCATGCCGGGCGTGGCCTCGAGCGTGCAGCTGGCCTGGGGCTTCGGCATCTTGGCCAGCGCGCCGTCGCGACCGGGCGCCCAGACCTCGACCAGGCACTGGCGGCAGGCACCCGCCGGGGCGAGCAGGGGGTGGTCGCAGAAGCGCGGGATCTGGATGCCGAGCTGCTCGGCGGCACGGATGACCAGGGTGCCCTTGGGCACCTCGGTCTCGATGCCGTCGACCGTGAAGGTGACCGTCTCGCCCGCGGGCGCGGCGGCGGCGACCGGGGCGGCGGGGACCAGGGAGGTCGTCGGCCCGGAGGACAGGATCGTCATGCGTGCACCCCTACGAGAGCGTGCTTCGGCGTGTACGAGAAGAGGCTGCTGTGCTCCGGCGGGAACAGGACGTCCGCGGGGGTGTGCGTCCCGGCGACGAACTCGTCGCGGAAGTACTGCACCGCCGACGTGATCGGGCTGGTGGCGCCGTCGCCGAGCGCGCAGAACGCCTTGCCGAGGATGTTGTCGCACAGGTCGAGCAGCAGGTCGATGTCGGCGAGCGTGCCCTGGCCGGCCTCGATGCGCTGGAGCACCTGCGTCAGCCAGTACGTGCCCTCGCGGCACGGCGTGCACTTGCCGCAGGACTCGTGCTTGTAGAACTCGGTCCACCGCGTCACCGCGCGCACCACCGAGGTGGTCTCGTCGAAGATCTGCAGCGCGCGCGTGCCGAGCATCGAGCCCGCCGCGCCGACCGATTCGTAGTCGAGCGGGACGTCGAGGTGCTCGGCGGTGAAGATCGGCGTCGACGAGCCACCGGGCGTCCAGAACTTCAGCTCGTGGCCCTCCCGGATGCCGCCCGCCATCTCCAGCAGCTCGCGCAGCGTGATGCCCAGCGGCGCCTCGTACTGGCCCGGCCGCGTCACGTGCCCGGACAGGGAGAACAGCCCGTGCCCCGTCGACTTCTCGGTGCCCATGGACTTGAACCAGTCCGCGCCGCCCAGGACGATGCCCGGCACCGACGCGATCGACTCCACGTTGTTCACCACCGTCGGCCGCGCGTACAGGCCTGCGACCGCGGGGAACGGGGGCTTGAGCCGCGGCTGGCCGCGCAGGCCCTCCAGCGAGTCGAGCAGCGCCGTCTCCTCGCCGCAGATGTACGCACCCGCACCGGCGTGCAGCGTGATCTCCAGGTCGAACCCGGAGCCGAGGATGTCCGTGCCGAGGTAGCCCGCCGCGCGGGCCTCCTCGATCGACTTCAGCAGGCGGCGGTACACGTGCAGGACCTCGCCGCGCACGTAGAGGAACGCGTGGTGGCAGCCGATCGCGTAGCTCGTGATGATCATGCCCTCGATCAGGTGCTGCGGGCTGGCCATCATGAGCGGGATGTCCTTGCAGGTCCCCGGCTCGGACTCGTCGGCGTTGACGACGAGGTAGCGCGGTCCGCCGTCGGGCGCGGGCAGGAAGCCCCACTTCATGCCCGTCGGGAAGCCCGCTCCCCCGCGGCCGCGCAGGCCCGAGTCCTTGACCATGGTGACCACGTCGGCCGCCTGCATGGTCAGGGCGCGACGCAGGCCGCGGTACCCGCCTGCGTCCTCGTACGACGCGAGCGACCAGGAGCGGTCGGCGTCCCACGTGTCCGTGAGGACCGGGGTGAGGGTCGTCGTCATCACGACTCCTTCGCGTCGTCGGTGGACTGCTTCTTCTGCTCGGCCGCCGGCGAGACGTCCGCCGGGGTCGTGGCGGGGCGCTCAGCGCTCGACTGCTCGCCGCCGACCTTCGGCGCGGTCGCCCCGGCGGGGGCCGCGGACGCGGTCGCGGAGGGGAACTCGGGTGCGGTCCAGCCCTCGGCGCGCGCCAGCTCGACGCCGCGCAGCGTCGGGACGCCCGCGCCCACGCCCTCGTCCGCACGCCCGTCGTCGAACCCCGCGAGCACGCGGGACATCTCCTTGAACGAGCAGACGCTGTCCGCGCCGCGCGTCGGGACGACCCGCTTGCCGGCCGTCAAGTCGTCGGCGAGCTGCCGTGCGCTGTCGGGCGTCTGGTTGTCGAAGAACTCCCAGTTGACCATCACGACCGGCGCGTAGTCGCAGGCCGCGTTGCACTCGACGCGCTCGAGGGTGATGACCCCGTCGTCGGTGGTCTCGTCGTGGCCCACGCCCAGGTGGTCGGACAGGTCCTCCCAGATGGCGTCGCCGCCCATGATCGCGCAGAGCGTGTTGGTGCAGACGCCGACCGTGTACGTGCCGTTCGGGTGCCGCTTGTACTGCGTGTAGAACGTCGCGACCGCCGACACCTCGGCGGTGGACAGGCCCAGGTGCGCCGCGCAGAACGCGATCCCGCGCGGGCTGACGTAGCCGTCCTCGGACTGCACCAGGTGGAGCATCGGCAGCAGGGCCGAGCGCGCCTGCGGGTAGCGGGCGACGATCACGTCGGAGTCGGCCGTCAGCCGCGCGTGCGTCTCGGCGTCGTACGACGTCTTGTGAGTCCGGCTGGTCTCGACGCTCATCGGTCCACCCCTCCCAGCACCGGGTCGAGGGACGCGACGGCGACGACGACGTCGGCCACCTGTCCGCCCTCGCACATGATCGACGTGGCCTGCAGGTTGTTGAACGACGGGTCCCGGAAGTGCGCACGGTACGGGCGCGTCCCTCCGTCGGACACCAGGTGCACGCCGAGCTCGCCGCGGGGGTGCTCCACCGTCTGGAACACCTGGCCGGCCGGCACGCGGAAGCCCTCGGTGACCAGCTTGAAGTGGTGGATCAGCGCCTCCATCGAGGTGCCCATGATCTCCCGGATGTGGTCCAGGGAGTTGCCCATGCCGTCCGAGCCGATGGCCATCTGCGCAGGCCAGGCCACCTTCTTGTCCTCGACCATGACCGGGCCGGGGCCGATCTTCTGGAGGCGGTCCAGGGTCTGCTCGACGATCCTCATCGACTGGTAGCACTCCTCGACGCGCAGGACGAGACGCCCCCAAGAATCTGCAGTGTCGGCGGTCGGAACGTCGAAGTCGTACGTCTCGTAGCCGCAGTACGGGTTGGCCTTGCGCACGTCGTACGGCAGGCCCGCCGACCGCAGCACCGGTCCCGTGACGCCCAGCGCCATGCACCCGGACAGGCCCAGGTAGCCGACGTCCTTGAGGCGCAGGTGCAGGATCGGGTTGGCCATCATGAGGTCTTCGAGCTGCTTGAAGTAGCCACGGACGGTGACGAGGGTCTCGCGGATCGTGTCGATCGCCCCCGGCGGGATGTCCTGCGCGACGCCGCCCGGGCGGATGTACGCGTGGTTCATGCGCAGCCCGGAGATCAGCTCGAAGATCTTGAGGATCTCCTCGCGGGCGGTGAAGCCCACGGTCATGATCGTCGTCGCGCCCAGCTCGTTGCCGCCCGTGGCCAGGCACACCAGGTGCGACGTGATCCGGTTGAGCTCCATCATCAGCACCCGGATGACCGTCGCCCGCTCGGGGACGTCGTCCGTGATGCCCAGCAGCTTCTCGACCGCCAGGCAGTACGCGGCCTCCTGGAACAGGGGCGCCACGTAGTCCATGCGCGTGCAGAAGGTCACGCCCTGGGTCCAGGTGCGGAACTCCATGTTCTTCTCGATGCCGGTGTGCAGGTAGCCGATGCCCGCGCGGGCCTCGGTCACCGTCTCGCCGTCGATCTCGAGCATGAGCCGGAGCACGCCGTGGGTCGACGGGTGCTGCGGGCCCATGTTGACGACGATCCGCTCCTCGCCGAGGCGGGCTGCCTCCTCGGCGATGTCGGACCAGTCGCCGCCCGACGCCTCGAACGACGGGACGCCCTCGGCGTCCGCATCGACGACGTGGGCCGTGCTGTGGGGTGTCTGGGTGGTCATCGGTACGACCTCCGCTGGTCCGGGGGCGGGATGGTGGCGCCCTTGTACTCGACCGGGATACCGCCGAGGGGGTAGTCCTTGCGCTGCGGGTGGCCCGGCCAGTCGTCGGGCATCTCGATGCGCGCCAGCGCGGGGTGACCGTCGAAGATCATCCCGAAGAAGTCGTACGTCTCGCGCTCGTGCCAGTCGTTGGTCGGGTAGACCGAGACCGTCGACGGCAGGTGGGGGTCGGAGTCGGGGACCGCGACCTCGAGCCGGAGCCGGCGCGAGTGGGTCACCGAGACCAGGTGGTAGACGGCGTGCAGCTCGCGGCCGGCGTCGTGGGGGTAGTGCACGCCCGAGACGCCGAGGCTGAGCTCGAACCGCAGGTCCTGGTCGTCCCGCAGCGCCTGCGCCACCTCGACGAGGTGCTCGCGCGCGACGTGCAGGGTGAGCTCCTCGCGGTCGACGACCACCGACTCGACGGCGTTCGCGTACCCCGTCCCCGACCCGTCGAGGAGCTCGACGAGGATGTCGACGACCTCGTCGAACCAACCGCCGTACGGCCGGTCGCTCGGGCCGGGCAGCGCGATCGCGGTGACCAGCCCGCCGTAGCCCGACGTGTCCCCCGTGCCGCTCGCGCCGAACATGCCGCGCCGCACGTCCACGATCTCGATCGGTCGACGGTCGGCCGGGATGTTCTGCGCGCCCGCCTCGAGGGCGGCCTCGGTGTGGGTCTGCCCCTCGGTCGAGCCGGCGCCCGGCTTCGCGGCCCGGGCGGCGTCAGCCTTGTGGTCGGTCACTTCAGCAGCCCCGTCATCTGCGACGTCGGCGTCGCGGCCAGCGCGGCGGCCTCGGCGGCCGCGGCCGCGGCCGCGCGGTTGGCGCCCAGCGGCTCGTTCTGGATCTGCTCGTGCAGCGCCAGGATGGCGTTGATCAGCATCTCCGGACGCGGCGGGCAGCCGGGCAGGTAGATGTCGACCGGGACGATGTGGTCGACGCCCTGCACGATCGCGTAGTTGTTGAACATGCCGCCGGAGCTCGCGCAGACGCCCATGGAGAGCACCCACTTGGGCTCGGACATCTGGTCGTACACCTGACGCACGACGGGCGCCATCTTCTGGCTCACGCGGCCCGCGACGATCATGAGGTCCGCCTGGCGCGGCGACGCCCGGAACACCTCCATGCCGAACCGGGAGAGGTCGTACCTGGGGGCGCCCGCGGCCATCATCTCGATGGCGCAGCAGGCCAGGCCGAACGTCACGGGCCACAGCGAACCCTTGCGGAAGTAGCCGACGATGTCCTCGACCGTCGTCAGCAGGAACCCCGAGGGTGCCTCTTCGATGCCCATCTCAAACCTCCTGCGGAAGGGCCGGCGTCAGTCCCACTCGAACCCGCCGCGCTTCCACTCGTAGACGAACGGGACGGTGATGAGCACCAGGAACGCGATCATCGCGACGAGACCGAACAGGGCCAGCTCCGCGAAGCTGACGGCCCACGGGTAGAGGAACACCACCTCGATGTCGAAGATGATGAAGGTCATCGCGACCAGGTAGTACTTGATCGGGAACCGGCCGCCGCCGATGGCGTGCGGGGTGGGCTCGATGCCGCACTCGTACGCCTCGAGCTTGGCGCGGTTGTACCGCTTGGGTCCCAGGATCACGCTCGAGCCGACGCCCCCGAGGGCGAGGACGGCGGCGATGCCCATGAGGAAGAGCAGCGGGACGTACGGGTTGTCCATCGCGCGTCACTCCACTTCGTTGTGGTCGGGGGTCATGCTGCGGGGGCGATCCGGGCCAGGCCGGCGATGACCCGGTCCACCAGGTCACCGCCCTTCGGCTCGTAGCAGTCGGACAGGAGCTTGAGGACGAACTTCATCACCAGTGGTCGGGGCAGCCCGTAGCGCGTGCACACCCGCATGACCTCGGGGTGCTCGATCAGCCGCACGAACACCCGGCCGAGCGTGTAGTAGCCGCCCAGGTCGTCCTTCATGCGGCGCTCGTAGGTGGCGAACGCCCGCTCCCGTCCGGCCGCGGTGCCGCGGCTGAGCCCCTGGGCGATCGCGTCGGCCGCGACGCGTCCCGCCTGGAGCCCGTACGCGATGCCCTCGCCGTTGAACGGGCTGATCATCCCGGCGGAGTCGCCCGCGAGCAGGAGCCCGTTGCCGTACAGCGGCCCGCGGTTGAAGCCCATCGGCAGGGCCGCGCCCTTGACGGGGCCCACCTGGTTGTCGGGCGTGAACTCCCACTCGGAGGGCGCGTTGGCCATCCACGTGGCGAACAGCTTCTTGTAGTCGACCTTCGTGGCCGCGGCCGTCGAGGACACCGATCCCAGGCCCACGTTGGCCGTGCCGTCGCCGAGCGAGAAGATCCAGCCGTAGCCGGGCATGAGCCCGCCGGCGGCGTCACGGAGCTCGAGGTGGCTCTCCATCCACGGGTCGTCGTGCCGCGGCGTCCGGAAGTAGGTGCGGACCGCGACGCCCATGGGGCGGTCCATCCGCTTCTCCAGACCCATCCCCGTGGCGAGCCGCGCGGAGACCCCGTCGGCCGCGATGACCACCGGCGCGCGGTACGTGACCGTCTCGCCGTCGACCTTCGCGTGCACGCCCACCACCCGGCCCGAACGCTCGTCGCGCACGGGTCCCGTGACGGTGGTGCGCTCCTGCAGCTTGGCGCCCGCGGCACGCGCGTGCTCCGCGAGGGTGTGGTCCAGCGACATCCGGGACTTCGCGAGCCCGTACGACGGGTAGCTGGACAGCTCCGGCCACGCGAGCTCGAGGCGGTGACCTCCCCCGATCACCCGCAGGCCGACGTTGCGGATCCAGCCGTCCTGCTCCCGGACGGGCAGACCCATCCGCACCAGCTCGGCGACCGCGCGCGGCGTCAGACCGTCCCCGCAGACCTTGTCCCGCGGGAACTCCGACTTCTCCAGGAGCAGCACGTCCAGGCCCGCGGAGGCACAGTGGAACGCGGCGGCAGACCCGGCCGGGCCTGCGCCCACGACGATGACGTCCGCGTCATCGTGCGTAGCTCCCACCACCACTGACCCCACTTGTGACGTTGTTCACGTACTGCTCTCGGCGAGTGTAACGAGCGCCACATGGGCTGTCTGCGAAGGCTTTCCTAACCTCGTGGCAGCGTGTCCAGGACGTGGCGTGATCACCCGGTCGAGCGCGTGACGGAACCGCCACGACGGGGCGGTCGACGCCCATTGTTCACCCGGGCGGCGCATGCGGACACCCGTCCACCCTGGCGGGGGTGACGGACGGCTCAGGACTCGGCGCGGCGTGCGCGCCGGCGGGCGGCGAGGAGCAGGAGGAAGCCCGCCCCGACCGCGGCGGAGGCGACGCCCAGGGCACCCCCGAGGTCCGCACCGGTGTGCGCGAGACCACCGCGCGCGGAGGTCGTCGGTGGCGTCTGTGGCGTCTGTCGAGGCGTCGGCGTCGGTGCGGGGCCCACGCCCGTCTGGACGAGCGTGACCGAGTCCAGCACTGCCGCGACGCTCTCCTGCGAGACCGACTGCGACGACGCGGCGAAGGTCACGACCAGCGGGATCCGCGCGACGGCGCCGGGCGCCAGGTCCGGCCCGTGCCAGCTGGTGCCGCCGGGCGCCGGCGTGCCGTCGATGACCAGCGAGAGGTCGGCCGCGAGCGACCCCGGGCCGACGCCCAGGTCGTCGGCGACCTCGAGGTCGACGCGCGCCGGATCGCCCGAGCCGTTGCGCACCCACAGGACGGAAGTGAGGACGTCACCGGGGACGATGACGCCGGGCGACGGGAACAGTCGCGTCGGGAGGGACGCCGTCCAGGTCGTCCCGTCGAGCGACACCTCGAGCGGGTCGGCCGCGTACGCCGGTCCGGCCGGGAGCGCCGTCAGGAGGCCGGCGAGCAGCCCGGCGCTCAGCAGGGCGGCGGCCCGCCGGCCGATCACCGGGACCGCCTGCCCACCAGGGAGAGGGCGAGGAGGATCCCGGCCACGGCGACCACCGCCACGAGGGCGCCCTGCGGCCGGCGCGGGGTGGGCCGCGGCGGCACCTCGAGCACGTCGTCGAGACCGGCCCGCAGGTCGGGCCCGAGATCGGCGGCCTGCTCGCCCGGAGCCTCCGCCTGCTCGACGCCGCCCTGCTTCCTACGGAGCCGGTCGCGCACCCCGCCGGCCACCAGCACCACGCCGTAGAGGATGAGAGCGCCTGCGACCGCCTTGAGCAGCCAGCCGGGACGGTTCATGCCGACCCAGGTGTTCAGGTGCCCGAGGTAGGGCAGGTGGTACGCGACGACGCCACGCACCTGGACGGCACGCACCGGCTCGTCGTTGACGTCGTTGGCGTCGCCCCGGGTCACGAACACCCGCTCGCCCCCGGTCCCGAACCCCACGCCGACGACGCGGTGCGTCACGACCTCGGGCTCGTTGGAGCGCAGCTGGTAGGTCACCACGTCGCCGATGTCGATGGTGTCGGGGTCGACCGGCCGTGTGACGACGAGCGAGCCGGGCGGCATCGAAGGCTCCATGCTCCCGGTGAGCACGGTGAACGGGGTGGCACCGATGGCCAGCGGCACCACGATCATCCCGAGGGCCACGAGGACGATCGCCACCAGCGCGAACGACGAGAACCCCGACCAGACGTGGTCCAGGAGGCGAGGGGTGCGTGCCTCGGGCGCGGTCGCGGTGTCCATCAGCAGTACATGTCCACGAAGCCGAAGAACGTGGCCTGCCCCTGCGCCGTCCTGGGCGCCGACGGGGCCGACGTCCACGTCGTCCCGGGGAACACGTAGAACGCCTGCACGGTGATCGTCTGGACCTTCGTCCGGTCCGCGGTCGGGCCGAGCTGCGTCGCGTTGACCGTGACGGAGGTGGCGGTCGTGTCCCCGGCGGTCGGGAAGGAGAGGGCGGTGCCCGACGAGTTGACGAACGTCGCGCGGTACCGCACCTGGGTGGCGCCCGGCGGGAGCGGGATCGCCGGCCACGAGACGACCACCGGGTCGTTCTGGAAGCTGAGCCCCGGTTCGCAGGTCGCCGTGATGACGGGGACCGGAGCCGTGGCGGCCGCACCGGTGACCGTGACCGTGCGGGTGGCCACCCAGTACGCCCAGGCGGCGCCCGACCCGACGAGCAGGAGCGAGAGGGTCGTCACGACGACGGCGACGACACGCGTTCGCGTGACGCGGGTCCCGGGCATCCGGACCACCCCCCTCTCGTCGTGCGGCCGTCCGGCTCGCATCAATTGGTCGATCGGCTCTCGGCGGTGACCGGGATCGAGAGGGTCACTGCCTGGCCGGGTGCGAGCGTGGCGCTCGCGGTGACCTCGACGCAGTGCTGCGGCGTCGCCGTGCCGGCCTGCACGGTCGCCTGGGCGAACGGCAACGTCAGCGGGGCGCCGCTGCACGCCGGTCCGGCGTACACCGTCACGGTGCCGCCGCCGACCGTCGCGGCGCCCACCCGGTACACCCATCGTCCGTTGCCCACCCGGGAGAGCTGCAGGACGCCGGTGCGCTTCTCGGACGGGTACATCCCCGTGAGGCTGAGCGTCTGAGCCGGCAGCCAGGTCGCGCTCAGGTCGAACGTCCCGGTCACGACCGGCCCCCCCGAGCCGACCTGCGCGCCCTGCGACCACGCGCCGTAGGCCGCGGAGCTCCCTACGAAGAGGAGCCCCGCGGCCACGACGGCGATCAGGCGGGCGCGCATGGTGAGGTGCTGGTCAGCTCTGCGTCAGGACGAGGTTGGCAGCAGCCAGGTTGACCGTCTGGTTCATCGTGTCGGCAGCGTCCGACCCGGCGGTGCCGGCGGCCCAGCTGACGACCGAGGTGACCTTGACGTCGAAGACCAGGTCGGCCGTGGCGGCGGAGCCCGACGCGACGGTGATCGTGTTCGTCCCGCTGCCGGTGACCCCGGTGGGGGGCGTCCCGACGACCGAGATCGTGGTCGTGGTGCCGGCGGCGAGCTTCGCCACCAGCGTCGGGTCCCCGGTGACCGCGGGGGCCACGTCGAGGGCACCGGTGAACGACAGGTGGTCGCCGCGGGCGGTCACCGTGAAGACCTGGCTCCGCGTCACCGAGTCACCCGGGACGATCCGCGACGTCGTCGCGGAGAACGCGGGCGTCGTGGCGGGGTTCGTCCAGGACCACACCGGCGAGCCGGTCGCGTCGGTCTTCGCCACCACGGCGAGCTTGCCGGACGTCACGCTGGTCCCGGCGCCCACCCCGGTGCTGACGCGCCAGGCCGCCATCGTGCCCGCGCCGCCCAGCAGCAGCGCCACTCCTGCGCCTACTGCGATGGCGCCCTTCGTCGTCTTGCGCATGATCCATGCCTCCCGTAGCCGTGGCCGGGCTGCGCGCCGGCTTGGCTGGTGCGTCGGAAGCAGGACAAGCGTCCATGAGCGGTAAAGAGCTGTCTTCATCCGCCTTCACGCGGTCACACGGGGGTTACCACCCCCCGCACATCCGATTCGCCACGGCATCCGCGACAACACAGACACGTGTCACCCCAGAGGGCGGGTGCCTCGGTGCAGGGCCACGATGCCGCCGGACAGGTTCCGGTACGCCACGTGCTCCCAGCCGGCGTGCTTGATGCGCAGACCCAGCGTGTGCTGGTCCGGCCACTCGCGGATCGACTCGGCGAGGTACACGTACGCGTCCGGCTCCTTGGACACCGCGCGCGCGACGGGCGGCAGCGCCCGCATGAGGTAGTTCTGGTAGACGGCCCGGAACGGCTTGAACGTCGGCCGGGAGAACTCGCAGACGACCAGCCGGCCGCCCGGCTTCGTCACGCGCAGCAGCTCGTCCAGGGCGGCGTCGACGTCCTTGACGTTGCGCAGCCCGAACGACATCGTCACCGCGTCGAACGACGCGTCGGCGAACGGCAGGTGCAGGGCGTCCCCCGCGACGAACGCGAGGTCCGGCCGGCGGCGCTTGCCGACGTCGAGCATCCCCACGGACAGGTCGCACGCGACCACCCGCACCCCGGCGTCCGCCATGGGCTCCGACGAGGTGCCCGTCCCGGCGGCCAGGTCCAGCACCGTCTCGCCGGGCTGCGCGTCGAGCGCCTTGAGCGTCGCCCGTCGCCACGCACGGTCCTGGCCGAGGGAGATGACGTCGTTGGTCCGGTCGTAGCGGTGGGCCACCGCGTCGAACATGGCGGCGACGTCCTGAGGGTCCTTGTCGAGGGAGGCGCGGGACATGTGTCCATCGTCGCAGGTCCGCAGCGCCTCTTCGACAGGGCGGACCCCGCGTCGAGGCCTACGCTGGAAGCGATGAGCACGCAGCCCTCCGCCCCCGCGGACGTCGTCCCCCAGCCGCTCCTCGTCCGGACGGTCGCGCTCGACGACCTGGGCGACACCGCAGCGGTGGATCCGCACGACCTCCTCGACCTCCTGCCGACCGAGCGCCCGCTGGCCTGGGTCCGCCGCGGCGACGGCCTCGTCGCGTGGGGCGAGACCCTGCGTGTCGAGGTGGGCGGTGCCGACCGGTTCGCCGACGCCGAGCGCGCCTGGCAGGACGTCCTCGCCCGCGCGATCGTCCGCGACGAGGTCCAGGTGCCCGGCAGCGGACCGGTCGCGTTCGGCTCGTTCGCGTTCGACGAGCGGTCCGCCGCCGGCGGGGTGATCGTCGTCCCGAAGGTCGTCGTGGGCCGCCGCGGCGGTCGCTCGTGGCTGACGACTATCACCACCGGCGCCCGGCTGCACCCCGCACCGCGGCTGTCCGACGTCGTCGGCCCCCGCGTGCCGCCCGTCGACCCCGGCGCGGTCGCCTACACCGACGGCGCCGTCAGCGCCGACGGCTGGCGCGACGTCGTCGCCCGCGGCATCGCCGCCATCCGGTCGGGCGACGTGGAGAAGGTCGTGCTCGCCCGCGACGTGCTCGCGCGCGCCGAGCACCCCGTCGACGTGCGGTGGGCCCTGGAGCGGCTCGCCACCGAGTACCCGTCGTGCTGGACGTTCAGCGTCGACGGCCTCGTCGGCGCGACGCCGGAGCTCCTGGTCCGGTCCGAGAAGGGTCTGGTCACCTCACGCGTGCTCGCGGGGACCATCCGGCGCACCGGCGACGACGCCGCGGACCTGGCCCGGGCGGCGATCCTCGCGCACTCGTCGAAGGACCTCGAGGAGCACGAGTACGCGGTGACGTCGGTGGCGCACGCCCTGGAGCCGTTCTGCTCCTCGACCAACGTGCCCGACGTCCCGTTCGTGCTGCACCTGCCCAACGTCCTGCACCTCGCGTCCGACGTCACCGGCGTGCTCAGCTCGCCCGGGGGCGACGCCGCGCACCCCTCCTCGCTCGCGCTCGCCGCGGCGCTGCACCCGACCGCCGCGGTCTGCGGCACCCCGACGGTCGCGGCGCGCGAGCTCATCCGGAGCATCGAGGGCATGGACCGCGCCCGGTACGCGGGACCCGTCGGCTGGTTCGGGGCCGACGGGGACGGCGAGTGGGGCATCGCCCTGCGGTCCGCGGCGATCGACCCCGACGACCCGCGGCGGGTCCGGCTGTTCGCCGGCTGCGGCGTCGTCGCCGCGTCCGACCCGGCCGCCGAGCTCGCGGAGTCCGAGGCCAAGCTGGTCCCCATGCGGTACGCGCTCGGCCGGGACGCCAGCCTCGGCTGACGTCCCGGCCGGGACGCGTGCACGGCTCGGGGACGAGCCGCTCGTGCGTGCCGACGGCCGGGGTCCGTGGGGGGACGATGACCCGGCGGCCGCCGGCTGTCAGGGGGTGACGACGGGGCTCAGCCCTGGCCGCCCTGCTGCTGGAACCACTCCCACAGCTGCTCCGGGGTCATGCCGTCGGGGATGCCGGAGCCACCCTGCTGGTCGTCGGGAGCCTGCCCGCCCTGCTGCGGCTGCTCCTGCTGGACGTTCTCCGGCCGCGTCGCGAGCGTGACGTCGACCTCGAGGGTCTTGCCGTCGCGGACCACGGTCAGGGTGCTGTCCGCGCCGGACGCGAGCGCCCGCACGTAGGCGGTGAGGGACTCGGCGCCGCCGACGGCCTTGCCGTCGATCGCGACGATGGTGTCCTTGACCTGCAGCTCGGCCTTCGCGGCGGGCGACCCGTCGGAGACGGACTCCACGACCGCGCCGCGTCGCGTGACGCCGTCGGCCGACGCCGTCCCGTCGGACAGGCCCACCCCGAGGAACGCGTGCTCTGCGGTGCCGTCCTCGACCAGCTGGGCGGCGATGTTCTTGACCAGGTCGACGGGGATGGCGAAGCCGAGACCGATCGAGCCTGACTCGCTGGACAGCGTGGCGATCGACGAGTTGATGCCGATGACCTTGCCGCTCGCGTCGAACAGCGGACCGCCGGAGTTGCCGGGGTTCACGGCCGCGTCGATCTGGATCGCGTTCGTGACCGTGCCCTCGCCGCCGCCGTCGCCGGCCGTCGAGACGGGGCGGTCGACCGCGGAGACGATGCCCGTCGTGACCGTGTTGGCCAGACCGAGGGGGTTGCCGACGGCCATGACCGGCTGACCGACGATGACCTCGGACGAGTCGCCCAGGGCCGACGGCTTCAGGTCGTCCGGGACGTCCTTGAGCTTGATGACGGCGAGGTCGGTCGTCGGGTCGAGACCGACGATGGAGGCCTCGAACAGGCGCCCGTCCGTCAGTGTGACCTGCACGTCGCCGTCCGCGCCGGCGACGACGTGGTTGTTGGTGACGATGTGGCCCTCGTCGTCGATGATGACGCCGGAACCCTGCGAGCCGCCTCCGTTGCCGCTGCTGACCTGGATCGCGACGACCGACTGCTGGACCGCCTTCGCGACGGCCTCCCAGTTCGGGTCCTCCGAGGTCGAACCGGCGACCGGCACGGTGTCGTTGCTCGACTGGCCGATCTCGGCGAGCGAGGCGGGACGCTCGTCCGAGGCGGGGCCGTCGGACAGCGAGTGCGTCAGGCCCGCGGTGGCGACGGCGGCGACGATCGCCGCGGCGGCGGCCGCACCGGTCACGGGGAGCCAGATGCTGCGCCTGCGCTGCGTCGGGACGTCGCCCTGGGGCGTGGGCTGGCCCGCCAGCACGGGCTGGGGCTGCGCTGCCGGGGCGTGGGTGGCGGCGCGCTGGGCGGCCTCCCACTGGGCGCGGCGGACGGCCTCGAACTGGTCCGTGTGCACCGGCTGCTGCGCGGCGTACTGCTGCTGCGCGGCGGCGTACTGCTGCTGTGCAACGGCGTGCTGCTGGGCCGCGGCGCGCTGGGCGGCCTCGTACGCGGCGCGCTGGTCCGCGGGAGCGGCCGGGTGCGGCGGCGTGAACGGGTTGGTCGGGTGCGCCTGCGCCGGAGCGGCCGGCAGCGGCTGCGTCTGGTGGACCGGCAGCGGCTGCGTCGCGCCCACGGGCGGCAGCGGCTGGGTCGGGTGCGTCTGGGGGTTCTGGTCGGCAGCGTTGCTCGCGCCGTTCTCCGGGGTGGTCGTCATCGGTGTGCCCTCCTTGGTCGAGGTACATCACACCGGGCCGGACTGGAGGGAGGCTTCGCAGAACCTGGGAATTGGCTGCGAGTTTCGCGTGGACCTCAGCCGACCAGCGCGGCCTCGGCGGCAGCGGACACCTCTGCGGTGAGCCGCTCGCCCAGGGCTCGGCGCCCGGCGCGGTCGACCCGGACCTCCACGACGCTCAGCCCCGGGCCCGGTGCCGCGAGCGCGGGCAGCAGCCCGTCGACGTCGCTGACCCGGGTGTGCCGGACGCCGTAGCCCGCGCACAGCGCGGCGAGGTCCGCGCCGTGCGGCGTGCCGAACACCCGCTCGAACACGTCCGCCCGGTCGGCCTCTCCCGGTTCGAGCGTCGCGAAGATCGACCCGCCGTCGTCGTTCGCCACGATCAGCTGCAGGTGCACGGCAGCCTCGAGCGGGCCGCGCAGCAGACCCCCGACGTCGTGCAGGAACGTCAGGTCGCCCAGCAGCGCGCGGACGCGATGGTCCGGCATCCCGAGCGCCGCGCCGACGGCCGTGGAGACCGTGCCGTCGATGCCCGCGAGGCCGCGGTTGGCCAGGACCACCGGCGGGGTGTCCCACCGCGCGACCAGGTCGAGGTCACGCACCGGGTTCGAGGAGCCGACCACCAGCGCGTCGCCCGCACCGGTCACCTGGGCGACCACGCGCGCGAGCGCCGGACCGGTCACCCGGGTGCCGCTGCGCGATCGTCGGCCGGCGTCGAGCCCGTCGAGCACCTCGTCGATCGCGGCTCCCGCGGCCGCGTCGGCGGTCCGCCACGCGTCCAGCCAGCCGGCCGGTGCGGGCATCCGGCCCTGGCGCATGCGCGCGGGCGGGTCGAGCAGGACGTCGGTCGCGTTCCGCGCGGCGTCCGGCCAGTCCCGGCCCCGCGGGGCGATCACGACGACCTCGACGTCCTGCCGGGCGAGCAGCTGCTGCACCGGTCGGGACAGCGTGGGCCGACCGAGCACGACGACCCGGCGGACCGCCCCACCCAGCCGGGGGTGCCCCAGCAGGAGGCGGTACGCCGCGATCGCGTGCGCGCCACCCCGGGCACCCGACGAGGGCTCCGCGAGCAGCGGCCACCCGTTGACCTCGGCCAGCCGTCGTGCGGTGGGGCCGGCTCCGTCCCCGGCGACGAGCACGGTCGCCACTCCCCCACGACGCGCCGGAGCGGTGGGGTCCACGGTCGGCAGGGCACCCGTGGTGGCGGCCGGTGCCACGTGCCGGGTCTGCACGAGCGTGAGGCCGGCGGTCGACGGCTCCGGCCACGGCGCACCGCTCGGCACGAGCGGCTCCCGGAACGCCAGGTCGAGGTGCACGGGTCCGGGGTCGCCGGTCCGGGCACCCGTCGCGGCGGCCACGGCACGCGAGACGGTGCGACGCACGCCGCGGGCCTCGTCGGGCAGACCGACGGGGGCGGGGACATCGACCATGAGCCGGACCGCGCCGGCGAAGATGCCGACCTGGTCGGTGGTCTGGTTGGCGCCCGTGCCGCGCAGCTCGTGGGGCCGGTCCGCGGTGAGCAGGACCAGGGGCAGCCCGCTGTGGTGCGCCTCCAGGACGGCGGGGTGCAGGTTGGCGACGGCGGTCCCCGAGGTGGTGACCACCGCGACCGGTCGCGGTGCGTGCAGCTGGTCCCCCGGCCCGTGCGCGGACGCGCGCACGAGGCCGACGGCGAGGAACGCGGCGGACCGCTCGTCCACCCGCACGTGCAGGCGCAGCCGCGGCGCACCGGCGGGACGTTCGTCGTCGGGACGGGCGGCGTCCGCGAGCGCGTAGGCCAGCGGGGCGCTGCGCGAGCCGGGGGCGAGCACGACGTCCTCGACCCCCAGGGCGGCGAGGGCCTGGACGAGCACCCTGGCCGCCGTCGTCGCCGGGTCGGGATCGAGGGGCGGCGGCGTCACGCCCGCCATCATGCCCGAGCCTCGACGTCGGCGAGCCGTGCGACCCAGCGGGCTCTCAGGTCGTCCGGTGCGGCCGCGGCGGCCAGCAGGTCCGGGTCGGGGTCGGGCCGGCGGACGTCGAGCGCTCCGTCGACGGGCCGGAACGGGTGGGCCACGAGATCGTGGTGCAGCAGCTGCGCGGTAGCCAGACCGCACGCGTAGGGCAGCTCCGGGAGAGCGGCCGCGAGCGCGATCCCGGCCGCGAGGCCCACGGACGACTCGAGCGCCGACGAGACCACGACCGGCAGCCCGATGCGCTCGGCGAGCTCGAGGCACGCGCGCACGCCACCGAGCGGCTGGACCTTGAGCACGACGACGTCCGCGGCGTGCGCGCGCGCGACCGCGAGCGGGTCGTCGGCCCGACGGATCGACTCGTCGGCCGCGATCGGCACGTGCGTGCGCCGGCGCAGGGTCGCGAGGCCGTCGACGCCGGGGACCGGCTGCTCCGCGTACTCGAGCCCGCCGGCCGCCCGGTCGAGCGCCACCAGGCGGGTGACGGCGGTGTCCACGTCCCACGCGGCGTTGGCGTCCACGCGGATCGCACCGCCGGGTCCGAGCGCGTCGCGGACGGCCTCGAGGCGGGCGATCTCGTCGCCGAGCGACTGGCCCGGCTCGGCGACCTTGACCTTGGCCGTCCGGCACCCGCCCGACTCGCGCACGATGCGGTGGGCGGCCTCGGCGTCGACCGCGGGGACGGTGACGTTGACCGGGACCCGGGTCCGGACCGGTGCGGGCCAGCCCGTGTCGGCCGCCTCGCGGGCGGCGCGCCACCACGTCGCCGACTCGGCGGCGTCGTAGTCCCAGAACGGGCTGAACTCCGCCCAGCCGGCCGCGCCGCGCACGAGCAGGCCGTCGCGGACGGTCAGCCCACGGAACCGCGTCCGGAGCGGCAGCGACCAGACGTGCAGGTCAGCGGGGTTGTACGGCACGTCGTCAGGGTACGGCCGACTCAGCCGCCCCACGCGTCGACGAGCAGCGCCCGCGCGGTCTCACGGACCGGCCGGAGCTCGGTCAGCGCCGTCACGACCGCCCCGTCGACGATCGCGGTGGTGACCGCCGCCGACGTGGGCGCCCCGACGCGGGCGACGAGCTCGCCCAGGACCGTGTCGACCACCCCGCGCCCGGTGGCGAACGCGGCGGCGAGGGCCGCGTTCCGACCGGCCCCGAGCAGGTGCTCGTAGTGGCTGCGCACCTGCTGGTCGTCCCCGGCGGGCAGGACCGCGTCGACCAGCACCCGTGCCGCGGCGGCCTGGTCCTGCTGGACGGTCTCGGCGGGTGCCGCCGCGAGGGCGGCACGTGCGTGGGCGGCCCACTCGTCGGCGAGCGCACGCCCGGCGGCCGCCGCGAGGTCGTCGAGCGACGCGAAGTAGTAGGTGGTCGCCGAGAGCGAGGCCCCGGCCTCGGCGGCGACGCGGCGGTGCGTGAGCGCACCGGGCCCGTCGCGCAGGGCGAGCGCCGCGGCGGCGTGCGCGAGCTCGTCGCGTCGTCGCGCACCCTTGGCGCGGACGGCCCGCTCGCCCGTCAATGCGCGCTCGACGACGAGAGGTTCAGCCCGACGACGCCGGCGATGATCAGGAGGAGAGAGACGATCTTCAGCACGGAGACGGGCTCGTGGAACACGAGGATCGCCAGCACGGCCGTGACGGCCGCCCCGATGCCGACCCACACGCCGTACGCGACGCCCACCGGCAGCGTCTTCAGCGCCCAGGCCAGCCCGCCCATGGACGCGACGAGCAGGACGACGAACAGGACGCTGGGCCAGAGCCTGGTGAAGCCGTCGGACGCCTTGAGGCTGAGCGCCCAGCCGGCCTCCAGGACGCCGGACAGGACGAGGACGATCCAGGCCATGGTGGTGCACCACTCTTCCGTCCGTGCGCGCCGGGTGGCAGTCCCCGCCGTCCCGCGCACGTTTCTGGTACGAGCGTACCAGAAATGCTCCGCGCGGTTAGGCTGCGGCCGTGACCCCCGAGCTGCCGGCCTCCGTCTCCGACACGTTCGACCCGACGCGCTGGCGCACGGTCGACGGCTTCGACGACCTCACGGACCTGACCTACCACCGGGGGTTCGCCCGGCCCGACCCGGCGCAGGAGGCCGGCGGAGCCGTCGCCCGCGACCTGCCCGTCGTCCGCGTCGCGTTCGACCGTCCCGAGGTCCGCAACGCGTTCCGGCCGCACACGGTCGACGAGCTGTACCGGGTCCTCGACCACGCGCGCACCACCTCCGACGTTGGCACGGTCCTGCTCACGGGCAACGGCCCCAGCCCCAAGGACGGCGTCTGGGCGTTCTGCTCGGGCGGCGACCAGCGCATCCGCGGCCGGTCCGGCTACCAGTACGCGTCGGGCGACACCGCGCAGGACGTCGACCCGGCGCGGGCGGGCCGCCTGCACATCCTCGAGGTGCAGCGGCTCGTCCGGACCATGCCGAAGGTCGTCGTCGCGCTCGTGAACGGCTGGGCGGCGGGTGGCGGCCACTCGCTGCACGTCGTCGCCGACCTCAGCATCGCCAGCCGCGAGCACGCCCGGTTCATGCAGACCGACGCCAACGTGGGCTCGTTCGACGGCGGGTACGGCTCCGCGCTCCTGGCCCGGCAGGTGGGCCAGAAGCGGGCCCGCGAGATCTTCTTCCTGGCCCGCGAGTACTCCGCGGAGCAGGCGCTCGCGTGGGGGGCGGTCAACGACGTGGTCGACCATGCGCAGCTCGAGGACGCGGGCCTGGAGTACGCGCGGATCATCGCGACCAAGTCGCCGCAGGCCGTCCGCATGCTCAAGTTCGCGTTCAACCTGGCGGACGACGGCCTGGCCGGGCAGCAGGTCTTCGCCGGGGAGGCGACCCGTCTCGCGTACATGACCGACGAGGCCGTCGAAGGGCGCGACGCGTTCCTGCAGCGCCGGGAGCCCGACTGGTCCGGCTTCCCGTACGCGTACTAGCTGCCGGACACGGCCCAGCCGGCGAGGTCGACGACGGAGCCGAGGACGCCCGCCGCACCGACGAGCAGCGCGACGAGCACGACGGCGGAGACCACGACGGCACGGAGGGACCGGACGTCGTGCTCGACAGGTGCGGGGCGGTGGGGGGTGAGAGCTGTCATGCGTCCAGCGTCGCCCGTGCACCCGCCGCACGGCATCGACCCGAGGGCCCCTCCCCGTCCCCACCGGGGGTGGCCAACCGGCCCGCGGAGATCATCCCCTGGGCGGACAACCGGTCGTGCTCAGCCGATGGTGAGGGAACCCGTCCCCGCCGGCACCAGCTCGACCCACGTGTTCCCGGGCGCCAGGTCCGCGGGCTTCCCGTCCGCCGTGAACAGGCGCAACGGTGCCGCGTCGGAGTCCTTCTGCCACCGGACCGGGACCGTCCTGCCGCCCGTCGCGACGACCCCGTCGCCCGAGCCGACCAGGGTGTAGGTGGGCACGGGCGCCCCGCCCTGGGCACCGAAGGCCGTGTTCGGGTGGTCGGCGGTGATCGACACGACGTTGACCGCGGACAGCCGCGCGCCGCTGCGGGCGGTCGCGGGCGTGGCCCCCTCCGACCGCAGCCACGTGCCGCTGGCGGCGTCCCACGTCCAGGTCGGGCTGGACGCCGGCGAGAGCCGGAACGCGAGGGTGCTCGCCGGCGTCCCGGCCACGGCCGCGGCCGAACGGTCGGCGCTGCGGGCGAACGTGAACTGCTCGCCGGGCGATGCCTGGTGGTCGGCGTCGGCCAGGCCCCAGAAGGTCGCCGGGGTGCCGTACACGTTGTGCGGCGCCGCGCGGTCCCTGGTCCGGTACATCCCCGGTGCGCCCGCGTCGTGGCTGATCATCTGGACCCCGCTCGCGGCGACCAGGGCGAGGATGCCCGGCTGGCCGCCCGAGAACGCGAGGAGCCCGTGCATCGGCGCCAGGATCACCGGGTCCATCGGCCGCACCGAGCGGATCGGCCCGACCTCCGCGGGCACCTGCGAGTGGAACACCGCGACGAACCGGGACACGTCGAACTCGACGATGGTCTCCCAGACGACGTCCGCCTGCTCCAGCCCGGTCTGCGGGCGGGCCACGGCGGTGTTCTCGATCTTCACCGCGAGCGACGGTCGCACCGCCGGCTCCCCCGCGACGCCCGTCAGCGGCCAGGTCGGCGGGACGACCGGCACGGGCGCGGGCGCCTTGTCCGGCGCGATCGTCGGCCCCTGCGTGACCGGGGCGGGCGGCTCCTGCTGCTCCGCCTGCGGCGCGCTGCAGGCCGCGACCGCCAGGGCCAGGGCTGCGAGCAGCGCAGCGGCCGCGCCCCGCACCGGTCGTCGTGTCGTCGTCATCGCGTTCCCCCGTCGTCCACCTGCACCGGACCAGGCTGCCACGCCACCGCTCCCACGCCGGGGAGCCCGGGCCGTCTCAGCTGATCGTCACCGAGCCCGAGTCGGTCGGGACCAGCTCCACCCAGGTGGTCCCGGGCGCGAGCGTCAGCACCGAGCCGTCCGCCGCCGCGAGCGTGAGCACCGCGTCGGTCCCTGCCTTCGACCACGTTCCCGACACCGTCCTGCCGCCGCTCGACACCGTCGCGTCCCCCGAGCCGTCGAGCACCGTCTCGGGAACCGGGTTGCCTGCCGGGTCCTTGGTGCCGGAGTCGACCAGCCGCACCTTCAGCGTCACGACGTTCGTCGCGGCGATCCGCGCACCCGACCGCAGCATCGCCGGCGCGGTCCCCTCCGCCCGGAGCCACGTCCCCGTGCCCGCGTCCCAGGTCCACGTCGGCCGCGAGTAGCCGGAGAGACGCACGGCCACCGTCGACGCCGGGGCGCCCGCGACGACCGCGCTGGCCTTCTCGAGGGTCTTCGCCATGACGAACTGCGTGGGCGGGACGGCGGAGTGGTCGGCGTCGGCCTGGTCCCAGAACGTCTGGGGCGTGCCGTACACGTTGTGCGGCGCCGGCCCGACACCCTTCTTGCGGTAGAAGCCCGCGGCACCGGCATCCATGCTGACGATCTGCAGGCCCGCGTTCTTCAGGGACTGCACGAAGGGCTGCTGACCACCCGAGAACGCGATCAGGCCGTGCAGGGGCGCGGCGATCGCGGGGTCCATCGGGCGGACCGACCGGATCGGACCGACCTCGGCCGGGACCTGCGACTGGTAGACCGCGACGAAGCGGCTGATCCCGCCCTCGACGACCTGCTCCCAGATGACGTCCGCCTGGTCCAGGCCGGTCTGCGGGCGGGCCTCCCCCGAGTTCTCGACCTTGATCGCGAGCGCCGGACGTGGGGCGACCTCCGCCGCTGCGACGCCGGTGAGCGGCCAGCGCGGCGGCACCACCGGGGCGGGCGGCGCGGCCTTCGCGGGCTCGATCACGGGCGCCTGGGTCACCGGCGGCACGGGGGTCGGGTCGGTCGGCGAGCCGCTGCACGCACCGAGGACGAGGGCGGCACCTGTCGCCAGCGCGACGAACGCGAGGGGCCGTCGACGGGCGGACGGGACGGTCAGGACAGGCGGCACGGTGCTCCTTCAGGGTGTGAACCGCGCGACACTCTACGGCGTGAGCGTGTGCGGCCCGGGCGGGCACGCGCCGGGACGGACCTACGCTGAGCGGGTGATCCGACCCCTGCGTGACGTCCCCGCGCGGCCGGACCTGCTCCTCCCGGCGCTCGCGGCGGCCCTCTCGGGGAACGGGCCCGCGGTCGCACCGGGGTCCGAGACCGTGTCCGTCGACGTGGGCGACGACGTCGCGGTCGCGCTGCGGACGTCGGGCTCGACGGGTGAGCCGCGGACCGTGCTGCTGTCGGCGAGCGCCCTGCGCGCCTCGGCGGCGGCGACGCACGACCGGCTCGCCGGACCGGGGCACTGGTTGCTCGCGCTGCCCACCGACCACGTCGCGGGCGTCCAGGTGCTCGTCCGGTCGGTGCTGGCGGGTACGACGCCGACGGCGACCGCCTCCCCCTTCCGGGCGGCCGCGTTCGTCGCGGCGGTCGACGCGCTGCCCGCCGACGGGCCGCGGTACACCTCGCTCGTCCCGACCCAGCTCGTGCGGCTCCTCGACGATGCCGCGGCGACGGCTGCCCTGCGGTCGTTCGACGGCGTGCTCGTGGGTGGCGCCGCCGCCGCACCGGACCTGCTGGTCCGGGCCCGTGCCGTCGACGTCGCGGTGGTGACCACGTACGGCATGACGGAGACGTCCGGCGGGTGCGTCTACGACGGGTGCCCCCTCGACGGGGTCTCCGTCCGGCTCGACGACGAGGGGCGCATCCTGCTCACCGGCCCGGTCCTGGCCGACGGGTACCTGGACCGCCCGGACCTCGACGCCGAGGCGTTCGTGCAGGTCGACGGAGTCCGGCACCTGCGCACCTCGGACCTCGGGACGTGGTCGGCGGGGTCGCTCGTCGTGCTCGGGCGCGCCGACGACGTCCTGGTCAGCGGGGGCGTGAAGGTGGCGCCGGCCCGGGTCGAGGCGGTCGTCGCGAGCCTGCCGGGCGTGGCCGAGGCGTGCGTGGTCGGTGTCCCCGACGAGGAGTGGGGCCAGGCCGTCGTCGCGGTCGTCGTCGCCCGTCCCGGTGCCCGGCCGCCGACCCTGCCGGAGCTCCGCGCCGCGGTGTCCGAGCACCTCGGTGCCACCCACGCCCCACGCCACCTCGTGGTCACGGACTCGCTCCCGGTGCGCGGCCCGGGCAAGATCGACCGTCGGGCCGCCACGCTGCTCGCCACCCGCCAGCTCGAGAGGAACCCCACGTGACGACTGCCAGCGACTGGCTGCAGGGTGCACGACCGCGGACGCTGCCGGCGGCCGCAGCCCCCGTGCTCGTCGGGACCGGAGCAGCCGCACAGCTCGGCGAGGCCCACCTCGGACGCGCCGCGCTCGCCCTCGGTGTCGCGCTCGCGCTGCAGGTCGGCGTCAACTACGCGAACGACTACTCGGACGGCATCCGCGGCACCGACGTGGACCGCGTCGGGCCGCTGCGCCTGACCGCGTCGGGCACCGCCAGCCCGGGGACCGTCAAGGCCGCGGCGTTCGCGGCCTTCGGCGTCGCCGCCCTGCTCGGCCTGGCGCTGGTCGCCGCGACCGGTCAGTGGTGGCTGCTCGCCGTCGGTGCCGTGGCGATCCTCGCCGCGTGGGGGTACACCGGCGGGAAGCGACCGTACGGCTACCGCGGCCTCGGCGAGGTCGGCGTGTTCGTGTTCTTCGGGCTGGTCGCCGTGCTCGGCACCACCTACACGCAGGCCGACGAGCTCTCCTGGCCGGCGTGGGTCGGCGCCGTCTGCGTCGGCATGCTCGCGTGCGCGCTGCTCATGGCCAACAACCTGCGGGACGTGCCGACCGACGCCCTCGTCGGGAAGCGGACCCTCGCGGTGCGGCTGGGCGAACGGTGGTCGCGACGCGCCTACGCGGTGCTCGTGATCGGTCCCGTGCTGCTCGGCGGGATCGGCTGCGCGTTCGCGTCGCCGTGGACGCTGATCGTCCTGCTGCTCCTGGCGCCGGCCGTGGTCCTGGCCGTCACCGTGCTGCTCGGCGCACGCGGTCGGGCTCTCGTGCCGGTCCTGGCGGGGACCGGCCTGCTCGAGCTCGCGTTCGGGGTGCTGCTCGGCCTGGGGCTCGCGCTCTAGTCAGCTCTCGCGCGACGCCTCGTCGGCTGCGTCCTCGACGTCGGCGTCCTCCTGCGCGCGCTTGCCCAGGACCGTCCGGTCGCCCGCGGCGCGACGTCGCTCCGCCCGCTCGGCCAGCTGGCGGGCGGCGGCGTCCCGCGGGCCGGCCAGCAGGACGTAGGACAGCCCCCAGGCGACGAAGGCCGCGACGATGACGACGAGCCACGAGCGCAGGCCCGCCCACCAGAGCAGGCCGAGGCACGCGCCGAACAGCGCGAGGCGCAGGACCGAGTACACGACGAAAGGCACGGTCCCAGGGTAGGCGCTGGGCCCTCGTCGCCCGTCACAGGCGTCTAGTCTGGCGAGGTGAGGAACCTGGCCGTCCTGCTGATCATCGGACTGATCGTCTACTGCGTGATCGACGTCATCCGCAGCACCACCGACGAGCGCCTCGGCGTGCACCCGGTCTTCTGGGTCCTGCTGATCGTCGTCGTGCCGCTCCTCGGCTCGCTCGTCTGGCTGGCCGTGCGCTGGTCCCGCCGGACCGCCGCCGGGCCCGACCCGTCGACCCGGAACCGCCGCGCCACGGGACCTGACGACGACCCGGACTTCCTGTCGCGGCTCGACGACGACCGCAGACGCGCCGATCCGGGCGCGCCGGACGACGCCCCGCCCGCTGCCTGAGCAGACGTCGGACGCCCGGAGCAGACGTCAGACGCCGCCGTAGGAGTGCTTCCCCGGGACGACGATGTTGACGACCGTGAAGTTCGCGAGCACCACGCCGTAGCCCACGAACACGAAGTACGAGGCCCGCCGGCCGTTCCAGCCGCGCGTCGTGCGTGCGTGCAGGTAGGCCGCGTAGACGACCCACGCGACGAACGTGCCGACCTCCTTGGGGTCCCAGCCCCAGTACCGGCCCCAGGCGTGCTCGGCCCAGATGGCGCCGCCGATGAGGGTCAGCGTCCAGAGCACGAACGCGACCGCGTTCAGCCGGAAGGACAGCGCCTCGAGCTCGCGGGAGCCCGGCACCTGCTCGAGCCACCCGAACCGCGGCCCGCCGACCCAGCGACGGAACCGGTCGGACCGGGCCGGGGCGGCACCGACGGTGACCGCGGGCGCGTCGACCTCCGTGCGGGCCTCCTCGCGGAAGCTGCGCAGGACCTGCAGCACGGACGTGGCGAACGCGACGGTGAAGATCCCGGTCGCGGTGATGGCGACGCCCACGTGGAGGATCAGCCAGTAGCTCTGCAGGGCGGGCTGCACCTGGTCGGCCTGGATGTAGAACGCGTTGAGCGCGAGGACGAGGGCCAGCACGGCGATGCCCATGACGACGACGCCGACGAACGCGATGACGCGCCTGCGCTGCACGATGGTCAGGACGAGGACGGCGACGAACACCCCGACGAGCGTGAACTCGTACATGTTGGCTGTCGGCCACCGCCCGGCGGCGATGCCGCGCAGCACGATGCCGCCGAAGAGCAGCACGAGACCGAGCAGGGTGGTCGACCGGGCGATCCCCTCGGCACGGGCCGACCGGCCGGGTGCGCTCTGCGCCTCGGAGCCGGCGACGGCGGTCGCGGGACGCCCGCCCGGTGCCGCAGCCAGGGCGGCCTCGGGGACACGCTTCTGCGCGCGGTCCGCGATGCGCGCGAGGTCGACGCTGTAGGCGATCAGGGCGACGGTGAACGCGGTCGCGGCGCCCCAGACGAGCAACGTGCTCAGGTCACCGGTGGTCATGGTGTGGCTTCTCCTGAGGTCGGGCCGCGGGGTGCGACCGGGGGTCTGTCAGCCGTGCGGGCGAGCACCTGCGCGAGCACCCTGTCGAGCTCGGGCTGGAGGCCGACGTCGTCGCCGCGCGCCAGCCCGGCCGCGGTGACCACTGTACGGCCGGCGTCCTCGTCGACGCCCGGGGTCAGCCGGAGCCAGAGACGCCGCCGGGGGGCGAAGAGCGAGGTGGCGAGCCCGGCGAACGCGAGCAGCGAGAACACGAGCACGAACGGCAGCGCCGGGTCGTGGCGCAGGTCGAGCGCGACGTACCGGGGCAGGTCGTTGAACGTCAGGGTGCCCATCCCGTCGGGCAGGTCGACGGTCTCGCCGGGCCGCACGACGAGCGTGACGGGCTTGTCGTCGTCCTCCATGAGCTGCGTCATGCGTGCCTCGTCGAGCTCGTAGACGTTCTGCGGGACGCCCGTGTCGAGGCCGAGGTTGCCCTGCCAGACCGCGAGCACGAGCGCGGGGTCGTCGGGCTGCGGGTTGACGGAGGCGTACGCGGGACCGAAGGCGGTCTCGCGGACGTCGACGGTGGGCAGCAGGTAGCCGACGAGGCCGATCTGCTCCTGGTCGCCGGACACGTCGGGCACCTTGACGACGCCGCGGGAGGTGTAGACCTCGTCCTGCGGCAGGAACGGCGTGGGACCGGAGAACGCGACCTGGCCGGACGCGTCGCGCACCGTGATGTCGGGGGCGTACCCGTTGCCCTGCAGGTAGACCTTGGCGCCGCCCGCGTCGAGCGGGTGGTTGACCTTGATGGTCTCCTCGACGGGTTCCTCGCCGGGGTTGGTCAGCGTGACGTGCGCGGTGAAGTCGCGGGACTGGAGCGTGTCCGGGTCGAAGCGGGACTCGAACTCGTCGAGCCGCAGCGTGAACGGGACGAGGCTGGACGGCGTGAACGCGGTGCCCTGCTCGAAGGTGTCGTAGTCGACCTGCGCGTTCGCGAACCCGCGGCCCTGCACGACGATCGCCTGCCCGCGGTAGTGCAGCACCTGCCCGGTCGCCACCGAGAGGAGCAGCCCGACGAGGGCGAGGTGGAAGACGAGGTTGCCGGTCTCGCGCAGGTAGCCGCGCTCCGCGGACACCGCGACGGTGCCGTCACCCTCGTCGCGGGTGTCGACGCGGTACGTCGGGACGAACGGGAGCCAGCGCCAGCCGCCGCGCAGCACGGCCACGGCGTCGTCGGCGACGTGCGCCGGCGGGCCGTCCACGAGACCCGAGCCCTGCGCGGGGAACCGCGCGAACCGGCGCGGCGCGCGCGGGGGGCGGCCACGGACGCCCGCGAGGTGCACCTTGGTGCGCGGCAGGATGCAGCCGACCAGCGAGACGAAGAGCAGGAGGTAGATCGCCGAGAACCAGACCGACGAGTACACGTCGAAGAACCCGAGCCGGTCCAGCCACGGGCCGGTCGTGGGGTGGTCGGTGAGGTACTCCGCGACCGCGGCGGTGTCCTGGGCGCGCTGCGGCCAGACGGTGCCGGGCACGGCGGCGACCGCGAGCAGCATGAGCAGCAGCAGGGCGACCCGCATGCTGGTGAGCTGCCGCCAGGCCCACCGCATCCAGCCGACGAAGCCGAGCGTCGGGAGCGTCGGAGGCGCAGCGGGAGGAGCCTCGGTGGGCTCCATGAAGACGTCGGAGAGGCCCTCGGGCCGGTGCACGCTCATACGACCGGCACGAACGGGTCGCCGCCGACGAGAACACCCTGCAGCCACGAGGACCAGGTCCCCCACACGCCCGTGACCAGGGCGATCCCGAGGATCACGAGCATCGCGCCGCCGAACCGCATGATCGCCAGGCGGTGCCGGCGCAGGAAGCCGAGCGCCCCGGCGCTGCGGTCCACGAACAGGGCGACCAGCAGGAACGGCAGCCCGAGCCCGAGGCAGAACGCGACGGCCAGGAGCGCACCGCGGCCGGCCGAGCCGCCGTCGAGGGAGAGCGTGAGGATCGCCGCGAGCGTCGGGCCGATGCACGGCACCCAGCCGAGCCCGAAGGTCACGCCCAGCAGCGGGGCGCCCCACAGCCCGGCACGCGGTGCCAGGTGGACGCGCCTCTCGTTCTGCAGGAACGGGATCAGGCCGAGGAACCCGAGGCCGAGCACGATGACGACGACCCCGAGGACGCGCGTGATCGGGTCCTGGTACTCGACGAGCAACCCACCGAGCGACCCGGCGAGGACCGCGAGCGCGACGAACACGGCGGTGAACCCGGCGACGAACAGCCCGACGCCGAGCAGCACGCGACTGCGCGCCGGCGCGGTCGTGACGAGCGTGGTGCCCTCGGAGAACACGGTCTGGGCCGACCCGGTCATCCCGCCGAGGTACCCGACGTAGGCCGGGACCAGCGGCAGCACGCAGGGCGACGCGAACGAGACGAGCCCGGCGATCAGCGCGACCGGGATCGCCAGGAGCAGCGATCCGGACACGACGGTCTGGCCGAAGGCGTCGCCCGCGTCGGCGAGCGTCATGAGGCTGGCGCCTCGGCGAGGAGCTCGTCGACGATCGAGCGCAGCGTCGACGGGTCGGCCAGCCCCAGGATGCGGGCGGCGACCATCCCGGAACGGTCCAGCACGACCGTCGTCGGCACGGCGTTGACCGGGACGGTGCCCTGGAGGGCGGCGATCGCGGCGCCGTCGGTGTCCGCGAGGCTGGGGTACGGGACCTCGAACTGCCGCTCGAACGCCTGCGCGGTGCCGGCGTCGTCGGTCCGGTTGATGCCCAGCAGCCGCACGCCCTCGTCGGCGTAGTCGGTGGACAGGTCCGCGAGGTCGGCGGCCTCGGCGCGGCACGGCGGGCAGTTGGCGTACCAGGTGTTGAGGACGACGACGTCGCCGCGCCAGTCGGCCACGTCCTGCGAGGTGCCCGTGAAGTCGGTGCCGGCGAGCTCGAGCGGGCCCGACCGCTCGTCGGGAGCCCAGGTCGTCGTGCTGCCGTCGCCGGACTGGTAGCCCTGGCCCGCCACGTCGTCGGGCGTCGTCGGGGCGGTGTCGGGCGTGCAGCCCGCGAGCAGCAGGACGGCCAGCGCGGCCGCGGCGAGGACCCGCACGTCAGGCCCCCGCGACCGAGGAGACGCCCGGCAGCAGGGACGCCGCCGGCTCGCTGTAGCCGACACCGACGAGGGTGTCGCCGTCGTAGCGCAGGCTGGTCAGGGACGCGACGGAGCACTGCCGCTTGCGCGGGTCGTGCCACAGGTGCCGGTTCTCCAGCGCGAGGCGCGTGACCCAGACGGGCAGCTGGTGGCTGACCAGCACGGCCTCGTGCCCGCGGACGAGCTCGCGTGCGGTCTCGACGCCCGCCAGCATGCGGTCGACCTGCTCCTTGTAGGGCTCGCCCCAGGACGGCCGGAACGGGTTGCGCAGGTACGGCCAGTGCTCGGGGTGGCGCAGCGAGCCGTCGCCGACGCCGAACGTCTTGCCCTCGAAGTGGTTGCCGGCCTCGATGATCCGCTCGTCGGTGCGGATGTCGAGGTCGAACGCCGCGGCGATCGGCCCGGCGGTCTCCTGCGCGCGCTGCAGCGGGGAGGCGATGACGGCCACGACGTCACGACCGGTGCGCGCCAGGTGCTCCGCCACCATGTCCGCCATGGCGAGGCCGCGCTCCGAGAGTCGGTATCCGGGCAGCCGTCCGTAGAGCACGCCGTCGGGGTTGTGCACCTCGCCGTGCCGCATCAGGTGGATGGTGGTCGCGACCATGGGCTCAGTCTCGCAAACACTCCTGTGCGCCACGGCCACGGGACCGGGTCACTCGACGTGACACGCGCCACCCGTCAGGTGCAGGCGGACCGTCTCCATCGCGTCGCCGAGCGCGGCGAACTGCGCGGGGGTGAGCACGTCGACGAGGTGGTCCCGCACGGACTGCACGTGGCTCGGGGCCGCGGCGACGAGGGTCTGCCAGCCCTTCTCCGTCATGGTGCAGTTCACGCCGCGGGCGTCCTCGACGCAGGGCAGCCGCGAGACCAGCCCTTGCTCCTCCATGCGTCGGATGGTGTGCGTGAGGCGGCTGCGGGAGTGCGCGAGGTTGTCGGCCAGCTGCGCCATCCGCAGCGTGCGGTCGGGCGTCTCGGAGAGCCGGACGAGGACCTCGTACTCGTGCGTGGACAGACCGGTCTGCTGCTCCAGCTCGTGCTCGAGCGCCGCGAACAGGCGGGCGGCACCGCCGCGGAACGAGCGCCAGTGCACCTGCTGCTCGGCGGTCAGCCACTCCACCGTCTGCTGGGTGGGTGTGTCAGTGGTCACAGCGCGGCCTCCATTCGTCCGTCCCGGGTTGCGGGTCTGCCAGGAGTGTAGTACAACTTTGAACTAACAGTTTGGTTGACCGTTCAACAACCACGGAGGACAGACCATGAGCACCGCCACCGCCACCCTTCCCGCCGGCCTCACGACGGGCACCTGGGCCATCGACGCCTCGCACACGGAGGCCGCGTTCACCGTCCGGCACGCCGGGATCTCCAAGGTCCGTGGCGCCGTCGCCGTCACCGAGGGCACGGTCACGGTCGGCGAGGACCTGGCGAGCACCTCGGTCTCGGTCACGCTCGACCCGGCCACCGTCAGCACCGGCGACGCCAACCGCGACGGCCACCTCAAGAGCGGCGACTTCTTCGACGTCGAGAAGTTCGGCCAGTGGACGTTCGTCTCCACCGAGATCCGCCCGGCCGGCACGAGCTACGTCATCGCCGGTGACCTCACCATCCACGGCGTCACGCAGCCCGTCGAGCTCGAGACCGAGTTCAACGGCACCGCGGTCGACCCGTTCGGCAACACGCGTGCGGGCTTCGAGGCCACCGCCACCATCTCCCGCAAGGACTTCGGGCTCACCTGGAACGCGGCCCTCGAGGCCGGCGGCGTCCTGGTGTCCGACAAGGTCGTCATCGCGCTCGACGTGTCGACCATCAAGGCCTGACACAGCGCTCTGCACGGCGAGGGCCGGGTCCGTCGCGGACCCGGCCTTCGTCATGCTCACGCGCCGGTGCCGGTGCGCCGGCGGTCGTGGAACGCGAGGATCTGCAGCTCGGAGGCCACGTCCACGGCCCGCAGGTCCACGTGCGGCGGCACCCGCAGCGCGCGCGGCGCGAACGTGAGGATGCCGACCACGCCGGCCGCGACGAGCTCGTCGCACACGTCCTGCGCCACGGCCGCGGGTGTGGCGATGATGCCGATGGTCGCGTCGGAGCCGCTGACCACGTCGTGCAACGCTGCCGGCGGCTGCACCACCAGGCCCGCCACGGTCGTGCCCACCACCGCGGGGTCGGCGTCGACCAGGCCTACGACCGCGAACCCCCGCTCGGCGAACACCGAGTAGCTGGCCAGGGCGTGCCCGAGGTTGCCGATGCCGACGATGACGACCCGCCGCTGCGTCGTCAGCCCCAGCACGACCGAGATCTGCTCCGACAGGTGCAGCACGTCGTACCCCACCCCGCGCCGCCCGTAGGAGCCGAGGAACGACAGGTCCTTGCGCAGCTGGGCGGGCGTGACACCCGCCCCCGCGGCCAGCTCCTCCGACGAGGTGGTGACGACCCCGTCGGCCGTCAGACCGTGCAGGACCCGCAGGTAGCCCGGCAGCCGGGCGACGGTGGCGGTGGGCACGTCGCGCGCGCCGGACCGCCCGGTCGCACCCGGCTCCGTCGCCCTGGTGTGCGCCCGAGGTCCCCTTCGCTGCGTGTCCACATCGACTCCCGCGAACGCCCCGTGGGACCCGGTCGCCCGAGCCCTGGTGGTCAGGCTAGGGGGCGACGACCGGCCGCGGTAAGAGTTCGGCGCAGCCGGTTCGCGTCGATCCGCCAGTAGCCCTGCTGCACACCGTCGACCTCGACCACCGGCACCAGCTCGCCCAGCTCGGCGACGAGGTCACGCCCGGTCGTCGTGTCCGCGTCGATGTCGACCTCCGACCAGTCCGCCCCGGTCTCGTCGCACACGGTCCGCACCACCTCCCGCGCCTCGTCGCACAGATGGCAGCCGACCCGGCCGTAGAGCACCACACGCGTCATGGGCTCACGGTCTCATGTCGGTCTCACCGTCGTTACAGTGACCGGGTGCGTCAGGTGTCCGGGAACCCCAGCGCCCCCGCTCCCGTGCTGCGGGACCCGGGGTCCGGCCCGGACGGTCCCGGGGTGGGTGCGTTCTTCGACGTCGACAACACGATCATCCGTGGCGCCAGCTCGTTCCACCTGGCGGTCGGCCTCTACCGGCGCGGGTTCTTCCGCAAGCGCGACCTGCTCGAGTTCGGGCTGCACCAGTTCCGGTACCTGACGTTCGGGGAGAACAAGCACCAGATCGACGAGGTCCGCAGCCGCGCGCTGTCGATCATGAAGGGGCACTCGGTCGCGGAGGTCACCGCGATCGCGGAGGACGTCTACGACGAGGTGCTCTGCCTGCGGATCTACCCCGGCACGCAGCGGCTCCTCGACCAGCACATCGCCGCGGGGCACTCCGTCTGGCTGGTCACGGCGACGCCCGTGGAGATCGGGTCGCTGATCGCCCGGCGCCTCGGCGCGACCGGCTCGCTGGGCACGATCGCGGAGCACGAGGACGGCTTCTACACCGGCCGGCTGGTCGGCGACATGCTGCACGGCCAGGCCAAGGCCGACGCGGTGCGCGCGATAGCCGAGAAGGAGGGCATCGACCTGTCCACGTCGTACGCGTACGGAGACTCCACCAACGACGTCGCGATCCTGTCCGAGGTCGGCTTCCCGTGCGCGATCAACCCCGACCGTCGCCTGCGCCGCTACGCCGCCACCGTGGGCTGGCCGGTGCGCGAGTTCCGCACCCGCCGACGCAACGCCCGCCGCGGCACGACGGTGGCCAGCCTGGCCGGGCTCGCCTGGGCGGGCGGCCTCGTCGCGCGGGCGCTCCTGCGCTCGTGGCGCGGACCCGGCGGACCCGAGGACGTCCTGTGACGGTCCGGTCCGCCGAGCACGGCGAGCTCGACGCGCTCGCCCGGCTCGCCGCACTGACGTTCCCGCTGGCCTGCCCGCCCGGCTCCACCGCACAGGACCAGCAGGAGTTCATCGACACGGTCCTGTCGCCTCGGCGGTTCGCCGACTACCTCGACGACCCCGCGCGCGACGTCCTGGTCGCCGGCGACGACGAGCTCGTCGGGTACACCATGCTCGTCGCCGGCGAGCCGACCGACGAGGACGTGCAGGCCGCGCTCCACCTGCGCCCGACCGTCGAGCTGTCCAAGTGCTACGTGCACCCGGACCATCACGGCGCCGGCATCGCGAACGCGCTCATGGCCGCGTCGCTGGACGTCGCCCGCGCCCGCGGCGCGCACGGGATGTGGCTCGGCGTGAACCAGCAGAACGCGCGGGCGCAGGCGTTCTACGTGCGGTCCGGCTTCGCCATCGTCGGCACGAAGCACTTCACGGTCGGCACCCGGGTCGAGGACGACTACGTGCTCGAACGCCCGCTCTGATCCTGCTCGTCGCGCGTCGTGGCCACCGGCCAGCCCTGGTCGTCCCACGCCAGATCACGGAGCTCGAGCCGGAAGTCGCCCCCGGCCGCGGCGTCGTAGTAGTGGAACGCCAGGTGCCCCTGGGACACGGACTGCCCGCCCGGTCCGACCATGTCGCCCGTCGTGGTCAGCAGCTGCTCACCGCCGTCCGCCGTCATCTCCTTGCCGGACCGGTCGACGTACGGGCCGGTGACGTCCCGCGAGCGTCCGACGGCCACGCGAGCTCGACCAGCTGGATGCCGCCCCAGAACGACCCGAACGCCATCCACGGCGTGCCGTCCGCGTCGGTGATCCCGCCGGGGTCGATCGCGTTGTAGCTGGTCTCGCCGGGCTCCGACCGCAGCACCTCGCCCCGGTCGACCCAGGCGTAGTCGGGGTCGTCCGGGTCGAGAGTCGTGTTCGTCGTCAGGCCGATGGCCGACCGGTTGGAGCCGAACGTGAACGCCGAGTGGTGCCGATCGTCGGGCTGAGCCTGCCGCTGCTGGCCACCGGCTGGCTGGTCGACCAGCGGCTGACCAGCATCGACGCCCGCGCGGACTGAGCCGGCTCAGACGGCGGGCGCCTGCTCCCCCAGCGTCGACTCCCGGCCGACGATCTCGAAGTCGGTGATGACCTGGGCGAAGGGCTTGCCGGGCTCGAGCTCCTCGATGCGGGCGAGCAGCAGGTCCACGGCCGTCGTCGCGATCTGCTCCCGCCCGGGCGCCACGGTGGTCAGCGTCGGGGAGGAGTAGGCGGTCTCCTCGATGTCGTCGAAGCCGATCACGGCGATCTGCCCCGGGACGTCGATCCGGCGCGCGTGCAGCACGTGCAGGGCGCCCAGCGCGAGCGCGTCGTTGAGGCCGAACACGGCGTCGATCTCGACGCCCGAGTCCAGCAGCCGCTCCATCGTCTCGGCGCCCGTCGCGCGGTGCCACAGACCCGCCTCGCCGATGAGTGCGGGGTCCACCGGCAGGCCGGCCTCCTCGAGCGCCTGCCGGTAGCCCTGCACGCGCAGCGCGGCGGAACCGACCGTCTCCCCCTCGTGCGCGCCGATCACGGCGATCCGCCGGCGGCCCAGGTCGAGCAGGTGCTGCGTGGCGGCGCGGGCGGCCTCGACGTTGTTCATGGTGACGTGGTCGGCAGGACCACCGAAGATGCGTTCGCCGAGGAGGACCATCGGGTAGTCGACGTGGAGCGCCTCGGCGTCCTGCGGCCCGAGCTCGAGCGGCGAGAAGATCAGGCCGTCCGTGAGGTGCCGACGCTGCCCGGACAGCACGTCGAGCTCACGCTCCCGGACCGAGCCCGTCTGCTCGATGAGGACGGTCAGCCCACGGGCGTCGGCGGCGCGGATGACGGAGTCGGCGAGCTCGGCGAAGTACGGGAGCGACAGCTCGGGAACCGCGAGCCCGATGATGCCGGTGCGGCCGCGGCGCAGGTTCCGCGCCGAGAGGTTCACCTGGTACCCGAGGTCCGCGATCGCCGCCTCGACCCGCTCCTTGGTGGCGGGCCGGATGTACTGGTACCCGTTGACCACGTTGGAGACGGTCTTGATGGAGACCCCCGCCCGCGCGGCGACCTCGTGCATCGTCACCGCGGAACCCCGCTTGGCCGTGCTCATCGCCGTCTCCCTGGGTGCGCGCCCCTGCCGAGGGACAGAGTCCCAGACCACGGCAACTCTACATCGATGTAGAAGGCCCCCGCCGGAAGCACGACGGGCCCGGCAGCTGCCGGGCCCGTTCGTCGGAGCTGGCGACCTCACGGCCGCCAGGGCTCACTTCTTGTTGCGACGCTGGTGACGCGTCTTGCGCAGCAGCTTGCGGTGCTTCTTCTTGGCCATCCGCTTGCGGCGCTTCTTGATGACGGAGCCCATGGGGTCCTCACTTCGCTTCCGATGGAGGCCCGGCGACGGGCCGTTCTGGTGGTCGATCGACGCGCAGAAGAGATCGAGTGCTACCGAGTCGACCACGCACGAACAAAGTCCGAGGCTCTACCTTACGCGATCACGACGCCCCTCAGCGACGCGCGACTGCTTTCAGGACGTTCTGCGGTCCTGCTCCCGCGCCTCCACCGCCGGCGACGTCGCCAGGTAGTGGTCGAGCGCGTCCTGCGGGACGCGGAAGGAACGGCCGACGCGGACCCCGGGCAGCTCGCCCGAGTGCAGCAGGCGGTAGACCGTCATCTTCGAGACGCGCATGACCTCGGCAACCTCGAGCACCGTCAGGAATCGCGTGCGGCCAGGCTGGTCGCGCTGCTCGGTCATGTCGTCGTCCGTTCCGCCCGACGCGCGGCGGGCCCGCGCACCCACCCTGCGGGTGCCGGACCAGCGTAGTGGCGTGTGGGACACGTGGGATAGGGGTGACGCCTGGGACGTCCCTCGTCCGGCCCAGCGTCAGTCGTGGTCCGGGTCCAGGCCGAGGGACGGGAAGACTGCGGCGCGGGTCGCGCGGATCGACCGGTCGACGTCGTCGCCCGGGTCGTAGCCGCCCGACCACGGGCTGAAGCGGGCGTCGCGACCGTCGGTCATCACCTCCGGACCCAGCCGCCCGTACCGCTCGCGCACCAGTGACCGCCACGCGTCGGGGACCGGCGTCGACGGGTCCACCGGGTGGTGCGTCGCGATGCCGAGCAGGTGCGTCCACGACCGCGGCACCACGTCCACGACCGCGTACCCGCCGCCGCCCAGGGCCACCCAGCGACCGTCCGCGACCTCGTGCGCCAGCTCGTGGAGCAGCTGTGCGGCCCGCACCTGGCCGTCGATGCTCACCCGCAGGTGCGTCAGGGGGTCCAGCAGGTGCGTGTCGCAGCCGTGCTGCGTGACCAGCACGTCCGGGGCGAACGCGCGCACCACGGCAGGCACGACGGCGTCCAGCGCCCGGAGCCAGCCCGCGTCGCCGGTGCCCGACGGGAGCGCGACGTTGACGGACGTGCCCTCGGCGCCCGGTCCCCCGGTCTCGCGGGCGTGGCCCGTGCCGGGGAACAGCGCCTGCCCGGTCTCGTGCACCGAGACCGTGAGCACGCGGGGGTCGTCCCAGAAGACCGCCTGGACGCCGTCCCCGTGGTGGGCGTCGATGTCGACGTAGGCCACCCGCCGGGCGCCCGCGGCCAGGAGCGCGCGGATGGCGACCGCCGCGTCGTTGTAGACGCAGAACCCCGACGCCGACCCCGGCATCGCGTGGTGCAGCCCGCCGGTGACGTTGACGGCGTGCAGCGCGCGCCCCTCCCACACCGCGAGCGCCGAGTCGACGGACCCCTGCGCCACCCGCGCCGAGGCCTCGTGCATGTCGGGGAACACCGGGTCGTCGGACGTGCCCAGGCCGCGCGCCGCGTCCGGGGTTCCGTCCGTGGACGCGGCGTGCACGGCGGCCACGTACGCGGGGTCGTGGACGGTCTGCAGGAGCGCGTCCGAGGCCATCTGTGCGCCCACGAGCTCGACGTCGTCGCCGACCAGGAGACCGAGCTCCTCGGCCAGCCGGATGGTCAGGTCGAGCCGCTCCGACGTCATGGGGTGCCCGTGGCCGAAGTCGTACGCGAGCATCTCGCGCGACCAGACCACGCGCACAGGTGCTTGCGACGTCATGGGCTCACCGTCGCACCCGGGGCCCGCTGCTGTCGATCCGAGCGCCCCGAGCCTGTCGGGTCGATCCGCACGCCCGGGGCGTGCCAGAGTTGCCCCGACCGGCGAGCGCCGGGCCGGTTGCGGGAGGTGTGATGGCGCGGGGTGGCCCGGGCGTGGCGTGGCGGTGGCGGGAGTACGTCGACCGCTCGGCACGACAGTCCCCCGCACGGCTCGCGCTCGGCGTGTTCGCCCTCGTGATCGCGGTCGTGACCGCAGGCCTCTCGGCACCCTGGGCGACCGCCAGCGGTCGCCCGGCGCCGTTCGTGGACGCGCTGTTCACCGCCGCGTCCGCCAGCACCGTGACGGGCCTGGTCGTGGTGCCCACCGGCGAGTACTGGTCCGCGTGGGGCCTCGTGGTCATCCTCGTCGCGATCCAGATCGGCGGCCTCGGCGTGATGACGCTCGCGTCGCTGCTCGGCATGGCCGTGTCACGGCGGATCGGCCTGACGCAGCGGCTGCTCGTGTCGTCGGAGACCAAGGAGACGCGGCTCGGCGAGGTCGGGTCGCTGATCCGGACGGTCATCATCACGTCGGTGGCGCTCGAGCTGATCATCGCGGTCGTGCTGTTCCCGCGGTTCCTCATGTTCGACGAGAGCGTGGGATCGGCGGCCTGGCACTCGGCCTTCTACGCGATCTCCGCGTTCAACAACGCCGGCTTCGTGCCGACGCCCTACGGGCTCGAGCCGTTCGTGTCCGACTGGTGGGTGCTGATGCCCATCATCATCGGTGTCTTCATCGGCTCGCTCGGCTTCCCCGTGATCCTCAACGTCGCCCGGCACCTGCGCGAGCCGCGGCGCTGGAGCCTGCACTCGAAGCTCACCGTGACCACCAGCCTCGCGCTCGTCGTCGCCGGGTCCGTCCTCGTGGCCGCCTTCGAGTGGACCAACCCGGACACGTTCAAGCCGCTCGGCCCCAGCGCCACCGCGCTCGCCTCGTTGTTCGCCGGGGTCATGCCCCGGTCCGGCGGCTTCTCCACCGTCGACGTCGGCGAGATGCACGAGGGCACCTGGCTGCTCATGGACGCGCTCATGTTCGTCGGCGGTGGCTCGGCGTCGACCGCCGGGGGCATCAAGGTCACGACGCTCGCCGTGATGCTGCTCGCGATCCTCGCGGAGGGCCGCGGAGACAAGGACGTCGAGGCCTACGGGCGACGGATCCCCCGCGAGGCGCTCCAGGTCGCGATCGCCGTCTCGCTCGTCTCGGCGACGCTCGTGCTCGTCTCGTCGCTGCTGCTCCTGGCCATGACCGGACTCACGCTGGACAAGGTCCTGTTCGAGGTCATCTCGGCGTTCGCCACGTGCGGACTGTCGACCGGCATCACCGCGGACCTTCCCGACGGTGCCAAGTACGTGCTCACCGTGCTCATGTTCATCGGCCGGACCGGCACGATGACGCTTGCGGCCGCGCTCGCGCTGCGCAACCGTCGTCGGGTGATCCGGCTACCGGAAGAGAGGCCGATCATTGGCTGACAGGTTTGGCGACTCCCTCAAAGGGACGCAGAACGCTCCGCGCACGCCCAAGAAGGACTCCGGCGTCCTCGTCATCGGGCTCGGCCGGTTCGGGTCCTCCATCGCCGCGACCCTGGACCGGCTCGGGCAGGACGTGCTCGCCGTCGAGCGCAACCCCGAGCTGGTCGCGCAGTGGGCCGGCCGCATCGCGCTCGTCGAGGCCGACGCCGCCAACCCGGAGGCGCTCGAGCAGCTCGGTGCGCGCGAGTTCCCCGTCGCCGTCGTCGGCGTGGGGTCCTACCTCGAGGCGTCCGTGCTGATCACCGGCAACCTGGTGGACATCGGCATCCCGCAGATCTGGTCCAAGGCCATCAGCAACGAGCACGCGCGCATCCTGCAGCGCATCGGGGCGCACCACGTGGTGCTCCCCGAGGCCGACGCCGGCGCGCGCGTGGCGCACCTGGTGTCCGGCAAGCTGCTCGACTACATCGAGGTCGAGGACGGGTTCACCATCGTCAAGATGCGCCCGCCGAAGGAGACGCAGGGCTTCACGCTCGCGCAGTCCAAGGTGCGCGAGCGCTACGGCGTCACCGTCATCGGGGTGAAGAGCCCCGGCATCGACTTCGTCTACGCCACCCCGGAGACCCGCCTGTCCACGAACGACCTGATCATCGTCTCGGGCCACGCGGACCTCCTGGAACGCTTCGCCGCCCGCCCCTGACGGCGACGAGGGCGGCAGTTCACGACGAGCGCGGCAGTTCCGACTGCCGCGCTCGTCGTGAACTGCCGCGCTCGTGGCGCGTGGCGGGCGGTCTAGCGGCGGCGGATCGCCAGGAGGCGCTGCAGGACCACGAAGATCAGCAGCAGCGCGCCGATGAAGATCTTGGTCCACCACGAGCTCAGGGTGCCCTCGAAGGTGATGATCGTCTGGATCAGGCCCAGCACCAGGACGCCGAGCACCGAGCCCAGGACGAACCCGCTGCCACCGGTCAGCAGCGTGCCGCCGATGACGACCGCCGCGATGGCGTCGAGCTCCATCCCGACGCCCGTCAGGGCGTAGCCGGACCGCGAGAAGATCGCGAACAGCAGGCCCCCGAGCCCGGCACAGGTGCCGCTGATCACGTACACCAGCACCTTGGTGCGGGCGACGGGCAGGCCCATGAGCTTCGCGGACTGCTCGCTGCCCCCGATCGCGTAGACCGTGCGGCCGAACCGCGTGTAGTGCAGGGTCACGAACGCGATGGCCACGACGGCCAGCGCGATCACGCCGCTCGGGGTGATGACGAGGCCGTCGTCGGTGCCCCAGCGGGTGCGGGCGAGCGCGACGATGGTCGGGTCGGTGATCGGGATCGACTCCGGCGCCACGATGTAGCACAGGCCCCGCGCGAGGAACATCGCGGCGAGCGTCGCGATGAAGGGTTGTATCTCGAACACCTGCACCATCACCCCGACCACGAGGCCGATGACCGTGCCGACGAGGATCACCAGGGGGATGGCGACCGCGGCCCCGTAGCCGTGCGTGAACATCCACGCCGCGACGCAGCCGGAGAGCGCGACGACGGCGCCGACCGACAGGTCGATGCCCCCGGTGAGGATCACGAACGTCATGCCGACGGCGATCACCACGAGGAACGAGTTGTTGATGAGCACGTTGGCGATGACGCGGCCGGTGAGGAAGTTCTCGTATCGCGAGCCGCCGATGGCCAGCATGGCGATCAGGACGACCACGGTGCCCAGGACGGGCAGGTAGCGCTCGTCGATGCGGAACCTGCGGACGCGCGAGCCGAGCGACGGCCGCGCGTCGGCGGGCGCCTTCGGAGAGGTGAGCTGGTCGGTCGCCATCAGGCCGGAACCTCCACAGGAGCAGGGGCGGTGGCCCGTCTGCGGGCCCGCAGCTTGTGGCGGACCACGGGCGACTGCAGGAGGCAGACAAGGATGACGACGAGCGCCTTGAACAGCGACACGGCGTTCGCGGGGATGCCCAGGATGGTCACCGAGAAGGTCAGCGTGGTGATCACGAGGACCCCGACCAGCGTCCCGACCAGCGAGAACTTGCCGCCGGCCAGCGACGTGCCGCCGATGACCACCGCGAGGATCGCGTCGAGCTCGATGAACAGGCCGGCGTTGTTCGCGTCGGCCGCCATGATGTCGGAGCTGCGGATGAACCCGGCGACGCACGCGAAGAACGCGCACAGGACGTAGACGGTCCAGATGATCGTCCGGGCGCGGACGCCGGCGAGCCGCGAGGCGACGGGGTTGATGCCGACCGACTCGATGAGCACCCCGAGCGCCGTGCGCCGCGTGATGAGCGCCATCGCCAGGAAGAAGAACCCGGCGATGAGCGCCGCGACGGGCAGCCCGAGCCAGTAGCCGGTGGCGATCGTCTTGTAGGGGGCGCTGGTCACGGTCGTGATCTGGCCACCGGTGATGAGCATCGCGATGCCCCGGCCAGCGGTCATGATCACGAGCGTCGCGATGATCGGTTGGATCCCGACCACCGCCACGAGGAACCCGTTGAACACCCCGATCAGGAGGCAGACGAGCACGGCGCTGCCGATGGCGGACAGCACGACCGCGAGCGACTCGGGGTTGTCGGACGCGGCGATCTGGGACAGCGCGACGGCTCCCGCGATCGCCATCACGGCTCCGACGGACAGGTCGATGCCGCGCGTCGCGATGACGAGCGTCATGCCGAGGGCCACCAGCAGCAGGACGCTGGACCGTCGCAGGATGTCGATCGGCCCGCCGTAGAGGTGCCCGTCCCGGATGGTGATGTCCAGGAACGTGCTCGACTTCAGCACGCAGGCCAGCAGCAGCACGGCCAGGGCCACGATCGGCCAGAACAACCGGTGCCGGGCGACGGCTCCGGCAGAGGTCATGACGGAACTCATGACTGCCCTCCGCTCGCGATGAGGTGGACGACGTCGTCGGTGGTGACGTCGTCGGAGTTGGTGATCTCGGCGACCTTCCGGCGGTCGCGGAGCACGGCGATGCGGTGCGACAGGCGCAGGACCTCCTCGAGCTCGGCCGAGATGAACACGACCGCCATGCCCTGCGCGGCGAGGTCGGCCACGAGCTTCTGGATCTCGGCCTTGGCGCCGACGTCGATGCCGCGCGTGGGCTCGTCGAGCAGCAGGAGCTTCGGGGCGGTGGCGAGCCAGCGCGCGAGCAGCACCTTCTGCTGGTTGCCGCCGGACAGGTTGCCGGCGATCGCCTCGGGGTTGGCGGGGCGGATGCCGAGCGCCTCGATGTAGCGGTTCACGACCTCGTCCGACTTGCGCCGGGAGATCCGTCGCAGCCAGCCGCGGTCGGCCTGGAGGCCGAGCACGATGTTCTCGCGCACCGTCAGGTCCCCGACGATGCCCTCGGTCTTGCGGCTCTCCGAGGAGTAGACGATGCCGCGTGCCAGGGCGCTGCGCGGGGTGCGCAGCTTCGTCGGGACGCCCTCGACCCGGACCTCCCCCGAGTCCGCGTGGTCCGCCCCGTACAGGAGGCGCGCCAGCTCGGTGCGGCCGGAGCCGAGCAGGCCCGCGAGCCCGACGACCTCTCCGGCGTACACGTCGAGGTCGAAGGGCTCGATCGTGCCCTTGCGGCCGAGGCCGATGGCCTGCACGTAGGGCTGCGTCTCGGCACGCTCCGCGACGGATCGCTTCGGCGCCTCCTCAAGCTCCTCGAGGACGGCGAGCGCGCGGCCGATCATCTTCTGCACCAGCTCGACCCGGTCGAGGTCGGCCGTGCGGTACTCCCCGACGAGGGCGCCGTTGCGCAGGACCGTCATGCGGTCGCTGATCTCGTACACCTGGTCGAGGAAGTGGGACACGAACAGGATGGCGACGCCGCGGTCGCGCAGGGCGCGCACGACGTCGAACAGCCGGGCGACCTCGTCGGCGTCGAGGCTGGACGTCGGCTCGTCGAGGATGAGCACGCGGGCGTCGACGACCATCGCGCGCGAGATCGCGACCAGCTGCTGCACGGCCAGCGAGTGCGACGACAGCGACGACTTCGGGTCGATGTCGAGGTTCATGGTGCGCAGGTGCTCGCGGGCCGCGTTGCGGGTCTGCCGCCAGTCGACCACCCCGGCCCGCCGGACCTCGTGGCCGAGCATGATGTTCTCCGCCACCGACAGGTTGTCGCAGAGGTTGACCTCTTGGTAGACGGTGCTGATCCCCGCGGCCTGGGCCTGCGCGGGACCGGCGAACGTGCGCTCCTCGCCGTCGACGACGATCGACCCGGAGTCGATGGTGTACACGCCGGTGAGGGCCTTGATGAGGGTGGACTTCCCGGCGCCGTTCTCGCCCATCAGGGCGTGCACCTCGCCCGGGAAGAGCCGGAAGTCGACGCCGTCGAGCGCCTTGACCCCGGGAAAGGTGATGGAGATCCCCGTCATCGCGACGATCGGGGTGGGGTCCTGTGTAGTCACAGCGGTCATCGTCGACCTTTCGTCCGCGCCGGTCTCACGGTACCGGCAGGGCTGTGCCGCCCGGGGGGACGCGGAGGTCCCCCCGGGCAGCCGGGGCGAGAAGGATCAGTACTGGCGGTCGGCCAGGACTGCCTTGGCGCCTTCCTGGTCGAACGCCTCGTCCTTCGTGACGATGCGGGGCTCGACGGTGCCGCCCTCCTCGAGGGTCTTGATGATCTCCGCGAGGTCCGGGCCGAGCAGCGGGTTGCACTCGACGATGTAGCTGATCTTGCCCTCGGCGAGGGCGGTCATGCCGTCCTTGACGCCGTCGATCGTGACGACCTTGATGTCCTGACCGGGCACCTTGCCGGCCGCCTCGATCGCCTCGATCGCGCCCAGACCCATGTCGTCGTTGTGCGCGTACACCACGTCGATGTCGGGGTACGCCTGGAGGAAGCCCTCCATGACCGTCTTGCCCTCGGCGCGCGTGAAGTTCCCGGTCTCCGAGGCGATCACCGAGATGTTGTCGTTGCCCTCGATGGCGTCCTCGAAGCCGGTCTTGCGGTCGATCGCGGGTGCGGAGCCCGTGGTGCCCTGCAGCTCGACGACGTTGATGGGCTCGGTGCCGAGGTTCTCGGAGACCCACTCACCGATGCGCTTGCCCTCCTCGACGAAGTCCGACCCGATGAACGTCACGTAGAGCGACGTGTCCTCGCTGTCGACCGCGCGGTCGGTGAGGATGACCGGGATGTCGGCCGCCTTGGCCTCCTCGAGCACGCTGTCCCAGCCGGACTCGACGACCGGCGAGAACGCGATGTAGTCGACGCCCTGGGCGATGTAGGACCGGATCGCCTGGATCTGGTTCTCCTGCTTCTGCTGGGCGTCGGAGAAGCTGAGGTCGAACCCCGCCTCCTCCGTGAGGGCGTCCTGGATCGACTTGGTGTTGGCGGCGCGCCAGCCGCTCTCGGCACCGACCTGGCTGAACCCGACCGAGATGAGGTCGCCCTCGTCGCCGCCGCCGCTGCCTGCGGTCTCCCCGTCACCGGAGTCGCCGCCCGCGCACGCTGCGAGGCCGAGTGCGAGCACCGCGATCCCTGCGGCCATCGACCGCTTCCTGAACATGTTGCTGACCATCTGCTTCTCCTCCTCGAGAAACGCACTCGCTCGCTGGCCCGACCCACGCCGGTCGAGCCGCGTCGTGCATCCGGGGCACCGGGGGCACGAGTCCCGCTGGACCGAGGTCCAGCAGGTGGTTCGCCTGAATGTTAGCGCTCACATTCTGCTCAAGGGCGTCGTTCAAAGGTTGCATTCCGGTCACGCTTCGCCACGCGACGATGTCCGGTTCATCCGCCCGGGTGACCGTGAGGGTGCCGCGCACCGGCGGTGTGGGTCAGGGGGTGCGGCGGCGGAGCGTCGCTGCGCCGACCACCAGGGCGCCGACGATGAAGCCGGCGATCACCGCGACGTCGCCGCGCACGTCGGGCCACGAGCCGCCGGCCGCGAGCCGCTGCATCGCGTCCAGGGCGTAGGTGAGCGGCAGGACGCGGGAGATCCACTCCAGGACGGTCGGCATCTCGTCGCGGGGCATGAGCAGGCCGCACGTGATCAGCTGCGGGAACAGGACCAGCGGCATGAGCTGCACGGCCTGGAACTCCGTGCGCGCGAGCGCCGACGCACCCAGGCCGAGCGCGCACCCGAGCACCGCGTCGAGCACCGCGACGAGGACCACGAGCCCGATCGGGCCGGCGACGTCCATGCCGCACACCCACACCGCGAACCCGACGATCACGAGCGCCTGCACCGTGGCCAGCACGGCGAACGCCAGGGCGTAGCCGACGACGACGTCACCGCGCCCGATCGGCAGCGTCATCAGCCGCTCGAGAGTCCCCGAGGTGCGCTCCCGCAGGGTCGCGACGCTGGTGACCAGGAACATCACGATCATCGGGAACAGTGCGACCAGCAGCGGACCGAACTGGTCCAGCACGGGCGTCCCGTCGAACATCCACGCGATCAGGCCGATCAGCACGCACGGGAGCAGGACGACGAGCGCGATGGTGCGCTTGTCGTGCCGGAGCTGCGTGAGGACCCGACGCGCGGTCGCCGCGGTGAGACCCGCCGTGATCGTGCGCGACGGGACGTCCCGCACCTCTGCCGCTGTCGTGGCGCTCATGCCACCGCTCCTCTCCCGGAGACACCCTCGCCCGCGCTGCCGCCGGTCGCCGCCGCATGACGTCCGGTGGTGACGTCGCCCGCCGCCGCCTCGTCGACGAGGGCGAGGAACGCCGCCTCGGCGTCGGTCGTGCCGGTGCGGGCGAGCAGGTCCGCCAGGGGGCTGTCCGCCAGCACCCCTCCCCCGCGCAGCAGGACGAGGCGGTCGCACCGCGCGGCCTCGTCCATGACGTGGCTCGACACCAGGAGGCTGACCCCCGTCCGGCTCAGGCGGTGGAAGAGGTTCCACAGGTCGCGACGGAGCACGGGGTCGAGGCCGACGGTCGGCTCGTCGAGCACCAGCAGGTCGGGGCGCCCCAGCAGGGCGATCGCCAGCGACACCCGCGAGCGCTCCCCGCCGGACAGCGTCCCGATCGACTGGCCGGCGTGCCCCAGCAGGTCGACGTCGGTGAGCGCCTGGTGGATCGCCGCGGCGTCCACGCCGAGGATCGCGGCCGCGTACCGCAGGTTCTCCGCGACCGTCAGGTCCCCGTACACGCTCGGCGACTGGGTGACGTAGCCGATCCGTCGCCGCAGCGCCGCGGACCCCGCGGGCAGGCCGAGGACGGTGACGGTCCCGCCGTCGACGATCTGCGCCCCGACGATGGCGCGCATGAGGGTCGTCTTCCCGCTGCCGCTCGGGCCGAGGAGCCCGACCACCTGCCCGACCGGCACCGCCAGGTCGAGCGACGGGATGACCGGGACGCCGCCCCGGACGACCCGGAGCCCGGCGATCTCGATCGCACTATTCCCCATGCGAGGAATTCTGCTCCTCCCGTCGGGCGCGACGCAAGCACCCGCTACTGCGTGGACTCCACGATCACCGCGCGCAACCGGTCGACGGCAGCGCGGTCCCCGGTGACCGTGAGGCCGTCCGCCCCGCCGCGACCCCAGAGCCACAGCTCCAGGTCCCACGCCGGGCCGGCGACCGCGGCGGTGACGTCCTGGTCCTCGCCCTCCCAGGGCGCCTCTCCGACGAGCTCCGCGCACTCCTCGTCGTACTCCGTGCCGGTCGTCGGCGACGTGCCGTGGAACCGGCCGAACGCCATGACCCACTGGCGGTCGGCGTCCGTGGCCACCAGCCGGACCCGCTGGCCGTCGGCCGTGAACGACGCCCACGCCGGCAGGCCGCTGACCATCACCCCGAGCATCTCGTCCACCCCGTCGGCCGCGAGCTCGGTCCCCGGGTCGACGACCGGCAGCCCCGCGGTCTGCTCCGCGTCGACCCGGTGCACCAGCGCCTCGTGCGCCTGACGCCGCAGCACCCAGCCGACGGTCCCGCCCGTGGCCGACCAGGACCAGCACGGGTCGTCGGGGTCGTGCGCGGCGAGCGCGCCCAGCAACGCCTGCGTGCGCGTCCGCAGGAACGCGACCAGCTCGTCGTCGGGCCGGCGCTCCGTGTCCTGCGCGTCGTCGGGGCCCGCTGGGGCGTTCCCGACGATCTGCGACCAGAAGTCCTGCACCTCGCCCAGGTGGTACGCGAGGTCGGCGGCGTCCCAGTCCGCGCACGACGGCACCTGCGCCGTGAGCGGCGCCTCCGCGAGGGCGTCGGCGGCCCGCGCCGACTCCTCGGCGATCACACCTGCGTAGTCCATGAGCCGCACGCTAGCGTCCCGACGTGCCCCGCGCCGACCGGGGTGGCTACGGTGACGGGTGCTCACCGAGACCCTCCGCCGGCACGGCCCGGCCCTCGCGCTCGCCGCCCTGCTCGGCACGTCCGGCGTGCTGCACCTGCGGCGGCCCGCTGTCTTCCGGCCGCTCGTCCCGCGCATCCTCGGCGACCCCGACCCGTGGGTGCTCGGCAGCGGCGTCGCGGAGCTCGCGTGCGCCGCCGCGCTGGTGGCACCGCCCACGCGACGGCTCGGCGGCTGGGCCTCGGCCGCGCTCCTGGTCGGTGTCTTCCCGGGGAACGTGACGATGGCCGTCCGGTCCCGGACCGACGCGCGCGGGTGGGCCGGCAAGCCTGCGGTGGCGTGGGGGCGGCTACCCCTCCAGGTGCCGCTGGTCGCCTGGGCCGTCTCGGTGGCGCGCCGGGGCGGCTGACGAGGTCCCGAGCGGCCCGGTCAGGTAGCGGTCGAGCGTGGGGCCGACGAGCGCGACGACCTCCTCGACGGGCATCGACGCGAGCGGCTCCAGCCGCAGGACGTGCCGGGCCAGCAGCACGCCCGCGACCTGCGACGCGACGAGGGACACGCGCAGCTGCTGGTCGGGTGGCGGGAGCAGGGGGGCGACCCGGGCGAAGACCTGCCGGCCGACGTACCCCGACAGCGCGTCGGCCTGCACCTCCCCCGAGGTCATCCCCGCGAACGCCACCCGCAGCGCGACGCCGCCGTCCTGCCCCCAGATCCCGAGCACCGCGGTGAGCAGCCGCTCCCCGAGCCCGTCGACCCCACCGGCGGCCAGCCGCGCGACGAGGACCGCCGGGTCGACGCCGTGCGGCACGATCCCGGCGGCGAACAGGTCGGACTTGGTGCGGAAGTAGTGCCGGACCAGACCAGGGTCCACGTCGGCGCGACGCGCCACCGACCGGATGCTCGCGCCGTCGAAGCCCCGCTCCGCGAACTCGTCGCGGGCGGCCGCCAGGATGGCGCCACGCGTGTCCTCACCGGCGGGGCGCCGACCCCGCCTGCGGGCAGCGGGCCCGACGGCGTCGTCGTCGGCGCCTGCGTCGATGGACATGCGCACAGCGTACGGAGCGCGTTCAGGACTCCGGTGGCGCGGTGCGCTGCGTCGGGACCTCCGTGAGCGTGGACGGCCCACGGTCGGTCGGCCAGTGGAACGTGCGGGTGACGGCGGGGGACGCCGCGACGGCGACGACCGCCATGGCGACGGCAGCGGCGGCCCCGGCGAGCTCGAGGGCGATGGCGGCCATCCCGCCGCTGATGATGACGGTCTGGACGGATCGACGGAGGAACGGGTGCACGGCGGACTCCCTGGACGAGTGTGGGAGCGCCCTGGTCGGGCGCCGAGGCGTGCCGCGCGGGCGCGCGGGGCGCCCGGTCACGCAGGGGAGTCGAGGATCTCGATCTGAGGTGCGACGGCAGGTTCGGCTCCGGGTCCGGCCCGAACGCTGAGCACGCGCAGCTGGGGAGGTTCGAGATCGGCGGGCAGGTCGCCGTCCACGCATGAGCGCGCACCCGACGACGTCCCGGCGCTCGGCGTCGACAGACCGGCTGCCGGCCGGCCCGTCGGACGCGGGTGGTCCGCGGTGCCGCTGCGGACGTGCTCCGCACCGGGCGGGGGCGCGACGACGGGGAGCCGGTCGTCGGGACGCGGTGCGTCGTCGTGCGACGTCCCTGGGTGCCACGGCGAGGACGGCCGGACGGTCGGGACGACCGCTGCGGCGACGGTCGGGCAGGGCAGCGGCGCAGCGACCGCGACGACGGGCGCGCGAGGCGCCGGTGCCATCCCGTGTCGGGGTGAGCCGACCAGGCGAGGCGCGTCGGGCACCGGCGGCAGCGACGCCGTCAGCGCGCCCGCGACGGGGCCCAGCCCGCTGGTCGCCGCCGTCGCCACCTCGGCCACCGGCCCGAGGACCGTCGTGACCGACTCGGCCACGGGCGCGCCGACCTCGACCACGGGTCCGGGCGTCTCGGCCACGGGTGCGACGGACTCCGCGACGGGCGCGACGGGGGTCTCGGTCACCGGGGTGGCGAGGGACTCCACCACCGGCACGACGAACGTCTCGGCCACCGGCGCGGCCGCCTCCGGTACCGGCTCGACCGCGGTCTCGGCCGCCGGGGCGACGGGCTCACCCTCCGCGACCGCCTCGGTGGCCGTCGTGACGGCGCCGCCGTCGGCCCCGGTCGCACCGGAGGCGGCGATGTCGCCGACGAGTCCGGTCAGCGAGGCGGTCGCTGCGGTCGCTGCGGCGTCGGGGTCAGGAGTCGCGTGCGCCGAGGGCGCCGACCACAGCACAGTGAGGACCGCGACGAGCATCCCGAGGCCGACGACGAGCAGCAGGCGCAGCAGCCACCTCGGCCCTGCCACCCCCTGCACGGTCATCGCTGCACTCCCCCGAGTCGCCCGTGTCATGACGTTATGCACACAAGTCGAGAGAGGCAATCACTGCCTCCCGCTCCACCCGTTCGGTGGAACCTGTCCGACCCGTCAGAAGCCCTGCGCGAGCCGGAAGTACACCTGGTTCCAGCGGACCTGGTCGCGGAACCCGCGGCGGGTCGTCGCCTCGTCGATCACCAGGAGCTCGGTGCGAGCGATCTCCGCGAAGTCCTCGAACGCCTCGACGCCGACGGCCGTCGTCAGGACGGTGTGGTGCGCTCCCCCGGCGGTCAGCCACGCCTCGGCGGACGTGCGGAAGTCCGGGCGGGGCTCCCACACGGCGCGGGCGACGGGCAGGTGCGGCAGGTCCGCGGTCGGCGGCACGACGTCGACCACGTTCGCCGTGAGCCGGAACCGGTCGCGCATGTCGGCCAGCGAGACGACCACGCCCACGCCGGCGTCGGCGCTGAACACGAGGCGGACCGGGTCCTCCTTGCCGCCGATGCCCAGCGGGTGGATCTCCAGGGTCGGCTTCGACGTGGTCAGCGTCGGGCAGATCTCGAGCATGTGGGCGCCGAGGATCCGCTCCGAGCCGGGCGTCAGGTCGTAGGTGTAGTCCTCCATCAGCGACGCGCCACCGGGCAGGCCGGCGCCCATCACCTTGGCGGCGCGGACCAGGATCGCGGTCTTCCAGTCGCCCTCGGCACCGAAGCCGTACCCGTCCGCCATGAGCCGCTGCACGGCGAGCCCGGGCAGCTGGCGCAGGTCGCCGAGGTCCTCGAAGTTCGTCGTGAAGGCCCTCGCCCCCAGCGACTCGAGCAGGGTCCGCAGGGCGATCTCCTGGCGGGCGCCGTAGCGCAGGGAGTCGTGCCGGTCGCCGTCCTTGCGCAGCTCGGGGACGACGTCGTACAGCTCCTCGTACTCGGCGACGAGCGCGTCCACGTCGGACTCCGCGACCGCGTCCACGGCCGCCACGAGGTCGTTGACGCCCCACGTGTTCACCGAGACGCCGAACCGCAGCTCGGCCTCCGTCTTGTCCCCCTCGGTCACCGCGACGTTGCGCATGTTGTCGCCGAACCGGGCGAGCCTGAGCTCGTGCGTGGCGGCCCAGCCGGCGCACGCGCGCACCCAGACGTCGATCGACGCCGTGACGGCCGGGTTCGACACGTGCCCCGCCACCGTCTTGCGCGCGGCACCCAGACGCGTGGCGATGTACCCGAACTCCCGGTCGCCGTGCGCGGCCTGGTTGAGGTTCATGAAGTCGAAGTCGATGGAGTCCCACGGCAGCTCGACGTTCGCCTGCGTGTGCAGGTGCAGCAGCGGCGTGCGCAGCGCGTCGAGGCCCGCGATCCACATCTTGGCCGGGGAGAACGTGTGCATCCAGGCGATCACGCCGATGACGGAGTCGTCCGCGTTGGCCTCCAGGGCTGCGCGCCGGATCGCGTCGGAGTCGGTCAGCACCGGCTTCCAGACGACGTTCGCGGGCAGGACGTCCTGCAGCGCGGTGGCGATCTCCTGCGACTGCGTCGCGACCTGGCGCAACGTCTCCTCGCCGTAGAGGCCCTGGCTCCCGGTGAGGAACCAGATCTCGCGGTCGGCGTACGGCTTCATCACTTCGTGTCCTGTCCGTAGACGTTCTGGTAGCGGGCGTAGAGGGAGTCGATGTCGGCCTGCGCGATCGGCACGGTGTCGCCCAGCTGGCGGGCGATGTGCACCGTGCGTGCGACCTCCTCGACCATGACGGCGGCCTTCACGGCGGCCGTGGCGTCCTTGCCGACGGTGAACGGGCCGTGGTTGCGCATGAGCACCGCGGGACTGCGGGAGTCCCTCAGCGTCTCGACGATGCCGCGGCCGATGGAGTCGTCCCCGATGAGCGCGAACGGGCCGATCGGCACGTCGCCGCCGAACTCGTCGGCCATCATCGTCAGCACGCACGGCACGGGCTCGCCGCGCGCGGCCCACGCCGTCGCGTAGGTCGAGTGGGTGTGCACGACGCCGCCGACGTGCGGGAGGTGCCGGTAGACGTAGGCGTGGGCCGCAGTGTCGCTCGACGGGGCGCGGGTGCCGTCGACGAGCGTGCCGTCCAGGTCGCAGACGACCATCGCCTCCGGGGTCAGCTCGTCGTACGTCACGCCCGAGGGCTTGATGACGAACAGGTCGTCGGGACCAGGCTCGGAGCCCACCACGACGCGCTGCGAGACGTTCCCCGCCGTCCACACCACCAGGCCCCAGCGCGGCAGCTCCGCGTGGAGGCGTGCGACGACCTCGCGGGTCCGCTCGATCTCGTCCGTCGTGCTCACAGCGCCTCCACCGCGGCCCGCTCGATCGCCAGCCCGGCGCTGTAACGCTCCAGGTAGGTGTCGAAGCCGCGGACGTCGTCGGGGTCCGGCTCGACCGTCGTCGCGACGGCACCACCGAACACACGGTCCTCCAGGTAGCCGGCCAGGTCCTGGCCGGGTGCCGCCCCCAGGTACGCGGCGAGCACCGCGATCCCCCACGCACCACCCTCGCCCGCCGTGCTGCCGACGGTCACCGGCGCGCCGACGGCCGCGGCGAGCAGCCGCTGCGCCACGCCCTCGGTCCGGAACAGGCCGCCGTGCGCGAACATCGCGTCGAGCTCGACGCCCTCGCCGCGCAGGACCCGCATGCCGAGGCTGAGGGTGCCGAACGCGCTGTACACCTGGGTGCGCATGAAGTTGGCCAGCGTGAGCCGGCTGTCGGGCGTCCGCACGACCAGCGGGCGACCCTCGTCGAGACCCGTGATCGGCTCGCCCGACAGGTAGTTGTAGGCCAGCAGGCCGCCGCCGTCGGCGTCGCCCTCCAGGGCCTCGCGCAGCAGCACCCCGAACACGTCGTCCGCGCTCGCCGTGGTCCCGAGCGCCGCGGCGAACTGGCCGAACACCTCGGCCCACGCGCCGAGCTCGCTGGCGCCGTTGTTGCAGTGCACCATCGCGACCAGGTCGCCCGACGGCGTCGTCACCAGGTCGAGCTCGTGGTGCACGCTGCCGAGCGGCTTCTCCAGCACCACCATCGCGAAGATGCTCGTGCCGACGCTGACGTTGCCGGTGCGCGGCGCGACCGCGTTGGTGGCGACCATCCCCGTTCCCGCGTCACCCTCGGGCGGGCACAGCGGGATGCCCGCCTGCAGGGTGCCCGTCGGGTCGAGCAGCGCGGCACCGGCCTCGGTCAGCCTGCCGGCGTCCTGGCCCGCGAGCAGGATCTCGGGCAGCAGCCTCGCCACGTCCGTGCCGGGGTAGGCGGCGAGCATCCGCTCGTCGTAGGTGTGCGTCGCGGTGTCGATCGGGAACATGCCCGACGCGTCGCCGACGCCCAGCACCTTGCGCCCGGTGAGCCTCCAGTGCACGTACCCGGCGAGCGTGGTGACGAAGGCGATGTCGGGGACGTGCGGTTCCGCGTCGAGCTCCGCCTGGCGCAGGTGCGCGATCGACCAGCGCAGCGGGATGTTGTGGCCGAACAGCCCCGTCAGCTCCGCCGCGGCCGCGCCGGTGGTGGTGTTGCGCCAGGTACGGAACGGGACGAGCAGCTCGTCCGCGGCGTCGAACGCGAGGTAGCCGTGCATCATCGCGGAGATGCCGATGGCTCCGACCGTGGTCGGCCGCACCCCGTGCTGCGCCTCGGCGTCGGCCAGCAGCCCGGCGACGGCGGCCTGCAGGCCGGACCAGACGGCGTCCAGCGAGTACGTCCAGACGCGGTCGACGAACTGGTTCTCCCAGTCGTGGCTGCCGCTCGCCAGCGGGGTGTGCCCGGGGCCGATGAGGACGGCCTTGATCCGGGTGGAGCCCAGCTCGATGCCGATCGCCGTCCGACCGGCGGCGATGGCCTCCCGGGGGTCGGCACCGTGGGGGTCGACCGTCATCACGCGGGCTCCGCTCCGTCCGTCACGGACCGCGGCGGACGCCGGCGGCCGAGACACATGTTAGCGCTAACATCGCCCCCGCGGTCCACCTTCTCGCAGGTACCCGTCAGGTCCAGGACGGCGACGTCGCGGTGCTGGTCAGCCGTGCGAGGCCCGACCGACCCCGGTGAGCGTCGTCAGCAGGAAGACCGAGTCCTCGACCGCGTGCACCGAGTGCCGCTCGTGGGTGAGCACCCACAGGTGACCGGTGCTCGCCTCCACGTCACCCGCAGGCGACTCGACGCGCACCCGCCCTTGCCAGACCTGCAGCGTCGCCGCGTTCGGCGAGTTGTGCTCGCCCAGGCTCGACCCGGCGGTCAGCGCGATCACCGACTGACGCAGCTCGCCGTCGTGGACCACGACCCCGGCCGACCGGCCGTGCGGGTCCGCACGGGCCGCCTCGAGGTGCCGGTCGGCCAGCTCGGCGATGTCGATCATCGGACCTCCAGGTGCGTCGGGGACGACCCGAGCCTAGAGCCCAGCACCGCCGCGACCAGGGTCGGGTCCACCGACGCCGCGAGCCGGGCGAGCGCCCGGGCGCTCGCCGCGTCCGCGGGGTAGAACGACTCGATCACGAGCTCGGCCACCGTGATGTCCAGCGGGGTGCCGAACGTCGCGACCGTCGTGAGGAACGCGAGCGGCTCCCCGCCGATCGTGACCTGCATCGGGATCGCCACCCCGTCGCTCACCCCGGCCATCGCCTCGCCGCCGGGATACGCGCTGAGCTCCGCGAGCAGCCGGGCGAGCTCGGGGTCGCCGGTCGACGCGACCTGCCGGCGCACCCGGTCGAGCGCGTGCGCCCGCCACTCGGCCAGGTTCGCGATGTGCGGCGCCATGCCGCGGGGGTGCATCGCGACCCGGAGCACGTTCACCGGCGCCTCGAGGAGCGCCGGGTCCACGTCCCCGAGCAGCACCGCGACCGCGGCGTTGGCCTCGACCAGGTTCCAGGACCGGTCGACGACCAGCGCCGGGTTGGGGCCGTGCCCGTCGAGGACCACGCGCAGCGCGGCACGCACGGCGTCCATCGACGGGTCGTCCAGCGGCGTGCCGCGGTACTCGGGCGCGAAACCGGCCGCGACCAGCAGGTGGTTGCGCTCGCGCAGCGGCACGTCCAGGTGCGAGCTCAGCCGCAGCACGAGGTCGCGGCTCGGGCTCGACCTGCCCGTCTCGACGTAGCTGAGGTGCCGCGTCGAGACGCCCGTCTGCGACGAGAGCTCGAGCTGGCTGAGGCGTCGACGCACCCGCCACTGGCGCAGCAGCGTCCCGGGTCCTGTGGTCATGGTGCCGACGAGTCTCGCAGGGATCGCGCCTCGGCCACCGCGAACCCGGCGACGACCAGGGCCTGCCCGATCACGTAGACGACCCCGAACGGTGTCGCGGGGACCGTCACGACGAGGACCGCGCTCGCGGCGACCCACGCCCAGTTGGCGACGACGAGCGCGCCGACGGCCCGGCGGCGCAGGGGACGGGCTCGGCTCGTCCACGCGAGGGCGACGACGTAGCCGAGGAGCAGCAGGCCGACCACCCGGAGCACCGGGACGGGCAGGCCGGTGAGCCGGGCGTACAGGTCCGTCGCCGCGAGCAGCCCGACGGCGGCGAGCAGGCCGACGAGCGCGTCGGCCACCAGGACGCGGCGCAGGGTGCGCTCGCTCGTCGGCACGGCGGTCAGGGCAGGGGATGCGGTCATGGTGCTCCTCCTCGGGATCGCGGCGGGTGTCGCACCAGAACCGTCGCGCCCGGCAGGTCATCGTGTCGATGACCTGCGAGGTCATGCTGTGGGTCGTGCGGATCCGATGTCCGCTCGTGCACCCAGCGGAGGTCCCGGGCGATCGGCCTGCAGCGGCGTCGGTCCGGGCTAGGCGCGTCGCACCGAGCTGGCGCGGACCACGAGCTCGGCCGGGATCTGCTGGCGCGCGACGTCCTCCCCGGCGAACGCGGCCTGCAGCGAGCCGACCGCGAGCCGGCCGAGCGCCCCGAAGTCCTGCCGCACGGTGGTCAGCGGCGGTGTGTAGTGCGCGGCGCCGACCTCGTCGTCGAACCCCACGACGGCCACGTCGTCGGGCACCCGCACACCCTTCTCCCAGAACGCGTGCAGCAGGCCGAGCGCGAGCTGGTCGTTGGCCGCGAAGATCGCCCGCGGCAACCCCCCGCGGACCATGCGCAGCCCCAGCTCGTAGCCGTCGGCCGCGTCCCAGCCGGCCTCGATGTGCTCGGGGGCGCCGGGCCCGGACACCTCGCGCCAGCCGGCGAGGCGGTCCTGGGCGTCGAACCAGTCCTGCGGGCCGGCCACGTGCACCACGTCGCCGAACCCCTGGTCGAGCAGGTGCTGGGTGGCGAGCCGGGCGCCGTGGCGCTGGTCGACGCCGACGGCGTGCAGGTGCGGGACGGGCGGGACGTCCGACGCGGACGAGATGAGCACCACCGGGACCGGGGACGCGATCGCGGCGATGGCCTGCGCGACCTCCGTCGTCGGCGCGATGATCGCGATCCCGTCGACGCCCTGCCCGAGGAAGTGCTCCAGCGCCGTGTGCATGCTGTCGCCGTCGAACTGCCGGATGGTCGCCACCGACACGAACCAGCCGACCACGCGCGCGGCCTCCTCGAGCCCCACCAGGGTGCTCGTCGGGCCGTACAGCGCGGTCGCGGGCGTGACCACGCCCAGCGTGCCGGACCGGCGGGTGACCAGCGTGCGGGCGGCGCTGTTGCGGCGGTAGCCCAGCTGGAGGATGGCCTCGGTGACGCGCTCGCGGGTCTCCGGGCGGACGCTCGGGTGGTCGTTGAGCACCCGGGAGACCGTCTGGTGGGAGACGCCGGCGAGCGCGGCGACGTCACTCATGGCGGGTGGGCGCGCGGCGCTGTTCATCATCAGTACTGCTGGCCGAGCTCACGCGACCGGTTGCGGGCCGCCTCGGCCGCGGCGACGACTCCGGCGCGGACGCCGTGGGCGTCGAGCACCTGGACGGCGGCGACCGTGGTCCCGCCCGGGGACGAGACCCGTTCCCGCAGCACGGCGGGGTGGTCCCCCGACTGGGCGGCGAGCGCCGCCGAGCCCTCGACGGTGGCGACGGCGAGCCTCGTCGCGAGGTCCCGGCTGAGGCCGAGCAGGACGCCCGCCTCGGCCATCGCGTCGATCAGGTAGAACGCGTACGCGGGTCCGGACCCGGAGATCGCGGTGACCGCGTCGAGGTCCTTCTCCTCCACCCGGACCACGAGCCCCGTGGCGGCGAGCATCGTCTCGACGAGGACCAGGTGTCCTTCGGTCGCGTGCGTGCCGGGCGCGATCGCGCTCGCGCCCTTGCCGACGACCGCCGGGGTGTTCGGCATGACGCGGACGACGGGCTGCCCGGTGCTCAGCCGCTTCTCGTAGCTGGAGATCGGGAGCCCGGCGGCGACGCTCACGACGAGCTCGCCGCCGCGCAGGGCCTGCTTCACCTCGTCGAGGACGGACGCGACGACGTTCGGCTTCACCGCGAGGAGCACGACGTCGGCGCGGGCGGCCGCCTCGGCGTTCGACGCCCCGGTGCGGACGCCGTACCGGCCGGCCAGCTCGTCGGCGCGCGGGACGTGCCGCTCGGTGACCTCGACCTGCTCCGGCGTCCAGCCCGCCGTCAGCAGCGCGCTGAGCAGCGTCTCCCCCATGACGCCGCCGCCCAGCACCGCGACCTGCGGCCTGCCGCCGGTGGGCTCGTCGGTCATCGTGGTCCTCCCGTCCGTGCCGCCGGAGGGCGACGCCGCGAGCCTACCGACGCGAGAGGGCCGCCGGGGTGAGCGCTCACACGGACGCGCCCACCGCCGGCCGTCAGCCGCCGTCGCGCTGGGTGAACCCGGCCGGCGGGCCGCCTCCCAGGTCGCCGTTCATCACGAAGCCCTCCGGCGGGCCCGGCATCTCGACCTGGTCGCCGCCCAGGCCCGACAGGCCCGTGGTCGCCGACGTGCCGGACTCGATCGGCTCGTCGAGGTCGGCCAGGACCACCTCGTCACCGACGGCCAGACCGTCCGTGATCTCCGTGCGCTCGGCGCCGACCGCGCCGCGCGTCACCGTGACCTCGGTGGGCGTGCCGCCCTCGAGCACCTGGACCGTGGCCGTCGTGCCGTCGACGTGCACGGCCGACGTCGGGACGGTCAGCACCTCGTCGGCGCCTGCGACCGTGATGCGGACCTGCGCCGAGGCGTCGTCGTACAGCCTCTCGTCCGTCGGGTCGACCGCCAGCTCGACCGTGTACGCGGGGTCGGCCGTGGTCGAGGTGTCGAGGACTCCGATGCTGCTGACCGTGCCCGTGAGGGTCGCGTCGGTGCTGGGCGTCGTCACCTGGGCGGTCTGGCCGACCTCCACGATGTCGATCGACGTCAGCGGCACGCTGGTGGTGACCGTGTAGCCGTCCGGGCCGAGGACCGTGACGACCACGGTCGTCGACGACGCCGTGACCGCGTCGCCGGGGGCCAGCGACACCGCCGCGACCGTGCCGGCGATCGGGCTGGTCAGGGTGGCGAACGGGAGGCGGCTCTGGGCGAGCGTGACGTTCGCCTCGGCCAGGTCGATCGCAGCCTGGTCCGCGACGATCGTCGCCGCCGTGACCGTCGTCGTCGTGTCGCCGGAGGGGGACGGCGTGCTCGGCGACGGGGTGTCGGTCGACGGCGAGCTGGTCGACGGGCCGCTGGTGGTCGTCGTCGGGCTCGACGACGACCGCGTCTCCGCCTCCTGGAGCGCCCGCACCGCCTCGTCCAGCGCGGCGGCCAGCGTCAGGAGCGCCTGCTGCTCGGCGTCCGTGGCGGTCTGGGCGTCGAGGGTGCCCGTGAGCGCGGCCTGGCAGTCGGCGAGCGCCTGCTCGACGACGGTCGGGTCCGGCTCCGCTGTGCTCGGCTCGTCAGTGACGGGCGCGCCGGTCGTGTCGGTCGGGTCGGTCGTGTCCGTCGCGTCGGTGGTGTCGGTCGTGTCCGTCGCAGGCGGCTCGGTCGCTGTCGGCGTGGGATCCGGCGTGTCGACGTCGCCCGCGACCACCGCGAGGAACGCCGCGCACGTCGCCTGCGACGCCGACACGCTCTCGCCGCTGGCGTCCAGGGCGTCCGCCGTCAGCCGGTACTGGTCGAGGAGCGCCTGCTGCGCCGCCCGCACCTCGGCGGCCGCGCGCTCGACGGCGGGGTCCGCGGGGTCCGCAGGTGCCGTGGGGTCGTCTGCGGGCTCGTCGGTGTCGGCAGACGTGAGCGACGAGGTCGACGGCGACGGTGTCGGGTCGGACGACGTCTGGGCGTCCAGGTGGTCGCTGAGCTGCTGCTGCGCGGCGGCGAGGTCGGCCTCCGCCCGCTCGACGGCGCCCTGCAGAGCCTCGGTGTCGAGCGTGGCCAGCACGTCACCCGCGCCGACGACCTGCCCGACGGTCACGCGCACGTCGGCCACGGTGCCGTCGACGGAGAACGACGCGTCGCGCCGGTTGGCCGACGCGATCGTCCCGACCGTGTCGACGACCTGCTCGACGCTCGCCCGCTCGGCCGTGGCCGTGCGGTACCGGCCGTCGTCGGAGCCGCCGACGGCGAGGGCGACCCCACCGCCGGCGGCCACGAGGACCACGGCACCGGCGGCGCCGAGGGCGACCATACGGCGCCGCCGGGTCCGCCGCCGGCGGGCGAGGGACGGGCTCGCTGTCTGCTCAGGCATCGGTGCCGCCCTGCGTCGCGTCCTGCGTGTCCTCCTGCGGGACGCCGTCCGGACCGCCGCCGCCCGGGCCGCCGGGGCCGCCGAAGCGCTGGAGCATGCCGCCGGTGCACTCGCCGTCGGTCGGCGCGGACACCGTGATGCTCGTCGCGGTCACCTTGCCGCTGTCGTCGGCCTCGCCGCGGGCGCTCGCGCACTGCCCGACGACGATCGCGGAGGCGTCGGCAGCCACGGTCTTCGTGTACGCGGTCGCGTCGGTGACCGTGACCGTGCGGGTCGTCGTCTCGTCGTCGGGCCCGGTGCTCTCGACGGTCAGGGTGCTGCCGTCGACCGCGGTGACCGTGCCGACCGCGCCCCCGCCGAACGACCGCAGGCCGGTCGGGGGCCCCGAGGGGCGCTCGCCCTCCGGCATGGCCGGCAGGTCCGTCGGCGCTCCGTCGGGCCGGTCCCCGCCGAAGGGGGGTCCGGCGCCCAGGCCGCCGGCGCAGGTGCCGTCGTCGGCCGGCTCGGTGAGCGCGACGCTCGTCGCCTCCACGGGAGCGTCGGCGTCGTCCTCGGTCGCGCTCGTCGTGCCGGCCGACACCGCCACGACGCACGCACCGACCGTGACGTCGCCGAGCGTGCCGTCCACGGTCGCGGAGAACGTCGTGGCATCGGTCCAGGTCACCGCGGTCTGCGCGTCGGCCGACCGGACCTGCACCACCGCGCCGGTGACGGACGCGATCTCCCCCGAGACGCCACCGCCACGGCGCTGCGGTCCGTCGTCCTGCCGGGTGACGGCTGTCGGGTCGTCGTCGGGTGCTGCGGCGGACGAGGGCGAGCCCGTGCAGCCGGCGAGCACGAGGACCGTGGCCGCGGCGAGCGCGGGAAGCAGACGCTGGGTGAGGGTGGGCATGGGAAGACTCCTTGCTGAGAGGGGCTACTCCGCGCGCAGCGCGTCGATGGGGGCCAGCCGCGCGGCGCGCGTGGCGGGGTAGACGCCGAACACCAGGCCGATGCCGACGGCGACGACGACGGATCCGGCGACGGCCGCACCCGACACGACGACCGACGTGTCGAGCAGGCCGGGCAGGACCTGCGCGGCGACGATCCCGAGCGCGGCACCGAGCACCCCGCCCGCGAGGCCGAGCACGGCCGCCTCGACCAGGAACTGCCGGCGGATCGCCCACGGCGGGGCGCCGAGCGCCTTGCGCAGACCGATCTCCCGCGTCCGTTCGGTCACCGAGACGAGCATGATGTTCATGACCCCGATGCCCCCGACCAGCAGCGACAGGGCCGCGATGCCGGTGAGCAGGACGGTCAGGGTCTTGTAGACGGCGGTCGCCGTGGACACCAGGGCGTCCTGGCTCTTGATCGTGAAGTCGGCGCTGGCGGCGTCGGTGATGCCGTGCAGGTTGAGCAGCACGGCCTGCGCCTCCTGGTAGGCGGCGCCCAGCTGGTCCGCCGACGCGGCCTGCACGTAGATCGTCGAGACGGCGGTGCGGTCCTGGCCGCCGACGATCGTGTCGGCCGCGGTCGACATCGGGATGACCGCGAGGTCGTCGAGGTCGCTCTCCCCGGACGCACCCTCGGCCTCCAGGACGCCGACGACCCGCAGGTCGGTGTCGCCGATGGTCACGGTCTGGCCCACCACACGGGTGGAACCGAAGAGCTCCTCGGCCGTCGACGGCCCCAGAACGACGACGGCCGCGCGGGACGCCTCGTCGTCGGCCGTGAAGAACTCGCCGGACGCGAGAGTGCGGCCGCGGACGTCGAGCCAGTCCGCGCTCGTGCCGACGACGCTCGTCGTCCAGTTGGTGTCGTTGGCCTCCAGCGACGCGGACGACGTCTTCTCGGCGGCGACCTTGCCGATGTCCGGCGCGTTCACCGACGAGTCGAGCGCGTCGGCGTCGGCGGTGGTCAGCGTCGTGCGGGACCCGAACCCGCCGCGGACCCCCTCCACGCTCGTGCTGCTGCCCGGCCGGATGATGAGCAGGTCGCTGCCCAACGCGCTGATCTGCGCGCTGACGTCCTTCTGCGTGCCGAGCCCGAGCCCGACCGTGAGGATTACGGCCGCGATGCCGATGAGGATGCCGAGAACGGTGAGGATCGACCGCATCGTGTGCGTGGTGACCGCCGACCAGCCGGTGCGCAGCGTCTCCGTCCACGTCATCGGGCACCGTCCGACACGATCAAGCCGTCGTGCACCCGCACGACGCGGTCCGCGCGGGCGGCGACGTCGGCCTCGTGCGTGATGAGGACTATCGTGCGGCCCTGTCCGTGCAGCTCGTCGAACAGGTCCAGCACGTCCCTGGTCGACGTCGAGTCGAGGTTGCCCGTCGGCTCGTCGGCCAGGAGCAGCGCGGGTTCGCCGACGAGGGCCCGCGCGACGGCGACGCGCTGCTGCTGCCCGCCGGACAGCTCGCCGGGCCGGTTGTCGAGGCGGTCGGCCAGTCCGACGCGCTCGAGCGCCGCCGAGGCCCGGACCCGGCGTTCCGTCGAGGGCACTCGTCCGTAGACCAGCGGGAGCTCGACGTTGCGCCACGCCGACAACGACGGCAGCAGGTGGAACTGCTGGAACACGAACCCGATGCGCCGGTTGCGGATGTCGGCGAGGTCGATCTCGTCGAGCTCCCCGACGTCCTCGCCGGCCAGGTGGTACGTGCCCCGGGTGACGGTGTCCAGGCACCCGAGGATGTTCATCAGCGTCGACTTGCCCGAGCCCGACGGGCCCATCACCGCGACGTACTCGCCGGGCTCGATCCGCAGGTCGACGCCGCGCAGGGCCTCGAACTCGATGCTGCCGGACGTGTAGGTCTTGGTGACGCCGACGAGGTCGATGACGGCGTCGGTGCGCCGCTCGACGCGCGGCAGGGTGAGCTCAGCCATCGGCCGGACCGCCCTGCCGGAGCTGCGGGCCGCCACCGGGGCCGCCCTCGAACACCATCCCGCCGCCGGGCAGCTCCGGCACCTGCCGGCCGGAGCCACCGGTGCCCGGCGTGAACACCGCGAGCACCACCTCGTCACCCTCGGCCAGCCCGTCGACGATCTCCGTGACGTTCCCGGACGTCTCCCCGGTCGTCACAGGGACGTCGACGAGCTCGCCGTCCTCCCCCGTCTGCTGCACGGTCGTCGTGCCGTCCTCCGCCGTCGTGACGGCGAGGCTCGGCACGGTCAGCACGTCGGTGCGGCGCTCGTAGACCAGCTCGACCTCGGCGGCGACGCCGTCGTGCAGGCCGTCCTGGTCCCCGGTGATCGCGACGGTCACGGGGTAGGCAGCGACGCCTGTGTCACCGGTGGACAGCAGCCCGATCTCGCTGACCGTGCCGAAGACCGGCTCCGTCGCCTCGTCGAGCGTCACCTCCGCCTGGTCGCCCACCTCGATCAGCGCGACGTCCGCGTCGGAGACCGTGACGACGACCTCCCACGCGTCGGTGCCGACGATGGTGAACGGCGCCTCGGCGTCCGCGGTGGGCCCGTCGCCGCCGCCGACCGCGTCGCCGACCTCGAGGTTCACTGCCGTGAGCAGCCCGGCGACCGGTGCCGTCAGGGTGGCGTCGTCCATCGCGGCCTGCGCGGTGTCCACCCCCGACTGCGCGACGTCGACCTGCGCCTGCGCCGCGGCGACCTGCGCGGTGCCGGACGCGTCGGCCAGCGTCGCCCGGGCGTCGGCGAGGTTCGCCTTCGCCTGGAGCAGGTCCGCGGTCAGCTGCAGGGTGTCGACCGTGGCCAGCGTCTGCCCGGCCGTGACCGTCTGCCCGACAGCCACCGGGACGGCCGTGACCGTCCCGCTGACCGCGAAGCTCACGTCCTGCTGCACCGACGGGGTCAGCGTCCCGCTGCCGCCGACCGACTTCTGCATCGTCGTCAGGCTCGCCGCGACCGTCCTGGTGACCGGGTCCGTCGCCGCCGCCGACGCGTCCCTGATCCCGAACCACCAGATCCCCGCGGCGACGAGCGCGACGAGGACCACGGCGCAGACCGTCCTCGTCAGCGGCGTCGTCCGCCTCCATACGTGCTGCATGCCCGTCCCTCACGTCGCCCAGCCTTCTGACCTGGGCCGAACGTAGGGAGGTCGGCTGGGCCGCCCGTAGCACGGACCTGTGGCTCACCTGTGGAAGCGATCGAGCACGCCATGAGTGCCGCGTCGGGGTCCGTTCGCGTCCCTCATGGCTGGGTCGACCAAGGACACGGCCGACCGCGCGACTGCCCAAACGTTTCGGGGCTGTCCGGTTCGACCCTTTCTTTGGTAACTTGACTAACTCTGCTCCGCCTCGCCCGCGACCCACGGCACTCGTCGTCTCCCCGCGGATCGAGACCACCCAGGAGGTTCAATGAAGAACCGTCATCTCGCGCGTGCTCTGACTGCGGGGATCACCGCGGCAGCACTCAGCGGGCTCGTCACACTGCCCGCCGCCCAGGCGGCCGAGACCGTCACCATCGTCGACCCCGACGCCAGCCCGGCCACCCGGTCGCTGTTCTCCTACCTCGACGACGTCCGCGGCGACGGCATCCTGTTCGGCCACCAGCACACGACGTCCTACGGCCTGACGTTCAGCAACCCCGACGGCATCCAGTCCGACGTCAAGAACCTGACCGGCGACCACCCCGCCCTGTTCGGCTGGGACACGCTGATCCTGCAGGGCGACGAGCGCCCCGGCTCCGCGGGCAACACGACCGAGCAGAACATCGCCGCCCTCGCGGACCACATCGCGAAGGCGCACGCGCTCGGCGGCATCAACACCCTGTCCGCGCACATCGAGAACTTCGTGACGGGCGGCAGCTTCTACGACACGACCGGGGACACGCTGCGCGCGGTCCTGCCGGGCGGTCCCAAGAACGCCGAGCTCAACGCGTACCTCGACAACATCGCGGCAGCGGCCGACGGCGCGCGCGACGCCGAGGGCGACCTCATCCCGATCATCTTCCGCCCGTGGCACGAGAACGCGGGCTCCTGGTTCTGGTGGGGTGCCGCGTTCGGCTCCCCCGGCGAGTACAAGGAGCTCTTCCGCTACACGGTCGAGTACCTGCGGGACATCAAGGGCGTGTCCAACTTCCTGTACGCGTTCGGTCCGGGCAGCGGCTTCGGCGGCAACGCGGACACGTACCTGCGCACCTACCCCGGCGACGAGTTCGTCGACGTCTTCGGCCTCGACGCGTACGACAACACCGGCTCCGAGGCGTTCCTCGACGGGCTCGTCGCGGACCTCGGCATGATCGCGGACCTCGCCGACGCCAAGGGGAAGGTCTCCGCGTTCACCGAGTTCGGCGTGACCAACGGCGTCGGCACCTCCGGCTCCAGCCCCGAGCGATGGTTCACCAAGGTGCTGAACGCCATCACGGCCGACCCGAAGGCCAGCCGCAACGCGTACATGCAGACGTGGGCCAACTTCGACGCGGGCCAGCACTACGTGCCCGTGACCGGGGACGCGCTGCTGCCCGACTTCCTGGACTACGCGGCCGACCCGTACACGCTGTTCGCGAGCGAGGTCACGGGCGCGTTCGACCGTGCGGTCGACACGACGCCCGCCGGTCCGGTCCTGCACATCGCCTCGCCGGCCGACAGCGCCCGCGTCGCGACGTCGCCGACGACCATCCGCGCGACCGTGCAGAACGTCGACGCCGACCGCGTCTACGCCACCGTCGGGAGCACCGAGATCGAGCTCGCGGCCGGTGACGGCCTCTGGTGGTCGGCACCGTGGGACATCCCCGCGGAACAGCTGGACAACAGCACGCAGACGCTCACGGTCCACGTGGTCGTCGACGGTGTCGAGGTGCTCACCGAGAGCTCGTCCGTGGTCCTCGGCCCGCGACCGACGTTCGGTCCCGGCGTCGTCGACGACTACGAGGGCTACGGCGACGACACCGCGCTGCGGGCCGAGTACGTCTCCTACGGCGCCAACACGCTCTCGCTCGACACGAGCGGCGCGTCGAAGGCGCTGCGGATGGACTACGACTTCGCGACCCAGACGTACACCGGGTTCGGGAAGCAGATCAGCGGCGACTGGTCCGACTTCAACGAGCTCGCGCTGTGGGTCAAGCCCGACGGCTCGGGCAACAAGATGGTGCTCCAGCTCGTGGCCGGTGGCGTCTCCTACGAGGCGTACCCGTCCCTGGCGGGCACCGAGGCCGGTGTGGTCACCTTCCCGTTCGTCGACTGGCGTCCGGCACCGTGGGACACCGCCAACGCGAACCGTCGCATCAGCGACGCGGACCTGCGGGCGATCTCGCAGTTCAACATCTACGTCAACGCAGCCGACGACGGCAGCGGCGACCCGTCGGGCAGCATCGTGGTCGACGACATCGCCGCCCTGCCGGGGGTCGAGCCGCCGCCGGTGTTCTCCGACGTCCTGCCGGGCTCGCCGAACTTCGACAGCATCATGTGGCTGCACGACCAGGGCCTGGACGACGGCTACGAGGACGGCACCTTCCGTCCGAACAAGCCGCAGACCCGCGAGGCCACGGCGTCGCTGCTCTACCGCTACTCGGAGTCGACCTTCGTCCCCACGGCGAAGAAGCCGACGTTCCGCGACGTGCCGAAGAAGCACGCCTTCTCCAAGGAGATCGAGTGGCTGGCGAGCGAGAAGCTCGTCGACACGACGATCCCGCTGTTCCTGCCGAAGGCCCCGCTCGACCGCTCCTCGGCGGCTGAGCTGCTCTGGCGGCTGGCGGGGTCGCCCGAGCCTGCGGCACCGGAGCCGTTCACCGACGTCCCGTCGTGGCACCCGTTCGGCACGGCCATCGCGTGGGCGACCGAGACCGGGATCATCGTCCCGACGTCGGCCACGAGGTACGGCGTCCTCACGGTCGTCACGCGCGGCGACCTCGCCGGGTACCTCGACCGGTTCGACCACCGGCCGAGCCCGCTCGAGCCCGTCGTGCTGACGGACTTCGCGGACGGCGCCCAGGGTTGGGGGCCCGTCGGTGAGGGCACCGCAACCGGCACCGGGGGGACGCTGACCATCGACGCCGCGGCCCCGGACGGCGGCTGGTTCGGCTTCGGGCCCTCGGTCGGTGACTGGACCGGACGCACCGAGGTGCGGTTCGACGTGGTGTCCACCACGGGCTTCGACACCAAGGCGGCGCTGCAGGTGGGGTCGTCGTGGACCTGGTGCGAGACCGCGCAGGTGGGGTGGATCTCGACGCCGACCTCCGACGTCCTGGTCGACCTGGCCACGCTGAGCGCCGAGTGCGGTGCCCAGCTGGCCGACGTGAAGAAGGTCAACCTGTACTTCAACGCAGGCACCCACGTGATCGACGACGTCGAGCTCCGCTGACGGACCCGACGCGCATGCCCGCGCGTCTCCCCTGCTGACGTCCGCACTCCTGAGGGCCCCTCCCCCTCGGAGTGCGGACGTCAGCGCTGGGCGGGGGCGCACGACGCTCGTCCCTCCGCCGGCGGTCCTGAGCGCCTACCCCGCAGGGAGCAGCAGGCCGTCGCGGACCAGGCCGCGCGCCGACGGCAGGACGTCCGCGGCGACCGCGTCCGCGCCGACCTCCAGCAGCGCCCCCAGCGCGTTGACGATCTGCCCGACCGTGAGCTCCCCGTCACAGACACCGACGAACCCCGCGAGCGCCGTCCCCGCCTGCACCGCGCGACCGAAGCCACCGCCCTGGCGCAGGAGGACCACCTGCGGGTCCGGGTCGCCGGGCGTCAGGTACCGCTCCTCGGACACGTCGGGGGCGACGAAGAGGCGCTGCTCGGCGAGGTCGTCGTCGCTCATCGCGAGCCAGTCATGAGCGGCGAGCGCGGCCGCCACGGCCGGCCCGAGCGGCTGCCGGACCGTCCCGGTGACCTCTTCGAGCCGGCGCAGCGTCGGCGCGCCGTGCGGCCTGCGCAGGGTGACGAACCCGAACCCGATGCCCTCGACGTCCCGCGACGCGAAGTCGTCCAGCCACTGCCCGTAGCGGTCGGCCCACGCGGCCCGGTCGCGGTCGGGCGTCGTGCCGCCGTCGCGGATCCACGTCTCGGCGTACTGCGCGGGATCCTGCAGCTCGCGCTGGACCACCCACCCGTCGAGGCCGGAGGCGTCGAGCCACGCACCGACGCGCTCGTGCCACTCCTCGCCCCGGCGCACCTCCCAGTTCCCCAGCAGCTGCGCCACTCCCCCGGGCGCCAGGACCTCACCGACGCCCTCGACGAGCTCGCGCACGATCGCGTCCCCGGAGCGGCCGCCGTCGCGGTACTCGTACGACGGCATCCCCGGAGTGCGGGGCGTGATGACGAACGGCGGGTTGCTCACGACGAGGTCGAACCGCTCGTCCGCGACGGGCTCCAGCATCGACCCCTCGCGCAGGTCGAGCGCCACCCCGGCCAGCGCCGCGTTGAACCGCGCGAACGCGAGCGCCCGGCGCGAGATGTCGGTGCCGACCACCCGCCGCGAGTGTCGCGACGCGTGCAGCGCCTGGATCCCGCACCCCGTCCCGAGGTCGAGCACGTGGTCCCGGTCGTCGCGCACGGTGACCTGCGCGAGCGTCGTGGAGGCCCCGCCGACCCCCAGCACGTGGTCGGTCCGCAACGCCTGCCCGGTCGCGAGCTCGCCGAGGTCGGACGCGATCCACCAGTCGACCTCGCCGCCGCCGTCGACGGCCGTGTACGGGCGCAGGTCCACGCGGGCGCGGACCTGGTCGCCGTCGGTCTCGACCAGGCCGAGCCGCTCCGCACCGCCGATCCCCAGGGTCGGGAACGCACCCTCCACCGCACGGCGGGGCACGGCGACACCGAGCAGGAACGTGCGGACCAGCGCGGCGACGACGTCGTCGCCCGCCGCCTGTGTGGCTCGCAGCGCCGGCACGGGCTCCTCGCGGTGCAGGGCGTCCGCGGCGACCGCCCCCAGCACCTCCTCGACGCCGGCGACGCCGTACCCGGAGGCCGTGAGGTCGTCGCGCAGGGCGGCGACGAGGTCGGGATCGGTCACGGGCGCACCGGGCGCGGTCGGGAGAGCCACCCGCCCATCATCCCCGCACGCGCCGAGCGTCCGGCACCACGCGGGGCGTCCGAGCATCCGGTCGCCGGGACGCTCACGTCATCGGACGTTGCGGGTCAGGCGGCGAGGGACGGGAGGTGCAGGTCCACGACCACGGGGCGGTGGTCGCTGCCGACCTGGACAGGCTGGCCAGACGGGACCCGGGCAGTCCCCGTCGCCAGGTCCGGCGAGCGCAGGATCGCGTCGATGCGCTGCCGCGGCTCGATCGCGGGGAAGGTCGGGTCACCCTGGGGGTCGACGTCCACCAGCACGGTGGTCAGGCTCGTCCACGTGGGCCCGCCGGGGGGCTCGTTCAGGTCGCCGAGCACGACCGTCCGCATCGTCGCCACGTGGTCGACGAGGACCTCCGACAGGTGGGCTGCGCGCTCGTCGCGGACCAGCGACAGGTGCACGACGACGAACCGGATGCCGTCCACGGTCGCGACCGCGATGCCGCGGTTGGTCCGGCCGGACAGGTTGGGCAGCCGGACGGAGGACCGACCGGTCACCGACCGGCCGTGCGCGACCAGCAGCGCCGTCGTGCGGGCGCCCCGACCGTTCACGACGGCCCGCATCCCCACGTCGCGCGCGAACCGCCAGGTCCGGAGCCAGCCCAGGAGACCGCGCGGGGGTTCCTGCACGCCGAGCACGTCGGGCGCGGCCGCGCGCACGACGGCGACCACGTCGGGACGTGACAGGTGCAGGCCCTTGACGTTGTACGTCATGACCCGCAGACGGTCGGCGGTGGGAATCGGGTTCACCGGTCCATCCTCCTCGCTGACGACCGCACTCGTGAGTGCCGGAACCCACCGGAATGCGGACGTCGGCAGGGAGGAACCGTGGACGTCGGAGGCGGGGTGCGGGTGGTCAGCCCGCCAGCAGCCAGCGGACCTCGCGGCGGACGAGGTCCACGCGTGACGGGGAGTCGTACGAGCGGACGTCGTGACCGAGGGCGTCGTAGACGACCCGGCCCGGACCGGGAGCGATCCAGACGACCGGGTGCGACTCGCCCTCGTGGTCGGCCACCACGAGCACGTCCACGTCCGGTGCGACCTGGAGCGCGAGGTACTGCTCGTCCTCGACCGAGATCTCGGCCAGGCCCGAGACGAGGGCGTGCTCGGAGACGACCCGGAAGGTGGCGGCGCCCAGCGGCGGGTGCCAGGTGGTGCCCTCGATCCAGCGACCGCCGAGCAGCGGGCCCCAGGCGGGTGAGTCGAGGAACGTGTTCGCCGCCTGGTGCAGCCCGAGCACCGGGACGCCGGACGCGACGAGCGCGGCGAGGCGCTCGTGGAACGGGCGCCAGTCCTGGTCGGTCCCGTCGAAGTCGGCGTCGGGCCGGCCGCGACCGGACGCCACGACGAGGAGGTCCGGATCGATGCCGTCGAGCGCCTCCCGGAACGTGCCGCGGACCGTGGAGCCGATCCCGTCCTCGGCCAGGAGCTGCGCGACCCGGTGGCCGATCGCCGCACCGTCGTGCCACGGGTCCTCGTAGCGTCCGTGCCCGACGAGCACGAGTGCGTGGGTCAACGATCCTCCCGGGGGTGATCGGCAGACGGCCGCTCCCCCGTCCCGCAGGACGAGGGAGCGGCCGCGGCGTCCGTCAGGCGAGCGCCTTCTCGGCCTCTCGCGTCAGGTCGTTCCTGTCCGCACGCGCCGCCCGCAGGCGGGACGCCACGACCGCGCCGCCGGCGACGAGCGCGGCGACGACCGCGATCGACAGGCGGACGGTCTGGTTCGCGTCGTCGCCCACGGAGATGGCGACCACGGCCGGCGCGATGAGCAGGGCCACGAGGTTCATGACCTTGATCAGCGGGTTGATCGCCGGACCGGCGGTGTCCTTGAACGGGTCGCCGACGGTGTCGCCGATGACCGCCGCCGCGTGGGCGTCGGACCCCTTGCCGCCGAAGTTGCCGTCCTCGACGATCTTCTTCGCGTTGTCCCAGGCGCCGCCCGAGTTGGCCAGGAAGACCGCCATGAGCACGCCGGTCGCGATGGCCCCGCCGAGGAACCCGGCGAGCGGGCCGACGCCGAGACCGAAGCCGACGGCGATGGGCGCGAACGCCGCGAGCAGACCGGGGGTGGCCAGCTCCCGCAGGGAGTCCCGCGTGCAGATGTCGACGACCTTGCCGTACTCGGGACGCACGTCGTACGTCATGATCCCGGGGTTGTCGCGGAACTGGCGACGGACCTCGAACACGATGGCCCCGGCTGCGCGGGTCACGGCGTCGATGGCCAGGCCCGAGAAGAGGAACACCGTCGCGCCACCGAGGATGACGCCGACGAGGGTGACCGGGCTGATGATGCTGTAGTTCAGCATCGCCTGGGTGAGCTCGTCGCCGGCCTCGCCCGCCGTCTGCAGCGCGTTGAACACCGCATCCGCGTAGGAGCCGAACAGCGCGGTCGCGGCCAGCACGGCGGTCGCGATCGCGATCCCCTTGGTGACCGCCTTCGTGGTGTTGCCGACGGCGTCCAGGTCCGTGAGGATCTGCGCGCCCTCGGGCGTGACGTCCCCGGACATCTCCGCGATGCCCTGCGCGTTGTCGCTGACCGGCCCGAACGTGTCCATGGCGACGATGACGCCGACCGTGGTCAGCAGGCCGCAGCCCGCGAGCGCGATGAGGAACAGGGACAGCGACACCGAGCCGCCGGCCAGCAGGAACACGCTGCAGATGGCCGCCGCGATGATGCCTGCGGTGTAGACGGCGGACTCGAAACCGACGCCGATGCCGGACAGGACCGTGGTGGCCGCGCCGGTCAGGGTGGTCCGCGCCACGTGCAGCGTCGGCTTGCTCGTCGTGCCCGTGAAGTACCCGGTCACCCAGAGGATGACGCCTGCGAGGACGACGCCGATCGCCACCGCGACCGAGGCGATCAGCCGTGGGTCACCGCCGTGCGTCTCCAGGCCGGCGGTGCCGCCCGTGAGCTCCGCGAAGGACGACGGCAGGTAGACGAACGCCGCGATCGCGGAGAGCCCGACGCCCACGAGCGCCGAGATGTAGAACCCGCGGTTGATCGCCGCCAGACCGCTCTCCGCACCTCGCACCCGCGTGATGAACACGCCGAGCACGGCGACGATCGCGCCCATGGCCGTGACGATGAGCGGGAACACGAGGCCCTGCTCGCCGAACGCCGCCTTGCCCAGGATCAGCGCCGCCACGAGGGTCACGGCGTAGGACTCGAAGAGGTCCGCCGCCATGCCCGCGCAGTCGCCCACGTTGTCGCCGACGTTGTCCGCGATCGTGGCCGCGTTGCGCGGGTCGTCCTCCGGGATGCCCTGCTCGACCTTGCCGACGAGGTCGGCGCCGACGTCGGCGGCCTTGGTGAAGATGCCACCGCCGACCCGCATGAACATGGCGAGCAGCGCGGCCCCGAAGCCGAAGCCCTCGAGCACCGCGGGCGCCTCCGCCCGGTAGATCAGGACCACCGACGCGGCGCCGAGCAGGCCGAGGCCCACGACGCTCATGCCGACGAACCCGCCGGTCCGGAACGCGATGCGCGCGCCCTCTGCACGCCCACCCGGCTCCGACGCGGCGGCTGCGACCCGGACGTTCGCCCGCGTCGCGAGCCACATGCCCAGGTACCCGATCGCGGCCGAGAACGCGGCCCCGAGCAGGAAGAAGACGGACCGCCCCAGCTTGACGCCGCCGTCACCGGGCAGCAGGAACAGCAGGGCACAGACGACGACCGCGAAGAGGGCCAGGGTGCGGAACTGCCGGCTCAGGTACGCCGCAGCCCCTTCCTGGACCGCGCGCGCGATCTCGCGCATGGACTCGGTCCCCTCACCGGCCGCGAGCACCTGACGGCGCAGGACGACGGCGATGAGCAGGGACGCGACCGCGACGGCCGCGATGACACTGACGATCGTGATGCTCGTGGACCCGAGCTCGACCATGCATCCTCCTCGGACTCAGCGAGGCCCCCCTGACCACGCCCGTCCCACAGCCCCGTTGCTGCGCGACCCGGTGAGTCTAGCCAGCAGATGTGACGTGGATCGCACAAGCCCACGTCGGGCGCGCGTCGGTCCGACCAACGGTTCGCACCTGCCGGTCGTCCAGGAAGATGACGGCACCACGAGGAGGTGGCATGACGACCTGGGAACAGGTTCTGGACGAGCTCGTGCGGGCTCGGGGACGTGCGCTCGTGCGGTACGCGACGCTGCTCACGGGCGACGAGCGCGAGGGTGAGGACCTGGTCCAGGACGCGCTGGTGCGCTGCTTCAGCCAGGGCCGCCCGCTGCGCGACCCCGGCGCCGCGGAGGCGTACGTGCGGCAGGCGATCCTCACGATCTTCCTCGACTCCTACCGTCGCCGGGCCCGCTGGACCGCGGTGCGGCACCTGCTCGCGCGGGACGACGACACCGCCGACCACGGGCCGGCGAGCACGACCCGGCTCGACGTGCAGACCGCGCTGCTCACGCTCCGGCCGCGCCTGCGCGCGTGCGTCGTGCTCCGGTTCTACGACGACCTGACCGTGCCGGAGATCGCCCGCAGGCTCGCGATCTCCGACGGCACCGTCAAGCGGTACCTCTTCGACGCGATCGGCCAGCTCGAGTCCCTGCTGGGACCGCTGCCCGACGCGCACACCATCGACATCCAGCTGGTCCCGACAGGAGTGACCCGATGAGCCCCGACCTGACCCGCACGCTGCACGACGCCGTCGACACCGGCCCCGACGACTCGCCCTTCGACGTGCTGACCCTCACTGGCCGCATCCGGCGGCGCCGGACCGTCCGCGCGGGGGTGCGCGGCGGGGTGGCCGTGGGTGCCGTCGGGGCCGTGGCCCTCGGCGCCGTGTACGTCGGGGGCCGTCAGCCGTCCTCCGTCCTGCCTGCGGCCCGGGCGGACGCCGAGCCCGGCACGTGCGCGTCGGACATCGGCCTCCTCCCGGCGGCCGACCCCGGTCGGGTCGGCCTGCTGCCGTCGACGGACGGCTCCTGGTACCAGGACGAGCCTTCCGCGATCCCCCCGCAGGGGACCGACCTGGGAACCCTGGTCGGGCGCTTCATGAGCCCGGTCCTGGTCCGGGAGCTGTCGCCGGGCGCTCGGGACGCCGCGGTCGCCGAGCTGGTGCGCAGCGCGAACGAGTCGCTGGCCGCCGCCGAGGAACGTCGCTCGAGCAGGCTGGCCGCTCCTCCGGGTGGCGTCCCGCTCACCGCCGGCGAGGTCGCCGCCCTGGACCGTGGCGTGGAGGTCGCGCGGCAGCAGCTCGAGCTCGCGCAGACCTCGGAGACCATCACCGGAGTCGGCGACGAGCTCGACAGCCAGGTCCTGGTCACCCATGACGGCACCGTCGTGGCGTCCGACGCCGACCCGTCGCCGGACCCGCGGTACTCGTGGACGTCCTCGCCCGACCGCTCCGTGGTCATGGGCCTGACGAGCACGGAGCTGATCACCTGCGCGAGCGACGGCGATCCCGGAGGCGAGCCGCTGCCCGCCGGGGAGTACGCGGTCTACGTGAGCTATGCCGAGGCGGGTGGGCGCGCGGTGGCGGGACCCTGGTCGCTGACCCTGGTCGACATGCCCCCGGTCCCGACCGGCTTCCCCGGGGGCTTCCCCGTCGACGACGTCCCCCTCATCGGTGGGCGGCTGGTCTCCGTCACGCCGGCGGGCGGGTCGGGCGGCGAGGGGTGGGACGTCGTGATCGCCGTCGAGGGGGACGACGCCGCCAGGGAGGCCGTCCGGCTGCTCGACGACGACCGGACGACGTACCCGGCGCTGGCGCCCCCGCCCGGCATGACCTTCCCCGTGGCGGGGTGGGAGGTCGGCATCGCAGCGTCGACGTCCCCGGACGGGGAGCCGACGGTCGCGTACTCGATCCGCCGGGGCTGACGCGTCAGCCGATCGGCGCCACCGCCAGGTCGTCCCAGCGGGCCACCGCCGGGGCGGTCGCGGACGAGCTCAGGTAGGTCTGCAGCCGGACAGCGCCGGCCGACTGCAGGCCTACGGTCGAGTCGGTCGTCGTGTACTGCCAGGCGGCCGGCTCGGTCGAGCCGGCTGCCCAGGCCTTGACGCGCACGACCGTGGGTGACGTTCCCTGGACCTGCACGCGCACGCGCAGCTGCTGACCGGCGGTCAGGGTCAGGCCCGGCAGCGTGCCCCCGGCGAGCACGGTGCCGCTGCGCTCGGTGTGCAGCTGCACGACGCCGGTCGGCATCAGCTTCAGGCGCGCTCCGTAGGTCGCCGACCCGACGACGCGTCCGGCGACCGTCAGGTACACCGGGCCGGTCGGGACGGTGTCCATGCTGACGGCGACGGTGGTGTCCGTGGCGGTCGAGGACACTCCCGCGAGCGTCGCGGCCAGGGTGCCGCCGATGGCCGGCGACTGGAGGCCGACGCTCCCGTTCACGGAGAACCGGGTGCTCCCGCCACCGACCGACCAGGTGCCGCCCGTCGTCGCGCTGCCCCAGCCCGAGCTGACCGTGCGCGTGAACGAGTCGGTCGCGAGCGTGGTCGGCGGCGGTGTCGCGGTCACGGTGACCTGGCGCGTGGTGGTCGCCGTGGCGCCGTCGTCGTCGGTGACCGTCAGGGTGATCGTGTACGTGCCGGCGGCGGAGTAGGTGCGGCTGCTCGTCGTCCCCGTGCCGGAGGCGCCGTCGCCGAACGCCCAGGCGCGGCTCACGATCGTGCCGTCCGGGTCGCTCGACGCCGACGAGTCCACCGACGCCGTGAGCCCGGCCGCCGTCGCCGTGAAGCTCGCCGTCGGCGCCTGGTTGGGGGGTGGCGCGGTGACGGTCACCTGGCGCGTTGTCGTTGCCGTGGCGCCGTCGTCGTCCGTCACCGTGAGCGTGATCGTGTACGTGCCGGCAGCGGCGTAGGCGCGGCTGCTCGTCGCCCCCGTCCCGGAGGCGCCGTCGCCGAACGCCCAGGCGCGGCTCACGATCGTGCCGTCCGGGTCGCTCGACGCCGACGAGTCCACCGACGCCGTGAGCCCGGCCGCGGTCGCCGTGAAGCTCGCGGTCGGCGGCACGTTCGGCGGTGGCGTCGTCCCGCCGACGCCCGTCGCGAGCAGGTCGTCGTACCGCGCGACGATGGCGCCGCCCGTGACGGTCGAGCTCGCGTACGTCGTCAGCCGGACCCCGCCGCCCGTCTGGAGGCCTGCTGCCGAGTCGGTCGCCGTGTACTGCCAGGTGGCAGGTTCTGCGGAGCCGACCTTCCACGCGCGCGTCCGGATGGTCGTCGGGCTGGTGCCCTCGACCTGCACCCGCACCCGTAGCCGGTCACCGGCGGCCAGCGTCAGGCCGGGCAGCGTGTTCCCGGTCAGCACCGTGCCGGACCGTTCCGTGTGCAGCTGGACCGCACCCGTGGCCAGCACCTTCACGCGGGCGCCGTAGTCCGCGCCCCCCACGACCCGCCCGGAGACCGTCAGGTAGACCGGCCCGGACGGGACCCGGTCGAGCCCCACGGACACCGAGACGTCCGACGACGTCGACGCGACCGACCCGAGCGTCGCCGCCACGGTCCCCCCGGCCGCAGCCGACTGCTGACCCGCGCCGGACGCGACCGAGAACCGCGTGCTCCCCCCGCCGACGGTCCAGGCCCCACCGACCTCGGCGATGCCCCAGCCGTTGGAGACCGTCCGCGAGAAGGCGTCGGACGCGAGCGTCACCGGTCCGGCCGGCGCGACCGTGTACGACCACGTCGGGCCGCGCGTGACCGTCGTCCCGTCGTCGACCGTCGCGTACCAGTCGACGACGGTGCCGGGCGGCAGCGTCGGGACGGGGACCGAGGCGACCGCGCCGGACGCGACGGTCGCCGCGCCGACCACGGGGAGGTCCGCCGGCTGGGTCATGTCGTACGGGAGCGTGAACTGGCTGTCCGCGTCCGTCTCGAACTGCCCCAGGAACGGCGAGTACGTGAACGCGCGGATCTCGTCGGCGCCCGGGTCGAACGTCAGGTACCGCAGCCAGCCGTCGCCGCCGCGCGGGCGGTCCTGGTAGTCCGAGAGCATCGCCTGGACCGGCTGCCCGCACGCGTTGGTGTCGGTGCGGCGCGCCTCGGCGGTGACCTCGTCGGAGAAGTGCCCGTTGACCACGAGGAACACCGAGCAGCTCGGACGCACGAGCTCCTCCCAGATGGCCTGCCCGCTGTTCCCGCCGTCCGCGCGGCCGACCTGCGTGGTCAGCCCACCGGCCGTGTCGACGTAGCTGTGCGTCGCGACGATCGCCCGCCGGTCCGGGTACGCGGCCAGGACCCGTCGCGCCCAGTCGAGGACGGGGTCGGGGGCGTTGAACTCGAGGCTCAGCAGCAGGAAGTCCATGCCGCCCGCGGTGAACAGGGAGTAGCTGTCGAGGTTCTGCCGGTCCACGGGGTCGTCGCCGAACTGGTCCTGGCCGAGGTAGCCGCCGTAGGACGCCGCCGGCGAGTTCCACGCCGCGTTCGCGTACCGGCTCACCGGGAAGTACTGCTGGTACAGCACCGCCGAGCCCGTGGTCAGGTTCATGTCGTGGTTGCCGGGCAGCACCGCACTGGGGACGTTCGCCGCGTCGAGGATCGCGAGGTACTGCGAGGCACGCTCCCACTGCACGGTCGACGTCTCGACACCGACGATGTCGCCGAGGTGCGCCACGAACGCGATGTTCAGCGGGTCCTTGTTGTCCGCGATCCACTGTGCCTGCTGCCGCATGATGTCGGTGTTCGCCGACGTGCTCACGTAGTTCTGCGTGTCCGGCATGAGCATGAGCGTGAAGGGGTCACCGGCTCCGGGCGTGCCGGGGGTGTCCGCCTGCGCGTGGAAGGTCACGTCCACCTGCGCGTCGTCGGGGTCGGTCGCGCGGACCTGCAGCTGCGCACCCGACGGGACCGACGGTGCACCCGCGGCCGGGCCCACCAGGACGGGTGCGCTCGGCGGGGCGCCGGCGGCCTGTGCGGGCGTCACCAGCCCCACGACCGTCAGGATGCTGACCGCACCGGTGGCGAGGCAGGCACGTAGCCGCATCGTCGTCCCCTCGCTGAGCGGGAGCGGTCGCCGCGACGTCGGCGGCCAGTCGTCCCGCCGACGAGTTCACGCCTCGCGGGGAACCCTGTCAATATCTGACAAACCGGACACGCTCGGGTTTCACCCGGTCAGGCGTCCAGTGCCGCCTCGACCGTGTCGTGCACGGTGAACACCTGGAGCAGCGCCGTGATCCGGAAGACCTTCAGCAGCCGCTCCGAGTCGATCACCAGCTGGAGCTGACCGCCCGCCAGCCGGACCTTCTTCAGCGTGCCGACGAGGACGCCGAGGCCGGTCGAGTCCATGAAGCGGACCGCCCGCAGGTCGATCACCAGGTCCGTCCGGTCGCGCTCGAGCAGCTCCGAGAGCTGGTCGCGCAGGGCATCGGCCGACGACACGTCGATCTCGCCGTCCACCTCCACGACGGTCCGGGGACCGACGTCCCGGCTGGTCACGCGCACATCCATCGGGTCCCTCCTTCGGTGCATTCAAACAGACGCACGGCCGTGGACGAAGGACACCCGGTCCCCGGGCCGGACCTGGGCGAGTCGGCCGTGCGCGTACCGCCGGACCACCGCGACCACCGGGTAGCCGCCCGTGACGGGATGGTCGACGCCGAACACGACGGGCTGCCCGTCCGGCGGCACCTGCACCGCACCGAGGACCAGCCCCTCCGACGGCAGCTCCCGTCCCGCGTGATCGGGCGTGCGGGCGAGGGCCGGTCCCGTCAGCCGGACGGCCACCCGGCTCGTCGCCGGGGTCACCCGCCAGTCGCCCGCCTGCAACCGCGACAGCACGTCCTCGAACCAGTCCGCGTGCGGGCCGCGCACCACCGGCAGCTCGACCCGGTCCGGCGGGGCCGGCACCGGCGCGAGGTCCACGACCGGCCACCCCGCCGGTGCCGGGCCGACCGCCAGGACGTCACCCGCCCGCACCGGATCCGGTCCGAGCCCCGCGAGCTGGTCCGTGGACCGGGACCCCAGCACGCTCGGCACGTCGATCCCCCCGCGCACCGCGACGTACGTGCGCAGGCCGGAGGTGACCGTGCCGAGCCGCAGCTCCGCGCCCGACCGCAGCTCCAGCACGGCCTCGTGCCCGACCGGCCGGTCGTCGAGCCACGTCGGCCCGCGCGCTCCCGCGAGCGCCACGGTCACGTCCCCGACGGCCCGCAGCCGCAGCCCGCCGAGCAGGACCTCGAGGCCAGCGGCGCCCTCGTCGTTGGCGACGAGCCGGTTGGCCAGCCGCAGCGCACCCGCGTCGGCGGCACCGGACCGCCCGACGCCGACGTGTGCCCAGCCGGGCCTGCCCAGGTCCTCGACGAGCGTGAGCAGGCCCGGGTCGATCACCTCCAGGGCGGCGCCCGTCATCGGGCCGTGAACCGCACGTGCGTCCCGGGCTGCAGCAGCGCCGGAGGATCGCGGTCGACGTCGAACAGGGCCTCCTCGCACCGGCCCAGCAGCCGCCAGCCCCCCGGGGTCGCGGCGGGGTACACCGCGCTGAACTCGTCGGCGATCGCCACCGAACCCGCCGGGACGCGCTCGCGCGGGCTGTCGAGCCGCGGGACGCGCAGCATCGGGTCCAGCCCGACGAGGTACGCGAACCCCGCCATGAACCCGCCGAACGCCACCGTGTACAGGGCGCCCGTGTGCCGGGCGACGACCTCGTCGACCGTGAGCCCGGTCAGGCGCGCCACGTCGGCGAGGTCGGAGCCGTCGTAGTCGACGGCGAGCACGACCTCGCGGTCGTCGATGTCCACAGCGCTGGCCGACCGCGCCGCCCACCAGCGCTCGATCGGAAGCGCCCCGGGGTCCGCGTCCTCGCGCACCCGGAGCAGCAGGGTGCGGGCGGCCGGGACCTGGTCGACGATCCCCGCTGCGTCCGGGTCGGACGCCCGCGCGGCCCGGACCGCGTCGTCGAGCGCGCGCACCTCGGCCAGCCCGGTGAGCTCCACCAGGACGGCATCGTCCCCGTAGGGCACCACCCGGGGCGCAGGCACGTCGGTCATGGACCGATCCTGCCGGACCCCGGGCACGACGACGCCCCGGCGCAACCTTGCGCGACCCCGCCCGCACTCTCGCGCGCGCTCGTCGGGACGTGATCCGGCCCCTCAGGTCACGAAGGGCACGACCGTCACGCCGGCCTCCGCCAGCGTCGCCCGGACGGCGCGCGCCAGCGCCGCAGCCCCGGGGGTGTCCGAGTGCACGCACACCGACTCGGCCTCCACCCGGACGTCCGTCCCGTCGACGGCCCGCACCACACCGTCCACGGCCAGCCGCACGACGCGCGCGGCCACCTCGGCGTCGTCCGTGACGAGCGCACCCGGCTCGGAGCGCGGTACCAACGTCCCGTCCGCGCGGTACCCGCGGTCCGCGAACGCCTCGGTCACGGCACGCAGCCCCCGGGCGCGCGCCGCGGCCAGCACGGCCGATCCCGGCAGCCCGAGCACCGGGAGGTCCGCGCTCGCCGCGACGAGAGCGCGGGCGTGCGTCTCGTGGTGGACGACCGCGTTGTAGAGCGCACCGTGCGGCTTCACGTAGGCCACCCGCGTCCCTTCCCACCGCGCGATCGCCCGGAGCGTCTCGACCTGCCGGGTCACCTGCTCCTGCAGCACGTCGGCCGGGACGTCGACGAAGCGTCGACCGAAGTGCTCGCGGTCCAGGTAGGACACGTGGGCGCCGACGGCCACCCCGCGCGCCGACGCCGCCCGGCAGACGGCCGCCATGATGCGCTCGTCACCTGCGTGGAGCCCGCACGCGACGTTCGCGCTGGTCACGACGTCGAGCAGCTGCGTGTCGAGCCCGTCGACACCCGGCTCCCAGGCGTCGACCTCCTCGCCGAGGTCGCAGTTGAGGTCGATCCGGTCCGCCATGCACCCGATCCTGCCTCGTCCACGATGCTGAGGCGTTCAGGCAGCGGCCAGCCGGCGGCAGGGCCGGTGCGAGGATGGGTGGGTGGTGGAACCCGGCGCGCTGCTCGACGTGCTGCTCGCCGCCGGGGCTCGCTCGGACCGCATGACCCACGTCCGGCACCTGCCCGCGCGGACGGGCACGCAGGCGGACTGGCCGGCCTGGGCCGACCCGGACCTCGTGCAGGGCTACCGCGCCCTCGGGGTCGACCGCCCCTGGCTGCACCAGGTCGAGGCCGCCGACGCCGCCTGGTCCGGCCGGCACACCGTCCTGGCCACCTCGACCGGGTCCGGCAAGTCCCTCGCGTTCTGGCTGCCTGCCCTGTCGACCGCTCGTGCCGCGAGCGCCGAGTCGCTCCTCGACCCCGGCCGCATCGAGTCCGTGGCCCGTCGCGCGACGACCCTCTACCTGTGCCCGACCAAGGCGCTGGCCGCCGACCAGCTCGCCGCGCTCGACCGCCTCCTGGTCGCCGGCCGCACCCGCGACGTCCGGCTGTCCACCTGCGACGGCGACACGTCCCTCGACGAACGCCGCTGGGTGCAGGAGCACGCCGACGTCGTCCTGACCAACCCCGACTTCCTGCACTTCGCGCTCCTGCCGCAGCACCGGCGGTGGGCGCGGTTGCTCGGGTCCCTGCGGTACGTCGTGGTCGACGAGTGCCACGCGTTCCGTGGGGTGTTCGGCGCGCACGTCGGCCTCGTCCTCCGGCGCCTGCGCCGGCTCGCCGCGTCCTACGGCGCGACGCCGACGTTCCTGCTCGCGTCCGCCACCACGTCCGACCCCGCCGCGAGCGCCGCCCGGCTGATCGGCGTCGACCCGTCCGAGGTCACCGCCGTCACCACCGACGCCTCCCCGGCCGGTCGCAAGACCTTCGTCCTGTGGCAGCCGCCCGAGCTGCCCGGGTCCGACGCCCCCTGGTCCGCCCTCCTGCCCGCGGACGACCCGTGGGCCACCCCGCTCGCCCTCCCCCGCCACGTGACCCGCAGCGCGGACGACCTGAGCCCACCCGGTCCGGACGACGTCTGGGCGACCGGCGCCGACGTCACCCCGCCGCCTCCGGCGTTCCCCGGTGCCGAGGACCCCGTCGTCCTGTCGGAGGCCCTCGCCGCGGTGCTGCCCGGCCTCGGCGACGTCCCGGGACCAGGCGCTGGCAGGTTCGGCGGGAGCGACGGATCCGGCGACGCCCGCCCTGGGCATCTCGGCACGGGCGAGGGGTCCGGCCCGCTCGGGACGGGCGAACGGGTCGTCGCGGAGCCCTCCGACCGGCCGCGCCGCACGGCGACCGCCGAGATCGCCGACCTCCTGGCGGACCTCACCGCCGCGGGCGCCCGCTCGCTCGCGTTCACGCGGTCGCGGCGCGGCGCGGAGTCGGTCGCCGCCACCACCCGGGCTCACCTGCTGGAGATCGACCCGACGTTCGCGACCTCCGTGCAGGCGTACCGCGGCGGCTACCTGCCCGAGGAACGGCGGGCGCTGGAGGCCGCGATCCGGTCCGGCGCGCTGCGTGCCCTGGCCACCACGAACGCGCTCGAGCTGGGAGTCGACATCTCCGGGCTCGACGCCGTCCTCATCGCCGGCTGGCCCGGCACCCGCGTGTCGCTGTGGCAGCAGGCGGGCCGCGCCGGCCGCGCCGGCACCGACGGGCTCGTCGTCCTGGTCGCCCGCGAGGACCCGCTCGACACGTTCCTGGTGCACCACGCCGAGGCGATCTTCGACACCCCGGTCGAGGCCACGGTCTTCGACACCACCAACCCCTACGTGCTGGCGCCCCACCTGTGCGCCGCCGCGGCCGAGCAGCCCCTGCGGTCCGAGGAGCTGGACCTCTTCGGCCCGCGCACCGCCGACCTGCTCGCCGAGCTGGTCGAGCGCGGGACCCTGCGCCGGCGCCCCTCGGGCTGGTACTGGACCCACAACGAGCAGGCCAGTCGCCTGACCGACCTGCGCGGCTCCGGCGGCGACCCCGTCCGTGTGGTCGAGTCCGTCACCGGACGCCTGCTGGGCACCGTCGACGCCGCCTCCGCGGACTCCACCGTGCACGACGGTGCCGTCTACGTGCACCAGGGCGCCTCGTTCGTCGTCGACGAGCTGAGGCTCGAGGACGGTATCGCCCTGGTCACCCGCCGCGACGTCGACTACGGCACGTGGGCCCGCTGGGTCACCACGACCGAGATCCAGTCCGTCGACGCCGAGGTGCCCTGGGGGCCGATCACCTGGGGGTTCGGGTCCGTCGACGTGACCACCCAGGTCCTCGGCTACCAGCGCAAACGCATCCCCGACCTGCAGGTGCTCGGCACCGAGGAGCTCGACCTGCCCGCCCGCACCCTGCGCACGACGGCCGTCTGGTGGACCGCACCCGCCGAGGTCCTCCTCGCCGCCGGGGTCACCGTCGAGGCCACGCCGGGCGCCCTGCACGCCGCCGAGCACGCGTCCATCGGCCTCCTGCCGCTGCTCGCGACGTGCGACCGGTGGGACCTCGGCGGCCTCTCCACCGCGCTGCACGTCGACACCGAGCAGGCCACCGTCTTCGTGCACGACGCCTACCCCGGCGGGGCGGGCTTCGCGGAACGTGGCTTCACGCTGGGTGCGACCTGGTTGCGCGCCACCCGCGACGCCATCGCCGCCTGCCGCTGCTTCGCCGGGTGCCCCGCGTGCGTGCAGTCGCCGAAGTGCGGCAACGCGAACAACCCGCTGGACAAGGCCGCCGCGATCCGGCTGCTCACCGCGGTCCTCACCCACGCACCGACGGCCTCCTGAACCAGCACGACCGAGGGCGACCTCGCGAGTCCCGGCGTCGTCTGCACGGTCCACGCCTGCGACCGACGTCGGTCGCCGGCACCCCTCGACGTGCGCGGGGCGGTGAGGCGACGCGCGACGCTCCGGGCAACCCGCGAGCGCGCCCGCCGGCTCACGGCACGATCGGCAGCACCAGGCGCGTCTCGTTCAGGTCCGGATCGGCCACCTCCGACGGGTCCGTGACGTACACCTCGAGGAAGTCGCCACGCATGTCGGCAGGGTTGTCCGACATCCACGTCCGGAGCTCGTCCCAGGCTCCGGGGAGACCCTCGTAGCGACCGACGTGCATCCCGACCGCCGCCGGGCCTCCCGGCAGCTCGACCACCTCGACCCCGCCCCCGAGGGGACCGACGTCGTCCGCGTCGACCCAGAAGCCCGCGGCGAGGTCGACCGAGTCCGGCGTCATGTCGCGGTACCAGCCGAACGCGGGGCCGGTCACGGCCAGCCCCGCTGCTGCGACCTCCTGGACGACGGCGCGGTAGGCGCGGTCGTAGAAGGCCGCCAGGGCGTCCATGGCGACGCGCTCGCGCACGACGGCGACCAACGCGGTCGGCTGCTCTTCGACAGTGATGTCCACGGTGCTCCTCGGGTCGGTGCGGTCGCCTCGACGGGCGTGTGTCAGGAGGTGCCGTGGCACCTCGCGAACACCTTCACCGTGCGCGCGTCGTTCGCGTACTCGACGAGCGTGTTCTCGTCCATGATCACGGCGGACACCTCCGCCGTGCCACGGGTGAACTCCGCAGTGCCAGGAGGAGCGCTGACCGGGAGAACGACGTGCACCACGTGCCGGCGTCCGTCACAGACGAGCGGTAGTCCTGCCCAGGCGAAGACCTCACCCTGGGCGACGTTGACGAATCCTTCCCACTGCACACCGTCGACCGGGCGGCACCGGACGAGAAGCCGGGCGGTGATCGCCGCCCCTCCGTCGGTGAGGTGCGCTGCCGGCAGGACCGTCACATCGGCGACGGGTTGGCGGGTCACCGCTGCGGCCGGCTGAGCGGCGAGCACCGACATGCCCGCCACGAGGAGCGCGATGAGTCCTCGAACCATCTTTCGCACCATGTCTTCCTCCTCCTGCCTTCTCCTTCTCCTTCTCCTTGCTGACCGTCGTCTTCGTGCGCCTCACGGACCGCACGTCGTCCAGCCCGCGCGTCGTCCCGCCCGACCGCCACGCGCTCGTGCCGTGCGGGGTCCGCCCATGGCTCCTCCCAGATCAACCGTCCGCCGGGCGGAGGCGACGTGCTAGGGACCAAGTGCCCGGGTAGGCGGTCTCGGCCCGGGCTCGGGAGCCGATCAGCCCGTCGCGACGGGGACGACCGGTCACCTCCGGGCCGACGCCGGGCCGGCCCGAGCAGACGCCGTCGCGGACCCGGCTGCACCTCGCACCACGACCCGCACGGTGACCACACCTGCTCCCTCGTGCGTGCACGACGAGAGCCTCGCCCCGTTGCGGCGGACGACCTCCGCAGCGACCGGGCACGGGTCACCCGGCTGCCCCGCCAGCACCTGCGACGCCCCGGCGAGCGCGCCGAGGTCGGCCGCCGTCTGCGCGCGGCCGCGACCGAGCTGTGCGGAGCCCAGCAGCCCGAGCAGAGCCGCGACGACCAGGACGACCGCGACGAGCGCGAGCAGCAGGACCGTGCCCGAACCCCGGTCGTCCCCGCACCCGAGGAGGCGGTGACGCCGGACCGTCACGGCTCCACCCGAGCCACGGCGGTCGCCCGCGCCTGCAGCGGCGAGCCGCCCCACGACGCCGGACCCACGGGCGACGACACCTCGACAGTCACCCACCCGTCGGCGCGCGACACCGCGACCGACGCGTCCGCACCGGCCAGCCGCCGAGCCGTCGTCGTGACGTCACCATCCGGTTCCCCCAGTGCGGCGGCCCGGGCCCCGGCTCGTGCGGCATCGGTGCTCCGCGTCTGTGCGATCGCCGCCGACGCGACCGCGAGCAGCGCGACCAGCAGGAGCGCGACCGCGGGCAGACCGATCGCGAGCTCGGCAGTGACGCTGCCGCGATCCCGCCGGCTCGCGGGCATCGTCGCGGCCGTCGTCCCGGCAGTCTTCGTGGTCGCCGGCGCGGTGGTCACGACGACAGGGCCTGACGGATGATCCCGAGCAGCAGCCCCTTGACCTCGTTCCCCTTGAGGATGACGACGAGCAGGCCCGCGAAGCCGACCGCCGCGAGCGTCGCGATGGCGTACTCGGCGGTCGCCATCCCCGCGTCCGCCAGTCCGGCCCGAGCACGGCGGCTTCGTTCGTGCCATGCCAGGACGGTGCGCGGGAGCCGCCGACCGCGTCCGCGGACCGCCGACCGTCGCGCGTCGGACCGGGTGCGCAGGCGCCTCGCGGGGCTGGTCCGGCTCTTCGCATCGCGTTCCGCGCCCGGCGGTGGAACCAGCCGCAGCGTGGCACTCCCGGACGTCGGGTCGTCGTCGCACGGGTGCGTGCGGTCCACTGCCGGGACCGTGGTGTGGTGCGTCATGGCCTCTCCTCTCTCGTGGCGCCGCGGACTGTCCGGCGCCATGCCAGCGTCGACGGCGGCGCGGGTGCGCGGACGTCGCCGGGCCACATCGGTGGGTGGAGGTCCCGCGCGAGGGGGCTGTGGACGCCTCGATCGACGACCTGATCTCGATCGAGCGGTCGGTGGCACGGCGGCTGCGCCGGTGCTCCGGCCCGTGCGTGACCGTTGCCCGCACGAGAGTGTCCGAGGGGAGTCCTACAGTGCGTGACATGGCGACGATCGGGACGGACTGGCGGATGGTCGACGGCGTTGCGACGGCATGGTTCGACGCGCCGTCGCTGACGGCGGGAGCCGCACTGGCCGGGCGCACCGTCGAGCTGTCGACCGAGATCGTCGTGGACCTGCGCGCGACGGGCGTCCGGGTGCGCCTCGACACCGCCGAGCACGCCGAGGCGGTGTCGGCGGCCGCGCAGGAGCTCGGGCTGTCCGCGAACCCTGCCCCTCTCCAGCACCTGAGCGTCGTGCTCGAGTCCGTCGACCCGTCCGCGGTGACACCGTTCTGGCGGCGCGCCCTCGACTACGCGCCCGGGCCGGCCGGCGAGCTGGCGGACCCCCTGCGGCGCGACCCCGCGCTGCGGGTCCGGCGGTCGACCGAGCCGAGGCCGTTGCGCAACCGCATCCACCTGGACGTGGTGCGCCCCTCCGCAGGCGTCGAGCAGGCGGATCTCGGCGAGCCGTTCGGGGCGTACGGGGTCTGTCACGCCGACGCCGACGGCAACGAGGTCGACCTGGTGCCGGGTGGGCCGCTCGACGAGAGGACCGAGGCCTCGGACTGGCAGGCGGTGTTCAGCGCGATGGCGTGCTACCGCACCACCTCCCCGACGCAGCAGCGCGACCTGGTCGCCGCAGCAGCGTCGCTCGCCGACGACGCGGGCTTCCCGCTCCTGGTCGACGTGCGGCCCGGGCTCGTGATCCTCGACAGCGGCAAGGACCAGTGGGTGGACGACGCTCACGGCCTCGACCTCGACTTCACCGACCTCGCCGCACGCCTCCAGACCGCGGCCCGCGAGCTCGGGGCCACGGCGGACCCGGGGGTGCCCCGCTTCGTCCAGCTGTTCCTCGACGCCGCCGACGTCGCCGCGGTCCGCGCGTTCTGGGTCGCCGCACTCGGGTACAGCCCCGACCGCCGCGACTGGAACAGCGACATCAACGACCCCCGCAGGCTGAACCCGGAGCTGGTGTTCCAGGAGGTCGACACCGCGGAGACGGAGCGGCGCCGGCAGCGCAACCGGATCCACGTCGAGCTGGCTGTGCCGGCAGACCTCGCGCAGACGCACCTCGCCACGGCTGTCGGGGCCGGGGGCCGGCTCCTGGACGACTCGCAGGGGCGGTGGCGCGTCGCCGACCCCGAGGGCAACGAGCTCGTGATCGTCAGCGGGGCGTGAGCGCGACGGTCTCCGCAGCGGTCAGGCTCAGCCGACCAGGTCGCCCGCGAGGCTGAGCAGCATCGGCACGAGCCCGAGCAGGACGAACGCGGGCAGGAAGCACAGCCCGAGCGGCAGGACGAGCTGCACCCCGAGCGCACCGGCGGCAGTGCGGGAGCGGGTGCGCCGGTCCCGTCGTCGCTGGTCCGCTCGCCCGCGCAGAGCCGGCCCGGGTGCGGTCCCCGTGCTCCAGCTGGGCCCCAGCGCCTCGACGAGGTCGGTCAGGTCCGAGCCCGCCCACGCCGACTGCCAGGACGCTCCGAGCAGCAGCGCCGACCCGCCCCGAGCCAGCTCCTGCCCCTGTGCTCCGCCCACGGCCGCGCCGACGGCCGACAGTGCCCGCGGCAGGGACACCCCGGTGCTGATCGCGACGTCGAGCAGGTCGAGCAGCAGCACCCCGTCCATCGGCCCAGCGAGATCGCGACCTTCCGGTCGGGCCCGCTCTCGCGCGGTCCACCCTCCACGGACCCACCACCACGGGCTGGTCGCCGCACCGCACGAGAGCACGACCAGCACGGCGAGCCCGGCAGGCGTCACGATCGTGTCCGTACGACGTCGGCACGGACGTCGGGTGGGCCGAGGAGCCCCGTGCCCGATCGTGTCCGCGCAGCGTCGGCACGGACGTGGGGCTGACCGAGGAGCCGTGTGCCCGGTCGGGCCCGTTCACCGCCGCCCCGGACGACAGGCGGTCCGAGGAGCCAGCTGCGGGGCCGGCCCGCCCGAGGCATGCCCGCAGGGTCGTCGCCGGCGCGACCCGCCCGGGCCAGGAGCGCGGCCGTCCACCAGCGCCCCAGCAGCAGCAACGCCGCACCGACCAGCGCCGACACCGTCCCGGGGCCACCGGAGAGGACGACACCGACCGGGTCGGCGCCCAGCAGAGCGCCCAGCACCACGCCGAGCAGCGGGAGCCACGCGAGCACCTGCGCGGTGGAGCGCGGTCCGGACAGCGCCGCGCGGCGTTCGCCCTCCGCCTCCTCGTCGGCCGCGACCGCGGACGCGATCCGTTCGAGCACCCCCGCGAGCGGTGCGCCGAGCTCTTCCGAGAGCCGAACCGCGGCGAGCACCGCACGGGCACGCTGCACCGTCCCGTCGTCGCCGCGCCCGCGCACCCGGCTCCGCCCGGGAGGGGCAACGACTCCGCGGACCGGGCCACTCTCGGCATGCCGGCGAGCCCGCACCCGAGCCGGTCGGGACGTCGCCGCGAGCAGGGCGTGGAGGCTCGGCCCAGGTCCGGGTGCTGTCGCGAGCACGGCGTGGTCGCTGGGTCTGCGAGCCGTCGTGCCGAGCGTCCGGGACCACGCCTGGGCAGGTGCCGCACCGGCGCGGAGCTGCGCGCAGACGCCGAGCAGCACGGCCGCCAGGTCAGGAGCTGCCGATGGTCGTTCCCGTCGGTCGACCGGCCGTTCTCGCGCGGCCGGCCCGACCCGGCGCCCTCCTCCCCCGGCCACCGTGAGGACAGCGAGCGCGACGAGCAGCCCGACCGTGACGCTCATCGGGACCGCCCGAGCTCCGCGCGTGTCACCGGCAGGCCCAGACGGCCCGCGAGCGCCGGCCATGCCGAGCCCGGAGTGGTGACACCCGACGCGTCGACGCGGATCGCGCAGGCGACCTCGAGGTCCCCCGACGCCGCCCGCTGCACGACACCGACCTCGGCGACGTACCGGCGGTCGTCCCGTCGCAGGTGCAGCACCGCGTCGAACGCGCTCGCGGCCTGCGCGGCGAGGGCCTCACGGGACATCCCCGCCAGTGCCGCGAGCGCCTCGAGGCGCGCGGGCACGTCAGCGGCGGCGTTCGCGTGCACGGTGGCGCACCCGCCGTCGTGCCCGGTGTTCAGCGCGGCGAGCACCTCCCGGACCTCGGCGCCCCGGCACTCCCCGAGCACGATCCGGTCGGGTCGCATGCGCAGCGCGTGCCGGACGAGATCGGTCAGGTCCACCCGCCCGGCGCCGTCGACGTTCGCGTGCCGCGCGAGGAGCCGGACGACGTGCGGGTGCGCGGGGGCCAGCTCGCCGGCTTCCTCGACGACCACGAGGCGTTCGTCGTGCGGGACCAGGGACAGCAGGGCGGCGAGCAGCGTCGTCTTCCCCGAGCCGGTGGCCCCCGAGATCAGCAGGTTGGCCCGGGTCGCGACGAGCGCGCGGACCACGGGCACCAGGGCGGGTGCGAGCGTCCCCGACGCGACGAGCTGCTCCACGGTGAACGCGCGGGACCGGACCACCCGCAGGCTGATCAGCGCGCACGCACCCGCGACCGGTGGGAGCACGGCGTGCAGGCGCGTTCCGTCCGGCAGCCGGGCGTCGACCGCGGGAGAGGCGTCGTCGAGCCGCTGCCCGCCCGCCGCGGCGAGCCGGACCGCGAGCGCTCGGACGTCCTCGGCACCCCCGAGGTCCACGTCGGCACGACCCAGCCGGCCCGCCCGCTCCACCCAGACGTCGCGCGGCCCGTTGACCAGCACGTCGGTGACGTCGGGGTCGTCGAGGAGGACCTGCAGCCGACCGGCTCCGAACAGCTCGTCGCGCACGGTCCTGGTGACGGACCTCAGCGCGCTCGAGCCGAGCACGGCGCCGACGTCGCGCGCCGCCGCCTCGACGGCGACACCGAGGGAGCTGTCGGAGGTGGCGTGCGGGCCGAGCCGGGTCCTGACCGCATCGAGGAAGTCTGGTCCGACGCCCCTGACCACCGTGCTCACGTCAGGTTCCGCTGCAGGGCCGTGACGACCCGGGCCGCCGAGCGGGCGGTCCGGCCGGTGTCGGGCACCCCGCCCCGTTCGAGCGCCGCCGCGAGAGCGCGGTCCGGCGCGAGCGTCAGCAGGACCGGCAGGTCGACCGCCTCCGACAGCTCGGTCGAGCCCAGCCCGCCCGGCGCCGGGCCCCGGGCGACGAGCCACGTCGGGACGTTCGGTGGGCCGAGGTGGGGACGCATCGCGAGGATCCCGGCGACCGTCCGCAGGTCGCGCGGCGCGACGACGAGCACGGCGTCGCACGCGCCCGCGAGCGACTCCCCGGCCACGACGGCGGCGCGGTCCAGGTCGAGCACCAGCGCCCCCGCCTCCGAGGTCAGCGCGTGCAGGACGTCGGCGACGACCGCCGGTTCGGGGGCTCCCGGGCGGGCGCGGTCGGCGCTGAGCACCCCGCACGCGCCCCACCGCGGCAGCAGCGCGAGGACGTCTGCCCCGGACACCTCGCCACGCGCGTCCGCCAGGTCCGGCCAGCGGACGCCGTCGGCCGACTCGAGCCCGAGCAGCACGTCGATCCCGGCCGACGCCCGGTCGAGGTCGACCAGGACGGTCGCGGTCCGTCGGGCGAGGTGACGGGCGACGGTCGCGGCCAGCGTCGACGCGCCGGCGCCGCCGCGCCCGGCCACGACACCGATGACGAGCGCGCGCTGCGGAGGTGAGGCGACCGACGGCCAGGTCGGGAGGACGGGTCGGGCACCGGCGAGGGGGGTCATCGGTGCTCCTCTGCGTCGGTGCCGACCTGACCGCCGGCGCACCCCGAACACTGCCGCGCGCGACGGCATCGACGGCGCCCGCTGCCGCTCCCTGTGGACGCCCGTGGGCTCGGCCGGGCTGTGGGCGGCTCGGGGCAGAGTCTCGGTCAGCGCTCCCCGTCGGACGGCCAGGAGCGGTCCGCGCCACCCCGACTCGCCTCGACCGACCTGCCTCGTCAGCCCGCGCTCTGTCGGCGTCGCCCACTAGGCTCACCGCGAGCCGCCAGGCACCCGGACACGGGGCCGCCGACATCGACGACGACCACCGCGGAGCAGCATGGACGAGGACCCGACGCAGCCCGACGTGCTGCGCGAGGCTGCCTTCTTCGACCTCGACAAGACGATCATCGCGACGTCGTCCGCCACGGCCTTCTCCCGCCCGTTCCTGGCCCAGGGCCTGCTCACCCGGCGCTCGGTCCTGCGCACCGCCTACGCGCAGCTGCTGTACCTGGTCGGCGGCGCGGACGAGGACCAGACGGAGCGCCTGCGCGCGCAGCTGTCGCGGATGGTGGCGGGGTGGGACGTCTCGCTGGTGTCCTCGATCGTCGCCGAGACGCTGCACGAGTCCATCGACCCCACCGTGTACGCGGAGGCCGTGGCGCTGATCGAGGCGCACCACGCCGCGGGCCGGGACGTCGTGGTGGTGTCCGCGTCGGGCGCGGAGGTGGTCGAGCCGATCGCCGCGATCCTCGGCGCCGACCATGTCATCGCGACCCGCATGAACGTGGTCGACGGCCGGTACACGGGCGAGATCGACTTCTACGCCTACGGGGAGAACAAGGCGTCGGCCATCCGGGACCTCGCGCTGGTCGAGGGCTACGACCTGGCGGCGAGCTACGCGTACTCGGACTCGATCACGGACGCCCCGATGCTCGGTGCGGTCGGCCACGCGTTCGCCGTGAACCCGGACCGGGCGCTGCGCAGGCTGGCGGCCGAGCGGGGCTGGGGGACGCTGTCGTTCGTCCGGCCGGTCCCGCTGTTCCCGCGCCGGGCGCGCATCGCCACGGCAGGCGTCGTCGCGGTCGTCGCCATCGCCGTCGTGGTCACCTGGGTGGCCGTCCGCCGGCGTCGCCGGGGCCCCTGAGCCCGTCCCGCATCACGGACAGCCGTCCCAGCATCCGGCGGACCGGTCGGCGTGGCCTGCGGCGTCGTCGCCACGGGTTCCGCTCGTCCGGGATGTGAGGTACGACAGGTCTCACAACTGCATGACCGTGAAGGTACCCACGCGCAGGAGAGCCCACCTATGGGCAGGTCGACCGGGCTGGACCCGTCGCGACCGACACCGGTGCACGCTTGATCGCCTTCTCGGTCGGCTGTTGGCGACGGCGCCCCCTGGGGCGCCGTCGTTCGTCAGGGCAGCGAGCCCGCCAGCACACCGTCCGCGATCACGCGCGCCTCGGCCGCCCCGCTCGACACGGCGGCGCCAGACGCGCGCACCCACGCTGCCACGCCGTCGGCCGAACCCGTCGCGAAGCCCGCCGCCGCGCCCAGGTACGGGTTGAGGGCAGCGGCCCAGGCGGGCTCGGTGACGAGCGACCCGGTCGGGTCGAGGCCGCGGGTCGTCAGCAGCAGCCGCGCCACCGCACGGGCGACGATCCCGTTCGCGGCGGCGAACGGTCGTAGGGTGAGCAGCTCGCCGTGCACGACGGCCGCGACGACGAGGGCCGGCGCGGCGGAGTCCTGCAGGGTGCGGCCCAGGAGCTCGACGCGAGCGGCGAGCTCGTCACCGACCACCGCCGGCCCCAGTCCACGGAGGTCGCCGGGCTGCTCGGTCGAGCGCAGCCGGCCGACCGACGCGTCGGGCAGCCAGCCACCGGTCGCGGCGACGTGCAGCTGCGTGAGCAGCTGGCCGAGCGGGGGCAGCGCGACGGCGCCGCGGTCGCCGAGGGCCGGCATCCAGCGCTCCACCAGGGCGGTCGCTCGCAGCGCGCCGACGACCACGGGTGCGTTCCCGCCCTCGGTGGCCAGCGACCGCACGAGCGACAGCGGCACGCGGACGCCCTCGATCTCGCACGACGCGCGTGTCGCCCGCAGACCGGCCTCGGCCCGCACCTCGCGCCACCGGCGCCGGTAGGCCTCGTGCCAGCGCAGCTCCTCGCACGCGACCCTCGCGCGGTCGACCGTGTCGGCGACGCCGGGGAGATCCAGCAGCGGGGTGAGGGGGTCGGTCACGCCGTCACCCTAGTGAGCGCGGCACAATGTCCGGATGGTCTCCCCGAGCGTCTCCTCGTCCATCACGGCGCGCCTGGAGGTGCAGGCCCGGCCGACCGCCGTCAGCGAGCTCACCACGGCGATCGAGAAGGCCGGTGGCATCGTCACCGCGCTGGACGTCACGGCGTCGGGCCACGAGCAGATGACGGTCGACGTCACGTGCGCGACGCGTGGCGAGCAGCACGCCGCGGACATCGTCGAGGCCCTGAAGGGTCTGCACGGCGTGGTCGTCGACCGGGTCAGCGACCGGACGTTCCTCATGCACATCGGCGGCAAGCTGTCGATCGAGTCGAAGGTGCCCCTGCGCAACCGCGACGACCTGTCGATGGCGTACACGCCGGGGGTCGCGCGGGTGTGCGAGGCCATCGCGGCGCACCCGGAGGACGCCCGTCGCCTGACCATCAAGCGCAACACGATCGCGGTGGTCACGGACGGCACCGCGGTGCTCGGGCTGGGCAACATCGGGCCGCTGGCCAGCCTGCCGGTGATGGAGGGCAAGGCGGTGCTGTTCAAGCGGTTCGCGGGGATCGACGCGTTCCCGATCGCGCTGGACACCACCGACGTGGACCAGATCGTGGAGACGATCTGCGCGATCGCCCCGGTGTTCGCGGGGATCAACCTGGAGGACATCTCGGCGCCGCGCTGCTTCGAGATCGAGCGGCGCCTGCGCGAGCGGCTCGACATCCCCGTGTTCCACGACGACCAGCACGGCACCGCGATCGTGGTGGTGGCGGCGCTGACCAACGCGCTGAAGGTCGTCGGCAAGGACCTGGCGACGGTGCGGATCGTCCTGTCGGGCGCGGGCGCCGCGGGCACCGCCGTGCTGAAGCTGCTGCTGGCGGCGGGCGCCAAGGACGTCGTGGTCGCCGACATCGAGGGTGTCGTGCGCGCCGACCGGCCGGGGCTGGACGAGTCCCTGTTCTGGACGGCGTCGATGACCAACCCGCGCGGCATCTCGGGCAGCATCCCCGACGCGCTCCGGGGTGCCGACGTGTTCATCGGCGTCTCTGCCCCCGACGTGATCACGGGGCACGACGTCTCGACGATGGCGAAGGACGCGATCGTGTTCGCGCTGGCCAACCCCCGCCCCGAGGTCGACCCGGACGACGCGGCGCAGTACGCGGCGGTCGTCGGGACGGGGCGCTCGGACTTCGCCAACCAGATCAACAACGTGCTCGCGTTCCCGGGGGTCTTCCGCGGGCTGCTGGACGCGCAGTCGCACCGGATCACCAGCGCGATGCTGCTGGCGGCGGCGTACGCGCTGGCCTCGGTGGTCACGGACGACGAGCTCAACCCGACGTACATCGTGCCCAGCGTGTTCAACCCGGAGGTCACGACGGTCGTCGCGGCGGCGGTGGTGACGAAGGCCGCGCACACCCCGATCGAGGCCTAGACCCTCCGGGAGAGCTCGACAGCGGCCCGCTGCGTCGCCCGGACCAGCCCGTCGGGCACCTCCCCGTCGGCGAACGTGACGGCGAGCCCGGCGATCGGGTGACCGGTGTGGTCGCGCACGACCGACGCGACCGACGCGAAACCGGCGGTCACGTCCCCGCGCTCGGCCGCCCAGCCGATTCGGCGGACCTCGGTGAGGATCGCGCGCAGCTCGGACAGCCGCCGCGGTCCGACGCCCGTGCGGTCGACGAACGCCTCCCGGCCGGGGAACAGGGCGCGCACCTGCGCCGGCGGCAAGCCCGCGAGGATCGCCCGCCCGCTCGCGGTGAGGTGGGCGGGCAGGCGGACGCCGACGTCGGTCACCAGGGCCGGGCGCCCGGCGGCACGCTCCTCGACGACGTAGAGGACGTCGCGCCCGTGCAGGACCGCCAGGTGCGCGCTCTCGCCGACCTGGTCGACCAGCCGGGCCAGCACAGGACGTGCGGCACGCGCGAGCGGCGCCTGCCGGGAGTACGCGGAGCCGAGCTCGAACGCGCTCAGGCCCAGCCCGTAGCGGTGCTCCTCGGGCAGGTGGACGACGAAGCCGTGCTCGGTGAGCACCGCGAGCAGGTGGTAGGTCGTCGACCGGGGCAGGTCGAGCGCGACGGCGAGCGCGGCGGCGGGCAGCGGACCGGTCCGCGACAGGTGATGCAGCAGGCGGAGGGTCGCGTCGGCGGCGGGGACGGCGGTCATGGTGTGTCTGGGATACCAGACAGAATCGCGCCGAGCCACCTAGGAAGCCGTCGCGCGCAGCGGTGTCATGAAGCATGAGCGCCACCGTCGTCGTCGGCACCGGTCCCGTCTCGCTCGCGGACGTCGTCGCCGTCGCCCGCCACGGGGCGGGGGTCCGCCTGTCCGACGGGGCCCTCGCCGCCCTCCGCACGGGTCGCGCGGTCGTCGACGAGCTCGCCGCCGACACCCGACCCCACTACGGCATCTCCACCGGCTTCGGCGCGCTGGCCACCCTGTCCATCCCGGCGGAGCGACGGAAGGACCTGCAACGCAGCCTGGTCCGCTCGCACGCGGCGAGCACCGGCCCGGAGGTCGAGCGGGAGGTGGTCCGCGCGCTCATGCTCCTGCGCCTGTCGACGCTGGCCACGGGCCACACGGGCGTCCGCCCGGAGACGGCGCAGGCCTTCGCCGCGCTGCTCGACGCCGGCCTGACCCCGGTGGTCCGCGAGCACGGCTCGCTGGGCTGCTCGGGCGACCTGGCGCCGCTGGCCCACTGCGCGCTCGCCCTGATGGGCGAGGGCGAGGTCCGCGACGCCACCGGGGCGCTCGTGCACGACCTGCCCGTGCACGAGCTGACCGAGAAGGAGGGCCTGGCCCTCATCAACGGGACCGACGGCATGCTCGGCATGCTCGCGCTGGCGCTGCACGACCTGGAGCAGCTCCTGGACACGGCCGACGTCGCCGCGGCGATGAGCGTCGAGTCGCTGCTCGGCACCGACGCGGTCTTCGCCGCGGACCTGCAGGGCCTGCGCCCCCACCCCGGCCAGGCCACCTCCGCGGCGAACCTCCGCGCCGCCCTGCACGGCTCCGGGATCATGGCCAGCCACCAGACCCCGGAGTGCACCCGGGTGCAGGACGCGTACTCGCTGCGCTGCGCCCCGCAGGTGCACGGTGCCGCCCGGGACACCGTCGCGCACGCGAGGGCGGTCGCGGAGCGTGAGCTGGCCGCGGCGATCGACAACCCCGTGATCACCGACGACGGCCGCGTCGAGTCGAACGGCAACTTCCACGGCGCCCCGGTCGGCTACGTGCTCGACTTCCTGGCGATCGCCGTCGCGGACGTCGCGAGCATGTCCGAGCGCCGCACCGACCGGTTCCTCGACGTCGCGCGCAGCAACGGCCTGCCCCCGTTCCTGGCGCACGACCCCGGCGTCGACTCCGGCCTGATGATCGCCCAGTACACGGCCGCCGGGCTGGTCTCCGAGCTCAAGCGGCTGGCGGTCCCGGCGAGCGTCGACTCGATCCCGTCGTCGGCCATGCAGGAGGACCACGTGTCGATGGGCTGGCACGCGGCCCGCAAGCTGCGCCGCGCCATCGACGGCCTGACCCGGGTGCTCGGCATCGAGATCCTCACGGCCGCGCGAGCGCAGGACCTTCGCGCACCCCTGCAGCCGTCCCCCGTCACGGGTGCCGTGAGGAACCTCCTGCGCGAGGCGGGCGTCCCCGGCCCCGGCCCGGACACGTACCTCTCCCCCGACCTCGAGACCGCCGCCGACCTCGTGCGCGACGGAGCAGTCGCCGCGCAGCTAGGAGCCCACCGATGACCGGCCCCCGCCCCGTCCGCGCCCCGCGCGGGACCACCCTGACCGCCCGCAGCTGGCAGACCGAGGCCCCGCTGCGGATGCTCATGAACAACCTCGACCCCGAGGTCGCCGAGCGCCCCGACGACCTGGTCGTCTACGGCGGCACCGGCCGGGCGGCCCGGTCGTGGGACGCGTACGACGCCATCGTCCGGACGCTGACCACGCTGGGCGACGACGAGACGCTGCTGGTCCAGTCGGGCAAGCCCGTCGGCGTGCTGACGACGCACGAGTGGGCACCGCGCGTCCTGATCGCCAACTCGAACCTCGTCGGGGACTGGGCGACGTGGCCGGAGTTCCGGCGGCTGGAGCAGCTCGGGCTGACGATGTACGGGCAGATGACGGCCGGCTCGTGGATCTACATCGGCACGCAGGGCATCCTGCAGGGCACCTACGAGACGCTGGCCGCGGTCGCCGCGAAGCGGTTCGGCGGGACGCTGGCCGGCACGCTCACGGTGACCGGCGGCTGCGGTGGCATGGGCGGGGCGCAGCCGCTCGCGGTCACGCTCAACGGGGGCGCGTGCCTCATCGTCGACGTCGACGGCGACCGGCTGCACCGCCGGGTCCGGGAGCGCTACCTGGACCAGGTGGCGGGGAGTCTCGACGAGGCGGTCGCGCTCGTCACGTCAGCGAGGGCGGCCCGCACAGCCCTGTCCGTGGGCGTCGTCGGCAACTGCGCGCAGGTGCTGCCCGAGCTGCTGCGCCGCGGTGTCGAGGTCGACGTCGTCACCGACCAGACCTCCGCGCACGACCCGCTGTCCTACCTGCCGGTCGGCGTCGACGTGGCCGACTGGACGTCGTACGCCGCGGCGAAGCCGGAGGAGTTCACCGACCGCGCGCGCGAGTCGATGGCCCGCCACGTCGAGGCGATGGTCGGGTTCCTGGACGCGGGCGCGGAGGTGTTCGACTACGGCAACTCGATCCGCGACGAGGCACGCCAGGGCGGCTACGACCGGGCGTTCGACTTCCCCGGCTTCGTGCCGGCGTACATCCGGCCGCTGTTCGCGGAGGGCAAGGGCCCGTTCCGGTGGGCCGCGCTGTCGGGCGACCCGCACGACATCGCCGTCACCGACCAGGCCGTGCTCGACCTGTTCCCCGACGACGACCACCTGCACCGCTGGATCCGCGCGGCGCAGGACCGGGTCGCGTTCCAGGGCCTCCCCGCGCGCATCTGCTGGCTCGGGCACGGCGAGCGCGACCGCGCGGGGCTGCGGTTCAACGAGCTCGTCGCGTCCGGCGAGGTGACCGCCCCGCTGGTCATCGGCCGTGACCACCTCGACGCCGGCTCGGTCGCGTCGCCGTACCGGGAGACGGAGGGCATGGCCGACGGGTCCGACGCCATCGCCGACTGGCCGCTGCTGAACGCGCTGGTCGCAGCGTCGTCGGGGGCGACCTGGGTGTCGATCCACCACGGCGGCGGCGTCGGGATGGGCCGCTCGATCCACGCGGGCCAGGTCTCGGTGGCCGACGGCACCGCCCTCGCCGCCCGCAAGCTCGCGCGCGTGCTGTCCAACGACCCGGGCACGGGGGTGCTGCGGCACGTGGACGCGGGCTACCCCCGGGCGGAGGAGGTCGCGACGGCCAACGGTCTGCGGGTGCCGATGCGCGAGGGCGACGCATGACGTTCGCCTCGACGTGGGCCGACCTCGCCCCTGTCGGCCGCGCGCCGGACGGTGGCTACCGCCGGTTCGCCTGGACCAGCGAGGACCACGTGCTGCGCGAGTGGTTCGCGGGCGAGGCCTCCGCCCGTGGGCTCGACCTGACGACCGACCGGGCCGGCAACCAGTGGGCGTGGTGGGGCGACCCCGACGTGACGCCCGGGGTCGTCACGGGCAGCCACCTCGACTCGGTCCCCGGCGGCGGCGCGTTCGACGGGCCGCTCGGGGTGGTCAGCGGGTTCGCCGCGCTGGACGCGCTCCGGGCGAAGGGCGTCGCTCCGCGCAGGCCGTTGGGCATCGCCCACTTCGTCGACGAGGAGGGTGCGCGCTTCGGCGTCGCCTGCGCCGGGTCCCGCCTGATCACGGGTGCCCTCGACGCGGACCGTGCGCGCGGGCTGCGCGACGCCGACGGCGTGACGATGGGCGAGGCCCTGCAGCGGGCGGGCCGTGACCCGCACGCCCTCGGCCGCGACGACGAGACGCTCCGCCGCGTCGCGTCGTTCGTCGAGCTGCACGTCGAGCAGGGCCGCGGCCTGGTGCACACGGGCGACGCGGTCGGGGTCGGCCGGATGATCTGGCCGCACGGCCGCTGGCGGGTCGAGCTGCGCGGCGAGGCGAACCACGCCGGGACCACGCCGCTCGCGGACCGGAGAGACCCGATGCTCGACCTCGCGGCGTTCATCGCGCACGTCCGGCGGGCGGCCGACGACGCCGGTGCGCTCGCGACCGTCGGCAAGCTGCACGTCGACCCGAACGGCGTCAACGCGATCCCGTCGCAGGTCACGGCATGGCTCGACGTCCGGGCGGAGGACGAGTCGGCGGTCCGCGCGGTCCTGGCGGCGCTGCGCGACTACGCCCCGGCCGAGGAGTCCTGGACCCCGGTCACCCTCCTCGACTCCGACCTCGCGGACGTCGTGGCCGGCGCGTTGACCGACCCGCCGCGCCTGGGCACCGGCGCGGGCCACGACGCCGGGATCCTCGCCGCTGCGGGCGTCCCGACGGCGATGCTCTTCGTGCGCAACCCGTCGGGCATCTCCCACGCCCCCGGGGAGGACGCCGACGAGGCGGACTGCCTGGCGGGCATCGACGCGCTGGCCACGGTGCTGGAACGGTTGCTGACATGACGACCTACTGGGCGGCGCACGCCTGGCTGCCGGGCGGCCTGGCCGGCGACGTCCGGATCACGGTGGCCGACGGACGGATCGCCGCCGTGGCCACGGGGCCGGCAGAGCCCACCGACCACCGCCTTCCCGGCGTGGTCCTGCCCGGCTTCGCCAACACGCACTCGCACGCCTTCCACCGGGCGCTGCGCGGACGCACGCACGACGGCGGCGGCACGTTCTGGACGTGGCGGGAGCGCATGTACGCGCTGGCCGCGACGCTGACCCCGGACACGTACCTGGACCTGGCACGCGCCACGTACGCCGAGATGGTGCTCGCGGGGGTGACGGCGGTCGGTGAGTTCCACTACCTGCACCACGGCGCGGACGGCACCCCGTACGACGACCCGAACGTCATGGCCGAGGCCCTGCGCACCGCCGCGCACGACGCCGGCCTGCGGCTCACCCTGCTGGACACGGCCTACCTGACGGGCGGCATCGACGCCCCGCTGGAGGGCGCCCAGCGCCGGTTCGGCGACCACGACGCCGACGCCTGGGCCGCCCGCGTCGCCGCGATCCGGCCCGACGACACCCTGACGGTCGGCGCCGCGATCCACTCGGTCCGCGCGGTCCCGCTCGACGCGATCCCCGTCGTCGCCGCGCACGCGACCGGGCGCCCGCTGCACGTGCACCTGTCCGAGCAGCGCCTGGAGAACGAGCAGTCGCTGGCCACGTTCGGGGTCACCCCGACCCGGCTGCTGGAGGATGCGGGCGCGCTCGGCCCGGACACCACGGCGGTCCATGCGGTCCACCTGACCCCGGAGGACGTCGCGATCCTCGGCTCGACCCGCACCGGGGTGTGCCTGTGCCCGTCGACCGAGCAGGACCTCGGCGACGGGATCGCACCGGGTGCCCTGCTGCACGCAGCGGGCGCCCGCCTGAGCGTCGGCAGCGACCAGCACGTCCGCACCGACCTGCTCGCGGAGGCGCGGACGGTCGAGCTGCACGAGCGCCTCGCGGGCGAGGAGCGCGGCGTCCTGGCCCCTGCGGTCCTGGTCGACCTGCTGACGACGGGTGGCCACACGAGCCTGGGCGACCGCACCGGCGGCCGGCTCGAGCCCGGCGCCCGGGGCGACCTCGTCGCCGTCCGCACCGACACCCCACGGACCGCCGGTGCCGACCCCGCCCAGCTCGTCCTCGTCGCGGGCGCCGCGGACGTCGACACGGTCGTCGTCGGCGGTGTCGTGCGGGTCGAGGGCGGCCGGCACGTGCTGGGCGACGTGGGCGCGATGCTCGGCACCGCGATCCGTGCGGCATGGGAGGAGGCTCGATGACGTCGCACCTGGTCACGGGGATCGGCGAGCTGGTCACGCACGACCCGCGGTTCGACGGACCGCTCCTGGACGCGGCGCTCGTCGCGCAGGACGGTGTCGTCGTCTGGGTGGGCCCGTCCGCCGAGCAACCGGCCGCGGACGACCGCACGGACCTCGGCGGTGCCGCGGTGGTCCCCGGCTTCGTCGACCCGCACACGCACCTCGTCTTCGGGGGCGATCGCGCGGCCGAGTTCGAGTCCCGCATGGCCGGCACGACGTACACGGGCGGCGGCATCGCGACCACGGTCGCCGCGACCCGCGCGGCGTCCGAGGACGACCTGCGCCGACGCCTCGCGGCCCTCGTGGCCGAGGCGCGCGCCCAGGGCACCACGACGATCGAGGTCAAGAGCGGTTACGGGCTCGACGTCGAGAGCGAGGTCCGCCTGCTCCGCCTGGCCCGCGAGGTCACGACGGAGACGACGTTCCTCGGAGCGCACGTCGTCCCGCCCGGCGTCGACCGCGGCACCTACGTCGCCCTGGTCACCGGCCCGATGCTCGACGCGTGCGCCCCCCACGCCCGCTGGGCCGACGTCTTCTGCGAGCCCGGCAGCCCGCTGGCGTTCGACGGGGACGAGGCCCGGACGGTCCTGGTCGCCGCGCGGGACAAGGGCCTCGGCCTGCGCGTGCATGCCAACCAGCTCACGCCGGGGCCAGGGGTGCGGCTGGCCGTCGAGCTCGGCGCGGCGAGCGTCGACCACTGCACCTACCTGAGCGGTTCCGACGTCGACGCACTGGCCGACTCCGACACCGTCGCCACCCTGCTGCCCGGCGTCGAGTTCTCCACCCGCTCGCCCTACCCGGACGCCCGTCGGCTGCTCGACGCGGGTGTCGAGGTCGCGCTGGCCAGCGACTGCAACCCGGGCACCTGCTTCTCCACGTCGATGCCCCTGATGATCGCGCTCGCCGTCCGCGAGATGCGGATGACCGTCGCCGAGGCGCTCCGTGCGGCCACGCTCGGCGGCGCCCGCGCGCTGCGTCGCGACGACGTGGGCCACCTGCGCCTCGGTGCCCGCGCGGACCTCGCCGTCCTCGACGCCCCGACCCACGTGCACCTGGCCTACCGCCCGGGCGTCCCGATCGCCCGGGCGTTGAGCCTCTAGGCCCAGGTCGCGCGCAGGTACTGGGGCTGCCACGCCGCATCGTCGGCGACGCCCAGCTCGTGCGCGGCCCGCAGCGGCCAGGACGGGTCGCGCAGACCCTCGCGGCCGAGCAGGATCGCGTCCGCCGACCCGTCGACGAGCACCGCCTCCGCCTGTGCCGGGTCCGTGAGCAGCCCGACGGCCGCGACGGGCAGCGCCGACGTCGCGCGCACCTCGTGCGCGGCGGGCACCTGGTAGCCCGGGCCGACGGGGATCTGCGCGGGCGCGTTGCCGCCGGTCGAGACGTCGACCAGGTCAACGCCGTGCCCGCCCAGCTCCTTCGCGACGAGCGCGACGTCCTCGACCGTGAGCCCGCCCTCGACCCAGTCCGTCGCGGAGAGCCGGACGAACAGCGGCTTGTGGTCGGGCCACACGGCGCGGACCGCGTCGGTCGTCTCGACGAGCAGGCGCGCGCGGTTCTCCAGCGAGCCGCCGTACTCGTCGTCCCGCTCGTTGGACAGCGGCGAGAGGAACTGGTGCAGCAGGTAGCCGTGCGCGGCGTGCAGCTCGACGACGTCGAAGCCGGCGTCGTCGGCCCGTCGCGCGGCCGCCGCGAACGCCCGAGGGATGCCGGCGATCTCGTCGAGCGTCAGCGCACGGGGCGTCGCGAGCCCGGGGAACGCGGTGGCCGACGGGCCGACGGTCGCCCAGCCGCCCTCGTCGACCGGCACGGAGCCGCGCCCGCCGGCGAACGGCGAGTACGTCGACGCCTTGCGGCCCGCGTGCGCCAGCTGCACGCCGACCAGGGTGCCGCGCTCGTGGACGAAGTCGGTGATCCGTCGCCACTCCGCGATGTGCAGGTCGTGCCACAGCCCGGTGTCCTGCGGCGAGATCCGCCCCTCGGGCACGACCGCCGTGGCCTCCGCGATCAGCAGCCCGAACCCGCCGGCCGCCCGGGCGCCGAGGTGCACCAGGTGCCAGTCGTTCGGGCTGCCGTCGACCGCCGAGTACTGGCACATCGGCGCGAGCCAGGCGCGGTTGGCGAACGTGGTGCCGCGCAGGGTCAGCGGCGAGAAGAGGAGGGTCACGTGCGGTCGCAACCGCGGTGGGCCCGTCCGGATTCCCCGGGCCCTTCGACCCTGCACACCTCCGCGGCACCGCGCGACGATCGACGGGTGCTGAGCATCCCCGACACGGTCGACGCCCAGGCGGCCGCCGCGCGCCACAAGGTGGACCTCCTGACCGTGCCGGGCCTGTTCCTCGTGCGGACCATGCTGGCCGGGGCGTACATCGGCATCGGCGTCCTCATCATGGCCACCGCAGGCGGCCCGCTGGCCGAGGCCGGGTCTCCGTTCACGCCCCTCGTGCAGGGCCTGGTGTTCGGCGTCGCGCTGACCGTGGTCCTGGTCGCCGGGGCCGAGCTGGCGACCTCGGCGATGATGACGCTCACCCAGGGCGCGCTGCGCGGCGCCGTCGCCTGGGGGCGTGCGGGCCTGACCCTGCTCGCCTGCCTGGGCGGGAACCTGCTCGGGGCGCTGCTGTTCGCGTTCCTCGTGCACGTCTCCGGGGTCCTCGCCCCGGGCACGCCAGGGGGGACCGTCCTGGCGGGGATGGTCGAGCACAAGGCCCACACGACGTCGGTGCAGCTGTTCGTCCGCGGCATCCTGTGCAACCTGCTGGTCTGCCTGGCCGTCTGGAGCGCGGCCCGGCTGCGCAGCGAGAGCGCCCGGATCGTGGTCGTCCTCGGCTGCGTGATGGTGTTCATCACCTCCGGCTTCGAGCACGTCGTCGCCAACATGACGACGTTCTCGCTCGGCCTCTACGGCGGTCTGCCGGGGGCCGACGTGGTCGAGATGGCTCGCAACCTCGCGCTCGTCGGGCTCGGCAACCTCGTCGGCGGCGCCCTCCTCGTCGGCGCCGCGTACGCGTACGGCGGCCGTCCCGCACCGCCCGACGCACAACCGGACATGTCCGGCTCGGGCGCGCTGCCCAGCGACCGGGAGCCGCTGGCAATACGGTGACTCGGAACAGCGGCGTCGCCCGACACCGCTCGACTCTCGCCTGACCCAGGCCCCCTTCGAGGAGCACGCATGAGCACCTCCGACCCGCACCGCCCCGGCGGCGCAACAGACGGACCGGACGAGACGACCGGCACGGACGCGACCACCGAGCCGTCCACGTCCGTCGAGGAGACGACCCCCGCCGTCGACGACGCCGGCACCCACGAGGTCGCGCCGACCGTCGAGACCCTCGACCCGCCGACGCCGGACGAGTCGGAGACGCCGTCCGCCACCGCCGCTGCGAGGACGACACCCGGGTCCCGGACGCCGACCGAACCCGAGCTGCCCTCGGACACGGACACGGGCACGACCCCGGTCACGTCCACGAGCGCGACGACGGCCTCCGCCGCGGCGAGCACCGCGCGGACGTCGGGCGAGCCCGGCGCGGACACCGGCCGGCACGCGATCGTGCGACCCGCCCCCACCCCTCCGGACGAGCCGGGAACCGTCGCCGCAGCACCCGTCGACCCTGCGCCTGACCCGGTGACGTCCGCGACGACGACGCCGAGCCCCGGTGACGAGACACCCGAACGGGTCGCCGCACCCGCGGCCCCGCTCCCGCCGGCCGCCGCGCCGACGCCCGCGACCACGCCCGCTCCGGCCACCGAGGAGGACGACCGCCTCTTCCCCGACCCGAACGCGCCGCGCAGCACCTCGGTCGGCTCGCACATCCTGGGCGTCATCGTGGGCCTGATCCTGGCCCCCATCGGCGTCGCGGTCCTGCTCCTGGGCGAGTCCCGCATCCTGCAGGCGCAGGTCAGCGGCTGGGACGCGTCCACCGAGGTGCTCGGCATCGTGCTCGTCTCCCTCGGCCTCCTGCTCCTCGGCTGCGTGCTGCTGCTCGCGCTGTGGACCCCGGCTGTCCCGATCACGGGCGGCGCCGTGCTGACGCTGGCCGGGGCGGTCTACCTGTACCTGCCGTCGGTCGCCCGCGAGCAGACGCTCAACCTCCTCACGTCGTCGGGCTGGCGCCTCACGGTCACGCAGGTGACCGTCGCCGGGACATCGGGCATGGTCCTCGCGGCCGGCTTCCTGCTCCTGCTGGCCGGCATCGTGACGGGTGCGGCTCGTCGTCGCGGCGTCCGGCTCGGGGAGTTCCGCGAGCGTCATCGCGTCTGAGCCACGAGCATGGGCTGGCCGGGTCTCCGGCTAGAGTGCGGTTCCGGGGACCCCCGGTCCACCTGCATCGACGTCGCTGCACAGGAGGTGGTCCTCGTGACCGACACCACGCCCGAGACCCACGAGCCCGGGCTCGAGAACCTGCTCACCGAGGACCGCCGGTTCCCGCCGAGCCCCGAGTTCACCGCCCAGGCCAACGCGCAGCACGGGCTGTACGCGTGGGCCAACGCCGACCGGCCCAGCTTCTGGGCGGAGCAGGCCCGTGAGCTGCTGAGCTGGGAGAAGCCGTTCGAGGAGGTCCTCGACTGGTCGAGGGCGCCGTTCGCGCGGTGGTTCGCCGACGGCACGATCAACGCGGCGTACAACGCGGTGGACCGGCACGTCGAGGCGGGCAACGGCGACCGGGTCGCCCTGCACTTCGAGGGCGAGGGCGGCGACACCCGCACGGTCACGTACGCCGACCTGCAGCGCGAGGTGTCCAAGGCCGCGAACGCGTTCACGGCGCTGGGCGTCGGCACGGGCGACCGCGTCGCCATCTACCTGCCGCTGATCCCCGAGGCCGTCATCGCCATGCTGGCGTGCGCCCGCATCGGCGCCCCGCACTCCGTCGTGTTCGGCGGGTTCTCCGCGGAGGCCCTGAGCAGCCGGATCAACGACGCGGAGGCCAAGCTCGTCGTCACCGCGGACGGCGGGTACCGCCGCGGGTCGGCCAGCGCGCTGAAGCCGGCCGTCGACGAGGCGCTGACCAAGGGCACCCCGTCGGTGCAGCACGTGCTCGTCGTCAAGCGGACCGGGCAGGACGTCGCCTGGAACGACGAGGTCGACGTCTGGTGGTCCGACGTCGTCGACACCGCGAGCGACCAGCACACCCCGGTCGCGCTCGAGGCCGAGCACCCGCTGTTCATCCTGTACACGTCCGGCACCACCGGGAAGCCGAAGGGCATCTTCCACACCACCGGCGGCTACCTGACGCAGGCGGCGTTCACGCACCGCAACGTGTTCGACCTCAAGCCCGAGACGGACGTCTACTGGTGCACGGCCGACGTCGGCTGGATCACCGGGCACACGTACGTCGTCTACGGGCCGCTCATCAACGGCGCCACCCAGGTCATCTACGAGGGCACGCCCGACACGCCGCACCGCGGTCGGTGGTGGGAGATCATCGAGAAGTACAAGGTCACGATCCTCTACACCGCCCCCACGGCCATCCGCACCTGCATGAAGTGGGGCGAGGAGATCCCGGGCAAGTTCGACCTGTCCAGCCTGCGGGTGCTCGGGTCGGTGGGCGAGCCCATCAACCCCGAGGCGTGGATCTGGTACCGCCGGGTCATCGGCGGCGACCGGACGCCGATCGTCGACACGTGGTGGCAGACCGAGACCGGCGCCATCATGATCAGCCCCCTGCCGGGCGTCACGGAGACCAAGCCCGGCTCGGCGCAGGTTCCGCTGCCGGGCATCGCGGCCGACGTCGTCGACGACGAGGCCCGGCCCGTGCCCGACGGGGGTGGCGGCTACCTGGTGCTCACCGAGCCGTGGCCGTCGATGCTGCGCGGCATCTGGGGCGACCCGGACCGCTACGTCGACACCTACTGGTCCCGGTTCCAGGGCCTGTACTTCGCGGGCGACGGCGCCAAGAAGGACGCCGACGGCGACATCTGGCTGCTCGGGCGCGTGGACGACGTGATGAACGTGTCGGGCCACCGGCTGTCCACCACGGAGATCGAGTCGGCGCTCGTGTCGCACCCGTGGGTCGCGGAGGCGGCCGTCGTCGGTGCGGCCGACGAGACCACGGGGCAGGCGGTCGTCGCGTTCGTCATCCTGCGCGGCGACGCGGGCGGTGGCGACCAGGAGGCCGACGCCGTCCAGACCGAGCTGCGCAACCACGTCGCCAAGGAGATCGGCCCGATCGCGAAGCCGCGGCAGATCCTCGTCGTCGCGGAGCTCCCGAAGACGCGGTCCGGCAAGATCATGCGCCGGCTGCTGCGCGACGTCGCCGAGCACCGCCAGGTGGGCGACGCGACGACCCTCGCGGACTCCTCGGTGATGGACCTGATCGCGCAGGGCCTGTCCGCCCCTGGCGCCAAGCAGGAGGACTGAGCGCAGGCTCGGACAGCAGGGACGTGGACCAGAAGGACTAGGCGGGAGCCGGCTCCGTTCGCGGAGCCGGCTCTCCCTCTGCCGCCTCGTTCGCGGGGCTCATCGCGAGCACGACGCAGCCGCTGATCGCCAGGACGAGCCCGACGACGACCCCGGGGAGCATGCCGTTCGCGACGGTGTCCCCGAGCACCAGCACCCCGACGGCGCCGGGCACGACGACCTCGATCACCGACAGGATCGCGGCGCTTGGTCCGGCGGCGAGCCGCTCCAGGGCGCGCAGGTACCAGAGCGCGCCGACGATCCCGCCGACGACGATGCAGGCCGTCATGGGCTGCCAGAGGGTCGCCCAGATCCCGTCGTGGTGGTGCGAGGCACGTGCGGCGATCGCCGCTCCGGAGAAGCCGAGCCCCGCGACCGCCGCGAGCAGCCAGCCGGGTCCGGACCGGTAGGACGCGAGGGCGACGACGACGAGCACGCCGGTCGCGACGAGCATGGCCCGCTCGAACGACGCCGGCGGCGCGACCGCCGGCTGCTCGCCGGAGCCGAGCCCGATGAGGACGAGCGCGACGATGACGACGACGACCGCCGCGACGTCCAGGCGGCGCATGCGCGCGTGCAGGACGAACCGGGCGCCGACGACGACCACCACGAGCATCGACGCCATGATCGACTGCACGACGAACAGCGGCAGCGTGTTCAGCGCCAGGAGCGAGAGCACGAACCCGACGCCGTCGACCACGAACGCACCGATGACCAGCGGCGTCAGCACGGCGGCGAGTCCCCGCGCCCGCCGGGTCGCGACCGCCTGCATCAGGGTGCTCGTGCCGTAGGCGAACGCGGAGCCGATCGCGCACAGGAGCGAGACGGTCACGGCGCGGACCCGATGTTCCCGAGGAAGCGCCCGATCACCGGGATCTCCGTGACCCCTTCCGCTCCGGCCAGGACGAGGGCCTGCGTCGCGACGAGCTCGACGGAGTCGAGGATCACGTACCGCGGCACCCAGCCGGGGTCGAACTTCTCGTTGAACGTGCTGAGCGTGCCCATCTGCGTGCCCTGCGAGAGCCGCTGCAGGATCGGCCGGGTGAGCGTCTCGATGCGGGAGCTGTCCTGCGGGTCACCCTCGAGGACCTCGCGCATCATCGCGAAGTTCAGCCCGAGCCCCCGCAGCCCGGAGTCGGCCAGGTGGGCGATGGTCGCGACGATGTTGGCGTCGATGAGCCCGTTGGGCAGCCCCTCGACGTCCGTGCGTCGCCGCATGACGTCGAGCGACCAGCCGCCGATCGCGGCCGCGGGGACCCACTGGCAGAACGCGTCGACGCGGCCCGCCGGATCGCGCGTGACCGAGAGCAGCAGCCCGGTGTCCTCGGGCTGGAACAGGCGCGACAGCGTCATCGAGAAGCCCCGCTCGGTCTCGCCGTGCCGGGACTCGTCGCTCATCGCCTCGATCTGGGCGCGCAGCGCGGGCTCGATCGCCGACGGGTCGTGGAAGGTCGTCGTGTAGCCCGCGCGTGCGATGCGGTTGACCGCCTGCCGCAGCGACTTGTGCGACCGGCCCTCCAGGCTGAACGTCGGGCAGTCGACGATGGCCTCGTCGCCCAGGTAGACCGTCCGCAGACCGCTCGCCTCGTAGTGCGGGAGCCAGTCCGCGGCCGCGCCGATGACGGTGACCGACCAGCCGAAGTCGTCGGCGAAGTCGAGGAACTCCGCCCAGACGATCCCCCGTTCCTCGGGCGGTCCGATCGGGTCCGGCGACACCAGGCACACTCCCCCGCGCACGGAGTGGGCGACGACGGACGACCCGGTGAAGAACCAGTCCTTGTCGTCCCGCAGCGCGAAGTAGTCGAGCGTGCCGGTGCCGTGCTCCTGCACCACGAGCCGGGCCCGCTCACGCTCGTCGTGGTGGTCCTGGGGGCTGAGCCGGCGTGGTCGGCGGGGTGACAGGAGCGACCAGAGCAGGGCGGCGACGAACACGACGACCAGCGCGTAGGTGACGGGGACGACGATCCGGCCGAGCCGCTCGATCTGCGCGTCGGACGCGTCGGTGCTGACGGCCCAGACGGTCAGCCCGACGACGAGCACCACGAGGAGCACGACGACGGCGACCGTCCAGGTGACCGCCCACCGGACGGCGCGGCGCGTCGGCAGCACCGGGAACGCGTCGCGCTGCGCGCCGAGCCACACGGTGCCGACGGCGATCACCAGGGCGGGGACGAGATCGGGTCCTTTGGCGAGGTGGATCGCGACCGAGGCCGCCAGCGTGGCCAGCGTGCCGAGCCACGCGAGCCGGTTCCCGCGCCGCAGGCCTCGGGCGGTGAGCAGCAGGACCACCGAGACCAGTGCGAGAGCGGGCCGCGCGGTGTGCACGGCCAGCTCGGGGACGAGGGTGCGCACGAGGCCCATCCGCTCCCAGAGCGGCTCGATCGCCGCCGACAGCAGGCTCAGCACGGCCAGGACCAGCACCGCGCGGGAGGCGATCTCCCGGACCCGCCCCCGCCTGCGCTGCTCCTCGATGGCCGACGCGGCCGTCGTGGGTGGTCGGTGGACGACGTGACTCCCCGTCATCCGTCCAGTCTGCCGGTTGAGGCACCTGGGCGGGGCGACACCCTCGCGACAAATCCGGAGGTCAGGTGCGAGGTCGCCTTCGGTGTGAAGCGTTTCGGGCCGTGGAGAGCCCCTTCCTGACCTGGTTGTGTGACCACGCACCCGCCCGTCGGCCGGCCGGCGGAACGGCGGGCGGGTGCTTCCAACCACCAGAACCCCTCGAGGCTGCCGCATGCCCGCGGCGGGCCCGATGCCCCAGGAACGAGGAAGTCCCATGAGGTCTCGACTGTCCCAGCTGTCCGGCGCCGCCCTGGCTGCCGCCGTCGTCGCGCTCGGCGCGACGTCGCTGATCTCGACGTCGGCGCAGGCCGCGACGCCGCCCGGCCTGCACGTCTCCGGCACCCAGCTCGTGGAGAAGGACGGCACCCCCTTCGTCGCCCGCGGCGTGAGCCACGCCCACACCTGGTACACGTCCCAGACCCCGACGGCGATCCCGGCGATCCGCGCGGCCGGCGCGAACGCCCTGCGCGTGGTGCTCTCGGGCGGTGACCGCTGGACCAAGAACGACGCGAGCGACGTCGCCAACATCATCAGCCTGTGCAAGGCCAACAAGCTGATCTGCATGCTCGAGAACCACGACACCACGGGCTACGGCGAGCAGAGCGGCGCGGTCAGCCTGGACACCGCGGCCAACTACTGGGTGAGCATCGCCTCGGCCCTCATCGGCCAGGAGGACTACGTCCAGATCAACATCGGCAACGAGCCCTTCGGCAACAACGCGACGACGAACGCCACCTGGGCGTCGGCGAGCTCCGCGGCCATCCAGAAGCTGCGCAACGCCGGGCTGCACCACAACATCGTGGTCGACGCCCCCTCGTGGGGTCAGGACTGGGCCGGGATCATGCGGGACAACGCCGCGACCGTCGCCGCCTCCGACCCCGACAAGAACGTCCTGTTCTCCGTCCACATGTACGGCGTCTACAAGGACGCCTCGACCATCAACGCGTACCTCGACGCGTTCAAGTCGAAGGGCCTGCCCCTCGTCATCGGCGAGTTCGGCTACGACCACTCGGACGGCAACCCCGACGAGGAAACGATCATGTCCGAGTCGGTCAAGCGCGGCCTCGGCTACTACGGCTGGTCCTGGTCGGGCAACGGTGGCGGCGTCGAGTACCTCGACATGGTGACCGGCTTCAACCCGTCGCAGCTCACCTCGTGGGGCACGCGCATCTTCAACGGCGCCAACGGCATCAGGTCGACGGCCGTGACCGCGAAGATCTACGGCGGGTTGCAGCCGACGCCGACCGTCACGCCCACCCCGACGGTGACGCCCACGCCCACCGTCACGCCGACGCCGACCGTGACGCCCACGCCCACCACGCCACCGAGCAAGGGCTGCACCGCTGCCCTCACGGTGAGCAACACGTGGCCCGGTGGCTACCAGGCCGCCGTCACCGTCAAGAACGGCAGCGCGATGATCAGCACCTGGAAGACGTCCTTCACGCTGCCCTCGGGTGGCGCGGTGGCGAGCGGCTGGTCCGGCACCTACTCGACGTCCGGCTCGACCGTCACGGTGTCCAACGCCGCCTGGAACGGGCTGCTCGGCGCCAGCGCGTCCACCACCTACGGCTTCGTGGGCAGCGGCACCGCGCCGAGCTCCTCGACCACGGTGAGCTGCACCGCCAGCTGACACGGCTGACGGCTGTCCTGGTGAAGGGCCGGGTCACACGACCCGGCCCTGCACCGCGCCCTAGACCTCCCACAGCCTCCGCAGGTTCCGCGTCGCCTCACGGCCGGCACGGTTGGCGCCGACCGTCGACGCGCTCGGGCCGTAGCCGACGAGCTGGACCCGGGGGTCGGCGACGACCTGGGTGCCGTCCATGACGATGCCGCCGCCGCGTGCCCGCAGACCGAGGGGCGCGAGGTGGTCGAGGGACGCCCGGAACCCGGTGCACCACAGCAGCGTGCGCGCCTCGACGTGCGCGGGGCCGCCGACCCAGCCGTCGCCAGGGCTGTCGGGGGCGTCCCACTCGACGCCGTTCGGGGTGATCCGGTCGAACACGGGCCGGGCGCGCAGGATGCCGGCCGTGATGCCGGTGCGATACGCGGGCGTGAGCGGCAGGCCGGTCACGCTGACGATGCTCTGCGGCGGCAGCCCGGCGCGCGTGCGGTCGTCGACCTGGGCGACGGCGTCCCGGCCGACCTCGGGCGTGAACGTCTCGTCGCGCCACGCGGGCGGCCGTCGCGTGACCCACGTCGTCGTCGTGACGCGCGCGAGCAGGAGCGTGAGCTGGACCGCCGAGGTGCCGCCGCCGATCACCACGACGTGGCCGTCGGCGAGGTCGGCGGGGAGCCGGAAGTCGTGGGCGTGCAGCTGGCGCCCGCGGAAGGTCCCGCGGCCGGGGTACGCGGGCCAGAAGGGCTTCTGCCAGGTGCCGGAGGCGTTGATCAGACCGCGGGCGCGCCAGGTGACGGACTCGTCGGGACGGTCGACGCTGCGGGACCGGACGAGGAGCCGGTCGCCGTCGGGCTCGACCCGCTCGACGCGCACGGGCCGCTGCACGCGGAGCTCGAACGCGTCCTCGTACTGCGCGAAGTAGTACGGCACGGCGAAGGCCGCGGGCTCGGTCGGGTCACCCACGACCAGGGGCATCCCGGGCAGCTCGTGCACCCCGTGCGCGTCGGCCATGGTCAGGTCCGGCCACCGGTGCTGCCACGCACCACCCGCCTGGGGCGCGTCGTCGAGCACCACGAACGTCGCCGCCGCCCGTTCCCAGCCCCGCTCCCCGACCGCGACGAGTCCCGCGCGCCGCAGGTGGTACGCCGAGGAGAGCCCCGCCTGACCCGCACCGACCACGACCACCGTGACCTCGACCGGGGTCGTCGTGCCCGCCCGTCGCGCCCGCCTCGACCGGCGGGTGTCCTGCGGGCGGTCGTCGTGCAGCAAGGCGTTCCCCGAGACATCCATCGCCCGCCAACGTACCCGCTCACCCGACGGCACCCGCCGCGATGCCGTCCCGCCGAGACTCTCTCGTGGTGGGATGGGGCCATGCTCGACGACGCGTCCTCGCAGGTCATCCTCAGTGCGACCGCCGGGCCCTTGCCGGCAGGGTCCGCCGGCGCGGTGCGTGCCCTCGCGGACCGCGCGGCGGCCGCCGACGGGGTCCCCCCGCTGTCGGAGCAGCCGCTGCTGTGGCTGAGCGCTCCGGAGGCTCCGGTGGTCCACCTGCACGCGACGGTCGGTGGCGCGCTCGTCGGCTACGCGCAGCTCGACGTCGGCACCCAGTCGTCGACGAAGGCGGAGCTGGTCGTCGACCCGGAGCACCGCCGCACCGGGGTGGGCCGCGCGCTCCTGACCCGCGCGCTCGCCGAGACGTCGGTCGTCCCCGGTCGCACCCTGCGGGTCTGGGCGCACGGGGACCTGCCGGCGGCGCGACGGTTCGCCGAGGACCAGGGCATGGCCGTCGTGCGCGAGCTGCTGCAGATGCGCGTCGACCTGACGACGCGGCCGGCGAGCACGCCCGCGCTGCCGACGGGGGTCACGGTGCGGGCGTTCGAGCCGGGCCGCGACGAGGACGCGTGGCGCCGCGTGAACTCCCGCGCGTTCGCGCACCACCCGGAGCAGGGGCGGATGACGTCGGCGGACCTGCGCGCGCGGGAGTCGGAGCCGTGGTTCGACCCCGCCGGGTTCCTGCTGGCGGAGCGCGACGGGATCCTGCTGGGCTCGGTGTGGACCAAGGTGCACCCCGCGGGCGAGCACGGAGCGGACCCGGTGGGCGAGATCTACGTGGTCGGGGTGGACCCGGACGCGCAGGGACTGGGCCTGGGACGCGCCCTGACGGCGCTGGGCCTGAACCACCTGGCCGCCCGCGGCCTGGGTGCGGCGATCCTCTACACCGGCGCGGAGAACACGGTCGCGGTGCACACCTACGAGCGCGCGGGCTTCGTCCGCTCGGCGGTGGACGTGATGTTCGGTTCCGATACGCCGAGTTCACCTGCGGGTGTCACGATGGGCGCATGACGGACGCCACCGCCCTCGACCCCGCCCTGGCCGCGGCCATCGCCGAGCACATGGCCCAGAGCGACATCGAGGAGCACATCGACAGCGCGGAACCGCTCCCCGACGGCCGGTTCCTCGATCGCGAGCTGTCCTGGCTCGCCTTCAACCAGCGGGTGCTCGAGCTCGCCGAGGACGAGGGCATGCCGCTGCTGGAACGGGTGCGGTTCCTGGCGATCTTCGCGTCCAACCTCGACGAGTTCTTCATGGTCCGGGTGGCCGGTCTCAAGCGGCGCATCGCGACCGGGATCGCGGTCACCGCCGCGTCGGGGCTGTCCCCGCGGCAGGTCCTGGAGGCGATCAGCGAGGAGGCGCACAGGCTCACGGCCCGGCACGCCGCGGTGTTCGCCGAGCAGGTGCAGCCCGCACTGGCGAACGAGGGCATCACCCTGGTCCGCTGGGACGAGCTGGGCGAGAGCGAGCAGGACCGGCTGCGCAAGTTCTTCCGCCGGCAGATCTTCCCCGTCCTGACGCCGCTCGCGGTGGACCCCGCGCACCCGTTCCCGTACATCTCGGGGCTGTCGCTGAACCTGGCCGTCGTGGTGACCAACCCCGCGACGGGCAAGGAGCACTTCGCCCGCGTCAAGGTGCCGCCGCTGCTGCCCCGGTTCATCGCGGTGGACGCGTCCGGCCGGCCGAGCGCCCCCGACGTGCAGGCGGCGTCGCCCGAGAAGGGCCCGATGTCGTTCGTGCCCGTCGAGGACGTCATCTCCGAGCACCTCGAGCAGCTCTTCCCCGGCATGGTCGTCCAGGAGCACCACACGTTCCGGGTCACCCGCAACGAGGACGTCGAGGTCGAGGAGGACGACGCCGAGAACCTGCTCAAGGCGATGGAGAAGGAGCTGCTGCGCCGCCGCTTCGGGCCGCCGGTGCGCCTGGAGATCGCCGACGGCATCAGCCCACGCATCCGCAACCTGCTCATCCGGGAGCTCGACGTCGCGGAGGACGAGGTGTACCAGCTGCCCGCGCCGCTGGACGCGACTGGCCTGAACCTCATCGCGGACCTGGACCGCGCGGCCCTGCAGTTCCCCCGGTTCATCGCCTCCACGCCCCGCCAGCTGGCCGAGGTGGAGAGCGCGACGCCCGCGGACATGTTCGCCAAGATCCGCGAGCGCGACATCCTCCTGCACCACCCGTACGACTCGTTCTCGACGTCGGTGCAGACGTTCCTGCAGCAGGCCGCGGCGGACCCGCAGGTGCTCGCCATCAAGCAGACCCTGTACCGGACGTCGGGCGACTCCCCCATCGTCGATGCCCTGATCGACGCCGCCGAGGCCGGCAAGCAGGTGCTGGCCCTGGTGGAGATCAAGGCGCGGTTCGACGAGCAGAACAACATCTCGTGGGCGCGCAAGCTCGAGCAGGCCGGGGTGCACGTCGTGTACGGCATCGTCGGCCTGAAGACGCACTGCAAGCTGTCCCTGGTGGTGCGCCAGGAGTCCGACGGGCTGCGCCGCTACTGCCACATCGGCACCGGCAACTACAACCCGAAGACGGCACGGCTCTACACCGACCACGGGCTGCTGACGAGCGACCCGGAGGTGGGTCAGGACCTCACGCGGCTGTTCAACCAGCTGTCGGGCTACGCCCCGAAGTCCCGCTTCCACCGGCTGCTGGTCGCGCCGCGCTCCGTGCGGGCGGGGCTCATCGAGCGCATCGACCGCGAGGCGGACGCGGCGCGGATGGGTCAGCCGGCGTGGATCAAGATCAAGGTCAACTCGATGGTCGACGAGGCCACGATCGACGCGCTGTACCGCGCGTCGCAGGCGGGCGTCCCGATCGACATGGTGGTCCGTGGCATCTGCGCCCTGCGCCCCGGGGTTCCCGGCCTGTCCGAGACCATCCGGGTGCGCTCCATCCTCGGCCGGTTCCTGGAGCACTCCCGCATCTTCGCGTTCGCCCACGCCACGGCGCAGAGCGACGCGGCGTTCGAGGGCCCCGAGGTCTACATCGGCTCCGCGGACCTGATGCACCGCAACCTCGACCGACGCGTCGAGGCGCTGGTCCGCATCGCCGACCCCGACCAGGTCAGCGAGCTCATCGAGCTCATGGACGAGTCGACGGACGACGGCACGTCCTCGTGGCACCTCAACCAGGACGGGACGTGGCAGCGGCACCACCTCGGACCGGACGGGCCGCTGGTGGACCTGCAGGCCGCCCTGATCTACCGGCAGCGGCGCCGACCGGGCACGGGACGGTGACCGCAACGCACGCACCGGTCGTCGTCGAGGCGGCCGGCGCTCTCGTGTGGCGCGTCCGTCAGGGCACGCTGCAGGTCGCCCTGGTGCACCGCCCGCGCTACGACGACTGGTCCTGGCCGAAGGGCAAGGTGGACCCCGGCGAGACGATCCTCGCGACGGCCGCCCGCGAGGTCGCCGAGGAGACCGCGCACGACGTCGTCCTCGGCATCCCGCTGCCGGGGCTCGAGTACGCGCTGTCCGACGGGCGCCGCAAGCGCGTCCACTACTGGGCGGCCCAGGTGGCCGGCCGACCCGACGCCGCCGCCCTGCGCGCCCGCCCGCCGGTCCCGCCGGTGTCCCCCAAGGAGATCGACCAGCTGCGGTGGTTCGACGTCGTCACGGCCGCCAAGCGGCTGACCCGCGACGACGACCGGGCGCCGCTGGCGGAGCTGGTCGAGGCGTACGAGAAGGGCCGGCTGGACACGCGCGCCCTCGTCATCGCCCGGCACGGCACGGCCCGTCGTCGCTCGGACTGGAAGGGCACGGAGCTGGACCGGCCGCTCACGCCGGAGGGCCAGCGGCAGGCGCGCGCGCTCGTGCCCGTGCTGTCGACGTTCGGCGTCGCGCGGGTGGTCACCAGCGCCTGGGCGCGCTGCGTCAGCACGGTCGCGCCGTACGCCGCGGCGGCGCAGGTGGCCGCCGAGGTCCTGCCCGTGCTCACGGAGGCGGAGCACTCGACGTCGCCGGCCCGGGTGGCCGCGGAGGTGCTGCAGCTCCTGGAGCAGACCGGGGACGCCGTCCTGTGCACGCACCGGCCGGTGCTCCCGACGGTGGTCGACGTGCTGGCGCAGCACGCCCGCCGCAGCGTGGCCGACGCGCTGCCCGCCACCGACCCCTTCCTGCACCCGGCGCAGGTGCTGGTCGCGCACGTCGCGCAGACCCCGAAGGGGCCCCGCGTGGTGGCGACGGAGACCCACCGCCCGGGAGAGCACTGACCGGCGGGGGTGCGCTCAGGTCAGGATCGGGTTGAGGATCCAGTAGACGCACGCGGCCACCAGGGCGGCCATCGGGATGGTCAGCACCCAGGCGGCGCCGATGTTCTTGGCGACGCCCCAGCGGACCGCGGACAGCCGCTTGGTGGCTCCGACGCCCATGATCGCCGAGGTGATCGTGTGCGTGGTCGAGATGGGCGCGTGCAGCCAGTAGGCGCTGGCGTAGAGCACGGAGGCGGCCACGGACTCGGCGACGAAGCCGCGCGCGGGGTCCAGCTCGATGATCTTGCGGCCGAGGGTGCGCATGATGCGCCAGCCGCCGGCGTACGTGCCCAGCGAGATCGCGCCCGCCGCGGAGAGCTTCACCCACAGCGGGATGGCGTCGCCCTGCGTGTAGAAGCCGCCGGCCACCAGCGCGAGCATGATCACGCCCATGGTCTTCTGCGCGTCCTGCAGACCGTGCCCGAGGGCCATCGCCGCGGCGGACGCCGTCTGTGCCAGCCGGAACCGACGCATGGTCCGGGCGGGCGCCGAGTTCCGCACCAGCCAGAGCACCCCGACCATGAGCCCGAACGCCAGCGAGAAGCCGACGAGCGGCGAGAAGATCATCGGGATGACGACCTTGTCGAGGATCGCGTCCCAGTGCACCGTGACGCCGGACGCGATGCCGACCCCGGTCAGCCCGCCGATGAGGGCGTGCGTGGAGGACGACGGCAGGCCGAGCCACCACGTGATGAGGTTCCACGTGATCGCACCGATCAGCCCGGACAGGACGATGATCAGCGCCTCCTCGGAGCTGACGCTGCCGATGCTGATGATGTCCTCGGCGATCGTGGTCGCCACCTGGGTGCCCAGGAGCGCGCCGACGAGGTTGAAGACCGCCGCCATGATGAGGGCGACCCTGGGCGTCAGCGCACGCGTCGAGACCGAGGTCGCGATCGCGTTGGCCGCGTCGTGAAATCCGTTGGTGTAGTCGAAGCCGAGCGCGAACGCGACGACGATGACGACGAGCGCCAGTTCCACCGGGCTCAGGACTCCTTGAGCGCGATGGTCTCGACGGTGTTCGCCACCTTCTCGAACGCGTCGGCGGCGTCCTCGAGCTTCTCGACGATCTCCTTGACCTTCATCAGCTGGATCGGGTCGGTGACCTCGTCGAACAGCTGCGCCAGGAGCTTGCGGTGGATCTTGTCGGCCTGGTTCTCCAGGCGGTTGACCTCGACCCAGTACTCGGACAGCGAGTCCATCGAGCGCAGCCGGGGCATGGCCTCGGCGGTGAGCTCGGCGGCGCGCTGGAGCACCTGGACCTGGTCGGAGACGCGCGCGGGCAGGGCGTCGACCTTGTACAGGACGATGAGGTCCGCGGCCTCCTCCATGAAGTCCATGCAGTCGTCCAGGCTCGAGGCCAGCGTGTAGATGTCGTCCCGGTCGAACGGGGTGACGAACGTCTGGTTCAGCCGCCGCATGATCGAGTGGGTCGCGTCGTCCGCCTCGTGCTCGGCGTCGGCGATGCGCTTGCCGATCTCCTTGCGGGTGGAGCGGTCGGCCCCGAGCATCTCGCCCAGCAGGTTGGCACCGGTGACGAGGTGGATCGCCTGTGCGGCGAAGAGGTCGAAGAACGTGGTGTCGCGCGGGGTGAGGCGCAGGCGCACAGCGGGCTCCGGGAGACAGGGTGGGAGGGGGGAGGTGCCGGGGAGGAAGGGCGGGGATCAGGCTAGGTCACGTCCGCTCGGATGCCTAACGGCAGCCGACGCGTGCATGGACACATGGTGACAGCCAAGTGGCCACGGAGGCGACACGCGGCCCGCCTCGACCGCAGGAGCGACGCCGGACCGCGGAGCGCCTCTCGGCGCGAGGCCGCTCGGAGCGGCTTGAGATGGAGCCCGGGGCTACCGCGGCCCGACGTCGCCGCTCATCGTACGCCCGTGGGGGTGCGGCGACCGGGTGATCGACGCCGGGTGGCCTGGCTGTGCGGTCCCGACCTGCACCTTCACCCCCGAGCACGTGGGCGACGTCACTCCAGCCGGTCGGCCCGCCACAGCGAGGCGGCGTGCTCGAGCTCCTCTGCGGTGCGCACCAGGGACGCGGCGCCCCGGGTCAGCCGCTGGGCGGCGGACGGGTCGACGTCGTCGAGGTGGTCGGCGTCGAAGGCCGCACCCGTCGCCAGGACCCGGCCGAACGCCGCCGCGCGCTCCAGCGCGACGTCGAGCTCACCCGTGTAGACGCCCGACAGCACCGCGTCGGCGACCGCGAGGACGTCGGCCGGCCCGGGGGCGTCGGCCACGCCGGCGACCACGTCGTGCACGGGCGCGGCCGCGACACCGAGGCGGTACCGGTCGGCGACGGTCGCGGGGTCCCGCCGCACCCACTCGCGCAGGACGTACAGCCGCCAGAGCGCTCCGGGCAGGCTGTCCGCCTGGCTGTCGGACCAGAGGGCGGCGACGACGTCGAGTCCCTCGCGCTCGACGAGCGAGACCAGCCGGGCGACCACCTCGGGGTCGGTGTTGGCACGGCCCTGGTGCACGAGGGCCGCCGCGGTCGTGTGGGCCGCCTCGTTGCGCAGAGCCGGGTCGTAGCCGCCGGGCAGCTCCTCGGCCTGGGCGGGGTCGAGCATGGCGGGGCGCCGAGGGCGCTTCGCTCCACCGGTGCCGTCCATCGGACGATCTTGCCCCCCGCGCGGCGGCTCGGCCAACAGACACGTCTCCGAGGTGCGCCTTCACCGGGTCGGGGCCAAGGTGGGGGTGATCTCCCCGGGACCGGCTCGGGGTCCGACGGAGGTGCACATCATGTCCCAGGCAGCGTCGCCGCAGGGGGCGACGGGCGGCTCGGCCGTACCCCCGCACCCGTACAAGAACAAGGCCATCGGGCTCGCCGTCGCCGCGGCGGTCGGTGGCTTCCTCTTCGGCTTCGACAGCTCGGTGATCAACGGCGCCGTCGACGCGATCGAGGGCGAGTTCGAGATCGACCCCGCCGTCACCGGCCTCGTCGTCGCGATCGCGCTGCTGGGCTGCGCGTTCGGCGCGTGGCTGGGCGGCAAGCTCGCCGACCGCTGGGGCCGCACCCGCGTGATGTTCCTCGGGGCGGTCCTGTTCTTCGTCTCCTCGATCCTGTCCGGTATCGCGTTCAGCGTCTGGGACCTGGTGCTGTGGCGCGTGATGGCCGGCATCGGCATCGGCATCGCGTCGGTCATCGCGCCGGCCTACATCGCCGAGATCGCCCCGGCCGCGATGCGCGGCCGGCTGGGGTCGCTCCAGCAGCTCGCGATCACGCTCGGTATCTTCGCGGCGCTGCTCTCCGACCAGCTGCTCGCGACCTCGGCGGGCGGTGCGTCCGAGGAGCTGTGGCTGGGGCTGGAGGCCTGGCGCTGGATGTTCATCGTCGCCGTCGTCCCCGCGACCGTGTACGGCATCCTCGCGCTGCGGATCCCGGAGTCACCGCGCTACCTCATCGCCACCGGCAAGCGCGAGGAGGCCAAGAAGGTGCTGGCCACGACGCTCCCCGAGGGCGACGACGTCGAGGCCCACATCGTGCAGATCGAGCACACGATCGCCACGGACAAGAAGCTCGAGGCGCAGGCGAGCCTGCGGGGTCCGCGGTTTGGCCTGCTGCCGGTGGTGTGGGTCGGCATCCTGCTGTCGGTGTTCCAGCAGTTCGTCGGCATCAACGTGATCTTCTACTACTCGACGACGCTGTGGCAGGCGGTCGGGTTCGAGGAGAGCCAGTCGTTCATGATCTCCACGATCACGTCGGTCACCAACGTGCTCGTGACGTTCATCGCGATCGCGCTCATCGACAAGGTCGGCCGTCGCCCGCTCCTGCTCACCGGTTCGTTCGGCATGGCGGTGACCCTCGGGCTCATGGCGCTCGCGTTCACCCAGTCGACGGGCACGGGTGACGAGCTGACCCTGGACGGCCCGTGGGCCGTCATCGCCCTGGTCTCCGCGAACCTGTTCGTGGTGTTCTTCGGTGCGACCTGGGGCCCGCTCGTCTGGGTCCTTCTGGGCGAGATGTTCCCCAACCGCATCCGCGCGGCAGCCCTCGGCGTCGCAGCCGCCGCGCAGTGGGTCGCCAACTTCCTCATCACCGTGTCGTTCCCGCCGATGCTCGACGCGTTCGGGGCGTCGATCCCGTACCTCATGTACGCGATCTTCGCGACGCTCTCCTTCTTCTTCACGCTCTGGAAGGTGCCCGAGACGAAGGGCATCGAGCTGGAGGACATGGAGGGGGTCAAGGTCGAGCGCGGCCGCCGCGGGGCGCCGACCGCCTAGACCTGCCCTCGCACGCGGCCGGACCACTCCACGGGTCCGGCCGCGCTGCTGTGCGGGAATAGATCGTCGTATCAGTTGCTTGGAGCAAGCATCAGGTATGGTTGCGTCGAGCAACAAAGAGAGGTCCCATGTCGTCCAGCACGTCCGAAGCCCCGCCGCAGCAGCTCCTGCGGTCCGTCGAGGCCTTCAGCCGCGCCCTGCGCGAGTCGTCGCTCGGGATCGCCCGCGACGTCGGCTGCTCCCGGGGGACGTTCGCGACCGTCCGGATCCTCGAACGCCTCGGCACCCTCCAGGTGAGCGACATCGCCCACGCCCTCCGCGTCGACGTCTCGGTCGCCAGCCGCCAGGTCAGCCAGCTCGTCGACGACGGCCTGGTCGAGCGTGCGGTCGACCACGGGGACCGACGCGTCCGCACCGTCCGGCTCTCCCCCGCCGGCCGCTCGCTCGCGCTCGAGATCGGAGCGGTCCTCGACCGCCGCGCCGCCGAGGTCTTCGCGGACTGGTCCGCCGCCGACCTGGCGGCCGCCACCGCGACGCTCGACCACCTCACGAGGACCGTCACCCGGCTGCCCGGTCCGACCGAGCAGGCCGGCGCCGACCGCGAGCTCGCACCCACCCACGCCTGACCCCACGACCCTCGCCCGCCGGAGACCCGTCGCCGGCGCACGACCCTGCCAGCACCACGAGAGCGAGACCATGTCCAGCACCACCGCACCAGAACCCACCAGCACGGCCGAGAGCACGACCGCGCCGAAGATGACCCACCGCGAGGTCCTCGAGGCCCTGTCAGGCATCCTGCTCGGGATGTTCGTCTCGATCCTCGCGACGAGCGTCGTGTCCTCGTCGCTGCCGCGGATCATCTCCGACCTCGACGGCACCCAGTCGGCGTTCACGTGGGTGGTCACCGCCACCCTGCTCACCACCACGATCTCCACGCCGATCTGGGGGAAGCTGGCCGATCTCGTCGACCGCAAGCTGCTCATCCAGCTCGCGCTGGCCATCTCCGTCATCTCGTCGGCCCTGGCCGGGCTCTCCCACGACACCGGCATGCTCATCGGCATGCGTGCCCTGCAGGGCATCGGCGCCGGCGGTCTCACCGCGCTCGGCACCGTCCTGATCGCGGACATCATCAGCCCCCGCGAGCGCGGCCGGTACATGGGCCTCATGGGCGCCGTGATGGGCATCGGCATGGTGGGCGGGCCGCTGCTCGGCGGCGTCATCACCGACAGCGCCGGCTGGCGCTGGAACTTCTTCCTCGGCCTGCCGTTCGCCGTGGCCGCGATCATCGTGCTCCAGCGCACGCTGCACCTGCCCGCCCGCACGGCGCGCAAGGTGACGATCGACTACGCGGGCGCGACGCTCCTGTCCGTCAGCATCGCGACCCTGCTGCTCTGGATCACCTTCGCCGGCACGTCGTTCGACTGGGCCTCGTGGCAGACGGCCGCGATGGTCGGCGGCTCCCTGGTGACGCTCGCCGCCGCAATCTGGGTCGAGTCCCGCGCGAGCGAGCCGATCATCCCGCTGCACCTGTTCCGGAACCGCACGCTGGTCCTGTCCGTCGTGGCCAGCATCGCCGTCGGTGTCGCCCTGTTCGGCACGTCGGTGTTCCTCAGCCAGTACATGCAGCTGGCGCGCGGCAAGACCCCGACCCAGTCCGGTCTGCTGACCATCCCGATGATCGTCGGCCTGCTCGTCTCGTCGACGATCTCCGGGCAGATCATCAGCCGCACGGGGAGGTACAAGAAGTTCATGGTCGCCGGCGCCGTGCTGCTCACCACGGGCCTCGGCCTCATGGGCACGATCCACTTCGACACGTCGTTCACGCTGGTGTCGCTCTACCTCGTCGTCATCGGCGCGGGCGTGGGGATGCTCATGCAGAACCTGGTGCTGGCCGTGCAGAACACCCTGGACGTCCGCGAGATCGGCTCGGGGACCTCCACCGTGGCGTTCTTCCGCACGCTCGGCGGCGCGCTGGGCGTGTCCGCTCTCGGCGTCGTGCTGTCCCACCGGGTCACCGACCTCATGGCCCGCGGCCTCGTGGCCATCGGCATCGACCCGTCCGTCATGGGGTCCGACGGGGCCATCCCGGACCTGTCGGCCCTCCCGGAGAACGTGCGGGTCGTCGTCGAGCAGTCGTTCGGCAACGCGATCGCGGACCTGTTCCTCGTGGCCGCGCCCGTGGCGCTCGTCTCGCTGGTGGCGGTCCTGTTCCTCAGAGAGGTGCCCCTCGGCACGCGCTCGGGCATCGAGCAGCTGCTGGACCAGGAGGGCGAGCCGGCCACGGCGGACCGGGCCGACGTGGACGCCGAGCTCGACGTCCTCGACGCGGAGCAGGAGACCTCCGCGCGCAGCTGACCCGGTCACTGCGTGCACCGGCGCCGCCCGGCCCCTCCGGCCGGGCGGCGCCGGTGTGCTCGTGGGCGGGCGTCAGTGCGTCCGGCGAGCCGCCGCGAGGTCCTCGTTCAGCCGGCCCAGCTGCGTCGCGAGGGCCTCGATGTCCGACGCGCCCCACCCCTCCAGCGCGTGCCGCAGGAACGCCCGCCGCGCCTGCTGAGCGGTCTCGAACCGGCGCAGCCCCTCGTCGGTGAGCTCGAGGAGCTGGCCGCGGTAGTCGTCGGGGTCGGGCCGCCGGGACACGAGGCCGAGGGTGCCGAGCCGGGCGAGCTGGCGCGACATCGTGCCCCGCCCCACGCCGATCGTCAGGGCCAGGTCGCTCGCCCGCACCCCCGGCGAGGCCGCGATGAGCGCGAGGAGCGAGTAGGCGGCGGGCTCGAGGTCGGGGTGCACGTCCCGCGAGATCGACGCCGAGGAGGCCTGCGCACGCCGCAGGAGGAGGCCGAGCTCGCGCTCGAGCTGACGGAACTGTTCGTCGACCACGGTCACATCCTGACGGGACCCCAACGGAAATCGCCGCATCGCCACCCGAGCAGATGGAAGCGTTTCAGCAGATCACCGCGGGGATCGGGTGTCAACACCCTGTCGAGGGGTCAGCGCGACCAGGTGGCCCGCTGGCGGGCGACGTGCGCGATGGCCATGACCCGGGCCGGGTCGAGCCGCACCGGCATCGCGCGGAACACGGTCTGCACGTCCTGGCGGGCGATGGCGAACGCGTCGTGCTGCGGCTGGACCGTGCGCACCTCGAGGTCGCCGTGCACGACGACCACCCCGCGCACCGTGATCGCGGCGCACGCGGCCGCGAGCAGGGCGCCCTGCACCCGGGTGGCCTCGAGCCGCGCGTCCCGCAGGTAGGACATGGACCGTCCGTCGACGGCGATGGTGCGCCCCTCGACGACGATGCGCTGGCCGGGGTGCCGCCGCTCGGCGACCGTGAAGATCCCGGCCGGACCGATGAGCAGGTGCTCGACCAGGCTGCCCTGCCGGCCGAGCGGGACGTCGTGGACGACCTGCCAGCCCTCGTCGCCCATCCGCTCGAGCCGCGTCCGCACGGAGCTCCCGCGCTCGCCGCGGATCGCCGCGAGGTTGATCGAGTCCCAGTCGTCCCCGCCGAGCCACGCCTGCAGGGCCGACTCGTCCACCGGGTCGAGGGCCGCGCCGGGGTCCGGCAGGGTCATCGCCAGCTCGGCGACGTCGGCGCGCAGGTACGCCTGCGCGGCGCGGCGCAGGCCGGCCTCGTGCAGCGGGTCGTCGACGACGACCTCACCGGACTGGAGGTCGACCGAGCCGACCCGGGCACCGCTCTCCTGCGTGACATAGAGACGGTCGGCGCCGTAGCGCCTCCACCGCCGCACCGTCAGAACATCTTCCACGTGAGCATTATCGGCATCCGCGGAGCCGGACTTCACACGTGTCGACCATCTGGACGTCACACGTCCGGGGTGTCCCCGTCGGCACGCCGACCCTCACCCGGACGAGTGAGCGGCTCGAACGTCAGGCTCACCGAGTTCATGCAGAAGCGGTCGCCCGTGGGGGTCTGCGGCGCGTCGTCGAAGACGTGCCCGAGGTGCGAGCCGCACCTCGCGCAGCGCACCTCCGTGCGGACCATGCCGAGGCTGCGGTCGGAGATCAGCTCCACGCGGTCGCCGGCCAGGGGCGAGAAGAAGCTGGGCCAGCCGCAGTGCGAGTCGAACTTCGTGTCGGACCGGAACAGCTCGTTGCTGCACGCCCGACAGCGGTAGACGCCCTCCCTCTTCTCGTCGAGCAGCTCACCGGTCCACGGCCGCTCGGTCCCGGCGCGGCGGAGCACCGCGAACTCCTGCGGCTGGAGCTCCAGGGCCCACTGCTCGTCGGTCTTGGACACCTCGTACGTCATCGGATCCTCCTGGGTCGGGTGGGGCGTCGGGTGTAACCGTGGCGGCTGCGCGGACGTTCCCGACGTCCGGACGCAACGCGCTGACCTGGCCTGTCGTCGCTCGGCGCTTCTTCCGCATACTCTCGCCTCAGCGCGGCCCTCCCGAGCAGCGCTCGCCCCAGCTCGTGAGGTCCACGTGCCAAGAGCCGTCCGCCGCCGCTGGCCGCTGACGCGGTCGTTCGCGGTCATCAGCAGCATCGCCATGGGCGTGCTCGGGTGCGCGCTGGTCTGGGTCACGTGGAGCGTGATGAGCCAGCAGTCGGTGCGCGACGGGATCGCGACCGCCGAGACCGTCACGACGTACGCCACGGCGACCGTGCCGACCGACTCCTTCGTCCTGCCGGACATCCTGGACGAGGCCGAGAAGGACGCCGTCGCGAAGGCGACCTCCGGGTTCGGCGAGCGGCTCGTGGAGCTGCGGCTCTGGGCGCTCGACGGCACGCTCATCTACAGCTCGGCCGAGAAGACGGAGACCGGGTTCCCCGACGGCGACCGGCTGGACCTCGTCACGACCGGCGGCGAGCCGAGCGCGCGGGTCATCACGGACGTCCGCGGGGCCGACACCGGCGACGGCGGCGGCACCGAGCGGAACGTCCTGGACGTCTACGTGCCCGTGCAGGCCGACGACGTGGTCGACCCCGACCCGGCGCGCGAGGACACCGTGATCGGCGCCGCCGAGGTGATGCTCGACCACACGGCCGCGGCCGCCGCGCTCTCCGAGGCCGTCCGCACGCTCGCGCTCGTCGTGGCGATCGGCCTGCTGGCGCTCTGGACGGTGCTGTTCCGGACCGTGTGGACGGCGTCCCGGCGGTTGCAGGCCACGGCGCTGGAGAACGCCCGCCTGGCGCTCCTCGACTCGCTGACGGGGCTGCCCAACCGCCGCATGCTCGCGGAGCGGATGCGCCGCACGATCCTCGAGTCGGAGGAGACCGGCTCCCGCGTCGGGCTCATGCTCCTGGACATCGACCGGTTCAAGGACATCAACGACTCGCTCGGCCACGACCGCGGCGACGAGCTGCTGGAGCAGGTCGCCGAGCGCCTGCGCGGCGCGCTGCGGGACGACGACGTCGTCGCGCGGCTCGGCGGCGACGAGTTCGCGATCCTGCTGCCCGACGTCCGCTCCGTCGCGAACGCCGAACGGCTCGCCCGGCGCGTGCGCGGGCTGTTCGTCCCGCCGTTCATGCTCGGTGAGCTGCCCCTGCACGTCGACACGTCCGTGGGCGTCGCCTGCCTGCCCGACCACGCGACCGACCCGTCGTCCCTCATGCGCACCGCCGACGTCGCGATGTACGCCGCCAAGCACCACCGCACCGGCGTCTCGGTGTACTCCGCCGACGAGGACGACTCGTCGCCCGCGCGGCTCGTGCTGCTGGGCGACCTGCACCGCGCGCTGACCCCTCCCCCGGGCGGCCCCCGCGAGCTGCGCATGCACTACCAGCCGAAGATCGAGCTGGCGACGGGGCGGACCGTGGGCCTCGAGGCGCTGATGCGCTGGGTGCACCCCACGCGCGGGGTCCTGCCGCCCACCACGTTCATCCCGCTCGCGGAGCAGTCGGGGCTCATCCACGACGTCACGCGGTACGCGCTCACCGAGTGCGTCACCCAGCTCGCCGCCTGGCGCGCCGAGGGCCGGGCGACGCCCGTGGCCGTGAACCTGTCCGCGCACGACGTCACCACCGTCGCGGTCGTGGACCTCATCGAGTCGCTGCTGGAGGAGCACACCGTGCCGGCGGACCTGCTCGAGGTCGAGATCACGGAGACCGCCCTGGTGGCCGACCCGTCGCGGGTGGTGCCGGTCCTGGAGCGCCTCGGCGCGCTCGGGATCCGGGTGGCCATCGACGACTTCGGGATCGGGAACACGTCGATCTCCCAGCTGCGGGACCTGCCGGTGGACGAGCTCAAGATCGACCGGCTGTTCGTCTCGGACCTCGGCGTCGACGGCCGTGAGGGGTCCGAGGTCGTGGTGCAGGCCATGGTCGACCTCGCCCACTCGTTCGACCTGCGGGTGGTCGCCGAAGGTGTCGAGGACGAGCCCACCGCCGTCATCCTGCGCCGGCTCGGCGTCGACCAGGCGCAGGGCTTCCTGTACTCGCAGGCCGTGCCCGCCGACGACCTGCGGCTCACCCCGTCCGTGCCGCGCCCGCGCCGGGACCGGGGTGGTTCCCGGGGCGGCGTCGCGGTCGCGCCGACGCGTCCGAGTACGACACGCCACCAGCGTCCTCCGAGGTCACCTGGCACGGGCGACACGAACGGGTGAGTATCGTGCGTTCGGCTCAAGTCGGGCGCTGCGATGCCGATAACACCTTTTTCCACCTACGGGGGTTCCCACATGATGGACGACCTGCTGCAAGAGATGATCGACCCCGCGCCGGTGCACCACGACGCACCGCGGCGACGGCGGCTCTGGACGACCGTGGCGATCGTGGGCCTCGCGGCCGTCGGCGCCACGACGCTGACGACGTCGGCCATCTTCACCGACAACGACGCGACGTCCGCCACGATCGAGAGCGGCACGGTGGACCTGGAGATCGGCGACGCGGTGCCGTTCACGTTCTCGCCGCAGAACCTCGCTCCCGGGGACTCGACGTTCACGCCGCTGCAGGTCCAGAGCAACGGCTCGCTGGAGCTGCGGTACGCCGTGTCGTACTTCGCGACGCCCACCACCAACCCCGAGGACGACCCCGTCCTGGACCCGCCGGCCACCGCCGGCGACCTCCGCGACATCCTCGCGCTGTCCGTGTACGAGGTCACGTCGGAGACCGCCTGCACGGCGACCGGCGTCGCCGCCCTCACCCCGATCAACAACGCGGGCGTCGGCGAGGACTGGCCGGCCACGGCCACCGCGCTGGTCGGCTCCCCGACGACGGGGCCGAGCACGGGTGACCGCAGCCTGGCCGCCGGTACCAGCGAGTGGCTCTGCTTCCAGGTCGACTTCCCCATCGCGGCCGACAACGCGTACCAGGACTCCGCGGTGGATCTCGACCTGATCTTCAACGCCGAGCAGACAGCCAACAACTGAGCTCGATGACCCCCTGGTCGGACGGGCGACGAGACGCCCCAGCCGTCGACCGGCGCGCGCCGCGCGCGACCGGTCGACGGCGCTCTCGTGCCCCGAAGCCGACGTGGCGCCGCCTCCTCGGCGTCGCCCTGTGGACGGTCGTCGTCATCTGCGGCCTGGCGTACGCCACGTCGCTCGCCGTGCCGCTGTGGTTCCAGGCCCACCAGCAGCGGATCCTCATCGTGACGTCGGGCTCGATGGCGCCGAAGTTCGAGGCGGGCGACGCGGTCGTGCTCCGGGCGATCTCCGACGAGTCCGACCTGAAGGTCGGCCAGGTCATCTCGTTCTGGCCGACGGGGTCCGACGAGCTGGTCACGCACCGGATCGTCGCGCTGCGCAAGCTGCCCGACCTCCAGCAGGACGAGGCGACCGGCCGCATGGTGCAGAAGATCGGCGCCGACGGCGAACCCATGACCAAGTCCTACGTGGTGACCAAGGGCGACGCCAACGCGGAGGCCGACGTCAACGCCACACCGATCGGGCGCATCCGCGGGGTCCAGCTGGCCGTGCACGAGGGCTGGGGGTGGGTCCTGCAGTGGGCCGGGTCCGCGCAGGGGCGCGCGGTGATGCTCGTCCCTCCCCTGCTCGCGCTCGCTACGCTCGAGCTGCTCGCGATGGGTGACGCCCGCCGCGCGCGGCGCGACCGTCCCGCCCCCAGGACGGACCACACGGACAGGAGGGTCGATGAGCTCCTCCTCGACTGAGCGTCCCGCCGCCGAGGTCACCCCCTCGCGGCGGAGCTTCCTGTCCGTGGACCGTGGCGGCCTCGTGCGGCTCGGGGTCGCGGTCGCGTTCGCGGTCGCGGCCCTGCTGAGCCCGGTGGTCGGGGCGACGTCCGCGCAGTTCACCGACAGCACGGACGTCTCGATCACCTTCGTCGTGGCGCCCGAGCAGCCGTAGGGGTCAGGACCGGACGCCCCGGGCGGCGAGCAGCACCGCGTCGGGGTCGTACACCATCGAGAGCGTCTGGAGCCGTCGTGCGACGGCGGGGGTGAACACGCGCTCCGCCCACTGCGGCCCCGCCGAGTCGGTGAAGTTCGGCAGGCCACCGTCCCGGGCCCACGTCGCGAACCCGTCGTGCACGCGCGCGGTGTCCCGCGGGACCACCTGGGCGACCTCCGGGATCATCAGGCCGACCGTGAAGAGCGAGAACGCCGCGTCGCGGTACGGGAACGCGCTGGGCACCCCGCCGTCGTCGAGCACCTTGCCCCCGAGCTGGCGGACCTCCACCATCACCTGGGCGCACTGCGCGTCGGGACCCACCAGCTCCAGCAGCCGGTCGGCGGCCTCCAGCGGGAACGCGTCGAGCAGGCTGTGGTGCTCGTGCAGGGGCATCGGGTCCGTGGGGTCGGTGTGCACCGCGCCGAGCGCGGCGTAGGGGATGACCTGCACGGTGTCGATCAGGGGGGTCGCGACGGATCGGATCGCCCGGATCATCTCCTCGCCGACGGCCGGGTCACCCGTCCACGCGAACCGCACGGCGACCGACGTGGTGCCGCGCAGCGGCTCGGGGACGAACGGCAGGTCCGGCAGGCGCATCACGGCGACCGACGTGGTGCCCTCCTCCGGCAGCACGTCGCACCACCGGCTCCACGTGCGGACCACGGCAGCGGCGTCGGCCCCGGCGAACCAGAGCGCGCCCGCGTAGAGCTCCGCCTGCTCGACGAGGTCGATCTCGACGGCGGTGACGATGCCGAGCGTGCCCTTGCCGCCGCGCAGGCCCCAGAACAGCTCGGGGTGGTTCGTCGCGGTGACGCGGCGGGCGACGCCGTCCCCGGTGACGACGTCGAACGCGCGGACCGTGTCCGAGGCGAGCCCGTGGGTGCGGGCGACCGGGCCCAGCCCGCCCCCCGTCAGGTAGCCGACGACCCCGACGTCCGGTGAGGACCCCGCCAGCCCTGCGAGCCCGTGCGGTGCGCACGCGTCGAGGACGGCCGCCCACCGCACGCCCGCACCGACGCGCGCCCAGCGCTCGTCGGCGTGCACGGTCAGCTCGTCGAGGGCCGAGGTGCTCACGAGGATCGCGTCCTGCATCGTCTCCGTCGCACCGTGCCCGGTGCTCTGGACCGCGACCCGCAGCCCTGCCGCCGCCGCCACGCGCACCGTGCGGCTCACGTCCGCGGCGTCACGCACGGGGACGACCGCGACGGGCTGGATGGCCTTGGTGAGGTTGCTGGTGCCGGTCAGGGCGGCGTACGCCTCGGTGCCCGGCAGGTGCACGGGCACGCCGGCGTCCGTGAGCGCCGCGACGGCCGCGGTGGTGGCGGGGCGGTAGTCCGCGCCGATCGGCGAGCTGAGGATGGTCATGGGGGTTCCTTCGTCGTCCTGTTCCTGCGCCGTCATCGACGCACGGGCAGGAAGGGACGCGGGCCTCCCGTCTGATACATCCCGGGATGTCCGAAGTTACCGCGGAGTACGACAGGTCAGCCGGGCGGAGTCGCCGGGAGCGTGATCGTGAACGCGGTCCCCTCGCCGACCGTGCTGGTGATCGACAGCGAGCCGCCGTGCGCGTCGACCACCGCCTTGGTGATCGACAACCCGAGCCCGACGCCCGGGATGGCACGCCGGGTGGCCGTGGACGCACGGAAGAACCGCGTGGTCAGGTGGGAGAGCTCGTCGGGCGGGATGCCGATGCCCGTGTCCGAGACGATGACGTCGGCACCCTCCGCGCCCTGCTCCCCGCGAGAGGTCACGCCCACCCAGACTGTGCCCCCCGACGGCGTGAACTTGATCGCGTTCGAGACCAGGTTGTCGACGGCCTGCCCGAGCCGCACCGGGTCGCCGTTGAGCGGCGTCGCCCGCGCGGTCACCGCGAGGGTGACCCCCGCCGCGTCGGCCACCGGCTTCGCGGCGTCGACCGCGGCGTGCACGACGTCGGCGAGATCGATGGCCTGGGGCGCGATCGAGAACCGTCCCGCGTCCACCTGGGCGCTGAGCAGCAGGTCCCCGACCAGCCGCAGCTGACGCCGGGCGTTGCGCTCGATCACCGTGAGGTACTCGCGCTGCTCGTCGGTGAGCGGATCGGTACCGTCCGTCAGCAGTTCGAGGTAGCCCAGGACCGAGGTCAACGGGGTGCGCAGCTCGTGGCTGACCAGGCTGACGAACTCGTCCTGGAGCCGCGCCGCCTCCCGTTCGGACGTGACGTCGGACGCGACGACGACGTACCCGGTGGTGGTGCCGTCCGCCTCGAAGCGTCGGGTGACCGCGAGCCGGACGGTCAGCCGCGTGCCGTCGCGCGTGACGTAGGTCCAGTCGCGCACCTCCGGACGCCCCGCCACGGCCGGTGCGACGAGCGCGTCGACGAGGGTCTGCGGGTGGTCGATCGGCGAGTCGTCGGCGAAGAGCAGCGTGCGGCGCGCCTCCAGCTCGTCCCGGTCGTGGAAGTCGGTCAGGCGCAGGCGCCCGACCACCTCGCCCTGCCCGTACCCGAGCAGCCGCTCCGCGCCGGCGTTGAAGACCTCGACGAGGCCCGTCGCGTCCGTCGCGATGATGGCCTGCTCGGTCGCGGAGTCGATCACCGAGACCAGGGCGTCACGCGCGGCGCGGCGCTGGTCGGCGACCCGGGCGAGCGAGGCGGCGTCGGCGCGCGCACGGTCCAGGAGCACCGCCTGGTCCATCTGCAGCGACAGGAGCGCGTTGCTGCGCGCGCGCAGCCGGGCGGTGATCTCGTGGACGGTGGCGGCGACCACCACGGCGACGAGCGTGACGAACAGGGTGCGGACGCCGGTGTCCACGGTGAGCTCGACGTTCGACGTGAGCAGGACGGGCGACAGGACGACGCCCGCCACCCCGAGCGCCGCCAGCACGATCCCCCGACGGTCACGCTGCGACGCCAGGGTGATCACCGGGAAGAACACGAGCGTGGTGTAGGCCGACCCGGGACCGCCCGTGCCGATGCGCAGGAACGCCACGGCCAGCAGCTGGACCATGGGCAGGATGTCCTGCCGGCCCTCGGGCCAGCGCGCCCACGGCAGGTAGCGGGCCGCGAGCAGCTGCCCGGTGGTGAGCAGGGCGGCGATCACGATGTCGCTCTGGCTGACCACGTTGACGCCCGGGATCAGGAGCGTGAGCAGCGCGACCATGAACACCCCGACGAACGGCAGCTGCCGCTCCACCACGCCGCCGTCCGGCCCGAGGTGGCGCGCGAGCCGGCGCAGGTAGCGCGACCCCATGGTGACCAGGTCGGTGCGCTCGTTCGACCAGAGCTCGGTCATGCGGGTCTCACGACCCGCCGGCGAGCGCTCGGGCCAGCGCGGCCTGGACCCCGTCGCCCGTGAACGGCTTCGGCAGCCAGGCCTCGACGTGCGGGTAGTCGTCGGCGTCGAGGACGGACGTCACCACCACGGGCAGGTCGGGCCTGCGTTCGTGCAGGACGTCGATCAGCTCCCAGCCGCCCATCCCGGGCAGCCGCAGGTCGACGATGGCGACGTCCACCGTGTCGAGCTCGGGGTTGGCCAGCGCCTCCTCGGCGCTCTTCACGCCGACCGCGTCGTGCCCGAGGCGGCGCACGTGCCGGGTGATCAGCGCGAGCTCGTCGGGCTCGTCGTCGACGATGAGGACGCGGGCGGTCACGCCACACCGCCGTGCAGCAGGAGCGCGGCGACGGTGATCGCCAGCGAGACCAGCGCGACGACCACCAGCAGCCGTCGCTCCGATCGCCTGTTGGACCGGATCTCGTCCTCGAGGGCGTCGGGCGTCAGCGTCGCCCACCACCGGGCGTCGTCGCCCGGGGCCGCCCGGTGAGAGCCGCTCATCCCATCACCCGTCCCGTCTTCTCGGTCTTGTCCCACGCCGCGCTCGCGCCCCGCGCCTGCTTGACGTACGCGTCCAGCGTGATCGCACAGAGCACCGGACCGAAGCCCACCACGTACAGCAGGGGCGTGGCGAGCCACCGCACCGCACGGGACTTCTCCAGGAGCTTGACCACCCAGGCGAGCGCCATCGCGATCACCGACCAGGAGTAGAGCGTGAGCGTCCAGACCATCCGCCCGTTCTCGGACATCTCCAGCCCGAGCAGGCTGGGGATCCGAACCTCCCACAGGTTCGGGAACCACGCGGCGCTCATCACGACGAGCGCGCCGAGCCCGGGGAACAGCAGGCCCTGCAGCCAGGAGCGCCGTGCCGTCTCCCGGTCGAGCATGAGCGTCGCCGCGGTGATGAACACGTACGCGGTCACCGCGACCCACCAGAAGCCCTGGAACACCTGCGTCGCGGTCACCTCGGCGACGAAGTACAGCCCGACGAGCCCCACCGTCGCGAACCCCATCGCGACGGGCAGCAGGTAGATCGCGAACCAGATGATCCCGAAGTCGACGTGGCCGAGGTTGTGCGTGCGGGACGGCCGGAACCAGACACGCCGGAACTCGCGCGTGATCTGCACGTTCCCGCGGGCCCAGCGGACCCGCTGCTTCCACAGCGCGGTGACCGTGTCCGGCTCCTCGGCGAGCACGACGGCGGCCGGCTCGAACACGACGCGACGACCGTTGAGCTGCGTGAGGAACGTGGTGTAGGTGTCCTCGGCCAGGGTGGAGGTGTCCACCTGCCCGCCGACCGCCTCGAGGTTCTCGCGCGAGTGCAGCTGCGCACCGCCCGCGAGGCACGCCATGGCGCCCATGACGTTCTGCGCGCGCCGGGCGGCGGCCTGCGCGGTCACGTACTCGTACCCGATGAAGCGGGCCACGCTGCCCGGCCGGCCGCTGCCCTCGCGGATGAACGCCGTGACAGCCCCGACCGTCTCGTCGGCGAGGTGCCGGGCCATGCGGCGCAGCGAGTCGGGCCGGTAGATGACGTCGGCGTCCATGATGAGCAGCGCCTGCATCCAGTCGTCCGCCAGGGCGTACCGGATGCCGTGGTTGAGGGTGTGCGCCTTGCCCTGTCCGCCCTGCTCGCGACGCAGGTGCACGATGCGGTCGTCGTACTGCGCCGCCTTGGCGCGGACCACCTCGGGGGTGTCGTCCGTGCTCGCGTCGTCGACCACGAACACCTTGAGCCGGTCCGGCGGGTACTGCAGGCTCATCAGCCGGTCGAGCGAGGCAGCCAGTACGGCGCCCTCGTTCCAGGCGGGCACGATGACGACGACGCGCGGCAGGTGCGGCGCGGCGGCGCGCAGGTGGTTGCGGAACGCGTGCACGGGGACGAGCAGGTACTGGTAGAGCCCTGCGAGGACCGGGAGGGCACCGATGCCCACGAGGGTGACGAGGATCGCGACGAGGGCGCTGCGTCCGACCCCGCTCATCCGTGCACCCAGTCGTACACGCCGACGTCGGCGGCCTCGTGCGCGTCGGTGGACGCGACGAGCAGCACCCCGGCCGCCTGCAGCCGGTCGGCGACCCGCGGCCCCGGGCAGTGCCACTTCTCGTTGACCTCGACGGGGGTGCCCGTCTGCACGGCCGCAGCAGCGAGCGCGTCGAGCAGGTCGTCCGGTACGGCGTCCTCGGTGAGGCCGATCTTCGGCAGGATCGAGAACGGGTGCGCCAGCTGCGCCCGCCCGACGGCGTGCATGGCGCGAACCATGGCCGTGACCAGCATCTCGACCACGTCGGCGGGGTCCAGGCCCGCCTCGATCCGGGCCCGCGTCGACCGCGGGCTCCACGGACCGTCCGGGCCGGGGACCTGGTGGTCGGCGAGCAGGACGCGGTCCGGCCCGGACGGTGTGCCGAGCGCGGCGAGCACCTCGGGCGGCGCGTCTACGGCGCCGGACGCGTCGAGGATCTTCGCCTCGACACCCGTCAGCACCGTCAGCCCGTCGACGGTCGGCAGCGCGCGGACCGCCGCGAGGAACTCCGGGACGTACGTCGTCGACACGCGCACGTGGTCGACCATCCGGACCTCGCGCAGCCCCACGGCCTGCGCGGCCGCGAGGTTCTCGGCGGGGGTGCTGACCGCGTCGTCGGAGAACGTCGAGTGGACGTGGTGGTCTCCCGCGAGGGAGGGGCCCGACGTCATGGGGCCGGCAGCACGTCGGCGATCGGGAGGAAGACGTCCTCGAGGTATCGCACGTTCGCGATCTCCTGGAAGTCGACGTGGTCCGGCAGGGGTCGGCCGAGCACGGCGTCGAGCGTGAGGGACGGCATGTCGACCCCCGCCGCGATGGTCAGCGGCATGGCGCCCGGGAACCGCGGGTTCACCTCGAGCAGGGCGGGGCGGCCGTCGGCGTCGCGCTTGAGCTGGACGTTGGCGACGGTCGTGAGCCCGATCGCGCGGGCCACCGCGGACGCGGTCTCGATGAGCTCGTCGTCGTGCACGGTCACCCCGGCGACCGCGACCCCGGAGTCCACCCGCAGCCGCGCGCGCGGCACGGCGGCGATCACCCGGCCGTCGAGACCCGCCAGCACGTCGACGGAGTACTCGTCGCCCGGCAGGAGCTCCTGGACCAGCAGGTCCTCCTCCGCGTCGTGCACGGCGTCGAGCTCGGCCTGCGTCCCGACCAGCCGGACACCGCGCGACCCGGCGCCGCGGCGCGGCTTGACGATGACGGGGAAGTCCCAGCCGGACACCGCCTGCGGCGTGCCGACCAGCTCGGTGCGCGGCACCCGCACGGTCCGGGCGCACGCGGCCGCGAGCGCCAGCTTGTCGAGGCACGTCTCGAGCGTGTGCAGCGCGGGCGACGCGAGGATCGTGCCGTCGGCCAGCAGCTCGTCGCGCGCGGCGGCGAGCTTGGGCAGCTCGACGTCCACCGTCGGGAAGAGCACGTCGACCCGTTCGTCGCGGCAGAGCCCCCGCACGACGTCGACGAAGTGCTCGGCGCGGCCGGCGGGCACGAGGTGCCGGGACCCGGCGTCCACCAGGTACAGCGCGCTGGCCCAGCGGTCCATGTCCGCGGCGATCACCTCGACGTCACCGCGCCGCAGCAACGACCGGATGACCGCGACCCCCGCAGGGCCGCCCGCGCCCGTGACCAAGACCCTCATGCGTGCCCTCCGCGTTCCTCGACGACGTTCGACTCCGGTGCGGCCACGACACCGGCGGCGCGTGCCCTGCCGCTGAGGGTCGCCGCTGCGCGCACCATCTCCAACGGCTCCGCCAGCTGCCCGCCCCCGAACCGTGACCAGTACCGCGCCGTCGCGCGGACCAGGTCCGGGTCCATGTAGTCGCGGTGCGACTGCGACTCGAACGAGGCGAGCATCTGCAGCTTGGCCTCGATGAAGCCGTCGACGGGCACGAACCGGGTGGGCCGGAAGTCGATGGTCGACGACGGGCTCTGGAAGCACGCGAGCGTCGGGACCCGGCGGGCGGCGACGTCGACGGCCTGCCGGACCGCGCGGTGGTCCTGGTGGCGGTCGTGCTCGCTGTGCGTGTAGACGATCGTCGGCTCGATCTCGCGGATGAGGTCCTCGATCGTCGTGATCAGGCCGCCGGCGGGATCGAGGCGGGTGTCCTCGAAGTCGTGCAGGTACAGGCGGGCCCCGATGACGCCCGCGGACGCGAGCGCCTCGTGCCGGCGGGCCTGCACGTCGCCCCCGATCGCGCCGCTCGACAGGGTCAGGATCACCACGGTGTCGCCCGCGGCGCGATGCGACGCGAGCGTCGCTCCGACACCGATCTCGACGTCGTCGGGGTGCGCGCCGACGGCCAGGACGACCTCCGTCGAGCCGGCCGCCTCCCGCTTCGCACGGCCCTCGACGGCGAGCGCCGTGATCCGTTCGAGCAGCGTCGCGGCGGCGACGGGCTTGACGAGGAACTCGTCGGCGTCGCGACGCAGCGCCTCGACGGCGTAGTCGACGCTGGCGAAGGCGGTCATGACCGCGACCGGGGTGCCGGCCGCGCGCGAGCGCAGCTCCCCCAGCAGGTCGAGCCCGCTCATGCCGGGCATCTGGATGTCCGTCAGCACCACGTCGAACGTGCTCGCCGCGACCTCCGCGAGGGCGGACATCGGCTCGTGCACCACGGTCACGTCCATGCCGCCGCGGCGCTCCAGCACCGTGCGCACGTACTGCGCGGTGTCGGCGTCGTCCTCGACGACCAGCACCCTGATCTGCTCGTTCACCCCGAGTCGCCCTCCCCCAGCCGGCCGGTGTGGCCCCACGCTATAGGGCTCCCCGGCGCGCGGCTCATCGGGCGTCGCGCGCCACCGGGACGATTCGGACATGGACGCGCATCCTGGTCCTGGGCCGGGGAATAGGTGGCGGAGCACCCCTGTTGAGCGGCAAGTACATGCAAACGCATGGAATCTCTTCACTGAGCGAGGCGCGAGATGCAGTTCGGGATCTTCACCGTCGGCGACGTCACCACCGACCCGACGACCGGCCGGACGCCGGACGACACGGAGCGGGTGCGCAACATGCTCACCATCGCCCAGCACGCCGACCAGGCGGGGCTGGACGTCTTCGCGACGGGCGAGCACCACAACCCGCCGTTCGTCCCGTCGTCGCCGACCACCATGCTCGGCTACCTCGCGGGCACGACGACGAACATCATCCTGTCGACCGCGACGACCCTGATCACCACGAACGACCCGGTCCGGCTGGCCGAGGAGTACGCGATGCTCCAGGTCATCTCCGACGGTCGGATGGACCTCATGATGGGCCGCGGCAACACCGGCCCCGTGTACCCGTGGTTCGGCCAGGACATCCGCCAGGGCATCCCGCTGGCGATCGAGAACTACGCGCTGCTGCGTCGCCTCTGGGAGGAGGACGTCGTGGACTGGCAGGGCAAGTTCCGCACCCCGCTGCAGGGCTTCACGTCGACCCCGCGGCCGCTCGACGGCGTCCCGCCGTTCGTGTGGCACGGCTCGATCCGCAGCCCCGAGATCGCCGAGCAGGCCGCCTACTACGGTGACGGCTTCCTGCACAACGCGATCTTCTGGCCGCTCGAGCACGCCGCGCAGATGGTGAACTTCTACCGCGAGCGCTACGAGCACTACGGGCACGGACAGGCCGACCAGGCCATCGTCGGGCTCGGCGGGCAGGTCTTCATGAACAAGAACTCGCAGGACGCCGTGCGCGAGTTCCGGCCCTACTTCGACAACGCGCCCGTCTACGGGCACGGCCCGGCGCTGGAGGACTTCGCGCGCGACACCCCGCTGACCGTCGGCAGCCCGCAGCAGGTCATCGACCGGTACGGGAAGTTCCGCGACCAGGTCGGGCACTACCAGCGCCAGATGTTCCTCATGGACCACGCGGGGCTCCCGCTGAAGACCGTGCTGGAGCAGATCGACATCCTCGCGACCGAGGTCGTCCCCGTGCTGCGCGCCGAGGCCGAGTCCGCCCGTCCCGCGCACGTGCCGGCCGACCCGCCGTCGCACGCGTCCCGGGTCGCGGCCGCCCGCGCCGCGGGTACGGTGCACGAGCAGGTCGTCGCCGAGGACACCTTCACGGGCCTCCGGGCCGAAGACTCGCTCTCCTCATGACGTTCGGGAAAGGCATCACGATGAGCAACCGCTCCATCGTCGTCATCTCGGCCGGGCTGTCCCAGCCCTCGTCGACGCGTCTGCTGGCCGACCGCCTCGCCGACGGAGTCGTCTCCGAGCTCGCCGCCCGCGGCATCACCGCGACGGTCGAGCACGTCGAGCTGCGCGACACCGCCCACGAGGTCGTCAACATGACGCTCTCCGGGTTCGCCTCCGGGCCGCTCAAGGACGTCCTCGAGAAGGTCGCGGCCGCCGACGGCGTCATCGCCGTGACGCCGATCTTCTCCGCGTCCTACTCGGGGCTGTTCAAGTCGTTCGTCGACATCCTCGACAAGGACGCCCTCGTCGGACGGCCCGTGCTCGTCGGCGCGACCGGCGGCACCGGCCGGCACTCGCTGGCGCTCGAGTACGCCCTGCGCCCGCTGTTCGCCTACCTGCGGGCCGACGTCGCCGGGACGGCCGTGTTCGCGGCCACCGACGACTGGGCGGACGGCGGCGGGGACGACGTCAACCCCCTCCCCCAGCGGATCCGTCGCGCCGGCCGGGAGCTCGCCGAGATGGTCGCCGACCGGGAGCCGTCCGCGCCCGTCGGCCTCTACGACGCCGTGCCGTCGTTCGAGCAGCTGCTCGGCGGCGCCTGACCTCCCCGCACACCACGACGGGCCCGACGCACTCGCGTCGGGCCCGTCGTCGTCCCGCGGCGCGACGACGGCGAGGACCTCGGAGGGGGAAGGGTCCTCGCCGTCGTCTCCTCGCGCCCGCGCCGCGGCGGGCTGCCCAGGGGTTACTGCGGGCTGAGCGTGAACATCGTCCCGTCAGGCGCCGGCTCGACGTCCAGGCGCTGGTCGGCGAGCGTCACGGACGCCTCGGGATCCACGTACACCCGGGTCGCTCCGTCGGTCACGACGTCGTCGCCCGGGAACGGCTCCGGGACGAGCGCCAGCGCGAAGCCGCCGGCCTCCTGCTGCGCGATCCGCAGGCCCCCGGTCTCGTCGGGAAGGCCGGCCTTCGTCGTCAGCGTGTGGACAGCGGTGCGGGCGGTGTCGGTCAGGGTGAGCACGAGGCTCTCCTCTCGGTTGCCGGTGGCGCCACCGTTGCGGGCGGCTCGATCGGACGTCTCCACCGTGCTCAGGTCCGCACCGCCGGTGCAACCCGAGGTCCGCTGGGCGAGACCTCGGGTGTCCAGACCGCTCCTGGGCTCGCGCTCCCCGGGGGGCCGCCCTACCCTGCGCACTAGCGGCCGCATCCCGCGTCCCGAGGAGGATCCATGGTCCGCGAGGGCTATCCCGCGACCACCGTCGAGGAGTACCTCGACGCCGTCCCGCCCGAGCAGGGCGCAGCGCTGCGTCTCGTACGCGACCGGCTGCTCCAGGTGGTTCCCGGCGCCGAGGAGGTCATCTCCTACCAGGTCCCGACCATCCGGTACCGCGGGACCGGGCTCGTCGCGCTGTCGGTCGCGAAGTCGCACTGCAGCCTGCACCTCATGAGCCCGCCGCTGGCGACGTCGCTCGCGGGGGTGCTCGACGAGGGGAAGCTGTCCGGCGCCACCCTGCAGTTCGACGCCGCCGCACCCCTGAGCGCCGCGACCGTGCGGCTCGTCGCCGAGCGCCGCATGGCGGAGGTCGACGCACGGCTGGGCTGACCGCCCTCTCACCGTCCCGACGGCGAGAAGTGCTGGTAGTCGACCGGGGAGTCCCAGTCGCCGCCCCAGAGCCACCCGACGGAGGCGAACGCGCGCACCACCTCGTCGTCGTCGTGGATCACCCCCGGGCTGTCCGGCCGGTTCACGAACGCCCGGCCGGCACGAGGTCCCACCGACGAGCCCGACACGTAGGGGTTCTCGACCGGGTTGACGTCGATCGCCCGCCCGTACGCGTGCTCCGACCAGCCCGTGCCGCCGGTGATGGCCCGGCAGTTGAAGGCCGACGTGTTGTCCGCGTCCATCGACGCGTCGTCGCTGGCGTCGAAGTCGTCGACCAGCCGCATCGACCGGATCGGGTAGCCGGCCTCGAACAGGGTGCGGAACACGGTGACCATGGCCTCCGCCGCGTCGGCGTGCACGACGAGCTCCCCCTGGACCTTCTCGCCGTCGAAGTCGCGGTGGGTGACCGTGACGTAGCGGAGGTCCTCCAGCGGGACCGGGCACCCCGGACGCCACGACGGCTCCATGCGGGTGGCCAGCTCGGGGGTGATCTCGGAGACGGTGGACGTGAACTCCGGGGGCGGCACTGCGACGACCGGCGCGTCCGGCAGGTCCGGGACCGCCGGGGCGGTCACGGGCGCCGGGCTCGACGGCACGACCGCCGTCCCGGTCGGGGCCGGGGCACGGCTGGCCCGCGACGACGCGCACGACGCGCACAGCACCGCGACGACCAGCACCGCGACGCCCCGCCGACCCCTCATGGCACCCACTATCCCGCGACACCGTCGCCCGGCACCGCCGACCTCTCCGCGCGATCCTGGCGGCCTCGTCCGCTCGGGCTCACACCCGACCGCGTCGGCTGCCGACGATCCCCGACGACACCGTCGTGCCCGCCCACAGCTCCGTGTCCGTGCAGCCCTCCGCGCAGTGCATCCCGCACGTCGGGCACACCCAGAGCGTGTGGTGCCGGTCGACCGTGCACCCGCACGTGACGAACCGTTCCGACGGCCGACCCGGACCGCTCGTCGTCCACCGGTGGCCCGCCGGGCAGCCCTGCGGCGGCACCCGCACCCAGCCGCGCGGCGTCCGCTGCCACTTCGACCAGTCGACCTCCCGGACCATCGAACAAGTGTACGAGTGCCTCACGAGCGCCGGATCGGGTGAACCTGAGGGTGCAGGAGACAGCCGCTCGAGGACGCGGCATCGGCGTCGGCAGGGATCGGCGGCGCGGGCGGCCCTCCGTGTGCCCGGTCCGTCCTCCGGTGTCGGTGGTCCGCGACAGGATGGCCGGATGGACCTCGACGACGCCCGCCGGGCGGCACTCGCGCTGCCGGAGGTGACGGAGCGGCAGAGCTGGGGGCAGCCGGCGTGGTTCCACCGGAACCTCGTGGCGCGCCTGTGGGACGAGGACCGGCTCACCGTCCGGGTCGAGGACGACGGGGAGCGTCTGGCGCTGGTGGAGCAGGAGCCCGCGCTGTACTCGACCACCGACCACCACGCCGGCACGAACCTGGTCCTGATCGCGATGGACGTCGTGGACGCCGAGACGTTGCAGGCGCACCTCGCGGAGTCGTGGTGGTGGGCTGCGCCGCCCGTGCTGCGGCGCCGGTACCCGCACCTGGGCCCCCCGCAGGAGGGTGGCTGACGGTCGGCGACCGGTCAGCCGCCCGAGGACCGCGGGCCGTACATGATCAGGGCGACGCCGACCATGCAGACGAGCGCGCCGATGATGTCCCAGCGGTCGGGCACGAAGTCGTCGGCGACCATCCCCCACACCAGCGAGGCGACGACGAACACGCCGCCGTACGCGGCGAGGATGCGGCCGAAGTGGGCGTCGGGCTGCAGCGTCGCGACGAAGCCGTACACACCGAGGGCGACGACGCCGGCCCCGATCCACGCCCAGCCACGGTGCTCCCGCACGCCCTGCCAGATCAGCCACGCACCGCCGATCTCGAGCAGGGCGGCAGCCACGAACAGCACCACGGACCGGGCGACGGTCATCGATCCTCCAGCCTGTGCCGGTGCCGGGGCGCTGGTCCGGCAGCGATGGGCAGACCCTATCCGGGGCGCACTCAGGTCCGGGCACCTGCGGCGGCCACGGCCACGGCCTACGCTCGACGACGAACCACGACGGGGACGAGGGAACCGATGACCGAGCCCGACTGGGTCCGACACGCGATCTGGTGGCACGTCTACCCGCTCGGAGCCGTCGGCGCGTACCCGGGAGAGCCGCCTGGTCCCGACGAGCACCGCCTGGGCCGCCTGGTCGCGTGGCTCGACCACGTCGTCGCGCTCGGGGCCTCGGGTGTCCTGCTCGGTCCCGTGTTCGCATCGAGCACGCACGGCTACGACACCGTCGACCACCTGCGCATCGACCCCCGCCTCGGCGACGACGGCGACTTCGACGCGCTCGTCGCGGAGGCGCACGGTCGCGGGCTGAAGGTGCTGCTCGACGGGGTCTTCAACCACGTGGGCCGTGACTCGGCGATCGCTCGGCGGTCGGTCGACGCGCTGGAGGGCCGGTCCGACGACGACGTCTGGCTGCTGCGCGACGAGGATGGCGGGTTCGTCGGGTTCGAGGGGCACGGCGCGCTGGTCACCCTGGACCACGCGCACCCCGGCGTCGTGGACTACGTGGTCCGCGTGATGACGCACTGGCTGGGCCGCGGTGCCGACGGCTGGCGTCTGGACGCGGCGTACGCGGTGCCGACGCAGTTCTGGGCGCAGGTCCTGCCGCGCGTGCGCGCCGAGCACCCGGACGCGTGGTTCGTCGCGGAGGTCATCCACGGCGACTACCCCGCGTTCGTGCAGGAGTCGACGGTCGACTCGGTCACCCAGTACGAGCTGTGGAAGGCCGTCTGGAGCTCGATCAACGACGCCAACCTGTGGGAGCTGGCCTGGTCCTTGACGCGGCACGACGAGTTCCTCGAGTCGTTCGCCCCGCAGACGTTCGTCGGCAACCACGACACGACGCGCATCGCGAGCATGATCGAGGACCCGCGCCACCGGGCGCACGCCGTCGTCGTGCTCTGCACGGTCGGGGGGACACCGACGGTCTACGCGGGAGACGAGCTCGGGTTCACGGGGGTGAAGGAGGAGCGTGAGGGGGGCGACGACGCGGTCCGCCCCGAGCTCGCCGCGGACGGTCCGGGTGTCGCGCAGAACGCCGTCCTGCGGCTGCACCAGGAGCTGATCGGTCTGCGCCGCCGCCACCCGTGGCTGCACCGCGCACGCACCAGCCAGGTCACGCTCACGAACACGACGTTCGTCTACGAGGTCCGCGACGGCGACGACGCCCTGGTGGTCGCGTTGAACCTGGACGACGAGCCGCTCGCGCGACCGGCCGGCGAGGTCCTCGCGAGCGACGACGGCACCCGCACGCGGGACGACGTCGCACCGCACGGCTGGGCCGTCGTCGCACCGTAGGGGTTCGACGCGCAGCGCACCGCCCGCCGTCGTCGCGCCGTAGAAGTCCGACACGCACCCTCGCCGCGCAGTGGCACACGGCCCCGGCGGCCTCATGCCGTACGCGGCAGCGCAAGGCTCGCCGTCAGCACGCGTGGGTGCTTCCCGCGCGGTCGGCTCCCGCTGGTGGTGCCCGGCGAGGCTCAGGGTTCGTGCCGGGCGACCAGGCAGACCGACTCGACGGGTGAGGTGTCTGCGACCAGGGTCTCGAGCACCGTCCAGCCGGCGCCGGTCAGGAGCCGGGTTGCTGCCTCGACGACCGCGGGGTTCTTCTCGGGGGACGGCGGTTGGTGGAACACGAACAACCGGCCGCCGGGGACGAGCGCCCGCGCCAGCACCGCCAGCTCCCGCGCGGGCGAGGTCCAGAAGAGGCTCACGTTGAACGCGAAGGCCACGTCGAAGGACGCCGGCGGGAGGTCGACGTCGGCCAGCGAGGTGGTGCGGAACGCGACGGCTCCGGCCGCGACGTGTGCCTGGTTGCGCCGGAGGGCGGCCGTGGTCATCGTCGCGGAGCGGTCCAGACCGAGCACGTGGCCGCCGTCGAGGCCGTGGGCGACCAGGGCGGCTGCGACTCCGCGGCCGGAGCCCACCTCGAGCACGCGGTCGGTGGGCCGGACCTGCATCACGTCGACCGCCCAGCGGAAGCGGTCGGGGACGTCGTCCGGCATGGTCACGCACGCTAGCGCCTGCTGGCGCGCGAAGGGCGGCGGGCCGGTACCCAGCCGGCTCGCCGCCCCTCGCTCACCGCACCCCCTGCGGTGGTCCTGTCACCAGGGCGACGGCGCCGGAGGAGCCACGACCGGCGGCCGGTCGTCGCAGGTGATGGTGTTCGGCAGCTGCCACGGGGCGAACCACGGGCCGGTGGTGCCGCCGCCGTCGTTGCCGCCGAGGTCGACGGACGACCACTCCGAGCCGGTGGGCGGGAAGGTGAACGCACCGCAGTTGTTGATGCCGACGGCACCGACGTTGCGTGCGTCGACGTTCTCGAACGTCGCGGAACCGGCGGCCCGCGCACTGAGCACGGAGGTGCCCGTGCCGTCCACGCGGATGTCCTTGAAGTGGATGTTCGTGACGGAGTAGAGGTCCTTCACCGGCCAGTCGGCGACGACCATGATCGCGTTGTAGGTGCTGTCGAGGAAGTGGTCACCGACCACCTGGATGTCCGCCTCGATGTCGCCCTGGAGCGCGTAGAACCAGATCGCGCCGAGCCCGATGTTCCAGTTGAGCTCGTAGGTGCCGGCGCGGACGGTCGTGTTGTCGGTGATCCACAGGCTCCCGGTGAACGGCTCGGCGCCGAACCGGGACCCGACCTGGATGCCGCTGCCCTCCCGGATCGGGTCGGCCACGAGGTTGCCGACGAGTGTCGTGTCGTGGCCGCCGTAGATGGCGATCCCGTTGGCGAGGGTCGGCGTCTGGACGGTGTTGTTCTCGAACCGGTTGCCGGAGTTCGTGGTCTTCTCGGCCCACATCGCGAGGCCGTCGTCACCGGTGTTGCGCACGAAGTTGTTCGACGCGACGGAGTTGGTGACGCCGGTGTGGAAGTTCAGGCCGTCGGCGATCTGGTCCACGAAGTAGCTGTTCTTCACGACCAGGTTGTCCATCGGGCCGTCCACCCAGACGCCGACCTTGGTGTGCTGGATGTAGAGCCCGTCGATCGTGGAGTCGCTCAGCGCGCCCCCGATGCCGTTGACCTGGTCGGTGTCGATGCGTTCGCGCACGTCACCCTGGATGGCGAACCCGGACAGGTGCACGTTCGACGAGCCGCCCACCGCGGCGTCCTTGCCGTAGAAGCCGACCCCGGTGTGCACGGAGCCGTCGGGCGCCGGGGTGGGGAGCGCCATCTCGCGACCCTTGATGATCGTGTACCAGCTGCCGGCCCCCTCGATCGTCACGTCGTCGACGATGATGTGCCGGTTCACCTGGTAGACGCCCGGCGGCACGTAGACGGGCAGGTCCTTCTTCTGCGCGTACGCGATGGCCTTGTCGAACGCGTTCGCCGAGTCCTTGCGACCGAACGGGTCCGCGCCGAACAGCAGGACGTTCGCGGCCTTGAGCCGGACGTGCGGCGCCCCGACGACCTCGGAGTCGAGCAGGTCGATGACGGTCCAGGCGGCGTTCGTGCCCTTCGGTGCGGTCAGCCGGACCTTCGCGCCCGCGGGGTAGGTGCGACCGAGCAGGAGCCGCTGCTCGTCGTAGAAGTGCATGGGCCGGAACGGCGTCGTGATCGTCGGGGTGGGCGTCGTCGCCGCGGGCACGCACGCGCACTCGGTGATCCACCAGTCGGGGTGCAGCAGGCCGGCGTTCGGGTCGTTGCTGAACGGGTACTGGTTGTAGAGCCACGAGTACTGCGAGGTCAGCGTCATGGTCCGCTTGCCCGAGCCGTTCACGGTGACGTCGAGCGGGGCGGTGATGCCGCCGCCGGTGGCCGAGTCGGGGATCGAGTACCGCACGGTGAGCGCGTTCGCGGCCCGCGGCAGCGTGAACTCGACGTGCTGCCCCGGCTGCAGCCGCACGGCCGAGCGGCCCGACGCCTCCGCGGGCAGCGTGTACGCGGTCCGGTCGGGGCCGATCACCGTGCCGGTGGTGACCGCCTTCTCCGCCTCCTGCTCGAGGAACCCGACCGCCGCACCGCGCCCGCTGACCAGCGCGGGGTCGAGGGCTGCTCGGGTGACGGGGGTGGGCGCGGGTGCCGGTGGGCGGCCGTGGGCCGACGCCGCGCTCCCGGTGCCCACGACGACGACGGCCGCGAGCACGAGGGCGAGCGTGCGGGCCGCACAACGGCGGGGCCTGATGACGGTGTTCCTCACGGGAGCGCCTCCTTGCGCAGCCGGGACGGCTCGGTGCTGACAGGGAGGCACCAGGCCGCGTGGACGGGACACACCGTACGTTCTGGACAATCGAGGAGACAAGATCGGATAGCAGACGGCAAGAACTTACGCAGATCGACGCAAGAGATCGTCTGGAGAGGACTGTGTGGTGCGTCCCGCGCGGCAGGAAGCCAGTGCAAGTCCACGATCGGAGCAACGGCGAGGCGTCACGCGTCGAGGTGGCTGACCTCGCCCCACACGTCGGCCCAGGAACCGCGCGGCCCGGCGCACACCTGCACGAGCCCGCCCTGCTCCTCGTTGTCGACGTCGACACCGTTGTCGACACGACCCGCGCCCCGGCACCCGACCGCCCAGCCCGGGGCCTCGTCGTACCCGACCAGGACCACCGGCCCGACGACGTCGGGGGCCGGCGGGCCCCACGCCGCGTACCCGTTGTGCCCGCTGAACACGGGCACGTCGGACCCGTACCACTCGAGCGCACCCGCCTCGCCGTAGTTCGACGTGACGACGAGAGCGGCGCCGCTGTCGGTCACGGCCCGGTCCACCGCGTCCACGAGTGCGGGCCAGCCGATCATCTCCGCCTGGTCGTCGTTGAGCTCCGGGTAGACCGACGCCCCGAACGTCCGCTCGGGCAGCAGCGGGAGCGCCGCGGGCCACGCGACGAACGCGCTCAGCGCGAGGACCGCAGCGGACACGACGAGCCCGCGTCGCGACCACCGCTCCTCCAGCCCGCACGCACCCGCCGCCAGCAGCACGGGTACCGAGCCGACGACGTAGTACGCCTTGCCACCGGTCACCAGGAACACGGCGACCAGCACGAGGAACGCCCACGCCAGCGGCTTCGCCCGGACCAGCGCAGGCACCCGCAGCAGGCGCACGAGCCCGTAGACCCACAGCACCGCAGCGACCGGGCTGAGCTGCACGAGCAGGAGGCCGACGAACTCGAGCCGCGGACCTGCCCCCGAGTACTCGTCGCGGATGTCGGCGGCGAGCTCCAGCTGCGGCCAGCCGTGCGTCGCCTGCCACAGCAGGTTCGGCAGCCAGAGCAGCACCGCCAGGCCCACCCCCGCCCAGGCCCACGGCGAGCGCAGGTGGTGCCGGACCTGCGGGGTCAGCGCGACGCCGACGACGACGGCTGCCAGCAGGAACGCGACGAGGTGCTTGTCGAGCAGCCCGATCCCGCCGAGCAGCCCGACGAGCAGCCACCCCCGCGGCGCGTCCCGGGACAGGGTCCGCAGCACCACGAAGACGATCGCGACCCAGAAGAGGACGTCGATCGTGGTCGTCGACAGGATGTGCCCGAGCGTCACGACGACCACGCCGGTCCCCGTCGCGACGGCCGTGAGCAGCTGCGCCCCGGTCCGACCGCCCAGCTCGCGCGCGGTCAGGGCGGACAGCACGACGACGGCCGCGGCTGCGAGCGCACTGGGCAGGTGCAGCGCGACGAGGGACCCCGGAGCCACGAGGTCGGTCGCCCGCGCGATCAGCGGGGTCAACGGCGGCTGGTCCGGGTAGCCCCACGCGAGGCGCCGGCCGGCGGCGACGAAGTAGAGCTCGTCGCGGTGCGGGCCGTAGCGGCCGGACAGGGCGACGAGCACCGCGAGCAGCGCGCCCGCGGTGACGAGGACCCAGAGCGTCGCGAACGGAGCCACGGGCACGGGTGCGCCGCGACGCCGGCCGACGTCGGCGACGACCACCCGGGGAGCGTAGCCAACCGGCCGCGCGCGGCGGGAGGTGCCGGGTGACACTGGAGCCCATGATCAACGCACAGGTCCCCACCCTCACCCTGCCCGGCGGGCAGATCCCTGTCATCGGCCTCGGTACCTGGCAGTCGGAGGGCGGTGCCGCGGAACGTGCGGTCAGCGCGGCCCTGCAGCTCGGCTACCGCCACATCGACACCGCCACCGGCTACGGCAACGAGGCGGAGGTGGGCCGCGCCCTGGCAACCGTCGGGATCGACCGCGACGACGTCTTCGTCACCACCAAGCTCCCCCCGGACCACGCGCGCCGCGCCCGCCAGACGCTGACCGAGTCGCTCGCCGCGCTGGGCACGGACCACCTGGACCTCTGGCTGATCCACTGGCCGCCGAACAAGCAGGCGTCACCGGAGACGTGGCAGGTGTTCCGGGAGGTCCGCGACGAGGGCCTCGTCCGGTCGATCGGCGTGTCCAACTACTCGCTCGCGCAGCTCGACGAGCTCATCGCGGCCACCGGCGAGGCCCCCGCCGTGAACCAGGTCCCGTACAGCCCGCGCGACCACGACCCGGACCTGCTCGCGGCCCACCGCGAGCGCGGCATCGTCGTCGAGGGGTACAGCCCGCTCAAGCGCACGGACCTGGCCGCGCCGGCGCTGACCGACGCCGCGCAGGCCCACGGCGTGACGCCCGCGCAGGTGGTGCTGCGCTGGCACGTCCAGCACGACGTCGTGGTCATCCCGAAGTCGACGACGCCGGAGCGGATCGCGTCGAACCTCGACGTCCTGGGGTTCACGCTCACGGATGCGCAGATGGCGGCGATCGACGCGCTCGGGTGAGCCGTCGCGTCACTCGACGAGGGTGACCTCGTCGGTCTGGGACGACCAGCCGACGAGCATCCCGTGCATCAGCTGGATGTCGGACACGCCGTCCGGGAACGCGACCGTCCGCACCTCGTCGCCGCTCGCGAGGTCGAGGACGGTCACCCCGGCCTCTCCGCTGCCGTCGTACGCCGGCGACAGCAGCAGGAGGTCGCGACCGTCGGTGGCGAGCGACCCCTCGCCGGTGGACGGCAGCGGGGTGCGCCAGACGACGTCGCCGCTGCGGCCGTCGAGCGAGACGATCTCGGTCGAGGTGGTCAGGTAGACACGTCCTCGGATCACCAGGGCGTTGTAGCCGGGCTGGACCTCGGCCTCCCACAGCTGCTCTCCGGTCCGGCGGTCCCAGGCGTACGCGTGGCTGAGGTAGGTGAGCACCACGCCCGGCAGGCTGCCGTCGTCCACCGTCACCGGGACGGGCTCGCCGCGCAGCACGACGTCGCCGGAGGGGTCGGCGTCGGGGGCGAGCAGGGTCGTGGTCCGCGCACCCGTGCTCGCGTAGGACGTGATCGCGAACGTGCCCGTGACGGGGTCGGTGCTGAAGCTGGCGTCGCGGGTCGCGGTCCGGAGGTCGTCGCGGACGAGCTGTCCGGTCGACGACAGGAGAAGGAGGCCGTCGGCGTCGTACACGGCGACGGTGGCCCCGGCGGCGAACAGCCCCCAGTACTGCCGCTCGGACGACGTGACGCGGGCGTCGGCGTCGAAGGGCTCCTGGTAGCGCCACTGCTCGTCGCCGGTCCGCACGTCGTGCGCGACGACGACGACGCCCCGCTCCTCGTCACGCGTCCCGACGACGACGAGGTCGCCGACGACGGCCAGCTGCGCGGACTGCTCGACGGCCCACTCGGTGACGACGTGCCCGTCGCCGAGGTCGATCACCACCGCTCGGCTGGTGGTCGCGGGGTACCGCTCCTCCGTGCCGTCGTCCGCGTAGTGCACGAACCCGTCGGTGGCGAGGCATACGGCGACCGTCGCCTGCTCCCCCCTCGCCGCGTCGCCCTGGCACCCGCCGCCGAACCCGTTCGCCGGCGCTTCCGCCCGCCGCGCGTCCGGCCCGACCAGCGGCGTCGACCAGAGCGCCTCGCCGGTGCGCTGGTCGGTCGCCGTGAACGACTGCGACCCGTCCTGCGCGACGACGAGAGCGGCTGTGCGACCGGCACCGATGACGACTCCTGACCAGAGGTTCGTGGCGTCCGCCTGAGAGATCGTGCGCACCACGACGAGCTCGTCGCCGAGCGGTGGGAAGACGCCGGGGACGGAGGCGAGCCGTGCGGCCGCCGCGTCCTCGCGGGCGTCGACGACGAGCTGTGTGCCGACGAGCGAGAGGGCGACCGCTGCGGCGCCGGCCGCGACCCACCACAGTCCCCGCCTGCTGCGCGCGGGCACGTCGGGCTGCTCGGTGACATCGACGTCACCGTCGAGCAGCTCGACCTCCTGCATGTCGCCACCGCGCGCCATGGCGGGACTGTACCTGGCCCGCTCACTCCAGGAGGACGACCTCCTCGAAGGTCCGGGAGTAGCCCAGGAGCTGCCCGTCGTGCGCCGCGAGCTGGACGATCCCCGCAGGGAGCCCGAACCGGCGCGTGACCTCGCCGGTGGCGAAGTCGTACCCCGTCATGCCGCCAGGCCCCGTGGTGCCGGTGGTGATCGAGGTCATCAGGAGACTGTGGCCGTCGGTCGTCAGGCCGGAGTAGAAGCAGGACGGGGCCTCGGCCTCCCACACCGTCTCCCCGGTGCGGCCGTCGAGCGCGACCACGGACCCTGCGTCGCACACGTAGACGCGTCCCCGCACGACGAGCGCGTCGTATCCCGCGCGCACCTCGCGGTCCCACCGTGCCCGGCCGGTCTCCTCGTCCCAGGCGTACAGCTTGTCCCGCGTGCTCAGCACCAGACCGGGCACGCTCCCGTCGTCGACCGTGACGCTCAGGATGCGGCCGGCGAGCACGCGGTCGCGGGCGGGGTCGGCGTCGCGCGCGAGGAGCGTGGTGGTGCTCGTGGTGTCCCCGTCCTCGCCCAGCCGCGCCGGCAGGGCCGGCAGGCCGGTCGCGGGATCGGTGACGAGGATCTCGCGCCCCGGTGCCGGCAGGTCCGTGCGGACGACCTCTCCGCTCGCGGACAGCACCGTCAGGTGGGCCCCGTCGGGGTACGCGACGACGTCGCCGGCGGCGACGAACGACCAGGACGCGGCCGGACGGGACGCGGACCCGGCGGGCGAGTCCTCGTGGCGCCACCGCTGCGCCCCGGTCCGGGCGTCGTGCGCGACGATCTCGACGTCCCCGTCGCGCCGGAGCCCGACGAGCACCAGGCCCGGCAGCACGTCGATCAGGGCGTCGTGCGCGACGGCCCAGTCGGCGAGCAGGTGCCCGTCGCCGGTGTCGAGGACCGCGACCCGGGTGGTCGTCGCCGGCACGCGCTCTTCCCCCGTCGCGGTCGAGAACGTGCTGTACCCGTCCGTGACGGTGCACACGGCCCACGTCGCCTCGGCCGCCGAGGGCTCCGGGGCGCCCGGCCGGCACCCTCCGCCGCTGCTCTTGTCGCGGCCCGCGGCGCGACCGGCGTGCGGCCCGAGCAGCGGCGTGGACCAGACCGCCTGCCCGGAGCGGAGATCGGTCGCGGTGAAGGACTGGGACCCGTCCGCGCCGATCCGGATGCCCGCCCAGGTGTGGTCCGCCACCGGGATCGAGCTCGCCAGGGACCTCGTCTCCTCCTCCCCGAGCCGGCGCACGACCTCGAGCTCGTCCCCCAGCGGGTGGAGGGCGCCGGGCACGGCAGCGAGGTGCGTCACCGCGGTGCGCTCTCGGGCGTCGACCATCCCCTGCACCCCGGCGAGCACCAGCACGAGCGCGACGACGCCCCCGGCGAACCACCAGCGCCGCACCCGCGGGGTACCCGCGACCGGCAGGGACGGCTCGGCCGCGCCCTCGACGAGCTCGACCTCCTGCGTCCCCACGCGGCGGTCCATGTCGGGATTTTACTCGCCCCGGAGCCTTGTTGATATTTGTTCTCATTCGCTGTTACGGTCACGCCATGACCTCCACGAGAGCTGCCCTGCGACGCCGGACGACCATCGCCGGGCTCGCCCTGCCCCTGACCCTGCTCGCCGCCTGCGCGGGCACACCGGCCGACCCCACGACCCCCGAGAGCACGTCCGACGCGCGCGAGACCGCGACCCTGGAGTCGCGCCTCGTCCTCACCTACGACGGCGGCCTGCAGGTGCTCGACGCGAGCACGCTCGAGACCCTCGCGGACCTCCCGCTGGAGGGCTTCACCCGTGTCAACGAGGCCGGCGACGGCCGGCACGTGCTCGTCTCCACGGACGAGGGCTTCACCGTCCTCGACGCCGGGGTCTGGGCCGACGCCCACGGGGACCACTCCCACTACTACGCAGCCGACCCCGAGCTGACCGGGACCGTCTTCCCCGCCGAGAAGCCCGGGCACGTGGTCCCCCACGACGGGCGCACAGCCCTCTTCGACGACGGCACCGGCACGGTCACCGTGGTCGACAGCGCGCACGTCGCCGACGGGCCTGCCGACGCGCGCACCCTGACCACCCCGTCGGCGCACCACGGCGTCGCGGTCGAGCTCGAGGACGGCACGATCGTCGTCAGCGAAGGGACCGAGGACGCCCGGACCGGCATCCGGGTGCTCGACGCGGACGGCACCGAGACCGGCCGCTCGGACGCGTGCCCCGGCGTGCACGGCGAGGCGGTCGCCGCCGACGAGGCGGTCGTCGTCGGCTGCGAGGACGGCGTCCTGGTCTACCGCGCCGGCACCATCACGAAGGTCGCGTCCCCGGACGCCTACGGCCGCATCGGCAACCAGGCCGGCACCGAGGCGTCCCCGGTGGTGCTCGGCGACTACAAGTCCGACCCCGACGCCGAGCTCGAGCGACCGACGCGCGTCTCCCTCGTCGACACCGTCGCCGGCACCCTGCGGCTGGTCGACCTGCCGGCCAGCTACTCGTTCCGGTCCCTCGGCCGCGGCGCGGACGGGTCCGCGCTGGTGCTCGGGACCGACGGCGCGCTGCACGTCGTCGACCCCGGGACGGGTCAGCTCGTCCGGTCCACCCCGGTGGTCGAGCCGTGGACCGAGCCCGAGGACTGGCAGCAGCCCCGCCCGACCCTGCGCGTGCTCGACGGGATGGCGTACGTGACGGACCCCGCGCAGCGTCGCCTGCACGTCGTCGACCCCGCCACCGGCGAGATCTGGAAGAGCGTCGAGCTGACGGTCACCCCGAACGAGCTCACCGGCGTCACCGGCGCCACGCACTCCCACTGACCGGCGGGCGCCCCCGGCGGAACCCCGGGGG
>NZ_BJWH01000002.1 GCF_007990265.1 Cellulomonas terrae
CTCGTCGCTGGCCGGTCGGCTGACCCGCGTCGGGGTGTCCGACGCGGGCCGAGCCGAGCGGCTGCTCGCGGACGCCGCCCTCCTGCAGGTGGTCGAGGCACCTGCCGACCTGCTGATCCCGCCCCTGGCCGACGTCGCCGACCCCGACCAGGCACTGCTGGCGCTCGCGAAGCTCGCCGGAGCGGTCGTCGGGGACCCCGGGCTGCTGGAGCTGCTGCGCGGCATCCTCGAGGAGGACGGTGCGCCGCGCGCGCGGCTGCTCGCCGTCGTCGGCGCGTCCGTCGCCCTCGGGGACACGCTGGTCGCGCACCCCGACACGCTGCGGGTGCTCGTCGACGACGTGCCAGGAACGGGCGTCCCCGTCGCCGAGGTCCGGGCCGAGCTCCTCGCGGCGGTCGGCGCCGACCCGGAGGCGGAGGTCCCGGTGGCGACGCTCGGCGGAGCGCCGGGGACGGACGCGATGCGGTTGGCCTACCGGACCCGGCTCCTGCGGATCGCGGCCACCGACCTCACGAGCACCGACCCCCTGAGCCGCCTCCCGGGGGTCGCGGCCGCGCTCGCGGACCTCGCGGGTGCCGCGCTGGAGTCGGCGCTCGCGCTCGCCCGCGCCGATCTCGACGACCACGGTCTCGGTGTCCGGCTCGCGGTGATCGGCATGGGCAAGGGCGGCGGGCGCGAGCTCAACTACGTCAGCGACGTGGACGTCATCTACGTGGCCGAGCCGGTCGACGGGGTCGACGAGGCCGAGGCGCTCGCCGCGGCGTCGCGGCTCGCGGCGGGCCTCGCGCGGGTGTGCTCGACGCCGTCGGGCGAGCCGGCGCTGTGGCCGGTCGACGCGGCCCTGCGCCCCGAGGGCAAGGACGGGCCGCTGGTCCGCACGATCGCGAGCCACAAGGTGTACTACGAGCGCTGGGCCAAGACGTGGGAGTTCCAGGCGCTGCTCAAGGCGCGGCCGCTGGCGGGCGACGAGGCGCTCGGGCTGGAGTACGTCGCGATGACGCAGCCGTTCGTGTGGAGCGCGGTGACGCGCGAGCACTTCGTGGAGGACTCGCAGGCCATGCGCCGACGGGTCGAGGGGCACGTGCCCGCCGCGGAGGCGGACCGGCAGCTCAAGCTCGGGGTCGGCGGCCTGCGGGACGTGGAGTTCACGGTCCAGCTCCTCCAGCTGGTGCACGGGCGGGCGGACGAGTCGATCCGCAGCTCGAGCACGCTGACGGCGCTCGCCGCGCTCGCCGCCGGCGGGTACGTCGGGCGCAACCATGCGGCACAGCTGGCTGTCTGCTACCGCCTCCTGCGCGTGCTGGAGCACCGGATCCAGCTCCACCGGCTGCGCCGCACGCACCTCCTGCCTACGGCGGAGCAGGACCTGCGCCGGCTCGCACGCTCGATCGGCATGCGCGCCGAGGGTGCCGAGGGGCTGCTCGAACGCTGGCGAGCCACCCGCCGCGAGGTGCGCGGACTGCACGAGGAGCTCTTCTACCGACCGCTGCTGCCCGCGACCGCGCAGCTGTCCACCGCGGAGGCGAGCCTCGCCCCGGAGGCCGCCAAGGCCCGGCTCTCGGCCATCGGCTACACCGACCCGGCCGGCGCCATGCGCCACATCGCGGCGCTGACCGAGGGGGTGTCCCGACGCGCGTCGATCCAGCGGCAGCTGCTCCCGGTGATGCTCGGATGGTTCGCGGACGGCGCCGACCCCGACGGTGGCCTGCTGGCGTTCCGTCGGCTGTCCGACGAGCTGGGCACCACCCACTGGTACCTCAAGCTGCTCCGGGACTCCGGCACCGCGGCCCGCCGGCTCGCGCAGGTGCTGTCGACGTCGCGCTACGTCGCGGACGCCCTCACGAGGTCGCCAGAGTCGGTCACGTGGCTGGCCGACGACGCCGACCTCGTGCCCCGCACCTTCGAGCGCCTCACCGCCGAGGCGGACGCGATCCTCACGCGGTCCGACGAGCCGGTGCCGGCGGTCACCGCCCTGCGCGGGCTGCGGCGCCGGGAGCTGGCGCGGACCGCCGCCGCCGACGTGCTCGGCGTCGTCACCGGGGAGCGGGCGTCGCGGAGCCTGAGCGTCGCGGCGGACGTCGTCCTGGTCGGTGCCCTGCGCGTGTCGGAGTGGGAGGCGCGTGCGGACAAGGGCCTGGAGACGAGCCCGACGCGGCTGCTCGTCGTCGCGATGGGCCGGTGGGGCGGTGGGGAGATGGGCTACTCCTCCGACGCCGACGTGCTCTTCGTGCACGACCCCGTCGAGGGCGCGGACCCGCAGGCGGCGCAGGAGTTCGCGCTCCACGTGGCGACGAAGCTGCGCACGCTGCTGGGGACCGTCGGGCCGGAACCGACACTGGAGGTCGACGCCGACCTGCGTCCGGAGGGGCGCAACGGGCCCCTCGCGCGGTCGTTCGACTCCTATGCCGAGTACTACGAGCGCTGGTCCTCGCCGTGGGAGAGCCAGGCGCTGCTGCGGGCCCGCCCCGTGGCCGGCGACGACGAGCTCGGGATGCGGTTCCTGCGGCTGATCGACCCGTTGCGCTACCCGGCCGGGGGCGTCGAGCCGGCGGTCGAGCGGGAGGTGCGCCGCATCAAGGCGCGGGTCGAGTCCGAGCGGCTGCCGCGAGGCGTGGAGCCGGCCCGGCACCTCAAGCTGGGCCGCGGTGGCATCGCCGACGTCGAGTGGACCGTCCAGCTCCTCCAGCTCCAGCACGCCTACGAGGTGCCCGAGCTGCGGACCACCGCCACGCTCGCCGCGCTCGACGCCGCCACCGCGGCCGGCCTCCTCGACGCCGACGACGCGCGGGTGCTGAGCGAGGCGTGGCTCCTGGCGAGCCGGTTGCGGGACGCGAACGTGCTGTGGAGCGGACGCGGGGGAGCGCATGCGGACGTCCTGCCGCACGACCGGCAGGCGCTCGCGGGGCTGGCACGTGTCGTCGGGTATCCCGCGGGGTCCGGCGGGGAGCTCGAGCAGGACTACCTGCGGGCCGCGCGGCGGGCGCGTGCCGTCGTCGAGCGCGTCTTCTACGGCTGACCGGCCGGGCGGTCCGGCGGGCTGTCGTGCTCGTCCTCGTCCTCGTCCTCCGGCACGTCCACCCAGCCGCGCTTCCGTCGCATCTCCTGCTCGTCCTCGCGGAGCAGCTCGTCGTCGACGAGGTCGTGCCGGCGGACGTACGTCGAGGAGACGGCCTGGATCGTCGCGGCGACCGGCAGGGCGAGGAACGCCCCGATCGGGCCGAAGACGGCACCGAACGCGATCACCGCGAGGAACGAGATCGCCGGGTTGATCTCGAGCGACCGTGCCGACACCTTGGGGGAGAAGATCAGGTTCTCCACCTGCTGGTAGCCGAGGATGAACGCCAGCGTGAGCAGGCCCTTGACGGGATCGACGGCGAGCGCCACCGCGATGGGCAGCGCGCCTCCGATGTAGGTGCCGATGGTGGGCACGAACTGCGACACCACACCCGTGAACGCCGCGAGGGGCAGGGCGTACGGGATCCCGAGGATCGTCAGGAAGATGAACGTGAAGACGGTCGACAGGGCTGCGAGCACGATGCGCGAGTTGATGAAGTCGGCGACCTTCTCCTGCGACACCTCCCACAGGCGCAGCACCTCGCGCTGCCGGGCGGGGGCGAGGAGCCGGCAGATCGCCGCCCGGAGCTTCGGGCCGGCGCTCGCCATGTAGTACACGACCAGCAGGATGGCGCTGGCGGTGAACAGCCCGCCGAGGATCGTCGACCCGAGGCCGATCAGGCCCGGCGCCAGCTGCTGCCAGTTCTCGCTCAGCCCGGCGAGCAGGTCGTCGGCCTCCGGCATCTCCACGGGGAACCGCTGCGTGACCCAGTCGACGAGCTGCTCGTAGTACTCGGGCAGCGACTGGACGAGCTCGATGACCTGCGTGACGAACAGCCCCCCGAACAGCGCGATCACCGCGAGGATGCCCACCAGCGAGGTGATCATCACCAGGCCCGTGGCGCGCGTGCGCCGCAGGCCGCGGGCCACCAGCCAGCGGATCGGCGGCTCCATCGCCAGTGCCAGGAACCACGAGATCACCACGATGAAGATGACGTTGCCCAGCAGCGACAGCGCTCGCCACGTCGCGAGCCCGAGGAACACCGCGATCCCGGTCATCAGCAGCGCGCGGGGGAGCCACTCCGGGGGCTTGCGGGGATCGCGGCGAACCACGCCCGTCGTGCGTGTCGCAGGGCTGTCGGACATCGGTTTCCCCCGTGCGGGCGGGCGAGCGGGCTCGCGGGCGGCGTTCGTCTCGGGAGGCACCGTACCGGTCGCCGTGGCGCGCCGCCGGGCTCCCGCGCCGTGCCGGTGGGAGCCCGCCTCTCGCGCTCTGAGCAGCGCAACTGCCATGCTCGGCGGGTACCTGCATGTCGGACATGTCGGGAGGGCACTGTCGTGGTCGAGAACAAGCCGTCGCCCCGCAAGCCGCGCCGTACCGGCGCCGAGCCGCCGGACCCGTCGGCGGCGGCCACGGCCGACGAGCCGACCGAGACGCCCGACACGTCGTCGCCCTACGTGACCCCGGACGACCAGACCCCGGACGACACGGGGCCGTCGGACGCGGTGGAGGCGCAGGACGACCGGACCGACCCGAACGACACCGAGGAGATCCCGACGAGCATCGACGTCGAGGTGCCCGCCTCGTCGCCGACGGAGGACCGTGCCGTCCTGCTGGCGCGCCTCCAGCTCCTCGAGACGGAGAACGCGCGCCTGCGCGCGGCCGCGACCGTCCCGCCGCCTGCGCCCGCAGCGCCGCGTCCCCGCCGCAAGGTGGGCCGCTCGACGGCCGCCGTGGTCCTGATCCTGATCGGTGCGCTGCTCGCTCCGGTGGCGGTGGTGGGCAGCTGGGCGCGCGGGCTGGTGGTGGACACGGACCGGTACGTCGACACGGTGGCGCCGATCGCGGAGGACCCGCTGGTGCAGTCGGCCGTGGCGAACCGGATCACGCTCGCGGTCGTGGACGCGCTGAACGTCGAGCAGCTGACCACGCAGGCGACCGACGCGGTGGCGGGGCTGGACCTGCCGCCCCTGGTCGGTCAGGCGGTCACCTCCCTGCAGGCGCCGCTGCAGGAGGCGATCACCGGGTTCATCCGCAAGAACGTCACCAGGATCGTCAGCTCGGACGCGTTCGAGAACACCTGGGAACAGGCCAACCGGGCCGCGCACGAGCAGATCGTGGCCACTCTGCGCGGGGACCCGGACGCCCTGGCGCAGATCAGCGACAGCGGACAGCTCACGCTCGACATCACGCCGATCATCGAGGAGGTCAAGACGTCCCTGGCAGCGGCGGGCTTCACGCTGGTCGAGCGGATCCCGACCATCACCGTGACCTTCCCGATCGCGTCCAGCGCCGACCTCGTGCGGCTGCAGAGCGCGTACCGGCTGATCGACATCGTCGGCGGGCTGCTGCCGTACCTGTCGCTGGCGCTGCTCGCCGCTGGCGTCCTGGCCGCCCAGCACCGGTCGCGGGCGCTGGTCGTGGCAGGGCTGTCGCTGGCCGGGGCGATGCTGCTGCTCGGCGTCGGCCTGGCCGTCGGCAGGTCGGTGTACGCGAGCTCACTGCCACCCGAGGTGCAGCGCGTCGACACCGCCGTGTCGATCTACGACCAGTTCGTCTCCCTGCTGCGCATCCAGCTGCGGGTCGCCCTGGTGCTCGGTCTGCTCCTGGCGGTCATCGCGTTCGTCGCGGGCGGCACGACGGCGGCCCGGCAGCTGCGCGCGTCGGCCTCACGGGCGTCGGCGTCGCTGCGGTCCGCGGGCGACCGCCGCGGCATCAGCACCGGACCGGTCGGGGTGTGGCTCGACCAGCAGCGCACCCTCGTGCGCGTCGTGGTGATCTCCCTGGCCGCCCTCGCGCTCGTGCTCGCCGACCGGCTCACGCCCACGTATGTGATCGCAGTGTTCGTCGTCGCCCTGCTGGTCCTCGGCCTGGCGACCCTGGCCGCCCGACCGCGCGACGCCACGACCGTGGACGAGGAGGACGCCGTCCTCGTCTGACCGCGGCTCACCGGTCGGACGTGCACCACCGGTCGCTGTCGGGCTGCTCGGTCGCCAGGACCTGGGCGGCGCGCTCCCGGCCGAGGTTCCAGTCAGCGATGCCCGTGGACGTCGCGACGGCGGCCGTCGCGAGCAGGCAGCGGCGCAGCGCCGGCTCGCCCTCGATCTGGTCGAACGCCGGGACGGCGTCCGCGGACAACCCCGCGAGGTAGTCCGCGTCCAACGTCGACTCCAGGTCGGCCGTGGTGTTGTGGCGGACGATCTGCGCGTCCGGGTTGACCAGCGCGAGGCCGAGCATCGCGACGCCCACCACTTGGAGCACGGCCCGCGGCAGCCAGGCGCCGCGCCACCGGACTCCCGCGACGAGCAGCAGGACGAAGATCGCGGCGAGCGCGATCTCCGTGACGGACACGACGATCCTGAGCCGGGTGAGCCCGAACGCCTCGACGTACAGGTCCATCCGGCGCAGGGCGGACGCGACGACGCCCAGGGTGCCCACGCACAGGGTGCCGAGCGCCAACCGGGACATCAGCAGGTCTCTCGGGGTCTCGCGGGGCGCCCGTCGCGCGGCGACCGCGACGACGACGAGGGTGAGGACGGTGACGGCCACGAGCTGGGCGAAGCCCTCCCGTGCGTACTCGGCGTACGTGAGGCCCTCGGTCTCCAGCACGTGCCGGTGCCCGCCGAGCAGGGCGCCGACCTGGACCAGCACGAACAGCAGGACCAGCGTGTCGAGGGCGAGCACCGGGAGGAGCCACTCCCCGCGCTTCGCGGCCGGACGCGGTGCCAGCCGGGCGTCGGACCAGCTGGGCGGCGCGAGCGCGAGGTGCGCGAGAGCCGCCGCGACGACGGCCGCCAGCACGCCGACCACGACCTGGCCGGGCACGAGCTCCGCGTCGACGCGTGGCATGAGCCGGGCGAAGACGCGGTCGGAGCTGGCGAACAGGAACCCGAACACCAGGAGCAGTCCCACGGTGATCGCGACGCTGCGCAGCGCGACCAGCAGCTGCCCGCGACGCGAGCCGCTGAGGGTCTCCACGCCCTTGGCGACCCACGGCATCGCCCGGACGGTGCCCGCAGCCCACGTCAACGGTGCGAGCACGGCGGCCGGTGCCGACCGGGCCGACGTCACCGCGACGACGCCGGTCCACGCGGCCACGAGCGCGCACAGGACGACGACCCAGCCCGCGTCGCGCACGGCGACGACGGCGAAGAGCGCGATCGACAGCGCAGCGGTGACCAGGTCGTTCACGTCGCGTCGACGGAAGAGCGCCGGGGCGGCCGCCGCCCACACGACGAGGCCGATCAGCGCGGCGCCGAGTCCCGGCCGGTGACCGACGAGCAGGACGCCACCGAGGACGCCGACCACGGCGCACAGGACCAGCGTGCTGGTCGCGACAGGCTGTCGCCGCCCGGCCCAGAACGCGACCAGGACGCGTGCGAGCCGCCCCGCCTCACGGGGGACGGGAACGCCGCGGCCCGCCACCCAGGAGGGTGGCGGGCCGGGGAGTGCAGTGGTGTCAGAGGGTGTCGGTGCTCCGCTGTCGCTCATGGACGACACGCTAGGCATCGCCCATCTCTGCACGTCAGCGACTTGGGCGAGGGTCCGGTGCACGTTGTGTGCAGTGGCGACGAGACCCTCCACAACTGGCTCCCAGCGCGCGCACAGGTCAGCGCCGCACCGTCACCACGCGTTCAGCGGTGGGGGTGCTCCCGGCGTCGTTGCTGAGCACCGCGACGAACCGGTACGTGCCCGGCTCGAGGCCGGTCACGACGGTCCGGACGGTCTGACGCCGTGGGGTCGCAGCCACGAGCTCCTGCTCGTCGACCAGCACCCCGTCGCGGTAGAGCGCGTAGTGCGTCGCGTTGGTGCCCCACCAGAGACTGGTGGTGACCGTGAACGAGCCGTCACCGTCGCGGTTGTCGTCCGACAGGACCGCGACAGCGGGCGACGCGTCCTTGACGACGACGGTGTGGGGGCGCGAGGTGCTCGTGCCGTACGGGTTGAGCAGCTCGACGACGTAGGTGTAGGTCCCGTTCACCTTGCCGGTGACCGGGAACCGCACCGTCTGGCGCCGCGGCGTCGTGCCGGTGAGCCACTCGGCGTCGACGAGCGCGCCGTTCTCGTAGAGCTTCGCGACCGTGGCGTTCTGGCCCCAGTAGAGGTTCGCGGTGACCGTGTAGGACCCGTCGAACAGCCCCGTTCCCTGGCCGTTGTCGTCGGAGAGCACCGCGACGCCGGGTGCGGCGGTGGCCACCGGGGTTCCCGAGGAGAGCACTCCCGCGCCTGCCGAGGCTCGCACGAGGGCGGGGACGTCCTCGACCGGGTCGAGCGTGTAGTCGTAGACGTCGGCGGGGCTCCATCGCGCTGTCGGAGCGAGCGGCACGGGTGCCGTCGCGTTGAACGCCGCGAGGAGGTCGGTCGGCTCACCGTTCACGGTCGAGCCGGTCTCGAACAGCTGGGTGCCGGCCCAGCGCGTGATGATGCGTCCGGGGTCGACGCCCGGCGCGAGCTCGAACGCGTTGTTCTCGGCGTAGATGCTCGACTCGATACCGGCGCCCCAGTAGTACTGGAACAGCCCCTCCTGGGTCTGCGTGTACAGGTTGTCGTAGAGGTGCACGTCGCCGAACCGCACGCGCGGTGCCCGCTGGCCGATGTCGACCCAGTGGTTGTGGTGCAGCGTCACCCTGTGCTGGCCGCGGTCCTGGAGCCGGGAGTCCGACGAGCCGATGAGCTCGGTCTTGTCGTGGTTCTCGAGCCTGTTGTAGCTCACCGTCACCAGGTCGGAGCCGTGCGTGATGTCGAGCAGGCCGTCGTGCGTCTCGAACGGCCGGCCGAACACCACCGGCAGCGCCGAGTGCGGGTGTGCGCCGTCGTGGAACGTGTTGTGGTCCACCCACACGCTCGTCGACGTCCACACCGAGACGTTGTCGTAGGCGGAGTTCCAGTTGCCGACGGCCGTGTCGGTCGGGTCCCACACCGGGAAGCAGTCGTACGCGTCGGCGATCGTCAGGTTCCGCACGATGACGTTGTGCGCGTCGCGGATCCGCACGCTGGCGCCCACGATCGCCGCGTCGTCGCCGACACCGACCAGCGTGACGTTGGAGCCGACGTGCTGCAGCGTCGTCGCCGCCTGCACGGCCGCCGCGGCGATGCGGGCAGTCTCGAGGGGTCCGCTGGGCCTGACCTTGCCCCACGGCCCGGCCGGGTCGTAGTACGCGATGTAGTCGGCCATGCGGAACGGCTTCCCGGTGTCGGACACCGTGACCTGCCGGGCGAAGTCGTCGCAGGTCGCCGGGTCGAAGGCGGTGATGGTGCCCGTGACGTAGATGATGCGGGGAACCGTGTTCGTCCGTGCGTCCGTCTGGCTGCCGCCGGGCTTGCCGGCGAGGGCGTCGCGCAGCTCCTGCCAGGTGTCGACGACGTACACCTGGGAGGGATCGGCAGCGGCGCCTCCGGTGGTGCCGGTGGCGACCGTCGGCTTGCCGTCGGGGACGGTCGGTCCCTCATAGGAGGCCCACCCGTCGCCGGGCGGGAGGACCTCGCGACCGAGGTCGACGGCAGGGGGCGGGGGAGCGGCGCTCGCGGCCGTGGAGGGGAGCAGCAGGGCTCCTGCGGCGAGCGTGACGACGAGGGTGTGACGAGCTCTCATGAGACGTCCTTGTCTCCGACAGGTGGGTGAGAAACCGGTTTCCGTACCGTGTCACAGAATGTCCGGTAAGCGCAATCCCTGGGATCGTCTGGCAGGCTGCCGTCATGACGCTCTGGCGCACGCGCAGCTCGACGACCGTGTACGAGAACCCGTGGATCAGGGTCCGGGAGGACGCGGTTGACCGCCCCGACGGCAGCGCCGGCATCTACGGCGTGGTGGAGGTCCGCAACCCGGCGGTCTTCGTCGTGCCCGTGACCGCCGACGACGAGGTGGTGCTCGTCGAGGTGGACCGCTACACCACCGGTGTGTCGCTCGAGGTCCCCGCAGGCGGGTCCGACGGTGAGGACCTGCTGCTCGCAGCGCAGCGCGAGCTGCGCGAGGAGACCGGTCTCGTCGCGGACGCCTGGGAGCACGTCGGGTCGATGTTCGCGCTCAACGGGATCAGCGACGCGCCGGAGCACGTGTACCTCGCGCGCGGCCTGCGTCCCTCGGACGAACCCGCCGAGCACGCCGTCGAAGGCATCACCGCGGTCCGGACCGTCTCGTGGAGCGACGTCGTGGCGATGGTCGCGGACGGCACGATCACCGACGGCGAGACGGTCGCCGCGCTCATGTACGCGGCGATCGCCCTGCGCCGGATCGCCTGACCCCGCGTCAGGGCTGCGGTGTCACGGTCCAGGCGCCGTCGGTGCGGATGGCGAAGATGCCCGGCATCGGCAGGTCCACCACCTCGGTGAACGCCTCGTCGTCGCCGAACAGCGACTGGTCGCCGACACCGAAGAAGCGGCCGGAGAAGTCGTCGTCCGGCCCCGCCGGTGCCCAGGTCACCTCGGCGTGGGCGCCCTCGTCCGCCAGGCGCAGCACGGTGGACCCGGTGCCGCTCTGCGGCCCGGTCGTGCTCGGGAGGTCGTTCCAGCTCTCGAACCGGAGCGACCAGGGACCGTCCGCCTGCAACCACACCGACTGCTCGGGCGCGCTGCCCTCGAACACGTCCATGAGGTACGACCCGGCGAGCGGTCCGGCGCCCTCGTCGTACGGGGTCATCCGACCCGGTCCCGTCAGGACGGTGGGCACCGTGCCCGCGGTGCACGAGGCGCAGTCGAGGGCGATGACGACGGCGAACTCACCACCTCGGGTGTAGGTCACCGCCGCGCTGCCGACACCCGTGGCCTGTGCCGGCACCCCTTCCGCGACGACCCCAGCGGTGACGACCTGCCCAGGGGCAGCCGTCGGGCGCCCCGAGTCGACCGTGACCGACGGGGTCGGCGTGGCGGCCTCCGGCGTCGGGGCCGGCGCTGCGCTCGTCGACGCGGTGGCCGTCTGGTCAGGGGCGTCGCCCGGCCCGCAGGCCGTGACGAGGAGCAGGACGGGGACGGACGCCGCGAGTGCCAGTGCCGGACGACGGGTGCGCGAAGAGGTCATGCCGTCACCCTGCCGGTCGGTCGAGACGCGTGTGCCGCATGTCGCTGTGACGTGCGGCACCCCGGTCAGACGACGAGGCTGAGCACCGACCCGATCAGCGCGGCCATCACCAGCCCGGCCACGGCCCAGGCGAGCATGCTCCCCGCGAGGTACACCGAGAAGCGCGTGTGCTCACCGCTCGACTCGCCCCAGACGGGTGCGGGCGCCCACCGCACCGTCTCGACGAGACGACGGACACGGTCGCGCGAGGTGGTGGACGGGTGGACGGTGGACATGATCGCTCCTGGTGGGTGCGGACGGGCAGAGCCGGGGGTTGCCGGTACCACCATCGTCACACCGCCGGGGCCGCGCGCGGACGGGCCTTTGGTCCTGCTCGGGGCGCCCGGTGCACCCGGACGCCCCGAGCGGTGTCAGTGGCAGTACAGCCGCTGCAGTGTCTGCCCCGTGTCGAGGTACCGACGCGTCACCCAGCCCAGGTTGACGGCATAGGCGCACGCCGGGTCCATGGACACGTCGATCGGGACGCCGCCCGTGCTCGTGCCGTTGTGCGGGCCCGAGGCGCCGCCCCGGAACGTGTAGTCCCCCGGCGTGAACGCTGCCGACGGCGTCTCCGGTGGCAGGTGGCCCGCCGTACCGTTGCTGGTGATCGACACCGAGAAGTTCCTCAGGTGCGGGTGGTCCACCGTGTAGAGCAGGTGGACCGTGGTCGCGCTGGACAGCGGGTTGCACTCGTTCAGCCGCAGCTCCTCGAGGTCCAGCGTGGCGATGACCGCCGAGTTGTCGAAGATGATCGCGTCGAGCTGGTCGGTGTGGGTCGTGGCGTTGGTGACCGCGTCCCGCACCTCGAAGCCCATCCGGTAGCGGCGGACGGGTTCCTGCTCGGCCGTCGGGAGGGTCTCTCCCGCCTGCTGGATCGGCAGACCACCAGGCTTCTTCGGTGGGTGCAGCGCCGTGAACGCTGCCGTGTTGAGCTCCAGCAGGTCGAACGTGCGCAGGAAGTTCGACCCGCTCACGTTGACCACCGCGGTCGAGCCCGGCGGGTTGAACATCGGCACGGTGACCGGCAGGCCGGCGACCTGCACGAAGCCGTCGGCGTCGAGGTCCGCTGCGGACACGACGACCGCCGACGACTGCGCCTGGCCGTTTCCGTCGGTGTAGAACACGTACCCGACGTGCGTGCCGACGACCTGCGTCGTCACCGGTGCCAGGCTCGCCGGGGCGACCGTCGGCGGGTTCGCGGGATCCTCCGTGCCGCCGGTCCAGGTGTACTCGCCCACCAGGAACCGGTACTTCAGCGGGTTCCCGGTGACGACGTCGGTGAGCGGGCAGTTGCCCTGCAGCGTCACGGTGCCCCCGAACACGTAGGCGCCGCCCGCCGGGTCGGCGTAGCCGAGCGCGTCGAACGTCGAGCCCGGCAGGCCGTTGCCGGGATGGATGTCGAACGCCTCGACCTGCTGCCAGTGCGGCACCGTCTCGGGACCGCCCACCACCTTGTCCGTGCACAGGTCCAGGCAGAAGCAGTGCCCCACGTTCTGCCGGCCCGGCTTGCGACCGTCCGCCTGCGTCTCGGTGATGATCGGCTGCCCGGCGAGCTCCACCGTCGCGTAGACGTCCGGACCCTCGGTGAGCTCGACGTTCACGTACGGCGAGAACGGCGTGCGTCGGAAGTCCGACGCGAGGTACGTGAGGACGTAGTGACCCGTCCCGTCCGTCGTCGCGGTGCCGAGCGGGTCGTCCTGCAACCAGTCGGCGTCGAACGCCGTGACGACCGCCCCCGGGATCGGGGTCTTGGTGTCGCACGTGGTGATGCGGCCGCTGATCGTCCAGATGCCGAACAGCGCCAGGATGTGGCACCAGAACCGGTTCGGGATCGCGTACTCCCAGACCGCGACGACGTTCTTCCTGGTCTGCCGCCAGCGCGGCTGGAGCGTGGTCACGGCGAACTGGCGTGGCTTCGCGGCCGGGTCCTGCCGTGGCCGTGGCGCCTTCTCGACGTACAGGTCGAGGTCCAGCGGACCGCCGTCGTACTCCTTGTCGTCGATCGTCAGGACGTACGCCCCCGAGTCGTCGACGCGGGTCACCGCGACAGGGGCTCCCGTGCGCTCGCCCTCGGCGACCTCGTGGAACGTCTCCTTGTCGGCCGCGACCGCCTGCTCGGTGGCACGGTCGCCGGTCGAGCGGTAGGCGCGCAGCTCCAGCCCGGCCAGCGGCTCCCGCACGTCGTGACACAGCGTTCCCCACAGGGATCCGCGGATCTCGTATGCCATGGTCTTCTGCCCCCTGATGAGTGCAGGCACCTCGGTGTGCCCGCGTGCTGAGAGGAGCAGGGGCGGTCGGGGGGAGATACGTCCCGCACCGATCGCGGACAGCTCCGCGAGGGCGGCGCGAGCCGGTCAGCCAGGCGATCGCGCTCGAACCCTCGCCGTCGCCACGTTCCTCGGCCGAACGTGCGGCACCCCCGCCGCCACGAGGGCGACGGGGGTGCCGTCACTGCAGGTCACCGCCTCACGGGAGCAGCCGCGAGGCGGGACGATCACACGTCGTAGTACAGCTCGAACTCGTGCGGGTGCGGGCGCAGACGGATCGGGTCGACCTCGGCGTTGCGCTTGTAGTCGATCCACGTCGCGATCAGGTCGGGCGTGAAGACGTTGCCCGCCGTGAGGAAGTCGTGGTCGGCCTCGAGGTGGTCGAGCACCTCGCCGAGCGAGCCGGGCACCTGCTGGATCTGGGCGTGCTCCTCGGGGGGCAGCTCGTACAGGTCCTTGTCCACCGGGTCCGGCGGCTCGATCCGGTTCTGGATGCCGTCGATGCCGGCCATGAGCATGGCCGCGAACGCCAGGTACGGGTTCGACGACGGGTCCGGCACGCGGAACTCGATGCGCTTGGCCTTCGGGTTCGAACCGGTGACCGGGATGCGGATGCACGCGGAGCGGTTGCGGGCCGAGTAGACCAGGTTGACGGGCGCCTCGAAGCCGGGGACCAGGCGGTGGTAGGAGTTCACCGTCGGGTTGGTGAAGGCCAGCAGCGACGGGGCGTGCTTGAGCAGACCGCCGATGTACCAGCGCGCGACGTCGGACAGGCCGCCGTAGCCCTTCTCGTCGAAGAACAGCGGCTCGCCGTCCTTCCAGAGGGACTGGTGGACGTGCATGCCGGAGCCGTTGTCACCGAAGAGCGGCTTCGGCATGAAGGTCGCCGTCTTGCCGTTCTCGTGCGCCACGTTCTTCACGACGTACTTGAAGAGCATGACCTTGTCGCCGGAGATGGCGAGCTTGTCGAAGCGGTAGTTGATCTCCTGCTGGCCGGCGGTGCCGACCTCGTGGTGGGCGCGCTCGACACCGAGGCCGAGGGCGTCCAGCTGCAGGCTGATCTGGTCACGGATGTCGGAGAACCCGTCGACCGGGGGCACGGGGAAGTAGCCGCCCTTGTAGGGGATCTTGTGGCCGAGGTTGCCGCCCTCCTCCTCGCGGCCGGTGTTCCAGGCCGCCTCGAAGGAGTCGATGGAGTAGAACGACTCGTTCTGCTTCGTGTGGAAGCGGACGTCGTCGAAGATGTAGAACTCGGCCTCGGGGGCGAAGAAGGCCGTGTCCGCGATGCCCGTCGACTTCAGGTACGCCTCGGCCTTCGCGGCGACCTGACGCGGGTCGCGGCTGTAGGGCTCGTCGGTGTACGGGTCCACGATGTGGAAGTTGATGTTCAGCGTCTTCTCGACCCGGAACGGGTCCAGGTACGCGGTGCTGATGTCGGGGATGAGCTTCATGTCCGACTCGTGGATCGCCTGGAAGCCGCGGATCGAGGACCCGTCGAACATCTGGCCGTCGGTGAAGAAGTCCAGCTCCAGCGAGTAGGCCGGGACGTTGAAGTGCTGCATCGTGCCGGGCAGGTCACAGAACCGGACGTCGACGAACTTCACGTCCTCGCTCTTGATGAACGCCAGGACTTCCTCTGGCTTGCTGAACATCCGCTGCTCCTCGGTCGGTGGTACCCGTGGGGTCGGGCAAGGCGAGGCTACGAGCGCCTGGTTTCTCTGTCGTGTACCAAGTGTTTCGACAGCGTTACGGGGCCGTCCCTCGTGTAACGAATGATGACCCTATGCCCCTGGGGGAGGGCGCGGGCGGGGGTCTCACGAGCGGACGGCGAGAGGCCTCGTCGCGGTCTCACCGTACGGAGGGCTCGTGGCGGGGACGTTTCCGAGGCGTTGCCGTCCGTCGCCTACCCTTGCCGGGTGGCAGATCGTGGAGACCTCAGCTCGTGGCTCGGCGGCGGACCCGCACCGGATCCCGGCAGCAGCCGCGGTCGACGGCTCGGGCTCCCCGACGAGGGCCCCGGATCGCTGGCGCCGCTGGGGCGACGGGTCGTGGCGCTGGCCATCGACTGGATCGCGTGCCTGGCCATCTCCGGAGCGTTCTTCGCGAGCGTGCCGGACGCGTTCCTGCTGGGCCGGGGCAACCCGCTGGCGACCCTGGGGATCTTCGCCCTGGAGAACGTGCTCCTGGTGGGCTCGCTCGGTCACACCCTCGGGCATCGGCTGCTCGGCCTGCGGGTCCGCCGCGTGTTCCCCGGTCAGGCGCGGGCGGAGGCCGGCTGGGCGACGATGGCGCCGGGGTTCCTCAGCGCCCTGGCCCGCACGGTGCTCCTGTGCCTCGTGATCCCGGCGGTCGTGTGGGACTCGGACGGGCGGGGGCTGCACGACCGCGTGGCCGGGACGGCGATCGTCCGGCGGTGACGGCCCGTACGTCGGTCAGCGGCCGCGCATGCCCTTGCGGTCGGGGCGTGCACGCATGGGGTCGACGCCCTTCGGCACCGGCAGCCTGACGCCACCGAGCGCCGTCAGGCGCTTGTTGACCTCGGCGACCTCCTGCTTGGTCAGCTTCGGGCGCAGCTTCTGCACGGCACGCGGCAGCTTGCGCAGCGGCACCTGGCCGTCGCCGTCGCCGACCTGGATGAGCGTGATCGGCGCCCCGGAGATGACGCGGGCGGTGCGCTTGCGCTCCGACTCGAGGAGCTTCGCGATGCGGGGCGCCGGACCCTCGCCGACGAGGACGACGCCCGGACGACCGACACCCCGGAAGACGAGGTCCTGCGAGCGGGGGTCGATGGCGACCGGCTCCTGGGTGAACGTCCAGCCGCGCCGGATGGTCCCCAGGGCGGCGTACGCGGCACCGGGCTGGCCCTCGATCTGCGTGTACGCGGCCGTCTCGGCGCGACGGGCGAGGACGAACATCGCGGCGAGCAGCGCGAACGGGATGCTGAGCAGCAGGACGTAGACCAGCGTGTTGACCAGGAACCCGATGACGACGCCCAGCGCGATGATGCCGAAGAACACCGCCAGGATGATCCAGGTGACCGCCGGATCGTTCTTCCGGGTCATCTGGTACGCCTGCCACACCTGGTGGTACCAGCGGGTCTTCTTCACCTTGGGCGTCGGTGCAGCGTCGGAGGTCTTGTCGCGGGCCATGGGCCCGAAGTCTACCGACGGATCGGCGCGGTCCTGACCCTCAGCGGGCGAGCAGGCTCGCGGCTTCCTGGCGCGACGTCGTCGGCTCCGCGAGGTGCGCGAGCGCCTCGGGGATCGGCCGGCCGTAGCGGCGCATGGCCTGGCCCCAGAGCCGCCCGGCGCGGTACGACGACCGGACCAGAGGACCGCTCATGACGCCCAGGAACCCGAGACGCTCGGCCTCGGCCGACAGCTCGACGAACTCCTCCGGACGCACCCAGCGGGACACGGGGTGGTGGCGCACGGACGGGCGCAGGTACTGCGTGATCGTGATGAGGTCGCAGCCGGCCTCGTGCAGCTCGGCGAGCGCCTCGACGACCTCCCCGGTGGTCTCGCCCATGCCGAGGATGAGGTTCGACTTGGTGACGAGCCCCTGCTCGTGCGCCCGGGTGATCACCGACAGCGACCGGTCGTACCGGAATCCGGGGCGGATCGTCTTGAAGATGCGCGGGACGGTCTCCAGGTTGTGGGCGAGCACCTCGGGCTGCGACGAGAAGACCTCGTCCAGCAGCTCGGGCGTCGCGTTGAAGTCGGGGATCAGCAGCTCGACGCCGGTCCCGGGGTTGACCGCGTGGATCTGGCGGACGGTCTCGGCGTAGAGCCACGCACCGCCGTCGGGCAGGTCGTCGCGGGCCACGCCGGTCACGGTGGAGTACTTCAGGCCCATCGCCTGCACGGACGCGGCGACGCGGCGGGGCTCGTCGGCGTCGAAGGCCGCGGGCTTGCCCGTGTCGATCTGGCAGAAGTCGCACCGCCGCGTGCACTGGTCGCCGCCGATGAGGAACGTCGCCTCGCGGTCTTCCCAGCACTCGAAGATGTTGGGGCAGCCCGCTTCCTCGCACACCGTGTTCAGGCCCTCGCGCTTCACCAGGCCCTTGAGCTCGGTGTACTCGGGGCCCATCGTCGCGCGCGTGCGGATCCACTCCGGCTTGCGCTCGATGGGGGTCTCGGCGTTGCGCGCCTCGATGCGGAGCATGCGTCGGCCATCGGCTGCGATCGTCACGTCGGTCAGACTAACCCGCCGTCACGGTCTGGGCTGCGGGGGAGTCGCGCGTCACACCGCGACGACGGGACGCGCGTCGAGGATCGGTACCAGCGTCTCGACCAGGTGGCCGCGGATCAGGGGGAGCACCTCGGCGATCGTCACGCGCCGACCGGTCTCCACCGAGAGCGAGGTGACGTCGGCGTCGTCGATCCCGCACGGGACGATGCGGTCGAACGCCGTCAGGTCGGGCTCGCAGTTCAGCGCGAACCCGTGCATGGTGACGCCGCGCGAGACGCGGACGCCGATGGCGGCGACCTTGCGCTCGCGCCGGTCGTCGTCGGCGGCGAACCACACGCCGCTGCGCCCGTCCACGCGGATCGCGGTCAGGCCCAGGTCGGCGCAGGTCCGGATGAGGGCTTCCTCCAGGACGCGCACGTAGCGGACGACGTCGACGGGCGTGCCCAGCTTGACGATGGGGTAGCCGACGAGCTGACCGGGGCCGTGCCACGTGATGCGGCCGCCGCGGTCCACGTCGACGACGGGGGTACCGTCGACGGGGCGGTCCCACGTCGCCGTGCGCTTGCCGGCCGTGTACACGTCCTCGTGCTCGCACAGCAGGACGGTGTCCTCGCGCGTGCCGTCGACGACCGTGGCGTGCACCTCGCGCTGGAGCTGCCAGGTGGGCTCGTAGGGGAGCAGGCGTGCACCGAGGTCGAGCTCGTCGAACCGCATGCCCGTCAGGCTAACCCTGCGCGGCGGGAGAGTCGTCCGGCTGCGGTTCGCCTGCGACGACGGCGAGCAGCCGGCGCAGCTGCTCGGTCTCCTCGGGAGTCAGCCCGCGCGTCACCATCGTCTCGGCGAGCTCGCGGTCGGACGCGACGAAGAAGGTGGAGCGGCCAGCATCCGTGATGGTGATCACGTGCCGGCGCCGGTCGTCGTCGTGAGGCGTCCGGGTGACGTAGCCGCTGCGCTCCATGCGGGCCAGCACGCGGCTCATCGTCTGCTCGGTGACACCGCTGGCGGCTGCCAGCTCGCGCTGGGACATGGGCGCCCGCAAGAGGTGGGCGAGGACCGCCTGGCTGGCGTGGTTCAGGTCCCACGCGGCGAGGTGGGCGTTCCAGTCGCGCTCGACGCGGCGCGCGGCCGAGGACAGGAGCCGACCCACCGGCCAGTGTGCCGGGTCGGGGGAGGCGGGATCGAGCCGGCTCTCCTCGTCCACGCTCCCGCCTCCGTTTGCTGTTTCGACGAACAGCCCCAATGATACTCAGCATGCTGAGTAATCGCCGGTCCACCGTTCTCCGCGCCGTGCTCGTCGGCGTCGCCCTGGTCGTGTGGCTCGGAATCGGGTCGGTCGGCGGGATGGCGCAGGGCAAGCTGTCGCAGGTCCAGACGAACGACGCGTCCGCGTTCCTGCCGTCGTCGGCCGAGTCCACCCGGGCCGCCGAGGAGAGCAAGGGCTTCGTCGACACCGAGACCCTACCCGCGCTCGTGGTGCTCCAGCCCGCCGACGGGAGCGACGTCACCCCCGACCAGCTGGCCGCCGTGCAGGACTGGGCGGAGGCGTTCCCCGACGAGGCGCTGCCGCCCGGGAACGACGGGACGTGGTCCGACTACCTCGTCGGCGAGGTGGCGGTCGTGCCGTCCGAGGACGGCGAGGCCGTGCTGGTCGCCTACTCGCTCGACGGTGCGACGGCCGACGAGCTGCTCGCTGGCGAGGAGGGCGTCACCGAGTCGTTCGTGACGGCGCTGCGGGAGTCGCTGGAGTCCGAGCTCGGCGCCACCGCCACGTCCGCCGGCGAGCTCGGGCTCCAGGCGTGGGTGACGGGCCCCGCCGGGTTCGTCGCGGACCTCGTCACCGCGTTCGGGGGGATCGACGGCGTCCTGCTGCTCGTCGCCCTGGGTGCCGTCCTGCTGATCCTCGTGCTCGTCTACCGCTCACCGTTCCTGCCGTTCGTCGTGATCCTCACGGCGGTCTTCGCGCTCAGCCTGGCCGGCCTGGTCGTCTACAACCTCGCCGCGAACGGGACCCTCGTGCTCAACGGGCAGTCCCAGGGCATCCTGTCGATCCTCGTGGTCGGTGCGTCGGTGGACTACGCGCTGCTCCTCGTCGCGCGCTACCGGGAGGAGCTCGCGCACGTGGCGCACCCGGCGGACGCCATGAAGCGCGCGCTGCGGGCCTGCGTCGAGCCGATCGCCGCCAGCGCGGGCACCGTCATCGCCGGTGTCCTGTGCCTCCTGCTGTCGGACCTCGGCTCCAACCGCAGCCTCGGCCCGGTCGCCGCGATCGGTATCGCCTCCGCGCTGCTCGGTGCGCTCACGCTGCTGCCCGCGCTGCTGCTCGTCTTCGGCAAGCGGTCGCGCATCCTGTTCTGGCCGCGCGCGCCCCGGCCGACCCCCGTCGTCGCGCACGCGACCGACCACGCGCACGTCGACACGACCGTCGAGCCCGACCCCGCCGACGGCACAGGGCTGTGGCCGCGGCTCGCCCGGTTCGTCGGCCGCAGGGCCAGGCCGGTGTGGATCGTCACCGCGCTCGCCCTGGCCGTCGGTGCGGCCTTCCTGCCCACCCTGAACGCGTCCGGGACCAACCAGGTCGACATCTTCCTGACGGACGTGGACGCGGTCGCCGGTGAGGAGGTGCTCGCCGAGCACTTCCCGGCCGGTTCCGTGCAGCCCGCGATCCTCATCGTCGACGAGGCCGACGTCGACGCCGTCACGGCCGCGGCCGAGGGCGTCGACGGAGTCGAGTCCGTGACGCCGTACACCGGTGCCCCGGCCGGCACAGCCGACGACGCCCCGCCGGTCGTGGTCGACGGACGCGTCCGTCTCGACGTCGCGACCACCGCCTCGGCCGACACCCAGGCCGCCGTCGAGACCGTCGAGGACCTGCGCACGGCCGTGACCGAGGTGAGCCCGACCGCGGTCGTCGGTGGTGCCGCCGCCGAGACGCTCGACACCAACCGCGCCAGCGAGCGGGACCTGCGCGTCATCGTCCCGGTCGTGCTCCTCGTCATCGGCGTGATCCTGATGTTCCTCCTGCGGTCGATCGCCGCTGCCGCGCTCCTGCTCGCCGCCAACGTGCTCTCGTTCGCCGCCGCGCTGGGCGTCTCGGCGATCGTCTTCAACCATGTCCTCGGCTTCGCCGGTGCCGACCCCGTCGTCCCGCTGTTCGCGTTCGTGTTCCTCGTCGCCCTCGGGGTCGACTACTCGATCTTCCTCATGACCCGGGTCCGCGAGGAGTCGCTGAAGATCGGGACGCGCGCGGGGGTGGTCCGCGGGCTGGCCGTGACCGGCGGCGTGATCACCTCCGCGGGCGTGGTGCTCGCCGTCACGTTCGCCGCGCTCGGGGTCATCCCGCTGCTGTTCCTCGCGCAGATCGCGTTCATCGTCGCGTTCGGCGTGCTGCTCGACACGCTCGTGGTGCGCAGCCTGCTCGTCCCGGCACTCGTGCACGACCTGGGGCGCCGGACGTGGTGGCCCAGCGCCCTGTCCCGGCACCAGGAGCACGGGCTGCACAAGGTCGCACCCGACCTAGAGTGAGGCGCATGGAGGCGCTGCGGGTCGGGCTGGTCGGGTACGGGGGAGCGGGCCGGGGGATCCATGCCCGGTTGCTGCGGGAGGCCGGTCAGCGGGTGACCGTCGTGGTCACCCGCAGCCGGGCGCAGCAGGTCGAGGCCGACTGGCCGGGCGCGCGAGTCGTCCCCGACGTGGACGCGCTGCTCGCGCACGCCGACGAGCTCGACCTCGTCGTCATCGCCAGCCCGACCGGGGAGCACGTCGTGCACGTCCTGGCGTCGCTCGACGCCGGGCTGCACGTGCTCGTCGACAAGCCCCTGGCGACCACCGCCGACGACGCGGAGCGGTTGGCGTCGCGCGCCGACGGGCGCCTGACGGTGTTCCAGAACCGCCGCTGGGATCCCGAGCAGCTGACCCTGCTCGGGCTGCTCGCGAGCGGGGAGCTGGGCACCGTGCACCGGTTCGAGCGGCGGTGGGAGAGGTTCCGGCCCGTGCCGCAGGACCGGTGGAAGGAGAACGACCCGGACTCGGGCGGCCTCCTGCTCGACCTCGGCGCCCACCTCGTCGACTCCGCGGTCCAGCTGTTCGGGCCCGTCACACAGGTCTACGCGGAGCTGCACGCCCGCACCACGCCCGCCGTCGACGACGTCTTCCTCGCGCTCGTGCACGCCGGCAACGGCGTCGTCAGCCACCTGCAGGCCGGCGCGGTCGTGGGCGCTCCCGGCCCGCGCACGCGCGTGCTCGGCGACGGCGGCGCCTACCTCGTGACGAGCTTCGAGGGCGAGCCGACCCCGTTCGCCGCACTGGACGACGCGTACGAGGAGACCCGCCGGCCGGGCGAGCCCGTGCACGAGGGCTGGCTCGTCCGGGGGGCGGACCGGCAGCCGGTGCCGCAGGCGCGCGGCGGACACGTCGACCTCTATCGCGCGGTCGTGCGGTGGGTCGTCGACGGGGGGCCGCCGCCGGTCGACCCGGTCGACGCGGCGCGGACCGCTCGGGTCCTCGACGCGGCCCTCGTGTCGGCCGCGGAGCGACGGGTGGTCGTGCTGCCCTGACCGGGGCTGTGGACGGCCGACGACGGGCCCGCGCCGACCGGGCTTGGATGTCCCGATGGACAGGTTCGTGGTGCCGACCGACGTCGAGACCGCTCTCGTGGACGCAGGCTTCCACCCCGTCGACGTCGCGGGGTCGGGGTGGCTCGCCGTCGCACTGGACGGGTCCGACCGGCGGCTCGAGCTGCACGTCGTCCCCGCCCTCGCCGACGCCGGGACCTCCGCGCGCGCCGCCCGGCTCCGCGCGGTCCGGCACGAGCACCTGCCGCAGGTCCTCGACGTCGTCGAGCTGTCGTCCGGCCGGCTGGGGCTGGTCGTCGAGCACGTCGACGGGTCGTCCCTCGCACAGATCCGCTCCGCACGGGCGCCCCTGGCCGACGGCGAGGCCGCCACGGTGGCGATACCCGTGGCCGGTGCCCTCGACGCGCTGCGTGACGCCGGTCTGTCCCACGGCGCCGTGAGCGCGTCGACGATCGTGGTCCGGCCCGACGGCCGGCCGGTGCTGACGGACCTGCGCGGAGCCTTGGGCGGCGCGGCCGACGTCGAGGCGGACGTGCGCCACCTGGTCGCCACCGTGCTGGACCAGATGCCCGGCGCGGACGTGCACCTGGTGTGCGACCAGCCGGAGCGGGGGAGCCTGCGGGAGGCTCTCACCGAGCTGCTGACCGTGCCCGGCCTGGACGCCCGCCGCGTGGTCGACGCCTGCTACGACGCAGCGGACCCCGAACCGGTCCGGATCCCCGACGCCGGCGCCCGGGCGTCCTCGGCGCTGACGGCCATGGCCCGTGACGGCGCACTCCTCCGCGTGCAGGGCACGACCCGTCGGCAGGACCGGGAACGTCGCCGTCGGCACGCGGCCCGTGCCGGCGTGGGCCTGGTGACCGCCGTGCTGGTGCTGGGGGCCGCGTTCGGAGCCTGGCGCCTCCTCGACCGGACCGCTCCGCTCCCCGTGGCCGACGACCCGGTCCAGGCCGCCGTCCAGCTCAGCCAGGTGCGGGCGCAGATCCTCGGATCGGGAGACGGGTCTCGTCTCGGGACGGTCGACGTCGCCGACGGTCCTGCGTTCGTGGCGGACGCCCGGCTGCTCGCGGGACTGGACGGCTCCCGCGTCGACGGGCTCACGGTCGACGTGCAGGACGCCTGGCTCGTCGAGGAGGACGGCAGTCGCGGTGACACGACGGACGTGGCCGTGACGTCCGCGATGTCCGCGCACTCCCGGGTGCCGGCCGACGGTGGAGCCGCGGTCCCGGTCGCGGCCTCCGAGGCGCGGACCGTGGTGCTCGGCCTGCGGTGGACCGACGACGGCTGGCGGGTCTGGGACGTCGTCGAACCCTGACGTCAGTCGCGGTGCGCGACCCACTCCGCGGCGCTCTCCAGGTCCGCGTGGACCGGCGAGAAGCCGCTGGCGTCGAGCGCGGCCGGGATCGCGCGGATCGACCCGAGCACCTCCGACGAGAAGTCGCCGAGCACGAGGCGCAGCGCGAACGCGGGCACGGGTACGACGGCGGGCCGGTGCATCGCCCTCGCGAGCGCCGCGACCACCTCGGCGTTGCGCGCCGGGGCGGTCACCAGGTTGACCGGGCCGTGGACCGGGGCGGTGAGCAGGTGCTCGACGGCTCGGACGTGGTCGAGCAGCGTGATCCACGGCCAGAACTGCCGACCGGACCCGAGCCGTCCCCCGACGCCCAGCCGGATCAGCGGCAGCAGCGGACCGAGAGCGCCACCACCCTGGCCCAGCACGATGCCGGTCCGCAGGTGGACCACCCGCACGCCGGCGTCCTGCGCGGGAGCGGTCGCGGCCTCCCAGTGCCGGACGACGTTCGCGAAGAACGTGGTGCCGAGCGGCTCGTGCTCGTCCAGCACGTCCTCGCCGCGGGAGCCGTACGCCCCGATCCCCGACGCCTGGAGCAGCACCTGCGGCCCGTCGTCCAGCGCCGCGAGCGTCCGGGAGAGCAGACCGGTCGTGTTCACCCGGGACGCGAGGACCTGACGCTTGCGCGCGGTCGTGAGCGGTCGGGAGCCGGGGTTGACCCCCGCGAGGTTGATGACGGCGTCCGCGCCGGCGACGGCACCGGGGTCGAGGCGCCCGGCGTCGGGGTCCCAGGAGATCTGGTCCGGGCCCTGCGCGGGACCGCGGACCAGCAGGCGGACGTCGTGCCCCCCAGCACGCAGGCGAGGGACGAGCGTGGACCCGATGAAGCCGTGCGACCCGGCGATGACGACCTGCATGGCGCTCACCCTACGGTCGCCCCGCACAACCGGCCCGGTGGGCGGACGCACGACGGCCCGGCCCCTCGCCGGGGAACCGGGCCGTCGTGGTGCGTCAGGTGTTGCGGGTCAGAGACCGACCTCGGACTCGAACGCGCCCTCCTCGATGCGGTTCTTGACCGCGCTGAGGTAGCGCGACGCGTCGGCGCCGTCGACCAGCCGGTGGTCGTACGACAGCGACAGGTAGCACATCGACCGGATGGCGATGACCTCGGCGCCGTCGGCGTCCTGGATGACGACGGGACGCTTGACGATGGCGCCGGTGCCGAGGATCGCGGACGTGCCGCCCGGGACGATCGGGGTGTCGATGATCGCGCCGCCGGAGCCCGTGTTGGTCACCGTGAAGGTGGCCCCGCTGAGCTCGTCGGGCGTGACCTTGTTCTGGCGCGTGCGGCCGGCCAGGTCGACGATCTTGCGCGAGATGCCGGCCAGGTTCAGGTCGCCCGCGTCGCGGATGACCGGGACGAGGAGACCCTTCTCGGTGTCGACCGCGATGCCGACGTTCTCCTGGGCGTGGTACGTGATCTGGTTGCCCTCGAGCACGCCGTTGATCTTCGGGAACGCCTTGAGCGCCTCGACGGCGGCCAGCACGAAGAACGGCAGGAACGTGAGGTTGACGCCCTCGCGTGCCTTGAAGTCCTCCTTGGCCCTGGCGCGCAGCCGGGCGACCCGGGTCACGTCGACCTCGACGACGGTGGTGAGCTGCGCCTGCGAGTGGAGGGCGTCGACCATCCGCTCGGCGATGATCTGGCGCAGCCGGCTGGCCTTCTCCGTCGTGCCCCGCAGCGGCGAGACGGCCGGGACGGAGGCGGCGGGCTTGGCGGCCGCGGCCGGCGCCGCTGCAGCGGGCTGGGCCTTGGCGGCCTCGGCGGCAGCCTTCTCGGCCTCAGCCTTGGCCGCGGCGTCGAGGACGTCCTCCTTGCGGATCCGGCCGCCCACCCCGGTGCCTACGAGGGACGACACGTCGACGCCCTTCTCGGCCGCGAGCTTGCGGACGAGGGGAGTCAGGTACGTGCCCGAGACCGCGGCGGACGCGGCCGGGGCCGCGGCGGGTGCAGCCGGTGCAGCCACCGCCGGGACCGGTGCGGGCGTCGGGGTCGCGGGGACCGGTGCAGGCGCGGCCGGGGCTGGCTCCTGCTCGGCCGACGGCTCGGGCGCGCTCGCCGGCTCAGGCTCGGGCGACTTCTCCGGCTCCGGAGCCTTCTCCTCGGCCGGTGCCGACTCCTGCGGGGCGGCGGCCGCGGGGGCCGATCCCGAGCCGATGACGGCGAGCACCGCACCGACCTCGACGGTCTCGTCCTCCTGGACGAGGATCTGCTGCAGGGTGCCCGCGAACGGCGACGGGATCTCGGTGTCGACCTTGTCCGTCGAGATCTCCAGCAGCGGCTCATCGACCGCGACCTCGTCGCCGACGGCCTTGAGCCAGCGCGTGACGGTGCCCTCGGTGACGGACTCGCCCAGGGCGGGGAGCGTCACGTTCTCGCTCGCGCCACCCTGCTCGGAGGCAGCCGCAGCGGGAGCCGCCGCGGGCTCCTCGTGCTCCTCGACCGGCTGCTGGGCGGGAGCGGCCTCGGCGGCCGGCTCCTCGGCGGGCGCCTGCTCGGCGGCAGGCTCCGGCGCGGGCTCGGCCTGGGCCTCAGCCTCGGCCGGGGCGGCCTCCGCCGCCGGCTCCTGCGAGGACGAACCCTCGCCGGAGCCGATGACGGCGAGCGTGGCGCCGACCTCGACGGTCTCGTCCTCCTGGACGAGGATCTGCTCGAGCACGCCGGCGAACGGCGACGGGATCTCGGTGTCGACCTTGTCGGTCGAGATCTCGAGCAGCGGCTCGTCGACCTCCACCGTGTCGCCCACGTTCTTCAGCCAGCGGGTGACGGTCCCCTCGGTGACGGACTCACCGAGTGCGGGCAGCTGCACGTTGTCGGACATGACCGCTCGTGTCTCCTTCGAATCGTGAGGTCAGTTGTGGGCGTGCAACGGCTTGCCGGCGAGCGCGAGGTGCGCCTCCCCGAGGGCCTCGTTCTGCGTGGGGTGGGCGTGGACGAGGGAGGCGACGTCCTCGGGGTAGGCCTCCCAGTTCACGATGAGCTGTCCCTCGCCGATGAGCTCGCCGACGCGCGCGCCGATCATGTGGACGCCGACGACGGGGCCGTCCTTCTGCCGGACGAGCTTGATGAAGCCCTGCGTCCCGAGGATCTGGCTCTTGCCGTTGCCGCCCAGGTTGTACTCGAGCGTCTCGACGGCGTCGGCCCCGTGGACCTCCTTGGCGCGCGCCTCCGTGAGACCGACCGAGGCGACCTCGGGGTCGGAGTACGTCACGCGCGGGATGCCCGACTCGACGATCGCGGCGGGCTTGAGCCCGGCGATCTCCTCGGCGACGAAGATGCCCTGCGCGAACCCGCGGTGCGCGAGCTGCAGGCCGGGGACGATGTCGCCGACCGCGTAGACGTTGCCCACGCCGGTGTGCAGGCGCTCGTCGGTGATGACGAACCCGCGGTCGAGCGTGATGCCCTGCTCCTCGAAGCCGACACCGGAGGTCCGGGGCCCGCGGCCCACCGCGACGAGCAGGAGGTCGGCGTCGAACGTCTTGCCGTCCTCGAGCGAGACGTGCACGCCGTTGTCGTCCTGCGTGACGCCGGAGAACCGGACGCCGACGTTGAAGTTGATGCCGCGCTTGCGGAACGCGCGCTCGAACGCCTTCGACAGCGCTTCGTCCTCGTTGGGGACCAGGTGGGGGAGCGCCTCGATGATCGTGACGTCCGCGCCGAACGACTTCCAGACGGAGGCGAACTCGGAGCCGATGACGCCGCCGCCGAGGATGATCGCCGACTTGGGCACCCAGTCGAGCTGCAGCGCCTGGTCGGACGTGATCACGCGGCCGCCGATCTCCAGACCGGGCAGCGAGCGCGCGTACGAACCGGTGGCGATGATGACGTGCCCGCCGGTGACGCGCTCGCCGTTGACCTCGACGGTGTCGGGAGCGACGAGCTTGCCGAAGCCCTCGAAGACGGTGATCTTGCGGGACTTGATGAGTCCCTGCAGGCCCTTGTAGAGGCGGCCGATCACCGTGGACTTGTACTCGTTCACACCGTTCATGTCGATGTGGTCGAGGCTCGTGTGGACGCCGAAGTGGGCGCCGTCACGGGCGTTGTCCGCCAGCTCGGCGGCGTGCAGCAGGGCCTTGGTCGGGATGCACCCGTAGTGCAGGCAGGTGCCGCCCACCTTGTCGGCCTCGATGAGGGCGACGGTCTTGCCCAGCTGTGCGGCGCGCAGCGCAGCCGCGTAGCCGCCGCTGCCTCCGCCCAGGACGACGATGTCGAAAGCGGTGCCGTTCGTGTCGGCCACGTGCAGACTCCTCATACGCAGACTTGGTGGTCTCGAGCTCGCCGACCATCCTGTCATCCCCACAGGCATGGAACGACCCGGACGACGCGCGCGACCATGTGACACTCAGAACAGTCGTCCCATGACTGCTGTTCCGTCTCCTGCATCACGTCGAGATCAAGCACCCGCAGATCGACAGGTTCGCAGGTTACCCTCGTGCGCCATGGGCCTGTTCTCACGCCGCAAGCCGGCCGCCACCGACGCGCCGACGGACCGGGACGCGCGCGAGGCCACGGTCGCCCACCTGAAGGACTTCGTCGCCACCCGGGTCGGGGTCGAGGCCTACGTCGAGCCGCAGACCAACTCCACCCCGACGACGATGATGCTCGTCGCCACGGACGGCGAGTGGACGCGACGCCGGGTGCCGGACCCGAAGACCGCCTGGGAGCTGGCCCGGGACATGGGCATCCCCGTGTACGACGTGCAGCGGACCGGCTACCCGCAGCGCGTCCGGGACTGGAACTCGCGCCAGCGGCTCGCGCGCAAGCGCAAGCACGCCTAGCGCTGCCTACGCGGTCGGCGCCCGGCCCTCGAGCAGGGCCAGCAGCGTCCGCACCCCGACCCCGGTGCCGCCCACCGGCGTGTAGCCGTGCGCGGTCCGCTCGTTGTAGGCGGGTCCGGCGATGTCGAGGTGCGCCCACGGCGTCTGCCCGACGAACTCCTGCAGGAAGATCCCCGCGGTGAGCATGCCGCCGAACCGGTCGCCGATGTTCGCGAGGTCCGCGACCTTCGACTTCAGGCCCGCGCGCAGGTCGGCGGGCAGCGGCATGGGCCAGAACTGCTCGCCGCTGACCTCGGCGGCGGTGACGACCTCGCCGCGCACGTCGTCCGTGCCCATCACGGCGGAGACGCGGTGCCCGAGCGCGACGAGCTGGGCGCCGGTCAGGGTGGCGATGTCGAGGACGACGTCGGGCTTCTCCTCGATCGCCGCGACGAGCCCGTCGGCCATGACGAGCCGGCCCTCGGCGTCGGTGTTCAGCACCTCGACGGTCTTCCCGCCGCGGATCGTCAGCACGTCCGACGGGCGCTGGGCGGTCCCGGACGGCATGTTCTCCGCGAGGCACAGCCAGCCGGTGACCGCGACGGGCAGCCCGAGGCGGGCGGCGGCGACGACCGTGTGCAGCACGGCGGCGGCGCCGGCCATGTCGGACTTCATCGCCTCCATCCCGGCGGCCGGCTTGATCGAGATCCCGCCGGAGTCGAACGTGATGCCCTTGCCGACGAGGGCGACCTTCGCCTGGGGACGCGACGGTGTGTAGGAGACCTTGACGAGGCGCGGCCCGCGGACCGAGCCCTGGCCCACGCCGATCAGGCCGCCGTAGCCGCCGGCGGCGAGCGCCTTGTCGTCGAGCACCGTGACCTTGAGCCCCTTGGCGCCGGAGTCCTTGACGGCGGCCTTCGCGGCCTCGGCGAACGCGGCGGGGTAGAGGTCGTTCGGGGCGGCGTTCACCAGGTCGCGCGTGCCGTGCACCGCAGCGGCGACGACCTCGGCGCGGGCGACGGCTGCCAGGGCGGTGCGGTCCTTCGGGTGCGCGGTGACGATCTGGATCGCGGCGACGGGTGCCTGCTTGGCGGCCTCGGAGGCGCGGTAGCGGGTGTAGGAGTACGCGCCGAGGAGCGCGCCCTCCGCGACGGCCGCGACCGACTCGACGTCGTCGGCGGGCAGCGCCAGCCCGACGCTCGCGGTGCCGGCGAGCTCGCGGGTCGCTGCGCCCGCGGCGCGCCGCAGCGTCTCGGCGGAGACCTTGTCGGCCGGTCCGATGCCGGTGAGCACGAGGATCGTGGCGCTTAGCCCGGTGCCGGGGAGCCGTCGGACCTCGTCGGCCGCCCCGGTGACGCCGAGCGCGGCGGCGTCGGCCAGCTGGGCGCGCAGCTCCTTGGGGAGCCGCTCGAGCCCGAGGACGGCCGGCGCGCCGTCGTGCTGGGCGACCGCGACGACGAGGGCGTCGACGGCGAGGCGGGCAGGGTCGTGGGAGGTCAGCGAGACGGTCACGCGTCGATGATAGGCACGGGCGCTGTCGTGCCGGTCGGCTCTGTCGCGCTGCGCCGGTACGGTGGGGCATCGTGATCGTCCCCCTCGCGCTGCTCGTCGGCGCCCTGTGCCTGGCGCTCGGCGCGTGGGCCGCCTGGTTCGTCGTCCGGGACCGCGCCGTGGTGCTGCGACAGCTGTGGGGTGCTGCCGTCATCGAGGGCGTGCTCGTCCTGCAGGCCGCCATCGCCGGCATCCTCGCCGCGACCGGCTCGCCCGACGTCGACGGCGTCCTGCTGTGGGGCTACGTCCTCACCCAGGCGCTCGTCCTGCCGATCGCTGCCGCGTGGGCGTTCGCCGAGCGCACCCGGTGGAGCTCGGTGGTCCTGCTCGTCGCGGCGGTGACGGTCGCGTTCCTCGAGTTCCGACTGCTCCAGATCTGGGGGACCGTATGAGCGACCGACGGACGGGGAGCGGCCCCGGTCGCCTCCTGGTGGCGGTGTACGGGATCCTCGCGCTCGCTGCGACGGCCCGCGGGATCTACCAGGTGGCCACCAAGCTCGACGAGGCGCCGCTCGCGTACCTGCTCTCGCTGGGCGCGGGACTCGTGTACGTCGTCGCGACCGTCGCGCTGGCCACGGACCGGCGCACGCTCGCGTGGTGGGCGGTGTCCATCGAGATGCTCGGCGTGCTGACGGTGGGGGTGCTGTCGCTGGTCGACGTGGGGGACTTCCCCGACGAGACGGTGTGGTCGGCGTTCGGGCAGGGGTACGGCTACGTCCCGCTCGTGCTGCCGTTCCTGGGCCTGGTGTGGCTGTGGCGCACGGGGCGGACACCCGCCGTGCCGCCGGCGTCGGACGACCTAGGGTGAAGAACGTGTACCGACTGCTGTTCGACCTCGTGTTCCGACGCATGGACCCGGAGCGCGCGCACGAGGTCGCGTTCCGGCTCATCCGCGTCGTCGCCCAGGTCCCGCTCCTGCGCGGCGCCGTGCACCGGGTCTTCCGGGCCTCCGACGAGGGCGGGGTGGAGGTCTGGGGTCGACGGTTCCCCTCGCGGTTCGGGCTGGCGGCCGGTTTCGACAAGAACGCGGTCGGGGTGGCCGGTCTGACGATGCTCGGCTTCGGCTTCGTGGAGGTGGGCACGGTCACCGCGCACCCGCAGCCGGGCAACGAGCCGCCGCGGCTCTGGCGCGTCCTGGAGCAGCGGGCGCTGCGCAACCGGATGGGCTTCAACAACGAGGGCTCGGCGGCGGTGGCGGACCGGCTGCGGCGGCTGCGCGCGACCCCGGCGGGCCGGCGGCTCGTCGTCGGCGTCAACATCGGCAAGACCAAGGTGACCCCGGCGGAGCACGCGCCGGCGGACTACGCGACGAGCGCGGGCCGGCTCGCCCCCTACGCCGACTACCTGGTCGTGAACGTGTCGTCGCCGAACACCCCGGGTCTGCGCGACCTGCAGTCGGTCGAGGCGCTGCGCCCGATCCTGGAGGCCACCCGGGTCTCGGCGGACGAGGCGACCGCGGCGGCCGGTCTCGCTCCGGTGCCGTTGCTGGTCAAGATCGCCCCCGACCTGTCGGACGACGACGTGGACGCTGTGGCCGAGCTCGCCGCCGAGCTGGGACTCGACGGGATCGTGGCGGTCAACACCACCATCGGGCACGACCTCGGGCCGGGCGGGCTGTCCGGCCCGCCGGTGCTCGCGCGCGGTCTCGACGTGGTCGCGCGGCTGCGCAACCAGCTGGGTCCCGATGCGGTGATCATCGGCGTCGGCGGCATCACGACCCCCGCCGACGCCCGCGAGTACCTGGCCGTCGGCGCGACGCTCGTGCAGGGCTACACGGGCCTGGTCTACGAGGGTCCGGCGTACGCGTCGCGGATCGCCCGCGCGCTCGCGTCCGACGAGGCGCTGCGTGGTCCGGCCCGACGGAAGGCGGTCGCGTGATGGTGGTGCGCCCGCAGTGGGAGTGGCGGTTCGACGGTGCGGACGGTGCCGTGCTCGACCGGCCGGTCAGTCCGGTGTTCACGACGCAGTACGACGCCGAGCAGTGGCTCGGGGAGCACTGGCGCACGCTGGCGGCGCAGGGCGTCCAGTCTGTGGGGCTGCTGCACGAGGGCGCCCAGGCGACGCCGACCCTCACGCTGCCGCTGATCTGACCGTCACACCAGCGCGTGCACCCGGTCGGGTCCCGCGACCGGCGCGGTGACCCCGAGACCCGCCCACGCCGCCGCCAGCCCGGTCACGGCTCGGCGCAGGTCGTCGGGTGACGTCGTGTACGGCAGGCGCAGGTTCCGCTCGAAGCTCCCGTCCACCCCGAACGCGGTCCCGGGGACGACCCGGACCCCGTGCCGGCTCGAGATGGCCGCGAGCGCGCTGGACACCGGTGCCCCGAGGTCGACCCACAACGACAGTCCGCCGGCGGGCACGTCGAAGCTCCATGACGGCAGCTGGTCGAGGAGCAGGCCGACCAGCAGGTCTCGCCGTGCGCGCAGCTCGGCCCGCCGCCGGGCGAGGAGGTCGGTCGGCTGCGCGAGCAGCTCGGCCACGACCAGCTGCTCCAGCACGGCGGTCCCGATGTCGGTGTGCGCCCGTGCGGAGGCCAGGCGGGCGACCAGGTCGGGGTGGGCGCGGACCCAGCCGACGCGGAGGCCGCCCCAGTAGCTCTTCGACGCGGAGCCGATCGAGACGACGTAGGCCGACGCCGTGCCGTCGCCCGCGTACGAGCCGGGCGCCGGCCCGTCCAGCGTCAGCTCGGTGAGGACCTCGTCGCCGACGATCGCCGTGCGGTACCGCCGGGCCAGGGCGCGGACCTGGGCGCGCTCCTCGTCGTCGAGGCTGGTGCCGGTGGGGTTGCGGTGGTCGGGGATCAGGTAGACGAGCCGTGGGGACACCTGCCGCAGGGTCGACTCGAGCAGGTCGATGTCCAGACCGGAGCCACCCGACGGCACCGGGACGGGTCGGGCACCCGTGGCGCGGACGACGTCGATCGCGTGCGGGTACGTCGGGTGCTCGACGGCCACGCGGTCGCCCGGGCCGGCGTGCGCCGTGACCAGGAGGTGGATCGCCTGCTGGGCTCCGGTCGTGATGAGGACGTGGTCCGGGCTCGTGGGCGTACCGCGGCCCGTGTACCAGCGCGCGACGGCCTCGCGCAGCACCGGGAGCCCGAGGGGGGAGTAGCCCGTGCCGGACAGGTGGCGGGGGAGCGCGTCGAGCGCCGCGAGGTATGCGCCGTGCAGCGACGAGGGAGCCGACGGTGCTGCCATCGCCAGGTCGACGACGCCGGGCTCGTGCCCGACGGACTCCGCCATCGAGACGCGTGCCCCCGGGCCTGACGGGAGGGTGGTGACCGTGCCGGACCCGCGCCGGCTCACGAGGTAGCCCTCGTCGCGCAGCAGGCCGTAGGTGGCGGTCGTGGTGGTCCGCGAGACGCCGGCCGCGTCGGCGAGCTCGCGCTCGCTCGGCAGGCGGGTGCTCAGCGGGACGGTTCCGGACAGGATCGAAGCGCGGAGCGCGTCTGCGAGCGCGACGTAGGCCGGTCCCGGCCGTTGCCACGCACCTAGGACCGCGTGCAGGCGGAGCCCGCTGATGCGGCGGTCGGCGGGAAGATCCTCGGCGTTCATGAGGCCACTATGCCAGAAGTGGCTATTGGAGACGATGCCATTGAGGGGCCAGGGTTGCTGCCCATGGAGATGTGGTGGGTGATCCCGGGTGCGGTGTTCGTGGGCCTCCTCGTGCCGCTGTGGCACGTGGTCCGGCAGGACGGTCTGGGGCACCGGCTCCCGCCGCCCTCGCACGCCACGTGGTCCGACCGGACCGAGTCCCTCACGTGAGCGCCGCGGACGAGCGCACGTATGCTCGCGCGGTGCCGTCCTGGATGCGTCCCGACGCACGCCCTGTGCGCCGGGCCGTGCAGCTGCTGGTCGGCCTCGTGCTGTACGCGGCGTCGATCGCGATGCTCGTCGACGCCGGCCTGGGCAGCATGCCGTGGGACGTGCTCACGCAGGGGATCGTGCGGCGCACCGGCCTGTCGTTCGGGCTCGTCACGCTACTGGTCGGGCTGGTCGTCCTCGCGTGCTGGATCCCGCTGCGCCAGCGCCCCGGCGTCGGGACCGTCGCGAACGTCGTCGTGATCAGCGCACTCGTGGACCCGTTCCTCGCGCTGCTCGACGCCCTGCCCGACGCCCTCGGCACCCGGATCGCGCTGGCCGCCGCCGGGATCGTGCTCAACGGGCTGGCGACGGGCCTGTACGTCGGTGCGCGCCTCGGGCCTGGCCCTCGAGACGGGCTCATGACCGGTCTCGTGCACCGGACCGGCCGCTCGGTGCGACTGGTCCGCACCAGCATCGAGGTGACCGTCGTGTCGGTCGGCTGGGCCCTGGGCGGCACCGTCGGCTTCGCGACCCTCGCGTACGCCCTGGCGATCGGGCCCCTGGTGCACCTGTTCCTGCCCCGGTTGACCGTCCCGGTCGTCGTCGAGGAGCCGGTGACGGTCTGACGAGACCCGGCCCCGTCGCCGGGGCCGGGTCGTCGGTCAGCGCGCCGGGGGAGCGTTCTTCGCGGTCTCCGCCGGGTCGGACACGACGGAGTCGCCCAGGATCGTGTCGATCCGTGCGAGCAGCTCGGGCGGGATGGTGACACCGGACGCCTTGACGTTCTCGGTGACCTGCTCCGGACGCGACGCCCCGATGATGGCGGCCGCGACGTTCCGGTTCTGCAGCACCCACGCGATGGCCAGCTGGGCGAGCGAGAGGTCCAGCTCGTCGGCGACGGGCCGGAGGTCCTGCACACGCTGCAGGACGTCGGGCCGCTCCAGGAAGCGGCCGATCATGCGCGCGCCGCCCTTCTCGTCCGTGGCCCGAGACCCGGCCGGAGGCGCCTCGCCCGGCTTGTACTTGCCGGTCAGCACCCCCTGGGCGACGGGCGACCAGACGATCTGCGAGAGGCCGAGCTCCTCCGACGTCGGGACGACCTCCCCCTCGATGACCCGCCACAGCGCCGAGTACTGCGGTTGGTTCGAGATGAGCTGGATCCCGAGGTCCTGCGCGAGGGCGTGCCCCGCGCGGATCTGGTCCGCGGTCCACTCGCTGACGCCGATGTACAGGGCCTTGCCCGAGCGCACGACGTCGGCGAACGCCTGCATCGTCTCCTCGAGCGGCGTCGACTCGTCGTAGCGGTGCGCCTGGTACAGGTCGACGTAGTCGGTCTGCAGGCGCTGCAGCGAACCGTCGATGGACTCGAGGATGTGCTTGCGCGAGAGCCCCGAGTCGTTGGCGCCGCCCGGCCCGGTGGGCCAGTAGACCTTGGTGAAGATCTCGAGCGACTGGCGCCGCTCGCCCTTCAGTGCCTCGCCGAGGACGGTCTCGGCCTTCGTGTTCGCGTACACGTCCGCGGTGTCGAAGCTCGTGATGCCCGCGTCGAGCGCGGCGCGGACGCAGGCCTTCGCGGTGTCGTTCTCGACCTGCGAGCCGTGCGTGAGCCAGTTGCCGTAGGTGATCTCGGTGATCTTCAGGCCGGAGCGGCCCAGGTAGCGGTAGGAAACCATGCCCGCCACCCTACGGCGGGGTCAGACGGGTCGCTGCCCGTGCTTGACCTGCGGCTTGGGCATGCGCGACGGACGGATCTGGAACGCCCGCAGGACGCCGTACATGGCGGCCCCACGGGGGATCTGCTCGATCCCGAACTTGGCGACGAGGCGCTTCTTCAGACCACGCCACATGAGCCAGCCGTCGATGACGGCCGCGATGATGTAGACGTACAGCGCGAGGATCGCGTAGATGGCGATGGCGGTCTGCGACAGGGCGAACTGCAGCACCAGGAACACTGCAGCCACCGGCAGGAAGAACTCGCCGAGGTTCCAGCGGGCGTCGACCCAGTCGCGGACGAAGCGGCGGACGGGTCCGCGGTCCTTGGCCGGCATGTTGCGCTCGTCACCGGTCTGCATCGCCCGGTACTCGAGGTCGCGCTGCGCCTTGGCCCGCTCGCGGCTGGCCTTCTTCGTGGCAGGTGCCACGAGGGGGCGCTTGTTCGCCGCCTCGGAGACCTTCCGCTTGGGAGTCGGGCGGCCCTTGCCCGCGTCCGTGGGCGGCGGCGTGCTCTCCGACAGGGCGGGAGTCACGGGCTGGGAGTCGTTGCTGCGTCCGAACACCCCGTCAGGGTAGTCGAGTAGCGTGCTTGTCCGTGACCGACGCAGCCCCCTCCTCGTCCCTCTCCTCCGACGACCGGACGGTCGCGCTGCGCGCGCGCACCGCGGCCGCCTTCGGCGCCCTGCGCACCGACCTCGAGGCCCTCGTCCGCATCCCGAGCGTGTCCAACGCCGAGTTCGACCAGGCGCACGTCGCCGCCAGCGCGGACGCCGTCGTGGCGCTGCTGCGCGGTGCCGGTCTCGACGACGTCCAGGTCCTGTCGGTGCCGTCGGGCGCCCCTGCGGTCGTCGGTCGTCGGCCCGCTCCGGAGGGCGCACCGACGGTGCTCCTGTACGCGCACCACGACGTGCAGCCGCCCGGGGAGGACGCCGACTGGGACAGCCCGCCCTTCGAGCCGACCGAGCGTGGCGGACGCCTCTACGGGCGTGGCGCCGCGGACGACAAGGCGGGCGTGATCGCGCACGTGGGCGCGCTGCGCGTGCTCGGCGACGAGCTGGGCGTGGGCGTGACGGTGTTCATCGAGGGCGAGGAGGAGATCGGGTCGCCGACGTTCACGCAGTTCCTGCACACCTACCAGGACCTGCTGCGCGCCGACGTCATCGTCGTCGCCGACTCCTCCAACTGGGCGATCGGGGTCCCGGGACTGACCACCTCCCTGCGCGGGCTCGTGGACTGCGTGGTCGAGGTGGCCGTGCTGGAGCACGCCGTGCACTCGGGCATGTTCGGCGGTGCGATCCTCGACGCGCCCACCCTGCTGGCGCGCCTCATCACCTCGCTGCACGACGACGAGGGCGACGTCGCCGTCGCCGGCCTGGTCCAGGCGCCGGACCCCACCGTCGACTACGACGAGGCGACGTTCCGCGCCGACGCCAGCGTGCTCGACCGGGTCCGGCTCGCGGGCACCGGACCGATCACGGCCCGGCTGTGGACGCGCCCGGCGATCGGCGTCATCGGGTTCGACGCCCCGCGCGTCGCGAGCGCGTCGAACACGATCACCCCGCGCGCGTCGGCCAAGCTCTCCGTCCGGCTCGCACCCGGTCAGGACCCGGACGCCGCGATGGACGCGCTGCGGACGCACCTGCTCGCCCACGCGCCGTTCGGCGCCCACGTCACCGTGACGGACGGCGAGAAGGGCAAGCCGTTCCGGGCGCCGACCGACTCGACGGCGATGCAGGCGGCTCGGTGGGCGTTCGCGCAGTCGTGGGGGACCGATCCGGTGGACATCGGCGTCGGCGGGTCGATCCCGTTCATCGCCGACCTGCTGGAGGTCTACCCGGACGCAGCGATCCTGGTCACCGGCGTGGAGGACCCCGACGGACGGGCGCACGGCGCCAACGAGTCTGTGCACCTGGGCGAGCTGGAGAAGGTCGTCCTCGCCGAGGCGCTGCTGCTCGAGCGCCTGGCGTCGGGCAGCTAGAGGTCGGTCGCGAGCTCCCGCGCCCCGGCCAGCGCCGCAGCACCCGCCACCCGGTCGTCGACGGCCAGCGGGAGCGCCTCGAGCCGGTCGAGCGTGGCCCGGGCGGCGGCGTCGTCCAGACGCACCTGCAGCTCGGCGAGGAGGGCGAGAGCCGCGAGCCGCACGGTCAGCGGCGTGGAGTCGTCCGCGCGGCGTTCCGCGCCGGGCGCGGGCCATGACCCCGTCCGACCAGCGCGTCAGACGGCGGGTTGGTCCCGGTGCGCGACGCCGACGGCCTCGGCCCACGCCCGCACGTCGGCCGGAAGCTCGGGTGACGGCCCGTCGTGCGTCCCCAGCAGGTCGATGACGGCCGGGGCCGGGACGCGGGAGCCGTCACGGGAGAGGAACCTGCCGGCGATCACGCCGCGGGCGACGTGCTCACCGCTGCGCGTGAAGGTCTGCTCGAGGTACGCGCAGCGCGGGTCCCAGCCGAGCAGCCGCGTGGTGATCTCGAACCGCTGGCCGAGGGTCAGCGACCGGCGGTAGGACATCGTCGACGAGGCGACGACCGGATACCAGCCCCGCTCGTTCAGCAGGGAGAACGCGCCGAGGTCGGCGAGGTAGTTGCTCCGCGCGACGTCCATCATCTGCAGGTACACGCCGTTGTTCACGTGCCGGTAGAAGTCGAGGTCGCCGAGGCGGACCCGCATCCGGGTGACCGACGGGTCGAGCACACCCCGGCCAGGCACGGCGCGACGGGGGCGGGTCGTGGCCAGCGCGAGCTGGATCATCCGGGTCATTCCGGCGATGTTACTCGCGAGTAGGTTCGACCGGAACCGGTACGAAGTGCTCGACGAGGGGGAACGGCTCGTAGAACCGGTGCAGGAGGTCCCGCCAGCGCACGTACTGCGGTGACGTGCGGAACCCCACCTCGTGCGCCTCGACCGAGTCCCACCCGATCAGCAGCAGGTACGTCCCCGGCTGCTCGACGCCGCGCGAGACGCGGATGCCGCGGAAGCCCGGGATGCTCGACACGAGAGGCACCGCCTCGGTCATCGCCGCCTCGAACGCGTCCTGCTCACCCGCGCGCACCGGCAGGAGGGCGTGCTCGAGCACGGGGGCGTCGAGCGGACCGCTCATACGGGCGGCTCGGGGTCGTACTGGATGCCCCTGCGGACCCCGCGGGCCGCGTCCACCGACTCCAGCCGGGCCACGAGGTGCAGCGCCATGTCGATCCCCGCGGACACCCCGGACGACGTGACGATGTCGCCGTCGTCGACGAACCGCGCCTCCGTGTCCGCCAGGACGCTCGGCTCCAGCACGGCCAGCTCGTCGAAAGCCTGCCAGTGGGTGGTCGCCGGGCGCCCGGAGAGCAGCCCCGCGGCCGCGAAGACGAGCGCGCCCGTGCAGACGCTGGTCATCAGCGGGGTCGTGGCGCGCAGCGTGCGCACCCACTCGAGGTGGGCCGGGTCGCGCAGCAGCGCGCGTGTGCCGAAGCCCCCCGGGTAGACCAGGACGTGCAGCGGGCCGACCTCGTCGGCGCTCGTGTCGGGGACGAGGCGGAGCCCCTTGGCGCACCGGATCCCGTTGCCGTCGAGCGAGAACGTCACGACCTCGGGACGCAGCTCCGAGTGCCGGGACCAGGCCGCGAGGACCTCGTAGGGGCCGACGACGTCGAGCTCCTCGGCGTCGTCGAAGACGAAGATGCCCACCCGCAGGTGGTGCCCGGTCGACATCCTCAGTACCCCGGCAGCGCGAGCATCTGGTCGAGCGCCACGCGCGCCCAGTTTGCGTCGTCGGCGTCCACGACGATCCGGTTCACCGGCCGCCCCGCGACCAGGGACTCCATCGCCCACACCAGGTGCGGCAGGTCGATGCGGTTCATGGTCGAGCAGAAGCACACCGTCGAGTCGAGGTAGTGGATGTTCTTGTCCGGGTGCGCGGCCGCGAGCCGGCGGACCAGGTTGAGCTCGGTGCCGACGGCCCAGGAGCTGCCCGGTGCGGCGGCGTCGAGCGCCTTGACGATGTACTCCGTCGAGCCCACGAGGTCGGCCGCGAGGACCACCTCGTGCTGGCACTCCGGGTGCACGATGACGGTCACGTCGGGGACGGCCGCGCGGATGTCGGTGACGTTGCGGACCGAGAACCGGCCGTGCACCGAGCAGTGGCCGCGCCACAGGATCATGCGCGCGTCCCGGAGCTGCGCGGTGGTCAGACCGCCGCCGGGCTTGCGCGGGTCGAACACCACGCAGTCGTCGAGCGACATGCCCAGCTGCTGGACGGCGGTGTTGCGACCGAGGTGCTGGTCCGGCATGAAGAGGACCTTGCCGGTGCCCCCGAGGCCGCCCACCTTGTCGAACGCCCACCGCAGCGCCACGTGCGCGTTGGACGAGGTGCAGATGGTGCCCCCGTGCCGGCCGGTGAACGCCTTGATCGACGCCGCGGAGTTCATGTACGTCACGGGCACGGTCGACTCCGCGACACCCGCGTCCACCAGCACGTCCCACGCGTCCTCGACCTGGTCGATCGCGGCCATGTCCGCCATGGAGCAGCCCGCGGCGAGGTCCGGCAGGATCACCTGCTGGTGGTCGGAGGTGAGGATGTCGGCGGACTCGGCCATGAAGTGCACGCCGCAGAACAGGATGAACTCGGCCTCGGGCCGTGCGGCCGCCTCCCGCGCGAGCTTGAAGGAGTCACCGGTGACGTCGGCGAACTCGATGACCTCGTCGCGCTGGTAGTGGTGTCCCAGGACGAACGCGCGGGACCCGAGGGCGGCACGGGCGGCCCGGGCGCGCTCCACGAGGTCAGGGTCGCTCGGTGCGGGCAGGCCGCCGACGCACTCGACGCCACGCTCGGAGGCCAGGTCGACACCGCGGCCCAGCAGCAGGAGGGCCGACGGGGCAGGCTCGGAGAAGGTGCTCGCGCTCACGCGGCGATCCTCGCACACGGGCGGCTGCACGATCTCGGCGTCAGACCGTGCCACGATGCGGCCGTGCGCGTGCTCATCGCCCCCGACAGCTTCGGCTCGAGCCTGACGGCCGCCGAGGCCGCCGAGACCATCGCCGGAGCCTGGCGGGCGACCGCACCGGACGACGAGGTGACCGCGCGACCGCTCTCGGACGGCGGCCCCGGCTTCGTCGCGACGCTGCAGTCGGCCCTCGGCGGTGAGCTCCTGCCCGTGACCGTCGCGTCGCCCGTCGGGACGCCCGTCCCTGCCGTGGTCCTCCTCGTGGGGACGACCGCGTTCGTCGAGTCGGCCCAGGCCGTCGGCCTCCCGCTCGTCCCGGAGGAGCTGCGCGATCCCACCCGCACCTCGAGCCGGGGCGTGGGGGAGCTGGTCGCCGCCGCACTCGGCACCGGTGCGCGCCGCATCGTCGTCGGTCTCGGGGGCTCGGCGACCAACGACGCCGGCGCGGGCGCCCTGGTGGGCCTGGCCCGCGCTCTCGGGCTGCCGGGACCGGCGGACGTCCTCGGTGCCGGCGGCGGGGCGCTCGGCGACGTGACCCCCGACGACCTGGACGGGCTGCGGGCACTGCGTGACCGGCTGCGCGGCGTGGAGCTCGTCGTCGCGACCGACGTCGACGTCCCGTTGCTGGGCCTGCACGGCGCGAGCGCCGGGTTCGCCGCCCAGAAGGGAGCAACGCCTGAGCAGGCGCAGGACCTCGAGCGGGCGCTCGGACACTTCGCGCACGCCGCCACCGCGGCCCTCGGCGACGCGGTGCGGCCGGACCTGCTCGCCGGCGCACGGGCGTCGTCGACGGCGTCCCGGCTCACGGCCGCACCCGGCGCGGGCGCGGCCGGGGGGCTCGGCTTCGGTCTCGCCCTGCTCGGGGCCCGGCTCGTGCCGGGCTCGGTGTTCGTGGCGGACGCCGTCGGGCTGGGGGACCTGATCGCCGACCACGACGTCGTCGTCACCGGCGAGGGCCGGTTCGACTGGCAGTCCCTGCACGGGAAGGTCGTCTCCGAAGTGGCGTCCCGCGCGCTCGCCCACGCGGTCCCGACCGTCGTCGTCGCGGGGGAGGTGCTGGTCGGTCGTCGCGAGCTGTCCGCCGCGGGGATCACGGCCGCCTACGCGGTGAGCGAGAGCCCCGAGCAGGTGGTCGCCGCGCTCGCCGCGCCCGCGCCGACCCTCGCCGCGCGCGTCACCCGCGTAGCGAGAACCTGGTCACGTTGACCGGAGGTCCGGCGTCGGGGTCGTACCCTGGACGGGAACAACCTCGCGTTCGGTGCTGTTGCCGAGGTTGACGCACCAGATCTGCTGTCCAGCGAGCACCCAGGAGAGACCATGAGCGAGACCACCGCGACGCAGAACGCGACCGAGACGCACGGCGTCCTCCTCACCGACTTCGCCGCCTCGAAGGTTCGCAGCCTGCTCGAGCAGGAGGGCCGCGACGACCTGCGTCTGCGCGTCGCCGTCCAGCCCGGTGGTTGCTCCGGCCTGATCTACCAGCTCTACTTCGACGAGCGGGTCCTCGACGGCGACGTCGTCAAGGACTACGACGGCGTCGAGGTCGTGGTGGACCGCATGAGCGTCCCGTACCTCGACGGCGCCACGATCGACTTCGCGGACTCGATCGAGAAGCAGGGCTTCACCATCGACAACCCCAACGCCGGCAGCGCCTGCGCGTGCGGTGGCTCGTTCAGCTGATCTGAGCCGACGACGAAGGCCCGGCTCCCCACGGGGGCCGGGCCTTCGTCATGCGTGCGTCCGCACGGTCAGCGCGTGCACGCCGTCCTGCTCGGTCGCGCCGACCATCTCGTGCCCGCGCATGCGCGCCCACGCGGGCACGTCGTGGACGGCGGCCGGATCGGTGGCCAGCACGGTGAGCTCGGTCCCGGGCGGGACGCCGGCGGCGGCCCGCGCCAGGCGGATCACGGGTGCCGGGCAGCGCAGCCCTCGCGCGTCGACGGTCGTCACAGCCCGCCGACCCCCCACGCCTGCCGGACGTCGGCGACGATGCCGGGCAGCTCTTCCAGGAATCGGTCGACGTCCTGTGCTGTCGTGCCGCGGGGGAGCGCCAAGCGGATGTTCCCGTGGGTCAGCGCCCCCATCGCAGCAAGGACGTGGCTCGGCTCCAGCGCGCTCGACGTGCAGGCCGACCCCGAGCCGACGGCGAACCCGCGCTCGTCGAGCGCGGTCAGGAGGGCCTCTCCCTCGACGTACAGGCACGAGAAGGTCAGCACGTGGGGGAGCCGGTCGACGGGGTGACCGACCACGTCGACGTCCGGGACGTCGGCCGAGACCCGCGTGCGGACGGTGTCGACGAGCCGGCGACGGGCGGCGTCGTCGGCGGACCTCGTCGCGACCGCCACCTGGAGCGCGACCGCCGCCGCCAGGGCAGCGGGCACGCTGACGCCGCCCGGGAACCACCGGTCCTCGTCCTCGGGCCAGTCGGGGGAGCGACGGACCCCGGACCGTGACACGAGGACGCCGAGACCGCCGGGCCCGCCCCAGTCGCCGGCGTCCGCCGCGAGCAGGTCCCAGGCGTCGCCGACGTCCAGGTGCCCGAGGCTCGCGCCCGCGTCCACCAGCAGGGGGACACCCGCGGACCGTGCCGCGTCGTGCACCGAGGCGACGGGCTGCAGGGTGCCCACCTCGCCGTTGGCGTGCTGCAGCGCGGCGAGCGCCACGCCCGGACGCGCGAGCGCGGCGGAGAACTCGTCGGGGTCGACCCGGCCGTCCCCGTCGACCCCGACGGTCTGGCGGTCACCCGCGAAGTCGGCCGCGTTGAGCACCGCCGCGCGCTCGACGGCACCGACGACGACCTGCGTCCCGACCCGGCGACGCCCCCGGACGACCGACCGGACGGCACCGTGCAGCGCCGCGGTGTGCGACGGGGCCAGGTCGACCTCCTGCGTCCGCGCGCCGACCGACGCGGCGATCGCCTCGCGCGCACCGTCGAGCAGCATCCGCGCCCGCCGGCCCTCGGCGTGCAGGCGCCGGGGGTCGGCCCAGCCCTGGTCGAGCGCCTCGAGGAACGCCGTCCGGGCCTCGGGCAGCAGCGGCGCCCGTCCGCCGGCGTCGAGAACCACGCGACGGGCAGTGGCGTGCGTCACAGGGGGCGCCGCCGGGCTGTCGGTGGGATCGCGGTCGGACGGGCTGCTCACGGGGGCACCGTAACCCCGCAGAGCCGCGACCAGGCGCGGGACCACCGGGATCCGCCCCGGCGCGGTCGTCGGGTCTCGTGAAGGTGACGCGGTGTGATGGTGCTGACACGGTGTCGTCAACGGGTGTCGTCAGCACGAAAGGATCTGGACGGCGCGCTAGGCTGCACAGGTCGAGGACGAAGGTCCCGCACGGTGCCCTTCTGCAATGCAGGGGTGTCGACGGGACGCGAGTGAGAGGTCCCCCCGTTGCACCCGGACACCCCCCGTCGCACGCGGCGACCAGCCGCGTTGCTGGCCGGTCTGCTTGGCGTCGTCGCCGTCGCACTCAGCGGTTGTTCCGCAGAGGTGCAGCGCGGCTGGCTCCCCGGCAACTCCGACGCCGAGATCACGGACCAGACAGGTCGCATCACCAACCTGTGGGTCGGCTCCTGGATCGCCGCGCTCATCGTCGGCATCATCACCTGGGGTCTGATCCTGTGGTGCGTCGCGGTCTACCGGAAGCGCAAGGGCGACGACACCCTCCCGGTGCAGCTGCGGTACCACGTGCCCCTCGAGGTCATGTACGTGATCCTGCCGATCATCATGGTCGGGGTGCTCTTCTACTACACCAACCGTGACACCTCCGCGATCGTCGCCACCGACGCCGAGGCGGACCTCCACGTGCAAGTCATCGGCAAGCAGTGGAGCTGGGACTTCAACTACCTCGACGACGACGCGTACGACACCGGCCAGCACGCGCAGGACGTCGGCTCCGCCGGCACCGGCGTGCTCCGTGACCAGGTCACGCTGTACCTGCCGGTCGACGAGCGGGTCGAGTTCACGCTCGACTCCCGCGACGTCATCCACTCGTTCTGGGTCCCCGCGTTCCTCTTCAAGATGGACATGATCCCGGGCAAGACGAACACGTTCCAGGTGACGCCGACCGAAGAGGGCGAGTACCTGGGCAAGTGCGCCGAGCTCTGCGGCGAGTACCACTCGTCGATGCTGTTCAACGTGAAGGTGGTGTCGCGCGAGGAGTACGACGCACACATCGAGGAGCTCAAGGCCAAGGGCCAGGAAGGCTCGCTCGGTCTCGAGTACAGCCGCCAGCAGGTCCTGGACGAGGCTCCGAAGGAAGGCGAGAACTGATGGCCGCCGTCGCGGAGCACATCCCCGGGCTGGCGCCCTCGCGCCAGACCCTCGGTCGCACGGTGATCAAGTGGATCACCTCGACCGACCACAAGACGATCGGCTACCTGTACCTGATCACGTCGTTCGTCTGGTTCGCCATCGGCGGCATCCTGGCCCTGCTCATCCGCGCCGAGCTCTTCGCTCCCGGCATGGACGTCTTCCAGTCCCGCGAGCAGTACAACCAGGCGTTCACCATGCACGGCACGATCATGCTGCTGCTGTTCGCCACCCCGCTGTTCGCCGGCTTCGCCAACGTGATCATGCCGTTGCAGATCGGCGCGCCCGACGTGGCGTTCCCGCGGCTCAACATGCTCGCGTACTGGATGTTCTTCTTCGGCGGCTCGATCGCCGGGGCCGGGTTCTTCACGCCCCAGGGCGCCGCGTCGTTCGGCTGGTTCGCCTACGCGCCTCTGTCGAACACCGTCTACTCGCCGGGTCTCGGCGGTGACCTGTGGGTCTTCGGGCTCGCGCTCGCCGGATTCGGCACCATCCTCGGCGCCGTCAACTTCATCACGACGATCGTCACCATGCGCGCGCCCGGCATGACGATGTTCCGGATGCCGATCTTCACCTGGAACACCCTGGTGACGTCGCTCCTGGTGCTCATGGCGTTCCCGCCGCTGGCCGCCGCGCTGTTCGCCCTCGGCGCCGACCGGCGCCTCGGGGCCCAGGTCTTCAACCCCGAGAACGGGGGCGCCATCCTGTGGCAGCACCTGTTCTGGTTCTTCGGGCACCCCGAGGTCTACATCATCGCCCTGCCGTTCTTCGGCATCGTCACCGAGATCCTGCCGGTGTTCAGCCGCAAGCCGATCTTCGGCTACAAGGGTCTGGTGTACGCGACGATCGCGATCGCGGCCCTGTCCGTGACCGTGTGGGCGCACCACATGTACGTCACCGGCTCGGTGCTCCTGCCGTTCTTCGCCTTCATGACGATGCTCATCGCCGTGCCGACCGGTGTGAAGTTCTTCAACTGGATCGGCACGATGTGGCGCGGCAAGCTCACGTTCGAGACGCCGATGCTCTGGACCATCGGCTTCCTCGTCACGTTCCTGTTCGGTGGCCTGACGGGCATCATCCTGTCCAGCCCGGCGCTCGACTTCCCCCTGTCGGACTCCTACTTCGTCGTGGCGCACTTCCACTACGTCGTCTTCGGCACCGTGGTCTTCGCGATGTTCGCGGGCTTCTACTTCTGGTGGCCCAAGATGACGGGCCGGATGCTCGACGAGAAGCTGGGCAAGATCCACTTCTGGCTGCTGTTCATCGGCTTCCACACCACGTTCCTCATCCAGCACTGGCTGGGCGTCAAGGGCATGCCGCGCCGGTACGCGGACTACTCGCCCGACGACGGCTTCACGTGGATGAACCAGCTCTCCACCGTCGGCGCGGTCATCCTCGCCGCCTCGACGCTGCCGTTCCTCTGGAACGTCTACACGACGTGGCGCAACGCACCCCTCGTCACGGTCGACGACCCGTGGGGCTACGGCGCGTCGCTCGAGTGGGCCACCAGCTGCCCGCCGCCGCGGCACAACTTCACGTCGCTCCCGCGGATCCGGTCCGAGCGCCCGGCGTTCGACCTGCACCACCCCGAGGTCGCCGCGATGGACCACGTCGAACCCAACCCCGGGCCGCTGGACTGGGAGGCGGACCGCCGTGGCGAGAGCGAGGTCGCCGTCGACCGCGTCGTCAACGACAAGGGTGAGCCGGAGCAGTCGTCCGCGACGATCGTCGACGACACCCCGCGCACCGACGAGGAGGGCACCCGATGAAGCTCGAGACGAAGCTCTTCCTCTACGGCGTCCTCTTCTTCGTCCCCGTCGGACTGATCTACGCGGCCTGGAGCGGGGGCGAGGCTGTCGGCACCGTCGGGATCCCGCTCGTCGGGGGTCTCGTCGGCATGATCGGCGCCTACTTCGCCCTCCTGTCGCGCCGCATCGACGACCGTCCCGAGGACGACCCGCTGGGCGAGATCGAGCAGGGCGCCGGCGACCAGGGCGTGTTCAGCCCGTGGAGCTGGTGGCCGCTGGTGCTCGGGATCGCCGGCGCGGTCACGTTCGCCGGTCTCGCGATCGGCTGGTGGCTGTCGTACATCGGCATCGCTGTCGGCGTCATCGGGCTCGTCGGCTGGGTGTTCGAGTTCTCCCGCGGACAGCACGCGCACTGACGACCTGCCCGAGAAGGCCCTCACCGTGGCGGTGGGGGCCTTCTCGCGTCCTCTGCGCTAGCGTCGGCGGTATGAGGCATTCGCGTCGTCCTGCGGCCCGTTCCTTGGCTCTCGTCGTCGTCGCGGGTGGGGTGCTCGCGGGGTGCGCGAGCACCTCCGGGTCCGGCGCCACGCTGTCCGACTCCGACGTCGCCGGCGAGTGGTCGCAGGTCGACGCAGAACCGCGGGTCTACCTCGAGCTCGGCGAGGACGGTGCGCTCACCGGAAGCGACGGCTGCAACCAGCTCAGCGGGACGTGGCAGGTCGACGGCACCGAGGTCGACTTCAGCGAGCTGGCTGCGACGATGATGGCGTGCGACGACGTCGACACGTGGCTCTCCGGCGCCGAGTCGGCCACGATCGACGGCAGCGAGATGACCGTGCTCGGCGAGGGCGACCAGGAAATCGGGACCTTGGAGAAGTCTGAGTGAAGCGACACCGGAGGGCCACGGCGTTGGTCATGCTGACGCTCGCGGGCGCGGCCCTGGGGGCGTGCGCGGACGGCTCCCCGAGCAGCGCCTCCGTCGACGACGTGGCCGGGATCTGGGGCATGCAGGACACCGAGGGGATCGCCTCGCTCGAGCTGGCCGAGGACGGCACCGCCACCGGGACCGACGGGTGCAACCGGATGACGGGCACCTGGGAGCAGAACGGCACCCAGGTGGCCTTCGGGGAGTGGGCGACGACGCGGATGGCGTGCCAGAGCGTCGACACCTGGCTCTCGCTCGCCGTGAAGGCCACCGTCGAGGGCGAGAACCTGGTCTTCGCCGACGAGAACGGCATCGAGATCGGGACGCTGCAGCCGAACTCCTGACCCCTGACATGCCTGAGGGCCGCCCCCCATGAGGAGACGGCCCTCAGGCACGCAGACGGTCAGACGGGGACGATGAGTCCCGCAGTCTGCGTCCGTGCGCGGTCGAAGCGCGCGGCCGCGTCAGCCCAGTTGACGATGTTCCACCACGCCTTGACGTAGTCCGCCTTGACGTTGACGTAGTCGAGGTAGAAGGCGTGCTCCCACATGTCGAGGACGACGACGGGGACCAGGCCGAGCGCGATGTTGCTCTGCTGGTCGTACAGCTGCACGATCACGAGCTTCTGACCGATGGAGTCCCACGCGAGGATCGACCAGCCGGAGCCCTGGATGCCGATCGCGTTGGCGGCGAAGTGCTTCTGGAAGGCCTCGAACGAGCCGAAGAACTCGTCGACCGCGGCACCCAGCTCACCGGTCGGCTTGTCGCCGCCGTCCGGGGAGAGGTTCTGCCAGAACACGGAGTGGTTGACGTGACCGCCGAGGTTGAACGCGAGGTTCTTCTCGTGCAGGTTCACGGCGGCGAAGTCGTCGGCCGCGCGAGCGGCGGCGAGCTTCTCGAGCGCGGTGTTGGCGCCGGTCACGTACGCGGCGTGGTGCTTGTCATGGTGCAGCTCCATGATCCGGCCCGAGATGTGCGGCTCGAGCGCCGCGTAGTCGTAGGGCAGATCCGGAAGCGAGTAGTCAGCCATGCGTGAGTACACCTCTCCTGCGTCGGTTCTGGGACCACGTGTCGCGGTCCGCTCTGTACAGAGGAACGGGCGGCCCGCCGTTACGGCGAGCCGCCCGACTCCACGGTCAACTCTTGTCCAGGATCAGCGATTCCGCCCGTCGAGGGCCGTCTCATCCTGCGGATCCACCAGGTGCTGGCCGCCGCCCACGGCTCCGGTCAGCTGGGCCGGGGCCGGCTCACCGGCGGGCGCGATCGCGTCGTGCTGGCCGTGCGAGTGCGACGCGGCCAGCTCGGCGGGCGTCACGGGCTCGATGCGGTCCTCGTAGAACGTCTGCGAGAGCCGCTGGCGCATCCGGTCGAGCCGGTAGCCCTTGCGACGGACACCGCGCGAGTCCTCCGCCGGCTCGATCTCCAGCGGGCGGATCGCGTCGTGCTGCACCCGCAGCCAGCGCTCGTGGGCGTCCAGCGGCTTGTGCACCTCGATGTACTCACCGTTGGCGAACCGCACGATGCGGCCCGTCTCGTGACCGTGCAGGACCAGCTCGCGGTCCTTGCGCTGCAGGCCGAGGCAGATGCGCTTGGTCACCCAGAACGCGAACCAGGGGCCGACGAAGATCAGGACCCGGAACGCCCACGTGATGTCGTTGAGCGACATGTGGAAGTGCGTGGCGATCAGGTCGTTGGAACCCGCGAGCACGAGGATGAAGAACGCCGTCAGGATCGAGACGCCGAAGGCGGTCCGGAACGGGCGGTTGCGGGGGCGGTCCAGGACGTGGTGCTCCCGCTTGTCGCCGGTCGCGAACGCCTCGATGAACGGGTACGCCGCCAGCAGTGTGAACAGGATCCCCGGAACGACCATCGCCGGGATGATGACGTTGAGCGACAGCGTGTAGTGGCCGATGACGACCTCGGTGAACCCTGGCATGAGGCGCAGGGATCCCTCGAGGAAGAGCATGTACCAGTCCGGTTGGGCGCCCGCCGAGATCGGTGAGGGATCGTACGGGCCGTAGTTCCACACCGGGTTGATCGACATCGTCGCCGCCATGAGCGCGATGACGCCGAAGACGGTGAAGAAGTAGCCGCCGGCCTTCGCCACGTAGATCGGGAAGAGCGGGTAGCCGACGACGTTCTTGTCCGACCGGCCCGAGCCCGGGTACTGCGTGTGCTTGTGCAGCACCACGAAGAACAGGTGCAGGCCGATGAGCGCCAGGATGATGCCCGGGACCAGCAGGATGTGCACCGTGAACAGGCGGGGGATCAGGTCCTGGCCCGGGAACTCGCCGCCGAAGATGAAGTACGACGTGTAGCTGCCGATGATCGGGACGGCCTTCACGACTCCGTCGGTGATCCGCAGCCCGTTGCCCGACAGGACGTCGTCCGGGAGCGAGTAGCCCGAGAAGCCCGCCGCCAGGCCGAGGATGAGCAGCAGGAAGCCGACGACCCAGTTGACCTCGCGCGGCTTGCGGAACGCGCCCGTGAAGAACACGCGCATCATGTGCGTGACGATCGCGGCCATGAAGATCAGCGCGGCCCAGTGGTGGATCTGCCGCATGAGCAGACCACCGCGCACCTCGAACGACAGCCGGAGCGTCGAGGCGAACGCCTCGGACATCTCGACGCCGTTCATGGCGGCCCAGGGGCCCTCGTAGTGGACCTCGGTCATGCTCGGTACGAAGAAGATCGTCAGGAACACGCCGGAGATGAGGATCGTGATGAAGCTGAACAGCGCGATCTCACCGAGGAGGAAGGACCAGTGGTCCGGGAAGATCTTGCGCGCGAACGTCTTGACGAACGTCCCGATGCCGGTGCGCTGGTCGAGGTAGTCCGCGGTACCGCCGGCGATCTTCTCGACGGGGGTCGGGGTGGCTGTGGTCGTCATCGGGCCAGACGCTCCCAGTAGCTCGGGCCGACGGGCTCGGTGAAGTCGCTCTGCGCGATCAGGTAGCCCTCGTCATCGACAGTGATCGGCAGCTGCGGCAGGGGCCGCTTCGCCGGTCCGAACACGACCTTCGCTCCGTCCGCCACGTCGAACGTCGACTGGTGGCACGGGCACAGGAGGTGATGGGTCTGCTGCTCGTACAGCGCGACCGGACAACCCACGTGGGTGCAGATCTTCGAGTATGCGACGATCCCGTCGTAGGACCAACCCTTGCGGTCCTCGGCCTCGGTGAGGTCGGCGGGGTCGAGACGGACGAGCAGGACGACGGCCTTGGCCTTCTCGTCGAGCGGGTGCTCCGCCTCGTGCAGGTCCTCCGGGATGACGTGGAAGACCGAGCCGATGGTGACGTCGGCGGCCTTGATCGGCCGGCCTGTCGGGTCCGTCGCGAGCTTGGTGCCCTTGCGCCACATCGTGTGCCGGAACTTGGAGACGTTCCAGTCGTCGCCGATGTTGCCGACGAACGGCACGACGATCGCGAGCGGAAAGAGCGCCAGGGCCGAGATCATCGCGCCCTGGAGCACGCCGCGACGACCGATGGCGGAGTCCGCCGCACCGTCCTTCAGGGCGGTGACCGCGGCGGCGCGGTTCTCGTCCGAGCTGCGCTGCAGGTGCCGGTCCTCGGACTTCTCGTGGTCGTTCATGAGCGCCTTGGCCCAGTGCACGGCCGCGAAGCCGATCCCCAGCAGGCTGAGCGCGAGGCCGAGGCCCAGCGCGAGGTTCGAGCGGAGCATCGACTCCGGGGTCTCGCCCGGCGGGAGCGCGAAGTACGCGACCAGGAAGCCGATCGTGGCGATCACGGAGATGCCGAACAGCGCGACGACCTGGCGCTCGGCCTTCTTGTTCGCCTTCGGGTCGTTGTCGCCGAGGCGGTCGTGGTGCTCCGGGTGGCCCGGGTCCTCGAAGCGGTCGGGCAGGGCGCCCGGCTCGTGCGTGACGAGCTCGTTGCTGGCCTCGTGGCCGGTGTCGTGGTTGCTCACGAGGACTTCGCTCCGATCCAGACTGCTGCGCCGATGAGCAGGCCCATGCCGACGACCCAGGCCCACAGGCCTTCACTCACCGGTCCCAGGGCACCGAGGTCGAGCCCGCCGGGTGAGGTACCACCCTGCTGGTCGATGAACGCGATGATGTCGCGCTTCTCCTCGGGCGTGATGTTCGCGTCGTTGAAGACGGGCATCGACTGCGGGCCGGTCAGCATGGCCTCGTACAGGTGGGTGGGCGTGGTCTCCCAGAGGTTCGGCGCGAACTTGCCCTGCGAGAGCGCACCGCCCGCGCCGACGGCGTTGTGGCACATCGCGCAGTTGGTGCGGAAGATCAGCATCCCGTTGGCGACGTCACCGAGAGCGGGGTCGACCTGCTCCGCGGTGGGGATGGCCGGACCGGCACCCAGCGACGCGACGAACGCGGCGAGCTGGTTGATCTGCTCCTGGTCGAACTGGACCGGCTTCGGGAGCGCCTGCGGACCGCTCATCTGCATGGGCATGCGACCCGTGCCGACCTGGAAGTCGACAGCCGCGGCGCCCACCCCGATGAGGGACGGACCGCTCGCCGTGCCGGACGCGGCCGGCCCGTGGCAGGAGGCGCAGTTGGCCTGGAACAGCTTCTCGCCGGTCGCGATGTCGTTCGTGCTCGCCTGCACGGGCGCCGCGTCGGCCGACGTCGGTGCCAGCACCGCGTACAGGCCACCGGTGAGCAGCAGCGCCAGCAGGAGCAGCACGATCGGCGCACGCCGATCCTGCCTGCGGGCTGCGAGTGCCTTCACGGATCGATCCTCGTCTCGCACATGGGGGATAGGGGACTACGAGGCGTCGGGCGGGGGCGCCCGTCGCCCCTACTTCAGGAGGTAGATGACCGCGAAGAGCGCGATCCAGACGACGTCGACGAAGTGCCAGTAGTACGACGTCACGATCGCGGTGGTGGCCTCGTGGTGACCGAACCGCTTGGCGCTGAAGGAGCGACCGAGCAGGAACAGGAAGGCGATCAGACCGCCGACGACGTGCAGACCGTGGAACCCGGTCGTCAGGTAGAAGACCGAGCCGTACGGGCTCGACGCGATGGTCAGACCCTCGTGGACGAGCTCGGCGTACTCGTAGATCTGGCCGCCGATGAAGAAGGCGCCCATCAGGTAGGTGAGGGCCATCCACTCGTTCATGCCCCACCGGTTCACCTGGATCAGCGACCCGGTGCGCACGGGCTGGAACCGCTCCGCTGCCCACACACCCATCTGGCACGTCACCGACGACAGCACCAGCACGGTCGTGTTGATGGCCGCGAAGGTGATGTTGAGCTTGGGCGTGTTCTCGGCCCAGGCCTCGGGATCGGCGCCACGGAGCGTGAAGTACATGGCGAAGAGGCCGGCGAAGAACATGAGCTCGCTGGCCAGCCAGACGATCGTCCCCACCGAGACAGGGTTCGGCCGGTTGACGCTCACGTGGGGGCTGGTGCGCGGGGCAGCCGTTGCGGTCGACACGATCGCCATTATGGCTGATGACACCCGTGCATGGGACGTCGGACCCTCAGCGTCGCCACAGGGAAATGTCACACCGTCATGATCCGGAGCCTCGCGCGCGAGGAGCCGGCCCGAGATCATGCGGATCTGCCCGGTCCACGGCGGCCCGTGCGCGCGATTGCGCGGGTTCGTCGCCCCGGCGCGCACGGGCGCGTCGCACGCCTCGTGATATGCGTCCGTGCGACCCGACGGCGGTCCTGCCCTCCCCGGCCCGACGAGCCGTGCCAGAATCCCCCCGGACGCACGTCGACGACGAGTGAGGACCTTCCATGAGCACGGCGCAGCCCGAGAACGCAGGAGCAGGCACCACCCCTGGCCCGCGGATCCTGCTGTACAGCGACGACGTGGACGCCCGCGCGCAGGTGCGCCTCGCGGTCGGGCGCAGGCTCCGGCGCGGCGCGCCCGACATCGAGTGGGTCGAGGTGGCCACCGCCGCCGCGGTGATCGCGCAGACCGAGTCGGGCGGGCTGGACCTGCTCATCCTCGACGGCGAGGCGGACAAGGTCGGTGGCCTCGGGCTCGCGCGCCAGCTCAAGGACGAGATCTTCCGGTGCCCCCCGACGCTGGTCCTCACCGGACGCCCGCAGGACGCCTGGCTCGCGTCCTGGTCGAACGCCGACGCCGTCGTGAGCCGGCCCCTCGACCCCGTCGAGCTGCACGGGGCCGTCGCGGCGATCGTCGAGTCGTCGGCCGTCACCCGATGACGGACGGTCCCACCGCACCGGTCCCGCCCACGTGGCCCGATCTCTTCGCCACGCTGGCGTCACGCCAGGACCTCTCGGCGGCCCAGACGTCCTGGGCCATGTCCGAGATCATGAGCGGCGCGGCGTCGACGCCGAAGATCGCCGCGTTCCTGCTCGGGCTGAAGACCAAGGGCGAGTCCGTCGACGAGCTCACGGCCCTGGCCGACACGATGCTCGCGCACGCCGTCCGCATCGAGGTCCCGGGCCGGACCCTCGACATCGTCGGTACCGGCGGCGACCGCTCCCACACGGTCAACATCTCGACGATGTCCGCCCTCGTCATCGCCGGCGCCGGGATCACCGTCGTCAAGCACGGCAACCGCGCCGCGTCCTCGTCGTCCGGCTCGGCCGACGTGCTCGAGGAGCTCGGCATCCGGCTCGACCACTCGCCCGCCCGCGTCGCGGAGCTCGCCACCGAGGTCGGCATCACGTTCTGCTTCGCGCAGGTGTTCCACCCCTCGTTCCGGCACACCGCCGCGGCACGCACCGAGCTGGGCATCGGGACCGCGTTCAACTTCCTCGGGCCGCTCACCAACCCCGCCCAGCCCCGGTCGGCAGCGATCGGTGTCGCGGAGGCGCGGATGGCACCGCTCCTGGCCGGCGTGCTCGCCCGGCGCGGTGCCGGAGCGCTCGTGTTCCGCGGGGAGGACGGGCTCGACGAGATCGCCCCGACCGGTCCGACCCGCATCTGGGAGGTCCGGGACGGCGGCGTCACCGAGTCGGTGATCGACTGGCAGACGGACCTCGGGGTCGAACGGATCGCTCTCGAGTCGCTGCGCGGGGCGAAGGCGGACTACAACGCCGAGGTCGCGCGGCGGCTGCTCGACGGTCAGACCGGACCCGTGCGCGAGACGGTGGTGCTCAACGTCGCGGCGGCGCTGGTCGCGGACGGCACCCTGCCGGGCACCGCGGAGGGCACGCTCGTCGAGCGGCTGGCCGCGGGGAGCGAGCACGCACGCGCGTCGCTGGACAGCGGCTCGGCGGCCGCGGCCCTGGCGCGTTGGCACGAGGCCAGCGCGCGCTGACGTCGGCCGTCAGTCCTCGAGCCCGAGGGAGAACGCCTGCTCGAGGTCGTGCTGGGAGTACGTGCGGAACGCGATGTACGTCTGGGTACGCAGGACGCCCTCGATCTTGCTCACCTTGTCCGCGATGACGTCGGCGAGGTCGTCGTGCTCGCGCACGCGCACCATGGCTATGAGGTCGACCTCCCCGGTCACGGAGTAGACCTCGCTGACGCCCGGCAGGTCCGCGATCGCCGCGGCGACCTCCGGGATCCTCGCGGCGTCCGAGTCGATGAGAACGATGGCGGTCAGCATGGTCGTCATCATGCCGTGCGCGGCGGACGGGCGCTGATCGGGATGACCCGGGCGGCGTCCAGCTCGAGCGTCACGGGCCGCGCCTCGGCGATGTCGAGCTCCCGCTCCCCGGCGCCACCGTCGGACGCCGGCACGAGCTGCACGACACGGCCGTCCACGGTGGTGGCCAGACGTGGCCGCACGAGGGAACCGACGGCCGCGGCGGGATCGCCCAGCGCCTCCGCCGACCGCACGGGGCACGCCCACGGGGTGTCGACGGCGACGAGCCGGACGCCGGGCTTCTCCAGCCACGCGAGGATCAGGTCGGTCTCCTCCGGATGGGCAGCCGTGGCCGGCGCGACGGCGGGCTCGACCTGCTCACCGGTGGCCTGCAGGGTGGCGATCGTCGGCCGGGGGTCGGTGCGGCGGTCGACGCGTGCCGTCCCCGCGAGCCGTCCGAAGCGCACGAGCACGATCTCCCACCCGCCGTCGTCGGCGCGACGTGCGGCGACCAGCTCCGAGCAGGCGGCGAGCGGTGCGAACCGCTGGGCCCGTGCCGCACCGCGCAGGAAGCCGCCGAGCCGGTCCCGGACCGTCGCGGCCTCCTCGAACCTCTCCTGCGCCGCGAGCCAGGCGATCCGGTCGGCGTGGGCCTCGACGACCGGGCCGGCGTCGGCGAGCATCGCGTGCCGGACCCGCTCGACGACGTCGGCGTAGTCGGGCGCGCTCTGATGGCCCGTGCAGGGAGCGCCGCACCGGCCGAGCTCGGCGAGCACGCAGGCCGAGGAGCCTGCGAGCGCCACCAGGGGGAGCCGACGCGTGCACTGGCGGATCGGGAAGCTCTCGTGCAGGGCCTCGACGGCGAGCTGCGCGGTCGACGCCGAGGAGAACGGACCGATGTAGGTGGCGCCGAGCTCGTCCTTGACCTCGCGGACCACGGACAGGCGTGGGTACGGCTCGGAGGTCAGCCGGACCCACGGCATGCGTTCGGGGAACCGGGAGCGGCGGTTGTACCGGGGGGAGTGGGCGGCGATGAGCCGCAGCTCCCGGATGCGTGCCTCGAGCGGGGTGGCGCACGGGATGGGGTCGACGCGGTGCGCGACCCGGACCATCTCGATCATCCGGCTGCGCTTCTCGGCGGACGTGAAGTACGAGCGGACGCGCTGGCGCAGGGACGTCGTGGACGTGCCGACGTACAGGACCTCGTCGCCAGGTCCGCGGAACAGGTAGACGCCGGGGCTGTCGGGCAGCCCGTCGGCGAGGGTGCGCTTGCGGCGCACGTCCTGCGGCACCGGGTCCGTCGCGGTGGCGAGGTCCTCCAGGTGCGTGACGCCGAGGGGCGCGAGCCGTGACAGGAGGGCGTGCAGCACGTCGACCGTCGCTTGCGCGTCCGACAGGGCCCGGTGGTTGGGCGTCACGGTGGCGTGGAAGAGCCCGGCGAGGGTGGAGAGCTTGTGGTTCGGTGCCTCGTCGCGCGTGACGACCCGCCGGGCGAGCCGGACGGTGTCCACCACCTGGTTCCCGGGCCACGCGTGGCCGGTCCGGGCCGCGGCCGCCTTGAGGAAGCTGATGTCGAACGGTGCGTTGTGCGCGACGAGCACGGCGCCGCGCGAGAACTCGAGGAAGCTGGGCAGCACCTGCTCGATCGGCGGGGCGCCGATCAGCATGGTGGTGGTGATCCCGGTGAGGACCTGGATGAACGGCGGCACGGGGCCGCCGGGGTCCACGAGCGTCTGGAACTCGCCGAGGACCTCGCCGCCGCGCACCTTGACCGCCCCGATCTCGGTGATCGCGCAGTCCGCCGGGGTGCCCCCCGTGGTCTCCAGGTCGACGACGACGAACGTGACGTCCGACAGCGGCGTCCCCAGGTCCTCCAGGCTGAGCTGGACCGGCTGCCCGACGGGGTGGGGCGAGGCGTCCGCCCAGACGGGGCGCAGGCGGCGGACGGTCGACATGCCCCGGACGCTACCCACGGCCACCGACACGACCGGGACCTGGAGGCGGTGGGTCGTGGCCGGACCTCCCCTCGAGGGTGACAGGTCGATAGTTTCGACCGATGGAGCTCGAGCTGCGTCACCTGCGCCTGATCGTCACCGTCGCGGAGCAGGGCTCGGTGACGCGTGCGGCCAGCGCCCTCGGTCTCTCGCAGCCGGCCCTGACCGCCCAGCTCAACCGGATCGACAAGACGTTCGGGGCCGCGGTGTTCACCCGCGACCAGCGCGGGGCGCGTCCGACGGCGTTGGGGGAGTTCGTCCTCGGCCGGGCCAAGGTCCTGCTCCCGGCGATGGCGGCGCTCGTCGAGGACGCGCACCGGATCGTGGCCGGCACGCAGGTGCGGACCCGGTCGGTGCGGGTGGGCACGGCGAGCACCGCGCTGGGCGGCCTCTTCGTCAACCGGCTGATCTCGGAGCTGGACGTCGAGGTCACGAGCGTGACGCTGCCCGACGTCGACGGTGTCTCCGACCAGCTGGCGTCGGGGTCGCTCGACGTCGGGCTCGTCGGACTGTGCGGGACGGCCGAGCCGCCGGTCGTGGACGGGGTCCGGTGGTCGCGGGTGAGCACCGACCCGGTGTTCGTGCTGGTCCCCGACGACCACCCGCTCGCGGCGCGTCCGATGGTCACCCTGGGGGACCTCGCGGACGCGGAGTGGTTCGGGGTGACCGGCGCGGGCTGCTTCCAACGGTGCTTCGTCACCGCGTGCGCACGGGCGGGCTTCACACCGGGAAAGGTGAGCGAGGCGGACCGTGCTGCGTGCGTCGACCTGGTGCGCGCCGGGCACGGTGTCGCCCTGGTGCAGCCGACGTTCCCGGACACCCCGGGGGTCTCGGTGGTCCCGCTCGCGGGCGCCCCGCTGGTGTGGGCGCACCACGTCGGGTGGCGGGACGAGAGCGCGGCGCTGCCGGTCGCGGGTGTCGTCGACGCCGCCGCCGGCGCGCACGCCGAGGCGGTCAGCCGCAGCAGCCCTCGCTTCGTCGACTGGCTGACCCCCAGGGCATAACCGCGGTGCTATGGCCCGCGAGTGATCTAGCGCTTCGACAGCTGTCATCCGTACTGTGACAACCGGCCTACCCGGCCGAAGTGACGACGGAGGGACGACAGAGATGACGCGACACACCTGGCGAGCGTTAGTCACGGCCTGTGCGGCCGGTGCGCTCGTCGCCGGACCGCTGGCGGTCGGATCGACTGCCGCAGCGTCCGACCCCGGATCCACCAGCCCCCACGACCTCGGCATCGTGCAGAAGGTCGACCCCGGCATCGCCCGCGCCCTGGAACGGGACCTCGGGATCAGCAGGTCGGACGCGGCAGCGCGGCTGACCTTCCAGTCCCGGGCGGCAGGGATCGAGGACGCCCTGGAGCGCAAGCTCGGCGCCAGCTTCGCAGGCGCCTGGGTCGATCCCACGAAGAACGTGCTGTACGTCGGCGTCGCCGACCGGAGCGCCGCGCCAGCAGTTCAGGCCTCGGGCGCGAAGGCGGTCGTGGTCGACGACACGCTGGCCGAGCTGCAGAGCTGGCAGGCGTCTCTCGACGCGGCGATCCCGGCCACCGCCGACCAGGTCCCCAGCTGGTACGTGGACGTCGCCACCAACTCCGTCGTCGTCTCGGTGCGCGCCGGTGGTGAGGCCGCGGCGCAGGCCCTGGTCGAGCGCGCGGGAGTCCCGGCGGGGTCGGTGACGTTCGAGGCCACGCAGGAGGCGCCCCGGACCTACATCGACATCATCGGCGGGAACGCCTACTACATCGGCAGCGGCTCGCGCTGCTCCGTCGGGTTCGCCGTGACCGGTGGGTTCGTCACCGCGGGACACTGCGGCCGGTCGGGCGCGACGACGACGTCGCCGAGCGGGACGTTCGCCGGGTCGAGCTTCCCCGGCAACGACTACGCGTGGGTCCGGGCCGCCTCGGGCAACACGCCCGTCGGGGCGGTGAACCGCTACGACGGCTCCCGGGTCAGCGTGGCCGGGTCGACGGACGCGGCGATCGGCGCCTCGGTCTGCCGGTCCGGGTCGACCACGGGGTGGCGCTGCGGCACGATCCAGGCCCGTGGCGCGAGCGTCACGTACGCGCAGGGCACGGTGAGCGGGCTGATCCGCACGAACGTGTGCGCCGAGCCCGGTGACTCGGGCGGCTCTCTGATCGCAGGCACGCAGGCGCAGGGCGTGACGTCCGGCGGGTCCGGCAACTGCTCCTCGGGCGGCACCACGTACTTCCAGCCCGTCAACGAGATCCTCTCGGCCTACGGCCTCACGCTGACCACCGGTGAAGGAACCACGCCGCCTCCGACGACGTCGTGCTCGGGCTACTCGGCCAGCTACCAGGGCTCGCTCAGCTCCGGGGCAGCGGTCGCGCAGCCGTCCGGCGGGTCCGTGACCGTGACACGCAGCGGCACCTTCCGCCTGTGCCTCGCGGGACCGTCCGGCGCCGACTTCGACCTCTACCTGCAGAAGCGCAGCGGGTCGTCGTGGTCGACCGTCGCGCAGGGCACGACCTCGTCGAACAACGAGGCGTTCACGTACAACGGCACGTCCGGCACCTACCGGTACGTCGTGCTGGCGTACTCCGGCTCCGGCTCGTACGTCCTGGGCGCCACGACCCCCTGACGTCGGCACAGGACGCGGCCCGACGTCCACCCTCGCCGGGGTGGCCGTCGGGCCGCGTCACGTCGTGGGGCGACCTAGGGTGCAGGGCATGGGTGGTGCGGGAGCGGCCGGCGACGACGCCGGCGAGGTGCCGTCGGCGCTGCGCGCAGCGCTCGTGCAGGTCGCGGCGGACGTGCTCGGTGCGGCCGAGCCGGCCGAGGTCCCGCAGTCGCTGCGCGCGGTGCACCGGTTCGCGCCACGACGCCGCGCGACGGCGGGCGCCGGGCCGCTGTGGGTGGCGCTGCAGGACGACGCCTTCCGCGCCCGGGTGGCGCGGGTGTGGGCGCAGGACAACCCCGAGCTCGCCGGGAGCCTCGCCGCCGACGCCGACGAGCCCACCCGCCCGGCCATGCGGGCGGCCGTGGGTGCCTGGCTCCTGGGCGCCGCGGTGTGGCGCGACCTGCTGCCCGCGGACGAGTCCGACGCCGGAGCCGACGCCGCACAGGTGAGGGCCCGGCTCGAGCGTGCCCAGGCCGAGGCAGAACGGCTCCGGTCGGACGCCGCCGCGGCACGGGACGAGGCACGCGCTGCCCAGGAGCAGCTCGTGGCGCTCCAGCGCGAGCTCCGGCGGCTGCGCTCGGACGCGGACCGCGCACGCAGCGAGGGGCGACGGGCGGCCGACGACGCCCGAGCCTCGCTCGACGCGGCCGAGGTCGCGCGGTCCCGTGCCGAGGCCGACCTGCGGCAGGCGCTCGACGAGCGACGTTCCGCGAACGCGGAGCGCACCGCTGCCCGCGCGGAGCTGCGTGCGGCGCGCAAGCTCGCCGACGTCCGGGTGCGTCTGCTTCTCGACACCATCGTCGACGCCGCGAGCGGCCTGCGGTCCGAGCTGGCACTGCCGCCCGTGGCGGACCTCCCCGCCGACCTCGTGAGCCCGCCCACCGAGCGGGCCGTGGTGCGGCCGGGCTCGCGCGGACGCTCGGTGGACGACCCCGCCCTCCTCGACGAGCTGCTGCGCCAGCCCTGGGCGCACCTGGTCGTGGACGGCTACAACGTGTCCAAGTCCGGGTTCGGGGAGCTGTCCCTGGCGGAGCAGCGACGCCGCCTCGTCGACGGCCTCGCCGTGGTCGCCGCCCGCACGGGCGCCGAGGTGACGTGCTGCTTCGACGGCCAGGAAGGTCAGACGCACCCTCCCGGCGGGTACGCACGAGGGGTCCGCGTGCTGTTCGCGGTGGGGGAGATCGCCGACGACCTCATCCGCCGGCTCGTCCAGGCGGAGCCGCCGGGACGCGTGCTGGTCGTCGTGACGAGCGACCGGGAGGTGGTCCGCGACGTCGAGACCGCGGGCGCGTGGGTCGTGCCGTCGAGCACCCTCGTCGCTCGCCTGCAGCGGCTCTGAGACCCGGTGTCGGTGGTCGTGGCTAGCGTCCGACCCATGATCATCGACTGCGACACCTGCACGGCGCGCGCCACCGCGTGCGCGGACTGCGTCGTGACGTTCCTGACCATCCCTGTGCGCGCGGCTCCGCCCGTGCCGGTCTCCGCGGCCACGGCCGCAGGGGCGGTCGAGCTCGACGCCGCGGAACAGCACGCCATCGGCGTGCTCGCGGCCTCGGGACTCGTCCCGCCCCTGCGACTGGTGCGTGCCGTGTGAGCCGTCAGTCCTGCGCCGGCCCCTCGTACAGCGCGTCGACCTCGCCTGCGTAGTCCTTCAGCACCTCGCTGCGGCGGATGCTCAGCTTCGGCGTGAGGTAGCCGTTGGCGATGGTGAGGTCCGTGTCGAGGATGCGGTACTTGCGCACCGACTCCGCTCGCGACACCGCCTTGTTGGCCTTCTCGACGGCCTTGTCCAGCGACGCCAGGACGTCGGCGTCCTTGCTCGCCTCCGCGAGCGTCATCGTCGGCTTGCCGTGGGCGGCCAGCCAGCCGGGCACACCCTCGGGGTCGAGCGTGATGAGCGCACCGATGTAGGGGCGCTGGTCGCCGACCACGACGACCTGGCTGACCAGCGGGTGCGCACGGATACGGTCCTCGAGCACCGCGGGGGCGACGTTCTTGCCGCCGGCCGTGACGATGATCTCCTTCTTGCGTCCCGTGATCCGCAGGTAGCCCTCGTCGTCGAGCGATCCCAGGTCCCCGGTCCGGAACCAGCCGTCGTGCATGGCCTCCGCCGTCGCGGCCTCGTTGTTGTGGTAGCCGCGGAACACCTGGATGCCCTGCAGCTCGATCTCCCCGTCGGCAGCGATCCGGACGCCGCTGCCGGGCAGCGGGAGCCCGACCGTGCCGATCTTGGTGCCCCGGCCGGGCCGGTTGACGGTCGCGGGAGCGGTGGTCTCCGTCAGGCCGTAACCCTCGAGGACGTTCAGGCCGAGGCCACGGTAGAAGTGGCCCAGGCGCTCGCCGAGGGGCGCGCCGCCCGACACGGCCCAGCGCGCCTGGCCCCCGAGCGCGTTGCGCAGCTTGTGCAGCACCAGAGCGTCCGCGACCTTGTGCTGGAGGCGCAGCCACGGGCTCGGTCCCCGCGGGTTGTCCAGAGCGCGCGAGTACACGATCGAGGTCTTGGCGGCCCGCTGGAAGATCGATCCCTTGCCGGCGGCGGCGGCCTTCTGCTCGGCGGAGTTGTAGACCTTCTCGAACACGCGGGGCACCGCGAGGATGAACGTCGGCCGGAACGTGCCGAGGTCCTCCAGGAGCGTCACGGTGCTGGGGCTGTGCCCGAGGACCGCGCCGGCCGGGATGCACAGCACCTCGATGAACCGCGCGAAGACGTGCGCGAGAGGCATGAACAGCAGGGTGCGGGCACCGGGCTCGCTGAACACCTCGTGCAGGTCCGCGACGGCGTTGACGGTCAGCTCGTAGAAGTTGCCGTGCGTGAGCTCGACGCCCTTGGGGCGGCCGGTGGTGCCCGACGTGTAGATGATCGTCGACACGTCGCTCAGCGACGCGAGCGCACGGCGCCGGGCGATCTCGTCGTCGGTCACCTCGGTGCCGCCCGTGACGAGCGTGTCGACGGCGCCGTCGTCGATGACGAGCAGCTCACGCAGGTGGGGCGCCTCGGCGCGGACCTCGTCGACGACGGCCGCGTGCGCGGCGGACTCGACCACGAGCAGGGAGACGTCCGCGTCCGTCAGGATCCACAGGACCTGCTCGGCCGACGAGGTCTCGTACAGCGGGACCGGCACGGCGCCGGCGGCCCACACGGCCCAGTCGAGCAGCGACCACTCGTAGCGGGTGCGCGACATGATCCCGACGCGGTCCCCGGGCTCGACGCCACGCGCGACGAGACCCTTCGCGACGGCCACGATCTCGGCGTCGAACTCCCGCGCGGTGAGCGGGATCCACGGGCCGTCCTGCTGCGACTTGTGCTCGACGAGCACTCCGTCGGGCGTGCTGGCGACGCGCTCGGCGAACAGGTCGTTGAGATTCTTCGAGGGGTCGACCTCGACGCGCAACGGGAGGTGGAACTCGTCCATGCTGGCTCCAGTGACAGAGGGGCGAAGTGTGCCCTGAGGATACGGGACGTGCGGCCCGGCGCAGGGAGCACCCGAATGGGTACGCTCTGCGGCGGGCAGGTGGCGGTCCCGTCGGGCGTGTGAGCCCAGGGCCGCGCAGGCGGATAGCGTGGGAGCCCGCACCGGACGGTAGCGAGCACGGGTACGAGCGCGTAGGAGCACACACGAACATGCACGCCATCGGTGTGGACATCGGCGGGACGAAGATCGCGGCAGGCGTCGTCGACGAGGACGGCACGATCCTTGCCAAGACGCGTCGCGACACGTCCCCGGACGACGTGGCGGGCATCGACAGGGCGATCGCCGAGGTCTACCTCGAGCTCAGCACCTCCTACGAGGTCGGCGCCGTCGGCGTGGCGGCGGCCGGGTTCGTGTCCGCGGACCGCTCCTCGGTGCTCTTCGCGCCGAACATCGCGTGGCGCGACTACCCGCTGCGGCAGAAGGTCCAGGCGATCCTCGGCGACGAGGACGTCCTGATCGTGGTCGAGAACGACGCCAACGCGGCCGGCTGGGCCGAGTTCCAGTTCGGTGCGGCGCGCGACGTCGACGACATGCTCATGCTCACCGTGGGCACCGGTCTGGGCGGTGCCATCGTCTCCAACGGGAAGCTCGTCCGTGGTGCGTGGGGTGTCGCCGCCGAGATCGGCCACATGCGCGTGGTCCCCGGCGGGCACTACTGCGGCTGCGGTCACGAGGGCTGCTGGGAGCAGTACGCCTCCGGCAGCGCGCTGGTCCGGGACGCGCAGGCGACCGTGATCATCAACCCGGAGCGGGCGACGCGCCTGCTCGAGCTCGCGGGCGGCAACGTCGACAAGCTCACCGGCCCGCAGGTCACCCAGGCGGCGCAGGAGGGCGACCCGCTCGCCGTCGAGCTGCTCACCGAGCTCGGCCGCTGGGTCGGCGAGGGTGCCGCGTCCGCCACGGCGCTCCTCGACCCCGCCCTGATCGTCGTCGGCGGCGGCGTGGCCGACGCGGGCGACCTGCTCCTGGCGCCCGCACGCAAGGCCTTCGCCGAGCAGCTCTCGGGCCGCGGCCACCGTCCGGAGGCGGCGATCGTCGTGGCGTCGATGGGCAACGACGCGGGCCTGGTCGGCGCGGCCGACCTCGCGCGCGGCTGACGACGGGGTGCCGGTCACGACGGTCGCCCGAGCCGGTCAGACCACCGCGCCGGTGTCGTCGTCGTCGGGGTCCCGCCGGTGCGGCATACGCCACAGCAGCACGCCGACGCCGACGACGAAGAGCGCTGCCGCCGCCTGCACGAGGGCGGGGGGAGCGTCACGCCAGACCACGAGCACGACGAGCAGGAAGATCGGCACACCCGCCGCAGCGCACCATGCCATCGTGAGCAGCGGGTCGCCGCCCAGGACGGGTCCGGGGTCGGGCGGCACGAAGTGCTCCTCGGCGTCGATGCTCGCCTCGGCGTCGTCGATCTGCGCGGTGCCGTCCCAGTCCCGACCGCTGAGCTCCGGCGACGCGTCCGCGGCGGGACGCACGACACGCCGGTCAGCGACCCATGGAGCGACCGGGAAGGACAGGCCCGAGGCGGGCTCCGTGCCGGCACCTGCGGGCGGGACGCTCTCGGGCTCCGGGGACTGCTCGACGCCGTCGTACCCGTCGAGCTCGCCCAGCTCGGCGACGATCGCCGCCCAGACCTCGTCGTCGGTGGGGTCCGGTGGTGCGGCATGATCGGGCAGCTCGCCGGAGGCGTCGGGCGACGGCGGCGGGACGTCGGCGCCCGTCGGCTGGACGCCGTCGTCGGAGTCGTCAGGGCGAGGTGCCATAGGAGCACTCTAGAGTCGGACCGAGCAGTCGGGGTGCTTCGCGCTCGGCTCCGGTTGCTGCAAGGGGTCGTCAGGAGCGAGCACCAGGCTCGGGTGGACGGACAGTCCGTGTGTCGGGTCGAGAGGTGAGCCGTTGTTCTACTGGTTGATGAAGCGGGTGTTCGTGGGCCCGCTGCTGCACCTCGTCTACCGGCCGTGGGTGCGCGGCGCCGAGAACGTGCCGGAGGAGGGTGCCGCCATCCTGGCGAGCAACCACCTCGCGGTGATCGACTCGTTCTTCCTGCCCCTGGTCCTCGACCGTGAGCTCGTGTTCATCGGCAAGCAGGAGTACTTCACCGGTGCCGGGATCAAGGGCCGGCTGACCGCGGGGTTCATGCGCGGCGTCGGGACCATCCCGGTGGACCGTGGGGGCGGCAAGGCCAGCGAGGCCGCGCTGCGCACGGGCCTGCGCCGCCTGGCGGACGGGGACCTCTTCGGCATCTACCCCGAGGGCACCCGCAGCCCCGACGGCCGCCTGTACCGCGGCAAGACGGGCATCGCACGGCTGGCCCTGGAGTCGGGCGCCCCGGTGATCCCGGTCGCGATGGTCGGTACCGACGAGGCGCAGCCCCCCGGCCGGCGGATCCCGAAGGTCATGCGCATCGGCGTCGTCATCGGGGAGCCGCTCGACTTCAGCCGCTACCAGGGGATGGAGAACGACCGGTTCATCCTGCGGTCGGTCACCGACGAGATCATGTACGCGGTGATGAGCCTGTCCGGTCAGGAGTACGTGGACGTCTACGCGGCCACGCAGAAGGCCCGGATCGCGACCGGTCACCCCGCCGTCGCGGGCGACGCCGCCGACCACCTGCCGGCCGCCCCGGGCGGTCGTCCCGTGCCGGACGTCCAGGTGCCGGTACCGCCGCAGGACGAGAGCGGGACGTCAGTAGGATGACGCGGTCGGCCGCAGCGCCGACGTCGTGGTGCGCCGCCGTTGCGGGTGTGCCGAAGGTTGTCTACGAGAGGTGTGTCTCATGTCGGTTCGTCGCGTCGCCCTCCTGACCGCAGGTGGCTTCGCCCCGTGCCTGTCGTCCGCCGTCGGCGGGCTCATCGAGCGGTACACGGAGATCGCTCCCGACATCGAGATCATCGCCTACCAGCACGGCTACTACGGCCTCCTGCGCGGCGACAAGATCGTCGTCGACGACGAGACGCGCGCGAAGGCCGGCCTGCTGCACAAGTTCGGCGGCTCGCCGATCGGCAACTCGCGCGTCAAGCTCACCAACGCGAAGGACTGCGTCAAGCGTGGGCTCGTCCAGGAGGGCCAGGACCCGCTGCAGGTGGCGGCCGAGCAGCTCAAGGCCGACGGCGTCGACGTGCTGCACACCATCGGTGGCGACGACACGAACACGACCGCCGCAGACCTCGCCGCCTACCTGCACGAGAACGGCTACGACCTGACCGTCGTCGGCCTGCCCAAGACGATCGACAACGACGTCGTGCCCATCAAGCAGTCCCTGGGCGCCTGGACGGCGGCCGAGGAGGCCGCCGGGTTCGCCGCGAACATCATCGGCGAGCACCGGTCCGGCCCGCGCATGCTGATCGTGCACGAGGTCATGGGCCGGCACTGCGGGTGGCTCACCGCCGCGGCTGCCGCTGAGTACCGCAAGTGGCTCGACACCCAGGAGTGGGTGCCCGGCATCGGTCTCACGCGGGAGCGCTGGGACATCCACGCCGTCTTCGTGCCGGAGCTCGCGCTCGACATCGACGCCGAGGCCGCGCGCCTCAAGGCGATCATGGACGAGCAGGGCAACGTCAACATCTTCCTGTCCGAGGGTGCCGGGATGCACGAGATCGTCGAGCAGCTCGAGGCCGCCGGCACGCCCGTCGAGCGCGACCCGTTCGGGCACGTGAAGCTCGACACCGTGAACCCGGGACAGTGGTTCGCCAAGCAGTTCGGGGAGAAGCTGGGCGCCGAGAAGACGATGGTGCAGAAGTCCGGGTACTACTCGCGCGCCGCGGCCGCGAACGCGGAGGACCTGCGGCTCATCAAGTCGATGACCGACCTCGCCGTCGAGTCCGCCCTGCGCGGCGAGTCGGGCGTGATCGGGCACGACGAGGAGCAGGGCGACGTGCTGCGTGCCATCGAGTTCCCGCGCATCGCGGGCGGCAAGGCGTTCGACGTCTCGCAGCCGTGGTTCGGTGCGCTCCTGCAGGACATCGGTCAGCCCCTGGTCCCGGCGAGCCACTCATGAGCGTCGAGCCGGACCCGCAGGTCGTCGCCGGGCTGGACGCCTGGCGCTCGATGGGGGCTCTCCAGCAGCCCCAGTGGCCGGACGCGACGGCCCTCGACGCCGTGACCGCGCGGCTGTCCACGCTCCCCCCGCTCGTCTTCGCGGGCGAGGCCGACCACCTGCGCGCCCAGCTGGCCGCCGCCGGTCGCGGTGAGGCGTTCCTGCTCCAGGGCGGGGACTGCGCGGAGACGTTCAGCACCGCGACCGCGGACAACATCCGCAACAAGATCAAGACGATCCTGCAGATGGCGGTCGTGCTCACGTACGGCGCGAGCCTGCCCGTCATCAAGATGGGCCGGATGGCCGGGCAGTACGCCAAGCCCCGCAGCTCGGACACGGAGACCCGTGACGGGGTCACGCTGCCGGCGTTCCGCGGCGACATCATCAACGACTACGAGTTCACGCCCGAGGCCCGCACGCCGGACCCGCAGCGGCTGCTCGAGGCGTACCACACGTCCGCGTCGACGCTGAACCTCATCCGGGCGTTCACCACGGGTGGCTTCGCGTCGCTGCTGCGCGTGCACGAGTGGAACCGCGGCTTCATGGCCAACCCGTCGTACTCGCGCTACGAGGAGATCGCGGCGGAGATCGACCGGGCCATCCGTTTCATGGCCGCCTGCGGTGCCGACTTCGACGCGCTCCGGTCGGTCGACTTCTTCTCCAGCCACGAGGGTCTGCTGCTCGACTACGAGCGCCCGCTGACCCGCATCGACTCGCGGACCGGGCTCCCGTACGACTGCTCGGCGCACTTCGTGTGGATCGGTGAGCGGACCCGTCAGCTCGACGGCGCGCACGTCGACTACTTCTCGCGCGTGCAGAACCCGTTGGGCATCAAGCTGGGCCCGACGACGTCGGGTGACGACGCGCTCGCGCTTATCGACAAGCTGAACCCGCAGGGCGAGGCCGGCCGCATCACGTTCATCACCCGCATGGGCGCCGGGAAGGTCCGCGACCTGCTGCCCGCGCTGGTGGAGAAGGTGACCGCGGACGGTCGACCGGTCACCTGGGTCTGCGACCCGATGCACGGCAACGGGATCACGTCGGCGTCCGGGTACAAGACGCGACGGTTCTCCGACGTCATGGACGAGGTCGCCGGCTTCTTCGAGGTGCACCGCGGGCTCGGCACCGTGCCCGGCGGGCTGCACATCGAGCTCACCGGCGACGACGTCACCGAGGTGCTGGGTGGGTCCGAGGAGATCGACGACGAGGGCCTCGCGCGGCGGTACGAGACGCTCGTCGACCCGCGCCTGAACCACCAGCAGTCGCTGGAGATGGCGTTCCAGGTCGTGGAGCTGCTCCGCGCGTCCTGAGCTCTGGTACGGACGCAGCCCGGCCCGCCTCGCGCGGTGCCGGGCTGCGTCGTGTCAGACGACGGTGAGGAGGATCTCCGTCCCGACCTTCACGGGCTGGTCCGCCGGGGCGCTCTGCACCCGGACGGTGCCGAAGATGCCACCGAGGACGTTCTCTCGCTTCACCGTGAGCCCCAGCTTCTCCAGCTGGGCCTTGGCGGCGTCGAACTGCTTGCTGACGACGTTCGGCATGGTGACGAACTCCGGGCCCTTGGACACGTTGACCGCGATGGTGTCCCCGCGGTGCCCCTCGGCGCCCGCGACGGGGCTCTGGTCGACGATCAGGCCGGGAGCGACGGTGTCGCTGTAGACCTCCGTCGGCGCGAGCGCGAGCCTGTCGGGCTCGAGCTGGGCGGTCGCGTCCGCGACGGTCATGCCGACGACGGACGTGATCGTGACCGGCTCCGGCCCCTTGGAGACGGTGAGCCGCACCTCGGTGTCCCGGATCGTCTGGGCACCGGGCTCGGCGGCGGTCCCGTCCGGGAGGGTCGCGCTGATGATCGTGGTGTTCGGCGCCGTGTCGCTGTATTCGGGCTCGGCGTAGGTGGCCTTGAGGCCCGCGGCGACGAGGGCTGCCTCGGCGTCGGCCTGCATCGCGCCGACGACCCCCTCGGGGAACGCCACGTAGTCGGGGCCCTTGGACACCGTGAACGCGACGGTGCCGTCCTTGCGGATGCGGTCGCCCTGGCCGGGGTCCGTCGCGACGACCTCGCCGGCCGGCGCCTCGGCGTCGAACGCGGCTGTCGGGTCGGCGGCGAGCCCGGCGCGGTCGAGGATGGTGATCGCCTCGGCCTCGCTCTGGCCGATGATCGTCGGGACCGTGGTGTAGGCGCCCGGCCCGACCTGCAGGTACCACCACGTGCCGGCGCCGACGAGGGCTGCGAGCACCGCCAGCAGGACGACCCAGCGGGCGCGGTGCCGGGTGCGCGGCGGGTCGGCCGGGGGAGCGGTCAGCACCTCGACGCCGACGCCGAGGCCGATCGGCAGCGCGACCGTCGTCCCGCGCCCGTCGCCGGTCTCGATGAGGGTGGTCTCGTCATCGGCGCCCGCCACGGACTCGTCGTCGCGGGAGTCGTCGTCCGACCCGGGCGCCTCGAGGTCGGTCTCCGCGGGGTCGGTCGCCGTGGGGAGCACGATCGACGGGGCGACCGCGGCGTGACGCGCCAGGGTGTCGTCGTCGAGGGCGGCGCGGGTCCGGCGGAGCAGCGCGAGCGCGGCCGCGGCGTCCACCGGTCGGTCGTCGGGGTCGCGGGCGGCGAGGGCCCGCACGGCGTCGTCGATCTCGATGGGGAGCCAGCCGACGAGCTCCGAGGGTGCCGGGACGTCGTTGTTGACGTGCTGGAACGCCACCTGGATGGGGGTCTCGCCGGTGAACGGCTGGCGGCCGGTGAGCATCTCGTACAGCAGGATCCCGCAGGCGTACACGTCGGTGCGGGCGTCGCTGTCGCCACGGACGACGAGCTCGGGCGCGAGGTACGCCACGGTGCCGAGCACGGTCCCGGTGGTCGTCGCGGTGACCTCGGTGACGGCGCGCGCCAGGCCGAAGTCCGCGAGCTTCACGCGACCGTCGGAGGCGAGCAGCACGTTCTCGGGCTTGATGTCCCGGTGCACCAGGCCCACGCGGTGCGCCGCCGCCAGCGCGTCGAGCACGCTCTCGCCGATGCGCAGCGCGTCGCCCACCGTCAGGGCACCGCGCTCGCCGATGTGCCGGCGCAGGTTGCACCCGTCGATGTACTCCATCGTCAGGTAGCTGGTCTCGCCGTCGACGCCCTGGTCGTACACGCCGACGAGACCGGGATGCGTGAGGCGGGCGGCCGTCCGGGCCTCGCGCCGGAACCGGGCGACGAAGTCGGAGCCCGACGTGCCCTCGGCGAGGTGCGCGTGCATGACCTTCAGTGCGACGTCCCGGTCCAGGCGACGGTCGACGGCCAGGTAGACGGTGGCCATGCCCCCGCGCGCGATGCGGGACACGACCTCGTACCTGCTGTCGACCAGGCGGCCGACGAACGGATCGGTGACGGTGGCTCCCACGCCAGGGAGTCTACGGTCGCGGGTGCCCCAGATGCCGTAGGCGGGGCCTCAGCGGAACCGCGTCATGTGCGTCTGGACGTTGGCGACGTAGCGCCGCGTGTCCGCGAACATGCCGTTCTTCTTCACGGAGGACGCGCCCTGGTAGTACCCGGCGATCGCCGTGGGCAGGTCGGGGGCGTTCCCGACGAGCGCGCGCAGGATGGCGACGCCCGCCGTCACGTTGTCGTCCGGGTTCACGAGGTTGAGCTGGCGACCCACGAGGTCCGACGCCCACTGTCCCGACGTGGGGATGACCTGCATGGTGCCGATCGCGTTGGCGGGGGAGACGACCGCGTGCTTGAACCCCGACTCCTGGAACGCGACCGCCTGGGCCAGGGCCGGGTCGACCCCCATGGCGCGGGCCGTCGCGACGATCTTGGCCTGCATCTCTGCCTTCGACGGCGTCGGGGAGCTGCGCAGCGTGGTGAGGTTCGCGTTCGCGGCGGCGACGACCGAGTCGGCATAGGTGCGCCCGGCGAACGTGTTGCCGACCGTCGCCGTGGACGGCGCGGCGACGGGCACCGGCACGGTGAGGGTCTGCCCGATGCGGATCATGGCCCGGGAGTCGAGGCCGTTCGCCGCGACGACCGCGGCGACGGTGGCGCCGTGCTTTGCGGCGATGGCGGTGACGGTGTCGCCGGACCGGACGGTGTGCGAGACGGACCCTGCGGCCTGAGCCGCGGCGGCAGGAGCGGGCGCGGCCGCTGCGGCGCCACCGGCTCCCGGGATCGACAGCATCTGGCCGATGCGGATGAACGCCCGGGAGTCGAGGCCGTTCGCCGCGACGACGGCCGCGACGGTGGTGCCGTGCTTCGCGGCGATCCTGCTGACGGTGTCACCGGGGACGACCTTGTAGGCGGCGGCCACGGGCGCAGGCGCCACGGCGGCGGGAGCGGGGGCGGCGGCGGTCGGGATGGTCAGCACCTGACCGATCCGGATCCGGGAGGCGTCCCCCAGCGCGTTGGCGCGAGCGATCGCGGCCACGGTGGTGCCGCTGCGGGTGGCGATGTGGCTGACGGTGTCGCCGCTGCGGACCGTGTACGACTCGTCGGCGTGGGCCGCACCTGCGGTGGCGGTCACCCCGACGACAGCCAGCGCGAGCGTCGCGCCGGTCCCGGTGGCGACGCGGCGGGCGGTGGCCTGGTGGTGCGACATGGTGCCTACCTCATGGTGCGGAAGTGAACGGATGGTGCCTGTGTGACTGGAGTGACAGAATGCGAACGTATCCGAATACTGCACGGGGGGAAAGCGCGCGGGGGAATTGCGGGGGTGTAATTCAACGATGCGTACTCTTGTCGGGTGAACGATTCTGCAGAGACCCTCGACCGGCTGGTCGACGAGTGGCTCACCATCCCTGATGTCGCCGACCGGCTCGGCCTCGACGCCTCGAAGGTGCGCCGGATCGTGCAGGAGCGCCGCATCATCGGCGTCCGGCGCGGCGACCCGCGCATCTTCGTCGTGCCCGCCGCGTTCCTCGTGCCGGGGCACCTCGCCAACCCGGCTCAGCCGACCACCCCCGACGCGGGGCAGCCGTGGACGGTCCTCGCCTCCCTGCAGGGCACGCTGACGGTCCTGTCGGACGCCGGGTTCTCCGACGAGGCAGCCATCGAGTGGCTCTTCACCCCCGACGACTCCCTGCCGGGGACGCCGATCGAGGCGCTGCGCACGGGGCGCAAGACCGAGATCCGGCGCAGGGCCGCAGCAGAGCTCTGACCCGCCGGCTCAGGCGCGCCGGTCGACGGCCGCGTGCGCGAGCCCGATCAGCTGCGTGCGCGCCGGCTCCTCCCAGGGCCGCGCGTCCATGAGGGCGAAAGCGCGGCCGGCCAGGTCGTCGATGAGCGCCTCGACGTCGTCGGGGGCGCCGGTGTCGCGGATGGCCGTGGCGAGCGTGACGACGTCGGCGTCCGTGAGCGCACGGTCGCCGAGACGCGTGCGCAGCAGCTCCACGGTCGCCTCGTCGGCCGAGGCACGTGCCCGGGCCATGGCCCGGGCGGCCAGGATCGTGCGCTTTCCCTCGCGCAGGTCGTCCCCCGCGGGCTTGCCGGTCGTCCGCGGGTCGCCGAACACCCCGAGCAGGTCGTCGCGGAGCTGGAACGCCTCACCCAGCGGCAGCCCGAGCGTGCGGCAGGCCTGGAGCTCCTCCTCGCCGGCGTCGGCGAGGGATGCGCCCAGGACGATGGGGTGCTCGACGCTGTACCGGGCTGCCTTGGCGCGGATGACCTCGCGTGCGCGTGCCTCGTCCGACGCCGGGTCGTCACCCCACGGCAGCGCCTGCGCCAGCACGTCCAGGTACTGCCCGACGGTGACCTCGGTCCGCATCAGGTCGAACACGGCGCGGGCCCGCTCGGCCCGAGCGAGCGGTTGCAGGGCCAGTGCCCCTGCGAACTCCTGCTCGCTCGCGATGAGGGTGAGGTCGCCGAGCAGGATCGCGGCCGACATCCCGAAGCGCTCGGCGTCCCCGGTCAGGCCGCGCTCGGCGTGCAGGCCGGCGAACGCCCGGTGCGCGGCGGGGAAGCCGCGGCGGGTGTCGGAGTCGTCCATGACGTCGTCGTGGAACAGTGCGGCCGCCTGGAACAGCTCGAGCGCAGCGCCGACGCGCAGCACCGCGTCCGCCTCGGGGGTCCCGGCCCGGCCGCCGTGGGCTCGCCAGGACCAGTAGCAGAACGCCGCCCGGAGCCGCTTCCCGCCCGTGAGGATCTGGGCGACCGCGTCCGCGAGCACGTCCGCGTCGCCGCTCGCCGCGCAGAGCACGGAGCGCAGGCTGGTGACGTGCCTGGTCAGCACCTCGTCGATGCGGGTTCGGACGTCCTCGACGTCGACGAGGGACGGGGTCGCGGGGCTCACGCGGGCAGCCTACGGCGCCGCCGCGCGGACCCGCCCCCCGAGCGTCAGGGTGCGCTCGTCGTCCCGGTCGAGGATGCCGACGACGAGCAGCTCGGAGCCGTCGCCGCGGGAGAACGTGGACTGCGCCGCCAGGCCCGGCTCGGCGGCAGGTGGCGCGTTCTCGACGAAGCCTGCTGCGACGAGCGGCGCCCGGACGGCGTCGAGGAGCCCGGCTGCGTCCTGGGCCGTGCGCAGGTTCAGGCTGACGGCGGTCAGGTCGGTGCCGTCGACAGGCGCCGCCGACGAGAGCAGGACCTCGGCACCGTCCGGGACCGGGACGAGTGCGGTGGGGAAGCCCGTGACCAGCTCGCCGACCGCGGAGTGGGCGTCGTCGTCCGTCTCGGGCAGCAGCGTCTCCGAGGGAGCGGCCTCCGGGGTGGCCAGGGCGGCGGCGCTCCCGGTGGGAGGGCTCTGCCCGGGGCTGCTCGTCGTGCACGCCGTCGTGGAGACGCCGAGAGCCAGCGCCACGACGGCGGCGAGAAGGCCGGAGCGGGCGCGCGCTGGGAGGGGCGCGGGACGGGGCATCGCGACAGGGTAGTCGCACCCCGGGACGCCGAGACGCCCACATGCCTGTCCTCGGCAGAGGCCGTGCACAGATCCGACGACGGGCGTCCCCGGTCGGTCGACGCTGCGATGGGCTGGCGCCATGCAGACCACCACGCTCCGGGTGAGCGAACCCCAGGAGATCCTCGCGCTCGTCCCGCACCGGCTCGGCTTCCGGCCCCGGGACAGTGCGGTCGCCGTCAGCCTGCGGCCACCGCGCGGGGCGGTCGGGCTCGTCGTCCGCGTCGACCTGCCCCACCTTGCCCACCCGGCCGACGGTCCCCTGCTCGCCCGGACGCTCGTCGCACACCTCGGCCGTGACGGGGGCCGCCGCGCGATCCTCGTGCTGTACACCGACCGGGACCCGCGTGAGCAGGACGGCATCGCCCAGGTGGCTGCCCGGCACTTCCGTGAGGCGGCGGAGGATGCGCTCGGCGACGTCCTGGTCTGGGTGGTCACCCCGACCGGCTACCTCTGCCTGGACTGCGCCGAGGACTGCTGCCCGCCCGGTGGCAGGCCGCTGCGCGACCTCGACTCCACCCAGGTGGGTGCCACGCTCGTGCTCGCCGGCTCCGCCGTCGCGGACTCCCGGGAGGACGTCGCGCGGATCCGGCCGCAGCGCGCCGACGTCCGCCGGTCCACGGCGCGGGTCCGGCGCCGGTGGGAGGACCGGTGCGCCGAGGCCGTGGTCGCAGGCGACGACGCCGTCGGCCGGTGGCGGGAAGACTCCCTCGCGGCCTGGCGACAGGCGGTCGCGATCGTCGGGGCGGGCGAGCCGGGATCCGGGGGAGCCCCGTGGGGACGCGTCGAGGCCGGGCTCACCGACCGCCGCGTGCGCGACGGCGTGCTGGTCGCGCTGGTCCCCGGCACCTCCGACCTGCCCGAGCGCTGCGTCCGCACCGTCCCGTCCACACCGGAGCTCGACGCCGCGCTCGGCGGTGCGCTGGCGCTCATCCTCGACCCGCGCCGTGGCATCGTCCCGCCTGCCCGGCCCACGGCGGTGCACGAGGCGGTCCTCGAGGCCGTCGTGGCGCGGGGCAGGACCGGGGCGCAGGCTCCTGCGCTGACCCTCCTGGCCCTGCTCGCGTGGTGGCGCGGCGACGGCGCGCGGGCGCGTCTGCTGCTCGACGGTGCGCTCGACGCCGACGCCGAGTACCACCTCGCGGAGCTCCTCGACGACGCGTTGGCGGCCGCGATCCCGCCCGGGTGGGTCCGGCACACGGACTGACCTGCGAGGAGATCCCACCGGTGAGGTCGTCGCGGCCCGTCGCCTCCGGTAGCGTCACGGTCACGGCGGTGTTGCCGCGGGACGAGGGGAGGACCGATGGGCATCGTGGTCGGCTATCTGGCCACTCCGGAAGGTCGGGCGGCCCTCGGGGCGGCGATCGAGGAGGCACGGCAGCGCGACACGCGGGTCGTGGTCGTGGTGAGCACGCGCCCCGATGCTCCGGAGGAGCAGCGCGGCGCGCTCGAGTCGGACCTCGAGCAGGTCCGGGCGGACCTCGCGTCCGCGGGCGTCGACCACGAGGTGCGGCTGCTCAGCGGCGGTGACGTGGCGGACGACCTCATCCTGACCGCGGAGGAGGTCGGCGCACAGCTGGTCGTCCTGGGCCTGCGGCGCCGCAGCCCCGTCGGCAAGCTCATCCTCGGTGCCAACGCGCAGCGCGTGCTCTTCGACGCCCCGTGCCCGGTGCTCACCGTCAAGCCCGGCCCCGCCTGACGCGACCGCCGACACACCCGGACGGCTGATCGTCGGGATCGGCCGAACGTGCTCGTCCGCGCGGGAATCTCTGGCGTCCGCCGCTCGTTGAGCACGAGAACCCCATGACCGCCGTCCGCGACGGCCGAGTCGTCGTGCCCGTGATCGCGCCGACCGGCCCCCGGGGTCGGTACAATATCCATCTACCTCCCGGCCCCGTTCCGGGTGTCGCGCTGCCGAAAGGTCGTTCGTGTCGTCCCAGACCCCGCATCCCGCTCTTCCGCGTGAGTTCGAGCACCCCGCCCTGCAGGACCTCGTCCTGCGCGGGCGTACTCACGGCACCGTGGGCGCCGAGGAGCTGCGTACCGCGTGCGAGCAGGCGGACGTCCAGGACGCCAAGCGCCTGCGTGCCGTCGTCCGTGGCTTGTCGACCGCCGGCATCGGCGTCCGTGAGCCCGCTGCCCCGGCGGCGCCCTCCCGTGCCGTCGCCGCGACCAGCGCGAAGGCGCGCCCCTCGACCAAGGCCGTCGTGACCCCCGCGGAAGGTGCTGCCGCACCCGCCGCCACCGCTCGTGCCAAGGCGCCGGCGAAGACCACCGCGGCCAAGACCACGGCAGCCAAGACGGCCGCCGCGAAGACGGCCGCCAAGTCCGCCGCCACGTCCGCCACCGCGAAGAAGGTCGCGGACGACGTCGACGAGGTCGAGGTCATCGAGGGCGACGAGCCGGACATCGAGTCGATCGAGGAGGTCGTCGTCGAGGCGGTCGAGGTCGTCGAGGTGGTCGACGAGGCCGCCGACTCGGACGACGAGGACTCCGAGGACGGCGAGAAGAAGCCCGCGGCGAAGGAGGAGGAGAGCGAGGACAGCGGCTTCGTCTACTCCGACGCCGACGACGACGACGCTCCCGCCCAGCAGGTCGTCACGGCCGGCGCGACAGCCGACCCGGTCAAGGACTACCTCAAGCAGATCGGCAAGGTCGCGCTGCTGAACGCCGAGCAGGAGGTCGACCTCGCCAAGCGCATCGAGGCGGGCCTGTTCGCCGAGGAGCGCCTGAACGCGGGCATCACCATGGAGCCCAAGATCAAGCGCGAGCTCGAGTGGATCGCGAACGACGGCCGGCGGGCGAAGAACCACCTGCTCGAGGCCAACCTGCGCCTGGTCGTCTCCCTGGCCAAGCGGTACACCGGTCGCGGCATGCTGTTCCTGGACCTGATCCAGGAGGGCAACCTCGGTCTGATCCGCGCGGTCGAGAAGTTCGACTACACCAAGGGCTACAAGTTCTCGACGTACGCGACCTGGTGGATCCGTCAGGCCATCACGCGCGCCATGGCCGACCAGGCCCGCACCATCCGCATCCCGGTGCACATGGTCGAGGTCATCAACAAGCTCGCCCGCGTCCAGCGGCAGATGCTCCAGGACCTGGGCCGTGAGCCCACTCCGGAGGAGCTGGCCAAGGAGCTCGACATGACGCCCGAGAAGGTCGTCGAGGTCCAGAAGTACGGTCGCGAGCCCATCTCCCTGCACACCCCGCTCGGCGAGGACGGCGACAGCGAGTTCGGCGACCTCATCGAGGACTCCGAGGCGGTCGTCCCCGCGGACGCCGTGAGCTTCACGCTCCTGCAGGAGCAGCTGCACCAGGTGCTCGACACGCTCTCCGAGCGTGAGGCAGGCGTGGTCTCGATGCGGTTCGGCCTGACGGACGGTCAGCCGAAGACGCTCGACGAGATCGGCAAGGTCTACGGCGTGACGCGTGAGCGGATCCGTCAGATCGAGTCGAAGACCATGTCGAAGCTGCGGCACCCGTCGCGCTCGCAGGTCCTGCGGGACTACCTGGACTGACAGCGAGCGCTCGACCACGACGAAGGCCCGGACCGGGATCGGTCCGGGCCTTCGTCGTGCGCTCAGGGAACCATACCGTCAGTCTTGACTAACGGTTAGCCATCACTGACGATGGACGGCAGGCCAGCCGGACCGGAGGTGGATCGTGCACAGACCCGTCGTGCGGTTCGAGGTCGCGAGGACGGACCCCGAGCGTGGACGTGCGTCCTGGCTGCAGCTCGTCGTCAGGATGGGGGAGGCACCGCTCGAGCCCTCCGTCGGCAAGGGCAGCATCGCGGTCCTCGCCGACCCGGACGGACGTGCGGTGGGGCTGTGGGCGTGAGTCAGACGGACGTCGTCCTGCGCGCGCTGGCCGAGCCCCGGCGTCGCGAGATCCTCACCCTCCTGGCGCACGACGAGGTCCCCGTCGGCCGGCTCGCGGAGGCGTTCGACGTGAGCCGCTCCGCCGTGAGCCAGCACCTGCGGGTGCTCGAGGACGCCGGTCTGGTGACGCGTCGAGCCGAGGGAACCCGCAACTTCTACCGCTCCCGACCCGAGGGCCTCATCGGGTTGCGCGCCTACCTCGACGAGACCTGGGCGGCGTCCCTCGATGCCGCACGGAGGATCGTCGAGGGGGAGGCGGGAGTGCTGGACGCCGACGGCACCGAGAGGGACTCCCGTGCGACGGCCTGAGCCCACGCTCGCGGCCCCGCCGGTCCGGCAGGCGACGACCGTGCGCGCGGACGTGACGACGACGTTCGACGTGTTCGTCCGCGAGATCGGCCTCTGGTGGCCGGTCGAGCCGTTCTCGACCGGCGGTGACCGGGTGCGCGACGTCTCGGTGGAGCGCCGTCTCGGCGGGAGGGTCATCGAGACCTGGGACGACGGCACCGCGCACGTCTGGGGCGAGCTCGTCGCCTGGGACCCGCCCCACGGGTTCACGATGTCGTGGCTGCTCACCCCGGAGCCGACGGAGGTCGAGCTGACGTTCCGGTCGCTGGGCGCCGCGCTCACGCGGGTCAGCGTCGAGCACCGGGGCTGGGAGCGGATGACCGAGGAGCAGCTCGGCGGCGCGTGCGCGCTGCCGGAAGGCTACCGCGGCGGCTCGTACGTCCGGGGGTGGGCGACGATCCTCGGCCGACTGGTGGCACACGTCGAGGACGGTGCCCGGTGACGCAGGTGTGGTACGTCGTGCTCTACGAGTCGGGACCCGACGTGCTCACGCTCGCGCCCGTGCACATGGCGGCCCACGTCGCCCACTACGAGGGCTTCGCCGCCCGCGGCCTGCTGACGGCCATCGGGACGTTCGAGCAGCCGGAGGTGAACGGGTCGATGTGCGTGCTGACGACGCGGGAGGCCGCGGAGGAGTTCGCGGCCACCGACCCGTTCGTGCTGCACGGCGTCGTCCGGGCCTACCGCGTGCACGCGTGGAGCGACGTGCTGGCCTGAGGGTCAGCGGGTGATGTACCAGAGGATCAGGTCGTGCGCCTTGTGCGCCTTCTCCACGCCCCGGAAGTCGGCCTCGTGCACCACGCCGCCGACGTCGATGGCGATGCTGCTGCTGGACGTGAACTTGCCGGCGAACGACGTGTTGCTCACGACCGACACGGAGCGCACGTGCCGGTAGGGGATCGACGTGATCGCGACCCGCTTGCCGACGAAGCTCTTGTCCTGCATGACGATCCGCAACGTCGTCAGCCCGACGAAGCCGGTACCGGTCCCGATGCAGTCGTAGACGGCGAGCACCTCCTCGCCCTGCAGGAGGCCACGGCTGACCAGCTCGAGCTGTTCGGACTTGTCGACGTCGGGCTGGGTCACGGACGGCTCCTGATCGCTCGGACGGCACGGTGTGGGCCGAGCATAAGACCGCGAGGCCCGGACCTGTCGGTCCGGGCCTCGCGTCGTCGTGGTGCTGCGCTGCGTCAGATCGCGGCGCCGGCTCCGGCGCCGTGCTCGGCGAGGAGGCGGTCGGTCTCGTCCTGCACGTGGGTCGCCAGCTCGGCGAACTTCGGTGCGTGCTCGCGCGCGTGGTGCGCGCAGAACAGCAGCTCGCCCACCGCGAGGACAACTCGGACATAGGCCTGTGCGCCGCAGCGGTCGCAGCGGTCGGCCGCGGTCAGTGGTTGCGTCATGGTCCCGGTCACAGATCAATAGAACCATCCCGGCGCCGGATCCACGGCACCGGGGGCGGGTGGTTCGCTCACCGCGTAGCAGACCTGACACGCCTGAAACATGCTCGTTGCCGACGGCCGGGTTCCCGCGGCCCGTCGGGCACGGCGACTACCATCGCCCCGTGACGACGACCTCCCCCCAGTCCGGCTACACCGCCCGGCACCTGTCGGTGCTGGAAGGGCTCGAGGCGGTGCGCAAGCGCCCCGGCATGTACATCGGCACGACGGACAGCCGTGGGCTCATGCACTGCCTCTGGGAGATCATCGACAACTCGGTCGACGAGGCCCTCGGGGGCCACGGTGACCGCATCGAGATCGTGCTGCACGCTGACTCCTCCGTCGAGGTGCGCGACAACGCGCGCGGCATCCCCGTGGACATCGAGCCGAAGACCGGGCTGACGGGCGTCGAGGTCGTGTTCACCAAGCTGCACGCGGGCGGCAAGTTCGGCGGCGGCTCCTACGGTGCGTCCGGCGGGCTGCACGGCGTCGGCGCGTCGGTGGTGAACGCCCTGTCGGCGCGTCTCGACGTCGAGGTCGACCGCGGCGGTCGCACCCACCGGATGACGTTCCACCGCGGCGAGCCCGGCATCTTCGACGACAGCTCCGGGATCGGCCCGGACAACCCCTTCGAGCCGTTCGTGTCCGGGTCGGAGCTCACGGTGGGCGGCAAGGTCGCCCGGGGCCGGACCGGCACCCGCGTGCGGTACTGGGCGGACCCGCAGATCTTCCCCAAGACGGCCGTCTTCGCGTACGACGAGCTGGTCACGCGTGCGCGCCAGACGAGCTTCCTGGTGCCCGGCCTCACGCTGACGGTGCGCGACGAGCGCGGCATCGCGGGCACACCCGGTGCCGACGGTCCGCACGAGGAGACGTTCCTGCACAGCGGGGGCGTCGTCGACTTCGTGGACCACCTCGCGCCCGACACGGCGGTCACCGACACCTGGCACCTGACCGGGTCGGGGGCGTTCACCGAGACGGTGCCGGTCCTCGACGAGCGCGGCCACATGACGGCGCAGGAGGTCTCGCGGACCTGCGACGTGGACATCGCGCTGCGCTGGGGGACGGGCTACGAGACGGAGGTCCGCAGCTTCGTCAACATCATCTCCACGCCCAAGGGCGGCACCCACCTGGCCGGGTTCGAGGCCGGCCTCCTGCGCACGATGCGCAAGGCGGTCGACGCCAACGCGCGACGGCTCAAGATCTCGTCGCGCGACACCTCGGAGCGCATCGAGAAGGAGGACGTGCTGGCGGGGATGACCGCCGTCGTCACCGTCCGGCTGGCCGAGCCGCAGTTCGAGGGGCAGACGAAGGAGGTGCTGGGCACCGGACCGGTCCGCGCCATCGTCGCCAAGGTCATCGACACCGAGCTCGCGGCGATCTTCAGCTCCCCGAAGCGGGACCACAAGGCGCAGTCGTCGTTGCTGCTCGACAAGGTCGTCGGCGAGATGCGTGCCCGGCTGTCCGCGCGCAAGCAGAAGGAGATCTCGCGCCGTAAGAACGCGCTCGAGACGTCCTCGCTGCCCGCCAAGCTGGCCGACTGCCGCAGCGACGACGTCGAGCGCAGCGAGCTGTTCATCGTCGAGGGCGACAGCGCGCTGGGCACCGCGAAGCTGGCGCGCAGCTCGGACTTCCAGGCGCTCCTGCCGATCCGCGGGAAGATCCTCAACGTCCAGAAGGCGTCCGTCACGGACATGCTCAAGAACGCCGAGTGCGCGGCGATCATCCAGGTGGTCGGCGCCGGGTCCGGCCGCTCGTTCGACCTGGAGGGCGCGCGCTACGGGAAGATCGTCCTGATGACCGACGCCGACGTCGACGGCGCGCACATCCGCACCCTGCTGCTCACCCTGCTGTTCCGGTACATGCGACCGCTGGTCGAGGCAGGCCGCGTCTACGCCGCCGTCCCGCCGCTGCACCGCATCGAGGTCATCGGGGGAGGCGGGCGCAAGAACGAGTACGTCTACACGTACTCCGAGGCGGAGCTCGTCGCGACCCTGAAGAAGCTCGACCGCGCGGGCAAGCGGTACAAGGACGACATCCAGCGGTACAAGGGCCTCGGGGAGATGGACGCGGACCAGCTGGCGGAGACCACGATGGACCCGCGGCACCGCACGCTGCGCCGGGTGACCGTCGAGGGCGCCCAGCGGGCCGAGGAGATCTTCGAGCTGCTGATGGGCTCCGACGTCGCACCGCGCAAGGACTTCATCGTCGCCGGCGCCGACGGTCTGGACCGCAGCCGCATCGACGCCTGACCTGCTTTTCGCTTGCCGTCACGGTGGAGAGCCGGGGATCGTGGTCGTCGTGACCACGACCGATCTCGCTCCCATCGCCGTGCGCGCCGCGGCTCCCGCAGAGGTTCCGCTGCCCACCGGCACGGACGGCCTGACGTGGCGTCCTCTGACCCGCGACGACGTCCCGGCGCTGGCACGGCTCGTCACGGCGGTCGAGGACGCCGACGAGGCGCCCTACCGGACCTCCGCGGAGGAGATCGACGACGAGTTCGACGGTGACTGGAAGGACCACGCCCGCGACACGATCGCGGGCGTCGACGACGACGGGGTGATCCGCGCCTACGCGCGCGCCAACCAGCCGCCGGGTGACACGCGGGTGGTGAGGGTCTTCCTCGACGGCGCCGTGGACCCGGCGTGGCGCGGCCGGGGGATCGGCCGGCAGGTGCTGGCGTGGGAGACGGCGCGCGGTCGTCAGCTGCTGGCCGCCTCGGGCAAGGAGCTGCCCGCACGGCTCGCGGTGTTCCTCCACGACAACGCCGACGCCGCGATCCGGCTGGTCCGCGCGGGCGGCTTCACCCCGGCCCGCTTCTACGCGGAGATGCGTCGCCCCCTCGACGTCGAGCTCCCGCCGATCGAGGTGCCGGACGGTCTGCGCATCGTCCCGTGGACGCCCGAGCTGGACGAGCAGGTGCGACTCGCGCACAACGAGGCGTTCGCCGACCACTGGGGGAGCGAGCCGCGCACGGCGCAGGAGTGGGTCCAGGGCCGGAGCATGTTCGCCCCGACCTGGAGCTTCGCCGCGATCGACGACGCCACGGGCGAGGTGGCGGGGTACCTGCTGTCCGCCCGGTTCGAGCACGACTGGCCGCTGCTCGGCTACAAGGCGGGCTACACCGACCTGCTCGGCGTGCGGCGCGCCTGGCGTGGTCGGCGGCTCGGGTCGGCGCTGCTCGCGACCGTGATGGCCGCCTACCGTGCGGACGGGATGGACATGGCCGAGCTCGGGGTCGACACGGCGAACCAGTCCGGCGCGCACCGGCTCTACGAGGGCCTGGGGTACTCGGTGTTCCACAGCTCCACGATGTTCTCCATCGAGCTCTGAACCGGCCGTGACGGCGCCCCGCGCGCGTTAGCATCGGCGCGGCAGGACGACGACGTCCTGCCGTCGCTGTCGCCGGACGAGGACGTCCGCCGTCGAGGAGGTCGTCGTGGGGCGCTCGCTGTCCATGGCCGCGCGGGTGTGGGTCGCGGTCGCCGTCGTGCTGGTGCTCGTGCACCTGGTGGCGCAGCTCGTCGGGGCCGAGGACCTCGCCCGCGTCACGCAGTGGACGCTCATGCCGGCGTTCGCTGCGGTCGTCGTGACCGCGACGCGCTGGCCGCGGGGCCACGTCGTGGCGTGGACGCTCGTCGCGCTCGGGTTCTCCTGGCTCGGCGACCTCGTGCCGTCGCTGGTGGGCGAGGACGCCGCCTTCCTCGTCATGGTCGGGTTCTTCCTGCTCGCGCAGGTGGCGTACGTCGTGGCGTTCGCGCCGCTGGTCCGCCGGTCGGTGGTGCACACCCGCCCGGTCCTGCTGCTGCCGTACGCGGTCGTGCTGGTCGTGCTGGTCGCGCTGTGCGCGCCGGGTGCGGACGCCCTGCTCGTGCCCGTCGCCGTGTACGGCGGCGTGCTCGTCGCGATGGCCGTCCTTGCGACGGGCCTGGGCCGTCTCGCGACGGTCGGCGGTGCCGTCTTCGTGGTCAGCGACGGCCTGATCGCGCTCGAGGCGTTCGTGCCCTGGTGGGACCTCGCCGGGCAGGGCTTCTGGGTCATGCTGACGTACACCGTCGGCCAGGGGCTCCTCGCCGCGGCGGTGATCGGGCGCAACGTCGCGGAGCGTCAGGCGCCCGAGCCGCGGCCCGTGCGCACCTACGCCCAGCGGCCGCCGATCCCGGACAACGTGGTCGCGCTCGTCTGACGCTCAGCCGATGGCGTGCACGGGCGCGGACAGCGCCGTGCCCGACATGTCGCGCCGCTGGTCGACCGGGGGCAGGTCGATCGGCTGACCCGCCGATCCCGTCGCCCACGCCGGAGCAGCACCGACCCAGCCGAGCAGCAGCGCGTCCTCGTTGCGCAGGAACCGGTGGGCCCGGACGCCACCGGTCGCGCGTCCCTTGCCGGGGTACACCTCGAACGGGGTGACCTTGGCGGACCCCGGCTGCGTGCCCGGGAGCGCGCCGGACGCGCCCGCGACGGTGACCACGACCGCGTCGGCGACGGCATCCGCCGGGACGCTGCCGAACGCGACCACACGCTGGCCGGCGGCGAGCTTGATGCCCGCCATCCCGCCCGCGGAGCGGCCCTGCGGCCGGACCGCCGACGCGGGGAAGTGCAGCAGCGAGGCGTCGGAGGACAGCAGGACCAGCTCGTCGGTGTCGCGCACCGCGACGGCGCCGACCACCTCGTCGCCGTCCTTGAGCGAGATCGCCTCCCAGGCGTCGCGGTTGCCCGGCACGTCACCGGACGTCACCCGCTTCACGGTGCCCTGGACCGTGGCGAGGGCGAGGGTCGGCGCGTCGGCCGCGAGCGAGGCCAGACCCACCACCCGCTCGCGGGGCAGCAGCGTCACCACCTCGCCGAGCGGCACGCCGCCGGAGAGCGAGGGGGCGCCGTCCGTCGGCGGCAGGCCGGGCAGGTCGAGCACGGAGACACGCACGATCCGGCCCTGCGACGTCACGACACCGATCTCCGCACGCGCGGTGGCGGGGACCGACGCGGACACGACGTCGTGCTTGGCCCGGCGCGCCCCGTCGCCGCGTGCCGGCAGCTCCTCGGTCGCGGTGCGCGCGAGCAGCCCGGTGCCCGAGAGCAGAACCCAGCAGGGGGTGTCGGCGATCTCGAGCGGGGCCGTCGCACCGCGGGCCGCGGGGGCACCCGTGATCGACGTGCCGCCGGCCGACTCGAGCAGGATGGTGCGGCGCGGGGTGCCGTACGTGGCGGCGACCTCGGCCATCTCGTCGGAGACCAGCCCGCGCAGCCGGGACTCGTCGGCGAGGATCGCCTGCAGCTCGGCGATCTCCTCGACGAGCTGCTGCTGCTCCTTCTCCAGCTCGATCCGGGAGAACCGGGTGAGCCGGCGCAGGCGGAGCTCGAGGATGTACTCCGCCTGGGGCTCCGACAGGTCGAACACGCTGCGCAGGCGGGCCCGGGCCGTGTCGGCGTCGTCGGACGTGCGGATCACCTGGATGACCTCGTCGATGTCGAGGATCGCGACGAGGAGACCCTCCACCAGGTGCAGGCGCTCCAGCCGCTTGGCCAGCCGGAACTGCGAGCGGCGGCGCACCACGACCAGGCGGTGCTCGACCCACACGACCAGCAGCTCGCGCAGCCCGAGGGTGCGCGGCTGACCGTCGACGAGCGCGACGTTGTTGATGGAGAACGAGTCCTCGAGCGGCGTGTAGCGGTAGAGCTGCTCGAGCACGGCCTCCGGGACGAAGCCCGTCTTGATCTCGATGACGAGGCGCAGGCCGTGCTGGCGGTCGGTCAGGTCGACCGCGTCGGAGATGCCCGAGAGCTTCTTGCTCTGCACCCCCTCCTTGATCTTCTCGATGACCTTCTCCGGGCCCACCGTGTACGGCAGCTCGGTGATGACGATGCCCTTGCGCTTGGGCGTGACGTTCTCGATGCGTGCGGTCGCGCGGGTGCGGAACGCCCCGCGGCCGGTGCGGTAGGCGTCCCGGACGCCCTCGAGGCCCACGATCTTGCCGCCCGAGGGCAGGTCGGGGCCGGGCACGAAGCGCAGCAGGTCCTCGAGGGTGGCGTCGGGGTGCAGGACGAGGTGGCGCGCCGCGGCGACGACCTCGACCAGGTTGTGCGGGGCCATGTTGGTCGCCATGCCGACCGCGATGCCCGACGCGCCGTTGACCAGCAGGTTCGGGATCGCCGCCGGGAGCACCTCGGGCTGCGTGAGCTTGTTGTCGTAGTTCGGCACGAAGTCGACGACGTCCTCGTCGAGCCCGGTCGTCATCGCGAGCGCGGCCGGCGCCATCCGCGCCTCGGTGTACCGCGGCGCGGCCGGGCCGTCGTCGAGCGAGCCGAAGTTGCCGTGCCCGTCGACGAGCGGCAGGCGCAGGGAGAACGGCTGCGCGAGCCGGACCATCGCGTCGTAGATCGCCGCGTCGCCGTGCGGGTGCAGCTTGCCCATGACCTCGCCGACGACGCGCGCCGACTTCACGTACGGACGGTCGGGCCGCAGGCCCATGTCCGACATCTGGTAGAGGATCCGCCGCTGGACGGGCTTGAGGCCGTCGCGGGCGTCGGGCAGCGCCCGCGAGTAGATGACGGAGTAGGCGTACTCGAGGAACGAGCCCTCCATCTCGGTCGCGACGTCGATGTCGACGATGCGCTCGACGAGGTCCTCGGGGGGGAGGTCGGGGGTCGCGGGGCGACGCGCCATGCTGCTTGCTCCTCGGGGCCGGTCCTGCTGTGCGGCGACCATTGTGGACCCGTCCGGGACCTTTGACGGGCGCGGCGCGCGGCTGCCCGCACTAGCGTGACCGTCATGGCAGACGTCACGGCTGACGGCCGCCCCCGACCGGGCCTCCCGTACCCGGCCGCGTGGGAGGCCGACGTCGTGCTGCACGACGGCTCGACCACGCACGTGCGACCGCTGCGCCCCGACGACGCCGACGCGCTCCAGGCGTTCCACGTCGGGCAGTCGGAGCGGTCGACGTACCTGAGGTTCTTCGCGCCGCTCGAGCGGTTGTCCGACCGGGACCTCGCGCGGCTGGTCAACGTCGACCACGTCGATCGGGTGGCCCTGGTGGCGGTGTCGAGCGGGGACGACGGCGACCAGATCATCGGCGTGGCGCGGTACGACCGGATCGGCACCGACGAGGCCGAGGTCGCGTTCAACATCGCGGACGCCCACCAGGGCCGCGGCCTGGGGTCCGTGCTGCTGGAGCACCTCGCGGCGGCGGCGCGGGAGCGGGGTGTGCGACGGTTCGTCGCGGAGGTCCTGCCGCAGAACGGCCGCATGATCTCCGTCTTCAAGCAGGCCGGGTACGAGGTCCGGCAGCGCACCGAGGACGGGATCGTGGCCGTCGGGTTCGACATCGACCCCACCGACAGGTCGCTCGCGGTGATGGCGGACCGCGAGCACCGCGCGGAGGCACGGTCGATGCGCGGGGTCCTGCACGCGTCGTCCGTGGTGGTCGTCGGCCCGGGGGCGGACGCGGCCGACACGTTCGCCGGTCGGCTGGCCTCGCGCGTGCTGGCCAACCTCCTGGTGGGCGACCCGTCCGTGGTCGTGCACGCGGTCGGCGTGCCGGGCGACGTTCCGACGCCGGTGTACGAACGCCTCGCGGACGTGCCCGGACCGGTCGGGCTCGCCGTCGTCGCCGTCCCGGCCGCGACCGCGACGGACGTGACCCGTGACCTCGCGCGCCTGGACGTGCACGGCGTCGTCGTGCTCACCGCCGGGTACGCCGAGGAGGGCCCCGACGGCCGGGACCGGCAGCGCGCGGTGCTGCGCGCGGCGCACGGTGCGGGGATGCGCGTGGTCGGACCGAGCTCGTACGGGATCGTCTCGACGCGGGAGGGCGGGCTCCAGCTCAACGCCTCCCTGGCCGAGGTGCCGCCGCCGCCCGGGCGGATCGGCCTGTTCTGCCAGTCCGCACCGCTGTCGGTCGCGCTGCTCGCCGCGGTCCGCCGGCGGGGGATCGGGGTCTCGCAGTTCGTGTCCGCCGGGCACCGCGCCGACGTGTCCGGCAACGACCTCATGCAGTTCTGGGCGGACGACGACGGCACGGACGTCGTCGGTCTGTACCTCGAGTCGCTGGGCAACCCGCGCAAGTTCTCCCGGGTGGCCCGGCGCCTCTCGCTGCTCAAGCCGGTGATCGTCGTGACGGCCGGCCGGTCCGGTCAGGTGGTCCCGCCGGGCCACGCTGTCCGACCGACGCACGCACCGCCCCGCACCCTCGCCGAGGTGCTGCGCCAGTCGGGCGTGGTCCGCGTGGAGAACACGCACCAGCTCCTCGACGTCGCCCAGGTTCTCGCGCACCAGCCGCTGCCCGCGGGCCGTCGCACCGCGATCCTGGCCAGCTCCGCCTCGGTGGCGGCGCTCGTCGCCGAGGCGGTCGCGGCGGCCGGGCTCGTGGTCAGCGGGCACGTGCAGCTGCTCGCCGAGGACGCGCCACCGGACCGGGTCCGGGCGGCCGTCGACGCCCTGTACGACGACGCGGACAGCGACGTGGTGGTCGTGGTCCGCATCCCGACCGTCGGCGGGCCCGACACCGTCCTGCAGGACTGCGTCGCACAGCGGGCCGCGCGGTCCCGTCGGACGACCGTGGCGTGCATCTACGACCTGCACGGGCTGACCCCCGAGCTGACCGCCCGCGACGACGACGGCCGGGAGTGGACGGTCCCGGCGTACAGCACGCCCGAGGACGCGGCGCTGGCGCTCGGCCACGCCGCCCGCTACGCGCGCTGGCGCGCCGGCGACCGGGGGCGGCCCCTGCACCCGGAGGGCGCCGATACACGGTCGGCCCGACGGCTCGTCGCGGGCTGGCTCGCGGCGGAGGCGTCCGGGGACGGCGCGATCGCGCTCGACGCCGACCGGACCGCCCAGCTGCTCGCCACGGTCGGGGTGAAGCCGCTGCCCTCGACGCGTGTGCGCGACGCCGACGAGGCCGTGGCCGCGGCGGAGCGGATCGGGTGGCCGGTCGCGCTCAAGACGACCGTCGCGGCGCTGCGCCACCGTGCCGACCTCGGCGGGGTGCGCCTCGACGTCGCCGACGAGGCCGAGCTGCGGGCGGACGTGGCGCAGGTCCTCGCGCTCGCGGCGGGGTTCGAGACGACGGACGGCGACGAGCCCCTCGAGGTGCAGGCGATGGCCCCGCACGGGTCCGCGTGCGTCGTGCGCTCCGTCGAGGATCCCCTGTTCGGCCCGATCATCAGCTTCGGGCTGGCCGGCGACGCGTCCGACCTGCTGGGCGACATCGCGTACGGCGTGCCGCCCCTGACCGACGTGGACGTCTCGGAGCTGGTCCGCACGGCGCGGGCGGCACCCCGGCTGTTCGGCTACCGGGGGCTCCCGGCGCTCGACGTCGCCGCGCTGGAGGACCTCATCGCGCGTGTCTCCGTGCTCGCCGACGACCTGCCGGAGCTGCGCTCGCTGGAGCTCAACCCGGTCGTCGTCTCCGAGCATGGTGCGGCGGTCCTCGGCGCCCGCGCGTCGATCTCCCGCGCGGACCGTGCGGACGCGACCCGACGCCTGCCGAGGGTGTGACCCGGTGCGCGCTCGCCGGAGACGGCTTGCGAGGTGGGAGGATGGGCGCGTGCCTGCTGCTGCTCCCGCCCTGCACCACGACCTCCACCGTGCCGGCTACTACCCCGAGCTCGTCGTCGACGTGCTCGACGTGGCCCTCGCCGACGAAGAGGTCGTGGCTCACCTGGTCCACCCCGAGACGACGTTCGACGCCGCGGAGGTGCGCCGCCACGTCACCGTGCTGGTGCTGACGCCGACGCGGCTGATCGTCGCCCACGTCGACGACCACCCGGCCGACTCCGAGCACCCGTCGGCCTCCGCGTCGGCCACGACCGAGGCGGTGCCGCTGGCGGAGCTCACCTCGGTCGCGCTGACGCACGTCGTGCCGCTGCCGGAGAAGCACGAGCGCGGCCGGCCTGCGCAGGAGCTGACCCTGGTGGTCGGGTGGGGCGCGGTCTCCCGCGTGGACCTGGAGCCGGCCACGTGCGGTGACCCCAGCTGCGACGCCGACCACGGCCTGACCGGGACCCTCGCGCCCGACGACGTGGTCGTGCGGGTCAGTGCGGCCGCGGAAGGTCTGGACTCGGTACGCGCCGCCACGGCTTTCGCCCGGCAGCTCTCAGCGGCGAGCGCCCGGGCCCGATGACCGGCCTGGAGGCGCCGGCGTCGAGGGTCTCGACGGGGGTGCGCGCACAGGTCGAGGCGGCGGACCTCCTCGTGCCCGGCTCGGGCCACTCGTGCCTGGGCAGCGTGCTGCCCGCCGTCGCCGGTGCGCTCGGGCTGACCGACGTCCCCGGGGCGGGCGACGCGCAGCTGCTCCTCCGGCTCCCCGACGCGAGCCGGGTCTGCGTGGTGCTCGTCGACGGGCTCGGGCACACGAACCTCGCCGAGCGCGCCGGTCACGCCCCGTTCCTGCGTCGCCGACTTCCTGACTCCACGCCTCTGACCAGCACGTTCCCCTCGACGACCGCCACCGCGATGGGCACCTTCGGGGTCGCGCTGCCGCCCGGGCGCACGGGCATGCTGGGGTACACGGTCCGCGACCCGGCCACGGGCGAGCTGGGCAACCTGGTCAGCTGGACGGGGCTGCCGCCCGCCCGGCAGTGGCAGCGCGAGGCGACCGTGTTCGAGCGCCTCGTCGCGGCCGGGACCAGCGTGACGAGCATCGGCCCGGCACGGTTCGCAGGGTCGGGGCTCACGGAGGCGGCGCTGCGCGGGCCCACGTACAAGGCGGCGGAGTCCTTGGCCGCGCGGGTCGACGCCACGGTCGATGCGCTGCGGCGGCCCGGCGTGGCGTACCTGTACTGGGGAGACGTGGACAAGGCGGGCCACCACCACGGCTGGGGGTCGTGGCAGTGGGGCGACGCGCTCGCCGAGCTCGACGCCGAGCTGGGCCGGCTCGCCCGCATGCTGCCGCGGGACACGGTGCTCGTCGTGACCGCCGACCACGGGATGGTGGACGTGGACCGGTCGCAGCGGTGGGACGTGGGGACGGATGCCGTGCTCGGTGCAGGCGTCGCGCTGGTGGCGGGGGAGCCCCGTGCGCTGCACCTGCACCTCGAGCCGGGCGTCGACGCGGCGCTCGTGGCGGACCGGTGGCGAGACACGCTCGGCTCGGCCGCGGTCGTCGCGACCCGCGACGACGCGACGTCCGACGGGTGGTTCGGGGAGGTCGCCGACCACGTCCTGCCCGTGATCGGGGACGTGGTGGTGGCGATGACCGGCCGCGCGACCGTCGTCGACTCCCGGACCCAGACCGCCGCGTCACTCGACCTCGTCGGGGTGCACGGGTCGCTGACGCGCCACGAGATGCTCGTGCCCTGCCTGGTGGTGGCCTGATGGCCGAGCTGGTCTTCTTCTCCGGCACCATGGACAGCGGCAAGTCGACGCTGGCGCTGCAGATGCACCACAACCACGCGGCGCGCGGCCGTGACGGTGTCCTGTTCACCCGCCAGGACCGTGCCGGCGCGGCCACCATCTCCTCCCGCCTGGGGCTCACGCAGCAGGCGCACGAGGTGGACGACACGACGGACTTCTGGTCCGACGTCATCTCCCGCCGTACGCGCGGTCGACCCGTCGACTACCTCATCGGGGACGAGGCGCAGTTCTACACCGCCGAGCAGGTCGAGCAGCTGGCACGCGTCGTGGACGAGCTCGGGGTGGACGTCTACGTCTTCGGCATCTCGACGGACTTCCGTGCCCGGCTCTTCCCCGGTGCCGCGCGGCTGGTCGAGCTGGCCGACCGGGTGGAGATCCTGCAGGTCCGCGCGCTGTGCTGGTGCGGCTCCCGGGCGACGCACAACGCCCGCACCATCGGCGGGACCATGGTGGTCGAGGGTGCGCAGGTCGTCGTCGGAGACGTCGAGGCGGGTGCCGACGAGGTCGGCTACGAGGTGCTGTGCCGCCGGCACCACATGCGACGGATGACGGCCGCGACCGCCCGGGCGTCCTCGCCGAGCCCGCAGACGCTCACCTCCGCGGAGGAGCTGAGCATCTGACGGCGGTCTACTCGGGCTTCGCCCCGAAGACGATCTCGTCCCAGCTGGGCACCTTGGCACGGCCGCGCCGCGCCGCACGGGGTCGGTCGCCGTCCTCGTGCTCGGCGGCCGGCGTGGTGACCGGCTCCGGCACGGCGGCCGGCGCCGGGTAGACCTGGGCCTCCGCGGCAGGGTCGGCGTCGGCGGGATGGGCGCCGGGCACGGTCGCGTCGGGCCGGCCGAAGTCGAACGCGTGCTGCGGCCCGAAGCCCTCGAACTCCTCGGCGTCGTCGTCGAGCTCCACGGTCTGCCGGACCCCGCGCCGGCTGCGCAGGTCGTCCAGCAGCGACGCGGTCTCCTCCTGCGGGTCGGGGGCGGGCTCGGGCTCCTCGGACGGGAGATCCTGCGGGACGGGCAGGATGCCGTCGCCCTGGAAGTCGAAGACCACGTCGCGCACGGCCGCGAGATGACGGCGTGAGACCGGCTCGTCGGGCAGCTCCGTCTCGGAGAGCCAGCGGGCCTCGTCCTCGTCGGCGACCACGGTCCGCTTGGCCAGGTCGAAGGTCCACCGCGCCTCGTGCTCGACGTCACCCACCGCGAACCGGGCGAGGACGACCCACGGCCCCGACGTGTCGCGGGCGGCGTCCCACGCGAGGGACGCGGGGTCGACGCCGCGGGCGGCGAGACGGTCCGTGACGAGGTCGCCGAGCGTCGGTGCGCCGACGTCCCGGCCGACGCGCGTCCCCCGGGCCTGCTCCGCGACGTGCTCGCGCTCGGCGAGCACCGGACCCTCGTACCGGCGGACGCGCTCCACGGGTAGACCGGCGGAGTCCGCCACCTCCTGCGTCGTCGCGCCCGCACGGATGCGTGCCTGGATCTCGCGCGGGCTCAGCGTGCCCGCGCTCTCCGCGCGCAGCTGCTCGAGCTGCGGGCGGTCACGGCGCACGGCGGCGCGCAGCGGTTCGTCGATGCGCACGCGAAAGCGCGCCCCGTCCGGGGCCACCAGGACGAGGTGCTCCCCGTCCTCGTGCAGACCCACCAGCTCCAGCTCACCCATGCGACCTCCCGGGAACTCGGCACGAGCCTGCCACCGATCGGCCCCGTCGGCGTGCACCCGGGACGGTGCGGCGCATGATCGTGCTCCGCACCGGCCCGTCGCGACCCGCGTTCGACGCCTGCGGGGCTCCCGCTGCGATGATCGGCGCCGTGGACACCGACATCCCCCTGGAGCCCGTGCTCGAGCTGGTCGGGGTCTTCGTCGGGGCGATGTCCGGTGCGCTGGCCGCGGTGCGCAAGCAGTTCGACGTGTTCGGGATCCTCGTGCTCGCCTGGGCGGCCGGACTGGGTGGGGGCATCCTGCGCGACGTGCTGATCGGCGCCGTGCCTCCCGTCGGGATCTCGAACTGGCGGTTCATCGTGACGGCCCTCGCCGGCGCAACCGTCATCTACTTCTTCCACCCGCGGCTCGAGCGGGCGCGTCGCTTCATCGTGGTGCTGGACGCCGGGGCCCTGGCCCTGTTCAGCGTCGTGGGCACGATCAAGGGGCTCGAGTACGGCACGACGCTGACCGCCGCGGTCATCGTCGGCGTCATGACCGGCGTCGGCGGGGGAGTGCTGCGCGACCTGCTCTCGGGTGAGGTGCCCGTGGTCCTGCACCACCGGCAGCTCTACGCGATCCCGGCGCTGCTCGGGTCGACCATGACGGCGATCCTGTGGTGGCAGGGCGCCGTCTCCACCGCGACGAGCGTCGTCGTGGTGGTCGCGGTGTTCGTCCTGCGGGTGATGGCGCTGCGGTTCCAGCTCAAGGCGCCGGGGCCGTGGCGCGGGTCGGTGCGCTGAGCCCGCGCTGAGAGGATGGCCGGGTGAACCCCGACTCTCCTGACCAGGTCCGCACGCTCGTCGAGGTCGCCGAGGCGCTCGCTCGGGAAGCGGGAGCGCTGATCCGGGACGGACGACGGCAGCTGGTGACCGTGGCGGCCACCAAGTCGAGCGACCAGGACGTGGTCACGGCGATGGACCTCGCGTCGGAGTCGCTCCTGCGCAGCCGGCTCGCCGAGCTGCGGCCGCACGACGCGATCCTCGGCGAGGAGGAGGCCTTCCGGCCCGGCACCTCGGGGATCACCTGGGTCGTGGACCCGATCGACGGCACGGTCAACTACCTGTACGGCTCGTCGGCGTACGCCGTGTCCGTCGCTGCGGTGATCGGTCCCGACCCGGTGGCCGCGCCGGACCCGGCCACGTGGACGGCGCTCGCCGGGTGCGTGCACGCCCCCGAGGACGGCCGGACGTTCACCGCCGGACGCGGGCTGGGGGCGACGCTCGACGGGACCGCCTTGCGCGTGGGTCCGGCGCGACCGTTGATCGACTCGCTCGTGGGTACGGGCTTCGGATACGTCGCGTCCAGGAGGCGGGTGCAAGGACGAATCGTCGCGGAACTGTTGCCGCAGGTACGTGATATTCGTCGTGTGGGTTGCGCCTCACTCGACCTGTGCGCGATCGCCGCCGGAACGCTCGACCTGTACTACGAGCGAGGGCTGCAACCGTGGGACGTCGCGGCCGGGGCACTGGTCGCACAGGAGGCAGGCGCGCTGGTCACGGGCCTTCGGGGGCAGGCGGCGCAGGAGTCGATGACCGTCGCGGGACCGCCCGGGAGGGTCGAGGAGCTGAGGGCGTTCCTCGAGGCCCTCGATGCCGACTCCGACGGATGAAAACGCTCCCACAGCACCTGTGACGAAATCGGTCGCGCGTCCGGTTCGCACAGGGCTCGAAAGTGGTGCAGAATCCCACCGCGCGCGGGAACAAAAAGCGCGTCGCGTGCATTGATCCCGCGTATGAGTTTCCATCAAGACCACGGAGTGTGACGCCACACATGGCTACCGACTACGACGCCCCGCGCAAGACCGAGGAGGACCTGAGCGAGGACTCGCTCCAGGAGCTCCAGGCTCGGCGTTCCGACAAGAACTCGGGCGTGGTGGACGAGGACGAGACCGAGGCGGCCGAAGGGTTCGAGCTCCCGGGCGCGGACCTGTCCGGCGAAGAGCTCTCCGTGCGCGTGCTGCCCCGGCAGGCGGACGAGTTCACCTGCTCGAGCTGTTTCCTGGTCCACCACCGCAGCCAGCTGGCCTACGAGCGCGACGGTCGTCCCGTGTGCTCGGAGTGCGCTGCCTGACGACGGCTCCGAGAACGCGCACGGCTCCCTGAGGGTCGGCCGCCCGGAACGACGGGCGGCCGACCCTCAGGCGTGCAGCGCGGCGGCGAGCGCCGTCGGCCGGCGGGTGGACACCACCCAGTACGGCGTCGGGTCCTCCGGGTCCTGGACCTCGACCCGGACGGCGGTGTGGATCCAGCCGCGCAGGCACACGTGGGCGCGTGCGTCGAGACGGGTGTCCAGCTCGGCCCTCGTCTCGTCCGCATCGAGCGCCCGCGCGGCGCCGAGGAGCTCCACCGGGATGTGCGCACCACCGGCGCGGAAGACGCCGTCGCGCACCTCGACCCGCGGTGCCAGCCCCACCAGGGCCACCGCACCGGCGACCAGGACGCCCGCGCCGACGAGGGCGGCGACGCGCGGGTCCAGCGGGACGAACGCGATCGACATCATGGCGGCGAAGACGACCAGCAGGACCCAGCCCAGCGGACCCAGCCACAGCCGTTCGGTGTACGTCGGCGCAGCCGCCCGGGACGAGGGCAGCGGGGTTCCACGAGGAGCTTCTGGCATGCACCCAGCATCCCATCCGGCGGGTAGGGTCGGGCCCCGTGACGGCCGACCCCAGCATCGAGGTGCTCCTGCTGCGCCTCGACCCCGAGCTTCCCGCACCCGCCTACGCGCACCCCGGCGACGCCGGTGCCGATCTGGTCTCCAGGATCGACGTCGTGATCCCGCCGCAGGGCCGCGCGACCGTCCCCACCGGGGTCGCGATCGCCCTGCCCGACGGGTTCGCCGCGTTCGTGCACCCACGCTCCGGGCTGGCCATGCGGCACGGTCTGACGATCGTCAACGCCCCCGGGACCGTCGACGCCGGCTACCGCGGCGAGATCGCCGTGACGCTGCTGAACACGGACGTCGAGCACGCGATCGAGCTGCACCGGGGTGACCGGATCGCGCAGCTGGTGGTCCAGCGCGTCGAGCGGGTGCGCTTCGTCGAGGCCGAGCAGCTGCCCGGGTCGCACCGTGGCGACGGCGGCTTCGGGTCCAGCGGTGGCTGGAAGGCTGCGCCGACGCGCTAGGTCGGGACTACTGTCGATCTGTTGGCAACTGATGCGCGCGAGCGCGTCGAAGAGGAGTGAGCACGTGGCGCTGTTCCGGCGTGGTGGGAAGGATCCTGCCCCCCAAGACGCGGTGGAGACCGAGGTCGACGAGCTGTCCGTCGACGACGGGCCCGAGCCCAAGGACGTCCCGACCGCACGCACCAGCGGCCCGTGGGACGCCTCGCAGGTCGACGACGACGTGCCGCGCGTGGACCTCGGTGCCATCCTCCTGCCCGGCGTGCAGGGCATGGAGCTGCGCATGGAGATCGACAAGGCGACCAACGTGGTGTCCGCCGCGTCGATCCTCCTGGACGGCTCGTCGCTGCAGGTGCAGGCGTTCGCGGCGCCCCGCACCGACGGCATCTGGGACGAGATCCGCGCCGAGATCGCCGAGTCCGTGACCCAGCAGGGTGGCTCCGCCGACGACCTGCCGGGCCCGTTCGGGCGCGAGCTCCTGGCCCGGCTCCCCGTCCGGACGCCGGAGGGGCGCACCGGGCACCGACCGGCCCGCTTCATCGGTGCCGACGGTCCGCGGTGGTTCGTGCGCGGTGTCGTCACCGGGCGCGCGGCGGTGGACCCGTCGGCCGCGACCGCGCTTGAGCAGCTCTTCGCCGGGATCGTCGTGGTTCGTGGCACGGACGCCCGTCCGCCCCGTGACCTGCTCACACTGACGCTGCCGGGACCGGGGACGCCCAACCTGAAGTCCTCCGACGAGACCGCGCAGGGCGCCGTCGCCGAGGCTCCCGCGGCCCCGGACTTCGACCCGCTGACCCGCGGCCCGGAGATCACGGAGATCCGATGAGCCTCAAGGAGCGCCTGAAGAAGGCGGTCGCGTCGCAGGCCGAGATCGAGGCCTCCGAGGAACGTGCCGACGCGCACCGTTCGGTCGGCTGCACCCCGGTCGACCAGCTGGCGGACCGCTCGCGCGCCAGCGTCTCCGGTGTCATCCGGTCCGTCACCCTGCGGCCGCGTGAGGGCGTGCCGGCGCTGGAGGCCGAGCTGTACGACGGCAGCGGTGCGCTCGACCTGGTCTGGCTCGGCCGGCGCGAGATCGGCGGCGTCACCCCGGGTCGCCGGCTGAAGATCGAAGGGCTCGTGTGCCTCATCGACGGTCGCAAGACCGTGTTCAACCCCCGCTACGAGCTCAGGCCGCGTCCCGGTGAGTGAGTCGGAGCGCAGGGACCCGGACGACGTCCTCGCTGCCGTCGACGACGGCGCAGACCCTCAGGACGGCCCCGCGCGCGGGATGAAGGTGCTGACGTCGGACACGTTCTCGGCGTCGGACGCCGTCGGGGGCGTGCGCGGGATCATCGAGTCCGTCGCCCCGGGCATGCTGTTCGTCGTCGTGTACATCGCCGTCGGGCAGCAGCTCGCACCCGCGCTGATCGTCGCCCTGTCGGCCGCGGTGATCACCGTCGTCGTCCGGCTGGTGCAGCGCCAGGCCCCGACCCAGGCGTTCGGCGGCTTCCTCGGCGTCGCCATCGGGGTGCTGTGGGCGTGGCGGACGGGCGACGCGAAGGACTTCTTCGCGTACGGCCTCTGGGTGAACGTCTCGTGGTTCCTCGGGACCCTGCTGACCATCGTGATCGGCTGGCCGCTCGTCGGTCTCGTCGTCGGGCTGTTCTCGAAGGCCGGTCCGCTCAACGAGGGTGGCTCGTGGGCGGGAGCAGTCGCGTGGCGGAAAGACCGCCCGCTGCGGCGGCGCTACGCGCTCGCGACCGTGCCGTTCGTGGCGCTCTTCGGTCTGCGCCTGGCGGTCCAGCTCCCGCTCTACTTCAGCTCCGAGGTCACGTGGCTGGGCACCGCGAAGCTCGTCATGGGGGTGCCCGGCACGGCGCTCGCGCTGTGGGTCAGCTGGTTGCTGGTCCGTGGGTCAAGAGCTGCTCCAGAGCTGCCTCGTCCGACTCCCGAGCGGTGACGAACAACAGCTCGTCCCGGCCCTCGAGCGTGTCGTCGGGGCTCGGGGCGATCGGCCGCGCGTCCCGCACGATGCACGCCAGCACGGTGTCGGTGGGCCACTCGATCTGACCGACGCGCACCCCTGCCAACGGGGAGTCGTCCGGGAGCGTGAGCTCGAGGATGTCGGCCCGTGACTGGTGGAACGTGAAGATCCGCACGAGGTCCCCGACCGTGACGGCCTCCTCGACCATCGCCGTCATGATCCGGGGCGTGGAGACCGCGACGTCGACGCCCCACGCCTCGTCGAACATCCACTCGTTCTTCGGGTTGTTCACGCGGGCGACCGTGCGGGGGACGCCGAACTCGGTCTTGGCCAGCAGCGAGATGACCAGGTTCGCCTTGTCGTCGCCGGTCGCCGCCACGACGACGTCGCACTCCTCGGTCTTGACCTGGCGCAGGGTGGGCAGCTCGCACGCGTCCGCCAGCAGCCAGTCCGCCTCGGCGACCTGCGAGACCCGCATCGCCGACGGCTGCCGGTCGATCAGGGTGACCTCGTGGCCGTGCCCGAGGAGCTCGCGCGCGATGGAGCGACCGACCGAGCCGGCGCCCGCGATGACGACCCTCATGCGGTCACCGCCGGCGCGCTGGTGAGGATGCGTTCGACCAGGGCGGAGGAGTCCGCCCGCATGAGCACGTGCACGGTGTCGTTCTCCTGCAGGACGGTGGTCGGCGTCGGCAGGAGGCCGTCGCCGTAGCGGGTCACGTACGCGATGCGGGCGCCGGCGGCGTCCTCCAGGGTGCGCAGCGGCTTGCCGACCCAGCCCGGGTGGACGTCGACCTGGGACAGCTGGATCTGGCCGGAGGCGTCCCGGTACTCGTCCGTGGCACCCATGGGGAGCAGCCGGCGCAGGACCTGGTGGGCGGTCCAGCGGACCGTCGCGACCGTCGGGATGCCGAGGCGCTGGTAGATCTCGGCCCGGTGCGGGTCGTAGATCCGGGCGACGACGTTCTCGATGCCGAACGTCTCGCGCACCACCCGGGCCGCGAGGATGTTCGAGTTGTCACCGTCGGAGACGGCCGCGAACGCGAACGCCTCCTCGATCCCCGCCTGCTTGAGCGTGTCCCGGTCGAAGCCGAGGCCGGTGACCTTGTTCCCGCCGAACTCGGGGTCGAGCCGCCGGAACGCCTCGGGGTTCTGGTCGATGACGGCCACCGAGTGCCCGTTGTCCTCGAGACTCTTCGCCAGCGTCGCACCGACCCGGCCGCATCCCATGATCACGAAGTGCACAGTGCGGCACGCTATACCGTCCACCTCACCCGGCGCGCCGGGTGGGGTGGTGTGGGCGACGGTTCACAGGCCTAGCATTGCGGATCGTGTCGGACCTCTCGGATGCCGCCAAACGCCTGTTGCTCGGACGCCCTGTCCGCAGCGACCGGCTCGGCCACACGCTCCTGCCGAAGCGCATCGCGCTCCCGGTGTTCGCGTCGGACGCGCTCTCGTCGGTGGCGTACGCGCCCGACGAGATCCTCCTGACGCTCTCGCTCGCCGGGATGGCGGCGCTCGTCTTCTCGCCGTGGGTCGGCCTGGCGGTCGTCGCGGTGATGGTCGTCGTCGTCGCGTCGTACCGGCAGAACGTGCACGCGTACCCGTCCGGTGGGGGTGACTACGAGGTCGCGACCACGAACCTCGGCAAGAACGCCGGCGTCACCGTGGCCAGCGCCCTGCTCGTCGACTACGTCCTCACGGTCGCCGTGTCGATCTCCTCGGGTGCCCAGTACGCCGCGTCCGCGTTCCCGGCGCTGCGCGGGCACGAGGCGACGTTCGCGGTCGGGCTGGTCGTGCTCCTGACGGTCGCGAACCTGCGTGGCGTGAAGGAGTCGGGACGGGTGTTCGCGCTCCCGGTCTACCTGTTCATGCTCGCCATCGGCTCGATCGCCGTCATCGGCTCCATCCAGCTGCTCACGGGCAACCTGACCATGGCGGAGAGCTCCGGCTACGAGCTGGCGCCGGACGCCGCGTTCGACCAGGGCCTCACGGGGCTGGCCGGGTTCTTCCTGATCCTGCGGGCGTTCGCGTCCGGGTGCGCGGCCCTGACGGGTGTCGAGGCGATCAGCAACGGCGTGCCGGCGTTCAAGAAGCCGAAGTCGAGGAACGCGGCGACGACGCTGGCCCTGCTGGGCGGCCTGTCGATCGTCATGATCATGTCGATCCTGCTGCTGTCCCGCGCGACCGGCGTGGTGTTCGCCGACGACCCCCAGACGCAGCTGCTGGAGGACGGCGTGCCGGTGGGGGAGAGCTACGTGCAGCACCCTGTGATCAGCCAGCTGTCGTCCGCGGTGTTCTCCGGCGTGCCCGTCGTCGCGGTGCTGGTGGCCATCGTCACCGGGCTGATCCTCGTGCTCGCGGCCAACACGGCGTTCAACGGGTTTCCCGTGCTCGGCTCGATCCTGGCGCGCGACGGCTACCTGCCCCGCCAGCTCCACACCCGCGGCGACCGGCTGGCCTTCTCCAACGGCATCGTCACCCTCGCGCTCGTCGCCATCGCACTCATCTGGGCGTTCGACGCCCAGGTCACCCGCCTGATCCAGCTGTACATCGTCGGCGTCTTCGTGTCGTTCACGGTCAGCCAGCTCGGCATGGTCCGGCACTGGACGCGGCACCTGCGCACGGAGCCGGACCCGGCCCGGCGGACGCGGATGAAGCGGTCGCGGATCATCAACTCCGTCGGCCTGGCGATGACGGCGACGGTGCTCGTCGTGGTGCTCATCACCAAGTTCACGCACGGCGCGTGGATCGCCATCCTGGCGATGGTCATCATCTACGTCCTCATGCAGTCCATCCACCGCCACTACGCGCTGGTGCGCGCCGAGCTGGCGCTGGGCACCGACGCAGAGGCGGCTCGTGCGCTGCCCAGCCGGGTGCACGCGATCGTGCTGGTCTCGCACCTGCACCGGCCGACGATGCGCGCGCTGGCGTACGCGCGCGCGTCGCGCCCGCAGGTGCTGGAGGCCCTCACCGTCGGGGTCGACCCGGAGGACGTCGTGGTGCTGCGGGAGCAGTGGGAGGCGATGAACATCCCGGTGCCGCTACGGGTGCTCGACTCGCCGTTCCGGGAGATCACCCGACCGGTGCTCACGTACGTGCGCTCGATCCGACGGGACAGCCCTCGGGACCTCGTGGTGGTCTACATCCCCGAGTACGTGGTCGGGCACTGGTGGGAGCAGCTGCTGCACAACCAGTCCGCGCTGCGGCTCAAGGGCCGGCTGCTGTTCACGCCGGGCGTGGTCGTGGCGTCGGTGCCGTGGCAGCTGGCGTCCTCCGAGGGGCAGACGGGGCTCGAGGAGCCGGTCCGGGGTACCGTTCCGCGTGGCTACTGACCCTGCACAGGACGTGTCCGGCGAGCTGGTCGAGCTCGAGATCGGCCCGGTGGCGCACGGCGGGCACTGCGTGGCCCGCCACGAGGGTCGCGTCATCTTCGTCCGGCACACGCTCCCCGGCGAGCGCGTCCGCGCGCGGCTGACCGACGCGGGGGAGACGGCGAAGTTCTGGCGCGCCGACGCCGTCGAGGTGCTGGAGGCGTCGCCCGACCGGGTCGAGTCCGCCTGGCCCGCGGCCGGCGCCGGCGGCGTGGGCGGGGGAGAGCTCGCGCACGTGTCGCTGCCGGCCCAGCGGGCGTGGAAGGCGGCGGTGCTGTCCGAGCAGCTGCGCCGGCTCGCCAGGCTCGACCTCGACGTGCCGGTGCAGGCGGCTCCGGGCGACGACGAGCGTGGCGGCCTGGGCTGGCGCACCCGCATCGACCTCGTCACCGACGCGGAGGGGCGTGCGGGCATGCACGGCTTCCGGTCGCACGACATCCACCTGCTGGACTCGATGCCGCTGGCCAGCGAGGCGATCGCGGCGCTCGACCTGTTCGGCCGGCGTTGGTCGGGTGGCGCGCGCGTCGAGGCGATCGCCCCCTCCAGCGGTGACACCCCGCTCGTCCTCGTCGACGGTGCACCGTTCGACATCGGCCGAGGCCGCATGGACGGCCGGCCGAACGCCCGCACGGCGGTCAAGGAGCACGTGCAGCGCGGCGAGGTCGGGTACGACTTCCGCGTCGCCGGAGCCGGCTTCTGGCAGGTCCACCGGGAGGCGCCCGACCTCCTGGTCGCGGCGGTGCTCGCCGGGCTGGGTGACGTCGACGGCGCTGCGGTCCTGGACCTGTACTCCGGTGCCGGGCTGTTCACCGCGCCGCTGTCCGACGCGGTCGGGGAGACCGGGGAGGTGATCTCCGTCGAGGGGGACGCCCGAGCCGTGAAGGACGCCCGCCGCAACCTGCACGACCGTCGCAACGTCGAGCTCCACGCCGGGGACGTCGCCCAGGTGCTCACAGGTCGGCTGGACGCCGACTCCGACGTCGTGCACGCGGACGCGGTCGTGCTCGATCCGCCGCGGACCGGCGCGGGACGCAAGGTCGTCGCCGGGATTACCGAGCTGCGCCCGGAGCGGGTGGTCTACGTGGCGTGCGACCCGGCGGCGCTGGCCCGCGACATCGCGCTCTTCGCCGACGCCGGGTACGTGCTGACGGACCTGCAGGCCTACGACCTGTTCCCGATGACGCACCACCTCGAGGCCGTCGCCGTCCTGACGCGCTGACGCCGGGCGTCGGGCGCTGACGCGGGTGCACAGGCCCGCGCCCGCGACTAGCGTGGAACGCGTCGCCGGACCGGCCACGGCCCGGCAGGGAGGAGCGGCACGGTGAGCGAGAAGGATGCGGTCAGCCGGCTGGCGGAGGCCAAGCGGCTGGTCACCCAGGAGCTGCACAAGCAGGGCACGCCCGAGTACGACCCGCGGTCGCACGAGCGTGCGATCGAGGCCGAGCGCAAGGCACAGGACGCCGTCGACGCGGAGCGGGCCGCGCGGAGCTGAGCACCGGTCCTGCGGGCCCCTGCGCACGCGGCGCGCCGATGTGGGACGCGCGTGCGCGGGGGCCCGCGAGCATGTATCTTGATGTCGAGATAAATCGTGATCCCGGCCGCCTAGGCTGAGAGGTCGCACCGCCCTGCGGTCCGGGTGACTACCCATCCCCGGCAGCACCATCGGCAGACTCGCCAGCGAAGGAGCCCCCCGTGAGCAGCGTCGACAGCTTCGGTTCGAAGGGAACACTCGAGGTCGGTGACGCCTCGTACGAGGTGTACCGGCTCTCGGCCGTCCCGGGGGTGGAGCGCCTGCCGTTCAGCCTCAAGGTGCTCGCGGAGAACCTCCTGCGCACCGAGGACGGCGCCAACATCACGGCCGACCACGTGCGCGCGCTCGCGGAGTGGGACCCGGACGCCCAGCCCGACACCGAGATCCAGTTCACGCCCGCGCGCGTGATCATGCAGGACTTCACCGGCGTGCCCTGCGTCGTCGACCTGGCCACGATGCGTGAGGCCGTCGTCGACCTCGGCGGCGACGCCAGCCGGATCAACCCGCTGGCACCCGCCGAGCTGGTCATCGACCACTCCGTGCAGATCGACGTCGCGGGCCGCGCCGACGCGTTCGAGCGCAACGTCGAGCTCGAGTACGAGCGCAACCGCGAGCGCTACCAGTTCCTGCGCTGGGGCCAGACGGCGTTCGACGACTTCAAGGTCGTCCCGCCGGGCACCGGCATCGTGCACCAGGTCAACATCGAGTACCTGGCCCGCGGCGTGATGGTCCGTGACGGCAAGGCCTACCCGGACACGTGCGTCGGCACCGACTCGCACACGACCATGGTCAACGGCCTCGGCGTGCTGGGCTGGGGCGTCGGCGGCATCGAGGCCGAGGCGGCCATGCTCGGCCAGCCCGTGTCGATGCTCATCCCGCGCGTCGTCGGCTTCAAGCTCACCGGCACCATCCCGCCGGGCGTGACCGCGACCGACATCGTGCTCACGATCACGCAGAAGCTGCGTCAGCACGGCGTCGTCGGCAAGTTCGTCGAGTTCTACGGCGAGGGCGTCGCGGCGGTGCCGCTGGCCAACCGCGCGACGATCGGCAACATGAGCCCCGAGTTCGGCTCGACCGCCGCGATCTTCCCGATCGACTCCGTGACGATCGAGTACCTGCGCCTGACCGGGCGCTCCGAGGAGCAGCTCGCGCTCGTCGAGGCGTACGCCAAGGAGCAGGGCATGTGGCTGGACCCGACCCTGGACGGCTACGTCCAGCCGGTGTTCTCGGAGTACCTGGAGCTCGACCTGTCGACGGTCGTGCCGTCGATCGCCGGCCCGAAGCGCCCCCAGGACCGCATCGAGCTGTCGCGGGCCAAGGAGCAGTTCCAGCGGGACCTGCCGACGTACGCCCCCGAGGTCACCAACGGGGTCGACGAGGCCGAGCGCGAGTCGTTCCCCGCGTCCGACTCCCCGGCGATCACGTCGTCGGCGACCCGCGTGTTCCCGACGACGGACACCGAGGGCCGGTCGTTCGACCTGTTCCACGGCGCCGTCGCCATCGCGTCCATCACGAGCTGCACCAACACGTCGAACCCGTCGGTGATGATCGCGGCGGCGCTCGTCGCGAAGAAGGCCGTCGAGAAGGGCCTCTCGGCCAAGCCGTGGGTCAAGACGTCGATGGCGCCCGGCTCGCAGGTCGTCACCAACTACTACGAGAAGGCCGGCCTGTGGCCGTACCTCGAGAAGCTGGGCTTCCACCTCGTCGGCTACGGCTGCGCGACGTGCATCGGCAACTCCGGCCCGCTCGACGAGAAGGTCTCGGAGACCGTGCAGGAGCACGACCTCGCGGTCGCCGCGGTGCTGTCCGGGAACCGGAACTTCGAGGGGCGCATCAACCCCGACATCAAGATGAACTACCTGGCCTCCCCGCCGCTGGTCATCGCGTACGCGCTGGCCGGGACCATGGACTTCGACTTCGAGTCGGACCCGCTGGGCCGCGACGAGGCCGGTCAGCCGATCTTCCTGCGGGACATCTGGCCGACGCCGGACGAGGTGCAGTCCACGATCGACGCGTCGATCGACCGCGCGATGTTCACCAAGGACTACGCGGACGTGTTCAGCGGGGACGACCGCTGGCGCGCGCTGCCGACCCCCGAGGGCGACACGTTCGAGTGGGACCCCGAGTCGACCTACGTCCGCAAGCCCCCGTACTTCGAGGGCATGCAGGCGGAGCCGGCTCCGGTGGTCGACTTCCACGGTGCGCGCGTGCTGGCCAAGCTGGGCGACTCGGTGACCACCGACCACATCAGCCCGGCCGGCTCGATCAAGGCCGACAGCCCGGCCGGGCTGTACCTCGCCGAGCACGGGGTGGGTCGTCGTGACTTCAACTCCTACGGCTCGCGCCGTGGCAACCACGAGGTCATGATCCGCGGCACGTTCGCCAACATCCGGCTGCGCAACCAGCTGGTCCCCGGTGTCGAGGGCGGGTTCACCAAGAACCTCCTGACGGGTGAGCAGTCGTCGATCTACGACGCGTCGCAGGCGTACCAGCAGGCGGGCATCCCGCTGGTCGTCCTCGGCGGCAAGGAGTACGGCTCCGGCTCGTCGCGCGACTGGGCCGCCAAGGGCACCAGCCTGCTGGGCGTGAAGGCCGTCATCACGGAGAGCTTCGAGCGGATCCACCGCTCGAACCTCATCGGGATGGGTGTGCTCCCGCTGCAGTTCCCGGAGGGGGAGTCGGCCGACTCGCTCGGCCTGGACGGCACGGAGACGTTCGACATCACGGGCGTCACCGCGCTGAACGAGGGCACCACGCCGCGCACGCTGGCGGTCACGGCCACGAAGGACGACGGCACGGTCGTCGCGTTCGACGCGGTGCTGCGCATCGACACCCCCGGCGAGGCGGACTACTACCGCAACGGCGGCATCCTGCAGTACGTGCTGCGCTCGCTCGTCAAGGCCTGACGCGGGTCAGAGCCCCGAGCCCGGTCCCCTCAGCGGGGGCCGGGCTCGCGGCGTTCTCGGGGGTCCGGCCAGCCGCGTGGGCGTCGCCGTCGCGCACGCCGTCGGCGCCCCTACACTCGCACCCGTGTCCGGACCCGCCGCCCCGCCCGACCTGCGCGCCCGTGCGCGGGCGAGCGGCAGCCTGGTCGCGCGACGCGCTCTCGACCAGCCGCTGCGGCGCATCGGGATCGGCGGCGCCCTCGTGCTCCTGGCCGCCACGGCGGCGTTCGGCGGGCTGCGCGAGCAGACGCAGGACGGTCCCGAGGTGCTCGTGGTCGACGCCCCCGTCGACGTCGCACCGTTCGAGCTGACCGTGCACCGCGTCGTGTGGACCACGGAGCTGCCGGGGCAGTACCTGTCCGACGACGGCAACCGCTGGGTGGGCGTCGTCGCCACGGTGCGCAACACGACCGACGCGGGCGTCCTCGGACACACCCTGAGGGACGCACTCACGCTCACCGACGTCGACGGCCTCGTGCAGGAGCCCAGGACGCTCGTCCCCGGTGTGGCGGCCAGCTCGATCGCGGTGCTGGCGGACGGCTCGTCCCTCAGCCCCGTCCAGCCGGGTCTGACCTACGAGGCCGCGTTCCTCTTCGAGCAGGACGGGTCCGTCGCGCCGCCCACGAGCGCGACCGTGCTCGTGCAGCGGCAGAGGTGGGGCACCGGCATCCTCGACCCGACCGTCAGCTGGCGGGAGCCGACGACGACGCTGCGGGGCGAGCTCGACGTCCGCGAGGCCCGCTCGGACGCGGATGCGGAGGGCGGGTCGTGAGCGTTCCCGATCCCACGGCACCGGTGGTTCCCGCCACGCGGGTGCGCCGGTCCCGCGGGCAGACCGTCGGCGCAGCTGCGGCCGTGCTCGCTGCCCTGGCCGTCGGCCACGTCGTCGTCAGCGCCTTCCCGGTCGACGACCGCGTGTCCGCGCCGTTCGTCCGGCCGACGGTCGTCGGGGAGACGGTCGAGCTCCGCTACGCGCGGCTGACGGCCGGCGAACCGACCGGCTCGACCGTCGTGAGCCCGGTCGCCTCGTCGCTGCTCTCCACACCCGGCGTGTTCCTCACGGTTCCCCTGACCATCGTGGCGAGCGGGCAGCCGCGCCTGATCTCCTTCGCGGAGCTGCTCGGCGGCGACGGTCGCACCTACACGGTGTTCACGAGCGGGCGTTCCTCGTTCCTGGCGGGGACCGCGCAGCCCGGTGTGCCGCGCTACGCCACCGTGAGCGTCGAGGTCCCGCCCGAGGCCCTGCCGGGCGCGCACCTGCGCATCGGGCTGAACCAGGAGGACCAGCGGGCCGACGACCTCGCCGACATCGACCTCGGTATCACGCAGGCCGACGCGGACGCGTGGGCTGCGGACGACACACCCGTGCCGGTGCCCCCGCGCTCCGACGAGCCCCCGGAGCAGCCGTGAGCACCCCGAGCGTCCCGCCGGCACCAGAGGCACCTGTCGTCGGGTGGTGGCGCCGCAACCGGTGGGCGCTGGTCACCCTGCCCGTGGCGCTCGCGCTCGCGCTCGTCGCGTCGGGTGACCGCGTCCGCACCCTGTGGTGGGAGCAGGACCTGCGTCGGCCCACGACGGTCGCTGCCGGCGGTACGGGTGACTTCCACCAGCGGGTGTACGACGGGCTGGGCGGCACCCTGCCGATCGACGTGCAGGTGCACCTCGACGGCGTCGACGACGCGACGACCCTGCCCGACCAGATGGAGCTGCCGGACGGCACCCGTGCGGTGCAGGTGGACCTGACCCTGAGCGCCAACCCGGACAGCGTGCTCTCCGGGTGCGTGCTCGCGGTGCGCGACGCGACCGGCACGCGGTACGACTACGTGTCGAACGCATGGGGTGCGTTCCAGGCCGTGATCCCGTGCGTCCCCGAGGACACCCCCGGTCCGCGGGCATCGTTGGGTGACCTGGACGAGAAGCTCAGCGACCCGGAGACGGCGCCCCGGCCGGCCACGTGGTCCGTCTCGCGGGTGGTCGTCGTCCCCGAGGAGACCGAGGTCACCGAGGTGGTGCTGTGGTGGCAGAAGCCGCAGTACCTGCTGCTCGAGGTGCCGGGCTAGACCTCGGTCGCCACCGGCTCCGGTGCCGCAGCGGCCGCCTGGCCCGCGAGGATGCGGTCCACACCGGCCGCGAGCAGCGCCATCGTCACCGTCAGGCCGACGGCGGTCGCGACGGAGGCCACCATGGGGAAGAACGCGTGCCACGTGAAGAGGTCCTGCGGACCGACGATCGCGCGGCCGAGCAGGAGGATCCCTTCCTCGATGCGCGTGGCGGCGAGGAACGCGAGCGCGAACACGAGCATGGGTCCGAGCCCGGCGACCGCGAGGCGGCGCAGCCCGTCGGTGAGGGCGGTGAAGCGGCTCCGCACGTCGCCGACGACGGGTGCGGCGGCCTCGGTCGTCCAACGACGCACCGGAGCCGGCAGCCGCTGCCACGCGGCCAGGCGGACGCGCGGCTGCAACGGCGGCGGTGCCGCCAGCTTGTGCCCGTAGACGACCGCACCCACGGTGAGCCACGCGAGCGGGATGACGACGAGGTCGTCGAGGTTGCCCAGCACCCCGGCGACCACGTCGACGACGGCGTCGACCGGCGCGGCGACCGGGCCCAGCGCGTCGAGCAGCGTGAGCCACCAGTCGAGCACGATCGACACGGCCCGCCTGCTCTCGACCCATGCCCAGAGCTCGTCGATCAGCTCCGTCGCGAACGCCGCCACGGCCAGCAGCCAGAACGCCTCGACGTACGCACCCGCGAAGCCGAGCACCCGGCGGTGGCTCCGCCCCTCCCACCGGCCGAGCAGCCAGCGGAGCACGACCGCCACCACGACCAGGGCGACCAGGCCCCAGCCGGTGGCGAGCTCCGAGAACCCACCGTCGGGACCGTCCCCGGTCAAGGAGAACCCGTTCTCCCGGAACTCCCGGAACGCCGCCGTGTTGAGGAACCGCGACCGGTCCTCGTCCAACAGCCCGTACGAGGCGTACAGCGCGAGGAACGGTACGAACACCGAGGCGAGCACGTCGATCAGGCCGCGCTCGTGCCCGGACGCGGCGTCCGCGGGACCGGCCGTGCGCCCGATGGCGGCCAGCGCAGGCAGGTCACGCCGCAGCACGTGCAGCATGGCGACGATGCCGGCGACCATGCTCAACGGAGCGAGCACGAGCACCGCCCAGCCGAGCGTGTTGTTCACGGTCGAGGCGTTGACGGCTGCCCACCCGGCGGCGTGCCGCCCGGCCACGGCGAGCAGCGCGATCACCAGCAGCAACGGCCACGAGCGGGCCCAGAGCCGTGCGCCGCGCGCCACGACGGCACCGAGGTCGCGCAGCCAGGGGCGCAGGCCGGAGGCCGGTGCGGGGGCGGTGGTCGGTGCGTCGGTCACGGCGGACATCATCCCCCGCGGGACTGCTGGTGGGGCGGCGATCTCAGGAGGTGGTGAGCGCAGCCTCCAGCAGGCCGACGAGGGTGCGCGTCGACGTCCCGTGCTCGTCGTCGCGGTCGGGGTTCGCCTCGGCGACGACGAGGCCGGACCAGCCGGGGGCGGCCGCGAGCGTGGCGAGCAGGTCGGTCAGCACCGGCGGGGTCAGGCCGCTCCGGTACTGGGGGATGTCGGCGAGCGCCAGCGTGAACATGTCGAGGACGTCGACGTCGAGGTGCACGAGGAAGCCGTCGGCGGCAGCGCCGACGGCGGTCACGGCCCGGTGCGCGGCGGCGGCCGGGTCCGCCAGCACCGTCGACGCGGGGATCCGGACGGACGGGACGAGGCCGTGCACGTCCTCCTCGGCGTCGGCGAAGCCCACGAAGCACAACCGGGCGGCGGTCAGGAGCGGGCGACGAGGTCCGAGCCCGGCGAGGACGTCGTGGGTGCCCGGCAGGTCCAGCAGGTGGGCCACGCCCATCGAGTCCGCGATGGGCTCCTCCGGGTGGTCCGCGGGCAGCTGCAGGTCCTGACCGCCGTCGACGTAGACGAGCCCCAGGTCGCGCCCGGCGTCCGCGCACGCGGCGAGGACCGCGAGGGTCACCGTGCACTCGCCGCCGAGGACGACCGGGACGTGCCCTGCCGACAGCACCGGAGCCAGCGCAGACCGGGCCTCCTGGAGGACGGCGGCGACCCGGTGCACGTCGTGCGGCGTGGTGTGCTCGGGCGGGTCGGGGCGCCAGCGGGCGAGTGTCGTGTCGCCGTGGTCGACCACGCGACGGCGGGTGCGTTCGAGTGCGGGCACCAGTCCGGCGGCACGCAGCGCGGCGGGGGAGCGTTCCAGGCCGGGGGCGTGCGCGGCGGCGCTGGACGGCACCCCGAGGACGCCGAGGGTTCGGGTCGGCATCCCGCCACGCTAGGAGGTCGGTCCGACACTCACCGGGACGTCACGGCCGCGTACGAGCGGCGGACCGCCTCCTCGAGGACGCCGAGGTCGATCGCGTCGAGGTCCTTGATGTAGAGGCAGCTCGCTCCGGTCGTGTGCGGGCCGAGCCCCGCGAGCAGGTCGGCGTGCGACTCGGTGCCGTCGGCGAGGTACACCGTCGTGGCGGCCTTGCGCGGTGAGAAGCCCGCGGCGATCGCGTCGCCCTGCCTGCCCGACGCGTACTCGTAGTGGTAGCTGCCGAAGCCGACGATGGACGGCCCCCACATCTGCGGCTGCTCACCGGTGACGCGGGTCATCAGCTCGACGAGGCGGCGGGCGTCGCGGCGACGCACCGGGTGCTCCACGGCCGCGAGGAACGCGTCGACGTCGGCGTCGGTCGGGGTGGTCTTGTTGGGCTCGTTCGCCATGGCGCCAGTATCCCGCGAGATCAGTCGGCGAGCGCCTGCGCGATCCCGTGGCGCCCGATCTCCGCGAGGGTGGGGTGGTCCACGGGGTGCATCTGCAGGACCACCGCCATGTGCAGCGCCCACGCCTGCGCACGCCGCCACGTCGCGTCGTCGGTGGCCAGCCGCTCCCGGAACGCCGCGCGTCCGTCGGCGTCGAACGTCAGCCACGCGGTCGACAGGTCGGAGGCCGGGTCGCCGGACGTCACGTCGCCGAAGTCGATGACCGCGCGCAGCACACCGTCGTGCACCAGCAGGTTGGCCGGGTGGGGGTCGCCGTGCAGCCACACGGCCGGACCGTCCCACGCCGGGGCGGCGGCCAGGTCGCGCCAGCGCTCGAGGACGCGGTCGGCCTCCGGCAGCCCGAGCCGGTCCAGCCGTTCGCGCAGCGGCTGCTCGCGCGGCGCGACGGGGACGCCGCGGTACGGGTTCACCGGCGCGTCGTCCGGGGCCGGGCGGTGCAGCGCGGCGAACACGTCGGCCAGCGCCGGCGCCCACGCCGAGCGGCCGGCGACCGGCGTGTGGTGCGCGGCGACCGCGTCGAACCAGGGGACGACGCTCCACGCCCACGGGTAGGTGGACGACGGCACGCCCACCCGGACGGGGGTCGGGACGTCGACCGGGAGCAGCGGCGCGAGCACGGGGAGCCAGCGCTGCTCGTGCACGACGAGAGGAGCAGAGACCGCCCGGACGGGGAACCGCGCGGCCAGGTGCTCCCCGACGCGCCACAGCGCGTTGTCCCACCCGGTGCCCGCCCAGGTCAGTGGCAGGTCGGCCAGGTCGGGGTGCTGCTCGCGCAGCAGGGTGCGCGCGAGATCGGCCGTGACCTCGATCTCCGGGACGGGATGCACCACGTCAGCGGGCCAGCACCGTGCGGTGCACGTCGTAGGGCACGGCCCAGCCGAGGGCGTCGAACATCCTCGCCAGGACGATGCCGGTGAACCCCCAGACCAGCACACCGTCGACGGTGAACGCAGGCGTGCGTACTGTCCGGCCCCAGCGGGTGTGCTCGACGCTCGCCCGGTTGGCCGGCTCCAGCAGGTCCGCCACCGGGATGCGGAACACGTCCACCGTCTCGGCGTGGTCGACGGCCGCGACCTGCGAGGGACGCGTCCACCACGCCGGGACGGGCGTGACCAGGTGGTTGCTGACCGGCACGGGCATGGGCGGCAGGGTACCGAGCACCTCGACGCCCGACGCGTCGAGACCGACCTCCTCGACGGCCTCCCGGAGCGCGGCCTCGCGCGGTCCGGCGTCCGCGGGCTCGAGCCGACCCCCCGGGAAGGCGATCTGCCCGGCGTGGTGCCCGAGGGTCCGGGACCGCCGCTGGAGCAGGACGTCGAGGTCACGGGCGACCACCGGGTCGTCGGTCCGCGACGGGGTCGCGTCGAGCTCTCCGAACAGGACCAGCACCGCGGCCGGCCGGGCGGTGGACGGGTCCTCCAGCACCCGCGCGGGGTCGACGCGCCAGTCGAGGCCGCGTGCGCACAGGTCGAGCAGCTCGGCGCGCGCCCCACGCACCGCCGGGGTCGGGTCCGTCATCCGCGGGCCCGCGCGAGCTCCCCGAAGGCGGCGAACATCTTCGTCGCGGCAGGCACGAGCCCGGGCAGGTGCTCGGCGCCGGCGGCGCGGATCTCGTCGATCTCCTCGGGGGAGAGGTCCCCGACCATGTCCGGTGTCGAGAGCCACAGGTCGAGCATCCCGGCGTCGAGCTCGGGGTGGAACTGCACCCCCAGGGCGCTGCCTGCGCGGAACGCCTGCACGGGGGTGGCGGGCGTCGAGGCCAGCAGCGTGGCGCCGGCCGGGAGCTCGACGGTGTCGGAGTGCCAGTGCAGCACCGTCGGCCGCTCGCCCAGCGCCCCGAGCATCAGGTCCTCCGCGACGACGTCGACCGGCGCGAACCCGATCTCCGTGGCGGCGCGCAGGTGCAGCGGGGAACCGAGTGCCATGGCCAGGAGCTGCATGCCGAGGCACACGCCGAGCACCGGCACGTCGGCGTCGACCGCCGCGGCGAGCAGCGCGCGCTCGGCGGCCAGCCCGGGATGACCGGCCACGTCGTCGGCGTCCATCGGACCACCCATGACGACCACACCCGACACCTCGTCGAGGTCCGGGAGCCGGGCGTCGTCCAGGTCGAGGACCGTGCGGACGCGCACGGGTGCGTCGATGCCGCGCGCGATCAGCCCGGGGCCCTCGTGCGGGGCGTGCATGACCACCAGGACGGGACGCATGCCGCTCACCAGCCGTCGGGCAGCGGACGCCCCTCCTCGTAGCCCGCGGCCGACTGGATGCCGACCACGGCGCGCTCGTGGAGCTCGTCGAGGGAGGTGGCGCCGACGTAGGTCGCCGCCGAGCGCACGCCCGCGGTGATGTGGTCGATGAGGTCCTCGACACCAGGGCGCCGGGGGTCCAGGTACATCCGGGAGGACGAGATGCCCTCCTCGTAGAGCGCCTTGCGCGCCCGGTCGAACGCCGAGCCGCCCCGGGTACGGGCGGCGACGGCCCGCGCGGACGCCATGCCGAAGCTCTCCTTGTACAGGCGGCCGGTGCCGTCCTCGTGCAGGTCGCCCGGCGACTCGTGCGTGCCGGCGAACCAGGACCCGACCATGACCTGCGACGCACCGGCCGCGAGCGCGAGGGCGACGTCGCGCGGGTGCCGGACGCCCCCGTCGGCCCAGACGTGCTTGCCCAGACGGCGTGCCTCGGCGGCGCACTCCAGCACGGCGGAGAACTGCGGCCGGCCGACGGCGGTCATCATCCGGGTGGTGCACATGGCGCCGGGGCCGACGCCGACCTTGACGATGTCCGCGCCCGCGGCGATCAGGTCCCGGGTGCCCTCGGCGGTGACCACGTTGCCCGCGACGACGGGCACGTCCGGGTCGAGCGAGCGCACCGCCCCGAGCGCGTCGAGCATCTTGCGCTGGTGCCCGTGGGCCGTGTCGACGACGAGCACGTCCACCCCGGCCTCCAGCAGCTCGAGCGCCTTCTGCTTGACGTCACCGTTGATCCCGACGGCCGCGGCGACGCGCAGGCGCCCCTGGGCGTCGACGGCGGGCTGGTAGATCGACGAGCGCAGCGCGCCCACCTGCGTGAGCACGCCCACCAGCTCCCCGTCGCGGACCACGGGGGAGAACTTGCGCCGGGAGCCGTGCAGCTTCTCGAATGCTGCCTCCAGCCCGCGCAGGCCACCCTGCTCGACGATCGCGAGGTCCACGGTCGTCGGGTGGGCGCTCATGACGGCCTCGACCTGCGTGAAGCGGTCGACGCCCTGGCAGTCCGCCTCGGTGACGACGCCGACGGGCCGGCCGCCGTCCACGACGACCGCGGCGCCGTGCGCGCGCTTGCCGATGAGGGTCAGCGCGGTGTGCACCGTGTCGTGCGGGCTGACGACCACCGCGGACTCGACGACGGTGTGCCGCGCCTTGACCGAGGAGACGACCTCGGCGACGACGTCCGTCGGGACGTCCTGCGGCAGGACGGTGATGCCGCCACGGCGGGCGACCGTCTCGGCCATGCGGCGGCCGGCGACGGCCGTCATGTTGGCGACGACGACGGGGACGGTGGTGCCGGTGCCGTCGACCGCGGTGAGGTCGACGTCGAAGCGGGAGGTGACCTCGGAACGCGACGGGACGAGGAAGACGTCGCCGTACGTGAGGTCGGAGGTGGCCGCGTGGCCGGGCAGGAAGCGCATGGGTTTCCCCCTTTCCTGTCCATGGTAGTCGGTCCGGGAGCCGTCTTCACGGGGCCTCCACACGGCGCTGACCTGCGTCAGCGCGTGGGCACGGTCGGCTCGGCCTACAGTGTGGGCAAGCTTTCGGCGTCCGCACGGTGCGGCATCGTCGCCGTACACCGGAGGAGGAGGCACCACCATGGGTCAGCTGACGCGCATCAACTCCCCGCAGGACGTGCGCCGGCTCACCTCGCAGCAGGCCGACGACCTCGCCGCCGAGATCCGCACGTTCCTGGTCGAGCAGGTCTCCCGGACGGGTGGGCACCTCGGGCCGAACCTCGGGGTCGTCGAGCTGACCATCGCGATGCACCGGGTCTTCGAGTCGCCGCTCGACACCATGGTGTTCGACACCGGCCACCAGGCCTACGTGCACAAGCTGCTCACCGGCCGTCGCGACTTCTCGCAGCTGCGCAGCAAGGGCGGGCTGTCCGGGTACCCCAGCCGGACGGAGTCCGAGCACGACGTCGTCGAGAACTCGCACGCCTCCACCGCGCTCAGCTGGGCAGACGGCATCGCCAAGGCCAACGAGCTGCAGGGCCGGGGCGACCGGCACGTGGTCGCGGTGATCGGCGACGGGGCGCTCACGGGCGGGATGGCCTGGGAGGCGCTCAACAACATCGCCGCCGGGCAGGACCGTCGTCTGGTGGTCGTGGTCAACGACAACGGCCGCTCCTACGCGCCGACGATCGGGGGCCTGGCGCACCATCTGGACACGCTGCGCACCACGCGCGGCTACGAGAACGTCCTGTCCTGGGGGAAGCGCACGCTGCGCCGGTCCGGGGCGCCCGGCCGTGCGACGTACGACGCCCTGCACGGCATGAAGCGCGGGCTCAAGGACGTCCTGGTGCCGCAGGGCATGTTCGAGGACCTGGGCATCAAGTACGTCGGTCCGGTCGACGGGCACGACGTCCGCGCGGTCGAGAAGGCCCTGCGCAACGCCAAGTCGTTCGGCGGGCCCGTCATCGTGCACGTCATCACCGAGAAGGGCCGCGGGTACGTCCCGGCCGAGCAGGACGTCGCGGACCGGTTCCACGCGGTCGGCAAGATCCACCCCGAGACCGGGCTGCCCGTCGCGCCGTCGCGGTTCGAGTGGACCAGCGTGTTCGCCGACGAGCTCGTGCGCATCGGCCGCCGGCGCCCGGACGTCGTCGCCATCACCGCGGCGATGCTCCAGCCCGTCGGGCTCGCGCCGTTCGCGGCGGAGTTCCCGACGCGGGTCTTCGACGTCGGCATCGCCGAGCAGCACGCGGCGACGTCGGCGGCCGGGATGGCCTTCGGCGGGCTGCACCCCGTCGTGGCGGTGTACGCCACGTTCCTCAACCGGGCCTTCGACCAGGTCCTCATGGACGTCGCGCTGCACAAGGCCGGCGTCACCTTCGTCCTCGACCGGGCGGGGCTCACGGGCTCCGACGGTGCGAGCCACAACGGCATGTGGGACATGGCGATGCTCGGGGTCGTCCCCGGTCTGCGGCTGGCGGCTCCGCGCGACGAGGAGACGCTGCGCGACGCGCTGCGCACCGCGGTCGACGTCGACGACGCTCCCACGGTCGTCCGCTACCCGAAGGGCGCGCTCGTCGACCCGGTCCCCGCCATCGACCACCTCGACGGGGTGGACGTCCTCGCCCGGCACGACGGCCCGGCCGACGCGCAGCACGTGCTCGTCGTCGGCTACGGCGCGATGGCGCCGACCGCGCTCGAGACCGCGGAGCTGCTCGCCGCGCACGGTCTGCGCGTCACGGTCGTCGACCCGCGGTGGGTCATGCCCGTGTCCGCGGCGCTCACCAAGCTGGTGGGGGACCACGACCACGTGGTCACCATCGAGGACGGCGTCGTCGACGGGGGCCTCGGGTCGCTCGTGGCGCAGCGGGCCCGCGAGGCGGGCATCGGGACGCCCGTGCAGGCCGTCGGCATCCCGCGGGCGTTCCTCGACCACGCCACGCGCGAGCAGCTCGTGGTCGAGCTCCGGCTCGCGCCCGGCGACATCGCCCGGGACACGCTCGCCGCCCTGGGCCGGCCCGCCTGAGGGGCGGCCGCCGGCCGTCGGTCGGCCCTCCCTGGACTTAGGGCCTTTCGTCCCGAGACATGGGATCACTTCCTCCGTAGCGTCGAGTGCATCGACCACAGTCGGAGGAGCGCGCAGATGTCCACCAGCACCCTGTCCCGGAACGTCCCCACCGAGCCCGCCCTGCAGCCCGCGTGGCGCGGCTTCGCCCGAGGTGCCTGGACGGACGAGATCGACGTGCATGGCTTCATCCAGTGCAACTACACGCCGTACACCGGCGACGCCTCGTTCCTCGCCGGTCCCACGGCGCGCACGACGGCGATGTGGGCGCGGCTGACGGCGATGTTCCCGGCCGAGCGCGCCCGCGGGGTCCACGACGTCGACCCGCACACGCCGTCGACGATCACGTCGCACGAGCCCGGGTACATCGACCGGCACAACGAGCTCATCGTCGGTCTGCAGACGGACGCGCCCCTCAAGCGCGCGATCATGCCGAACGGTGGCTACCGGATGGTCGAGAAGGCCCTGGAGACCTACGGGTTCGCGCCCGACCCGGTCGTCGGCGAGATCTTCACCAAGTACCGCAAGACCCACAACGACGGCGTGTTCGACGTCTACCCGCCCGACGTCCGCGCGGCCCGTTCGGCGCACCTCATCACGGGGCTCCCGGACGCCTACGGGCGTGGCCGGATCATCGGCGACTACCGCCGCGTCGCCCTGTACGGCGTCGACGCGCTGATCGCCGCCAAGCGCAAGGACCGCGCCGAGCTGGACCGCGAGCGCTCCTCGGAGCACGTCATCCGCGACCGGGAGGAGCACGCGGAGCAGATCCGCGCGCTGGGCGAGCTGAAGGCCATGGCCGCGTCCTACGGCTACGACATCTCCGGTCCCGCGACGACCGCGAAGGAAGCGGTCCAGTGGCTCTACTTCGCCTACCTGGGCGCCGTGAAGGAGCAGAACGGTGCAGCCATGTCGCTGGGCCGCACCTCCACGTTCCTCGACGTGTACCTCCAGCGCGACCTGGCCGCGGGCCGGCTGACCGAGCAGGACGCCCAGGAGCTCATCGACGACCTGGTCATCAAGCTGCGGATCGTGCGGTTCCTGCGCACCCCCGAGTACGACGAGCTGTTCTCCGGTGACCCGACGTGGGTGACGGAGTCGATCGGCGGGATGGGCCAGGACGGCCGGACGCTGGTCACGAAGACCTCCTTCCGGTACCTGCAGACGCTCTACAACCTGGGACCGGCACCGGAGCCGAACCTCACCGTGTTCTGGACGGACCGGCTGCCGGACGGGTTCAAGCGCTTCTGCACGCAGGTGTCGATCGACACCTCGGCGCTGCAGTACGAGTCGGACGACCTGATCCGTGAGTCCTGGGGTGACGACGCCGCGATCGCCTGCTGCGTCTCGCCGATGCGCGTCGGCAAGCAGATGCAGTTCTTCGGCGCGCGGGTCAACCTGGCCAAGGCGCTGCTGTACGCGATCAACGGCGGTCGCGACGAGCTGACGGGTAAGCAGGTGGCGCCCGCCGCGCCTGCCGCCGTCGGTGGCGTGCTCGACTACGACGACGTCGTCGCCAAGTTCGACGTGATGCTCGACTGGCTCGCACAGACCTACGTCGACGCGCTCAACTGCGTGCACTTCATGCACGACAAGTACGCGTACGAGCGGCTTGAGATGGCGCTGCACGACCGCGAGGTGCTGCGGACGATGGCGTGCGGGATCGCCGGCCTGTCCGTCGTCGCCGACTCCCTCTCGGCCATCAAGTACGCCGCCGTCCGCCCGGTGCGCAACGCCGACGGCCTCGTCACCGAGTACACGGTCCAGGGCGACTTCCCGACCTACGGGAACGACGACGACCGGGCCGACGACATCGCGGTCTGGCTGGTCGAGACCTTCATGGCGAAGATCCGCCGCACCCCGACGTACCGCGACTCCATCCACACCCAGTCGGTGCTGACCATCACCTCGAACGTGGTCTACGGGAAGTCGACGGGCTCCACCCCCGACGGTCGCGTGGCGGGCCAGCCCTTCGCGCCGGGCGCCAACCCGATGAACGGCCGCGACTCGCACGGGATGCTCGCCTCGGCGCTGTCCGTGGCGAAGCTCCCGTACGCCGAGGCGATGGACGGGATCTCGCTGACGTCGTCGGTCGTCCCGACCGGGCTGGGACGCACGCGCGACGAGCAGGTGACCAACCTGGTCGGGCTGCTCGACGCGTACATGATGTCGTCGGGCTACCACCTGAACATCAACGTGCTGAACCGCGAGACGCTCGAGGACGCCATGGAGCACCCCGAGGAGTACCCGCAGCTGACCATCCGGGTGTCGGGCTACGCCGTGAACTTCGTGCGGCTCACCCGCGAGCAGCAGCTCGACGTGCTGTCCCGCACGTTCCACGGATCGGTCTGACGAGGCCATGACCACCCAGGTGCACGAGGCGCCGTGGCCGACCGTGCACCTGGGTCTGCCGCGGGCGAAGGCCGGCACCGCCGGGCTCTCCTCGGTCGAGCTCGACCACGCCGCGAAGATGGCGTCCGTGCGTGCGGGCGACCTCGGCTCCGTCCACTCCTGGGAGCTGGTGACCGCGGTGGACGGACCGGGCACGCGGCTGACGGTGTTCCTGGCCGGCTGCCCGTTGCAGTGCCTGTACTGCCACAACCCCGACACCATGCAGATGCGCCGGGGGACGGACGTGACGGCCGACGAGATCCTCGCGCGGGTCGCCCGGTACCGGACCGTGTTCGCGGCGACCGGTGGTGGCCTGACGATCTCGGGTGGCGAGCCCCTGATGCAGCCGGCGTTCGTCGCGCGGCTGCTGCGCGGGGCGAAGGCCATGGGCGTGCACACCACGGTGGACACGTCCGGGTTCCTGGGCAGCCAGTGCACCGACGCGATGCTCGCGGACGTCGACCTGGTGCTCCTCGACATCAAGTCCGGGCTGCCGGAGACCTACCGTCGCGTCACGGGTCGGGCCCTGCAGCCGACGCTGGACTTCGGGCAGCGCCTGCGCGCGAGCGGTACCCGCACGTGGGTGCGGTTCGTGCTCGTCCCCGGTCTGACCGACGCGCCCGAGAACGTCGAGGCGGTCGCGGGTCACGTCGCGGCCCTCGGTGACGTCGTCGAGCGCGTCGAGGTCCTCCCGTTCCACCAGATGGGCCGCGACAAGTGGGACGCCCTGGGGATGCAGTACGAGCTCACCGACACCCAGCCCCCGACCCCGGAGCTCGTCGAGCGCGTGCGCGCGACGTTCCGGGACCGAGGGCTGAGCGTCTACTGAGCGCTAGGCGGGCACGTTCGCGACGCCGTCGGGCAGGATCCGGCGGCCGAGCACGCGCTCGGAGTAGCCGGTGCGGTCCAGGTACGGCGTGAGCCCACCGAGGTGGAAGCCCCAGCCCGCGCCCAGGATCATGCACAGGTCGATCTGCTGCGGGGTGGCGACGACGCCCTCGGCGAGCATGTGCCCGACCTCGACCGTCAGGGCCGTGAGCACGCTGTCGAGCACGCCCGCCTCGTCCAGCGGGGTTCCCGTCGTCTCGGTGAACGCGGCCTGGATCGCGGGGTCGACCGGCTTCGGCAGACCCTTCGCCTTCGCGGGCAGGACCACCGTGGTGCCTTCCGCCACCAGCTTCTCGAGCCCGGGGGAGCGCGGGAACCGGTCGCCGAGCTCCTCGCGCAGGGACGTCAGCACGTGCAGGCCGACGGCCGGCCCGACGAGGTCGAACAGCTCGAACGGAGGCATCGGCAGGCCGAGCGGGCGTAGCGCACGGTCCGCGACCTCGACCGGCGTGCCCTTCTCCACCGCGTCGACGATCACGCCGAGCAGCAGGACGAGCAGCCGGTTGACGACGAAGCCCGGACGGTCCGCGACGAGGACGGCCGTCTTGCGCAGCTTGGCCGCGACGGCGAACCCGGTGGCGAGCGCCTCGAGCGACGTCTTCTCGGCCTGCACGACCTCCACCAGCGGCATCGCGGCCACGGGGTTGAAGAAGTGCAGCCCGACGACGCGCTCGGGGTGCTGCAGGTCGGCCGCCATCGCGGTGACGGACAGCGCGGAGGTGTTGGTCGCGAGGATCGTCGTCGGGGAGATGACGGTCTCCAGCTCGGCGAACACCTTCTTCTTCAGGTCGAGGATCTCGGTGACCGCCTCGATGACGAGGTCGCAGGCCGCGAACTCGGCGAGGTCGGTGGTGCCGTGGATCGACCCGATCAGGCGTGAGGCGGCCGACTCGCTCATGCGGCCCGTCGACGTGAGGCGGTCGACGGAGGACCGCACCGCGGCGAGGCCCTTGTCGACGCGCTCCTGGTCGAGGTCCCGCATGACGACGGGCACACCGAGGCGCTGCGCGAAGAGCATCGCGATCTGCGCGGCCATGAGCCCGGCACCGACGATGCCGACCCGGGTGACGGGCTGCGCGAGCGACCGGTCGGGGGCGCCGACGGGCTTCTTCCCGCCGGACACGAGCCCGAACGCGTACACCGACGCGCGCATCTCGTCGCTCATGATCAGGTCGGCGAGCGCCTCGTCCTCGGCCGCGAAGGCCTCCGCGCGGGACGCGGTCCGCGCGGCGGCGACCAGGTCCAGCGCACGGTAGGGCGCGGGCCGCGACCGGTGGATGACCGCGTCGAGGCGCTGGCGGGCCGCCGCGACGACACCGTCCCAGACCTCGGCGCTGTCGAGCTCGCGACGCGGCACGACGACCTCGCCGGTCACCACGCGGGCGGCCCAGCGGATCGACTCCTCGAGGAAGTCCGCCGGGTCCAGCACGACGTCCATGAGGCCGATCGTCGTGGCCTCGACCGCCGCGAACGGCTTGTTGGCCGCGGGGCGCGTGAGGATGACGTCGAGAGCCTTCTCGACACCGACCAGGCGCGGCACGATGTAGGCGCCGCCCCAGCCCGGTACCAGGCCCAGGCCGGTCTCGGGCAGCGCCAGCGCGCGGACGTCGGACGCCACCGTGCGGTAGTCGCAGTTCAACGCCAGCTCCAGACCGCCGCCCAGGGCGACGCCGTTGACGAACGCGAACGTCGGGACGCCCATGGTGTGCAGGAGCTCGTAGGCCCGGTGCCCGTTCTGGCCGAGCTGCAGAGCACCCTCGCGGCCCGGCACCGACCCGATCTGGGTGAGGTCCGCGCCGGCGGCGAGGTAGTAGGGCTTGCCGGTGACCGCGACCGCGACGATCTCGCCCGCCGCGGCCCGCGCCTGGAGCGCGGTGAGCGTCTCGGTCAGCTCGGCCATGCCGAGCGGACCGAGCGTGGTGGGCTTGGTGTGGTCGAGGCCGTTGTCGATCGTGACCAGCACCAGGGTGCCGGCGCCGCCGGGCAGGGTGACGTCGCGGGCGATGGCGTGGCTGACGCGCTCGGCGCGAGGAGTCTCGGTGCTCATGTCGCTCACTTGGTCTTCCCCTCGAAGGGCTCGTAGTCGGCGTGGTGCGGGTTCTCCCAGATGACGGTGCCGCCCTGGCCCAGGCCGACGCACATGGTGGTCAGGCCGAAGCGGACGTCCGGGTTCTCCTCGAACTGGCGGGCGAGCTGCGTCATCAGGCGCACGCCCGACGAGGCCAGCGGGTGACCCACCGCGATCGCACCGCCGTACTGGTTGACGCGGGGGTCGTCGTCGGCGATGCCGAACGCGTCGAGGAACGAGAGCACCTGGACCGCGAACGCCTCGTTGATCTCGAACAGGCCGATGTCCTCGATGGACAGGCCGGCCCGGTCGAGCGCCTTGACGGTGGCCGGGACCGGACCGATGCCCATGATCTCGGGCTCGACACCCGCATAGGCGAACGACACCAGGCGCATGCGCGTCGGCAGGCCCAGCTCGGCCGCGGTCTCCTCGGCGGCGAGCAGGCAGGACGCGGCGCCGTCGGTCAGGGGTGCGGCGGTGCCGGCGGTGACGCGGCCACCGGCGCGGAACGGCGTCGGCAGCTTCTGGATCGCCTCGACGGTGGTGCCGGGACGCGGGGGCTCGTCGGCGGTGGCCAGGCCCCAGCCGTTCTCCGGGTCACGCAGCGCCACGGGGACCAGGTCGGGGTCGATCTTGCCCGCGGCGAGCGCCGCGGCGTACTTGTCCTGGCTCGCGACGCCGTACGCGTCGGCGCGCTCGCGCGTCAGGGCCGGGAACTTGTCGTGCAGGTTCTCCGCCGTGACACCCATGTTCAGGGCGTCGTTGGCGACGAGCCGCTCGGACAGGAACCGCGGGTTCGGGTCCGCGTCGAAGCCCATCGGGTGGTGCCCCATGTGCTCGACGCCTCCGGCCAGGGCCACGTCCTGCGCTCCGAAGCCGATCGCGGCCGCCGTGCTCGTCACCGCGGTCATCGCACCGGCGCACATGCGGTCGATCGCGTACCCGGGGACGGACCGGGGGAGCCCGGCCAGCACGCCGACCGTGCGGCCGAGGGTCAGGCCCTGGTCGCCCTGCTGCGTGGTCGCCGCGATGGCGACCTCGTCGATGCGCTCGGGCGGCAGCTCCGGGTGCCGCCGCAGCAGCTCGCGGACGGTCTTGACCGACAGGTCGTCGGCGCGGGTGTGGGCGTACAGCCCGTCCTTGCGCGCGCGTCCGAACGGGGTGCGGACCCCGTCGACGAACACGACACGGCGGACCAGTGCTGCGGGGCGGGGGGATGCGGTGGGCATCGAGCCTCCAGGGCGGGACGGCGGTGTCCGACGAGCACGCGAGAGCGGGCCCGCGACGGCCGACGCTACCCGGGTCTCCCGGGCGGGGCCAGCCGCAAGTTACTCCAGAGTAACACCGGCGTCAGTCGCGCGGGAGGGCCTCGAACGCGTCCGCGAGGGGCTGTGCGACCAGACCGATCTGCCACGGCCGGGCGCCGCCGGCCCGGAGGAACCCGGAGATCCCCTCGACGTCCAGGGTCGCGGGTGGCGTCCAGCACAGGCGGCGGAGCAGGTCGGGCTGCAGGAGGTTCTCCGCCGGGACCTCGTGGGTGGCCGACAGGGCGACGACCACCTCGCGCGCAGCGACCAGGCGCGCAGCCGCTGCCGGGTCCTTCTCCGCCCACGCCCGGGGCGGCGGCGGTGCGTCGCTCTTGGGGCCGCGCACCGACGGCAGGTCGGCGTCCGGCGTGGCGAGGCCACGGTCGACCGCCGCCTGCCAGAGGGCTGCCCGACGGCGCGTGCCCTTCCCGGCGAACGCCGGGAGCGCCGTCAGCTCCGGGACGGAGCGTGGGAGGGCCTGCGCCGCGGCGACGATCGCGTGGTCGGGCAGCACGCGGCCGGGGGAGATGTCGCGGGTGCGCGCGTTCTGGTCGCGCGTGAGCCAGAGCTCGCGGACCACGGCCAGGCGCCGCGCGTCGCGGATGGCGTGCAGCCCCGAGACCCGGCGCCAGGGCTCGACCCGAGGAGGTGGCACCGGTGCGGTGCGGACGGCCTCGAACTCCTGCGCGGCCCACTCCGCCTTGCCCGCGACCGCCAGACGCTCGGCCAGCACCTCACGGAGCTCCACCAGCACCTCGACGTCGAGCGCGGCGTACCGCAGCCACTCGGACGGCAGCGGGCGCGTGGACCAGTCGACCGCGGAGTGCTCCTTGGCCAGCCCCAGCCCGAGAGCGTCCGCGACGACCGCGGCGAGCCCGACCCGGTCCAGGCCCAGCAGCCGGGCGCCGAGCTCGGTGTCGAACACCCGGCTCGGCCGCAGCCCTTGCTCCGCCAGCCCCGGCAGGTCCTGCGAGGCGGCGTGCAGGACCCACTCGACACCGACCAGCGCCTCGGACAGCGACGACAGGTCGGGCACCGCGATCGGGTCGATGAGGGCCGTCCCGGCGCCCTCGCGTCGCAGCTGCACCAGATAGGTCCGCTGGCCGTAGCGGTACCCGGAGGCGCGCTCGGCGTCCACGGCGACCGGACCGGTCCCGGCGCCGAACGCGGCGACGACGGCGGCCAGCGCCTCGGGGGTCTCGACGACCGCAGGGATGCCGTCGGCGGGCTCGGTGAGCATGGTGATCTGCGGGAGGTCGGCCTCGACGTCCGGATCAGGGGTCGGAGGCGGCACGGGCCCCTCGGCAGGGGCGCCGGTGGTCACCTCGGGTCGCATGAGGTCCACGGTAAGCGACGACGCGGACGCTTCCGTGCAGGCCGCGCTGGCGCTGAGGTACTTCCACCCCGAGGGCACCTGTACATGCAGGTCAGGCGAGCACGCCGCCCCGGATCGAGATGGCGACGAGCTCCGCGCGGTCACCCGTGCCGAGCTTGCGGGAGATCCGGGCGAGGTGGCTCTTCACCGTCAGGGCGGACAGGCCGAGGTCCTCGCCGATGAGGCGGTTGGTCCGTCCGTCGGCGACGAGCTTCAGGACGCTGATCTCCCGTGCGGTCAGGTCCGGCAGGGGCGGCGGCGGTGCCGCAGCCACGGCGGCGCGCTGCAGGCTCGGCGCGGTCGAGCCGGCGACGACGCCGCGCAGCCCGCCCTGGAGCAGGACGCCGAGCTCGGGGCGGCTGGCGCGGCGCGTGAGCACGACGACGCGCGGGGCGCCGCGACGGCGCAGGTTGCGCACCAGGGGAGCACCGTCACCGTCGGCGACCTCGGTCACGACGACGCACATCTGCTGGGCGGACGGCGGCGGCGTGCGCGAGCCGGGCACGGCGGGCCTGAGCTCGGGCCGTCGGGCCGGGGCCAGGTCGCGTCGCAGAGGCTCGATGGTCACGTGCCAGTCATCGGCATCGTGACCCGTTGACTTGAGCCGGTTCCTGTGAGCGGGCCCCCCCGAGCCTGTGATCAGCGCCGTGGCCCGAAGGCGATGACGCCGTCGGGCAGTGGTTCGAGGCCTGCGGCGGTGCACAACAGCGTGCCCCAGGCTTGGAGGTGACGACCCAGGTCCTCGTCCGACGCGGTCCACGAGGCGCGGATCTCCAGCTCGGTCTGCTCGGAGCGCCGCTCCAGAGCACCGAAGCTCTGCGACAGCACCCGGGTGACGGTGCCACCCGCGGCGTGCGTGTCGAGCCCCGACTCCTCGAGCGCGTCGGTGAACCACGTCCACGCCACCTCCGCGAGCAGAGGATCGGCGCCGACCTCGGCCTCGAGGGTCGCCCGCACCAGCGTGACCAGCCGGAACCGACCGTCCCACGCCTCCTGGCCCGCGGGGTCGTACAGGACGACGAACCGACCGGACGCGAGCTCGGCGGCGGCGACCGACCGACGGGCCGTCCACACCTCGGCGGTGAGCGCAGCGGAGAAGGGGGCGATGCGGGACGGGCCGGGCACCTCGTCGAGGACCACCTCGGGGCGGACGGTCACCCGGCGCAGCGAGCGCAGCGCATTGACGAACTCGACGGGGACGTCCTCCGGACCAGCGGGTGTCACGCTGTGGAGCGTACGGCGGAGGGACTCTGTACGCGTGTCCGGCACGCCGCCCGCGCGGCCTGATCCCGCGGCCGGGCGCACCGCGGGACGTCGTCGGGTGGACCGGAGCGCGCTCAGCAGCATCGCGCACCGGGGTGAGCGTCCTGCTCGGCGTGGCGCGCGCGCCAGTACGCCGCCTCCGAACCGGGGTCGGTGCCGGGGTGCACCCGCGCGACGTGCGCGGCGTAGCGGGCGTAGTCGTGGTCGCCGAGGAGCGTCGTCGTGTACCAGTGCACGGCACGGCCCGCCCGGACCAGCGCGCGCAGGGCTCGACGCGTCCTCACGATCCCGCTCCCGTCGTGGCGTGCTCTCGCTCGCGTGCGTCCCAGAGGGCCTGGACCTCGCGCTCGGCGGCCGTCGGGACCATGCCGCGCGGCGCGAACATGCGGGACGGCTCGTCCGGCTCCTCGGTGGTCGGCAGGCCGCCGGCACGCACGGACAGCACCATCACGACGACGCCGACCGCCACGACCACCAGCACCAGGACGGCGAAGATGATCGACAGCGTCCCCTGGATCGCGGTGTTGCGGATCACCGCGTCGATCGCCTCGGGGCTCGTCGCGACGCCGAACGTCTCCTCGCCCGCGGCCCTGGCGTCCTGGAACGCCCGGTGCTGCGCCCAGTACCCGATGCGCGGCTCGCTGGAGAAGATCTTCTGGTACGACGCGGTCATCGTCACGGCCAGGTCCCAGACGAGGGGCACGGCGGGGATCCACACCCAGCGGTAGAGCCTCTTCTTCACGACGACGACGGTCACGACCGTCAGCGCGATCGCGGCGAGCAGCTGGTTCGCGATCCCGAACAGCGGGAAGAGGGTGTTGATGCCGCCCAGCGGGTCGGTGACGCCCATGAGGAGGATCGCGCCCCACAGGGCGACGACCACCACCGAGCAGAACCGCGCCCCGACGCGCCACGACGGGTCGCGGAACTTGCGCAGGGGACCGCCGACGTTGCCGAGGCTGTCGGAGAGCATGAAGCGCGCGACGCGCGTGCCCGCATCGACGGTCGTGAGGATGAACAGCGCCTCGAACATGATCGCGAAGTGGTACCAGAAGGCCGCGAGCCCGGAGCCGCCGATGACCGAGCTGAGCACCTGCGACATGCCGAACGCCAGCGTCGGTGCCCCGCCGGTCCGGGACACGACCGACTCCTCGCCGACCGAGTCGGCGGCGCCCTGGATCTCCTCCGCAGTGATCGGTGGCCCGCTCAGGCCGAGCCCGTTGACGTACTCGGCCGCCGTCTCGGGGGTGCCCCCCGTCACGCCTGCCGGGGCGTTCATCGCGAAGTAGAGGTGCTGGTCGATGACCACGGCCGTGATGAGAGCCATCACGGCGACGAACGACTCGGTGAGCATCGCGCCGTACCCGATCGGCTTCGCCTGGCTCTCCTTCTCCAGCAGCTTCGGGGTGGTGCCCGACGCGATGAGCGAGTGGAACCCGGACAGGGCACCGCACGCGATCGTGATGAACAGGAACGGGAACAACGAGCCCGCGAACACGGGGCCGTCGCCGCGGAGCGCGAAGTCCGAGACGGCGGGCGCCTCCACCTGCGGCCGCGCGAGCACGATGCCGACGGCGAGCAGGATGATCGTCCCGACCTTCATGAAGGTCGACAGGTAGTCCCGCGGGGCCAGCAGCAGCCACACGGGCAGCACGGAGGCCGCGAAGCCGTACGCGGCCAGCCACCACGCGAGCGCGACGGGGCTCAGGGTGAACCAGTCCTGCCCCCACTTCGTCTCGGCGACCCAGCCGCCGGCGACGATCGCGAGCAGCAGGAGGGCGACGCCGATGACGGTGACCTCGGAGACGCGGCCGGGGCGCAGGAAACGCAGGTAGACGCCCATGAACAGTGCGATCGGGATCGTCATCGCGATCGAGAACACACCCCACGGGCTCTCCGCCAGCGCGTTGACCACGACGAGGGCGAGGACCGCGATGAGGATGATCATGATGACGAACACCGCGACGAGCGCCGCGACGCCGCCGAACCGGCCCAGCTCGTCGCGGGCCATCTGGCCGAGGCTGCGTCCGCGGCGTCGCGCGGAGAGCGTCAGCACCAGGTAGTCCTGGACGGCGCCCCCGAGGACGCAGCCGACGATGATCCAGATCGTGCCCGGCAGGTAGCCCATCTGCGCCGCCAGGACAGGGCCGACGAGCGGTCCGGCGCCGGCGATCGCGGCGAAGTGGTGCCCGAACAGGACCCGCCGGTCCGTCGGCATGAAGTCCTTGGCGTTGTCGTACCGCTCGGCCGGGGTGGCGCGGTCGTTGCGCGGGCGCACGATCTTCGCCTCGACGAGCCGTGCGTAGAACCGGTACCCGATGACGTAGGAGCACACGGCGGCGAACACGATCCACACGGCGTTGATCTGCTCGCCGCGGGCCAGCGCGACCACGGACCACGCCACCGCGCCGACGAGGGCCACGACCGTGAACCAGATGCGACGCGACGCGGGCATCGGTCCCCGCTCGACGACGGCGACGGGAGGGAGGTCCGGGTCCGTCCGGATCTGCTCGGTCTGCGTGCGTGCATCCATACCGGTCACGTTCGGCTCCCCTGCGACGTCGGCGTCGACCAGCACCGACGCTACGCGGGGCCGACGCCGTCGCAACCGCACAGCGGGACCGCCGTCTCGCCGTCCGGCACGCCGCCGCCCGCCTGTGCGCGCCGGACTAGGCTGGTCCGCGCACCCAGAACCCCCGGACGTCGCCACCCCCGACCTGCGCCTGCACGTGCCCCCACGATGCTCGCCGCCGTCGCGGGCGCGCACGAGCCGGGCCGTCGATCGAAGGAGCTCTCCCGCATGGTCGCCTCAGGAACCGCCACCGGAACCGCGCAGATCGGTGTCACCGGGCTGGCGGTGATGGGCCGCAACCTCGCCCGGAACTTTGCCCGCAACGGCTTCACGGTGGCGATCCACAACCGCTCCTACGCCAAGACCGAGTCGCTCGTGGCGGACCACGGCGACGAGGGCGTGTTCGTCCCGTCCGAGTCGGTCGAGGACTTCGTCGCGTCGCTGGCGCGGCCGCGCAAGGTCGTCGTGATGGTGAAGGCGGGCGGCCCCACGGACGCGGTCATCGACGAGCTGGTGCCCTTCCTGGAGGAGGGTGACATCGTCGTGGACGCGGGCAACGCGCACTTCCCGGACACGATCCGGCGCGAGGCGGCGCTGCGCGAGAAGGGCCTGCACTTCGTGGGCTCGGGCGTCTCCGGCGGCGAGGAGGGGGCGCTGCTCGGCCCGTCGATCATGCCCGGCGGGACCAAGGAGTCGTACGAGTCGCTCGGCCCGATCCTCGAGAAGATCTCGGCCAAGGTCGACGGTGTGCCGTGCTGCACCTACGTCGGCCCCGACGGCGCCGGCCACTTCGTGAAGATGGTGCACAACGGCATCGAGTACGCCGACATGCAGCTCATCGCCGAGGCGTACGACCTGCTGCGCCAGGGGCTGGGTGCCTCGGCGGCGGAGATCGGGCAGATCTTCGCGGACTGGAACACGGGCGACCTGGAGTCGTTCCTCATCGAGATCACCGCCGACGTCCTGCAGCACGTCGACGCCGAGACGGGGTCGGCGTTCGTCGACGTCGTGCTCGACCAGGCGGAGCAGAAGGGCACCGGGCGCTGGACCGTGCAGAACGGTCTCGACCTCGGCGTGCCGATCACCGGCATCGCGGAGGCCACGTTCGCCCGCGCGCTGTCCGGCTCCGTCCCGCAGCGCTCCGCCGCCGCGGGCGTGCTGCAGGCACGCACGACCGCGTGGGACGTCACGGACCGCGACGCGTTCATCGAGGACGTCCGGCTCGCGCTGTACGCGTCCAAGGTCGTCGCGTACTCGCAGGGCTTCGACCAGATCGCCGCGGCGTCCGCCGAGTTCGGCTGGGACATCGACCGTGGCGCCATGGCCCGGATCTGGCGGGGCGGCTGCATCATCCGCGCGCGCTTCCTCAACCGCATCACCGAGGCGTACGAGCGCGACGCGCACCTGCCGTTGCTCCTGGCCGACGAGTACTTCACCGGTGCGGTCGGCAACGGCGTCGAGGCGTGGCGCCGGATCGTCGCGGGTGCGGCGCTGCACGGCGTCCCCACACCGGCGTTCTCGTCGTCGCTCGCGTACTACGACGGTGTCCGTGCCGAGCGGCTGCCCGCCGCGCTGATCCAGGCGCAGCGCGACTTCTTCGGGGCGCACACCTACCGCCGCACCGACAAGGACGGCACCTTCCACACCACCTGGTCGGGCGACCGCTCCGAGCAGACCGCGTGAGCGAGGCGTCCTCGGCTGCAGCGGCGTCCGGACCGCTGCAGCCGGTCATCCTGGGCGCCGACATCGGCGTGTACGCCCTGGCCCGGTCGTTCCACGAGGCCTACGGCGTCACGTCCGTCGTCGTCGCCGGTGCCGCCCTCGGGCCGGTCGCCCACTCGCGCATCGTCCGGCACGAGATCGTCGACGACGGCCACGACCCCCGCCAGCTGGTGGACCGGCTGGTGGCGGTCGCGCAGTCGATGCCCGACCGGCGCCTGCTGCTCATGGCCAACTCCGACTGGCTGGTCCGGGTCGTCGTGCAGCACCGCGCCCTGCTGGAGCAGTACTACGTGGTCCCGTTCCTGTCCGAGCACCTGCTCGACCAGATCTCCGACAAGGCCACGTTCGCGCAGATCTGCGACGACCTCGGCATCTCGGTCCCGCGCACGCTCGTGCAGGAGTTCGGCTCCGCCGAGCCCTGGGAGGCCGTGGCGGTCGACCTGGAGTACCCGCTGATCGCGAAGGCGGCCAGCAGCGCCGACTACCAGGACGTCGAGTTCGAGGGCAAGAAGAAGGTCTTCGAGATCGCGACCCCCGAGGAGCTCGCGTGGCTCTGGGACGCGCTGCGGACCGCGGGGTACCGCGGCCGGTTCGTCGTCCAGGAGCTCGTGCCGGGCGACGACACGCAGATGCGGTCCATCACCGCCTACGTGGACACCCGCGGCGAGATCACGCTGCTGTGCTCGGCGCACGTGCTGCTCGAGGAGCACACGCCGTCCGGGCTCGGGAACCCGGCGGCGATGATCACCTACCGCGACGACCCCATGCTCGAGCAGGCACGGACGTTCCTCGCGTCGACCGGCTACCGCGGGTTCGCGAACTTCGACGTCAAGGTCGACCCGCGCTCGGGTGCGTTCCGGTTCTTCGAGGTCAACCCGCGCATCGGCCGGAACAACTACTACGTGACCGCCGCGGGGGCCAACCCGATGCGGTTCGTGGTCGAGGACGCCGTCGAGGGCCGCGCGGTCCCGCCCGTGGTCGTCGACAAGGAGATCCTCTACTCGGTGGTGCCCAACCGGCTCCTGCTGCGCTACGTGCGCGACCCGCAGCTCGCCGCGCGGGTCCGGCGGCTCATCACGGCGAACGCGGTGGCACGCCCGCTGGCCTATCGGACCGACCTGTCACCGCGTCGTCGCCTGTACGTGTGGATGGCGCTGGTCAACCAGGTGCGCAAGTTCCGGCGGTACTACCCGGAGGTCACCTCCACCGGGTTCTGACGGTCGGTGGTCGACCCGCGCGGCGCGTGCGGGTCGATCACTGCCTCGGGAGGCGGAGCTCCGCGACGAGACCGCCGCCGGCTCGCGGGGTCAGGACGAGCACGCCACCGTGGTGGTCCGCGACCGCCTGCACGACGGTCAGTCCCAGCCCGACGCCGCCGCCGGTCGCCGTCCGGTCGGCCGTGCCCCGCCGGAACGGGAGGACGAGCTCCGCGGCGGTCTCCGGTGGGACCGGCCGACCGGTGTTCTCGACGACCACCCGACCGACGTCCGGCTTGGCGGTCAGCCGGACCGTGACGTGGCCGTGCTCCACGTTGTGGTGCGCGGCGTTGTCCACGAGGTTCGCGACGGCGCGCGCCAGCAGGGCAGGTTCGCCGGGCACCGTCAGGTCGACGAGGTGCACGTCCCAGGCCAGCCCGTCGTCGGGGGTGCGGACCTGCTCCACGGCGTCGGCGACGACCGCCCGCAGGTCCACCTCGCTGGGCGGTCCCACCGCCTCGCCCGACTGGGCGCGAGCGAGGACGAGCAGGCCGTCGATGACCCGAGCCGCCCGCCGGCTCTGGTCGAGCGCGGTGGTCGCGGCCGTGCGCAGGTCGTCGGCCTCGCCGTCGGGGTCGGCGAGGGCGACCTCCAGGGCCGCGCGCTGGTTGGCCAGGGGAGTCCGCAGCTCGTGCGACATCGTGGCGACGAGCCGCCGTTCGGAGGTCACCGTGCTCTGCACCCGGCCGAGCAGCGCGTCGAACGTGTCGGCCAGCGCGCGCAGCTCGTCGCGCGGACCACCGAGCGCGATGCGCTCGTCGAGGGAGTCCGCCGAGATGCGCCGTGCGCGCTCCGTGATCGTGTGCACGGGGCGCAGGAGACGTCCCGCGACGACCCAGCCGATCCCCACGGACACCACCGTCACGAACGCCAGGGCGAGCCACGAGCTCTGGAGGAGCTCGCCCGACCCGTCCGTGCGCTCGTCCTCGCGGAGCTCGGGTGGCGCGGGCGGTGGACCGTCGTCGTCCGCGCCCGGCGTCACCTCGGTCGTCACGCTGCCGGAGCGCACCTCGCCGCCGGTGACCAGTCCGTAGACGAGCGTGAGCAGCACCGCACCGGACACGGCGATGATCACGGTGTAGGCGATGGTGAGCCGCCACCGGACGCTCAGCGACCGCCTCACACGACCACCCGGTAGCCGGCGCCACGGAGCGTCTCGACGAGCGGCGGGTCGCCGAGCTTGCGCCGGAGCCCGACCATCGTGACGCGGACCGCGTTGGTGAACGGGTCGGCGTTCTCGTCCCACACGCGTGCCAGGAGCTCCTCGGCGGACACGACGGCCCCCGCCGCCCGCACCAGCTCGACGAGGACGCCGTACTCCTTGAGCGTCAGGTCGACCGGGCGGTGGTCCCGCGTCACGGCCCGTCGCGCGACGTCGACCCGCAGCCCGGCGGCCTCGAGGACGGGGGGCTGGGCCGGGGCGGTGCGACGGGCCAGCGCCTGCACGCGGGCGAGGAGCTCGGCGAACGCGAACGGCTTGGCCAGGTAGTCGTCCGCGCCGAGCCCGAACCCGTCGACCTTCTCCTGCAGCCCACCGGCAGCGGTGAGCATGAGGATCCTCGCCGGCGACCCCGTCGCGAGCAGCGCGCGGCACACGTCGTCCCCGTGCACCACGGGCAGGTCACGGTCGAGCAGCACCACGTCGTACGGGTTGAGCGCCGCGAGCTCGAGGGCGACGCCGCCGTCGACGGCGACGTCGGCGGCGTAGCCGGCCCGGCGCAGGCCGCGGGCCAGGGCGTCGGCCATGACCTCTTCGTCCTCGACCACCAGAACCCGCACCGCACACCCCCGACCTGGACCGTCCGCGCAGCATCCGGCTCCTCGTGTTCAGCCAGCGTAAGGGCGCGGGCCGGCTGTCGGTCGGGACCGAACGCTGCCCGAACCGGCGGCGCGGTGGGCTGGACCGGTCAGCCCGACCCACGACGAGGAGAACCACCATGAACAGCCATCCCTCCACCCGTCGGCGCGCCGTGTCGGCACTCGCAGCCGCGTGCCTGCTCGGCGCCGTCGCCGCGTGCACGCCGGCCCGGGGCCCCGTGCTGCCCGGGACCGGAGGAACGACCTCCGGGGCCCCGTCGCCGTCCTCCTCCGTCCTCGCACCCGAGGACGCGATGCTCGCGTGGGCGCAGTGCATGCGCGAGCACGGCGTGGACGTCCCCGACCCGACGGACGGCCACTACCGCCTCGGCGACGCGGACGGTCTTGCGCCCGGGCAGGCCGAGGCCGCGGACGACGCGTGCGAACCGTGGCAACGGATGGCCGAGTCCGGGGCGGGCAGCACCCCGCTGAGCGCGGAGCAGAAGCAGTCGTTCCTCGACCACGCCCAGTGCATGCGGGACCGCGGCTGGGACATGCCCGACCCGACGTTCGACGGGGGACGGGTGGAGTCGGAGTTCCGACGCGGGTCGCAGGGCGCGCCCGCGCCGGACGACCCCCAGTTCGAGCAGGACATGCAGGAGTGCCTCGTCGAGGCGGGCGTCGAGGCGCCGGAGGGCTCGTCCGACGGGCAGGAGAAGTGACGACGCTGCGGCGCACCTGCGGCATGACCGTCGCGCTCGCCCTGTCTGCGGCCGCGTGCAGTGCCCCCTCGGGCGCCGCGGAGCCCTCCGCCTCGCCCGCGTGGACCACCCGGACGGTCGCCCGGACGGACCTGGTGTCGACGACGACCGCGAGCGGTGAGATCGGCCACGGGGCGACGGCGGACGTCGCGGCGCGGGTGGCCGGCACGGTGACGTGGCTCGCGCCGGTCGGCACGACGGTCGCGACGGGACAGCCCGTGCTCGCCATCGACGCCCGACCGGTCGTCCGGCTGCCGGGGACCGTCCCGGCGTGGCGGGACCTCGGTCCCTCCTCGCCCGACGGCGTCGACGTCCGCCAGCTCGAGCAGGCGCTCGCGGACCTGGGGCACACCGCCGGTCTGGACCTGACGGTCGACGCCGACTGGACGTCGGTCACGACCGCCGCCGTCCGACGGTGGCAGACGTCCCTGGGCGTCGCGGCGACGGGCACCGTGCGACTCGGCGACGTCCTGTTCACGGCGGAGGACGTGCGGGTCGGCGAGCACCTGGCCGACCTCGGAGCGCTCGTCGAGCCCGGCGCGCCGGTGCTCTCCGTCGGTGCGCCGCGCAGGCTCGTCACCGTCGCGCTGAGGACCAGCCAGGCCGCCCTCGCACCGGTCGGTGCGGCAGCGTCGCTCACGGTGCCCGACGGCACCTCGACGGACGGCACGGTCACCGCGACGACGGTCGTCACGGTCGACGAGCAGCCGCGGCTCCAGGTCACGATCGCACCGACGGGCTCCCTCCTCGACGGGCTGGCGGAGGGCACGCCCGTCGAGGTGGGCCTCGACCAGACCGTCGCGACGGACGTGCTGGTCGTGCCCGTCACCGCCCTGGTCGCCCTCGCCGACGGCGGGTACGGCCTGCAGAAGGTGCTGCCTGACGGCACCTCCCGGTACGTCACCGTGACGACCGGCGCGTTCGCCGGCACGTCCGTCGAGGTCTCCGGCGACGACGTCGCCGCGGGCGACGAGGTGGTGGTGAGCCCGTGAGCGTCCTCGACCTGGTCGACGTGACGAAGACGTACGGGAGCGGCGCGTCGGCACTGACGGTGCTGCACGGGATCGACCTCGCGGTGGAGTCGGGTGACTACCTGGCGGTCGTCGGGCCCTCGGGCTCGGGCAAGTCGACGTTGCTGCACCTCATGGGCGCGCTCGACCGGCCGACGACGGGCCGGGTGCGGCTGGCCGGTGACGACGTGACGGCGCTGCCCGACGCCACGCTCTCCCGCGTCCGCGCGGTCCGCCTGGGCTTCGTGTTCCAGCAGTTCTTCCTGCTCGACGGCCGGTCGGCCCTGGAGAACGTGGCCGACGGGCTGCTCTACCAGGGGGTGCGGCGGCCGGAACGGCTGCGGCGGGCGCGTGCCGCGCTCGACCGCGTGGGCCTCGCCGACCGGGTGCGGCACACCCCGACCGAGCTGTCCGGCGGCGAGTGCCAGCGCGTCGCGGTGGCCCGGGCGCTCGTGCACGGTCCGCAGATCCTGCTGGCCGACGAGCCGACCGGCAACCTCGACCAGGCGTCGGGGGCCGCGGTGCTCGACCTGTTCGACTCGTTGCACGCGGACGGCGCGACCATCGTCGTCGTCACGCACGACGAGCGGATCGCGGGCCGGCTCCCGCGGGTCGTCTCGATGCGCGACGGCCGCGTCGAGCACGACACGTGCCCGGGGGTGGCGGCATGACCCGGACGGAGGTCGGGCTCCCACCGGTCGTGCGGGCCGAGGAGCCCGTCGTCCGCCGCATGCCGGTCGCCGACCTGCTCCGGCTCAGCGCGCGGGGGCTCACGGTCCGTCCGGGGCGGACAGCCCTGTCCGCCCTCGGCATCGCCCTCGGGATCACGGCTCTCGTCGGGGTGCTCGGGCTGTCGGAGTCGTCCCGGGCCGACCTGCGCGCCCAGCTCGACGCGCTCGGCACCAACCTGCTCACGGTGGCTCCCGGGCAGGGGCTCCTGGGCGACGAGGGCACGCTGCCGGACACGTCGGTCGCGATGATCGCCCGGATCCCCACCGTCACCGCCGCGTCGGCGGTCCGCGCCGTCGAGGCGACCGTGCGCCGGTCGGACAAGGTCCCGGAGAGCAGGACCAGCGGCATCTCCGTCGTCGCGGCCGACCTCGACCTGCTCGACGCGGTGGCGGCGACCGTGCGGGAGGGGCGATGGCTCGACGCGGCGACGCAGCGCTACCCCGCGGTCGTGCTCGGGTCGACGGCCGCGCGACGGCTCGGCATCGGTCCGCTCTCCGCGGGCGTCGACGTGTCCGTCGGGGGCCGTCCGTTCACGGTCGTGGGGATCCTCGAGCCGGTGGCCCTCGCGCCCGAGCTGGACGAGGACGCGCTCGTGGGCACGACCGTCGCGCACACGCTCGTCGACGGCGACCTCCCGCCGTCCGCCGTGTACGTGCGCGTCGAGGCGGACCAGGTCGTCGCCACGCGGGCGGTGCTGGGCCGGACGGCGCACCCGGCCGCACCCGACGAGGTGCGCGTGTCCCGACCGTCCGACGCCCTGGCTGCCGGGGCCGCCGCCGATCGGGCGTTCACGCTGCTCGCGGTCGGGCTCGGAGCTGTCGCGCTGCTCGTCGGCGGGGTGGGCATCGCGAACGTCATGGTCGTCGCGGTGCTGGAACGACGTCGCGAGATCGGCGTGCGCCGGGCGCTCGGTGCGCCGCGGAGCTCGATCGGCGTGCAGTTCCTCCTGGAGGCGGTGCTGCTGTCCCTCGTCGGGGGAGCCGCGGGTGTCGTGCTTGGCGTCGCCGTGACCTGGGTGTTCGCCGCCGGCCAGGGGTGGGCCGTGATCGTCCCGTGGGTGCCCGTGGCGGTCGGGCTCGGGTGCGCGCTCGTCGTCGGGTCGGTCGTCGGTCTGTACCCGGCGCTGCGTGCCGCGCGCGTGCCACCGACGGAGGCGTTGCGGGCGGTGTGAGCGGGGACGCGACGGGCGGCACCGGAGGGTGCCGCCCGTCGTCGTCGGTCAGCCGAGCTCGCTCGTGCCCGCGTACAGGTGCAGCACGGGGACCTGGAGCTCCTCGCGTGCCCGGGAGGCCCAGTCGCGGTGGAACGTGTCCTCGACCGCGTGCGGGTAGGTGACCACGGCGACCTCGACCACGTCCCCGTCCGTGACGGCGGCCTTGAGGGCGGGCAGCGGGTCGTCCTCGACCACCGTCCCGGTGGCCTCGCGCCCCGCGGCGACGAACGCGGCGATGCTGCCGGCCAGCTGCTCGGCGGCGGTGGCCTTCGCCTCGTGCGCCGAGGGCTCCTTGCCGAGCGCGCGGTGCCACGCCTCCTTGAGCTCGCCCATGCTGAGGCTGTCGATGATCGTCGAGACGAGCGGGCGGTCCGTGTCCGCCGGGACGAGCACGCGGTACGCGTACGTCTCGCCCTCGTGCAGGGCGAGCAGCTTCTCGACGTCGGCGCTGGCGAGGGTGTCCTCCGTGAGGACGATGATCGTGTCGGTCACGCGCCGAGCCTAGCCACCTGCCAGCGGCCCAGCAGCACGCCGTCCGCGTGGAGCAGGTGCGAGAGGGTCAGGGCACGGGCGGGCGCGAACCACGTGGGCAGGTGCGCGATGCGCCCCGCGGGCCCGCCGACGAGCTGCGGGCTCCACGTCAGGCAGAGCTCGTCGACGAGGTCCGCGTCGACGAGCTGGGCGAGCAGGGTCGGGCCACCTTCGGCCAGGACGTGCACCAGCCCGCGGTCGGCGAGCGCGGCGACGACGGCACGGGGGTCGACCGCACCCGGTGTCCCGCCGTCGGCGACGATCACGCGGTCGTCCCCGAGGCGTGCGCGCAACGTGCCGAGCGACGCGGCGGACGCGGTGGTGAGGACGAGCGGGGGACGGTCGGTGTCGAGCAGGGAGCCGGGGAGCTCACCGCTGGCGGTGACCACGGCGAGCTCGAGCGCGTCGCGACGACCGAGCGCCGCGCGTGCCGCCCGGAGCTCGGCGGGGACGTCGAGCGGCGTGTAGCGCTCCGCGCGCACCGTGCCTGCGCCGACCAGGACCACGTCCGCCAGGGCGCGCAGCACGCGGAAGACGCGGAGGTCGGCGGGCCCGTTGATGGAGCCGCTGACCCGGGTGGCTCCCGTGGCGGCGCCGTCGACGGTGCTGACCATGTTGGCGCGCACGTGGACCCCGGTCGCTGGGTCGGTCGCGAACAGGCCGATCAGCTCGGCCTCGTCGGCACGTGGCGCGAGCAGGCGCGTGGGCGCGTCGGCGGGGAGCAGGACGTCGAGCGCGGGCAGGTCGGGCACGTCGGCCAACCTAGGCCAGGACGTCCGCCAGGGCGGCGACGTCGCCGATCACGACGACCGCCGGGTTGCCGACGCCACGCTCCCGGGCGAGGTGCGCGATGTCCGCGAGGGTCCCGACGGTGGTGCGCTGCCCGGGGAGGGTGCCGTTCTCGATGATCGCGACCGGCGTGCCCGGGTCCTTCCCGTGCGCCAGGAGCGCCCGGGTGTGCGACGGCAGCTGCGCGACGCCCATGAGCAGCACCAGCGTGCCGTCGAGCCGCGCGAGCGTCTCCCAGTCGGGTGCCTGGTCGTGCGCGGACAGGATGGTGAGCTGGCGGGCGAGCCCGCGGTGCGTGACGGGGATGCCCGCGGCCGCGGGCACCGCCAGCGCGCTGGTCACGCCCGGCACGACCTCGACCGGGACACCCGCGGACACGCACGCGAGAACCTCCTCGCCGCCGCGGCCGAGCACGTACGGGTCGCCGCCCTTGAGCCGCACCACGCGGTGGCCGGCCCGGGCGCGCTCGACGAGCACGGCGTTGATCTCGGTCTGGGTCAGCGTGTGCGCGTGGGGGGACTTGCCCGCCTCGATGATCTCGACCGCAGGGTCCAGCTCCGCGAGGAGCGTGCGGGGGGCGAGCCGGTCGACGACGACCACGTCGGCCTCGGCCAGCGCCCGGCGACCGCGCGTGGTGATGAGCCCGGGGTCGCCCGGACCGCCGCCGACGAGCGTGACCCGCCCGGTGCTCGGCCGGTGGTGGCGCAGCGGGAGCTCGCCCGTGTCGAGCAGGAGCGCGACCGCGTTGCGCAGGGCGACGGCCCGGCGGGGGTCGCCGCCGGTGCCGACGGCGACCGTGACGTCGCCGGAGCGCGCGACGGCCGGGGTCCAGGCGGTCGAGGCGCTCGCGTCGTCGGCCCGCACGCACCACAGCCGCACCGACTCGGCGTCGGCGGCGACCGCGTCGTCGACCGTCCGGTCACCCGTCGCGGTGTGCACGAGCCAGGCGCCGTCGAGGTCGGTGGTCAGGTAGTCGCGCGACCGCCAGGTCACGCGGCCGGCGGCGACGTGGTCCGCGAGGTCCTCGCACAGTGCCGGGGCGACGACGAGGACGTCCGCACCGTCCTCGACCAGCCGGGCGACCCGCCGGGCCGCGACGGGGCCGCCCCCGACGACGACGACGCGCCGGCCGGTGAGGTCGAGGAACAGCGCGTGCTGCGGGGAGGTCATATGCCCGCCCCGGCGAACCAGTCGTCGTCGTCCTGGGCGCTCGGCGTCGGTGCGAGCCGGTCGAGCAGGGTCGCGCCGATCATCCCGGCGGCCAGCGTGGTGCCGTCCGCGGGGTCGACCAGCAGGAACCCGCCGGTCCGGCGGTGGGTGGCGTACTCGTCGAGCACGATCGGCTCGGCCAACCGGATCTTGACCCGGCCGATCGCGTTGAGCGTGAGCGCGCGCGGTGGGATGTCCGAGGACGTGTCGGTGGCGTCGACCGCGTGCAGGGTGTCCACGCCGTCCCACGCCTCGACCGTGAGGGTGTCGACGTCGAGCCGGGCGTTGACCTCGCGCAGCAGCGCACGGACGGTGCGGGTGCCGACGCGGACCAGGAGGCGGGCACCCAGGACGCTGCGCTTCTCGGCCAGCCAGCAGACCGTGCCCTCCAGGTCGGAGCCGACCTCGACGGTCGACGCGGTGGGAACCAGGACGTCGCCGCGCGCCACGTCGACGTCGTCCGCGAGCCGCAGCGTGACCGACTGCGGGGCGTGCGCCTCGGTCAGCGGACCGTCGAACGTGTCGATGCCGACGACGGTGCTGCGCTTGCCCGACGGGAGCACGGTGACCTCGTCCCCGACGGACACGACGCCGGACGCGACCCGGCCCGCGTAGCCGCGGTAGTCGGGGTGCTCCGCCGTGCGGGGGCGGATGACGACCTGCACGGGGAAGCGGAACGGCTCGGACAGGGCGTCGCGGCCCACCGGGACCGACTCGAGGTGCTCGAGCAGCGTCGGGCCGTCGTACCAGGACGTCCGGGTGGAGCGGTCGACCACGTTGTCGCCGGTCAGGGCGGACAGCGGGACGGCCGTGACGTCGGGGATGCCGAGGCTCAGCGCGTAGGCGGTGAACTCGTCGGCGATGGCCCGGAACGTGGCCTCGTCGAAGTCGACCAGGTCCATCTTGTTCACGGCGAGCACGACGTGCGGGACGCGCAGGAGGGCGGTGATCGTGGCGTGCCGACGGGTCTGCTCCAGCACGCCCTTGCGGGCGTCGACGAGCACGATCGCGAGCTCGGCCGTGGATGCGCCGGTGACCATGTTGCGCGTGTACTGCACGTGCCCCGGGGTGTCGGCCAGCACGAACGCGCGCGTCGCGGTCGAGAAGTAGCGGTACGCCACGTCGATCGTGATGCCCTGCTCGCGCTCGGCGCGCAGACCGTCGGTGAGCAGCGCCAGGTCGACCTCGCCGCCGCCGCGGGCGAGCGTGGCGGCCTCGACCGCGCTGAGCTGGTCGGCCAGCACCGACTTCGTGTCGTAGAGCAGCCGACCGATGAGGGTGCTCTTCCCGTCGTCGACGGATCCGGCCGTGGCCAGGCGCAGGAGGTCCCGCGTCGCGTGCTCGGTCACGTGCTGCGTCTCCTCGGTCGGTTCCAGGATGGTCGGGGCGGCGCCCATCAGAAGTACCCCTCGCGCTTGCGGTCCTCCATGGCGGCCTCGGACGCGCGGTCGTCGGCGCGGGTGGCGCCCCGCTCGGTGAGCCGGCTGGCGCCGACCTCGGCGATGACCTCGGGGATCGTGGCGGCCGTCGACTCCACGGCGCCCGTGCAGCTCATGTCGCCGACGGTGCGGTACCGGACCGTGCGGACCTCGAGCGTCTCGTTCGCCCGCGGGCCGCCCCAGCCTCCCGGCGCCAGCCACATGCCGTCGCGCAGGAAGACCTCGCGCTGGTGGGAGTAGTAGATCGCCGGGAGCTCGATCTGCTCGCGCTCGATGTAGCGCCACACGTCCAGCTCGGTCCAGTTGGACAGCGGGAAGACGCGCACGTGCTCACCCGGCTTGTGGCGACCGTTGTAGAGGTCCCACAGCTCGGGGCGCTGCCGGCGCGGGTCCCACTGGCCGAACTCGTCGCGCAGCGAGAACACCCGCTCCTTGGCGCGGGCCTTCTCCTCGTCGCGACGACCGCCGCCGAACACCGCGTCGAACCTGTTCGCCGTGATGCCGTCGAGCAGCGGGACGGTCTGCAGCGGGTTGCGTGACCCGTCGGCGCGCTCGGCGACGCGGCCGTCGTCGATGGCGTCCTGCACGCTGGCCACGACGAGCCGCAGGTTGTGCTCGGCCACCACCCGGTCGCGGTACTCGATGACCTCCGGGAAGTTGTGCCCGGTGTCGACGTGCATGAGGGCGAACGGCACCGGAGCCGGCCAGAACGCCTTGCGCGCCAGGTGCAGCATGACGATCGAGTCCTTGCCGCCGCTGAACAGCAGCACCGGACGCTCGAACTCGCCGGCCACCTCGCGCATGACGTGGATGCCCTCGGACTCCAGGGCGTCCAGCTGCGTGAGCGTCGTCGTCGAGCCCGTCATGTGTGCAACCCGCATTCGATCTTGGAGGTACCGGACCAGCGACCCGCGCGCGGGTCCTCACCGGGGGCGACGGCCCGCGTGCAGGGGGCGCACCCGATGGACGCGTAGCCCGCCTGGCGCAGCGGGTTGAGCACCACGTGGTGCTCGGCGACGTAGGCGTCCACGTCGTCCTGCGTCCACGCCGCCAGGGGGTTGAGCTTGACCTTGCCGCGCTTGGCGTCCCAGCCGACCACCGTGATGTCGGTGCGGGTCGGGGCGTCCTCGCGGCGCATGCCGGTGACCCATGCCGTGTACGGGGCCAGGCCGCGCTCGAGCGGCTCGACCTTGCGCAGCGCGCAGCACAGGTTCGGGTCCCGGTCGTGGAGCTTCTCGCCGTGCTCGGCGTCCTGCTCGGCGACCGTGCGCAGCGGCAGGATCGTGCGCAGCGAGATGTTCGTGAAGTCGGCGTAGTAGTCGCGCGTGCCCAGCGTCTCGGCGAAGTGGTAGCCGGTGTCGAGGAAGATCACGTCGATCCCGGGCACGGCCTCGGCCGCGATGTGCACCAGCACCTCGTCGCCCATCGAGGACGCGAGCACCAGGTCGGTGCCGAACGTCTGCGCCGCCCAGCGCAGGATCTCCGCGGGGTGGGCACCCTCGAGGTCGCGGCCGGCCTGCTCCGCGAGCTCCTGCAGGTCCGTCGTGCTGAGGGCGCCGCTCATGATCGCGCCACCAGCCCGACGAACCTCAGGCCGAACGCGCGCGTGCACGAGCGGCACTCCCACTGGCCGTGGGTCTCCCCGTTCGGCCACAGGTCCTCGCTCGCGCAGAACGGGCAGTAGTAGGGGACCGCTCGCTCGGAGCCGCTGGTGCTCATCGCAGGTCCTCCTCGTCCGCCCGCTGGGCCCACTGCGCGAACAGCTCGCCGTCGAGGCGCTGCTCGTCGAACCTGCGCGTGACGCGCTCGATGTAGTCGGGCAGCTCCTCAGCCGGGACGCGCAGACCGCGCAGCGTCTTGCCGAGCCCGCTGGTCAGGCCGAGCCCGCCGCCGAGGTGCACCTGGTAGCCGTCCTCGCCGCCGGCCAGCGCGCCCTTGAGGCCGATGTCGGCGGTCTGGATGCGGGCGCACGAGTTGGGGCAGCCGTTGAGGTTGATGGTGATCGGCTGGTCGAACGTGGGCAGCCGCTTCTCCAGCTCGCCGATCACGTGCGTGGCGCGGGCCTTGGTCTCGACGATCGCGAGCTTGCAGAACTCGATCCCGGTGCACGCCATGGTGCCGCGACGGAACGTGCTCGCCGCCCGGACCGGCAGGCCCAGCGCCTCCAGGCCCTCGACCAGCGGGTCCACCTTCTCGGGGGCGACGTCGAGCACGACGATCTTCTGCTCGACCGTCAGCCGGACCTTGTCGGACCCGGCGGCCTCGACCAGGTCGGCGAGCTGCTGCAGGAGCTCGCCCGAGATGCGACCGACCGTGGGCGCCATGCCGACGTAGAAGTTGCCGTCGTTCTGCGGGTGCACGCCGACGTGGTCACGACGGCCACCGGGCGGCGGCGGAGGCTCGGGGCCGTCCTCCAGCGCGAACCCGAGGTACTCGCCCTCGAGCACCTGCCGGAACAGCTCGGGTCCCCAGTCGGCGACCAGGAACTTCAGGCGCGCACGCGTCCGGAGTCGGCGGTAGCCGTAGTCGCGGAAGATGCTCACGACGCCGACCCAGACGTCCGGGACCTGCTCCAGCGTGACGAACGCACCGAGGCGGACGCCGAGCTTCGGGTTGGTGGACAGGCCACCGCCGACCCACAGGTCGAAGCCAGGGCCGAGCGTGGGGTGCACCACGCCGACGAACGCGACGTCGTTGATCTCGTGCGCGACGTCGTGGTGCGGCGAGCCGCTGATCGCGGTCTTGAACTTGCGGGGCAGGTTCGAGAACCGCGGGTCGCCGATGTAGTTGTCGACGATCGCGCGCACGGCAGGGGTGCCGTCGATGATCTCGTCGGCCGCGACGCCGGCGACGGGGGAGCCGAGGACGACGCGCGGGCAGTCGCCGCACGCCTCCTGGGTGCTCAGCCCGACGGCCTCGAGCCGGCGCCAGATCTCCGGGACGTCCTCGACGCGGATCCAGTGCAGCTGGATGTTCTGCCGGTCCGTGACGTCGGCGGTGCCGCGGCCGAACTCGACCGAGATGTCCGCGACGGTGCGCAGCTGCTGCAGGCTCAGGGCGCCCCCGTCGCAGCGCACGCGGAGCATGAAGAACTCGTCGTCCAGCTCGTGCGGCTCCAGCGTCGCGGTCTTGCCGCCGTCGATGCCGGGCTTGCGCTGCGTGTAGAGCCCCCACCAGCGCATCCGTCCGCGCAGGTCCTCGGGCGCGATGCTCGCGAAGCCCTCACGGGAGTAGACGTCCTCGATCCGCTGCCGGACGTTGAGCGCGTCGTCCTGCTGCTTGAACAGCTCGTTGCCGTTCAGCGGTTCCTTCTGGTCGAACGCCCACTGGCCCTCTGCGCGAGCAGCGGGCGGGGCGATCCTGGTCTGCGCCATAGGGCGTTATCTCCGGGAGAACGTGGACGTGCGCCTGCACCCACCGCTCAGGGGGAAGCGGTTCTCGGGACGCAGACCGCGCGCCCGAGGGACGAGGGGGCGGTCAGTTGCTCCGCGGACAGCAGCACACGCACAGGTCCGCGGCGGCGGTGCACATGCACCGACACGAGAGGCGGAACCCGGGGGCGATCACCTGAAGAGGTTGTCACGCGTACGCCGAACGCGGGAGAGGGCGTCCGGATCATGAGATGTCCAGGTCGACATGTGGGACGAGTGTCCATGACGCGGTAAGAGCGACCATCTCTGTAGGGATTCCGGGGTCGTCGTGCGCGCGACGTAGGCTGCTCGATCGTGACACCTGCCAGCCTCACGCAGCGGCGTCCCGTCGTGCCACCGGACCGCCTGCTCGCCGAGCTGGTCCCGCCCCGCCACTTCGCCGACGAGTCCTTCGCCACCTACCGGCCCGACCCTGCGCACCCGTCCCAGGCCGCCGCGGTGGCCCGGCTGTCGGCCGCGGCCGAGCAGATCCGGCGCGGCGGGCAGAGGTCGTTCTGGAAGCGCGGCAAGGCCGCCCCCGTCGCGGTGTACCTCGACGGCGGGTTCGGCGTCGGCAAGACCCACCTGCTCACCTCGCTCGCCCACGCCGTCGGCGTCGAGGACACGGCCTACGGGACGTTCGTGGAGTACACCAACCTCGTCGGGGCCCTCGGCTTCCTGCCGACCGTCGAGGCCCTCGCCACCCGCCGCCTCGTCTGCATCGACGAGTTCGAGCTCGACGACCCGGGCGACACCGTCCTCATGTCCCGCCTCCTGCGCGAGCTCGCCGACCGCGGCGTCGCCCTCGCCGCCACGTCGAACACCCTGCCCGGGTCGCTGGGTGAGGGGCGGTTCGCGGCCGAGGACTTCCTGCGCGAGATCCAGGCGCTCGCCGCCCGGTTCGAGGTCCTGCGGGTCGACGGTGACGACTACCGGCACCGGTCGGTCGTCACCGACGCCGACGGGCTCGACGACGACGAGGTCCGCGCCGCGGCCGGTCGGCGGTCGGACGCGACCCTGGACGACTTCGCCGACCTGCTGGCCCACCTCGCGACCGTCCACCCCAGCCGCTACGGCGCGCTGCTCGACGGCGTCGGCCTCGTGGCCCTGACCGGCGTGCACGCCGTCCCGACGCAGGACGTGGCGCTGCGGCTCGTCGTGCTGGTCGACCGGCTCTACGACCGCGACGTGCCCGTGCTGCTCGGCGGTGCCGGGGAGCGGGAGCTGTTCTCCGCCGAGATGCTCGCGGGCGGCTACCGCAAGAAGTACTACCGCGCGCTGTCCCGCCTGGGCTCGCTTGCCGCGGACGGCGCCGCGCTCGTCGGCTGACCCGTCAGGCGAGGACGACGACCGAGCGCGGGGCGGTGGTGACGAGGGCACCGCCGGGGGTCGGCTCGACGCTCGCGGGGTCCCACGCCGCCAGCACGTCGACCGCGCCGTCGGTGTGCACCGGCACGGCGGCCGGCTCGCCGGACAGGTTGACCACCACGCGCGCCGAGCCGCGGTGCAGCACCAGCCAGCCGTCCCACGGCACGTCCTCCTGCTCGCGCTCGGACGCGCCGCCCCACACCAGGTCCGTCGCGGACAGGTCGCCGGACGCGAGGTCGGGGACCCCGCGGCGCAGGGCGATCAGGGACCGGTACCAGTCGCGCAGGCGGGCGTGCTCGGGGTGCGCCGGGTCGTCGAGCTCGGTGCGGTCGAGGATGCTCGCGCGGAACGTCGCGGGATCCTGCGGGTCGGGCACCTCGATGTCGCCGCCGTACAGGGCGTCCCACCCGTGGCCGCCGAACTCACGCCGCCGGCCGTCGCGGACGGCGGCCGCCAGGTCCGGCTCGGGGTGGTCGGTGAAGAACTGCCACGGCGTCCGCGCGCCCCACTCCTCGCCCATGAACAGCATCGGGCTGAAGGGGGAGAGCAGGACGACGGCCGCCTCGACGGCCACCCGGCCGGGATCGAGCCGCGTCGACGGGCGGTCACCGAGCGCACGGTTGCCGACCTGGTCGTGCGTCGATGCCGCAGCGACGAAGCGGTGGCCGTCGGTGCCGGGTGGCACGGGTCGCCCCCAGTCGCGCCCACGGAACGACGAGAAGCCGCCGTCGTGCACGAACACGCTGGTCAGGGCCTTGCGCAGTACCTCGGGCGAGCCGAAGTCGCCGTAGTAGCCGTGCCGTTCGCCGGTGACCAGGGCGTGGATCGCGTGGTGGACGTCGTCGTCCCACTGCGCGGTCATGCCCCAGCCGCCCTCGGCCGTCGGCGTCACCGAGACGGGGTCGTTGAGGTCGGACTCCGCGACGAGGGACAGCGGGCGCCCGAGCTCGTCGGCCAGGGCGGCCACCTCGTCGGAGAGCTGGGCCAGGACGTGCCGGTCGGAGAAGTCGATGAGGGCGTGCACGGCGTCGAGCCGCAGAGCGTCGACGTGGAAGTCGCGGAACCAGCGCAGCGCGCTGTCGCACAGCCACCTGCGGACCTCGGCGGACTCGGGCCCGTCGAGGTTGATCGCGGAGCCCCACGGTGTCTGGTGCGCGTCGGTGAAGTACGGGCCGAACTCGCCCAGGTAGTTGCCGGACGGGCCCATGTGGTTGTGCACGACGTCCAGGCAGACGCCCAGGCCGCGCGCGTGGGCGGCGTCGACGAACGCCTGGAGGCCCGCCGGTCCGCCGTAGGGCTCGTGCACCGCGAAGGTGCCGACGCCGTCGTAGCCCCAGCCGTGCACCCCGCTGAACGGTGCCACGGGCAGGAGCTCGACCAGGTCGACGCCGAGCGAGACGAGCTCGTCGAGGTGCTCGATCGCGGACGTCAGCGTGCCCTCGTCGCTGAACGTCCCGACGTGCAGCTCGTACGTCACGTGCCCGCGCACGTCGACGCCGGACCAGCCCTCGTCCGACCACGGGAACGTCGTGGGGTCGTAGACGCGGCTGGCGCCGTGCACGCCGTGCGGCTGCCACGCGCTGCGCGGGTCGGGCCGCGGCGGGCCGCCGTCGACCGAGAACGCGTAGTCGGTGCCGTGCGCCAGGTCGACGTCGCCGACCCACCACTCGTCCTCGACGGTCAGCGGCCGGTGCTCGTCGCCGATCACCACGTCGACGCGTCCGGCGGTCGGCGCCCAGACGCGGGGGAGCACCCTCAGCCCTCCGCTCGGACGAGCAGGGCGACGGGCAGCCGGTCCAGCAGCGGTCCGACGTCGACGACCCCTCCCGTCACCGGCCGGTCGGTGAGCACGTCGTGCCAGTCACCGTCCGGGAGCGCGACCGTGTGGTCCGCCCAGCCGCCGAGGCGGTCCACCGCGGCCGCGAGCCGGGTCGCGACGACCGCCACGCGTGCGTGGCCCTCCACCGTCCGGGCGTAGGTGAGCGAGTGCCCCGAGGAGTGCGCGAGCGGCAGGAACCCGCTGTCCGGACCGACGAACGCCTCCGGCGCCGAGCGGCGCAGACGCAGCGCGCGCGAGGTGACCAGCAGCTTCTCGTCGGCCAGGTCACGCGGTCCGGCGCCGTCGTCGAGGCGCGCCAGGCGGGCGACGAGCGGTTCCAGCGGGACCGGTCGGCGGTTGTCGGGGTCGACGAGCACGGGGTTCGGCACCTCGCTGCCCTGGTAGACGTCCGGGATGCCGGGCAGGGTCAGCTGGACGAGCTTCGTGCCCAGGGTCGCGGCACGGACCGCCGCGCGGGTGCGCAGCTCCCAGCCGGAGAAGAGCTCGGACACCGTGGGGTCGACCAGGGCCTGCCGCGCGGCGTCGAGCACCGCGCTCTCGTACGGCTCGTCGGGTGCCGTCCAGGTGGTCCGGTTCTTCGCCTCGCGGATCGCCTTCGTCAGGTACTCCACGAGGCGGTCCTCGGCGATCGGGCCCTCGTCGGTCCACGTGCCGGCCAGGGTCTGCCACAGCAGGTACTCGGTGCGTCCGTCGAGCAGCGCGCTGCGGTACGGCGCCGAGGCCGCGCGCAGGTCGTCGACGAGGGCGGACCACTCGCGCGGCAGCTCGCTGAGCACCCCGAGCCGGGCCCGGGTGTCCTCGCCGCGCTTGGTGTCGTGCGTGGACAGCGTCGTCATGCCCAGGGGTGCCGAGACCTGCACCTGCGCCGCCCACGCCGACAGGTCCGTGGGCGTGAGCGCGAACTGCTCGGGCGCGCCGCCGACCTCGCACAGTCCCGTCAGGTGGGTCCAGCGGTAGAACGCGGTGTCCTCGACGCCCTTGGCCATCACGGCACCGCACGTCTGCTGGAACCGCACGATGAGCTCGTCACGACGTGCACCGCGCGTGCGCCCGGCGCTGCCGACCTCCCGGCCGAGCAGGAGGTCCACGACGACGTCCATGGTCGCGCCGCGCTCCGCGGAGAGACGCGCCCGGGCGTGGGTCGCGGCCGTCTGCATGACCTCGAGCGACTCGGGGTGCACGGGCTCGCCGGGCACCACGTACGCGCGGTAGCGGTCGAACGCCACGAGCAGCTCGATCAGGCAGTCCTCGAGCGCGCGCCACGTGTGGTCGCGCAGGCGCAGGTCGTCGCGGCAGATGTCCGCCGCCAGCGACGTCAGCCGGTGCACCTCCGCGTACAGCGGGCCGTCGACGATCTCCCGCTTGGCCTGCTCCGCCATCGCCGGGAACGCGTCGGAGGTGTCGCCCGTGAGCCGGTGCATGACGGCCCCGAGGACCGCGGCGCCGCCCGGGTCGACGAACGTCTCCTGGATCCGCCACAGCGCCTCGTAGCCGGTGCTCCCGGCCGTCTCCCAGTCGGGCGGGAGCGTCTCGGTGCCCTCGAGGATCTTCTCGACGACCACCCAGGCGCCACCGCTCGCCTCGCGCAGCCGCGCCAGGTACCCCGCCGGGTCGGCGAGACCGTCCGGGTGGTCGATGCGCAGACCGTCGATCGTGCCGTCGGCCAGCAGCGACAGGACGAGCGCGTGCGTCGCGTCGAACACGACCGGGTCCTCGACGCGGATCGCGAGCAGGGTGCCGACGTCGAAGAACCGCCGGTAGTTGAGCTCCTCGTCGGCCACGCGCCAGTACGCGAGCCGGTAGTGCTGGCGCTCCACGAGCTCCGCGAGCGCGAGCGACTCGGTGCCCGGCCGCACCGGGAAGACGTGGTCGTGGTAGCGCAGGACCGTGCGCGTGCCCTCGCCAGGGATCTCGACCTCGTCCAGCGCCAGCTCGTCGCGGCCCAGCACGGCGCCGATGCGGTCGCCGAGCACCGGCATGAGGACCGCGCCGTCGCCCGCGGACCAGTCCACGTCGAACCAGGCCGCGTACGGCGAGTCGGACCCCTCCGCCAGCACCGACCACAGGGCACGGTTGTGCCAGACGGGCGTGGGGACGGCCATGTGGTTGGGCACGATGTCGAGGACCAGCCCGAGGCCTGCGTCGTGCGCCACGGTCGCGAGCCGGCGCAGGGCGGGCAGCCCGCCGAGCTCGGGGGCGATCTCGTCGTGGTCGACGACGTCGTACCCGTGGGTCGACCCCGGGGCCGCGCGCAGGATCGGCGAGAGGTACACGTGCGTGACGCCCAGCGACGCCAGGTACGGCACGCGCGCCGCCGCGTCGTCGAGCGTCAGGTCCGCGCCGAGCTGCAGCCGGTACGTGGAGCCGGGCACGGGCCGGCCCGCCGTCGGCAGCCGGCGGGTCGGGGTCGGACGGGTCTCGCTCATGCGCTGGGGCGCGGCTTGGTGGTGCGTCGCCTCGGCTTGTCGTCGGCCGGTTCCCCGTGCCCCCGGCTCTTCGTCTGCTTCGCGGCCTCGCTCGCCGCGGCCGCGACCGCGCCGATGCCCGACGACGTCGGCGACGGAAGGATCGAGGGTCGGGTGAACACGATGATCGACTTCTCCCGCATCTCCAGGGTGCTGCCCGCCTGGACCGTCGTCCCGGCCTCGATCTGCGAGTCCGTGTCCACGACCGCGGTCCACTCGTCACCGAACCGGCTCTGGGGGAGCGTGAACGTGGCGGGGTCCGGCTGCCCGTTGAACAGCACGAGGAAGCTGTCGTCGACGATCTCCTGGCCGCGCAGGTCCGGCTCGGGGATCGCGTCCCCGTTGAGGAACACCATGACGGCACGCGCGTGGTCGGCAGCCCACGCCTCCTCCCGCATGTGGTGACCGTCGGGTGCGAGCCACGCCAGGTCCAGGAGGTCGGAGTCGTCCGACCGGTCGGGCTCGCCGGCGAAGAACCGACGGCGCCGGAACACGGGGTGGTCCTGACGGAGCCGCACGAGCCGGCGCGTGAACTCCAGGAGGTCGGTCTTGTCCTCGTCGAGGTCCCAGTCGACCCAGGAGATCGGGCCGTCCTGGCAGTAGACGTTGTTGTTGCCCGACTGGGTGCGGCCCAGCTCGTCGCCGTGGGCGATCATCGGCACGCCCTGGGAGAGCAGCAGGGTGGTGAGGAAGTTCCGGCGCTGGCGTGCGCGCAGCGCGTTGATCGCGGGGTCGTCGGTCGGGCCCTCGACGCCGCAGTTCCAGGACCGGTTGTGGCTCTCGCCGTCCTTGTTGTCCTCGCCGTTGGCCTCGTTGTGCTTCTCGTTGTACGAGACGAGGTCGTTGAGCGTGAAGCCGTCGTGCGCGGTGACGAAGTTCAGGCTCGCGATCGGTCGCCGGCCGGTGTGCTCGTACAGGTCCGACGAGCCTGTGAGCCGGCTCGCGAACTCGCCGAGCGTCGACGGCTCGCCGCGCCAGAAGTCCCGCACCGTGTCGCGGTACTTGCCGTTCCACTCCGACCACAGCGGGGGGAACCCGCCCACCTGGTAGCCGCCGTCGCCGACGTCCCACGGCTCGGCGATGAGCTTGACCTGCGAGACGATCGGGTCCTGGTGCACGAGGTCGAAGAAGGCCGACAGCCGGTCCACCTCGTGGAACTGACGGGCCAGCGTGGCGGCCAGGTCGAAGCGGAACCCGTCGACGTGCATCTCGGTGACCCAGTAGCGCAGCGAGTCCATGATCAGCTGGAGCACGTGCGGCGACCGCATGAGCAGCGAGTTGCCGGTGCCCGTGGTGTCGAAGTAGTGCGCCTGGTCGTCGTCGACGAGCCGGTAGTAGTTCGCGTTGTCGAGGCCGCGGAAGCTCAGTGTCGGACCGAGGTGGTTGCCCTCGGCCGTGTGGTTGTAGACGACGTCGAGGATGACCTCGATGTCGGCGGCGTGGAGCTCCTTGACCATCGCCTTGAACTCCTGCACCTGCTGCCCGGCGTGCTGGAACGCGGCGTAGCGGTTGTGCGGCGCGAAGAACCCGATGGTGTTGTAGCCCCAGTAGTTGGACAGCCCCTTCTCGACGAGCGAGGGGTCGTTGACGAACTGGTGGACCGGCATGAGCTCGACCGCCGTGACGCCCAGCGACGTGAGGTGCTCGATGACCGCGGGGTGGGCCAGCCCGGCGTACGTGCCACGCAGCTCCTCCGGCACGGCGGGGTGCTGCATCGTCAGGCCGCGCACGTGAGCCTCGTAGATGACCGACTCGTGGTACTCGTGCTGCGGCGGGCGGTCGTGGCCCCAGTCGAAGTACGGGTTGATGACCACCGACGTCATCGTGTGCGCGGCCGAGTCCTCGTCGTTGCGCTGCGTCGGGTCGTCGAAGTCGTACGAGTACAGCGACGGGTGGCCGTCGATCTGCCCGTCGATCGCCTTCGCGTACGGGTCGAGCAGGAGCTTGTTCGGGTTGCAGCGGTGGCCCTGTGCCGGGTCGTACGGCCCGTGCACGCGGTAGCCGTACCGCTGTCCGGGGGTGATCGCCGGCAGGTACCCGTGCCAGACGAACGCGTCGACCTCGGTGAGGTCCGTCCTGGTCTCGGTGCCGTCGTCGGCGATCAGGCAGAGCTCGACTCGTTCGGCCACCTCGGAGAACAGGGCGAAGTTCGTCCCGGTCCCGTCGTAGGTGGCACCCAGGGGGTAGGGGCGTCCCGGCCACATCAGCATGGGCCCAGGGTGCCAGTCGGGCGTCCATCCGGCGCGGGGTGCGAGCCTGCGGCCGGGGTGGACTTCGCCACACCGCCCCCCATTGCGCCCGGGCCCGCGACCTGGTGCGCTTGCCGTCGGCGGTCCGATGAGGGCAGGGGAGTGACGTGAGCGGTCAGGTCGTGGTCGTGGGTGCCGGGCTGGCGGGGGCCAAGACTGTCGAGGGGTTGCGGCAGCGGGGGTACGACGGGGGGATCGTCCTGCTCGGCACCGAGACGGACCGCCCGTACGAGCGCCCGCCGCTGTCGAAGGGCTACCTGCAGGGCAGCGACGAGCGCGACGGCGCGTTCGTGCACCCGGCCGACTGGTACGCGACCCACGACGTCGACCTCCGGCTCGGGACGACCGCCCGGTCGATCGACCTGGGCGCGCGGGACGTCGTCGACGGCTCCGGGACCCGGACGGGCTGGGACCACCTCGTGCTCGCCACGGGCTCGGAGCCGCGCCGGCTCGACGTCCCCGGAGCGGGTCTGGACGGAGTCGTCCAGCTGCGCACGCTCGACGACAGCGACCGCCTGCGCACCCTGCTGACGGCCGGCAAGCGCGTGGTCGTGGTCGGGGGCGGCTGGATCGGGCTCGAGGTCACCGCCGCGGCCCGCGCCGCCGGCTGCGAGGTGAGCGTGCTGGTGCGCGACCCGCTCCCGTTGCTCGCCGTGCTCGGTCCGGAGCTCGCCGCGATGTTCGCGGACCTGCACCGGGAGAACGGGGTCGACCTGCGCACGCGGACCGAGATCTCCGAGATCGTGGCCTCGGGCGACGGGACCCACGTGGGTGCGGTCGAGCTCGCCGACGGGACGCTGATCGACGCCGACCTCGTCGTCGTCGGGATCGGGGCCGCCCCCCGCGTCGACCTCGCGAAGGCTGCGGGGCTGCACGTCGAGAACGGTGTCGTCGTCGACGCGCACCTGCGCTCGACCAACCCGCACGTGCTCGCGGTCGGTGACATCGCCCGCGCGCACCACCCGCTCCTGGGCACGCACGTCCGGGTCGAGCACTGGGCGAACGCCCTGAACCAGCCGGCGACCGCGGCGGCGACGATCGTGGGTGCCGACGAGCCGTACGACAAGCTGCCCTACTTCTTCACCGACCAGTTCGACCTCGGCATGGAGTACGTCGGGTACGTGGGCGTCCACGGGTACGACGAGGTCGTCGTCCGCGGGGACCTGCAGGGCCGGGAGCTCGTCGCGTTCTGGCGGCGTGAGGGACGCGTGCTGGCGGCGATGAACGTCAACGTATGGGACGTCGTCGACGACGTGCAGGCCCTGATTCGCTCGGGTGCCGTGGTCGACCACCACCGCCTGGCCGACCCGGAGGTCCCCCTGGCGGACCTCCTCTAGCTGGACAGGGTCCTGTCCACCGCGCGGCGGACCACCTCGTCGTCGTCGGCGCCCTCGGCCCGCCAGCCCATCTGCTGGATCGCGCCGTTGCCTCGGCGCAGCACCGTCGCGACGTGCCGCTCCACCCACTCCAGGTCACCGGCCTCGGCCAGGGCGGGGCGGACGTGCTCGACCAGCTGGGCGACGACCTCCGCGGCAGGGAGGGGCTTGCCGGTCAGCGGGCTGACCAGGTCGCCGGTCAGGCCCGACCGCGCCGCCCGCCAGGTCGCGGCGCGCAGCAGCTCGGTGCGGGGCTGCGAGACCGGGTCGCCCAGGGCGGACTCGGCCAGGCCGCGGACGAGCGCGGCCTGCAGCGCGGCGTCCTCCGCGTCGAGGCAGACGTCGGCGACGCGCACCTCGACCGTGGGGTACCGCGACGACAGCCGGGCGTCGAAGTAGACCATCCCCTCGTCGAGGATCGCGCCGGTGCCGAGCAGCTCGTCGATGACGGCGTGGTAGCCGGCCGGGTCGCCGAACGGCGCCGTCGGTCCCGCCGTCGGCCAGCGGCCCCACACCTGCGAACGGTACGACGCGTACCCCGTGGAGGTGCCCTGCCACGACGGGCTGTTGCCGGACAGCGCGAGCAGGACGGCGTTCCACGGCCGGAGATGGTCGAGGATGCGGACGCCCTCCTCCTCGCTGTCGATCGAGACGTGGACGTGGCAGCCGCACGTCAGCTGGTCCCGCGCGGTCGCACCGAACTCGGCGCGGATCGTGTGCGCGCGGCGGTCCGGCAGGACGCTGGACTCGACGACCTGCGGCGCGGTGGCCAGCGCGGCGATCCGGGCGCCCGCCTGACGCGCGACCTCGTCGGTGCGGGACCGTCCGGCGCGGATCTCCGTCACCAGCTCCGCGAGGTCGGCGCGCGGCGGGGTCGACGTCTCGATCTGCTCCTGCTTGAACTCCTTCTCGAGGTTCCCGCCGGGCTCGTCGTCGTCGGCCCGTCCGGTCGTCGACGCGTGCCGGAGCACCGTCGTCGCCACCGGCTGGGGCCGCCCCTCGGGCGTGACCAGCAGGAACTCCTCCTCGACACCCAGGGTTCGCACGGGAACAGTCTGCGGGCGCGGGCGCGACCGCGCGCGGCGACTCAGGGGACCGGCAGCCCGGGCGCTCCCCGCTGCAGCAGCAGCACCTCGTTGAACGCCACGTGCCGGACCTCGGGCGGGTCCGAGGTCTCGTGCACGCTGACGACGACGACGCGCACCTCCGTGACGTCGGTCGCGTCGATGTCGAACGGCTGCAGGTCGGGCGAGTCCGTCAGGGCGAAGGTCTGGCACTGGTCCGCGCCGTCGCCCCAGCTCACGTCCACCTGGTGCGGCAGGTCCTGCGTCGCCCGGTCCGGGCTGGACTCCGGCATGCCCGCGCTGAACGCGACCCGGTCCACGTCGGAGGGCTCCGGCAGGGTCAGGACCAGCGCGTCCGTGCCCCCCGGGCGGCGGCACGTCGGCCCGGCGTCCGTGGGTGGCGTCCAGACGCCGGCCCACGCGCGGCCGGTCGTCCCGTCGACCGCGAACGACGGGTCGAAGCCGGGCTCGGGTGCGGTCGCCGGATCCGTCGCGGCGGTGACACCCTCGATCGCGCTGTACCCGCGCGGGTCCAGCGCGACGAGCTGCTCGACCACCTGGGCCTCGATCTGGGAGGTGCTCGGCAGCACGAAGACCGCCGTGAGACCGAGCGCAGCGAGCACCGCCGTGACCTCGGCGAGGTGCACCTGCGCCGACCGGGCCTGGTCGTAGCGCGCGCGGACCCCGTTGTTCGCGGCCCGCATCCGGTGCCAGAACCCCCGGCCCCGGCGGAACACCCCGAGCCAACGCCGGTACCACGGTTCGCGCGGCGGCTCGGGCTCGACGTCCGGTGGTGCTGCGCGGACCAGGGTCGCACCGCACCGGCAGAACCGGCGGGACACCGCGATCGCACGGCCGCACGACGGGCACCGCGTCGCGTCCTCGAACGTCTGCCAGGCGTCGGCGGGCGTGGGCTGGTCGGGTGCGGGCGGGCGGTCGTCCGCCGTCCCCGCGTAGGCGCCCGCCTCGGTGGGCAGCACCGCGTCGAACGCGTTCGGCGGCGTCGGCGTGCCGGAGGGGTGCTCCGGGTCCGTCGGCGCGCGCGGGGCGATCCGTGCCTCACCCGCGGCGACCCGCACGCCGATCGTGCGCTCCGGAGCCTCCCGGGCGGGTGTGCGCTCGGACGTCTCGTTCGGGGTCAGGACGACCGGGACCGGTCGCACGTTCGTCGGCGGTCGGCGGGTCGGTGGCGAGGCTGGGTCCGTGGGCGGGGCGGGTCGGGCGGGCGCCGTGGCGGGTTCGGACGTGGCCTGGGCGGGTGCGGAGCCGTCGGGCTGCACCGGGGCGGTGTCGCGACCGGTGGTGGCCCGCACGGGCGGGCTCGTCGGCGGGGAGGTGACGTCGGGTGTGGTCCTGGCGTCGGCGGGCGCGGGCGGGGGGACGACGGGTGCGGCGCGACCCGACGGTGCAGCAGGGACCGCGACGGGGGTCACCGGGGTGCGTGCACCGGGCCCGCCCGCGGTCCGGACGGTGATCGGTGCGGGCGGTCGGGGGGCGCCGGGTGCGACGGCCGCAGGCCCTTGTGGCGACGCGGGCGGCGCCGTGGGCGTCAGCGGCTGCCGACCTGCGGGTCCGGGGGCGGCCGGACGGGCGGGTCCTGGCGGCGGCGTGGTGACCGGGCGGTCGGGCTCGGCCGGCGGTGCGGGCGCGGTGGCGACCGGCCGGTCGGGCCCGGGCACCGCCGCCGGCGCCGGTGGGTCCTGCTCGTCGTCGGCCCTCGCGGCGGCTTCGGCGTCCTCCGGGGCCAGCGCCGGGGCGGGGGACGGAGCCGGAGCCGCCGCCGACCACCCCAGGTACGTCCGGCACGTCTCGCACAGGAGCGTGCCGTCGGGGTTCTCGTGGTGGCACCGCGCGCAGACGATCACGGGACCTCCCCGACGGGCTGCAGGCTCGCGGCGAGCTCCAGGTCGAGCCGGTACGGGTCGACGCCGACCGCGGAGTCCGAGCCCAGCAGGTCGAGCTCACCGGGATCCGGCAGGCCGACCAGCAGCGCGACGGCGTCCACCTGGCTGCCCGACGCGTCGACCGCGAGGACCAGCAGCGGCTCCCCGGGTGGGTCGCCGGCGGAGCCGGCGACGATCCCGAGCACCGTGCCCGCCGCGACGGCCTCCTCGTCGTCCACGACCCACGCGACGCTCGGCCCGCCCAGCAGGACCAGCGCGCTGCCGTCCGGGGCGCGCAGCTCCACCGCGCCGGCCGCGACCTGCGCGGGTGCCCTCCGGACCGTTCCCTCCGTCACGGCGAACACGGGTGCTGCCGGGGTGGCGAGGAGGGCCGCCATCAGGGGGTCGGAGGGGTGCGGCCGGGGGAGCGCACCGCCGGGGACGGGCTGGAAGCGGCGCCCGACGACGACCGGTGCGACGGGCGCGACCGCGGGAGCATCCCGGACGCGTGCCGGTCGTGAGGTGAGGTCGGGGGCGACCGGGTGTGCAGGCTGCTGCGGGGCCGGTCGGGCGCCGACGGACCCGGATCGTGCGGCGGGCGGGGCGGCCGGGCGGAGCTCGACGGCGTGCTCCTCCACCGCGCGCTCGTGTGCTCGTCCGCGCTCTGCGGGGGCGGGCTTCTCGACCGCCGGCTCCGGTGTCCGCTCGCGCGGTGCCCGAGCTTCCTGGATGGGCGTCGTCGGCCCGGCCTGGAACGGCACGTCGGCGGGCGCGAGCAGGTCCGCCAGCTCGTCGTCGAGTGCAGGGTCGGGCGCGTCGGCGGACCCGCCCCCAGGTTCCGTGACCGTACGACCTCACCCCCCGTGCTCCGACGTCGGATTTACACCCTTTCGGATGAATCGCCCGACGGCTAGGGTCAGCGTACGCGACGGTCTTGCGGGGGCAGAGTGACGACGTCGAGCCAGGTGTCTGTGTCGGGTGCGCAGGGGCACCCGACCGTGCTGCGTTCGCGTACCCGGCGCCCGGCGCCTCGCGGGCTCGCCCGGGAGAGGCTGCTCGACCCGGTCCTCGGCCCGTCGGCACCGTCGCTGGTCAGCGTCGTGGCGGCAGCCGGGTGCGGCAAGACGACCTTCCTCTCGCACGTCGCCGCGCGGGAGACCGCTCCGGTCGCCTGGCTCACGCTCGACGGGGCCCTCGGCAGTGCCGCCGCCGTCCTCGCGCACCTGCAGCTCGCGTGCGCCGACCTGGTCCCGTCCGTCGCCGAGCGAGCGCCTGGGAGTCCACGGAGGACGCGCTCGCGACGCTCGAGCGGGTGCTCGACGGGCCCGCCCTGCTCGTCCTGGACGAGCTGCAGTCGATCGACGGGACGGCGGCCGCGGGCGTCGTGGAACGCCTGCTGCTGCACCAGCCCGTGCACCTGCGTGTCGCGCTGGGCTCCCGGACGGTGACGTCGACCGCCCTCACCCGGCACCTCGCGGGGACCGCGACGGTGCTGGGCGCCGAGGACCTGCGGTTCCGGACGTGGGAGGTCGAGGAGCTGTTCCGGACCTGCCACGGCACCCGGCTGCGGGCCGAGGAGGTGGCGGACCTCGCGCACCGGACGGGCGGGTGGGCGGCCGGGCTGGAGCTGTTCCACCTGGCGACGCACGGGCGTCCACCGTCGAGCCGCGCGCGGCTGCTGGGCGTCGGGGGCGGTCAGCTGTCCAGCGACTACCTGGCTCGGCACGTGCTCGACCAGGTGCCGGTGCCGCTGCGCGACTTCCTCGTCCGGACGGCCGTCCTGGCGACGCTCACGGCGGCCCGGTGCGACGAGCTGCTCGGCACGACGGACTCCGCGGCGCTGCTCGAGCAGGCCCACCGGCTCGGGCTGCTCAACGCCGTGGCCGACGCGGAGTCCACGGTGTACTGCTGCCACGAGGTCATGCGTGCGCACCTGCTCGACGTGCTCGTCGGACGGGACGGCGGCGCCCGGGCCCGGGAGCTGCACCAGCGCGGCGCCCAGCTGGCGCTGCGCGAGGGGGACTTCGACGCGGCGCTGCGCTCGTCGTGCCGCGCGCACGACTGGGACGCGGCGCAACGCGTCCTCGCGATCGGCGGGGGCGAGCTGGCGGAGCGGCCCGGTTCGTGGATCGACGAGCTGCCGGCGTCCATCCGTGACACCGACCCGTGGGTCGCGCTCGCGCTCGCGCGCCGGCTCGTCGTCGACGGTGCGCTCGAGCAGGCGCTCGAGGCGTACCGGCTGGCGGGCAGCCGCGTCGAGACCGCGACCGGGCGGGCGCTCGCCGCCCACGAGCTGCGGATGGTGCAGAGCTGGCTGAACCCGCCGCTGGGGGTCGTCTCCGACTGGGTGGCGCTGACCCGCGACGCGTTCGTCGCGCCGCGACGCCAGCTCGCGGAGCCGCGGCCGGTGGACGCGGCGCGGCGCCTCGCCCGCGCGGTCGCCCAGCTGACCTCGGGCGACCTCGCGTCTGCGGCGCGGGAGTTCTCCGCGGTCTCGGAGCTGCCGACCCTCCCGTCGGCCCTCGAGGCGGTCGCGCTGCTCGGGGAGGCCGCGAGCCTGTCCCTGTCGTTCCGCTCGGAGGCGGCCGAGAGCCGCGAGCGTGCGGCCGTCGCCGCGAAGATGCTCGGCGCTCCCGCCCTCGAGCGGCTCGCCGACGGGCTCGACCTGGCGTGCCGCCCCGAGACCGCCCGGGAGGCCCTGACCCACCTGCGGGACCGGTGCGCCGCGATCGGGGACCGGTGGGGCGCTGCGCTGCTCGGGCTGTTCGGGGCGCTCGCGGGTCTGCCGTGCGGGAGGCTGACCGCCGACGAGCACACCGGGCTCGCGGCCGAGCTGACGGAGCTCGGGGCGCCGGCGCTCGCCACGTGGTGCACGACGATGGCCGCCGTCGAGGACGCGCGTGCGGGGCGCCGGGACGAGGGTGCGACCGCCGACGTCGAGCGCGCCGCGGCGGGGGTCGGGCCGCTCCCGCACACCCTCGCCCTGCTGGCTGCCGGCACCGCGCAGGGCCGGGTCCGCGCGACGCGGCTCGCCCGCACCTGCGGCGCGACGACCTGGACGACGCTCGTCCTGCGCGGCCTGCGCACCACCCCCTCGACCGCGGCCGCGGGGACACCGGTCGCGCTCGAGGTCCGCTGCATCGGCGGGTTCACGGTGCTCCGCGACGGCGTGCCGGTGCCGCTCGACGCCCTGCGACCCCAGCACCAGGCGCTGCTGCGGGCCCTCGCCCTGCACGCCCCGCTGCCCGTGCACCGCGAGCGACTCGTGGAGTGGTTCTGGGAGGGCCGGGACCCGGAGCGTGCGCAGCACAACCTCCAGGTCGCGATCAGCGCGCTGCGCGGGCTGCTCGACCCGGCGACGGCCACCCCGGCCACGTCCGTGCTGCGGCGGACCGGCGGCGGCTACGCGCTGCACCTCGACGCGGCCGACCGGCACGACGTGCGGCGCGTCGAGCGGAACCTCGCAGCAGGACGGGCCGCGCTCGAGCGCGGCGACGTCGAGAACGGCCGGCGCAGCCTCGCGGCGGGGGTCCGGGAGCTCACGGCGGACCTCCTGCCCGACGACGGCCCCGCCGAGTGGGTCACCGCCGAGCGGGACGAGGTGCGCGGCGCGGTGGTGCACGCGTGCCAGTCGCTGGCGGACCTGTACGCGAGCTCCGGCGACGGGTCCGCCGCGATCCAGGTGATGCGCCACGCGCTCGCTCTCGACCGCTACCAGGACGGCTCGTGGCGACGCCTCATCGACGCGCTCACCGCGGACGGCCAGCCCGCCGCGGCGGCGACCGCCCGCCGGGAGTACGCGCAGGTCCTCGCCGAGCTCGACGTCCCCGTGCCCGTCACGCCGGTGCTCGCCGGACCGTCGCCGGCACGTGCGCGGGCCTGAGGTCGTCCACGACGAACCGCACGAGGTCCAGCACGGCGTCCGGGTCGGGCTCGTCGGCCGAGATCCGCACGTCGACCTCGAGCAGCGGCGCCGACCGGCCCGGGAACGCCCCCTGCGGCCGCTTGCTCCACGACACGCCACCGGAGTCGCGCACGTCCGGGTCCAGACCGGTGCACGCCCGGACCGCCGCGGTCACCCCGTCGAGCGTCCCCCGTCCGACGAGCGCGCGCCGCAGGTCCCCGAGATGGGCACGCAGGTGCTCGGCGTCCCGGCGTGCCGCGATCGCGGGGGACAGCCACGACGCCACCCAGCGGACGAAGTCGTCCGGCGCGTACCGCGGGTCGAGGTAGGCGTCGAGGTCGTCCAGGGTGGCTCCCACCGAGCCGATGACGTCGTCGAACGCGGCGACCAGCCCGGTCGTGAAGTCGCTGCCGAGGAACGCCTCGGGCAGACCCTCGACCAGCGACGTCGCCGGTGGTGCGAGGCCACCCGTCGCGCCCCTCATGCCGCACCGCCCTGCACCACGATGCTGTGCTCGACGCTCAGCACGACGTGCGTGTCGCCGAGGTCGACCCGGTCCTGCGGTGCCGAGATGGACCGGTCCAACGGGTTCGCCCGGAACAGGACCACGTCCTCGACGTAGTCGAGCCCCGGCACGCGGCCGAGGACCCCGTGCACCTCGCCCGGCTGCACCGGCCGACCCAGCGGCCACCCGGTGCCGTCCGGACCGCCCGCCAACGGGTGGAAGTAGCGGTAGAGCGCCGCCAGCGCATCCCGCTCCACCTGGGCGGGATCCGCCTCCGGGCGAGCCCGCACCCGGGCGTCGACCCGGATCCCGACGTAGCTGGGTGGCTCGACGCTCAGGCGCACCCCGACCACGCGCGTCGCGTCGAGCGCGGCCAGGACGCGCTCGCGGGCACCGTCGGGGAGCTGGAGGTCGCGCAGGGAGATGCGCCCGTCCTGCCCGGGCGCGCCGGGGATCGCGAGGATGCGGACCGCGCCGGCGTCCGGCCCGTCCGTGACGGGCACGCAGTGCACGCGGGCCAGCTCGGGAGCGGCCTCGTGCACGACGGCGACGTAGTCCTCGACCGTGACCGCGCGGCCGCGACCCCGCAGCTCGAGCGGGCCGCGCGTGCGGGCGTTGTCGACGCTCTCCCCGTCCACGCCACCCGCGGCGGCGCGGCGGTTGTAGACGGCGGCGACGTAGGGGATGGACGAGCGCAGCACCGAGACCGTGCGCGCGGCGACGTTCCCCCGGGCGCCCCCGCCGGTGCGGTAGCCGCGCACCCGCAGGGCGGCGCCCCGCGCAGGGATCGCGCCGAACCGCCGCTCCGTCCCGTCCTCGAGCCGCACCGACGGGCCGAAGCGGACCTCCCCGGTGGTCGGGTCCACGGTGATGTGCCGGTCGGTCGGTGAGCTGGCCGCGAAGTCGTCGACGGCGGTCCACTCCTCCCACGTGGGCGGCCCGATGCCGTCCTCCGGCGGGACGCCGACCTCGACCACGAGCGGGTCCTCGCGGTCCAGGACGACCGGGGGATAGGCGAGGTGCAGGACCTGGCCCGCCGTGCCGTCGGACGTGCCGAGCTCCTCCTCGCGCACCTGCTCGGCGTTGGTCGCCTCGACGTCGCCGCCGATCGTCGCGGCCGTCACGGACACCAGCAGGGGCGACGAGCGGTACTGCCGGGGGGCCTTGACGACCCGGCAACGGATCCAGGCCGCCTCGACGCCCGCGACCACCGACTCGTCGTGACCGTCGGGGACGTGCAGCTCGATCGCCCCCGAGACGTTCAGGCCCAGCGTGTCGTCGCGCTCGACCTCGCACGTCTCCCACCCCGACGGGGTCCAGGCCTCCCAGACCAGCGGCGGCCGGCGGGGGTCGATGCCGTAGCCGCCCAGCGAGCAGACGGCCTGGACGAGCAGCAGCGACGACCGGGCCGGCTGGTCCAGCCCCAGGTAGAGCGCGTCGTCCACGACGGGGGTCGCGCTGAACGCGGGGAACCCGTCGCCGAGCCCGAGCGCGCCGGTGCGGTCGGCGGTGTCGCCGTCGGCGGAGATGGTCAGCACGGTGCGCGACGCCGACGGCGGGATGTCGAGCCCGTGCAGCGTGGTGAACCCGAGGGACTCCTGCGAGATGGACCTGCGCGTGGAGACGGTCGTGCCGGCGGGGATGTGCACGACGTCGTCGTGGTGCGACGACAGCCGGAACGAGATCTCGGTCCGGGCGGCGTGCGGGGGGAACAGCCGGACCCCGACGAGCTCGAGGAACTTCACGTACAGCCGGTCCGGGACCCGGTTCACGCGGTACAGCAGGATGTCCGTCATCCAGGCGAACGTCTCGATGAGGGTGATGCCGGGGTCGGAGACGTTGTGGTTGGTCCACTCCGGGCAGCGCAGCTGCAGGTTCCGCTTCGCCTCGTCGACGAGCTCCTGGAACGTGCGGTCGTCCAGGCGGGGCGTGGGCAGCGTCATGCGCGCACCTCGGACCGGTCGGCGGGGATCACGTAGAAGGGGAAGACGAGGTTGCGGCGGTCGTTGGTGGACCGCACGGTGTAGCCGATGTCGATCCAGAGCGTCGACGGGTCGTCGGCGTCGGTGGTGATGTCGACCTGCTCGACGGTCACGCGCGGCTCCCAGCGGGCCAGCGCGCTCTGCACCTCCGCGGCGATGAGGCCGGCGGTCGTGGCGTCGCCCGACGCGAACACGAACTGGCGCAGCCGCGCGCCGAACTCCGGTCGCATGGGGCGTTCGCCGGGGTTGGTCGCGAGCACCAGGTACATGGCCTGCTCGAGCTCGGTGGTGCCGCGCACCAGGGCGACCGCACCGGTCTGGTCGGTCGTCAGGGGCCAGTGCCAGCCGGCTCCGACGAAGCTGTTCGCGTCGCTCATCGGTCCTCCCTCACGACCCGACCAGGACGGTGGTCCCGGTGCCGACGACCGCGGCGGTCGGGGCGATGCAGGCCGTCACGGTGCAGCCCGTGTACGCCGCGGCCTTCCCGTCGAACTGCACGGTGCTGCTGCCGACGACGACCTTGGCCTCCTGCGTGGTGGGCACGAGCTTCGGGTCGCTCGGGTGCAGCCCGACGTGCGGCGGCACGTTGTACCCGCTGCTGTCCTTGACCGCGGCCGGCTTACCGCCGATGAGGACCGTCGTCGACAGCCCCATCGTCAGCGGGGCGGAGACCGGCAGCGGTGCGGGCGCGGGCATCGGCGCACCGACCGGCGACGGGACGAGGTGCCCGACGCACATGCCCATCACCTTGTCGCCCATGACGACTGCAGGAGATCCCACAGCAGCGCCCTCCTCGTCCTAGTTGAGCTTGATCGTCGAACCCTTGATGGTCACCGTGCTGCTGCTCTCGAGCGTCAGTCCCGAGGAGCCCTTGATCGTCGCGGAGCCCTGTGCCTCGACCTTGAGGTCGCCCTGCGTGGTCACCTCGGCGTTGCCCTTCGCGTCCACCTTCACGTCGCCCTCGGCGGTGATGGTGATCGACCCGTCCGACGTGGCCAGCACGACGCTCGCCTTGTCGTCGCCCGTGCGCAGCTCGAGGGTCTCCTCACCGGCCTTGTCGGACATGAGCAGCTCGTGCCCGCTGCGGCTGCGCCACACCCGGGTGGCGACGGCTCCGTCCGAGCCGACGGCGTCGTCCTTGGGTGGTGCGTCGACGCCGTTGTAGAGGCCGCCCAGCACGTACGGGCGGCGGCTGTCGCCGTGCTCGAAGCCGACCAGCACCTCGTCGTCCACCTCGGGCAGCAGCTGCAGCCCGCGGTCCGCGCCGGCGCCGAGCTGCAGGACCCGGACCCAGTCGGTCTCGTAGTCCTCGTCCAGCCAGGGGAACGTCACCTTGACCCGGCAGCGCTTCTCCGGGTCCGTCGCGTTGGTGACCAGCGCGACGACGAGCCCGCCCGGACCCGTCCGGCTCTGGCCGCCGCCGCGCACCAGCCCCAGCACGGAACGGTCGTGCGAGCCGCTGGCCGTGAAGTACGTGCGGTAGCTGCGGTCGTCCCACACGTGCTTCGCGCGGGTCAGCGTCACCTTGCCGTCGAACCGGCCGCCCGTCTGGCCCAGGCTCACCGCCGCACCCGCGACGAGGTGCGGGTCGCCGTCCGCCACCCCCTCGGCGAACACGTTGGTGCTCCCCAGGTGCTCGGCGCGCGCCGCGGCGACGGCGTCGCACTCCGCCTGCTGGCCGAGCGGGAGGTCGACCGTCACGCCGCGGGGGCTGCCGAAGAGCTCCGCGACCGACGCGGGCGTGTCCCGCAGGCTCGCCGTGCCCGTCCGGGCGTCGGTGGTGGCGACGAGGGCCTGCTTGGTCGACGTGTCCCAGCCGCGGACCTCCACCTGGGACACCTGCTGCGCGGCGGTCACCCGGACGGTCAGGCGCTGCAGGTTCTTGCCGGGGACGAGCTGGAGCCGGTCGGCCGAGTCGTACGCGCCGGGCGCCGGGGCGTCCGTCGCCGGCGTCGGCGACCGGAAGTGCAGCGTCGAGCCGATCACGACGACGACGCAGCCGACCTCCCGGCCCCGCCGCTCGAGGAACTCGATGTGGGTCTCGTTGACCTGCGAGACGTGCTCGTGCAGCACCGCGGTCGTCGCGATGTCGCCCGCCGTCAGCCCGACGTCCCGGGCGATCTGCTTCGCGATGTCACCGTCGGTCATGTTCTGGAAGCTCGTCGTGTGCAGCCCGTTGTACAGGCCGTACGAGCGGTCGTACGCCGTGACGGTGGTGAAGCCGCCCCGGTCGTCGTACTCGAAGCCGATCGCGTACACCACACCGTCGAACAGCGTGTCACCCGAGTTCTCGCCGACGCGGCCCGCCGTGATGGTCAGCTCGGCGGCGAGGTCCAGGTCGCTGTCCGCGAGCAGCTCGCGCGTCGGGTCGTCGATCACCAGCCGGCACGAGTCGGGGCCGTCGGCGTCCGTGTCGACGACGGTCGTGCGCAGCGCGGCGACGATCCGCTCGGACAGCTCGGCCCCGGCGACCTTGACCACGGGCCGCGCGCCGACGCTCGTGGCGACCGGGCTCATCGCACACCCGCCGCGAGCTCGGACACGTCGGGCAGGAGCAGCTCGCGGCCGGGCCGCAGCCGCGTCGGGTCGTCGATGCCGTTCAGCTCCGCGATGGCCCGCCACGCGCCCGCGTCACCGAACGTGGAGTGCGCGACCGAGTGCAGGCTCTCCTCGCGGCGCAGCACGTGCCTGCGGCGCGACGACTCCGAGCCCGACGTCGGGTTGGTGCCCTTGGGCTCCTCGGCGGCCGACTTCAGCGTCAGGTCGATCGTCGCGCGCAGCGGCAGCCCGTTGCGGTCGAACATCTCGCAGGTCACCTTGAGGTTCTCCAGGTAGCCGACGAGCGTCGTCTCCTTGTTGATCGACAGGACCCCCCACGTGAAGATCAGCTTGGGCGGGCCGCTGCCCGGCTGCGTCACGTCGGCGACCGTCGTCCACGAGACCAGCTGGTCGATCTCGGGCTGGATCCCCGTCGTGCTGCCCTTGCCGACCTGGTCGAGGAACACCTGCAGCGTCATCGACGTCGGTCCCGCACCCGTGAACTGCACGGGCGGGTCGTTGGCCTGGTTCGGGCTGCGGTTGTACTGGACGGCGCGCGTGAAGCTGATGGTCGTCGGGTTGAAGTGGAAGACGAGCTTCTTGCTGGTGTCGTCCTTCTCGGCCAGGACCGCCAGCGCCCGCTCCGCGCCGGTCACGACTCCTGCCAACCGTCGTGGGCGAACTCGAAGACCTCGGTGGCCACCTTGCCGCCCTCGGCCGCGAAGCTCGGACCCTTGTAGCTCACGGGCCACACGCCCTGGAACTCCCACGTGATCACGGTGACGCGGTTGTCGTTCATCGCCATGATCGCGGCGGTGTGCGCCTTGGTCGCCTGCCCCTTGGCGACCTCGCGGAACCACTCACCGAGCGCGCGCGTGCGCATCTCCACGGGTCGGGTCAGCTTGATCGTGCCGTAGGACAGGCGGCCGGGCAGGCGGTGCACGAAGCCGTTCTCGCCGCCCTCCGCGTACGTCTTGACCTCGTACTGCGCGCTCAGCCCGTCGATCGCGGTGAACGAGCCGATGTCGTGGCCGTCGATGGTCACGTCGAACCGCATGGTGTTGACGGGGTTGGTGTCGTTGGGCATCGCGGTCACCTCCTCATGCGTCCGGCCAGGTGCCGCGACGCTCGCGCTCGAGCATCAGGTCGGTGCGCAGCTTCAGCTCCAGGCGTTCCCAGAGCTCGTCCGCCAGCGCACCCAGGTCCTGCGCCGGTGGGGCCGCCGGCCCTGCGGCGACGACCTCGGCAGGCTGCTGCTGCGGCTCGGGCGCCCGCTCCGCCACGGCCGTCCCGGCACGTGCGACCTGCGGGGACGGGCTCTGCCCTCCCGGCGCGGCGAACCGGACCTCCGTCGGGTCGACGCGACGGGCGATCCCCGCCGCGACGGCGACCGCGCCCGCGTCGAGCGGGTCGGCCGGGGTGTCTGCGGACGGCGCGGGGACGGGCGAGCGGTGCAGGGTGTGGTCGGCGGCCACGCGTCCGGTCGACGCCGCGGGCGCGCCGACGGCCTCCGGGGCGGCGGGGGGCCAGCCCAGCCCGAGCGGGACGCGGGCGGCGGTGCGGACCGGAGCGCGCCGGACCTCCTCCGGCTGCGGTGCCGCGTCCGGGAGAACGCGTGCGACGGTCGCGCCAGGGACAGGTCGTGCGTCGGGTGCGGGGAGCCGGTGGGTGGTCGTCGGCCCCGGCGACGGGGCGGACGCGATCGTGGGCTGCTCCCGGCCGACGTCCGCGGCGACCGCGCGGGGCACGGCAGGCCCGGGCACGGTCGACGTCGCCGCCCGGGCGACGTCGGGCGTGCGCACCGGCGGGGCCACGGACAGGGTGCGTAGGGGGACGGGCGTCGTGGGGCGCTGCGCTGCCGGGGCGTCGGCGGGCCGGGGAACGGCCCGCGCGACCGGGGCGGTGCCGTCGGACGCGGTACGTGCGACGGGGGGCGTCGACGCGGCAGGGCGTCCGGACGGGGAGGCCGGGCTCGCGTCGCCCGGTGCCGCGCCGGCTCGCCCTGGTGCGGCCTGCCGCGCGACGGGCGCCGACGTCGGTCCTGCCGGGCGGTCCGGTCGCGGGGCCGTCGTGTCGGACGACCGAGGGACCTCGACCGCCGACGCTCCGGGCGCGGCGGCCAGCCGCCGGACCCGGGTCACCGGTGGGGAGGCCGAGCGGTCTGCGATGATCGGCACGGGAGCTCGTGCCACCGAGCCCTCTGCCGTCGACCGACGCGACGACGGCGGACCGGGGACGGCGCTGCTCGGTGCGGCCGTCGTCGACCGCGCGACCGCGGCAGAGCCGGTGACCGACCGGACCGTGTGCTCCGCACCGCCGGCGGTGGACCGCGCGACCGGGGCGGGCCTCTCGGCCGACGAGACCGTGTGCGCGTCGGCGCCGGTGGTCGACCGTGCGACCGGTGCCGATCCCGCCGCGTGCCGGTGCCCGCCCGCCGCGGACCGGGCGTCCGGTGCCGTCCCCGCCGCGTGCTGGTGCCCGCGCGCCGCAGACCGGGCGACTGGTGCCGATCCCGCCACCGGCGGACCCGCGTGCTCGTCCCCACCGGCCGCCGGCCGGCCGGCCGGCGATCCGGGGGGCACAGGGTGCACGACGGCTCGGGTCACCTTCTCGGCGGGGGCGGGAGCGACCGGAGACGCCGCGGACCCGGGCGTCGGGTCGACGGCGCGGTGCACCGGCGGCTGCAGCCCGGCGCGGACGGGTCGCCCGGGGGCGCGGGACGCGGTCGGCGTCCGGAGGACCGGCTGGGCACCGGCCGGGGTCGGCGCTGCGGGTGGGGGCGGAACGGGCGTGGGGGTGCGCGCCACGAGCGGCGCGGGCGCCACGGTCGGCGCGTCGGGCGCTTCCGTGGCGCGGTGGATGTCAGCCGGCGACGCGGTGGACGGCACCGGGGGGTCCGCCGCTGTGCGAGCGACGGCCGCCACGGGGCTCGTCGGCGGTGGTCCGGCGGGAGGCGGTGCCGACGCGTGTGGCGCACGCCGGACCGGGACGGAGGACGAGCGGGCGACCGACGGCGTCGGGCCCGACGCGAGCGGTGCTGGGGGTGCCGGGGGTGCCGAGGTGCGCGGGGCGACCGACCGTGCCGCCTGCCGGGTCGGCGAGGGCGGCGACGACGGTGCTGCGGACGACCGCGCGGCAGGCCCGCTCGTCGAACGGGCCGGCGCGGTGCTGCCCTCGGACGGCGTGCGAGCCACGACCGGCAGGACCGGGGGCGCCACGAACAGGTCGGACGAGGCGGCCGGCCCGTCCGTCGACCGCGCCACCACGGGCTCCTCCACCGCGGCGGCCGCCCGTCGACGGCGACCCACGAACCCGCGCCGGGGGGCGGGGGTGGGGTGCGGAGCTGCGACCGCGGGCACCGCGACGTGCGACACGAGCCCGTCGGCGTGCCCGCCCGGGTGCCGAGCAAGGGCGTGCTCGGGTGCCCGCAGCACCACGGGAGAGTCCTGCCGGGTCCCCAGCCCCCGGCTGAAGTCCGCGCTGCGCGCGACGGGCTGCAGCGAGAGCGCCCGGGGGACCAGCGGCGGCATCGCGTCCCAGCGCGGCAGCGGTGGTGCCGGCGGTGCGGGGGGAGCGGCGGGGGCGGCTGCCCGCGCGGCGAACGGCCAACGCCTCACTGCTCCTCCTCCACCTCGTCGACGATCCGGTGCGCGTACGCCAGGAAGTGGGCCCGGTCGGGGTGCTCCAGGTCGAGGAGCGTGTCGAGGGGCCAGTGCAGGACGGCTGCCAGGTACGCGACCTCGTCCAGCAGGTCAGCGGTCGCGTACGTCAGGATTCCCCCGGCGGACCACCCGCCAGGTCGACGGCGAACTCCTCGTGGCAGGAGGGGCACGTCACCGACGCGGTCGTGTGCCCCTCGGAGTTGATCCGGCGGTAGAGGTCCTGCAGGAACGCGAGGTCGGGCGTGAAGAGGTTCTCCACGACGGAGGGCGTGATCGACGTGACGTCTCCGAGGTGCGTGATCGTGCGCGCCAGCAGCAGCACCGTCAGGTACGCCTCGTTGTCGCGCACGCGCGGGTCGCGCAGCGGGACGATCTCGTCGCGCGCCCGGGCCAGGCGCATCGCGCCCGACCGGTGCACCCGACCCTCGTCGTCCTCGTAGCCGATGGGCAGCTCGAAGCTGAACTCGGTCTGGAGGGCCGCGGGGGCCGGCGTCGTCGTGCTCACGCGAGCCTCACGCCACCGCGAGGCCCTCGTGGACGAGCGTGACCTCTTCCACCGTGACCTCGGAGCCACCCGCCTGCAGCGAGCCGATGCTGATCTTCGACGGCCAGGCGTTGGTGATGTTGAAGCGCATCTTCTCGCCGCGCTCGTAGTCGTAGAGCACGATCGCGGCACCCCTGCGGGCCTTGTCGATCTTGCCCTCCTGGACCTCCTTGACCCAGGTCCACCACCCCTTGTCCGTGGTCATGCCGCGCTTGAGCGTGATGTCGCTGAACTTCTGCGCCGCGGGCAGCTTCTTCATCACCGGGATGCCCTTGGGCTTGTTCTCCTGGTGCTCGATCACGGAGACCTCGATGCTCAGGCCCGAGACCTCCTTGAACTGGGCGAGCGTGATCCCGTCGACCTCGATCTGCCAGGCGTAGTTCGCGAGTGCGTCCTCACCGATGGGCATGGTGATCGTCCTTCCTCTACTCCTGGACCGCGCCGCCGGTCGGCAGCTGGCTCACGCGGAACACGACGAACTCGGCCGGCTTCACGGGTGCGATGCCGATCTCGATGACCACGTACCCGGCGTCCACGACGTCCGGCGGGTTCGTCTCCTCGTCGCACTTGACGTAGAACGCCTGGTCGGGGGTCGCGCCGAAGAGGGCGCCGTCACGCCAGAGCCCCATGAGGAACCCGTTGACCGTGCGCTTGATCCGCTGCCACAGGTCCAGGTCGTTCGGCTCGAACACCGCCCACTGGGTCCCGCGCAGCACCGACGACTCGATGTAGTTGAAGAGCCGGCGGACGTTGATGTACCGCCAGGTCGTGTCGTCGGACAGCGTCCGCGCACCCCACACCGTGATGCCCCGGCCCGGGAACGCCCGGATCACGTTGATGCCCGCGGGGTTGAGGTCGTCGTGCTCGACGCGCGTGATGTTCAGCTCGACGTCCAGCGCACCGGCGACGACCTCGTTGGCCGGTGCCTTGTGCACGCCGCGGGTGTCGTCGTTGCGGCCCCAGATGCCCGCGAGCGCACCGCTCGGCGGGAACAGCCGCGCCCGCCCGGCCAGCGGGTCCCAGAAGGACAGCCACGGCCAGTACGTCGTCGCGTACGCCGACGAGAACCGCGTCTTCTCCTTGACCCACTCGAGCACCTGCTGGGCGTTCAGGCCCCGCGGCGTGTCGAGGATGGCGACCCGGTCCTTCTGCTGCTCGCAGTGCGTGATGAGCGCACCCTGCACGGCCTTGAACCCGTCGGCGTCGATCTGGCCCGCCTCATAGGCCGCCACGAGGTCCGGGACCGCGACGATCGTCACGTCGTCCAGCGCCTCCAGCCCGGCGATGCCGGACCGGGCGGTGACGTCCCCGAGGTAGTCGTCCGGGGTGAGCCGGGCCGGCAGGGACGCCCCACCGGAGAGCACCAGCTGACCGGCCGTCGGCACCCGCTCCACGATCGAGGAGCCACCGATCTCGCTGATCCGCACGAGCGTCGACTCCGCGAGCGCGTTCACCACGTTGTTGCCGCCTTTGCGCGGGGTCACCCCCTCGTACCGCTCGACGGTGTCGCCGCGCTGCACGACGAGCGTGAAGACCTCCTCGGCCGGCGGTGCCTGCTCGCCCTCCGGCGGCGGCTCCTGCTCGTGCTTCGGCTCGACGGTGACCGTGATCGTGTCCCCGGCGCCGCCGGGCTCCTTCGCCTCGATGCGGTAGACGCCCTGCCCGGCCTTGAGCGCACTGGTGAGCTCGGCGCTCGCGCGGGCGCCCTCGTCGGAGCTCAGCGACCCGATGCGCGTGATGTACGCCGAGCCGCCGCCGTTGTTGAAGTACTGGTAGACGGCGTTGGGCAGGTACGCCCCCTCGACCCAGGTGCCGAAGGTCGCGGTGTACTGCCCCCAGTTGGCGACCTTGATCGCCTGGTCGTACGGCCCGTCGGCGGTGATGCCGACGAAGGCCGCGATGGCCGTCCCGACCCCCTCGATGGGGCGCGAGCCGGCCGGCAGCTCCTGGATGTAGACACCGGGCGACCGGATGCTGCTCAGCGTGGCCATGGCGTTCCCCTCCGTCGACGTGTGAGGTCCAGCCTCTTCCCGCAGCATCGCCGCGCACAGGGGCCGGGCGCCGCGCCATCGCGCCGCGTCGCCTGCCCGATCGCGCACACGTGCGGGAGGTCCGCACCGTCGACGCCCCGGCTGCGCTACGACAGGGAGGTGACGCCCTGGGAGCGCTTCGCGGACCTGGTGCTGCAGCGGGAGGCAGCGCTGTGCCGCGTCGTGTCCGGGGTGCCCCCGCGGGACTTCGCCGGGATGTACGTCGACGACGAGGACCTGGACACGCTCCTGAAGTCGCTGCCCGGCCTGGACGGGCCCGACCCGGCCGCCGCCGCACCCGTCCGGGACCTGTTCGCGCCCCTGGTCGTCGCGGCGCGGCTCGCGCTGGCGGCGTGGGCCACCCGGAGCGACGACGTGCTCGCGCGCGTGTGCAGGCAGGCCGGTCTGACGCTGAACGACGTCGAGGCGCTCGCGCTGCTCACGGCCGTCGAGCTGAACCCGCAACGCCAGCGGGTGGCCGCCTACGTGCAGGACTCGGTCCAGCTGCCGCGACCCACCCTCGCCCTCCTCGCCCGCGTGCTGGGGTCGAGCGGACCGCCGTCCGTCGCACCCGGGTCGGCGCTGCGGGTCGCCGAGCTCGTCACCGTGGAGGACGCCGGGCCGTGGGCGGTGCGGATGTGCGGGGTGGTACCGCGGCTCGTGTGGGCGGTCCTGGGGGTCGACGCACCCGACCCCGACCTCCCCGCGCGCACCCGCCGCGTGCCAGGGAAGCGTCGCGCCCGCCGGTCGACCCCGACGGGTCTTCTGCTCGTGCACGGGGCCGACGCCGAGAGCCGCCGCCGCGCGGTCGGCACCGAGCTCGCGGGCCGTCCCGTGCTCGTGACCTCGGTCCCGCAGTCCCCGTCGGAGTGGTCCGCGGTCGTCCGGGAGGCCACGGTCGGCGGGGCCGCGGTGCTGCTCGAGGTCACGGCGCCGCCCGACGCCGTCGCGGCCGCACGCATCGAAGCGGCACCGCACCTCACGTTCGCGCTCTCGTCGCCCCGGGAGCTCCCGCTGGAGGCCCTGCCCGAACGCCCGTGGCGCGAGGTGCACGTCCTGGACGGCGAGGCGGGCCCGGAGGACTGGCTGGCCCGGACGGGCACCACCGACTCGCGGGGGGCACGCCTGAACCGCGAGCAGCTCCGGCTGGTCGCCGGTGGGGACCCCGCGGCGGTGCAGGCGAACCTGCGGCGGCTCGCCGGCGGGCACCTCGACGGTCTCGCCGTGCGCGTGCGCGCGCAGCGCGGGTGGGACGACCTGGTGCTGCCCGACGCGCAGAAGTCCCAGCTGCGCGAGCTGGTGGCGCGGTACCGGCGGCGCCGGACGGTGTTCGGCGAGTGGGGGTTCCCGGCGATCCCGTCCAGCGGCGTCGTCGCGCTGTTCGCCGGACCGTCCGGCACGGGCAAGACGCTCGCGGCGGAGGTCGTGGCCCGGGAGCTGGGCCTCGACCTGTACAAGGTCGACCTGTCGTCCGTGGTCAGCAAGTACATCGGGGAGACCGAGAAGAACCTCGAACGCATCTTCGCGGCGGCCGGCGCAGGTGACGTGGTCCTCTTCTTCGACGAGGCGGACGCCCTGTTCGGGAAGCGGTCCGAGGTGTCGTCGGCCCACGACCGGTACGCCAACATCGAGGTCGCCTACCTCCTGCAGCGGCTGGAGACGTTCGACGGCCTCGTGGTCCTGGCCACCAACCTGCAGCGCAACATCGACGACGCGTTCCTGCGCCGCATCGGTGTCGCGGTCAACGTGCTCGCACCCGACGAGGAGCAGCGCCGTCGCATCTGGCAGCTCGTGTTCCCGCCGGGGGCGCCCGTGGAGGACCTGGACCTCGACTTCCTCGCCCGCCAGTTCAAGGTGACCGGCGGGGTCATCCGCAACGCGGCGCTCGGGGCCGCCTTCTCCGCCGCGGACGAGGGCGGCCCCATCACGATGGAACGGCTCGTGCTCGCGATGCAGCGTGAGTTCGTCAAGCTCGGCCACCTGTCCACGGAGAGCGAGTTCGCCCGGTACTTCGACGTCGTGCGCTCGGGGCGCTGAGGCGGATGCCGGCGACGCGGGACGCCCTGGCCCGGGAACCGGCCGCGGCGGAGCGCGGCCGACCTCGGTCGCCGACCGTCGCCCGCGGCGGGACGCCGACCTCGAACGCGGGGATGGCGAGGCTGGCCCGCGACAAGGGAGCCGCGCGCGCGAACCTCGTGGGCGCCGCCGGCAACCGGATCGCGCGCTCGACGCTCGCCGTCTCCCACCCCCACGACCCCGCCGAGCAGGAGGCCGAGGCGATCGCCTCCCGGGTCGCCCACGGGGCTGCGCCACCTGCGGCCGCCGCCCGGACACCCGGCCCTGCCGCGGCGCGAGCCGTCGACGACGCTCCCGCGCCTGCCGACGACGTCGCCGCCGGTGGCGACGTCGAGGTGTCCACCGCAGTCTCGTCGCTCATCGCGAGCCCCGGAGCCGGAGCCCCGATGGACCCCGCCGTCCAGGCGAAGGTCGAGCCGCACCTCGGCGCCGACCTCGGTGCGGTCCGCGTCCACCAGGGGCCGGAGGTCGGCGCCGCGGCCGCCGAGCTGCACGCACGGGCCTTCACGGTCGGCGCCGACATCTTCCTCGGTGAGGGGGAGTCGTCCGCGGACCTCGAGCTCATGGCCCACGAGTCGACCCACGTCGTGCAGCAGCAGGCCGTCGCCGTCTACCGCGACCTCGAGGTCACCGACCTCCTCCCCGACTTCATCATCGACGGCGTCACGTCCGCCGCCCAGGAGATCCCCGGATACACGCTCCTGACCGTCATCACCGGCAAGGACCCGCTCACCGACGAGCCCGCCACCGTCAGCCGCACCGAGTTCGTCGAGAAGCTCCTCACGTTCGGGCCCTTCGGTGCCGCCGTCGGACCGCTCCTGCAGACCATCGACGTCCTCGGCGACATCGTCACGCTCCTCATGGACGCGCTCGCGGCGCACAACCTGACGCTCTCGCGGATCGGCAGCGACATCTCCGCCGCGTGGGACGAGATGGGGATCACCGAGGGGATCGACGGCAACGTCGCGATCGTCGAGCGCTACGTGAGCGCGATCGTCGCCGACATCCGGGCGTTCGTGTCCGACGTCATCGACGCGGTCATCGCGAAGGTCCGGGAGGTCGCGGCCGACGTCGCCGAGCCGCTCCTGCAGCGCCCCGAGATCGCGCCCTACTGGAACCTCGCCGTCAAGGTGTTCCACCACGACCCGCTGCGCGACGAGGACGTGTCCGCGCCGACCGTCGAGATCCTCGGGGACTTCCTGCGGCTCGCCGGCCGCGAGGAGGTCCTCGCGCAGATGACCGAGCGCGGCACGCTGCAGGAGACGGCGGACTGGCTCGACCAGCAGTGGGCGACCTTCACGGACCTGCTGAGCCGCACGGGTGCCCTGTTCACCGACGCGTGGGCGGCGATCAGCCCGGAGAACCTGCCGAACCTCATCGAGAACCTCACGTCCCTGGCAGACCGTGCCTTCAGCCTCCTGCAGGACGTCGGGGCCTTCGCGTCCACGATCCTGCTCAAGGTCCTGGAGCTCGTGAAGAAGTCGCTCCTGGGGTGGGCCAGCGAGCACGCGCACAAGGTCCCCGGCTTCCACCTGCTGACCGTGATCCTCGAGCGCAACCCGTTCACCGACGAGGCCGTCCCGCGCACCGCCGAGAACCTCATCAAGGGGTTCATCACGCTCCTGCCCGGCGGGGAGGCGATGTACGACGAGCTCGCGGAGTCGGGTGTCATCGGCGACGCGGCCGCGACCATCGAGTCCGCGATGACCCGGCTGAACATCTCCTGGGACCTGATCACCGGGACGTTCCTGGGGATCTGGAACACGGTGACCCTGGAGAGCCTGCTGTCGCCGATCGAGACCTTCGACCGCATCGTCGCGGCGTTCGGCGACCCGCTGAACCGGATCATCGAGTTCGTCGGCGTCGTGATCCAGACGGTCATCACGCTGATCCTGCAGCTGATGAACTTCCCGTCGGAGCTGCTCGGGAACATCATCGCGAACGCGACGGCCGCCATCGACGACATCATGAACGACCCCGTCGGGTTCCTGGTCAACATCGTCGCCGCGATGAAGTCCGGCTTCGAGGGCTTCTTCGGCAACATCGCGGGCTACCTGCTCGAAGGGCTGAGCGGTTGGCTGTTCCGGGGCCTGCGCGGGCTGGGCATCGAGCCGCCGACGTCGCTGTCCGTCGAGTCGATCATCACCCTGGTCATCCAGGTGCTGGGCGTCACGACCGAGACCCTCTGGACGAAGCTGGGCGAGCGCATCGGTCCGGAGCGCGTCGAGCAGATCCGCGGGGCGCTCGACCACCTGACCGGGGCGTGGACGTTCATCAAGGACGTGCAGGAGCGCGGCATCACCGCGGTCTGGGAGTTCATCCAGGGTCAGCTGAGCAACCTGTGGGAGACGGTCCTGACCACCGCCCGGGACTGGATCATGCGGGAGATCGTCGAGCGCGTCGTCACGCGCCTGCTCTCGATGCTCGACCCCACCGGCGTCATGGCCGTCATCAACGGGACGATCGCGTTCTTCGACGCGGTGCAGTCCGCGATCGAGTACTTCCGTGAGCTGCTCGAGATCGTGGACGGGTACGTCTCCACGATCGCGTCGGTGGCGCGCGGCGACGTCGCCCCGGGTGCGGCGATGCTCGAGCGCGGCCTGGCCAGCGCGGTGCCCGTCGCGATCGGCTTCCTCGCCAACCAGGTGGGCCTGGGCAACGTGCCCGAGAAGGTGCAGGAGATCATCGTCGGCCTGCGCGAGCTCGTGGACCAGGCGCTCGACTGGCTGTTCGACCAGGCGATGGCGCTGGGCCGCGCGGCACTCGACGCGCTGACGGGCGGAGGCTCCGACGAGGGAGAGGACACCCCGGAGAGCCGGGCGGTCAAGACGAAGGCCCGCCAGCGACTCCAGGAGCGCACGGCACAGCCGTTCGCGACGCGGGCGGAGCTGCAGGCCGTCCTCGACGGCGTCCTCGCCGAGCTGCGCCCCGAGGGCCTCAGGGAGGTGAGCCTGCAGGAGCGGACGGACGCACCCGGCCGGTACACCATCTCAGTCGCCGCCAGCCCGCTCGAGGAGGTCGACGAGGCCGTCGTCGGCCAGGCCGGCCCGGTGTCGGAGGCCGCGCGGGCTGCCCTGGCCAAGCTCTACCCGCTCAAGGAGCAGGCGACCGTCGACGCGGAGCTCGCCACGCTGGCCGCGGCGGGTCTGGCCGACGAGGAGCTCGTCCGGGCCGTCAACGCGGCGTACGACGCCCTCGTCGACCGGGAGCGGATCGCCCAGGTGCTCGTCGACGTGCACCGCGAGGCGGCCGGGGCGGACGGCAGCCCGCTCGAGCCGATCAGGATGCGGGTCGTCCGCCCCGGTGGACCCACGGGCGAGACCGCGGAGCTCAGCCTCGACCAGTCGGACCCGGCGCAGGCGTTCCTCGCCGCGCTCCTGCGCATGTCGAGCGCCGCCGCCGGACCTGCAGCCGAGGGAGTCGTCAACGTCACGGTGATCCTGAGCCACAAGAAGGTGAGCGGGAAGCTGGTGAACTTCAACGCCACGACGTTCTTCCAGGACGTCGTCAGCCAGGGCTTCCGGTTCCTCGACGTGGCGATCGTCGAGGACGCGGGCAGTGCCGAGCACGGCGCGGCGACGCACCTCATCCAGGACCTCGTCGTCGACAAGGCGCTCACCGCGGCCGGCATCGCGATGAACGCCAACGCGCTGCGGCAGCGGATCACGAACACGCTGTGGCTCGTGCTGTACGACCAGATGACGCAGGCGACGATCGACGGGGTCCTGACCAGCGACATCCTCAACGACCCCAACCGGCTCTACCCGGCGCTGCGCGGGTTCACCCAGGACCTCGACGCGGTCCTCAAGCAGGGCGACCGGTTGCTGGTCTCGGGCCCGACCGGCTGAGGTCAGCGCTCCACGACCCGCAGGTCGCGCTCGCGCACGGGCGGCCCGGCGACGAACTCCTTCGCCGGCTGCAGGGGCGCGATGAGCACGACGTCCAGCGACGGCTTCATCTCTCCGCCGAGGGCACTCCAGAGGTCGGTCAGGGACCGGTCCTCGCCCGTGGGCAGCGCCACCTGCAGGACGACCTGCTCGTCGGCCAGCCGTCCGGACAGGTGGGCGGCGGGGATGCGGTCGAACCGCACGAGGTTCTCCAGCATCTGCCCGAGCAGGTGGTGCTCGTCCTCGGGCCGGCTGGTCCACGCGGTCAGCAGGTACGAGAGCCGGAAGTACCGCGGACCGGGGCGGTGCCCGGTGATCCTGCCCCGCTGGTCGCGCACGGGCTGCGCGGCGGCGTCGCGACGCTCGACGTCCTCGCGGATGTCGTACATGAACACGTCGACGACGGGACCGTTGCGGCGGGCCGCCCACTCGGTGGTGGGGGCGTCGAACACGATGTCGGCGCTCTGCCCGCGCAGGACCTCCTCGCGCAGCAGCGCGCTGAGGGCCGCGTCGACGTCGGAGATCATCGCTCCATCGTCCGCCCTGGCAGAGCCGGGGCGACACGGTGCGCGGGTCGCGGTGCCCGAAGAGGCAGGCAAGACCACCCGCGGGGCCCGTTCACTCCTCCGGGGGACCGGCCTAGCCTGGACGGGTGAGCGTTCTGGAGGCGCGGGAGATCTACAGGTTCGCCCGCCTCGCCGGGTTCGAGCCCGACGAGGCCGCGACCATGACCGCGATCGCCCTGGCGGAGTCGGGCGGCGAGACCGGCGCCCACAACGCCGTCGGGGAGGACTCGCGCGGCCTGTGGCAGATCAACGTCGCTGCGCACCCCAGCCTGCAGGGCGTGGACCTGTCGGACCCGCTGGCCAACGCCAAGGCGGCGTTCGACGTGTCGCGCGGCGGTGCGGACATCTCGCCCTGGACGGTGACGCACGGCGGCGCCGGGGCGCGGTACCTGAGCTACCGCACGGAGGCCGAGGTGGCGGCGCAGCTCAACGGCGACCCCGTCGGTGGCTCGTGGGCGGGGACCGACGGCTACGGCGACGTCACGCCCGCCGGTGGGGGCGGGGGCGGGACCGAGGCGGGGGAGTGGCACCAGAGCGACGCGCTGCAGCAGTTCCTCGACGCCGCCACGGCGCAGGCGGGGGACACGTACGTGTTCGGGGCCGACGTGAACCTCGACGACGCGGACCCCGACGCCTTCGACTGCTCCGGCCTGGTGAGCTGGGCCGCCGGACGGGTCGGCGTCGACCTCCCGCACGCGTCCTGGAAGCAGTACCTCGAGCTCAAGGAGCTCGGCCTCGTCGTGCCCGTCGAGGAGGCGATCGACACCCCCGGCGCCCTGCTCTTCAACTTCCCGTGGGAACCGCAGCCCGGCGAGAGCAGCCGGCCCGGGAACGCGCACGTCGCGATCAGCATGGGCGACGGCCGCACGATCGAGGCGATGAACCCGAGCAAGGGCGTGCTGTTCGGGGAGGCGAGCGAGCGACGGTTCCAGTTCGCCGCCGTCATCCCCGGCATCTCCGACGGCACGGCGGGCGCCGCCACCGAGACCCCCGTCGACCCGGGCCTCGACAGCGACGGCGACGGCATCACCGACGTCCTGGAGGCCAAGCTCGGCCTCGACCTGTTCCTGGTGGACAGCGACGGCGACGGGATCTCCGACGGTTACGAGCTGCTCGTCACCGGTACCCAGGCCGCGACGGGCGACTCCGACGGTGACTCCATCGGCGACTCGGTCGAGCTCGGGCTGGGCACGAACCCCCTCGCGGCGGACTCGGACGGCGACGGGACCCTCGACGGCGCCGCGCCCGGCGGGCTCGACAGCGACGGTGACACCCTCGACGACGGGCTGGAACAGGCGCTCCGCTCCGACCCGTTCGGCACCGACTCCGACGCCGACGGGTTCACGGACAAGGCGGAGTACGGCGCCGGCTACGACCTCGCGGACCCGCTGAGCAACCCGCTCGTGGAGCCGTCCGGCGGGCTCGCCGACGACCTGCCCGGCACCTAGGGGCGGTCGCCCGCAGGCTCGTCAGATGAGGCCGTGGCGCACGGCGTACGCGACGGCGTGCGAGCGGTTGCGCAGGCCGAACCGGCGGGTGATGTCCTGGATGATCGTCTTGACGGTGCGCTCCGAGTAGCTCATGGCGCGCGCGATCTCCCGGGTGTCCGAGCCGTCCCCGAGCATCCGCAGGACGTCGCGCTCCCGGTCGGTGAGCGTCGCCATCGCCAGCAGCCGCGGGGCCGTCGCCGTCGGCCCGGCGGCACCCTGCCGCGGCATCAGCGCGGTCAGCAGGTCGGGGGGGATGACGGCCTCACCCGCCGCGACCGACCGGAGCAGGTGCCCGAGGCTCTCCGCGGTGACCTCGCGCCGGCGCAGCAGCCCGACCGCCCCGGCCTGGACCGCGAGCGCGACGGCGTCCGTGCTGACCTCCCCGAGCAGCACGACGACCCGCACCCCGGCGACGGCGCTCAGCTGGTGCAGGGCGGCGATGCCCTGCGGGGTCACGGCGTCCAGGACGACGAGTCCGATGTCCACGTGCCCGTCACCGGTGGCGGCCTCCAGGTCGTGCAGCTCGCCGAGCATGGAGCGCAGGCCGGCGCGCGTCAGGGGATCACCGCCCTGGACCCCGATGCGCAGCCGCACGCGTGGCACGGGCTCGGTGAACCCGGAGAGCTCGACCGTCGTGGGCCACCGCATCGTCGTCGTCGTCACCCGGACAGCGTGCCGAGCCGGGCTCAACAACCGCTCCACAAGAACTCAACGCGACCCGTCGGCTTCCCGGCACGTCGCTGGGCAGGGACAATGCGGACATGGGGGGCGACGTGGGGCACGTGCTCGAGGCGATCGCCCGGGCTGCGCAGCGGCACGACCGCCCCGACCTGCGGGCGCGGGTCGAGGTGGCGCAGGCGCGCCTGGCGGACCCCGCCTGCCGGGTCGTCGTCTGCGGGGAGTTCAAGAAGGGCAAGAGCTCGCTCGTCAACGCGTTGCTCGGTGCGCGGGTGTGCGCGACCGACGCGGACGTCGCCACCGCGATCCCGACGTACGTGCGGTACGGCGAGCGCCTGGAGGCGCACGTGCTCGACGAGGAGAGCCCGGGGTCGTCCCGGGGTGCGGCAGTCACGGCAGCCGAGCTCGACACCGTCGCCACCGGTCACGCCGGGCCGTCGGCGCGCGCGCTGGAGATCCTCCTCCCGCGCGAGCTCCTCGCGGACGGCCTCGTGCTGGTCGACACGCCCGGCATCAGCGGCGGGCTCGCCTCCACGCACGCCGGCATCGCCCTGCGCGCCCTGGCCGTGGCCGACGTCCTCGTCTTCGTGACCGACGCCGGGGCGGAGCTCGGCGCTGCCGAGATCGAGTTCCTCACCCAGGCCGCCGCGCTGTGCCCCGTGGTGCTCGGAGCGGTGACCCGTGTCGACCTCTACCCGCAGTGGCGCCGGATCGTCGCGGCGGACGCGGACCACCTGCGCGCCGCCGGCCTCGACATCGACCTCTTCCCGCTGTCCGCGCCGCTGCGGCACCACGGCCTGCGCGAGGGGGACCGGGACCTGCTGCTCGAGTCCGGGTACCCGCAGCTCACCGCTCGGCTCGCCGCCGAGCACGCCCGCGTCGCCGGGTCCGGGGGTGCGTCTGCGGCGGCGGTGGGGGCCAGCGTCGTCGGCCAGCTCGTCGCCGAGCTCACCGCCCAGCGGCGCGCGCTCGATGCCGACCCGGCCGCCCAGGAGCAGCGCCAGGCCTGGGCGCGTGCGCGCGAGCAGGCGGCCGACCTGCGGACGGCAGGCTCGCGCTGGCAGCAGGTGCTGTTCGACCGGATGGCCGACCTCGGGGCGGAGGTCGAGCTGGACCTCACCGTGCGCATCCGGGCCCTGCGGCGGGAGGCGTCGGAGCGGATCGCCCAGATGCCCCCTGCGCGGCTGGCGGCGGATCTCGGGCCGTGGTTGCAGCAGCGCACCACCGAGCTGCTGCTCGACCACCAGAGCGTCGTGCGCTCGCACGCCGACCAGGTGGCGGACGCCGTCGCCGAGCAGTTCGGCTCGGCCGCCGCGGAGCTGCGGCGCGGCCTGGACCTCGGCGGTGACGAGCCGGCCCCGGCGCGTGACATCGCGTTCGCCCCCACCGGGTCGGCGTCCGCGTCCCGGCTCGACATGGGTCTGGTCGCGCTGCGCGGCGGGTCGGCGGGCGCCATGATCTCGCACGCCGCGGGACTCGTGCTCGGCCTCGCGTTCCCCGTCGTCCTGCCCGCGGCGCTCGTCCTGTCGACCGTCTTGGCGGGCAAGTCCTGGCAGAGCGCTCAGAAGGCCCAGCTGCGGGCGTTGCGCGCCGACACCGACCGCGCTGTCGCCGGGTACCTCGAGGAGGTCGACACCGCTGCCCGCAAGGACACCCGTGACGCCGTCCGCCGGCTGCAGCGCCGCCTGCGCGAGACGTTCTCCGCCCGGGCGAGCGAGCTGTTCACCACCGCCACGCGGTCCGCCGAGTCGCTGTCCACGTCGCTGACCGGGGACGACGAGGCCCGCGCCACCCGACGCGCCGCCCTGGACTCCGAGCTGGACGCGCTGCGCGGCCTGCAGCGGGAGGTGGGCGCCCTGCTCACCGGACTGCTCCCGGTGGCGGCGTGAGCACGTCCACGGCGGTGCGGGCCCTGCTCGCCGACGCCCGCGACGCGTACCGAGGACTGCCCGAGGCCGACCAGCTGCAGGACGTCCTCGACCGTCTTGACGGGCCGTTGCGCGTCGCGTTCGCGGGACGCGTCAAGGCCGGCAAGTCCACCCTGCTCAACGCGCTCGTCGGCGAACGGCTCGCGGCCACCGACGCGACCGAGTGCACGCGCATCGTGACCAGCTACGTCAACGGGCCCGCCACCCGTGCCTGGGCGTACCCGTTCGGTGCGGAGCCCGTGCAGGTGCCGTTCGTGCGTGCCCGCGGGCAGACCAGGATCGAGCTCGGTGCGCTGTCCGTGGACCAGGTCGCCCAGCTCGTCGTCGAGACCCCGAACGGCAGGCTCGAACGGCTGACCCTCATCGACACCCCCGGGATCGGCTCCGCGCGGGCCGAGGTCTCCGCGCGCACCGAGGCGTTCCTCGTGGACTCCGCACCAGGCGCCGACGCGGTCCTCTACCTGATGCGGCACCTGCACACCGCGGACGTCGGCTTCCTGCGCTCGATGTCCGACGAGCACGACGCCGGCACGTCCCCCGTCAACGCGGTCGGCATCCTCTCGCGCGCCGACGAGATCGCCGGCGGCCGCGAGGACTCGCTCGAGGTCGCGGGCCGGATCGCCGCGCAGTACGCCGCGGACGCACGGGTCCGGACGCTCGTGCAGACGGTGGTGTCCGTGTCGGGGCTGCTCGCGCTCGCGTCGACCGGGCTGCAGGAACGGCAGCACGCCGCGGTCGTCGCGCTGGCCGACGCTCCCACGTCACTGCTCCTGTCCGCCGACCGCTTCCTCGACGCACGGCCCGAGCTGGGCCCGGCGCGGGAGGTCCGCGCCGAGCTGCTCGAGGTGCTCGGCCTGTTCGGGGTGCGGCTCTGCGTGAGCCTGGTCCGCCTGGGCTCCGCGCCGGACGCCGGTGCCCTCGCGGCGGCGCTGCGCCGGCTCAGCGGCCTGGAGGACGTCCGGGCGCTGCTCCTGGAGCGGTTCATGGGTCGCGCGGACGTGCTGAAGGCGCAGCACGCTGTGCGCACGGTCGAGACGGCTCTGACGGAACGGCCGGTGCCGGAGTCGGGGGCGCTGCGGCGGCGCATCGAGGGTGTGCTCGCGGGCGCGCACGAGCTCACCGAGCTGCGGCTGCTGGGCGACCTGCGCACGGGCGAGCTGGACCTGGGTGACGACGACGCGCTCCTGGACGCCGAACGGCTGCTGGGCGTCGAGGGGTCGTCCGTGCGGGAGCGGCTGGGGTTGGAGCCCGACACGACGGACGCCGACGTGCGCCTCGCCGCGGTCGAGGCGCTGCGACGGTGGCAGCGCCGCGGGTCCAGCCCGCTCGCGACACCCGACCTGCGGCGCGCGGCGGAGCTGGTGCGGCGCACCTGCGAGGGGTTCCTCGGCTGACTACCAGCACCCGGCGTTCACGCCGTTGAACGTCGTCGTGGCACCGCTCGAGTCCCTGGCCACGTACACCCAGGTGGTCGCCGTCCCGAGGTTGGCGAAGTCGACGACCTCCCGCCAGGTGCCGGGCGAGATGATGCCGGCGTCGTAGGTCGCTCCGTTGATCGTGAGCGTCACGACCAGGCTGTCGCCGTCCGCGTCGTCGAAGGCGGCGAAGAACGCGGGGCCCCAGGTGGCGATCACGTGGCACGAGGTCGCACCCAGGACGGGTGCCCGGTTGGCGAGCACGTCCCAGCCCGGTCCGCTGCCCCCGTCGAGGAACGCGTACACGGCGCCGGCGTTCAGCCCGTCGACCGCCGGCTGCCCGACCACCGAGATCAGCACCTCGGCGGTCTGTCCCGCGGAGAGGCTGAGGGAGGCGGGCGAGGCGGAGAGCCAGGGCGCCGTGTCCAGGTCGACGTGGCTCTCGCCGACGCATCCGGAGGGGACGGTGAAGACGACCGCGCGCGGCCCGGACAGCAGGTCGAGCGGTCCGGCCGTCACGCTGCCCGCGTTGCACGGGAACCCGACGACGAAGCTGACCGAGCCGGACGCCGACCGTGCCCCGCTGGTCACCTCGACCGTCACCGTCCACGTGCCCGCCGAGCCGACGGGGACGGCGACCGACCCGACCCCGGACGCCCCGGGGACGGCGACGGCGGCCCCGTCCTTGGTCGCCGTCCATGCCCACGTGGTTCCGGGTGAGCCGCCCGAGAGCGCAGCGGTCACGGTGGCGACGCTGCCCGGCGTGTACGACGGTGCGTCGGCCGTGACGGAGGTGATCGCGACCGCGTCGGGGTCGACCGCGGTGAACGCCAGCGGGGGTGCGCTCGCGGTGCCGCCAGGACCGGTGATCGTGAGCGACAGCAGCAGGTTGACGCTGCCGGCGCTCGGAAGTGTCGTGGTGAAGCCGCCCACGGACGACGAGGTGGTCACGACAGGCCCCGCGGACTCGGACAGCGTCCACGACCAGGTGGCGTCCTCGACGTTGGACACCGCGGCGCCGAACGTCGCGGAGGCGCCGAGCGTCGGCGGGTTCGGCTCGACCGACAACGAGCTGATGACCGGCGGCAGGTCCGGGTCGGGTGGAGGCGGCGACGGGTCCGCGGTGCTCGGGGCGGTCGACGCCTGGGGTGCGCCCCGGGCCGGGGGCGGCGAGGCGGTCGTCGGCGGGGCGGGCGCGTCGGTCGCGGCCGGTGCGGGCTGCGGTGCGGCCGGTGCCGGTCCGGCGACGGGGGCGTCCGGTGCGTCGTCGGGGGTGATGACGGTCGAGGGCTCACCCGTGCTGGGGTCGTACTTGGAGAGCGCCTCGGACTGCCGCCACGCGTCGCCGTCGAGGGTCAGGACGCCGGCCGTGGCACCGTCGAGGTCGTTGTAGAACACGAGGCCGTCCTCGGCGACGAGCTCGACCTGGTGTCCCGGCTCGGCGAGGGTGAACGTCGCGGCCACCGTGTCGGTGCGGGTGTCGATGACGGTGGTCGTGCCGGTCGCCCGGTCGGGCACGAACACGAACCGTCCCGACTGCGCCAGCGGGCCGAAGTCGGGCTGGGCTGCGCTGGACACGGGGATCACGCGGTCGCAGTCGTCGCGCCCCACCCTCGCGACGAGGACGTTGCCCGTCTGGGAGACCGCGGCGAAGACCTCGGCGTCGGTCTGCGAGCCGAGGAGGTGCAGCGTGTCGTCGAGGCGCACGTCCAGGCAGGACTCCGCGCCCGGCCGGCCCCGGTCGTCGAGGGCGCGGATCCGGGCGGCGGCGAGGTCGACGAGCACCGGTCGGCCCTGCACGACGACGAGGCGTGTCCGGGCGTCGGCGGCGTCGAGGGCGACGTGCTTCTCGGTGTCGAACCAGGTCAGCCCGCCGCCGTCGGCGTCGACCAGCCACAGCCGACCGGCGTCGTCCACGACGGACTGGTCGGGACCGGGCGTCGCGGCGGTCGAGAGCGTCGCGCGGACCTGCAGCGTCTCGGGGTCGATCCTCGTCGCGGCGCGTCCGACCGGGTCCAGCACGAACACCGTGCCGCCACCGTGCAGGACCGAGACGTCGGAGCCCGGCTCCGCGAACTGCACGAGGTCGGACAGCTCACCGGTCGCCCCGTCGACGCGCGTGACCGTCCCCGCGGCCGCGTCGGCGACGTACGCGGACGAGCCGGCCTGCTCCACGCGGTAGGGGCCCCCGACCGAGGGGAGCCGGACCGAGGCCATCACCTCCTCGGACGGCCCGTCGAGGAGCGACAGCAGCCCCTCGGCCGGGGAGACCACCCAGGCGCTGCCGCTGCTCTGCAGCAAGGACTCGACGGGGTGCCCGCGCCCGGCGACCGCGGCGACCACGAGGGGGACGGCGACGACGGCTGCGAGCACCGCGGCGGTGCCCGCCCGGGCGGGCGGCCGCAGCCGACGCCACGAGCGGCTCATGGCAGGAAGTAGGTGATCTCACCCGGCGGTGAGACGCGGCCGACGAAGCACATCCGGGAGAACGAGCTCGCGACCGTGAGCCCCCGGCCCGCGTCGGCCTCGTTCTCGAAGGTGGCCAGCAGCGAGTTCCCGGCGACGAGCCGCCACACGTCGCGCACGATCTCGGCCGACGACGGATCGTGCGAGATGCAGTCGGTCCGGCTCAGCACGGGCTCGCCCGCGTTCGGGCCGTTCCAGTACATCATCTCGGGGTCGGGTCGTCCGATGAAGCACCGGGACGCGTAGTGCTGCGCGACGATCAGCGCGTTCTGCGCGTCCTCCTGGGAGTCGAGGATGAACATGCGGGACGTCCCGTCCGTCAGCAGCCAGGAGCCACCGCCCTCGTCCACGATCGTGAGGTTCGCCCGGTCGGTGGACAGGCAGTCCTCAGGCTCGACGGGGGCCTGGTGGAACGCCGCCGTGACCGCTGTGTCCTCCGAGACGACGACGTCGCAGCCGCCCGTCCCGGAGCACGCTCCGCCCCACCCGTCGAACACGGCGGGGAACTGCCGGCTGGGGATCGACAGACCCGCGGTCGTCCCGGGGGTCAGGTCGAACGTGCAGACACCGTCGCACGGCGCACCGTCCACGTCGACGGTCCCGCCCCCGGCGACCGTCACCGTGAGCGTGGCGACGGGTGGGCCGGCCACCGTGAGTGCCAGCTGGCGGGGCGCGGACGAGCCGCCCGGGCCCGACACCGTCACGGTGACGACCACGTTCGGGTCCCCGTCCACCGGGAACGTGAAGCCCGTCGAGAAGGGGCTCGTCGCGGTGGCCAGCTCGGTGCCGCCGCTCGTGGCGATGCGCCAGCTCCACGCCGTGACCTCGCCCGAGACGGTCGCCTCGAAGGTGGCCGGTTCGCCTGCCTGGACCTGCGCGGGCGACGCGGTCAGCGACGTGACCGACGGCGGGGCCGCCGGGACGTCCGACGGTGACGGGCCGGGGGCCGGGGTGCTGCTGCCGGGTCCGGGGGACTCGCTCGCGCGCGGTGCCGGTACGGCCGCGACGGGGGGCTTCGGGCCGTCCGGCGGCGGTGTCGACGGGGCCGGCCCGCTGGTCGGCCCGGGCGCGGGCGCGACCTCCCCGGGAGCGGGACCCGCGGGAGCGGCCTGCTGGTCCTGCGGGACGGCGACCTGCTGGTCCTGCGGGACGGCGACCTGCTGGGACGACGCTCCCGCCGGTGCGTACTTCTGCAGCGCATCGCCCTGTGTCCAGGCCTCCCCGTCGAAGGTGAGGACGCCCGCGGTCTCTGAGTCGAGGTCGTTGAAGAAGACGATCCCGTCCTTGCTGGCGAGCTCGAGACGGTTCCCGGGCGGCGTCAGGGCGAACGAGTCGGCGATGGTGGAGTCGGCGGTGTCGATGATCGTCGTGCGCCCGGTGGTGCGGTCCGGCACGAACAGGTAGCGGTCGCTCTGCACCATCGGGCCGAAGTCGTGCCCGGCCTCCTCGGCGACGCGCACGACGCCCTGGCAGTCGCCGGTGTCGAGACGCGCGACGACGACGTTGCCGGTCTGCGCGACGGCGGCGTAGACGCGGTCGGCGGTGGCCGAGCCGAGGAGCTGCACGGTGTCGTCGGGGCGCACGTCCAGGCAGGACCAGCGGTCCACCTGCCCGTCGCCGCCCAGCGTGCCCAGCTGTCCGTGCGCGAGGTCGGCGAGCACCGCCCTGCCCTGCACCAGGATCACCTGCGCCCGGGCGTCGGCGGGTGCCCGGACGACCTGGTCGTCGCCGCGGAAGGACGCCAGGCCGGTGCCCTCGCTGTCGACGACCCACAGCCGGCCGTCGTCGTCCACGGCGGACTGCCCGGTGCCGGGGGTGCTGGCCAGGGAGATCGTCGCGGTCAGGGTCAGGGCGTCCGCGTCGAGGACCGCCGTCGTGCGGCGCACAGGGTCCACGACGTAGGCCTGGTCGCCGCCCTGGAGCACGGTGACGGGGGACCCGGGGTCGGCTACGAGAACCGGAGTGCCGGCGGCGTACGTCGCACCGTCCACGCGTGCGAGCGTGCCGCGGGTCTGGTTGGAGACCAGGGCCGAGGCCTCGCGCTGCACGACCGAGAGCACGTCACCCGCGGCGGCGCCCGGTGCCGGCAGGGTGTCCACGACCTCCTCGGACGGCCCGTCGATGAGCGTGACGGTCCCGGCGCCCAGCGACGCCACCCACGCGCTCCCGCTGGACTGCGCGAGCCGGTCGATCGGGTTGCCCTCGCCCATCACGACGGCGGCGACGAGCGGCGCGGCCACCAGCACCGTGACCAGCGTGGGCGCCACGTTCCGGCTGCGCGTGACCGCCCGGAACCGGGACGCCAGGGTGGGGCTCATGCGGCGCACCCCCCGACCGGGACGGTGCGGACCTCGGACACGGACCCGAACCGGTCGGTGGCGCGCACCGAGAAGGTCGTCGCGTCCCCGAGCGGCATCTGCTCGGGACCGGTGAGCTCGTACACCCCGCGACCCGACGGCCCCGGCAGCATCCGGTACCCGCCGTCCGGCCCGCCGGGGACCCCGTCGAGCGTCAGCCGGACGTCGAGGGCTCCCGCGTCGGCGTCCGCGAGCTCGGCCCGGAAGCGGGGGCGGTCGCCCGAGGCCGCGTCGGGCGCGGTGCACGTCGGGTCGGCGGTCCAGGCGGGAGGCAGGTTCACGCGCACGTCGACCGGTACGCGCACGTCCCCCAGGACGAGGGTCATCGCACCCGGCAGCACACCGTCGGACGGCGGCGAGCCCACGACGCTCAGGTCCACCGGCACCGGCGTCGCGTCGGCGCTGCGGAACCGGTCCTCGACGACCTCGGTCGGCCCGGCGGTCACGTCGACGGTCGGCGTGGAGGACGACAGCCAGGGCGGGAGCTCGAGCGCGACCGTCGCGTCGACGAAGCAGTCGTCGGCGGTGATGTCCACCGTGGCGGTGCCGTCCTCGCGCAGGTCGACGAACCGGCGGTTCGCCAGGGCAGGGACGCACTGGTCGGCGTAGGTGACCGGGACCGACGCCGTGTCGGACAGCTCCCCGCGCGTGATGGTGAGAGCGACGGTGTAGACGCCCTCGAACGGGAACTGCAGGGGCAGGGGAGCGCCCGGCGCGGGCTGCCCCGGGAACGGCAGCGGGATCCCGTCGAGGGACACCTCCCACTGCCACGTCGCGTCCGCGCCCGAGAGGCCGGACTCGTCGGCACTGATGTTGGTCACCTCACCGAGGCCCGGTGTCGGGTTGTCGATGCTGAAGCTGGCGATGCGCGGGGTGGGCACGAGCACGGCGTCCAGGGGGCGCGAGAGCGTCGACCGGCGGCCGTCGGCGTCGGTCACGACGAGCGTCAGCTCGTACGTCGAGGGTTCCACGCCCCGGAGCGTGACCGTGGGCGCACCCGCCTCCTGCGAGGACCAGACGACCGTGCCGTCCGGCCCGGTGACGCTCCACTCCCAGCGCGCACCGGCAGCCCCGCGGACCAGGGGCGTGAGCGTGACGGGGCTGCCGAGGACCGCCGGGTCCGGCCGGACGTCGACCCGGGTGATCGTGGGCCCGCCGCTCACGGAGCTCGTCGGGGCATCGGGTGCCGTCCTGCCGTCGCGGACCGGTGCGAACGTCGCCGCCTCGGCGGTGGTGCCGGCACCGGACGCGCCGGTGGCGTCGTCCCCGCCGCCCACGACGGCGACGCCCTCGTCGGTCGCGGCGTCGTACTTCTCGACCGGGGTGCCCGTCCAGGCCCCCTCGTCGAGGGTCAGCACGCCCGCGACCTCGGAGTCGAGGTCGTTGTAGAACACGATGCCGTCCTTCGTCGTGAGCTCGACCCGGTTCCCGGGGCGGGTGAGCGGGACGTCCGCCGCCTGCTCGCCCCGGACCGTGTCGACGACGAACGTGTGGCCCGTCGTCCGGTCCGGCACGAACACGTAGCGCCCGTCCTGGGCGAGGGGTCCGAAGTCGGCCGTCCCGGGTTCGGCGAGCGGCACGGCGGTGCTGCAGTCGTCGCGGTCGAGCGCCGAGATGACGAACGTCCCGTCGTCGGGCACGGCGGCGTACACGTGCCCGCTGGTCAGCGACCCGAGCAGACGCGCCGCGGAGCCGGGCGGCAGCCCGGTGCAGGACCAGCCGCCCTCCTGACCGTCCGGCCCCAGCTCGACGGCACGCCCCGCGGTCACGTCGACGAGGACCGCGCGTCCCTCGACGAGCACCAGCCGGGACTCCGTCGTGGCGAGCCCGTCGATCACGTGCTTGGCGTCGTCGAACCAGGTCAGCGAGCCCGTGGTCGCGTCGACGACCCACAGCCGTCCGTCGGAGTCGACGACGGACTGCCCCTCACCGGGCTCGGCGGCGAGCGAGAGCTCGAGCCGCGGCTCCAGCGTCTCGGGGTCCGCGTGGGTGGCGGTGCGGCGCACCGGGTCGACCAGGTACACGGCGCCGCCGCCCTCGAGCACCTGCGGCCGGCCGCCGGGTGCGGCCACGGCCGCCGGCTCGCCGACGTCGAACGTGGCGCCGTCGACCCGGAACGCCGTACCGAGGGTCCGGTCGACGACGTACGCCGACGACCCGGCCTGCGTCACGGCGAGGTCGTCGCCCGCCAGCGCTCCCGGCGCGACGACCGTGGCGACGACCTCGTGCGACGCCCCGTCGATGAGCGACACCGTGCCCTGCTCCGGCGAGGCCACCCACGCACGCCCGCCGACCTGCTCCTGACGTGATGCGGGTGCGTCCGCGCCGAGCTGGGCGGCGAGGGCCAACGGCGCCGCGACCAGTGCGCACGCGACGACGCCGCCGACCGCCGGACGGCGGCGATGACGGCGACGGGTCGTGGGGGAGTCGCGCAGCACGGTCACTCCTGACGCGAGCCGCCCGCCGCGCCGACCAGCTCCTCCGCCGGCCTCGGCGACAGGGTCTGCACGATCGCGCTCTCGGGGGGTGCGGACCGGCGCACCCAGCGGTTCGTCGGGTCGAGCAGCGGGCGCGGGTCCACGGCCGCTCGCCAGCGCACGGCCGGCGGCAGGCCGGCGGCGAGCGCCTGCCGGACCGACTCCTCGAGCTCCCACGCCTGCCGCGCGACACCGCTGGACGGCGGTGCCGGGGCGTAGACCGCCGCGGTCGCGAGGCGCGCGAGGGCGAGCAGGTCCGTGCCTCCGCTGACCTGGTCGTCGGCCGCAGCCCGGTGCGCGACCTCGATCGGCGTCCACGTGGGCGGGGTGGGCACCCCGATCTCCCGCAGCCGGTCCGTGGTCTCGCGCCAGGCTCCCGCCACCTGCGCGGCCGCGTCCCCGCCGTGCCGCCGCCGGGAGCGACGCACGCGCTTGGCCACCAGGATGACGACGAGGAGCAGCAGCGCCAGCAGGACGAGCCCGACGACGGCGTAGGCGGACCCCCGCGCGACCGTCGCGAGCGCCCCGCCGCCCTGCTCGCCCGCCTGGTCGGTGGCGGTGGCGTCCGGCTGGGCCGGCTGCGCGGCCGCTGCGTCGGAGGGCAGGACCGCGGCCTCCGGGTCGCGCGGCGGCTGCGGGCCGGCGAGGTTACCGGTGTCGGTCGGCTCGAAGGCGACCCAGCCGTACCCGTCCAGCAGCACCTCGGGCCACGCGTGCACGTCCGTGGCCGTGACCGTGTACGTGTTCCCGGAGCGGGCGGCGTCGGTGAGCAGGTAGCCGACGGCGACGCGCGTGGGGTAGCCCAGGGACCGGGCGAGGATCGCGAACGCCGACGCGTGCTGCTCGGCGTTGCCGGGCTCCGTCGCGTCGCCCACGAGCATCCGCTTCACCGCGCCGTAGGAGTGGCCGGGTCGCGCGTCGGCGGCGTAGGGACGGGCCTCGAGGTAGTTCTGCAGCTCGGACAGCTGCGTCCACGGCGTCTCCCAGTCGGCCTTCGCCTTGGTCGCCTCGTCGGACACCCAGGACGGTACGTCGGGGAGGGCCGTGAGTCGTTCGGCGGCCTCGGCCAGGCCCGCGGTGTCGATGTCGGCCTCCCGCGCGATCCGCGCCGTCAGCGTGTAGGAGACGGGTCCGGCCACGGGGTCGTCCGACGTCGCCCGGACCAGGGAGCCCGAGTCCTCCTCGATCGCCGCCGTCGTGCCCTCCAGCGTCAGGGGCTGCCCGACGACCGGCAGGTAGGGGCTGCGTGCCGTGAGGACCTCGACCTCCAGCGTCACCACGTCGCTCCCCGCGGACGGGGGATCCGCGTGCGGGAGCTGGCTCCCGGCCAGGACGAACGTGCCGGACTGGCTCCACAGGGCGCCGTCGAACGTGTCCAGCGCGGCCAGCCGGATCCGGTTCACGGGGGCGTTGCTGGACCCCTCGACGGTCACGCGGTAGAGCGGCGTCGGCGGCCCGACGAGCTGCGGCTTGAGCTCGACCAGCGGGGAGAGGCCGGCGGTGACCTGCACGTCGGCCTCGTGGGAGTCGCGCGGGTCGGCCCGGTCGGTCCCGTCGGCGATCGGCAGCAGCAGCGCTCCGGCGGCAGCGAGCGCGATGACGAACGCGACACCCGGCAGCCCGAGGAGCACGCGCCCGACCGCGGACGTCCGGCGGGCGGCGACCGCGTCCGAGCCGACGGCCTTGTCGAGCGCGTCGTCGCGCGCGTGCTCGGCCGCGACCGCCTGGCTCACGACGGCTGCGGGGTCGGGGCGGTTGGCCCGCACGAGCACGAGGGCCGCGAGGCAGGCCAGGACGCCGACGGTCACGGGCAGCTGCGTGACGTCACGTGCGGCGGTCACGGCGAGCGCGAGGACCAGGACGCCGAGCGCGGGCAGGCAGAGGGCGACCACGGCGGACGTCCGCAGGACGAGCAGCCCGACGACGTAGGCGGCGACGAACCCGGCGGCGACCGGGAGCGCGACGACCTCGGGACCCGGGTCGGCCGGCAGCGCGACCGTGAGCATCCGGTCCCAGCCGGAGAGCAGGTCCTGCGCGGTGGTCGCGGGCGACGGCGGCCAGGGGTCGAGCGCGAGCAGCGCGTACAGGAACAGCCCCACCAGCCCCACCGGGGCGAGCAGCCACGCCGGCCAGTGCCACACCGCCCCCGCGACGGCGAGACCCACCCCGGCCAGGACCGCACCGAGGGTCACCGGCAGCCAGGACGGCCCCGCGAAGTACGGTCCGAACGCGAGGCACGCCACGCCGACGCCCACCGCGGCCAGCACGAGCTCGAGGACCACCCCCACCGTCGCGCGCCACCGCCCCCTGTCCACCACGTCAACCCCTGATCTGTGAGTTCCACGCCTCGGCGAAGTCCGCGCTCGTGGCGACGTTCACCACGAGCGCCCCCTCGAGCGGTGCGGCCCGTCGCCCGAACCGTTCGCCCAGCTGGGCCACGGAGACCATCTGGAAGCGAGGTCGCGCCCGGGAGACGGCGGCGCGCTGCTCGGGGGACGGCTGCCCGGTGACGACGCCGAGCGAGACGCCCTCCTCACGCGGCGTCAGCCGCAGCAGCGCGGCCAGACCGGGGTCGTCGGCGGAGGGTTCGACGCGGGCGAGCAGGTCGAGCACCTCGCTGCGGTCGCGGGTCCGGTCGACCACGACCGCCGCGCCACCCGTCGTGTGCAGGGCCAGCGGGAAGCGCCCGTCGACCGCGGCGACGGCGAGCGACGCCGCGACGCGGACCGCCTCCTCGAAGCTCTGTGCGTCGTACGGCTCGGCCGACGTGTCGAGCACGATCATCAGCCGAGGCTCCTGGGGCACGACGTTGTGCCGGACCATGAGGGTGCCCGTGCGGGCGCTCGCCTTGGCGTGGATGAGGCGGTGGTCGTCGCCCGGCTCGTACTCGCGCAGGCTGTGGAACGCGATCCCGCCGCGGGGCGCGCTCGACGACGTCGGACCCTCGGAGTCCTGCGACCGTCCGCTGGGCAGGACGGCGACCGCATGGAGCAGCGGGTAGACCGTGAGCGCCCCCGTCGAGGCGTAGTCGTGCGCGATGCGCATGAGCCGCAGCGGGTCGGTGTGCCCGATCGACAGCGGGCCGACGGGGAACACCCCGCGGCGGTCGGTGGGCAGCGGGTAGGTCGAGGCGTGCGACGCGCCGGGCGCGAGGCTGGGCAGCGGCAGCGTGATCGTCCGTGACCCGAACCGTTCGAGCGCGAGGACGGGCGGGCTGCGCCGGCGTGCGGTGTTGGTCAGCGTGACGACGCCGCGGGCGAGCTCGCCCTCCTGGACCCGCAGTGGCTGGATCTCACGGACGGCGTCGAGCGAGGGCCGGTAGACCATCCACAGCGCCGAGATCGCGAGGGCGAGGACGCACGCGAGGCCGATGGCGACCAGCTCCGGGTAGTCCAGCCACCAGCCGGCGAGCAGGAGCAGGACCCCCGCGACGGCGACCCCCTTGCCCGAGGTGGTGATCACGGCTCACACCCCGGCTCGCACCTGGGGCACCGGCACCGAGGTGACGAGCGTCTCCAGCAGCTCGCGCGCCGTCCGGCCCTGGAGCTCCGCTTCGGGCCGCAGGATCATGCGGTGCGGCAGCACGTACTGCAGGACGGCCTTGACGTCGTCGGCGGTGACGAACGAGCGGCCCTGGGCGGCGGCGAACGCCTGGGCGGCCTTGGCCACGGCGATGGTCCCGCGCGGGCTGATGCCGAGCCGCAGCTCGGGGAGGGTCCGCGTCGACGCGGTGATCGTGACGATGTAGGCCAGCACCGCGGGCGCGAGGTGCACGGAGGAGGCGATCTGGTTCATCTGCTGCAGGTCCGTGGTGCTCATGACGGCCTGGAGCTCGTCCGTGGTGCGGCCCGCGGTGATGTTGGTGACCACCGCGACCTCGGAGTCGTGGTCCGGGTACCCGAGCGTGGCGCGCATCATGAACCGGTCCAGCTCCGCCTCGGGCAGGTCGTACGTGCCGCCCTGCTCGACGGGGTTCTGCGTGGCGATCACGATGAACGGCCGCGGCACCAGGTACGGGATCGAGTCGATGGTGACCTGGCGCTCGGCCATCACCTCGAGCAGCGCCGACTGGGTCTTGGGCGAGGCGCGGTTGATCTCGTCGCCGAGCACGATGTTGGCGAACACCGCACCGGGGTGGAACACGAACTCGCGCTTGCCGGAGTCGTAGACCTGCACGCCCGTGACGTCCGAGGGCAGCAGGTCGGGCGTGAACTGGATGCGGCGCATCGACCCGTCGATCGACTGCGACATCGCCTTGGCCAGCGACGTCTTGCCGGTGCCCGGGACGTCCTCGAGCAGCAGGTGCCCCTCCGCCAGCATGCAGATGAGGGCCATGCGCACGACGTCGCTCTTGCCCTTGATGAACGACTCGACGTTCGATGCCAGCGCGTCGAACCGGTCGGCGAACCAGGCAGCTCTGCCCGCCGACGTCCCGTCCTCGACCTCACGATCCACGACATCCCCCGATACGGTCGTGTATTCACAACTAGGACAATCCGTACGTTGATAGTAGAGACGGGACCCGTCCCGGAGATACGTCGTGCGCTGCCCGATCGGGAGGAGGCCCCGTCGTGGACCCCGTGCTCGTCCTTGCCCAGGGCACGCTCGCCACCGACCCCGGCGGCCAGGTGCGCACCCGGGTGACGGTCCGCAACGTCGGCGACATCGTCGCGCAGTACCGCGTCGAGGTCCTCGGCGAGGCGGCGCGGTGGTCGACCGTGGTCCCGCAGCACGTCTCGGTCCTCCCGGGGGAGTCCGAGGAGCAGACGGTCGAGATCGTGTTCCGCCCGCCGCCCGCGCCCGCCGCGCCCGTCGGCACGATCCCGTTCGGGGTGCGGTGCGTGTCGCTGGAGAACCGCGACGTCGCGGCGGTGGTCGAGGGTGACGTCGTCGTCAGCCCGGTGCAGGGGTTGGACGTGCGGCTGCGCGGTGACGGCCCGAAGGGCGCTCGGGCAGGCCGGTTCCGCATCGAGCTGCGCAACACCGGGACGACGGACCTGTCGGTGTCGCTGGAGGTCGCGGACGCGGCGGAGCTGCTGCGGTTCGTGCTGGCGCCGCAGGTCGTCGAGGTGCCCGCGGGGCGCACCGTGCCGGCGTACCTCGGGGTCCAGGCGCGCAACCCGAGGCTGTTCGGCAAGCCGGTGCCGCACGCGTTCACGGTGACGTACCGGGTGAGCAGGTCCGACCGTGCCGGGGAGCTGCCCGGCACGTTCGAGCAGCGCGCGGTGGTCCGCAAGGGCTGGGTCGTGCTGGCGCTGCTGCTCGTGGTGGCGGGGGTGCTCGGCTACCTGTGGCTGCGGGGGCAGGGCGGGACGGTCGACCTCCGGACGGGCAGGCCCCCACCGGTCGAGATCGAGTCGCTCGAGGCCGTGCCGGGCGGGGTCCGGGTGGTGTGGCTCCGCAGCCCGTACGCGTCCGGGTACGGGATCCAGGAGTGGACGAAGGGGGTCACCGGGACGTCGAGCAACGGCGTCGACGACCCGGACCAGACGTCGTTCCTGTGGGACGGGCTGACGGAGGCGGAGCACTGCTTCCAGGTGCGCGCGGTCGCCGGCGAGGTGCCGGGCGCGTTCGGCGCGGAGGAGTGCGTCGCGGTCCCGTCGGCCGAGGTGACCCCGACGGCGACGCCCGAGCCGACTCCGACGGCGGCCGGTCCGGCGGGGACGCCGTTCGAGCCGCAGGGCTGGTACGTGCGGTGGGGCAACTTCCCGCAGGACGACACCGCGAACGCCGGGGCGGCCGACGCCCTCGTCGCGGCGCTCCAGGCGGCGGGTGCACTGGGCGTGCAGCTCAAGAGCAGCGCCGACTCCGCCGCGTTCCTGGAGGGGCCGAACGGAGTCCCGAACACGGTCGTCTTCACCGACGGTCTGCCGGACGAGCCCACCGCGAAGGCTCAGTGCGAGACGTTCCGGTCGGTCGCGGCCCAGTGCATCTGGCAGCAGGGAGCCTCATGAGCTCGTACACGCTCGGGATCGACATCGGCACCGCCTACACGGCCGCGGCGGTCTGGCGCGACGGCCGTGCCGCCACCGTGGCGCTCGGCGACCGCACGGACACGATCCCGTCGGCGGTGCTCCTGCGCCCGGACGGTGCGCTCCTGGTCGGTGACGCGGCGGTGCGACGGGGTGTCCTGGAGCCCGAACGCCTCGGGCGGGGGTTCAAGCGCCGGATGGGGGACCCGACGGGCCTGCTGCTCGGCGACGAGAGCTTCGCGCCCGAGGTGCTCACCGGCACGCTGCTGCGCTGGGTGGTCGAGACGGTGACGGCGCGCGAGGGCGGCCCGGCGGCGCACGTGACGCTGACGTGCCCGGCCGCGTGGGGTGAGCTGCGCCGGGACCTCCTGGTCGCCGCGGCGGGCGAGGCCCACCTGACGGACGTCGGGCTCGTCGCGGAGCCGGTCGCCGCGGCCGTGCACTACGCGGCGCTGCGCCGGGTGGAGACGGGTGCGGTCGTCGCCGTGTACGACTTCGGCGGCGGGACGTTCGACGCGGCAGTCGTCGAGAAGACCGCCGACGGGTACGAGCTGCGCGGCGAGCCCGGGGGAGACGAGCACATCGGCGGGCAGGACGTCGACCAGGTCGTGATGAACCACGTGGCGGCGACCCTCGGCCGTGCGTGGACCTCGCTCGACGTGGACGAGCCCGCCGTCCGGCACGGCCTCGCGGCCGTGCGCGAGGCCGCGGTGCTGGCCAAGGAGACGTTGTCCCAGGACGTGGAGGCGACGATCCCGGTGATCCTGCCGGGGATCACCCGCGAGATCCGGATGACCCGAGGCGAGCTGGAGGGGGCCATCCGGATCGACGTGCTGCGCACGATCGACACGCTGGCGCGCACGATCGAGTCCGCGGGGCTCGCGCCGCACGACCTGGACGCGGTCCTGCTCACGGGCGGGTCGAGCCGCATCCCGCTGGTGTCCGAGCTCATCGCGGCCGAGCTGGGCGTCCCGGTGGTCGTCGACGCGCACCCGAAGTACGCCGTGTGCCTGGGTGCGGCGCTGACGGCGGCGAGCCGGCTGTCCCTGCCCGCCGGCGCCCCGATCGTCACCCCTGCGCCCGGACCGGAGACGGCTCCGCCGGTCGAGGACCTGAGCCACCTGCTCGCCGCGACCGACGACGGCGCGGCTGCCGCGGTGCAGGCGGACCCGCGGGCGCTCGGCATCACCGCACCGGTCGACGACGTCGTCGCGCCCGTCGCGGGCACCCGGCTGGCGCTGCGGTACCTGACCTCGAAGGACACGCTCGAGGCGCACTGGACGGGGGACAGCCGACGCGGCCTGCGGGTGGCGCTCGTGGTCGTCGGGGTGGCGGTGGCGTTCATCGCGGGGCTGAGTGCACTCACGTTCTTGCGCCCTTGAGGTCGTTGACCGGGCGGCGCGCGAAACGTACCGTGCAGTAACGCTGCCGTCCGAATGGTGAGATCACGCATGAGGCTGTTCCCGACCGTCCACGCGACAGGTGATCTGCCGCCCACCCACCGGGCCCACCTGGAGCTCCACGGCCTGACCTTCGTCGCCGCCGACGAGGACCCCGACCTGGTCCTCGTCCTGCCCGGCACGACACCCGGGGGGCCCGTCGCGGGCACCGGCGTGGTCGTGCTCGCGACGGGATCGGACACCCCGGAGGTGACCGCGCTGCTCACCGACCGCGGGATCGCAGCGCACCCCTCGACCGCCGCCCCGAGCGGTCTCGTCCCCGCCGACCTCACGGCCGACGACCTCCTCGCGTGGACGACCGACGCGATGCTCCCGGTGCGCGCGACCCTCGATGTCCACGCACCCGCGACGCCGCTCCTGCGCACCGACACCGGCAGCCAGGCGCTCGGCCTCACGGTCGGCGCCGGGGTGCGCGACGAGCACGGCGGCCTGCTCGTGCTCGGCGTGGACGTGCACGCCGCGCCCGAGGTCCTCCTCAACGCCGCGATCTGGGCAGCCCGCCCGAGTGCGGCCGTCGCCGCCGACGACCGGCACGACGGGCTCGTGTCGCACCCAGCGTGGGCCCGTCTCAAGCGGGACGTCACCGAGCTCCAGGGCCTGCAGGTCAAGGATGGGTCCGTACCCGACGCCGAGCAGCACCCGCGCGCCCGTGAGCTCGTGCACGCGATCGTCCGGTCCGTCGACGAGCTCGCGCCGGCGCTCCCGCACGACGAGGACTACCTGACGGCCGTCGGCAAGGACCTCACGCGCTGGTCCGACGCGGGGTTCGGCATCCCGGACTTCCTCGACTCGCTCGTCGCGTTCCACCCGCAGCGCCAGCGCGTCGACGGGCTGCCGCACCTGGTGCTCTTCCCCATGTACACGCAGAACGGCAGCACCGACCGGCGCGTCGAGGCCGTCCTGCTGCAGGTCCGGTGGCCCGACGTCATCGCGCACCTCGAGGCCGAGCAGTTCAGCAACGCGCTCTTCGTCCCGGTGACGTTCCTCGACTTCACCCCGGGCTACGACACCAACTCCGCGGTGCTCTTCCCGGAGACCGTCGCCGTCCGTGAGGTGCCGACGTTCACCTGGGGCGCGATCTTCGCCGACCGTGAGGCCGCGCGGTTCCGCCGCGTCGTGCGCGCCGCGGCGGACACCACCCGGCTCGCCCTGCCCCCGGACGCCGCGCGGCTGCTGGACGACCAGCGGCTCGCCGAGGAGACGTTCGTCCTGTGGGACCTGGTCCACGACCGCACCCACATGCGCGGCGACCTGCCGTTCGACCCGTTCATGATCAAGCAGCGGATGCCCTTCTTCCTCTACTCGCTGGAGGAGCTGCGCTGCGACCTCACCGCTTTCCGCGCCGCCGTGCGGCTGGAGGACGAGGGTGTTCCGCACGCGCGGTACGTGCAGTACGCGATCCTGTTCGACCGCCTGTTCCGGTTCCCGGTGACGGGGACCCGGGTGCGCAACTACGACGGCCTCGGCGGCCAGCTCCTGTTCGCCTGGCTGCACCAGCACCACGTCCTGCACTGGACGGACTCGCGCCTGACCATCGACTGGCCGCAGGTGCCCGACGCCGTGATCGCGCTCGCCGAGCAGATCGAGCAGCTCTACTGGCGGTCCATCGACCGGCCGAAGACCGCGCACTGGCTCGCCGCGTACGCGCTCGTGTCCGGCACCGTGACACCGCACCCGGCGTCCGCGTGGGCGCGCGGCGACCTCCCGCTGGACGGCCCGCCCAAGGGGTTCACCGACGCGGTGCTCGACGACGAGTTCCCCCTGTCGATGTTCTACGAGGCGCTCTCCCGCAAGATCGGCGACGTCGTGGCGTCGACGAGCGGCATCACGGCCTGAGCGCGGTAGCTCCCGGACATCGTCGGGTCGGGCGGCACGAGGTCCACCCCGCCACCGTCGACGTCGGAGCCCGGCCGCGGACCGCCCGTGGACAGGGTCACGGTGCACATCTCGTCGACCTCGCGCCAGAAGGCGTCGTCGTACCAGTAGCCGGTGTGGCTCAGGACGCGCGGCAGGGGCTGGTCGACGACGTACCGGTGCGTGGGCGGGTCGACGAGCTCGACGTCCACGGCGTCGCTGATCGTCGAGGTGCCCGTGCTCACGTCCCCGCCGATGTAGTCCGTGGCGTAGTAGATGTTGCGCCACAGCACGGGCCCGATGCCCGCGCCGGCGTCGGTGATCCCGGCGAGGAAGCCGTCGCTGAACAGGGCGGGGAACGCCCAGCGGTAGAGCTTGCCGAGGGGTGACCCGAAGGTGACGAGCCCGATCGCGGGCTCCACCCCCGCACGGCTCGACGTCCGGCCGAGCGCGGCCGCGGCGATGACGCTGCCCTGGGAGTGGGCGGACACCACGACGCGACCGCCGTTGTCGTGCAGGCGCCAGATCCGGCGCGTCAGCTCGGGCACCGCGCGCTCGGCGTAGGCCGGCGGGGCGAACGGGTGGAACGCGCGGGGGAAGAACGTCCCGACGTCGAAGAGCGACCCGAGGACGCGCCGCCAGCGCTCGTTGCGCCACGCGAGGGTGAGCACCAGGACGTACAGCGGGGGGAACGCGACGGCGACCTTGGTCCCGACGTCGACGAAGAACATCGGCGGCTCGCGGCGCAGGACCAGCACCTGGTTGAGGAACAGGACCAGCCCGACGACCGCGCACACAGTGAGCGCGATGAACAGGACCGCGACGGCTCGGGAGTGGTCGCCGACGAAGCGCATGGTCGTGACCTTGTGCACCCACGGCGTCGGCCGGCCCGCGCGCTGGCGACCGCGGACGCCGAACAGCGGCGGGTCGAACGCCGACCGCCACCACGCCGCCTCGGTCCCGGCGGCCGCGCCCGGCTCGGTGTCGGGGATCCCCGCGGCGGTGTACCGCCTGCGCAGGTCCGCCTCGACCCCGCGCGCGTTGGCCTTGGTCCGGCGGCGCAGGACGACGACGAACGTGACCGCGAACAGCACCACCAGCAGGATCAGGCCGAGCGAGAGGATCGACGCGAGCGAGCCGATCGCCATGGGGACGTAGATGGTGCCCGGGTCCGCGGCGGTGCCGGGCTCCGGGCCGAAGCCCCACGCGATCGTGCCGACGACGCCGGCCACGTAGACGATCGCCGAGAGCAGGACGGTGTTCGCGACGACCATCGCGATCGTGTTCATGACGAAGGGGCCCGCCCACGGGAAGGTGCTCAGCCGAGGCACCGGCTCGTCCTTGCGGCGCAGCCGGGAGGTCTGCCACAGCCGGTAGACCCACGCGAGGGACTGCTGCACGGCGAGCGGGACCAGCAGGACGAGGCTCGCACCCCAGACGACGTTCAGTGCCGAGCGCGCACCGGGCAGCATCCCCGCGGGACCGGGGCCCGACGGCAGCAGCATCGCGGCCGTCCCCGCCAGGACGAGAGCAGCCGTGGTGAGCGTCAGGGCGATCCAGCCGAGGTCCGGCTGCGCGTCGTCGAAGGCGAGCATGCCCACCAGCAGGAGCAGGGCGGCGCCCGCGGCCACCGTCGCCACCTGCCCGAAGGCGCCCGCGCCGGTGCCGGCCCCGAGGCTCCACGTCGACCACCCGAGGAACAGGGCGACGACGCCGAGGCACGCCGTGAGGTGGATCCGGGACAGGAACTTGTGCCACTCCAGACCCGCCCAGAAGTCGGCCGCCCGCAGGCCGCCGTCGAGGGCGGCCGCGCACCGCAGGGACGGCGGCGGCGGGGTCGTCGTGGTGACGTCGGGGGCGCCGGGCTCGGCGCTGATCGGTGTCGGCGGGACGACGCTCTCGTAGGACGACCGGGAGTGGCGCGCCAGGACCGCGAACACGAGCGCGACCAGGACGGCCGCGAGCGCGCCGAGCACGATGCGGTTGCCCGGACGCTCGACGGCGGTCCACGTCTCGACGGTCTGGGTCCACCAGGTGGTGACCTCGCCGGGCACCCCCGCCGCCTGGTCTGCCGGACCGGGGAGCGGCTCGGTGCGGCCCCACTGGTACGCGAGGACGTCCAGCGCGAGGTACGTCACCATCGCCGCGGTGCTGATCGTCAGCGCCAGCGCGGTGAGGCGCGCGAACCACCGGAACACCCACAGGGTCGCGGGCCGGCTGATCTCCTCCTCACCGGCCGTCACCCAGCGGCGGGCCATCCAGCCCGCCATGTTCGCGAGCATGGACGGCAGCAGCAGCGCCCAGAGGGCGCGCATCCGGCTGCGGGACGTCAGGCCGCCCCACGAGTAGGCCTCGCGATGCCGGCCGGCGGCGTCCGCGGTCCGGTAGAAGCCGGCGACACGGTCGCCCGCGACCCGGGTGGGCGTCGCGTCACCGAGGAGCGACTCCGGGCTGGTGCCCCCGACGCCGTGCACGCGGATCTCCGAGAGTCCGCCGAGCTCGACCGGCGCAGGCACCAGCCCACCCGATCCCGGAGAAGTCGTCACCGGTGCCTCCTGGTCCACGTTGCCTGCTGGGTAAGGGCTGGGCGGCGTCGCCGCAGATACGCGGCCGGGTCAGTCGTCGCTGCGCTCGGGCAGGATCGCCTCGGCGCGGCCGTGGAAGGCGGCGACGAGCCGGGCGACGAGGACGGCGAGGAACACCTGTCCGACGAGCGCCTCGAACGTGGCGATGCTGCGACCGGGGAAGAGCGCCGCCGTGTAGTCGCCGTACCCGAGGGTGGTCAGGGTCGTGTACGAGAAGTACTGGAACGAGCGGGGGTTCGCGGCCTCGCCGGACGCGAAGAACGGCCCCGGGGTGACTGCGTCCATGACGCCGAAGAGGCTCGCGAAGAACATCCCGATGATGAGGTAGGCGCTCAGGGCCCCCGCCAGCGACTGCACCGTGACGGCGGTGCGTCGCAGGATCCGGTCGAGGATGACCACCAGCGCGGTCATGAGGATGACGCAGACGACGCCGTCGAGCACCCCGTCGGCCGCGGCCCGGGGGAGGGTGAGGAGCGCGACCGCCGACACGACCGCCGAGACCACGAGGACGACCCGGACGAACCGCTTCTGGCGCGGCATCGGGCGGGAGGTGCGGACCGCCAGGCCGAGCGTGAACAGGTAGAGCACGAAGACGAGGATCTCGACCCACAGCGCGGCGCTCAGCGCGTACGCGATGTAGGCGGTGACCAGCAGCGTCAGGACGATGCCGAAGTCGTCGGTGCCGGTCCGCCGGGCCAGGAACGAGCGGCGGCGTGGGGGTGCGGGACCGTCGGTCTCGTCCTGGTCTGTCACATTTCGGAGGCTAGCAGCGCGCTGCTCAGCCGAGCGTGACCAGGTCCCGCACGTCGTCGTCGGGCAGGACGTCCGCGACGGCGGTCACCTCGAGCTCGTCGAGGTCGGCGTACCCGTGGTGCACGTTGAGGAAGGCGGTGTCGGAGGCGTCGCGGCCGGTCGCGATCCGCACCAGGCTCGTGCGCGGAGCCAGGGTGGTGGCGTCCACGACGTACCACTGACCGTCGAGGTGGGCCTCGGCGACGGCGTGGAAGTCCATCGGGGACAGGCCCGGTGCGTACACGGACACGAGGCGCGCCGGCACGTCCAGGGCGCGCAGGAGGGCGATGACGAGGTGCGCGTAGTCGCGGCACACGCCCTTGCGGCCCAGGAGCGTCTGCACCGCACCGTCGGTGGGCAGGCTCGACCCGGGGACGTAGGAGAGCCGGGACCCGACCCAGGAGCTCACGGCGGACAGCAGGTCGTAGCCGCGCAGGCCCGCGAACTCGGCGTGCGCCGTCGGCCCGAGCGTGTCGGACTCGCAGTAGCGGCTCGGCCGCAGGTAGCGCAGCAGGTCGGCCTCGTCGGAGGCGACCGGTGTCGCACGACCGTCGACCGACGCGGAGTAGTCGAGCACGAGACGGCCGGGATCCGCCTGCACCACGTGCAGCCGTGTCCCGTGGTGGTCGGGGACCTCCCGCACCTGCACGGGTGCGCCGTCCAGGGTGATCCGCAGGGACTCCCGCGCGGCCAGCTGCGTGGACACGGCGAGCTCGAACGCGAGGGTGGCGGGCGAGGTGACGTCGAGGGACAGGTGGGCGCTCAGGTCGCGATGCACGGGCTCATGCTGGTGCACGACGGCGGACGCCGCCTCTCGGGACTACCAGGCGGACCGCACGTAGTCCTTGAGGAAGCAGCCGAACAGGTCCTCGCCGGCCTCGCCGCGCACGATCGGGTCGTACACGCGGGCGGCGCCGTCGACCAGGTCGAGCGGGGCGTGGAAGCCCTCCTCGGCCAGCCGGACCTTCGTCGGGTGCGGGCGCTCGTCGGTGATCCAGCCGGTGTCGACGCTGGTCATGAGGATGCCGTCCGTCGCCAGCTCGGTGGCGCTGGTGCGGGTCAGCATGTTGAGCGCGGCCTTGGCCATGTTGGTGTGCGGGTGGCCCGGACCCTTGTAGCCGCGCGAGAAGACGCCCTCCATGGCGGAGACGTTGACCACGTACGCGCGCTCGGCAGCGGTCGCCTTCATGGCGCCGCGCAGGCGGCTGACCAGGATGAACGGCGCGGTCTGGTTGCACAGCTGGACCTCGAGCAGCTCCATGGGGTCCACCTGGTCGACGGTGTGGACCCAGCTGTTGGTCTCGGCGGTGTCGGGCACCAGGCCGCCGGCGTCGATCGCGGTGCCCGCGACGAGCCGTTCGAGCGACGCGTGCTCGGCGGTCAGCGCCAGCGCGGACACCTCCGCCGCCGAGGTCGTGAGCTCGGTGACGGAGCCCGCGAGGGCGACCGGGTGGGCGCTGCTCGTGCGGCCGAACGTGGTGATCTGCGGCAGCGGACGGTCGGGCAGCGGCTCCAGCTCGGCGTCGGCCAGGTGCGTGTACGCACCGGGGGAGCGGCGGACGGTCTGCGCGGCGTTGTTGATGAGGATGTCGAGCGGGCCCTGCGCGGCGACGGTGTCCGCGAGCGCGACGACCTGGGCGGGGTCGCGCAGGTCGATGCCGACGATGCTCAGGCGGTCGAGCCAGTCGGCGCTGTCGGGCATCGCGGCGAACCGGCGGGCGGCGTCGCGCGGGAACCGGGTCGTGATCGTGGTCGTCGCGCCGTCCCGCAGGAGGCGCAGCGCGATGTACATGCCGATCTTGGCGCGCCCGCCCGTCAGCAGCGCGCGCTTGCCGGTGAGGTCGGTGCGGGCGTCACGCTTCGCGTGGTTCAGCCGTGCGCACGTGGGGCACAGCTGGTGGTAGAACGCGTCGACCTCGACGTAGGGCTCCTTGCAGATGTAGCAGGGCCGGGCCTTGAGCAGTGTCCCCGCGGTCGCGCCCTGGGCGCTGGAGACGAGCGGGATGCCCTGGGTCTCGTCGTCGATGCGACCCGGGCTGCCGGTGGCCGTCGCGTGGATGACCGCACGGTCGGCGGCGCTGATGGCGTCCCGCTTCTCGGCACGCCGCTGCTTCTTCGCGGCCTTGAACAGGGCCGACGTCGCACGGCGGGCGAGAGCCAGGTGCGGGTGGTCCGACGGGAGCCTGCTGATCTGGTCCGCGACCCGCAGGAACACGTCGAGCTCGGCGGGGTCGACGCCGTCGAGCGTCTGCGGCTTCGTGGTGAGGGCAGTCATCGTGCGGGTCCTAGCTGGTCGTCAGGGAGTGGCCGACGAGCAGGGAGCACGAGAGCCGGGCGCGCGGGGGAACGGTCGATCTTACCTGTCAGCCGACGGCGGCCCGCCGGGGGTCCCGCCAGGGCCGTCCGCGGGGGCCCCGCCCAGCAGGTCGCGCAGGCGGTCGCGGCGGGCCTGGTACGCCGGGCCGAACCGGTGTCGCGAGCGGTCGAGCTTGGTCCCGCGGTACCGGCGACGGGCCCAGTACGACTCGGGCTTGGCCAGCCGGGCGGCACCGATCCAGGCGAGCGTCGGCACCACGACGCCCAGGATCCCGGTGGCCAGCTTGCCCTTGAGGACGCACACCAGGGCGAACGCCAGGTGGGTCGCGACGAGGATCGAGTACAGCCACGCCGGCAGGTTCGACTCGTTGGTGGTGCCGACGGGGGAGACGGCGAGCAGGATCGCGCCACCGAGGGCTCCGCCGACGAGGATCGCGTCGATCGACTTGCGCCCGTCCGTCGACCAGTACACGTCGTCCAGGTGGAACCACAGCGCGAACTCGTCGAGCGTGAGCGCGGCACCGGCGCCGAACAGCAGAGCGAGCACGTCGATCCAGGGTGACTCGGGCCGGAACCGGAACGTCAGGAGCCCGGACACGAGCACGAGCAGGATCCCCCACACCTGGTGGTGCACGTGCACGCCGCCGATGTAGACGTCCCTGACCGGACCTGAGGTGTCCTCGTGCTCCACCTGCCGGGCGTGGATCCGTCGCGTGACGGTCCGCACCACGGCGAACGTGATGAGGAAGCCGACCAGGGCCCACAGCGCGGGTGAGCGCCCGGTCTGCACGAAGACCGCGTCGTACCAGGCCACGAGTCGGACCCTACTGCGGGACATTTCGGGACGGACCGCGCTACGTTCGACGCGCAGGTGCGTGCCGGGGGGACGGCGGTCAGCCGGCTCCGGACCGATGGACTGGAGGAGCACAGGTGAGCGAGACGTCCGACCCGTTCGGCCCGATCCACGGCCGGCCCAGCTTCCGTGAGCACATCGACCGCGGCACGTTCCCCGCCCACGGCCTGGAGCCGGACGAGGCCTACGAGCTCCTGCACACCGGTCTCATGCTCGACGGCCGCGAGACGCTGAACCTCGCGTCCTTCGTCACGACCTGGATGGAGCCGCAGGCAGAGAGGCTGATCCACGACACGCTGCGCAAGAACCACATCGACCACGAGGAGTACCCGGCGGCGTCGCTGATCGAGGAAGCCTGTGTGCACATGCTGGGCGACCTCTTCAACGCCCCGGACTCCGCGGCCGTCGTCGGCGTGGCGACCATCGGGTCCTCCGAGGCGATCATGCTCGGGCTGCTCGCCCACAAGCGCGCGTGGCGGGACCGGCGCCGGGCCGCGGGTCTGCCGACGGACCGGCCGAACGTGGTGTTCGGTGCGGAGACCCACGTGGTGTGGGACAAGTTCGCCAACTACTTCGACGTCGAGATGCGCAAGATCCCTATGAAGGCGGACCGGTTCGTGCTCAGCGCGGACGACGTCGAGGCGCACGTCGACGAGAACACCATCGCCGTCGGCGCGGTGCTCGGCACGACGCACATCGGTGAGGCGGACCCGATCGAGGAGATCAACGACCTCCTCGTGCGGATCAAGGCGGAGAAGGGGTGGGACGTCCCGCTGCACGTCGACGGTGCGAGCGGAGCGTTCATCGCCCCGTTCGCGGAGCCCGACCTGCGGTGGGACTTCCGCCTCGAGCAGGTCGCGTCGATCAACGTGTCGGGGCACAAGTACGGCCTCGTCTACCCGGGGGTCGGCTGGCTGATCTTCCGGGACGCGTCGAGGCTGCCTGAGGACCTCGTCTTCAGCGTCAACTACCTCGGCGGCGCGCAGCCGACCTACACGTTCAACTTCTCGCGCGGGTCGGCCATGATCCAGGCGCAGATGTACAACTTCCTGCGGCTCGGACGCAGCGGGTACACGTCGATCGTCGAGACGATGCTCGCCAACGCCCGGTTCCTCAACGAGAGCCTCGAGGCGAGCGGCCGGTTCGAGATCCTCAATCCCGGGCTGGCGGAGCCCGTGGTCACCTTCGCGATCAAGGGTGACCCGGGCTTCGACGTCTATCACCTGTCCGCGCGGCTGCGCGAGGACGGCTGGATCGTGCCCGCATACAGCCTGCCGCCGGACGCCGACGCCGTGCACCTGATGCGCGTCGTCGTCCGGCTCGACCTGAGCCGCATCATGATCGAGCAGCTCCTGCGTGACCTGATGGCCGCCTGGGACGCGCTCGTGGCGGAGCAACCCGTCCAGCGTCCGGCCGCCAAGCCCGACGTGTGGACGTCGCCCGCGCACGCCGCGGCGAAGAGCAAGGCGCGCACCGGCCTGCACCCGTGACGTCGAGAGTCCCGGACCTGCCCGCGGGCTGGCGGGTCCTGCACACCCACGGCCCGCTCGGCTTCGTCACCCACGCGGTGCTCGTGCGCCCGGACGGCAGCGAGGTCGAGTGGAGCTCCCGGCGGCACCGCAAGGGTCTCGGCCTGCGGCTCGCCGGGGTCCGGGCCGAGGGTGGTCGGGCCAGCGCGACGAGCTGGTGGATCGGGAGCCTGTTCGCGATCGGCTCGCTCTGCTTCGCCCTCGGGTCGGTGCCGCTGTACTTCGAGGCGCTCGACCCGGCCGTGGTCGCGGGCACGTTCTTCGTCGGGTCGATCTTCTTCACCTCGGCCGCCTACCTGCAGTTCCACGAGACGCTGCGCGCGCCGGGCGGCGTGGTCGCGGAGTCGGCGCGACCCGGCCGGCTGGCGTCGCTGGTGGGCTGGCAGCCGCGTCGGATCGACTTCTGGGCGGTGCTCGTCCAGCTGGTGGGGACCGTGTTCTTCAACGTCAGCACGTTCGCGGCCACGCAGGCCGACCTGACGCTCGCCCAGGAGCGGCACCTGATCTGGGCGCCGGACGTGTACGGGTCCATCTGCTTCCTCGTCGCCAGCTGGTTCGCCTACGCCGAGGTGAACCGGGGCGTCCTCCCGCGGTCGGACCGTTCCGTCGGGTGGCGGATCGCCGCGCTCAACCTGCTCGGGTCGGTCGCGTTCGGCGTCTCGGCGGTCGCGGCCCGCTACCTGCCCACGGGGGAGTCGGCCAACCTCGGGCTGGTCAACCTCGGCACCTTCCTCGGCGCGGTGTGCTTCCTGGTCGGCGCCGCGCTGCTGCCCGTCGAGTCGGCGAAGGAGCGATCGTCGGCCTGACCCCGCAGACTGCGTGCGTGGACGACCCGATCGCGCGGCTGCTCGCCGACCCGCCGGACCTCCCCGTGCGCGACGGGCTCCCCGACGTCGTCGCGGCGCTCCGGGCGCGCGGCGTGGTCGTCGTGCAGGCGCCACCGGGGACGGGGAAGACGACCCTGGTCCCGCCTGCCGTCGCCGCGGCGGTCCCCGGACGCGTCGTGGTCACCCAGCCGCGCCGGATCGCCGCACGTGCGGCAGCTCGCCGCCTGGCGCACCTGCTCGGCGAGCCCGTCGGTCGGACCGTGGGGTTCTCCGTCCGCGGGGAGAGCACCGCGAGCGCCGCGACGAGGGTCGAGGTGGTGACCACCGGGGTGCTGCTGCGCCGCATGCAGCGCGACCCCGAGCTCCCCGGGGTCGGCGCCGTGATCCTCGACGAGGTGCACGAACGGCACCTCGTCGACGACCTCGCGCTGGCCCTGCTCGTCGACGTCCGGACGCACCTGCGCGACGATCTCGCCGTCGTGGCGATGTCGGCGACGGTGGAGGCGGAGCGGACCGCGGCGCTGCTCGGTGACTCCGAGCCGGCGCCCGTGGTCGCCGTCCCCGGTGCGCTGTTCCCCGTCGACACGGTCTGGTGCCCGGCGCCCGCGCGCACCGCCCGGACCGACGAGCGCGGGGTGACCCCGGCGTTCCTCGACCACGTGGCCGCCACCGTCCGCCGTGCCCTGGCCGAGCGCCCCGGGGACGTCCTGGTCTTCGTGCCCGGCGCCGGGGAGGTCGACGGGGTGGCACGCCGCCTCGGCGGTCTCGACGTCGACGTCCGGCCCCTGCACGGCAGGCTGCCCGCGCACGCCCAGGACCTCGCCCTCACGGCCGGAGCGCGACGGAGGGTCGTCGTGTCGACGGCCGTCGCAGAGTCGTCGCTCACGGTGCCGGGCGTCCGGCTCGTGGTCGACGCAGGACTGTCACGCGAGCCCCGCACCGACCACCGCCGCGGGCTCGCCGGCCTGGTGACCGTCGGGGTGAGCCGCGCGTCCGCGGAGCAGCGCGCCGGCCGCGCCGGCCGTGAAGGACCCGGCGCGGCCTACCGGTGCTGGTCAGCCCACGACCACGCACGCCTCGTGGCACACCCCGAACCGGAGATCCTCACGGCCGACCTCACGGCGTTCGCGCTCGAGCTGGCGTGCTGGGGGAGCCCCGACGGTCTCGGGCTCGCCCTGCTCGACCGGCCTCCGGCTGCCGCGATGGCGGTCGCGCACGCGACGCTCGCCGCACTCGGCGCCGTCGACGAGCACGGGCAGCCCACAGCGCGCGGGCGGGCCGTGGCCGCGGTCCCCGCCGACCCCCGCCTCGCCCGCGGGCTCCTCGACGGAGCCGCGCTCGTGGGCGCGCGCCGCGCGGCCGAGGTCGTCGCCCTCCTCTCCGAGGACACGCGTGCCCCCGGCGGGGACCTGGTCGCGGCGCTGCGCGCGCTGCGGCGCGGAGGACCGCAGTCCGGACCGTGGCAGGCACAGGTGGGCCGGTTGCGGGCCCTGGTCCCGGACACCCGCGCCCCGTCGCACCTCGGCGACGACCTTGCCGTCGGACTCGTCGTCGCCCTCGCCCACCCGGACCGCGTCGCGCGGCTGCGCCCCGGCGGGTCGACGTACCTCATGACGTCCGGCACAGGAGCGGTGCTGCCGCCCGGCTCGGCGCTCGCGGGCCTCCCGTGGTTGGCGGTCGCCGACGCCGACCGCGGCGCCGGCCGCCGGGACGCCACCGTCCGGTCGGGCGCGCCGGTCGACCTCGACGTCGCCACGGAGGCCGCGCCGGCACTGCTGCGCGAGGACGAGGTCGTCGCCTGGGCCGACGGCGCGGTGGTCGCCCGCCGCGTCCGGCGGCTCGGCGCGATCGAGCTGACGTCCGTGCCGCTGACCGACCCGCCGCCCGAGCTCGTCGTGGCGGCGCTGCGTGACGGGCTGACCCGCGAGGGACTGGCCCTGCTGCGCTGGACCGACGCCGCGACGGGCCTCCGGCAGCGGATGGCGTTCCTGCACCGGGCGCTCGGGCCGCCGTGGCCCGACGTGTCCGACGACGCCCTCCTGGCGGACCTGCAGGACTGGCTCGGGCCGGACCTCGCGCGCGTGCGGGGGGCCCGGGACCTGAGCCGGGTCGACGTCGTGCAGGCGTTGCGCCGGCTCCTGCCGTGGCCCGACGCGAGCCGGCTCGACGCCCTCGCCCCCGAACGCGTCACCGTGCCCGGCGGGTCGAGCCTGCGCATCGACTACACCGGCGACCAGCCGGTCCTCCCCGTCCGGCTGCAGGAGGTCTTCGGGTGGCGCACCACGCCACGGCTCGCCGACGGGCGGGTCCCGGTGCTGCTGCACCTGCTCTCACCCGCGGGACGCCCGGCGGCCGTCACCGCCGACCTCGCGTCCTTCTGGAGCTCTGGCTACCCGGCGGTCCGGTCCGAGCTGCGCGGCCGGTACCCCAAGCACGCGTGGCCGGACGACCCGCTGACCGCCACCCCGGTGCGCGGGGTGCGCCGGTAGGTCAGTCGGCCCGGCCCGTGGCGTCGCACGGCGGCGTGACCGTGATGTCCACCTCGGTCAGCTGCGCGTCGACGATGCGCATCGTGCGCTCCATCGCGGCCGGCTCGAGCTTGCCGACCTGGTCGCCGTGCGGGTGGTCGAAGAAGCCCAGCAGCAGCAGGAGCAAGGTGATGACGACGGTCACGCTGCCCATCAGCAGGCCCTGCGTGACAGCGCCCTCCGCCGAGTCCGCGAAGAACAGGACGTAGACGAAGATCACGGCGGAGATGACGAACAGGACGAGCCAGAGGGGCAACGGGATCAGGCCCTCCGCGCCGTGCACGCGGTCGATGCGGGCCTGCTCGCGGTTGGCCGTCTGGTCCATCCACCGGTCGTACGCGGACTGCTCGACGGCCGTCTGCGGCTCGACGGTGTCGATGGTCTCGAACAGCGCGGGACCCCACGGGTTGAACGCGTCACCCAGGGTGCCGTCCTGCATCCGTGGCCACTCGACGCCCACCACCGCCCGGGCGTAGCAGACCAGCTCGCCGGTGAGCTCCTCGCGGACGTCAGCGGGCAGGAACTGCGCGGTCTGCACCTGTTGCGCGACCGTGACCGCCTCGGTCTCGGCACCGGACCGCGCCTGGTCGTAGGACTGGAACGCCAGGAAGATGATGAAGCCGAGCAGGACCGAGAAGCCCGTGGCCAGGACACCGAACACGCCGGACGCGCGGTCCCCGTCGCTGAAGTAGCTGCCCTCCGGAGCCCGGCGGCGGACCAGCAGCATCGCCGTCACCGTGAACGCCGTGACCCCGAGCGTGATCAGTGCACCCATCACGATGTTCATGCTGTGCAGCTCGCGAGGCGACGGAGTCGGGGCACATGCCCACGATAGGGCCATAGCGGACCCGTCGTGCGGCACCATGTCCGCATGCAGGATGCGACGAGGACGTCCGGTGGTCTGCTGCGTCAGACCTGGTGGCGCGCACGCGACTACGCCTCCGTGCTCGCCTGGCAGGCCGCGGGCATCACCTCGCGCGTGGACCCCGACGACCTGCGGCGGCCGGAGCACCCGGTCGGGCCGCCGGTCGTCCTGGTCCCCGGCGTGTACGAGTCGTGGCACTTCCTGCTGCCGCTGGCGATGCTCCTGCACGAGCACGGCGTGCGCGTCCACGTGCTGCCGGACCTCGGCAACAACCGCCGCCCGGTCCTGCGCGGCGCGAGCGTGCTCGGTCGGTACCTCGAGGCGCACGACCTGCGCGACGTCGTGGTGGTCGCGCACAGCAAGGGCGGGCTCATCGGCAAGCTCGCCATGCTGCGTGAGGACCCCAGCGGCCGCATCGTGTCGATGATCGCGGTGAACACCCCGTTCGCCGGGTCGTCGTACGCGCGGTGGTTCGTGACCCCGGCGGTGCGCGCGTTCATCCCCAGCGACGCCACCATCGTGGCGCTCGACGCCGAGCGCACCGTCAACCACCGGATCACGTCGGTCTACAGCTGGTGGGACCCGCACATCCCGGCAGGGAGCGCGCTCGACGGCGCGACAGAGGTGGTGCTGGACACCCCGGGGCACTTCCGGCCCTTGGCGGACCCCCGGCTGCACGAGCTGCTGCTGCAGCGGACCGTGGGCGCCTGAGCTTCTAGTCCCGCGGGAGCTGCAGCACCCGGGTGTAGCCGGGGGAGTCGGGGTCGTCGACGATCTCTCGCCCGTCGAGCCAGGACGAGATCACGTGCGAGAGCTCACCGGGGTGGCTGAAGTTGATCGCGTGCGCGGCGCCCTCGATCAGGGCGACCGTGGTGTGGTCGGAGGCCAGCCGGCTCACCTCGCGGACCCGGACGGGCGGCGGCATCAGCGGGTCCTTGCTGCCGATGACGGCGAGCGTCGGGACGGGGGACTTCAGGAGCCGCTCCAGCGACGGGAACCGGGTCATCTCGCTGAACAGGTGGAACGTGTTGACGGGACCGAACCGCAGGTAGTCGGGCACGGCCACGCGGGCCATCTGCCGGTTCTCCCGCGCGCCGTCGATCGCGAGCTGCCGGACGGCGCGGCCCAGGCCCTGGTTGTGCACACCCCCGGCGGGCGAGACCAGCACGACCCGGTCGACGCGGTCGGGCGCCGCGTGCGCGACCTCGAGGCTGACCGGGCACCCCATGGAGTTGCCGACCAGGACCACGCGGTCCAGCTCCAGGGCGTCGAGGATCTTCAGCAGCGCGAGGGCCAGCGCCGGGATGCCGAGGGTGTACTCCCAGTTCTCGCTCTTGCCGTAGCCGGGCAGGTCGGGGACCAGGTTGGTCGCGCGACGGGCGAGCATCCGGGCCGTCGGCATGAGATAGGCGCCGGAGATGGCGAAGCCGTGCACGTGCACGATCGGCAGGGCGTCGGCGACGGGGTCGCTCTGTCGGTAGAAGACGCTGTGACCGTCCACCTCGACGGTGCTCTCTGTCCATCCGGCGACGTTGTCCACCATGCGTCAGATCGTGGCAGAGCGGACCTGCGTTGGCGAGGCGCGCCGGGGCGTCAGGACAGCGGCACGGACCAGCGCAGGTGGGTCCCACCCTCCGGCAGCGCTGCGACGACCACGGAACCTCCCCAGCGCGCGGCCCGGTTCTCCAGGTTGGCGAGCCCGCTGCGACGGCCGACGTCCGCAGGGATCCCGACACCGTCGTCCTGGACCTCGACCACCAGGTTCTGACCCACCTGCACCCGGACCACCACGTCGTGCGCCCGAGCGTGGCGCGCGACGTTCGCGAGCGCCTCCCGCACCACGGCGACGGCGTCCTCGACGACGTCGTCCGGCACCGTCGCGGTCACCCCGTCCGTGCGCAGGCGCGGCAGGAAGCCGAGGACCTGGCGGGCGCCGACCACCTCGGCGTCGATCCGGTGCCGCAGGCCCGTCCCCGTCCCGTCGGAGCGCGCACCGAGCCGGAAGATCGTGGTGCGCACGTCCTTGATCGTCTCGTCGAGATCGTCGACGGCGGCCTCGAGCCGGCGAGCGACCTCCGGCCGGACGGCGCCCTGCGCGGCGGCGCCCTGGACGTCCAGCCCGATCGCGAACAGGCGCTGGATCACCATGTCGTGCAGGTCCCGGGCGATCCGCTCGCGGTCCTCGAGGACGGCCAGCCTCGCGCGGTCCGCCTGGGCGTCCGCGACGTCGAGGGCCAGCGCGAGCTGCTCGCCGAACCCGGCGATGCTGGGCAGGTCGAGCCGTGGCGCGTCGCCGGCGGGCCACGACACCTCGACGGCCCCGATCCACCGGTCACCGCTGCGCAGCGGGAGCGCGAGGGCCCACGACCCGTCCTCCTGCTCGCGCAGCACGGGCCAGACGCCGGCCAGCTCCTCGGCGAGGGCGGTCGGCAGCTCGTCCGTCTCCCCGTAGAGCACCGCGCCCGTCGCCCGGGCGCTCTCCTGGATGCGTGCCAGCACTGCGTCGAGGGCCACGTCACGGGGCAGGTCGCCCGTGAGCCACGACGAGGTGGCGGCCGCCGTCTCCAGCCACAGCTCGTGCTCGCGCGCCTGGTGGTAGGCGCGGGCGTGACCGACCGCCACCCCAGCGGCCGCGGCGAGCGCGACCGCGACCTGCTCGTCGCGAGCGGTGAAGTCGATCGGGGCGCCGTCCTGGCCCAGCTTGTCCGTGAGGTACAGGTTGCCGAACACCGCCCCGCGGGCGCGCACCGGCACCCCGAGGAACGTCTGCATCGGCGGGTGGTGCGCGGGGAACCCGACCGACGACGGGTGGTCGGCGAGGTCGTGCAGGCGCAGCACGTCCGGGGCGGTGGATAGGTGACCGAGGACACCGCGGCCCTCGGGAAGGTGACCGATCCGCAGCGCCGTCTCCGCGTCGATGCCCTGGTACACGAACTCCTGCAGGCCGCCGTGCTCCCCGAGCACCCCCAGGGCGCCGTACCGCGCCCCGGTGAGGCTGCACCCGGCCGCGACGAACCGCTCCAGGACGGTGGCCATGTCGAGGTCGGCGGTCATCGAGACGACCGCGTCCATCATCGCCTCGAGGCGGTCGTCACGTTCGGAGCCGGAGTCGATGGCGTCGGGCCGCATGGTCGGAGCATAGGTCGGCCGTCGGGCTATCAGGGCCTTTCGACCCTGTGGGCCGGTGCGTGCCGGGCGAACCCTGGAGGAGACGTGAGTCCGAGACACGAGGAGGTGAGGACGATGCGGGCACTGGTGGTGTACGAGTCGTCGTTCGGGAACACGGGTCAGGTGGCGCAGGCGGTCTGCGAGGGCATGCGCCGGCGTCTGCCGGACACCGCCCTGCGCGACGTCGCCTCCGCCCCCCGCCGCTTGCCGCCGGAGCTGGAGCTGCTGGTCGTCGGGGCACCGACGCAGGCGTTCGGCATGAGCCGGCCCCGGACTCGTGAGGACGCGCAGCGGCAGGCGGGTGTGGAGGTGCCGTCGCCGGGCATCGGGGTGCGCGAGTGGCTCCGCGAGCTCGAACCCCCCGAGCGTCCCGTGCACGCCGCGACGTTCGACACGCGGATCCACACGCCGCACGTCCCCGGCTCCGCCGCGGTCGGCGCCTGGCGGATGCTGCGGCGCGACGGCTTCCACGTGTCCGCCGAGGCGGAGAGCTTCTGGGTGCTCGGCATCCGGGGCCCGCTGCGCGACGGGGAGATCGAGCGTGCGCGGTCCTGGGGCACCAGCCTCGTGAGCCTCCTGCTGGGTCCGCACCCGATCGGTCCGGTCGGGTCGCAGTCGCGCTGAGGTCCCGCGGCTACTCCGGGTGCAGACGGTTCTGCTCGGTGATGAACAGGGCCGCCTGCGTCCGTCCGCGCACCTCGATCTTGGCCAGCAGGCTCGAGATGTAGTTCTTCACGGTCTTCTCTGCGAGGAACATCCGGTCGGCGATCTCCCGGTTGCTCAGGCCTTCCCCGATGAGGTCGAGCACCGCGCTCTCCTGGGAGGTCAGCAGCTCGAGGCGGGGGTCGCGCCGCTGGGTCTCGTGCAGCCGGGCGAGCACGCGCTGGGTCGTCGCCGCGTCGAGCAACGACTTGCCGGCCGCCACGGTCCGGATGGAGTCGAGCAGCTGGGAGCCGCGGATCTCCTTGAGCACGTAGCCCGCGGCGCCCGCGGTGATCGCTGCGAGGAGGGCCTCGTCGTCCTCGAACGACGTGAGCATGAGGCAGCGGACACCGGGCGCCGTCGACGCGAGCTCGCGGCACACCTCGATCCCGTTGCCGTCCGGCAGCCGCACGTCGAGCAGGGCGACGTCGGCCTCGGAGCGAGGGATGCGGACGAGGGCCTCCTGCGCGGTCGCCGCCTCGCCGACGACGGTGATGTCGGCGGTCGACTCGAGGAGGCGCAGAAGGCCCTGACGGACGACCTCGTGGTCGTCGAGCAGGAACACCCGGATCTGTGGCATGCCGACACTGTGCACCATCACCGGGGTGCGTGGCGGTCGAGAAACGCGTACACCTCGGCATCTTCGACGCCGGGGAAGGCTCCGGTGGGCAGGGGCGAGAGCACGTGCGCGTGCACCGCGGCGCTCGGCCAGGCGTGCGGCGCCCACTCGGCGGCCAGCTCCGGGTCGGGGAGCCGGCAGCAGGTCGGGTCCGGGCACCGGGACTCACGACGCCTCGTCGTGTCCCGTCCCCGGAACCACTTCGCGGCGCCGAACGGCACGCCCACGGTGATCGAGAACCCGCCGGCGGACGTCGAGCCGGTCTGCGTGGTGCACCAGAAGGTGCCCTCCGGGGTGTCGGTGTACTGGTAGTACTCGCCGGCGCGGTCGCGCCGCGTGAACGCCGAGCGGGCCGCCCACTCGCGGCAGACGACCTGGCCCTCGATCGCGCCGGTGCCGTCAGTGGGGAACCTCACGGCGTCGTTGCTGTACCCCTTGAACAGGGTGCCGTCGTCGCCCACCCGCAGGAAGTGCAGGCGGATGTCGAGGTGCTCGGTCAACAGGTTGGTGAGCCGTTGCGCCGCGGCCTCGTGCGTGACGCCGAACGAGTCGCGGAAGTCCTCGACGGCCAGCTCCTTGCGGCGCTTGGCCGCGCTCAGGTGCGCGACGGCCGCCGTGCTGGGCATCAGGCAGGCGGCGGCGAAGTACGTGATCTCGACGCGCTGGCGCAGGAAGTCCGCGTAGCTGCGGGGCGTCGAGTGGGCGAGCACGCGGTGCGCGATCGCCTGGAGCGCGAGCGAGCGCAGGCCGTGGCCGCCGGGGATCGACGCCGGGGGCAGGTAGATGCGGCCGTTCGCCAGGTCGGTGACCGTGCGCGTGGAGTGCGGGAGGTCGTCGACGTGGATCAGCGTGAAGCCGAGGTCGGCGGCCATCGACGCGACCGCGCTGTGGGTCAGGGCGCCGGTCGTGTACCCCGCGCGCCGCACCAGGTCCTCGGCGGCGGTCTCGATCTCGGGCAGGTGGTTGTTGCGCTCGCGCATCCAGAGGCGCAGCGCCGTGGTCGCCCGACGGGCCTCCTCGGGCGTGGCGATGGCGGCGTCGGCACGCCGGGCGAGCTCACGGTGCAGCCCGACGAGTGCCTCGAGCGCCTCCGTCGGCAGGTTCTTCGCCGGCCGGACGGTCGGCAGGCCCAGCGCCGCGTAGGTGGCGGTGCCCTGCGCGCGGTCGAGGTCGATCTCGAGGGCGGCGCGCCGCGACGGCGGCGCGGCGTCGAGCAGGTCCGTCGTCGTGGTCCCCAGCGCGGAGGCCAGGGACTGCAGGAGGCTCAACCGCGGCTCGCGCCGACCGTTCTCGACGAGCGACAGCTGGCTGGCGGTCGAGCCCACCCGCTGCCCGAGCTCGTCGAGCGTGAGCCCCCGCTCCGTGCGCGCGTGTCGGATCCGTCGGCCGAGCAGGAGCATCTGGCTCCCTGCGGCGGCCGGTTCGCGCGGGTCGCTGGGCAGGTCGATGACCGGACGAGGGGAGTCTGTCGCCATGACGTTGACCGTAGGCCAAGATTGCCTGTTCTTGCCGCAATAGCGCCCTTGAGGATCGGCGGGAGTAGCCTGGACGCTTGAAGGAGACGGGTATTCCTCCCGCCCAGCCCTGCGAACAGGAGCCCTTCATGACGTCGTATGTCTCGCGGTTCCGCGACGGTGACAAGGACCAGAAGGACCTCCTGGGTGGCAAGGGCGCCAACCTGGCCGAGATGACGAACCTCGACCTGCCGGTGCCGCCGGGCTTCACCATCACCACCGCGGCCTGCCGGGCGTACATGCGCGACGGGCACGTGCCGCCCGAGCTGCGCGTCGAGGTGACGCTTGCCGTCCGGGAGATCGAGGACACGATCGGCCGGCGGCTCGGGGACTTCCACGAGCCGCTGCTGGTCTCCGTGCGGTCGGGTGCGAAGTTCTCCATGCCCGGGATGATGGAGACGGTCCTCAACATCGGGCTCAACGACGCGTCCGTGAAGGGGCTGACCGAGTTCTCGGGCGACGAGCGGTTCGCGTGGGACTCCTACCGGCGACTCATCCAGAAGTTCGGCAAGACCGTCCTCGGGATCGACGGCGAGCTCTTCGCTGCGGCGCTCGACGAGCGCAAGGCCGCGGTGGGCGCGGTGACCGACGTCGACCTGTCCGCGCAGGACCTGCGCGTCCTCGTGCAGACGTTCAAGGAGATCGTCGTCGAGCAGACCGGCCGCGAGTTCCCCCAGCACCCGCGCGAGCAGCTCGACATGGCGATCGAGGCGGTCCTCGACTCGTGGAACACCGACCGGGCGCGCCTGTACCGGCGCCGCGAGCGCATCCCGCACGACCTCGGGACGGCGGTCAACGTCGTGAGCATGGTGTTCGGGAACCTCGGTGAGACGTCGGGGACGGGCGTCTGCTTCACGCGGGACCCGTCGACGGGGGAGGCAGGCGTCTACGGCGACTACCTGCCGAACGCGCAGGGCGAGGACGTCGTCGCGGGGATCCGCAACACGCTGCCGCTGTCCGAGCTCGAGGTGCTCGACCCGGTCTCCTACGACGCGCTGCGGCACGCGATGCGACGGCTCGAGACGCACTACCGCGACCTGTGCGACATCGAGTTCACCATCGAGCGCGGCAAGCTCTGGCTGCTGCAGACGCGCGTGGGCAAGCGGACGGCGGCGGCCGCGTTCCGGATCGCGACCGAGCTCGTCGACGAGAGCCTCATCACGATGGACGAGGCGATCACGCGCTGCACCGGCGACAAGCTCAGCCAGCTGCTGTTCCCGCAGTTCGACGCCGGTGCGGCCCGGCAGCTCCTGACCCGCGCGATGCCGGCGTCCCCGGGTGCGGCCGTCGGCGAGATCGTGCTCGACAACGCCCAGGCCCTGGAGCGCACGGCCGCCGGCGCGCACGTCATCCTGGTGCGCCGGGAGACCAACCCGGACGACCTGCAGGGCATGATCGTCGCCGACGGCGTGCTGACCGCGCGCGGCGGCAAGACGTCGCACGCCGCGGTCGTCGCCCGCGGGATGGGGACCTGTGCCGTGGTCGGCGCGGAGGAGCTCGACGTGGACGCGGCCCGCGGGGAGGTCAGGGTGCGGGGCGAGGTGCTGCACGCCGGCGACACCATCGCGATCGACGGCGCGACCGGCGAGGTGTTCCGCGGCGAGGTCCCCGTGGTGGACTCCCCGGTGATGGTCTACGTCTCCGACGGGCTGGACGCCGGGCTCGCCGCGGCGGCCGACCCGGAGGCCCGCGCTCTGGTCACGGCCGTGGACCGCGTGCTCCGGCACGCCGACCACGTCCGCCGGATGCACGTCCGCACGAATGCCGACTCGGCCGACGACGCCCGGCGCGCCCGTGCCCGCGGGGCCGAGGGCGTCGGTCTGTGCCGCACGGAGCACCAGTTCCTCGGCGACCGTCGCCAGTACATCGAGCGGCTCGTGCTGGCCTCCGACGACGACGCCCGGCAGGCCGCGCTCGACGCGCTCCTGCCGCTCCAGCGTGACGACTTCGCCGGTCTGCTGGAGGCGATGGACGGCCTGCCGACGACCATCCGCCTCATCGACCCGCCGTTGCACGAGTTCCTGCCGGACCTCACCGAGCTGGCGGTCAAGGTCGCCGTGGCGACGGAGCCCGACCCGACCGACGTCGCCCTCCTGGCTGCGGTCGAACGGATGCACGAGCAGAACCCGATGCTCGGGCTGCGCGGGGTGCGCCTGGGGCTGACGCTGCCGGGCCTGTTCGCCCTCCAGGTCCGGGCGATCGCCGAGGCGACGGTGCAGCTGCGCCAGGCCGGCCGGGACCCGCGGCCGGAGATCATGGTGCCGCTCGTCGGGTCGGTGCGGGAGCTGCAGCTCGTCCGGGAGGAGGCCGAGCGGGTGCTGGCCGAGGTCAGCGCGTCCTCCGGCGTCCCGCTCGACGTGCCCATCGGCTGCATGATCGAGCTGCCGCGCGCCGCCCTGACCGCGCACCGCATCGCGGAGGAGGCGGACTTCTTCTCGTTCGGCACCAACGACCTGACGCAGACCACCTGGGGGTTCTCGCGCGACGACGTCGAGCGGGCCTTCTTCGCCGACTACCTGCAGAACGGCGTGCTCACGATCTCCCCGTTCGAGACGCTCGACGCCGACGGCGTCGGCGCGCTGGTCCGCGCGGGCGTCGAGGGCGGTCGGGCGACGAAGCCCGGTCTGCACCTGGGGGTCTGCGGTGAGCACGGGGGAGACCCCGAGTCGATCCACTTCTTCCACGACGTCGGGCTGGACTATGTGTCCTGCTCGCCGTTCCGTGTCCCGATCGCTCGGCTGGAGGCCGGGCGCGCGGCGGTGGCCCGGAGGTCGTCAGCCGCGTGAGGCGAACAGCGCCCGGGCGTGGTCGACGACCGCGTCCGGGCGCTCGTCCGCCACGAAGTGCCCGGCACCCGGGACGAGCTCCTGCCGGAGGTCGTCCGCGCGGTCCTCGTGCCCGCCGAGCAGCTCGAGCGGGAGCCCGGCCGGGTCGTCGGCCCCGTAGAGCACGACCGTCGGGGTGGTCAGGTGCGCGTCCCGGTACGCGCCCCGGGAGATCCGAGCGACCTCGCCCAGGATGACGTTGCGGTAGAGGGCGGACCCGGCCCGGGCGCGTGCGGGGTCCCGCAGCGGGGCGACGAAGAGCTCGAGGTCCTGCTCGGTCCACGCGTCGGGCACGGTCGGAGATACCAGGAGGTGCCGCGGGAGCCGCCCGGACCGCAGGGTCCACGGGCCGAGGCCGGGCGTGGCGATGACCTCCTGGAACCAGAGCCGCCACAGGACGCCCAGCATCCGCGGGTGGAAGCGGACGAACGGGTGCCCGGCGCCGAAGGTGACGTGGCTGCCCACGCAGTCGGGGTGCTCGAGGCAGAGCGCGAACCCGAGGATGGCCCCGTAGTCGTGGGTGACGAGGTCGACCCGGTCGAGGTCCAGGGCGTCGAGGAGCGCGACGACGTCGGCGAGCAGCTGCTCGCGGGTGTACCCGCCCGCGGGGGCCGCCGTCCAGCCCGCGCCGCGCAGATCGGGGCACAGGACGCGGTGGCCGTCCGCGAGCCCGGGAACGACCTTGCGCCACTCCCACCAGTGCTGCGGGAACCCGTGCAGCAGCAGCACCGGTGGGCCGCTGCCCGCCTCCGCGACGTGCATGCGCAGACCGGGGACCTCCACGAACCGGTGGGTGACCCCGTCGAGAGCCGGGAATCCGTCCATCCCTCGACACTACTACGAACATAGTGCCCGGTCCACTATGTCTATAGTGCCAGCGTGACCACCTTGCGCGACCGCGCGCTCGACGCCGCGATCGACCTGCTCGGGACCGAGGGCCTGCGCTCGCTCACGCACGGCCGCGTCGACGAGCGTGCCGGCCTCGCCCGGGGCTCCACGTCCAACTACTTCCGCACCCGGGACGCGCTCCTCGCGGGAGTGGCCCAACGGATCCTCGAGCGGGAGCTGCCCGAGGTCGGCACCGCGTTCGCGCCCGCGTCGGCGGACGAGCTGGTCGACGCCGTCGCCGCACTCGTCCACCACACCACCACCACGCAGCGCACTCTCACGACCGCGCGGCTCGTCCTCTTCATGGAGGCGAGCCACGACCCCGCGCTCCGGGACACCCTCTCCTCCGGCCGGCGGGCGATGGAGGCGCAGGTCGTCCCCGTGCTCGCGCGTCTCGGCGCCGCCGACCCCGTCACCGGCGCCGCCGCGCTCATGGCGTGTGCCGAGGGGCTGATCCTGCACAGGGTCGCGCGCGGCGACGAGACCGACCCGCGGCCCGCGCTCGAGCTGGTGACGCGCGCCGCCCTGGCGTGACGCGGGCGTCGCACCCCGGGAGGTGCGACGCCCGCGTGCGCGCTACGGCGTGACGGTCAGCGGTGTCCCGCCGGACGTCAGCCGCCAGTCAGGGTTGGTCGACGAGAACACCGCCGGGTCCACCACCTGGTTGGCGCTCACCCAGTCGATGAGCAGCTGCCGGATCTCGACCTGCCGGTTGTAGACGACCGGGGCCGTCGTGACGCCCGGGAAGTTGCCCCCGCCGGACTGCCGGTAGTTGTTGATCGCGACGACGAACTCCTGGGCGTCCGTCACGGGGACGCCGTCGTAGGCCAGGCCCACGACGCGGCTGCCCACCGGCTGTGCCAGGTCGATGTCGTAGGTCAGCGGTGCGTCGAGCCCGCCCATGACGTCGTAGTTGTAGTCGGGCGTGCCGTTGGGGGCCGTCGGGGTCACCGCGTTGGTGAGGGAGGCGGCCGGGTACGTCCCGGGTGTGAGGGCGGGCTTGAAGTACTCCGCCGACTTCTCCAGGTACGCCTTGACCTGCGCGCCCGTGAGCCTGATGCCCAGGAGCGTGTTGTCGTAGATGTAGAGGCCGGCGATGTCGCGCACGGACACGTCGCCCTGCGGGATGGCGGCGTCCTTGTTGAACGGTGCCGCGATCGACAGCACCGGCAGGTCGGCGTCGGCACCCGTGAGCTCGGCCTTGACCGCACCCGCCTGCACGTGGTTGATGAAGTCGAGCACCGCGGCGTCCTCGTAGCGGGCCGTCGCGGCGGACATCGCCTCGGTCGAGGTGCCGATCACGCCGTTGACGTAGTCGACGACGGTCTGCTGCTCGTCGGCGAGCAGACGCACGATCTTCGGGTCCTCCGGCACGGTGTTCGAGTTGAGCACCGACGCGTCCACGGACTGCACGGTCCAGCGGCCCCGGCCGTACGACAGGTCGATGTCGAACACCGACAGCCGCTGGCCCCACTTCAGCGGCTCGGACAGGACGACGGGCCTGCCGGTGGACGTGTTGGTGACCACGCGCTCGGCGATCTCCTGGTGGGCGTGGCCCACGAGGATCGCGTCGATGCCCGGCACCTGCTCCGCGACGAGGGTCGCGGCGTTCTCCGGGAAGGGCAGCGCGTCGCCGTAGGACGACGACGTGTCGGCGCCGGAGTGCGCGGAGACGACCACGACGTCGGCTCCCTTACGCCTCATCTCGGGGACGTACCTCGCCGCCTGCTCGACGAGGCCGCCGAAGCTCATCTGCCCCTCGACGTTCGCCTTGTCCCAGATCGCGATGCCGGGGTTCGTCAGCCCGAGGATGCCGACCTTGACCGGCTTGCCGTGGGGTGTCCGGACGGTCTTGATGACGTACGGCGTGAACGCGGCGCGACCGTTCTTGTCCAGGGTGGCGTTCGCGGCGAGCAGCGGGAAGTCGAGCTGCTTCTCGAACGTGCGCAGGTAGGGGATGCCGTAGTTGAACTCGTGGTTCCCGAGCGCGGCGGCGTCGTAGCCGATCGCGTTCATGGCGGTCGCCATGGGGTGCTCGACGCGCTTCGAGATCGGCTGGATCTTGGCGTAGTAGTACGCCAGCGACGTGCCCTGGATGGTGTCGCCCGCGTCGAGGAGCAGCGTGTTGCGGTCGCCCCGGTCGGCTCGCACCTGGTTCACGAGGGTCGAGATCTTCGCCAGGCCCACGTCGTTGTGCGCGCTGTCGTCGTACTCGGCGTTCGTGAAGTAGTCCCAGTTCAGGGCGCTGCCGTGCAGGTCCGTCGTACCCATGACGGTGAGCTGGTAGGTGTCGCGCCCGCCGTGGCCGTGACCGTCGCCGGCCGTCGCCGGTGCGGCTGCGCCGAGGACGAGCACGGCGGCTGTCGCCAGCACCCCCGCTCTCACCCTGCGACGCTGCAGGTTGGTGGAACTCATGTCGGAGACCTCCCGTGCTGTCGGTTCTGCACCGGGTTGCGGTGCGCCGGGCACGGTACCCCGTCCGGGTGACACGGACACCTCCGACGCCGACCGGGCCTCACCACCAGCCCTGGCGCTTGGCCCACCACAGCAGGCTGCCGGACATCGCGAGCATCACGGCGAGCGCGACCGTCAGCGGGACGACCGTCGTGCGGTCGTTCACGATGAGGTTCATCCCGAGCACCGAGGCGAGCGCGGTGATCGGCAGCGTCACGACCGCGATGACCGCGAGCCGCTCGGCGGCGATGGTCATCTTGGTCTCGGTCCGGGTCCGGTAGAACTCGATGACGCCCTGCAGGTAGTCCTTCTCCTCGCCGGCCAGGCCCGCGATGCGGTCGAACTGGTCGATGAGGTCCGTCACCAGGTGCCGGCTCTCCTCGGGCACCGCGTGGGGCAGGCCGGCCAGCCGCCGGTAGATCTCGGCGGTCTGCGCGGCGATCGTCCGCACGGCCAGGAGCCCGTGCCGGGTCCGGAACATCTCGTCGAGGAAGTGCTCCGGGTTCCCGTAGCCGCCGTCAGTGACCCGGCGCTCCAGGTCCCAGACGTCGGCGGTGAGGTCCTCGACGAACTTCTCCATCCGCCGGGTGAGCGTCGAGACGATCGCGTGGGAGATGTCGAACGACGTGCGGGGACGGAGCCGACCCGCCCGGATGCGCTCGAGGACCTCGCGGGTGTCCCGCAGGGCGACGTCGAGCGGGACGGCGGGGTTGACCGGTCCGTGCACGGTGACGAGGTACCGCGGACCGATCAGCCGGTCGAGCTCGACGTGGTGCACGTGGCCGCCGGCGCCGCGCTCGGGGGCGTGCAGGACGAGGAACAGCGAGCTCGGGTAGGCGTGGAGCTTGGGAAGGCGGTTGCGGACCTCACAGTCGTGCACGGCCAGCGGGTGCAGCCCGAACGTCTGCGAGAGCACGTCGGCGGCCTCGGGCGACCACTGCGGGATGTCGACCCACACGATCCCGTGCCGCGCGGCGAGGAGGTCGGGCAGCTCGGCGACGGCGCACTCGCGGACGCCGTCGCCGCTGATCAGGTACACGTCCATGGTCCGCCTCCTGCCGCCATCATGCTGCGGAGGGCGGGCGGTCGCGCCCGCTGGCGACGGTCGTGCGCAGGGGGCGCTCGTCGACGTTCCCGGGCTGCGCGCAGGCGTCTCAACCCGTGGACGCGCTTCCACAGTGTGACTCGGCGCACCACGTGAGCTGTGGACAGACCCGGCATCACTCCGTAGCGTCGTAGACATCACCAAGGCGGCGGCGCCTGTCGAGGTCCGGTCACACCGGATCCCGACGGTGCCGTCGCTTTCGTATTTCTGGCGCCAGCGTCGCCGTCACACCGGTCAGGTGGACCCGTGAGTCCACCCGGCCGTCCGACCGGACGACCGAAGGGTGCGAGACCTATGGCAACGACGTTCGACAAGCTCCTGCTGGAACCTCGAACTACCGAGCAGCGCACGATCAAGCCCGCCAGGACCGCCGAGAACCAGTCGGCCCAGAGCCCGTCCCTCATGCTGCTCGTCCTGCTGGCCTGCGCCGGCGTCATCATCTACGCGGTCTTCCTGCTCAACCCGGCCAACCGCGGCGACTGGCTGCCGTACGCGCTGGTGATCGTCGCGGAGTCCGTCCTCGTGGCGCACGCCCTGCTGGCGATGTGGACCGTGCTGTCGAGCGGGCACGACCCGCGACAGTTCGCGTTCCACCAGGCCCAGGACCGGCTCTACGACCTCGGCGAGATCATCCGGGACGGCGCGGAGAAGGACCCGACGTCGTGGCGCATGTACCTGCAGGAGTGGCCCATCACCGTCGACGTCTTCATCACGACGTACGGCGAGGACCTCGAGACCATCCGGCGGACGGTGTCAGCGGCCGTCGCGATGCAGGGCAGGCACGACACGTGGGTGCTCGACGACGGCCGGTCCGACGAGGTCCGCGACCTGACGGCGCAGCTCGGTGCGCGGTACGTCCGGCGGCTGTCGAGCAACGGCGCCAAGGCCGGCAACATCAACCACGCGCTGTCCATCGCGAAGGGTGACTTCTTCGTCATCTTCGACGCCGACTTCGTGCCGCTGCCGCAGTTCCTGCACGAGACCGTGCCGTTCTTCGCCAGCGACGACGTCGCGTTCGTGCAGACGCCCCAGGTGTACGGCAACCTCGACACGGTCATCTCCAAGGGCGCCGGCTACATGCAGTCGGTGTTCTACAAGTTCATCCAGCCGGGCCGGAACCGGTTCAACGCCGCGTTCTCCGTGGGCACCAACGTCATCTACCGGCGGTCGGCCGCGGACTCGATCGGCGGCATCTACTCCGACTCGAAGTCGGAGGACGTCTGGACGTCCCTGATGCTGCACGAGAAGGGCTGGCGGACGGTCTACATCCCGACCGAGCTGGCGGTCGGGGACACCCCCGAGACCGTCGAGGCGTACACCAAGCAGCAGCTGCGCTGGGCCACGGGCGGCTTCGAGATCATGCTCACCCACAACCCGCTGTCCCCGAAGCGCAACCTCACCATGGACCAGCGGATCCAGTACCTGGTGACCTCCACGCACTACCTGACGGGCATCGCACCCCTCCTGCTGATCCTGGTGCCACCCCTGCAGATCTACTTCAACCTCACGCCCATGAACCTCACGATCACGCCGCTGACGTGGGCCCTGTACTACGCGGGCTTCTACGTGATGCAGATCCTCGTGGCGTTCTACACGCTCGGCTCGTTCCGGTGGCAGGTCCTCCTGCTCGCCGCCGTGTCCTTCCCGATCTACACCCGTGCGCTGATCAACGCCATCTTCAAGAAGGACCAGAAGTGGCACGTCACCGGACAGAAGGGCGCCTATCGCTCGCCCTTCGCGTTCATGGTCCCGCAGGTCCTGTTCTTCCAGTTCCTGCTCATCACCACGGTGGTCGGCGTGTGGAAGGACATGGGCAACGGGTACGGGAGCCTCGCGCTCGCCTGGAACGCCACCAACACCCTGATCCTCGGCGGCTTCGTCATCACCGCCTGGAAAGAAGGGCACCGCGCCCGAGCCGCCCTCAAGGCGCAGCGCGCACCCCGTCGTGCCCTCGCGACCGTCCCCGCCACCGCACTTCCTGGAGGTGCCGCATGACCTGGACCAGCCGCATCAGACTTCTCGCGGGCATGCTCGTCGTGCTCGTCGTCGCCGCCCTCGCCACCTACCAGCTCAACGAGACCCGGGGTGTCGCCGTGAGCGACTCCGCGCAGATCCTCGCCAAGAACTATGGCGTGGGCTCCCCCTACTCGGGCCTGGTCGTCGACCAGCTCGTCGACGTCGGTGACCCGGTGACCACCGGGCAGCAGCTGTTCGTCATCGACTCCGCCACCCTGCAGTACGACGTGAAGAACGGCTTCGCGCGTCCGGCGACGGAAGCGACCCAGATCGACGCGGAGGGCCGGCTCGTCGTGCTGGCCACGGGCGACGGCGTGGTCACGGAGGTCTTCTCCGAGCGCGGCACGTTCGTCCAGTCGGCTGCTCAGCTGGCGACCGTGCAGCGCGCGGACACGCTGTACGTGCAGGCCGAGTACACCCTCACCCCGAAGGAGTACGCACGGGTGGCGGACGACGCCACCGTGACGGTCGTGCTGCCCAACCAGCGGTCCATCACCGCGCACGTGTCCGAGGTCCAGGTCGAGACGGTCGCGGGGAGCGCCCAAGCGGTGCTGACGCTGACCGGTGACGCGCTGAAGGACGGTGCGCAGAACGGGCTCGTGTCCGCCGGTACGCCGGTGACGGCCGAGCTGCACCTGGACAACGACGGAGTGGTGACGCGCACCGCGGCCTCCGTCAAGACCTACCTGGGAGGACTCTTCGGATGACCACTCGAACCACAGACACCCTGACCGAGGTGCGACCCCCGCCCACGTCCCGTCGCCGGTGGTGGATCGCCGGTGTGGCGGCCGCCGTCGTCGCCGTCCTCGTCGCCGTGCTCGTCGCGGTCGCGCCCTGGGCTGACGACGACACAGCGTCCAGCGACGACGGCGGGGCTGCGGGTTCCGCTCCGGTCGCCGACGTCGACGGGCCGCCGGACGCCACCCCTCCGGAGGTCGACTCCGCGGCTCTCGTCGCCGGGGTCCCCGCGCAGTCCGTCGCCAAGATCGACCCGGTGCGCCTCGCCCCGGGCGTGGTGCCGCCCAGCAACCGGTGGTACAGCGGCCTGGTGTTCGGCGACCAGCCGCAACCGGTGTTCGCCGAGCCGCTCTCGTTCGGGCTCACGGACTCGGGCTTCACGCTCGGGCTGCCGTCGCCGACGGTGGACTCGAAGGTCATCATCGCGCCGCACGTGCCGGCGGTGACCGTCGACGCGGGTGCGGCCTCCGCGCAGGTCAGCGCTGCCGACCCGGTGAGCGTGACCGTCGACCTGCTCGACGGCTCGGGTGCGGTCATCGGCCACGTGGTCCTGGCGGCGGGGTCCCCGTTCGTCAGCCTCACGGCCGAGCAGGACGTCACGGTCAGCTCGACCGTCACCGGCGGTGCGTTCGAGGCAGGTGACGGCGGCGCGACCGCCGACGCGGGCACCTCGCAGTGGGGGCTCGTCGGCGGCGCTACCGACGGCGGCTCGACGACGCTGGGCGCGGGGGAGACGGCGACCTGGTACGCGCTGCCCCCGGACGCGAGCGACGCAGCGGCCACCACCCTGCGCGCCGCGGCCGCCGACCCGGTCACCGGTGTCGACGTCACGTACGGCGTCGACGACCGGCTCGCCCGCACGACCCTGACGTACCGCACCGCGGGCGGCTCGCCGAGCGCCTACGTGCTCATGCCGCACCACCGCAGCGGCGACCAGCCGGAGCGTGCGGACTGCGGGCTGGGCGCGTACCCGAGCGTCTACGGGGACCTGGAGCTGTGTGCCGGTTCGCAGCTGACGTCGTTCGCACCGGCGCTGCCGCCCACCGGCTCGCTGGACCTGGCCGGGATCTCCGACGACGAGCGCACGGCCATCGTCGCCGCGCTGGAGGCCGACGTCGCAGACACGCCGGCCTTCCCGTCCGACACGTACTTCGGCGGCAAGGCGCTCAACCGCGCGGCGTCGCTGGTCGTGCTGGGCGAGCAGCTCGGGGCGCAGGACGTGGTGGCCGACCTGAAGGCCACGACCGTCGAGGCGCTGCGGGAGTGGGCCGAGCCCGACGGGTGCGCCGCACGCGACGCCCGGTGCTTCGTGTACGACGAGGCGGCCCGCTCGGTGATCGGGCTGACGCCGTCCTTCGGGTCGGACGAGCTCAACGACCACCACTTCCACTACGGCTACATCCTCGCCGCGGCGGGCCTGCTCGCGCAGGACGACCCGGAGCTGGCGAGCGAGCTCGCCCCGGTGATGGACCTGCTCGCGCAGGACATCGCCGCGGCACGGCCGTCCGACGTGCTGCCGCAGCTGCGGTCGTACGACCCCTACGCCGGCCACTCGTGGGCGTCGGGCACCTCCCCGTTCGCCGACGGGAACAACCAGGAGTCGTCGTCGGAGGCGGTCACGGCCTGGAACGGTCTGGGTCTGTGGGCCGAGGCGTCGGACCAGCCGGACCTGGCGGCCGAGGCGACCTGGCTGGCGTCCACCGAGGCGCTGACCGCGCGGACCTACTGGACTGCTCCGGACCTCGAGCAGTTCGAGGGGTTCGACCACACGATGGTGTCGCTCAACTGGGGCGGCAAGCGGGACTACGCCACGTGGTTCAGCCCGGAGCCGAACGCGATCCTCGGCATCCAGCTCATCCCCATGGGGCCGGTGCAGACGTCGATCGCCGACGGCGTGGACCCGGAGCGGATCCGCGCGTCGGTGGAGGAAGCGACCCCCGGCGGGTACGGCGTGCAGTTCGGCGGCTACCTGCTGATGTACCGGGCCCTGGCCGGTGCGGACGACGCGGCGGCGGCGTGGCAGGAGGCGACGAGCCTGCCGGACGTCGCGGTCGACGACGGCAGCTCGCGCTCCGCGATGCTCGCCTTCATCGCTGCGGCCGGCTGAGCCGCACCCGCAGGCGCACGACGACGCCCGTCCCGGACCGGGGCGGGCGTCGTCGTGAGTCGTACCTGCGCTGTCTTCGGTGATCCACCGCTTGACTTTCGTCCGGTCCGGGCAGAAGGTGAGCCCAGGAGTGACACGAGTCACCAGGGCCGACCTCCCTCACCGTCGAGGGAGCGCGTCCCGGGCCGTCTCGACATCCACCCCCAGGCCAGCGCACGGTCCCCGTGTCACGGCCGGCTCACTGCGGGCGTCCCCACCCGCACGTACCGCACCGCCCAGGGCTGACCGTGCCCAGCGCAGCGTCGCGCTGGTCCGGACGGCCCGCTGACCGGCCGTCGACCGACGGCCGGACCCTCGCGCCCTCGGGCTCGTCGTCGTCGACCCCTCGGCCGGCTCGACGTGCCGTACCGGAACGGAGACACCTGGATGTCTGCTCACCCACGACCGACCATGTCGAGTCGCCCACTGGACCGCCGCCGGCTCGTCGCGATGATCGCGGTCGGCGCCCTGCTGGCATACCTGGTGCAGGCGATCGCGCTGCCCGTGCCCCGTGCGGAGGCGGTGACGGTCGGAGCGGGCAGCTACGCGGAGGGCACCCCCACCGGCGGCGCCGTGCCCACGGAGTGCAACAACACCCCGATCACCAACCCCCGGGCGCACGTGACGTCGAACTTCCCGGCCGGAGCGATCCCGACGAACGACTGGTGGACCTCGCTGCTGTGGCGCAAGTTCAACTGCGCGTCGGTCTCCGAGAACCTCATGGCGCACCCGCTCGCCTTCCACGCGTACACGAACGGCCTCGGGGTGAGCTACCCGACGACGGTCAGCATCTCCGGGACCGCCACGGGCGTCGGGGAGTACCACTACAACTACGCCGAGGACTTCCGCCTCGGGATCGCCGGGCTCGACGCCGACGGCAAGGTCGACGGGTACTCCGACTGGACCGTCAGTGAGCTCTGGACCAACGGCAGCAGCAGCCTGCGCACCACGTTCGGGCACGGCCTGCCCTTCGTCTACGCGACGAAGACCGGCGGCAACGCCACCCTCACGGGTGCGGCGGCGCCGACCGTGTGGAGCAACGGCAACGCCGCGATCGGGTACACCATCAACGGCCACGACTACGCCGCGTTCGGACCGACCGGCTCGACCTGGTCCGTCTCGGGGAGCACCATCAGCTCGTCCCTGAACGGGGGGTCGTTCTTCTCGGTCGCGGTGCTGCCGACCACGCCGAGCAGCAGCGCCGCCGACCGCGCCGCCGCGCTGAGCGCCTACGCGCCGTACGCGCACAACCACGTGACCGGCACCAAGGTCTCCTGGTCCTACAACGAGTCCACCGCCAAGATGACCGCCACCTACGCGTTCACCACGACGGCTCGCCAGGGGTCCGGCACGGGCACCGTCTACGCGCTCTACCCGCACCAGCGTGACAACCTCACCGGCGCGACGCTGAGCAGCTACTCCTACACGTCGCCGCGAGGCCCGATGCGGGTCGTGGTCGGCAGCTCGCAGTTCCAGACCGTCTCGACGTTCAACGGCGTCCTCCCGCAGCTCGCGAACACCGGGTTCCCCGCGGGCTCCGCGGACGCCACGCAGCTGAACGGCTACATCTCGCAGGTCGCGTCCGGTGACCCGTTCGCGGGCTTCGGGGAGGACACGTACTGGACCGGCAAGGCCTTCGGGCGTGCCGCGCAGGTCGCCCACATGGCCAACCTCACCGGCAACACGTCCGCCCGGGACAGCCTCGTCGGCGCGATGAAGACCCGGCTGACGGACTGGATGACGGCGTCACCGGGGGAGACGACCCGGTCGTTCTGGTACAACCCGTCGTGGGGCACGCTGATCGGGTACCCGGCGTCCTACGGCTCCGACACCGACCTCAACGACCACCACTTCCACTACGGCTACTACGTGGTCGGTGCTGCCACGGTCGCGCAGTTCGATCCCTCGTGGGCGGCGGAGTCCGCCTACGGCGGCATGGTCAACACGGTCATCAAGGACGCGGCCAACTGGGACCGCAGCGACACCCGGTTCCCGTTCCTGCGCGACTTCGACATCTACGCCGGCCACGACTGGGCCGCCGGGCACGGCGCGTTCGCGGCCGGCAACAACCAGGAGTCGTCGTCGGAGGGCATGAACTTCGCCAGCGGGCTCATCCAGTGGGGTCAGGTCACCGGCAACAAGACGGTCCGTGACCTGGGCATCTACCTCTACACGACGCAGGCGTCCGCCATCGAGAACTACTGGTTCGACACCGACGACGAGGCGTTCCCGGCCGCGTTCGGGCACTCGACGGTCGGCATGGTCTGGGGCGACGGCGGCTCCTACTCGACGTGGTTCAGCGCCGAGCCGGAGATGATCCAGGGCATCAACCTGCTTCCCAGCACCGCGGGGCACCTGTACCTGGGCTACAACCCGTCGTACATCAGTCGCAACATCGCCGAGCTCGAACGCAACAACGGCGGCCCGGCGACGGTCTGGCAGGACATCATCTGGGAGTTCCAGGCCTTGGCCGACGCCCCGACGGCGCTCTCGCAGTTCCGCTCGCAGGCCGGGTCGTACGCGGTCGAGGAGGGGGAGTCGCGGGCACACACGTTCTACTGGCTCAAGTCCCTGTCGGGTCTGGGCACCGTCGACCGGTCCGTCACGGCGAACACCCCGCTGCACGCGGTCTTCGTCAAGAACGGCGTCCGCACCTACCAGGCGGCGAACATGAGCGGGTCGGCGATCACCGTGACCTTCTCCAACGGCGTCACGCTGGCCGTCCCGGCGCGCTCGGTGGCGAGCTCCAACACCACCGTGCCGTCCGACACGACAGCACCCACGACGCCGGCGTACCTGACGGCCTCGGGGACCACGTCGTCGTCGACGAACCTGTCGTGGACGGCCTCGACGGACAACGTCGCGGTGACCGGCTACGAGGTGCTCCGCGACGGGTCGGTCGTCGGCACCGTGTCGGGCACCACGTACACCGCCTCCGGCCTGTCCCCGTCGACGACGTACTCGTTCACGGTCCGGGCGCTGGATGCGGCGGGCAACCGCTCGTCGAGCAGCACGGCACGGTCGGTCACCACGTCGGCAGCCAGCGGTGACACGACCGCCCCGTCGGCCCCGTCCGGGCTGGCCGCCTCGGGGACCACGTCGTCGGCGACGACGCTGGCGTGGTCGGCGTCCACGGACAACGTCGGCGTGACCGGCTACGAGGTGCTGCGTGGTGGCTCGGTGATCGGTACGACCTCGAGCCGGACGTACACGGCGACCGGCCTGTCGGCGTCCACCACCTACTCGTTCACCGTGCGGGCGTACGACGCGGCCGGGAACCGGTCGGCCTCGAGCAGCGCCGTGTCCGTCACCACGACCTCCGGGTCGACGGGCACCGACGCGACGTCACGGATCCAGGCGGAGGCGTACTCCGGCATGGCGGGCGTCGCCAAGGAGACGACGTCGGACACCGACGGTGGCCAGAACATCGCCTGGATCGCGAACGGCGACCACGTCCGGTTCGACAACGTCAGCTTCGGCAACATCCCGAAGGGGACGTTCAGCGCCCGGGTCGCGTCCGGGGCGGCCGGTGGGGTCAGCGGGCTGGTCAACGTGCGGCTCGACAGCCTCACCGGCCCGTCCATCGGGAGCTTCGCCATCGCGAACACCGGCGGCTGGCAGACCTGGCGCACGATCCCGGCGAACATCCAGGCCACGACCGGTACCCACACGGTCTACCTAACGTTCGACTCCGGTCAGCCGGCCGACTTCATGAACCTCAACTGGTTCACGTTCAGCTAGGCGAGCGACACGGCGGCCCGGCAGCGAGCGATCGCTGCTGGGCCGCGGCGTGCTACGTCGAGTCCCGGGCGATGACGTGGAAGACGTCGTCCGGCTGGGCCGGCGGCTCGACCGTGTCGTCCAGCGCGGCGAGGACCGCGTCCGCGAGGTAGCGCGCCTGCGCGTCGATGGCCTGCCAGATCGTCGTGAGCGCCGGAGCGGCGAGACGCGCGGCAGGGATGTCGTCGACCCCGATGACGGCGACGTCCTCCGGCGTGCGCAGCCCTTCGGCGCGCAGCCCGGCCAGGACGGCGAGCGCCACCTCGTCGTTGTAGGCGGCGACGGCGGTCACGGGCTCGGTGCCCGACCGCCAGCTCCGGACGGCGGCGACGGCCGAGGCGACGTCGAGGGCGACGGCCTCGACCTGCGGCTCGGGCAGGCCGAGCCGTGCGCAGCCCAGCACCGCACCGGCGAGGCGCCGGTCGGCGAAGGCGGCCAGCCGGTCGTCGCTCGGGGCGGCGTACGCCACGACGCGGTGACCGCGTTCGGCGAGGTGCTCGACCTGCAGCTGCCCGATCCTGGTCTGCGGCACGGAGAAGGTGCCGGGCTGCGCGTCCGCGTCGAGCGCGCTGCCGACCACCTGGATGCCGGCCTGGCGCATCGCACGCTCGTCGTCCTCGGCGAACGGGGCCAGCCCGAGGACCACCCGCGGGGTGACCGCCCGCCACAGGTCGGACAGGGGCCGGGGCCCGCGCGACTGGTGGACCAGGACGGACAGGCCACGGTCGGCGAGCCGGGTGGCCAGGTGGTCGAGCAGGGTGTCGATGACCGGGCCGATCGTCCAGTCCGGCAGGACGCACAGGACGAGGTCGCTGCGGCCGGAGCGCAGGGTGCGGGCGGCGGCGGACGGCGTGTAGCCGAGGCGGGCTGCGGCGTCGCGGACACGCTGCCGGGTGGACTCCGGGATGGTGACGCCGGTCTTGCCGTTCAGGACGTAGCTGACGGTCGTGCGCGAGACGCCGCTCTCCCGCGCCACATCGGCACTCGTCAACCGTGGCACGGTTCTCGCCTCCCCACTCCAGCTCCGCCACACCTTAGTCCGCAGCACCAGGAGAACAGACGCGCAGGCTGCTCCCCGGTTGACGCGCGTGGCCGGGCGGGTGAGTCTGCGAGGGTGACCGGCCGACGCGGGACCCGCCTCGAGAACACCCCGTCGGGGCGTCCGGTCCCGCAGGACGCAGCGGCGGCAGTCACGGCCGCCCGCCGTCCGGGGACGACCGACGCCCAGTGGGCGACCCTGATGGCGCGCTTCGACCGGCACTTCGGGCGGTTGGAGCATCTGCTCGAGCAGGTGTACGGGCCGGGGGAGGCCACGGCCCGCGAGCTGGCGCTGCTCGCCGGTCAGCTGGCCACGAGCTGGCAGGAGCGCCCCGCCGACCTGCACGCGCTCGACGACGCCCGCGAGGCGGACCCGACCTGGTTCACATCGCAGCGGATGCTCGGCGGCGTCCTGTACGTGGACCGGTTCGCCGGTGACCTCGCCGGGGTCCGCCGGGCGATCCCGTACCTGGAGGAGCTCGGTCTGACGTACCTGCACCTGATGCCGCTGTTCGAGGCGCCGGCGGAGAACTCGGACGGCGGGTACGCGGTGTCGAGCTACCGTGCGGTCGACCCGTCGCTGGGCACGATGGCCGAGCTCGCGGACCTGGCGACCGAGCTGCGGGCGCGCGGGATCGCGCTGGTGGTCGACTTCATCTTCAACCACACGTCGGACGAGCACGCCTGGGCCCGCGCGGCGCGCGCCGGGGACCCGGAGCACGAGGCGTTCTACTGGTTCTTCCCCGACCGCACCCTGCCGGACGCGTACGAGCGCACCGTGCGGGAGATCTTCCCCGACGACCACCCCGGGTCGTTCGTGCCCGTGCCGACGCCCGACGGCGCGGGCGAGCGGTGGGTGTGGGCGACGTTCCACTCGTTCCAGTGGGACCTCAACTACGCCAACCCGGCGGTGTTCCGGGCGATGGCGGGGGAGATGCTGTTCCTCGCGAACCAGGGCGTCGACATCCTGCGGATGGATGCCGTGGCGTTCATCTGGAAGCAGCTCGGCACGTCGTGCGAGTCGTTGCCGCAGGCGCACCTGCTGCTCCAGGCCTTCAACGCGGTGTGCCGGATCGCCGCACCGGCGGTCCTGTTCAAGTCCGAGGCGATCGTCCACCCGGACGAGGTCATCGAGTACATCAGCGTCGACGAGTGCCAGCTGTCGTACGACCCGCTGCAGATGGCGCTGATCTGGAGCTCGCTGGCCACGCGGGACGGTCGGCTGCTCCAGCAGGCGCTCGAGCGGCGCCACGCGCTGCCGCCCGGGACGTCGTGGGTCAGCTACGTGCGCAGCCACGACGACATCGGGTGGACCTTCGCCGACGAGGACGCCGCCGAGCTCGGCATCGACGCCGCCGCGCACCGGCGGTTCCTCAACCGGTTCTTCGTCGACCGGTTCCCCGGGTCGTTCGCGCGTGGGGTGCCGTTCCAGGACAACCCGCGCACCGGGGACTGTCGGATCGCGGGCACCACCGCGTCGCTGGCGGGCCTGGAGGCGGGCGACGCCGGTGCGGTGGACCGGATCGTGCTGGCGCACGCGATCGTCCTGTCCACCGGCGCGATACCGCTGCTGTTCCTCGGCGACGAGGTCGGCCAGCTGAACGACTACGCCGCCCTCGACGAGCCGGGCCACGGTGAGGACACGCGCTGGGTGAACCGACCGCGCTACCCGGCCGGTGCGTACGCGCGACGGGACGACCCGTCGACGGATGCCGGGCGGATCTACGCGCGCCTCCGGCACCTGATCGACGTCCGCCGACGCACGCCGGAGCTGGCGGGGAACGCCCTCATCACCTTCGACACCCACAACCCGCACCTGGTGGCCTACCAGCGTCCGGGGCCGGGCACCTTGGTGCTGGTGGTCGCCAACATGGCCGACGACCCGCAGCACGTGGACGCCACGACGCTCTCCGGGCTGCCCTCGCCGGCGCAGGACCTGCTCGCCGGCGACGTCGTCGACCTGCGTGCCGGTCTCACGGTCCCGGCGCACGGTGTGGTGTGGCTCCGGGTCGAGCACGGAGGGACGCATGCGTGAGACGGGACCGAGCGGGGTCATCGACCCGAGGTACGGCGACGCCACGGCGACCGCACCGCCGTGGGCCGAGATCGAGCGTCGACTGAGCTCCGCGCAGCTCTACTGGATCGTCTCCGTCCGCACGGACGGCCGCCCGCACGCCGTGCCGCTCGTCGGCGTCTGGCACGACGGCTCCTTCGCCTTCTGCACCGGCCCGCACGAGCAGAAGGCGCGCAACCTCGACGGCAACGCGCACGTCGCGGTGACGACCGGCAGCACGGGAGCCGGTGGGTGGGACAGCGGCGTCGAGCTGGTGGTCGAGGGGGTGGCGGTGCGGGTCACGGAGCCCGCCGCGCTGCAGACGCTGGCCGACGCCTGGTACGCGAAGTACGGCGAGGACTGGCTGTTCGACGTGCGCGGGGAGGGCTTCGTCGAGCGGTCCGAGTCCGGCGGTGGCTCCGAGGGCGCGTGGGTCTACCGGGTCGTGCCGGACAAGGTGCTGGCGTTCGGGGGCGGGCACGGACAGACGGCGTACCGCTTCGGGTCGAGGCACGCGACCTGACCACCGCTGGGCGACCACCTAGAGCCCGAACACCTCCGTCGGCCGTCCGCGCACCAGGTCGACCACGGCCTCGGCCGCCTCGTCCTCCTCGAGCCGGTGGTCGGCCACGAGGCCGGCGAGGTAGCCGGCGTCGAGCCGTCGCGCCATGTCGTGGCGGGCCGGGATCGAGCAGAGCGCCCGGGTGTCGTCGATGAACCCGCTGGTCCGGGACATGCCCGCGGTCTCGGAGACGGAGGACCGCCAGCGCCGGATCGCGTCGGGGGCGTCGAGGAACCACCAGGGCGCCCCGACGTACACCGACGGGTAGAAGCCGGCCAACGGTGCGAGCTCCCGGGAGAAGACGGACTCGTCGAGCCTGAACAGGACGAGCGTGAGGAGAACCTGGCCAAGATGGCCCGCGGCACACCGCTCGACGACTCCGACCTGTGGCCGTGGCTCGGGTCCGTCGGCCGAGCGCTCGCCGCGCCGCCGGGCGGGGCGGTGGTCGCGTGCTCCGCGCTGCGCCGCGCCTACCGCGACCTGCTCCGGGAGGTCGTGCCCGGCCTGCGGTTCGTGCACCTCGTCGGGACCCGCGATCAGCTGGCCGCCCGGATGCGAGACCGTGCGGGTCACTTCATGCCGGTGTCCCTGCTCGACACGCAGCTGGCGACGCTCGAGCCGCTCGACGCGGACGAGCCCGGGACCGTCCTCGACTGCACCCTCGACCCTGTGACGCTGGCCGCGCGTGCCGCGCCGAGCCTTGTCGGGCGCCGCACGGGGGAGTAGACCAGAGGGGACTCGATGGGGTGGTCACCATGGTGCGGATCTGCACGTGGAACCTGGAGAACCTCTTCCTCCCTGGCGACGACGCCGGACCCGAGACCGGCGCCGCGTACCAGGCGAAGATCACGTCGCTCGCGGACGTCGTCGCGACGATGGATCCCGACGTCCTGGCGGTGCAGGAGGTCGGTGACGTCGCTGCCCTGACCGACCTCGGCGAGCGCGTGGGCGGGACCTGGCACCAGGCGACGGCCGCGCCCGACCGGCGGGGCATCCGGGTCGGGTTCCTGTCCCGGCTGCCCCTGACCGCCGTGCGCCAGTGGGCCGCGTTCCCGGCCGGCCTGCGCCCGGTCCAGGTCGACGACACCCCGGTGTCCAGCTCGACGATGGGGCGCCCCGCGCTCCAGGTGCGGGTGAACGTCGGTGGCCGGCGCATCGACCTGATCGCATGCCACCTGAAGTCGAAGCTCCTGACGTTTCCCGGGGGGCGGTTCTCGACGGACGACGAGGGTGAGCGCGCACGGTTCGGCGCCTACGCCCTGAACCGGCGGTCGTCCGAGTCGGTCACCGTCCGGGCGGCCGCGTCCCGCAGGCTCGGCGCGCTCGTCGGCAGCGCCGCGGTCGTGGTGCTCGGCGACCTCAACGACGGGCCGGAGGCGGCGACGACGCAGATCCTGCTCGGACCCACCGGCTCGGAGATCGGCACCGGCGGGTTCGCGCGACCGGACGCCGGCGACCGCCAGCGGCTCTGGAACCTGGCCGCCCGGATCCCCGAGGAGCAGCGCTTCACGCGTGAGTACCGCGGCCGCAAGGAGCTGATCGACCACATCCTCGTCAGCCACGCGCTCGTCGGCCTCGTCGCCGACGGCGCGGTCACGACCGACGGTGCCGGACCGGTCCCGTCGATCACCGACGACCCGAACGACCGCCGCGGAGAGCCGGGGTCGGACCACCGGCCGGTCCTCGCCACGATCAGCCTGTAGGGAGGAGACCCGCGCATGACTCTCACCCGCGTGGCGGCGGTCCAAGCCGCACCCGTGCTCATGGACCGTCAGGGGTGTGTCGAGAAGGCGGTCGGACTGATCGAGAAGGCCGCCGCCGACGGCGCCCACCTCGTGGTCTTCCCGGAGGTCTTCATCCCGGGCACCCCCATCTGGATGGACTCCCGGCCCATCTGGGACGGCGACGAGGAGTGGTTCGCGCTGCTCCTCGACCAGGCGGTCGTCGTGCCCGGCCCGGAGACCGCGGCGCTGGGCGCCGCCGCCGCGGAGGCCGGCGTGCACGTGGTGGTCAACGTCGAGGAGCGAGAGCCGCACGGTTCGACGATCTACAACACCACCCTCTACCTCGGTCCGGACGGGCGGCTGCTCGCCAAGCACCGCAAGCTCATGCCGACCGGCTCGGAGCGCACGGTCTGGGGGATGGGCGACGGGTCGACGCTGCCCGTCGTGGAGACGCCGTTCGGGCGGCTCAGCGGGCTGACGTGCTGGGAGAACTACATGCCGCTGGCGCGCTTCTACCTCTACGCGCAGGGGGTCGACATCTGGGCCGCCCCCACGCTGGCCACGGGTGACGGCTGGGTCGCGACCCTGCGCCACATCGCCCGCGAGGGGCGCTGCTACGTCATCGGCGTCAACCCGTGCACCCACATCGACCAGATCCCCGCCGACTTCCCGCGTCGCGACGAGGTATGGACCGTCAAAGAAGGTGACGGCGGCTGGGTGGAACCCGGCAACAGCGTGATCGTCGGGCCGAACGGGGAGCTGCTCGCGGGACCGGCCCGCCACGAGGAGACCATCCTCACCGCCGACATCGATCTCGCCCAGGTCCGCGCCGCGCGTCGGCTCTTCGACCCCACCGGGCACTACCACCGGCCGGACGTCTTCCGGCTCACGGTCGACACCCGCCCACGACCCGCGGTCACGCTGGCCGACGACTAGCTCACGGCCCCCAGCACAGGCAGAACGGGTGTCCCGCCGGGTCGGCGTAGACCTGGAACCCGTCGGGGGTCGAGACGTCGGTCGCCGCCTGGAGCAGGACCGCTCCTGCGGCCAGGGCGTGCTCGTGGGCGGCGTGGATGTCGTCCACGTACAGGTCGAGGTGCACCTGCTGCGGTTGACCGTCGGGCCACTCGGGCCGCACGTGGTCCGGAGCCGACTGGACGTCGATCCGCGGCTCACCGTCGACGAGGACGGAGTGCCAGCTCTCCTCGACCAGGACGGTGCCCCCGAGCAGCGTCGCCCAGAACGCGCTCTCCTGCTCGACGTCGGCGGCGTCGAACACCACCACCTGCCGCTTGATCCGCATCCGGACATCCTGGCACCGCCGCGTACGCCACGATGGTGCCGTGACCGCAGAACGCGAGCCCGTCGCCTCGGCGTCCGCGCGACCGGTCCGCACCTGGCTCCGGTCCCGGCCGGCCGACGTCGTGGACGTCTTCGTCTACGTGGTCGTCCTCAACCTCGCCATCGAGTACGTCCCTGCCGTCCTCAGCGAGAGCTTCACGCTGTCGCTGCTGACCGCGGTCCTGCTCAAGGTCGCCCTGGAGCTCGTCCTGAGGCTCAAGGGGAGAGTCCTCGCCCTGTTCCACGCGGCGACGTCGCGACGGGGGAAGGTCGCCGCAGGCGTGGCGCTCTGGGTCGTCGCCGCGGGAAGCAAGCTCGTCGTCCTCGCCCTGGTCGACCTCGTGTTCGGCGACGCCGTGAGCCTGGGCGGCTTCCTGCCGGTGACCCTCCTCGTCGTGGCGCTGCTCGTGTCCCGGGCGGCGGTCCGGCGGCTGCTCGACGACCCGCGCCCCTCGACCTGAGCGCTAGGCGGCGTGGCGGTCGCCCGCGCGGCGCAGGACGGCCTTCGCGGCTTCGATGACGACGAACACCACCACGGCGATCCCGGCCGTCAGGCCCCAGCTGTACAGACCGATGGGGGTGGAGTCGAACCACGCGTTCATGAACGGCGCGTAGGTGAACACGAGCTGCAGGACGAGCAGGGCGCCGGCGGAGATCCACAGGCTGCGGTTGCCGGTGAGCACCCGCACGGTGAAGGCCGACCCGTTGAGCAGGCGGCAGTTCAGCAGGAACGCGAGCTGGCCGAGCGCCAGCATCATGACCGCGGACGTCTGCGCGCCGGCATAGTCACCCGTGCGGTCACGCTCCAGGATGAAGACCACCAGGGTTGCTGCACCGATGACCACCGAGGCGATCAGGATCACCGCGATCGCGCGCGACGACAGCACCTGCTCCGTGGGGGACCGGGGCTTGCGCCGCATGATGCCGGGCTCCGCCGGCTCGCCCGCGAGCGTCAGCGAGAGCGTGATCGCGGTCGCGAGGTTGATCCAGAGGATCTGCACGGGCGACAGCGGGAGGGCCAGCCCGGCCAGGACCGCGACCAGGATCACGAGCGACTGCGCACCGTTGGTGGGCAGGAGGAACACGACAGCCTTGCGGATGTTGTCGTAGATCCGCCGACCCTCCTCGACCGCCCGCTCGATCGTCGCGAAGTTGTCGTCGGCCAGGACGATGTCCGCGGCCTCCTTGGTGGCCTCCGTGCCCTTGATGCCCATCGCGACGCCCACGTCCGCCCGCGTGATCGACGGCGCGTCGTTCACGCCGTCGCCGGTCATCGCGACGACCTCGCCGTGGGACTGCAGGGCGCGCACGATCCGGAGCTTGTGCTCGGGGGAGGTCCGGGCGTAGACGTCGACGTCGCGCACCACCCCACGCAGCTCGTCGTCGTCCATGGCCTGCAGCTCGGCGCCGGTCAGCGCCCGGACCGGGCCGTCGTCGGGGGAGATGCCGAGCTCGCGGGCGATCGCCGTGGCGGTGCCGCGATGGTCGCCGGTGATCATCTTCACGCGGATCCCCGCGGCGTGCGCCTCGGCGATCGCCGCGGTGGCCTCGGGTCGCGGCGGGTCGACGATGCCGACGACCCCGAGGAACGTGAGCCCGGCGTCGAGGTCGTCGAGGGTGAGGGCGTCGACGCCGTCGGCGGGGCGGGACGCCGCGGCGAGCACACGCAGGCCGCCCGCGGAGAGCTCGTCGATCCGCCGGTCCCAGGCGGGCCGGTCCAGCGGCCGGACGCCGCCGTCCGCGTCCCGCTCGGTGTCGCACCGGTCGAGCAGTCGGTCCGGGGCCCCGACGGCGTGGACCAGACTCGTCGCGCCCGACGGGACGTCGTCCAGGGTCGCGGCGAACTTGTGCGCGGACTCGAACGGCACCGCACCGACCCGGGTGGCGCCCGTGCGGTCCAGGCCCGCCTTCGCGGCGAGGACGTCCAGGGCGCCCTCCGTCGGCGCACCGACGACGCGCCAGCCCTCGTCCGTCGGTTCGACGTGCGCGTCGTTGCACAGGCCGACCGCCAGCACGAGTGCGGCGAGGTCGGGGTGCGAGGCCAGGTCCGCGGTCGTCCCGTCCGTGGTCGTGACCCGGCCGACGGGGTCGTAACCGGTGCCCTCGACCGAGTAGGCGCCCGCCGCGGTGACGACGCTGCGGGCGGTCATCTCGTTCTGGGTGAGCGTCCCCGTCTTGTCCGAGCAGATCGTCGTCGTCGAGCCGAGCGTCTCGACCGCCGCCATCTTGCGGGTGATCGCGTGGTGCCGGGCCATCTGCTGCACGCCCAGCGCCAGCGTGATCGTGACCAGCGCGGGGAGCCCCTCAGGGACGGCGGCGACGGCGAACCCGATGGCCGCGGAGATGAGCTCGTCGACGCCCAGGCCGTGCACGAACCGGCCGACCAGCAGCATGACGACGGCGAGCACGCCGATCAGCACCGACAGCTGGCGGCCGAGGTGCGAGAGCTGCCGGGCCAGGGGCGTGTCCATCGCATCCTGCTCGGACACGAGCGCCGAGATGCGCCCGATCTCGGTGCCCGCCCCCGTTGCCACGACCACGCCCTCACCGGTGCCGGACGTCACGAGCGTCCCGGAGAACAGCATCGAGGTCCGGTCGCCCACCCCCGCGTCCGGCTCGTTCAGGCCGTCGGCCTTGCTCGCCGCCAGGGACTCGCCCGTCAGCGCGGACTCGTCGACCTGCAGCTGCGTGGGTCCGAGGAGCCGGACGTCGGCCGGCACCCGGTCACCGCTGCGCACCCGCACGACGTCGCCCACGACGAGCGTCGCCGAGTCGACGACCCCCCAGGTGCCGTCGCGCCGGACCTGCGCGCGCAGCGACTGCATCTTGCGCAGTCCCGCCAGCGCGGACGCCGCCCGACCCTCCTGGATGAACCCGATGAGGCCCGTCGCGACGATCACCACGACGATGACGGCGAAGTCCACCCAGTCGCCCGTGAACGCCTTGAGGACCGCGGCCGCGATCAGGATGTAGATCAGCACGTCGGCGTACTGGCTCAACAGACGCTTGAGGGCCGACGGCTGCGGCGGCTCGGGCAGCTCGTTGCGCCCGTCCCGCACGAGCCGCTCGTCGGCCTCGCGCCCCGTCAACCCGTCGGGTGAGCCGTCGACGGCCCGCAGCACCTCCTCCCCGGGGAACGACCACGGTGCGGTCAGGACCGTGGTGCGTGCGTGGTGGTCGGGTGCGGCGGTCGTCATGCGGCGTGCTCCTCGGCAGGGTCGTGACGCGGTGCGGGCACGGGACCCATCCTCGCAGCGTGGCTCGGGCCGTGCGGTGGGTCAGCGGCGGGGGATCCCCAGCTGCAGGGTCACGCAGACGTGCTCGGTGAGGGCTCCGTAGGGATCCAGCCGTCGTCCGAGCTCGGCGGCGAACCTGCCGCGCTCGGGCTCCGGCGGCAGGGGCATCGCGGAGAGCACCCCGCCGACGACCGCGTCGACGCTCAGCGGTGCGGTGTACTCGACGGTGGTCTCGGTGACGTCGTACCCGGCGTCCTCCAGGGCGTCGTGGGTGAGGCGACGACCGGCGTCGTCGGTCTGGCACGTCGCACCGGGGCGACCCGTCCAGTCGCGCAGGAAGTCCCCGACCTCGCGCGACCAGTCGGCATCCTGCAACCACAGGGGCGCGCCGTTGGTGATCACGGCGATCCCACCGCCCAGGCGCAGCAGGGGCCGAGCCGCGCGGAACAGCGCGGCGCGGTCCATCCAGTGGATCGCGACGGCCACCGTGAGCGCGCCCAGCGGTCGCAGTGCCCGGCCGACGGTGGGCACGTCGCGGTCCGAGCCGAGCACCCAGGCCACCCGGTCGGTCCGGTCCGCGGCAGCCGCGGAAGCGAGCATGTCGGGCTCCGGGTCCATGCCGACCACCGTGCCGACCCGTCGGGCGAGCACGGACGTCAGCTGCCCCGTGCCGCACCCGAGGTCGAGCGCGACGTCGTCCTGCGTGAGCCCGAACGCATCGACGATCCGGCCGACGACCGCGTCCGGGTACCCGCGTCGGTACCGCGCGTAGTACTCGACGACCTCGCCGCTGAAGCCCGTCCCCGTGGTCATGGGTCGAGCCTCGCGCCCGGTGCGGTCGCGGCGCCACCGCTTCTGCGGTCGGCAGACGTCGAGCATGATGAGCACCTCGTGAGAGGGGTGTCCACATGACCGGCCCGGTGCAGGTGACCCGAGCGCAGGCGCTCGCGTGGCGGATGGGCCGGCAGCTGTTGGACCCCGTCGGCGACATGTCCGCCGAGGACGTCGTGCGACGGCTGACCGCCGTCCCTGCGCAGTCGGACGTGGAGCTCGCGGTGAGGACGCGGCGGCAGAGCTCCCGGTCGGGCGAGGTGCACGAGGCCCTGCGTGACGGTCGGCTCCTGCGGACGTTCGCGTTCCGCGGCGCAGTCCACCTCCTGACGCCCGAGGAGGGTGGCACGTATCTCGCGCTCCGTGCGGCCGGCCGGCAGTGGGAGCTGCCGAGCTGGCAGACGTACTACCGCCTGGCGCCCGAGGACTGGCCGGACTTCCGCGCTGCCGTCCGGGACGCCCTGGACGACGGCCCTCTGACGACCGACGAGCTCGGCGCCTCCCTCGCGACCCGACCCCGGTTCGAGCACCTCCGGCCGATCTTCGCGAACGAGCCGTGGACCCTGCTCAAGGCGCTCGCCTGGCAGGGCGACCTGACCTTCGGCCCCTCCCGTGACGGGACGCCGACCTTCGAGCTCCTCACGCGCAACCCCCGCTGGGCCGGGATCCCAGACCTCGCCGACGCCGGTCCCCGCGCGATCGTGGAGTACGTGCAGGCGTACGGTCCGACCACCCCGCAGCACCTGCAGTACTGGTTCGGCGAGGGGTTGAGCGCGGGGCGCCGACGCCTCCAGCGCTGGGTCGAGGAGCTCGGGCAGCGACTCGCCCCCGTCGTCGTGGACGGCGCCCCGGCCCTCGTGCTGCGCGAGGACGTCGACGAGCTCGCCAGGACCGAGCCGACGAGCGCCGTCCGCCTGCTGCCCGCCTACGACCAGTGGGTGCTGGGTCCAGGGACCGCGGACCCGCAGGTCGTGCCACCGGGTCAGCGGTCCGTGGTCAGCCGCGGGGCGAACCTCGTGGTGGCGGCTGGCGTCGTCGTCGGGACCTGGACGGTGCGTGACGACGCGCTCACGGTGACCGTGTTCCCGGGGGCCGAGCGTCCGGCGGCGGACGCGCTCGACGACGGGATCGCCCGGCTCGCGGCATGCGTGGACCGTCCGCTGCACCCGACGGTCCTGACCTAGGCGGCGCCGAGGCGAGGCGACGGCTGGGTGCGCTGCCGACCCAGGAGCGGCGTGAGCTCGACCTCGACGAGGACGGTCCCCCCGGCACGTCGCACGTGGACGTCGGCGACGTCGTCGACGAGGTTGCGCAGCTGCTCCAGCACTGCACCGGTGACGGGTGCGCCGACGTCGAGCGTCAGCTCGGCGGTCCGCAGTCCCTGTGCCCGCGCGGCGACGACGGCCTGGCGCACGAGCCTGGCTCCGGCCTGGGCGGCGTGCAGACCGTCCTCGGTGCGCACGTCGATGCGGGCGCACAGCAGACGGTCGTACCGCGTCGCCACCGAGGCGCCACGGGTTGACAGGAGCTCGGAGCACGTCGATGTGCCGATCATGAGCCCAGACCTCCTCGTCGTGCAGCATGTTGGTCCGGGTATGAGCCCATCGCTCCCGAGGTGCGCCGTCCAGGGTCGAACGTCCCATGTGACCGATCGTGCTCTCGACACGAGCTGACACGCTCGCCGTGGAACGACCGATGCTGATGCGTGGACGACGTCACGAGGCTCCCCTGGGCCAATCCCGTCGACGCCGTCGCCGCCCTGCGACGAGCAGCGGCCGACGCCGCGCGCGGGTAGCCGGCTAGGTGACGAGCTCGCGGGGGAACACGATCACGTCGACGAGCGCTCCGTTGCGCCACACGGTGATCTCGATGCGGCGGTCGATGGCGTCCTCGACCATGAGCTTCTGCACGGCGGTCGCCGTGACGACGCGGCTGCCGTCGAGCTCGACCACGATGTCGCCCCGGTGCAGGTCGGCCAGGGCGGCAGGACTGCCGGGGGAGACCCCGGCGATCTGCAACCCGGTCGGGGACCCGATCCGGTCGACCAGGTGCGGAGGCAGCGGGACCTGGGCGCCGACGATGCCCAGCCACGCCCGACGGACCCGGCCCGTCGTCATCAGCGCGGTGATGATCTCCCGGGTGGTGGTGTTGATCGGCACCGCCAGGCCGACCCCGATGCCCGCCAGCGCGGTGTTCACCCCGACCATCCGACCGGCGCTGTCCGCCAGGACACCGCCGCTGTTGCCGGGGTTCAGGGCAGCGTCGGTCTGCACGACCTCGTCGACCACCCGGCCCGACGCCGTGGGGAGCGACCGGCCGAGCGCGGAGACGATGCCGGCGGTGACGCTGCCCGCCAGACCCAGCGGGTTCCCCAGCGCGACGACGAGCTGGCCGACCCGCAGCTGGGCTGCGTCGCCGAGGGTGACCGGGGCGGGAACGTCGCCGCGGGCGAGCAGCACGGCGAGGTCGGAGAGCGGGTCTCGCCCGACCACGTCGGCCGGCAGGGTGGTGCCGTTGCTGAACGCCGCCGTGGCGAGCGTGGCGCCCGCCACGACGTGCGCGCTGGTCAGCAGGTAGCCGTCGGCGGTGATGACGCTCGCGCTGCCGGCACCGGTCCCGCGTCCGGTCCGGACGCTCAAGCTGGCGACGCTGGGCAGCACCGCCTCCGCGACGGCCATGACCGTGTGCGAGTAGGCGTCCAGGGGCTCGTCATCCACGGCGTCTACAGCGACAGCCGCAGGCCCGGTATGCCTCGGTTCGCCCCGGGCGCAACGGTTGCCAGTGCCTACCGCGTCGTCCGAGCCCTCCGGTGAACCCGACGCCTCCGCTTCTCGTCTCACCACTGTCGGGCCCGTTGTGGGCTCGCGGAGAGAGGATTGACGATGAAGACGATCCTGAGACGCGCAGCGGTGGCCGCGGTGGTCGTGCTGACCGCTGGACTGGTCGGAGCCCCGGCGGCGTTCGCCGGTGGCGGGCACGGCGGTGGGCACGACGGTGGTGGGAAGACCATCCTGAGCGCCGAGCTGGCTGGCAGCCTGACGACCGACCCCGTTCTGTTCCAGGCGGCACCCGGCGGCGCCGACTGGGTGATTCGCGACGGCGAGGTCCGCCTCCGCCACGACGGTCGGCTCGACGTCCGGGCCAAGGGCCTCGTCCTGACCTCGACCGGCGCGAACCCGGTCACGCAGGTCTCGGCGAGCGTCGCGTGCAACGGCGCCGTGGTCGCGACGACGGCCGTCGTACCGTTCTCCGCCACGGGCGACGCCAAGATCCGCGCCACCGTCACCCTGCCGCAGCGGTGCATCGCCCCGGTCGTGCTGCTGAACCCGCGCGGGAACGCGGCGGTCTACATCGGCATCACCGGCACCGAGGGCTGAGGCTCCTCCGGTCCGCGGTCGCGTCAGTCCCGGCCGCGGACCGGGTTCTTGGGGGTGCTCAGTGCGTCGCTGCAACCAGCAGACGACGCAGGAGCCACAGGTGGGGCATCGGGCGTGCGCTCTGCGGACGCGCGGCGCACGCCAGTCGGTGCTCGGCTTCGACGGCGAGCTCCCGGTCCCTGGCGTGGTAGTCGATGAGGAACAGCTCTGGATCCATGTGGGGTCTCCACTCTCTCCGGTTTCCTGGTGGCGCCGGGGTCTCCGGCTTGTCAGCACTGTGGGCCTCCAGAGGGGTGTCCACCAGGGCCGTTCGTCCCCCTCGGCGGACCGCCCACAGGTCCACCCGATCGGCATAGAGTGCGAGGACGTGGCTCGCTGACGGGGTGTGGTGCGGACATGGTCGAGGATCGGGTCGCCGAGTTCCATCGGTTGCACCGTGCGGGGTGCTTCGTGATGCCGAACCCGTGGGACGTCGGGAGCGCGCGGGTCCTGGAAGGGATGGGGTTCCCGGCGCTGGCCACGACGAGTGCCGGCCTGGCCTGGTCGCTCGGCCTCCCGGACGCCCAGGTCACCCGCGACCAGACGCTCGAGCACCTCCGGCTGATCGCGGGCGCAGTCTCGGTGCCGGTCAACGCGGACTTCACCAACGGCTACGCAGTGGATCCCGTCGACGTCGCGGCGAACGTGACGCTGGCCGCGCAGACCGGGATCGCCGGCCTCTCGATCGAGGACTCCTCCGGGGACGAGGCCGAACCGCTCTTCGCCTTCGACCTGGCCGTGGAGCGAGTGGCCGCGGCACGCCGAGCGATCGACGAGAGCGGCACGGGCATCGTCCTGACCGGCCGCTCCGAGGGGTTCGTCTGCGGCCGTCCCGACATCGACGAGACGATCAGACGGCTCCGTGCCTACGCGGACGCCGGCGCTGACTGCCTCTACGCTCCACGGATCGACAACCTGGAGCACGTGTCCGCCATCGTGGCCGCGGTCGCACCGAAGCCGGTGAACCTCCTGATCAACTCCCCGTTCACCACGGTCGCCGAGGCCGCGCAGCTCGGGGTCCGCCGCATCAGCGTGGGGGGCACGCTCGCCCGGACCGCGTGGGACGGAGCGCTGTCGGCCGCCCGAGAGATCGCCGAGCGAGGAACGTTCTCGCGGTTCCAGCGCCTCCCCGACGTCGAGGCCCTGTTCGCCGACTGAGGCCGGCAAGGAGATCGATCGCCGACGCATATCCGCTTCTGGCTCCGCGCTGTCCAGCCATACGCTGCGGGGCGCGCCCGCGACGGGCGCGCCCCGCGAGCCCGGAGACGACGTGCTGATCCGACCCGAACGCCCCGACGACGACGACGCCATCGACCGCCTGACCACCGCCGCCTTCGAGCCGCAGTCGTTCAGCAACGGCTCCGAGGCGCCGATCATCCGGAGGCTGCGCGCGTCCGGCGACCTGACGCTCTCGCTGGTGGCGGAGGACGACGGCGACGTCGTCGGGCACGCTGCGTTCTCTCCTGTCACGATCGACGGCTCGCACGACGGCTGGTTCGGGCTCGGGCCGATCTCCGTCCGGCTCGACCGGCAACGGCAGGGGATCGGACGGGCACTGGTGGCCGAGGGTCTGCGGTGGTTGCGGGAGCACGGCGCGCGCGGATGTGCGCTGATCGGTGACCCGGCCATCTACGGCCGGATGGGCTTCACGGGCGACGGGCCGCTGTCGTACCTCGACCTGGACCGCGCAGCCGTCCAGCAGGTCACGTTCTGGGGCCCTCCGCCGAGCGGCGAGCTGCGGTTCGCGCCCGCGTTCGACGTCGAGGGGCGCTGAGCCTCGGGAGGACGCGCCGGGCAAGGGGAGAGGCCGCTCCGGATTCATCCGAAACGGCCTCTGACCTGCGGTGATGATGGTGGGCGATACTGGGATCGAACCAGTGACCTCTTCCGTGTCAGGGAAGCGCGCTACCGCTGCGCCAATCGCCCATGGTGAACCACGGGTACTGCATCGTGATACGAGGTGGAGATGGGATTCGAACCCACGTATACGGCTTTGCAGGCCGCTGCCTCGCCACTCGGCCACTCCACCGTGAGACCGCAGTCCTCAGCGGCTGCGGTCAGCCGATCAGGAGTGTCTGCCTCCGAGCGGACGACGGGATTCGAACCCGCGACCCTCACCTTGGCAAGGTGATGCTCTACCACTGAGCCACGTCCGCACAGCACGTCTCCCCGGCATTCACCGGTGTTCCGTGTGCGTCCCGAACTCTAACTGACGATCTCCGCGAGAGTCCAACTGGCTCCGGGCACCCGGGTGATCGCGCGGATCGCAGGCTGCCGGGCTGCTGCTCGGTAGCGTGTGGGCGTGCCCGAGCAGACCGTCAGTCGGCGTGGCGTCGCGTGGTTCGCCGGTGTGGAGGCGACCGGCGTCGTCGAGGTCGTGGACGTCCGGGCGCAGCCGGAGCGGCTCACGGAGCCCGGCTGGTGGGCGGTCGTCGGCGACTTCGAGGGGTCGGTGCGCGCGTGGCGGTTCGAGGCGGTCGGCCCGGCGGGACCCGGGGACGGTCGCGGGTGGAGCGGCCCGTCGCCGACGTCGTGGACGTCCTCGCTCGACCGAGCCGAGTACGTCGCCGCGGTCGGTCGGGTGCGGGACCACATCCAGGAAGGGGACGTCTACCAGGCCAACCTCTGCCGGGTGCTGAGCGCTCCGCTGCCCGGCGAGCCCGACGCCCGCGCCCTCGGGGCGCTGCTGGGAGCGGGCAACCCGGCGCCGTACGCGGGTGGGGTGCAGGTGCCGGGGGAGGTGTGGGTGGTCACCGCCTCGCCGGAGCTGTTCCTGCGCGTCGAGGGCGGCGTCGTCACGAGCGGCCCGATCAAGGGGACGGCCGCGACGCCGGACGCGATGACGGACAAGGACCGTGCGGAGAACGTCATGATCACCGACCTGGTCCGCAACGACCTGCAGCGGGTCTGCGTCCCGGGCACGGTCGAGGTCACCACACTGCTGGGTGAGGAACGTCACCCCGGTCTGGTCCACCTGGTGAGCACGGTGCAGGGCGTGCTGACCGACGAGGTCGCCGCCGCCGCTGACCTGTGGACGCGGCTGCTCGACGCCACCTACCCACCCGGCTCGGTGTCGGGTGCACCGAAGTCGTCGGCGCTCGACATCATCGCGGCGCTGGAGACGACCCCGCGCGGTCCGTACTGCGGGGCCGTCGGGTGGATCGAGGTCGGTGCCGACGGGAGCGTGCGGGCCGAGCTCGCCGTGGGTATCCGGACGTTCTGGTGGGCAGACGACGTGCTGCGGTTCGGCACCGGCGCGGGGATCACGTGGGGGAGCGACCCGGAGGGTGAGTGGGCGGAGACCGAGCTCAAGGCCGCGCGGCTCGTCGGCCTGGCGTCGGGTGGGGGCGCAGGGACGATGACAGACTGACCCGATGAGTGTCGTGATCTGGTCGAACGGTCGTCTGCACGGTCCCGAGGACCTCCTCCTGTCCGGTGTCGACCACGGGCTCACGGTCGGCGACGGCGTCTTCGAGACCTGCGCGGTGTACGACGGCACGGCGTTCGCGCTGAGCCGTCACCTGCGACGCCTGAAGCGGTCCGCGGAGGGCCTGGGCCTCGCCGCTCCCGACGAGGGCGCGATCCGGGAGGGTGTCGCCGCGGTGCTCGCGGACGCCGGTCCCGACGTCGGTCGGCTGCGCATCACGCTGACGGGTGGGCCGGGGCCGCTCGGCTCGCACCGGTTCGCGGCCGAGGACCAGCACCCGAGCATCCTCGTGCTCGCGGGACCCGGAGCGCGGTCCGAGGTCTCCCGGGTGATCCGCGTGCCGTGGGTCCGCAACGAGCGGTCGTCGGTCGCCGGCCTGAAGACGACGTCCTACGCCGAGAACGTCGTCGCCGTCGCGGAGGCGTACCGGCGGGGCGCCGACGAGGCCGTCCTGGCCAACACGGTCGGGGAGCTGTGCGAGGGCACCGCGTCGAACGTCTTCGTCGAGCGCGACGGGGAGCTGGTCACCCCGCCGCTGTCGAGCGGCTGCCTGGCCGGCATCACCCGCGAGCTGCTGCTGGAGTGGTCGGCCGCCGCAGGCCTCCCGGTCCGCGAGGCGGCGGCGGGGGAGCTCCGGTACGAGGTGCTGGACGAGGTCGCCGCGGGGTCGGCACACCTCATGATGAGCGGCTCGATCCGCAACGTGTCGCCGGTGGCCAGCCTCGACGGGGTCGACATCGACCTCGGACCGGTCTCGCTCGAGGCGCAGCACCTCTTCCAGGCGCGGCTGGCCGACGACCTCGACCCGTGACACACGACGACCGGCCCCGCCTCGAGGCGGAACCGGTCGTGGAGAAGATCTGTGTCAGGCGGTCAGGAGAGCGGCGATGAGCGCCGTGATCTCGCCTTCCATCCGGTCGCTCTCCGTGCCCAGGGGCACGAGGGCCTCGGTCCCGGCGAGGAAACGCTCGATCGGCTCGGTGGGAGCGGCCAGCAGCGCACTGCCCTCGACTCCGCTGAGCGACACGAGCGTGTAGTCGGGGTCTTCGTCGCGCCACACCTGCACGTCACCGGTCCCGGCGGGAGCATCAGCCGTCGCGTGCATCCCCAAGGAGAGGAGCTCGCGGCCGATGAGCCAGGTCGACATGGTGTGGGGGCCCGTGAAGACCGCGCGCACCGTGTACGGATCGGAAGTTCTGAAGGAGAACTCGGCGCTCACCGGGATGACGCTGGCGTCGGAACCGATGAGCTGCATGGCGACGACCTCGACGACGTCGTAAGTCGAGCTCGGCATCGGGTCCTCCTGTTCACAAGGGCTGGAGGTCCCATCATGGCAGGCCAGGTGCCCGATTGGACCGGTACCGGGCCCGAGTTCACCCGGAGGGACGCGCCCCGATGGTCCGGCGACGCGCGACTGCACCCGTCCTGGCGACCGCAGGTCCCTTGACTTCGGCGCGATGACCTGCAACGAACCTTCGGGAGTCCGGTTCGGAATCTCGACCCGAGCCGGGTAGCATCCTCCTCGATGTCACCCGCGGGTCGTCGTCATCATGGCACCCAGCGTGTCGCGATCGGCGGTCCTCGCGCACGACGGGCGATTGGCTCAGTTGGTAGAGCGCCTCGTTCACACCGAGGAGGTCATCGGTTCGAGTCCGGTATCGCCCACTCGATCAGAAGGGGTCGGCCCCACCAGGCCGGCCCCTTCTGCCGTGCATATGAGGTCCGGCGGTCGACGAGCCCGCCGGTAGCATCGAGGGGCTCGCCGCCAGGGCGAGCGGCCACGAAGGAGGCTGTACCGGTGCCCGAGCTCATCACCCTCACCGTCGACGGGATCGCGACCACGGTGGAGCCGGGGACGACGGGTACCGACCTGTACTCCTCCCGGCGTGACGTCGTCGTCGCCCGCGTGGACGGTGAGCTGCGCGACCTGCACCTGCCGCTTCCCGACGGCGCCGTCGTCGAGGCCGTCACCGTCGACGAGCCCGACGGCCTCGCGGTGCTGCGGCACTCCGCGGCGCACGTGCTGGCGCAGGCCGTGCAGGAGATCAACCCGAAGGCACGCCTCGGCATCGGACCGCCGATCACCGACGGCTTCTACTACGACTTCGACGTCGACACCCCGTTCACCCCGGACGACCTCAAGGCGATCGAGAAGGTCATGGGCCGGATCGCCAAGGAGGGCCAGACCTTCCGGCGCTGGGACGTGACCGAGGAGCAGGCGCGCGCCGAGCTGCGCGACGAGCCGTACAAGCTGGAGCTCATCGGGCTCAAGGGCGACCCGCAGGCCGCCGACGGCGCGTCGGTCGAGGTCGGCCTGGGGGGTCTGAGCATCTACCAGAACGTCCGGGGCGCCGGCCGCGAGAGCGAGCAGGTCGTCTGGCAGGACCTGTGCCGCGGGCCCCACGTGCCCAGCACCAAGGTCCTGGGCAACGCGTTCCAGCTGACCCGCTCGGCAGCCGCGTACTGGCGCGGGTCGGAGAAGAACCCGCAGCTCCAGCGCGTGTACGGCACCGCGTGGCCCACCAAGGACGAGCTGCGCGCCTACCTCGAGCGCATCGCCGAGGCGGAGCGCCGCGACCACCGTCGTTTGGGCACCGAGCTCGACCTGTTCTCCTTCCCGGAGGAGATCGGCTCCGGGCTGGCCGTGTTCCACCCCAAGGGCGGCATCATCCGCATGGAGATGGAGCACTACTCGCGGCGACGGCACGTCGAGGCGGGGTACTCCTTCGTCAACACCCCGCACATCACCAAGGAGCAGCTGTTCCAGATCTCGGGGCACCTCGACTGGTACGCCGACGGCATGTACCCGCCGATGGTCCTCGACGAGGAGCGCGACGCCGAGGGGCACGTCCGCAAGCAGGGGCAGAACTACTACCTCAAGCCGATGAACTGCCCGATGCACAACCTGATCTTCGCGGCGCGCGGACGGTCGTACCGGGAGCTTCCGCTGCGGCTGTTCGAGTTCGGCACCGTCTACCGGTACGAGAAGTCGGGGGTCGTGCACGGCATGACCCGCGCGCGCGGGTTCACCCAGGACGACGCGCACATCTACTGCACGCGCGAGCAGATGAAGGACGAGCTCACCAGCCTGCTCACCTTCGTGCTCGACCTGCTCAAGGACTACGGTCTCGACGACTTCTACCTGGAGCTGTCGACCAAGAACCCGGACAAGTTCGTGGGCTCGGACACGGTCTGGGACGAGGCGACCGAGACGCTGCGGCAGGTGGCCGAGGCGTCCGGGCTGGACCTGGTTCCCGACCCGGGGGGTGCCGCGTTCTACGGCCCGAAGATCTCCGTGCAGGCCAAGGACGCGCTCGGCCGCACCTGGCAGATGTCGACGATCCAGCTCGACTTCAACCTGCCCGAGCGGTTCGAGCTGGAGTACACCGCGCCCGACGGCACCCGGCAGCGCCCGGTGATGATCCACCGCGCGCTGTTCGGCTCGATCGAGCGGTTCTTCGCCGTGCTCACCGAGCACTACGCCGGGGCGTTCCCCGCGTGGCTCGCCCCGGTACAGGTCCTGGCCGTGCCGGTCGCCGAGCCGTTCGAGGGCTACCTCGACGACGTGGTGAACCAGCTGCGGTCGCACGGGATCCGGGCCGAGGTCGACCGCTCCGACGACCGGTTCGGCAAGAAGATCCGCAACGCCAGCACGCAGAAGATCCCGTTCGTGCTCATCGCCGGCGGCGAGGACGCGGACGCGGGTGCCGTCTCGTTCCGGTACCGGGACGGACGCCAGGAGAACGGCGTGCCGGTGGCGGAGGCGATCGAGCGGATCGTCTCGGCGGTGCGCGACCGCGTGCAGGTCTGACGTGACCGAGTCCGCCGAGGACTTCGCGGGCGTACCGGACGGGTTCGAGCGGCTCTGGACCCCGCACCGGATGGCATACCTGGGCGGGCAGGACAAGCCCGTCGACGGTGCCGCCGGCGAGGGCTGCCCGTTCTGCCGCATCCCGACCCTGAGCGACGAGGTCGGGCTGGTCGTCGCGCGCGGTGCCCTCGCGTACGTCGTGCTCAACCTCTACCCGTACAACTCGGGGCACCTGCTCGTGTGCCCGTACCGGCACGTCGCCGACTACACCGAGCTGACGGAGCCGGAGGTCGCCGAGGTGGCGTCGCTGACCCGGACGGCGATGCACGTCATGCGGACGGTCTTCGCGCCGCAGGGCTTCAACCTCGGCATGAACCAGGGCGACGTCGCCGGTGCGGGGATCGCCGCGCACCTGCACCAGCACGTGGTGCCCCGGTGGGGCGGCGACTCGAACTTCCTGCCGATCGTGGCCCGCAGCCGCGCGCTGCCCGAGCTGCTCAGCGACACGCGGACCCGGCTGTCGGCCGCCTGGCCGACCGCACCGAAGGGATGATCGGCACGTGCTGAACGGACTGCGCGGTGCGATGACGCGCTTCTTCACACCCATCGCCAAGGCGTTGCTGCGCCTGGGGGTCTCCCCGGACGCGGTGACCATCGGCGGGACGCTCGTGGTGGTCGTGACCGCGCTCTGGGCGTTCCCCACCGGGAACTTCCTGCTCGGCACGCTCGTCATCGCCGTGTTCGTGCTCACCGACTCGCTCGACGGCGTGATGGCGCGGCAGGCGGGACGGTCAGGGCCGTGGGGGGCGTTCCTCGACTCGACGCTGGACCGGTTCGGTGACGGCGCGATCTTCGCCGGTCTCGTGCTCTGGTTCACCGCGGGTGGCGACGACCGGCTCTCCGCGGTCCTCGCGCTCGCGTGCCTCGTGCTCGGCTCGATCGTGCCGTACGCCCGCGCACGCGCCGAGGGGCTGGGCATGACCGCGTCGGGCGGGATCGCCGAGCGCGCGGACCGTCTCGCCCTCGTGCTCGTGGCGACGTTCGCCGTGGGCGTCGGCGCCCCGACCGTGGTCCTCACGGTCGTGCTCGGCCTGCTCACGCTGGCGTCGGCCGTCACGATCGTGCAGCGGATGTCCAAGGTGTACCGCCAGGCGGCGCAGGTGGCGGGGTGAAGGTGGACGTCGCCCGCGCCTACGCGACCGCGTGGAAGGTCGCCGGCAAGCTGCCCGGGCCCGTGCTGCGCGCGCTGTGCGACGCCGCCGCGGACGTCACGTGGCTGCGTCGCGGCGGTGGGGTGCAGCAGCTGGAGAAGAACCTCGCGCGCGTCCGCCCCGAGCTCGACGCGCGGGGCGTGCGCCGGCTGGGCCGCCTGGGCATGCGGTCGTACATGCGGTACTTCGGGGAGGCGTTCGCCCTGGCGAGCATGACCCCCGACCGCGTGGACGCGCGCGTGCGGGTGGTCGGCCTGGAGAACGTCCGGGTGCACACGGACAAGGACCAGGCCATCGTCCTCGCGCTCGGGCACACGGGGAACTGGGACCTCGCGGGTGCGTGGTGCTCGCGCGAGATCGCCCCGGTCACGACCGTCGCGGAACGCCTCGAGCCCGAGGCGCTGTTCCAGGAGTTCGTGGCGTTCCGGGCGAGCATCGGGATCACGATCCACGCACTGACCGGTGATGGCGACGTCTTCCGCAAGCTCGTGCGTGCAGCGCGTGACGGTGCAGGGATCCTGCCGCTGCTGGCCGACCGCGACCTCACCTCGAAGGGTCTGGAGGTCGACCTGTTCGGGCACCGGGCGCGGGTGGCCGCGGGTCCGGCGGCGCTGGCCATCACGACGGGCGCGCCGCTGGTGACGACCGTCATCTCCTACGAGCGCCTCCGGGGCGCCCAGCGTCGTGCGGCCGGTTCGCCGTGGGGCATCGTCATCCAGTTCAACAGGGCCATCGAGCTGCCCGAGGACGTGCCGCGAGCCGACCGGGTGCGCGCGATGACCCAGGCGTGGGTCGACGAGTTCGCCGCCGGTGTCCGGCAACGTCCGCAGGACTGGCACATGCTGCAGAAGGTGTTCGTCGAGGACCTGGACCCGGAGCGCTACGCCGCGACGCTCGCCGCGCAGGGGAGCGCCGGATGAGCCCGCGCCGCGCCGAGCGGGCGCTGCGGGTCGGCATCGTCTGCCCGTACTCCTACGACGTGCCGGGCGGCGTCCAGTTCCACGTCCGCGACCTGGCGGAGGCGCTGATCGCGCGGGGGCACACCGTCTCGGTCCTGGCACCGGCGGACGACGACACGCCGATCCCCGAGTACATGACCGCGGCCGGGCGTGCGATCCCCGTGCGCTACAACGGTGCGGTCGCCCGCATGACGTTCGGCCCGGTCACGGCTGCCCGGGTGCGCAAGTGGCTCGCGGCGGGGGAGTTCGACGTCCTGCACCTGCACGAGCCGGTCACGCCGAGCCTCGGCATGCTGGCGCTGTGGATCGCCGACGGACCCATCGTGGCGACGTTCCACACGGCCCTCATCCGGTCCCGCCCGCTCCAGATGGCCTACCCCTTGGTGCGGCAGTCGCTGGAGAAGATCTCCGCGCGGATCGCCGTCTCGGAGGACGCCCGGCGCACGCTGGTCGAGCACATGGGTGGCGACGCGGTCGTCATCCCGAACGGTGTGTACGTCGACGCGTTCACGGCCGCGACGGCCGACCCGCGCTGGACGGGGACGCCCGAGCGCCCGACCATCGCCTTCCTCGGCCGGCTGGACGAGGAGCGCAAGGGGCTGCCGGTGCTGCTCGGCGCCGTCCCCCTGGTCCTGGCCGAGATCCCGGGGGCGCGGTTCCTGGTGGCGGGCCGCGGCGAGACCGGACCCGACGAGGTCCGTGAGCTGCTGGGAGACGAGGCAGCGTCGGCCGTCGAGTTCCTCGGCGGGATCTCCGACGAGGACAAGGCCAACCTGCTGGCCTCGGTGGACGTGTACTGCGGCCCGCAGACGGGTGGCGAGAGCTTCGGCATCGTGCTCGTCGAGGCGATGAGTGCCGGCGCAACGGTCGTCGCGAGCGACCTCGGCGCGTTCTCGCGCGTGCTCGACGACGGCGCCGCCGGCGTGCTGTTCCGGACCGGTGACAGCGCGGACCTGGCTGCCACGCTCGTGCGCGTCCTGCGGGACGCGGACCTGCGCGCCACGGTCTCCGCGCACGCGCTCGAGGTGGTGCGCCAGTACGACTGGGCGACCGTGACCGACCAGGTGCTCGCCGTCTACGAGATGGTCGTCGCCGGTCGTGACGCCCCCGTCGGCGAGGACCCGTCGTCGGTGCGCGGGGCCCGGCTGCTCGAGCTGCGCCGGGGTCGGGGTGAGTCCCGATGAGATGGTCGGAGATCACCGTCTACGTGACGATCGTGCTCGCGCTCGCCCTGTGGTGGGTGTGGGTGGCGGCGACGCGGCTCGACCGGCTGCACCGCAAGGTCGGGACCTCCCGAGCGGTCCTCGACGCCCAGCTCGTGCGACGCGCGACCGTGGCGGCCGAGCTGGCGACCTCCGGGCTGCTCGACCCGGTGAGCTCCGTCCTCGTCGGGGAAGCGGCCTGGGCGGCCCTGTCCACCGGGGCGAGCGAGCTGCCCGGCGACCTGCTCGCGCTCGTCGGTCCCGACGACCTCCCGGTCGGCGGGGCGGCGCTCCTGGCGGTCGACCGCGGGGGGATCGAGAGCGAGCTCTCCGCGACGCTGCGCGAGGCGCTGGACGACCCCGACGAGGTGGCCGCGTTGCGGGCGGACCCCGCGGGCGACGAGCTGGTGGACCTGCTGGCGTCGTCCTGGTACCGGGTGCAGCTGGCCCGCCGCTTCCACAACGAGGCCGTCGCCCAGACGCAGCGAGCGCGGCGCGGTCCGCTCGTCCGGCTGCTGCGGCTCGCCGGGCACGCCCCGGAGCCGCGCAGCCTCGAGCTGGACGACGCCTGGCCGGAGAACCTCGGTCGACCCGGCACCCGCCGGGGCCCGGTGGAGAGCGCTCCGCCCGCCTGAGACGACGCCGGGACCCCCGGCGCGACGGACTACGATTGACCGATCCGGCCGCCCTGGTGGCCGTCCCCACACCGCACGAGGATCTGCGAGGCTCGACGTGACCAGCGAGAACAGCCAGCCCACCACCGCGACGCACGCCGGCGTCATCGGCACCGCCCGCGTGAAGCGGGGGATGGCCGAGATGCTCAAGGGCGGCGTCATCATGGACGTCGTCAACGCGGAGCAGGCGAAGATCGCCGAGGACGCCGGCGCGGTCGCCGTGATGGCGCTCGAGCGGGTCCCGGCCGACATCCGTGCCCAGGGCGGCGTCGCGCGCATGAGCGACCCCGACCTCATCGACGGCATCATCGAGGCCGTCTCCATCCCCGTCATGGCGAAGGCCCGCATCGGCCACTTCGTCGAGGCGCAGGTGCTCCAGTCGCTCGGCGTCGACTACATCGACGAGTCGGAGGTGCTGACCCCCGCCGACTACGAGCACCACATCGACAAGTGGGCCTTCACGGTCCCCTTCGTCTGCGGTGCCACAAACCTGGGCGAGGCACTGCGCCGCATCACCGAGGGCGCGGCGATGATCCGCTCCAAGGGCGAGGCCGGCACCGGTGACGTGTCGAACGCGACGACGCACATGCGCACGCTGCGCGACCAGATCCGCCGCCTCACGTCGCTGCCCGAGGACGAGCTGTTCGTCGCCGCCAAGGAGCTGCAGGCGCCGTACGACCTGGTCAAGGAGGTCGCCCAGGCGGGCAAGCTCCCGGTCGTCCTGTTCACCGCGGGCGGCATCGCGACCCCGTCCGACGCGGCGATGATGATGCAGCTCGGCGCCGAGGGCGTGTTCGTCGGCTCCGGCATCTTCAAGTCGGGCAACCCGGCCGAGCGTGCCGCCGCGATCGTCAAGGCGACCACGTTCTTCGACGACCCGGACGTCATCGCCAAGGTCTCCCGCGGTCTGGGTGAGGCCATGGTCGGCATCAACGTCGAGGACGTGCCGGAGCCCCACCGTCTCGCCGAGCGCGGCTGGTGACGCAGGACCCCGTCACGTCGGAGGCCGCGGACGCGTCGTCCGCGGCCTCTGCCGTCCCCTCGCGGTCCAGCGCGGACGGGGGCGGTCCCGTGCACGGCCTCGGCCCGGAGTGGCGGCGCGGTGACGACGGCCTGCTCTTCCGCGAGGCGGCGCGCGTGATCCTGCTGGACGAGGACGACAGGGTGCTGCTCATCCGCGGGCACGACGTGGACCAGCCCGACCGCAGCTGGTGGTTCACGGTCGGCGGTGGGATCGACGACGGCGAGGACTCGTCGTCCGCTGCCGTGCGCGAGGTCCGCGAGGAGACCGGGATCGTCCTCGTCGTCGAGGATCTCGTCGGCCCGGTGTTCACCCGGTCCGCGATCTTCGACTTCTATGCCGAGCACTGCCGGCAGGACGAGATCCTCTACCTCGCGCGGGTGCCCGCGTCCGCGTTCGACGCCGTCGACCGTGCCGGCTGGACGGAGCTCGAGCACGACGTCATCGACGAGGTGCGCTGGTGGTCGCTGGACGACCTCGACCGCGTCGACATCGAGGTCTTCCCGGACCGTCTGGTCGACCTGGTCCGTGGTCTGCTGCCGGTGTGGGACGGCGAGACGAGACACCTCGGGCTGGTGCGCGAGTAGGTCAGGTCACGGGGTTCCGCGTCGCCCAGGCGGGGTCGCGGTGCTCTCCGCCGTCCAGCACGTCGCGCAGCGCCCGCACGGCCGTCACCAGGTCCGCGTGGGTCAGGTAGGGCGCGGCGACGCCGAGGCGGACCACGTCGGGCGAGCGGAAGTCCCCGACGACCCCGCGCGCGGCCAGCGCCTGCACGATCCCGTACGCGTCGGGGTGCCGCAGCGCGACCTGCGAGCCGCGCGTCGCGTCTGCCTCCGGCGAGGCGAACGCGGAGCCCGGCAGCACGTCGGCGATCGCGTCCCGGAGGAACCGGGTGAGCGACAGGGAGCGTGCGCGGACGTCGCCGATGTCGACGCCGTCGAACGCCCGCAGCGCCGCCTCGAGGGCGAGCAGCGACAGCATCGGCGGCGTCCCGATGCGGGCGCGAGAGATGCCGGGTGCGCCCACGTACTCGTCCGCCATCGCGAACGGCTGGGCGTGCCCGTGCCACCCCGGGACGACGTTGACGAACGCGTCCTGGTGCCGGGCTGCCACGTAGCCGAACGCGGGCGCTCCGGGGCCGCCGTTGAGGTACTTGTACCCGCAGCCGACCGCGAGGTCGACGCCGTGCTCGTCGAGCCCGACCGGCACGGCACCCGCGGAGTGGCACAGGTCCCAGAGGACCAGCGCGCCGGCGTCGTGGGCGGCCGCGGTGATCCCGGGCAGGTCGAGCAGCTGGCCCGTCCGGTAGTCCACGTGGGACAGGACGATGACGGCGACGTCCGGGCCGAGCCTCCCGGGAAGCTCGGCAGGGGTGACGTGCTCGACGCGCCAGCCGACCTGCGCGGCGACGCCCGCGATGACGTACTGGTCCGTCGGGAACGACCCGGGCTCGGTGAGCACGACGGACCTACCCGGACGTAGCGCCGCCGCAGCATGCAGCGACTGGTGCAGGCGCACGCTCGTCGAGTCGCCGACGACGACCTGGCCGGGCGCTGCGCCGACGAGCCGGCCGATCGCGTCGCCGACCCGCAACGGCGCGTCCCACCACCCGTGGGTGTTCCACGACGCGACCAGGTCGTGGCCCCACTGCTGCTCGACGGCGTCCTGGACCGCGGCCGGCACGCTGCGGGGGAGTGCGCCGAGGGAGTTGCCGTCGAGATAGACGACGCCGGGCGGGAGCAGGAAACGCTCGCGCAGGTCGGTCGCGGCGTGCGCGAGGTCCAGGTCGGCCGCGCGGGCGTCGAGGTGGTCGAAGGTCACAACGCGGGAGCGTACGTCGTGACCGGTGCGCGCCTAGACTCGCCCGTCGTGACCGTGACCGTCGGAGTCCTCGCCCTGCAAGGAGACGTGCGCGAGCACGTGCACGCCCTGGAGTCCGTCGGAGCGCACGCCGTGCCGGTCCGGCGGCAGCGCGAGCTCGACACGGTCGACGCCCTCGTGATCCCCGGCGGGGAGTCGACGACGATCGACAAGCTCCTGCGCGCGTTCGAGCTGTTCGGTCCTGTCCAGGAGCGGCTGCGCGACGGCATGCCCGCGTACGGGTCCTGCGCCGGGATGATCCTGCTCGCGGACCGCGTGCTGGGCGGGATCGAGGGCCAGCAGACCCTCGGCGGGATCGACGTCACGGTGCGGCGCAACGCGTTCGGGCGGCAGGTCGAGTCGTTCGAGACCGACCTCGACATCGCCGGCATCGACGGTCCCGTGCACGGCGTGTTCATCCGGGCGCCGTGGGTGGAGGAGGTCGGTCCGGCCGCGACGGTGCTGGCCCGGGTGGAGTCGGGTCCTGCCGCCGGTAGGATCGTGGCCGTCCGCCAGGGCCCGTTGCTCGTGACCTCGTTCCACCCGGAGGTCACCGGGGACACCCGGGTGCACCAACTGTTCGTAGAGATCGTCCGCGACACCGTGCAATGACCGGCGCTGCAGCCGGGCACAGGACGCGGGAGACGAAGGGGTAGCTGAAGCGATGTCGGGTCACTCCAAGTGGGCCACCACCAAGCACAAGAAGGCCGTGGTCGACGCCAAGCGGAGCAAGCTCTTCGCCAAGCTGATCAAGAACATCGAGGTCGCGGCCCGCACGGGCGGCGGTGACCTCGCGGGCAACCCCACCCTCTTCGACGCGGTCCAGAAGGCGAAGAAGAGCTCGGTCCCGATCGACAACATCAACCGTGCCGTCAAGCGCGGCTCCGGCCAGGAGGCCGGCGGCGCCGACTACACGACGATCATGTACGAGGGCTACGGCGCCGGCGGCATCGCGGTGCTGGTGGAGTGCCTGACCGACAACCGGAACCGCGCCGCGTCCGACGTGCGGGTCGCGTTCACGCGCAACGGCGGCCAGATGGCGGACCCCGGCTCCGTCTCCTACCTCTTCTCCCGCAAGGGCGTCGTCATCGTGCCCAAGGAGGGCACCGACGAGGACGCCGTGATGGAAGCGGTCCTGGACGCCGGCGGCGAGGAGGTCAACGACCTCGGCGACGCCTTCGAGATCCTGTCCGAGGCGACCGACCTCGTCCCTGTCCGGACCGCTCTGCAGAACGCGGGCATCGAGTACGACTCCGCCGACGTCGTGTTCTGGCCCGCCACGCAGATCGAGGTCGACGCCGAGGGCGCCCGCAAGATCCTGCGCCTCATCGACGCGCTCGAGGACTCCGACGACGTGCAGAACGTCTACGCCAACTTCGACGCGTCCGACGAGGTCATGGCGGAGCTCGAGGAGGACTGAGCACGCGGCGCGGCCTCCCGGGAACGAGCCGGGGCGGCTGCGACCATGTGGCCGTGCGCGTCCTCGGAGTCGACCCCGGCCTGACCCGGTGCGGTCTCGGCGTCGTCGACGGCCTTCCGTCGCGCCGGCTGTCCATGGTGGCGGTCGGCGTCGCGACGTCCGACGCGCTCTGGGACGTCGACCAGCGCCTGCTGTCCATCGAGCGGCAGATCGAGGAGTGGCTCGAGGAGCACGCCCCGGACGCGGTGGCCGTCGAGCGGGTGTTCGCGCAGCAGAACCTGCGCACCGTCATGGGCACAGCGCAGGTGGCGGGCATCGCGATGGTCGCGGCCGCACGCCGGCGGATCCCCGTCGCGCTGCACACGCCGAGCGAGGTCAAGGCCGCGGTCACCGGGAACGGCCGGGCCGACAAGGCGCAGGTCCAGACGATGGTGCAGCGGCTTCTCCGGTTGGACGAGCTCCCGCGGCCGGCCGACGCGGCCGACGCGCTCGCCCTCGCGGTGTGCCACCTGTGGCGGCCCGCGGGGGCGCTGGGCACCCCGCAGCGCGCACCGGGCTCCCTGACGGCGGCACAGCGCGCGTGGGCCACCGCGGAGCAGGCCGCTCGACGCCGCGGCTGACCGCGTGTCTTCGTACACCTGTTCGCCTGGGTGTGCCACAGTGTGCGGCAGCAAGCGTTCTCTCGACGGCATGGAGGTTGACCGGTGATCGCGTCGGTCCACGGCACGGTGCAGGTGGTGCGGCTCGACGCCGCCGTGGTGGAGGTCGGGGGAGTGGGGCTGCTCGTGCACGCCACGCCGGCCACCCTGGCGGGGCTGCGTGTCGGGTCCTCCGCGCAGCTGGCCACGTCGCTGGTCGTCCGGGAGGACGCGCTGACCCTGTTCGGGTTCGCGGACGCCGACGAGCGCGAGATCTTCGAGACGGTGCAGACGGTGAGCGGCGTCGGTCCGCGGCTGGCACTGGCGATGCTCGCGGTGCACACGCCGGACGGGCTGCGTCGCGCGGTGCTCGACGAGGACACCAAGGCGCTCCAGCGCGTCCCCGGCATCGGCCTCAAGGGCGCGCAACGGATCATCCTGGAGCTCAAGGACCGGATCGGCGCACCCGCCAGCGTGACCGCCCCCGCGGCGGCGGTCTTCGGCGGGGACCGGCGCGACCAGGTCGTCGAGGCGCTCGTCGGGCTCGGCTGGAACGCGCGCGCGGCGGGCGACGCCGTGTCGACGGTCCTGGAGGGGACCGAGGGACCGGTGGCGGCCGACGAGGTCGCCGGCGTGCTGCGCGCGGCCCTGCGTACCCTGGGCGGTGGGCATGGCTGACGAGCGCGAGGAGCTCGTGACCGAGCGCTTCGCGGCCGAGTCGCTCGTCCAGTCCGGGGCCGACGACCTGGAGCGCGCAGCCGAAGCCGCGCTGCGTCCGCGCAGGCTCGAGGAGTTCGTCGGCCAGCGCGTGGTGCGCGACCAGCTCTCCCTGGTCCTCGACGCGGCCCGCGGGCGGGGCAAGGCGCCGGACCACGTCCTGCTCTCCGGCCCGCCGGGACTGGGCAAGACCACGCTCGCGATGATCATCGCGGCCGAGATGGGGGCCCCGTTGCGGGTCACCAGCGGTCCCGCCATCCAGCATGCGGGCGACCTCGCGGCCGTCCTGTCGTCGCTCGAGGAGGGCGAGGTCCTCTTCCTCGACGAGATCCACCGGCTCGCGCGGCCCGCCGAGGAGCTCCTCTACATGGCGATGGAGGACTTCCGCGTCGACGTGATCGTCGGCAAGGGGGCGGGCGCCAGCGCGATCCCGCTGACGCTGCCGCCGTTCACGGTGGTCGGCGCGACGACCCGTGCAGGTCTGCTGCCGGCACCGCTGCGCGACCGCTTCGGCTTCACCGCGCACCTCGACTTCTACTCCGCCGACGAGCTCGAGCGGGTGCTCGTCCGGTCCGCCGGGCTGCTCGGCGTGCCGCTCGACCACGCCGCCGCCGCCGAGCTCGCGTCACGGTCGCGGGGGACCCCGCGCATCGCGAACCGCCTGCTCAGGCGCGTGCGGGACTGGGCGGAGGTGCGCGGCGACGGCACCCTGAGCCTGGTCGCCGCGCGGTCCGCGCTCGACGTCTACGAGGTCGACGAGCTCGGCCTGGACCGTCTCGACCGTGCGGTGCTGACGGCACTGTGCACGCGGTTCGGCGGCGGACCCGTCGGCCTGACGACGCTCGCTGTGGCGGTCGGGGAGGAGCCCGAGACCGTCGAGACGGTGGCGGAACCGTTCCTCGTGCGCGAGGGCCTCGTCGGCCGGACGCCGCGCGGACGCATCGCCCTGCCGGCCGCCTGGGCGCACCTCGGTCTCGAGGTACCGCACGGATCGGGCACACTGTTCGGCTGAGCCGCCATTCCTGCGGGCGCGATGCGGAACCCCCACCGCTCTTCGTGCGTTGGAGCGGCGAGCCGCTGCGCCTAGACTGCGGCGGACACACCACCCGATCGGAGCCGTACCGCCGTGGAACTCATCCTCATCCTGGCCATCGCCCTGGGCGCTCTCTGGCTCATGTCGAGCCGTACCCGCAAGCAGCAGCGCGCGGCGCAGGAGTTCCGGAACAACCTCGTCGCCGGTGACGAGGTCATGACGGCGTCGGGTCTGCTGGGCACGGTCGTCGCCGTGGAGGACGACGTCATCACGCTCGAGTCGAGCCCCGGTGCGCACACGCGCTGGATCCGCGCCGCGATCGCCAAGAAGATCGAGCCGCCGGTCGACGAGATCGACGACGTGGAGGACGAGGCCGACCTCGACGACGAGGTCGACGAGCAGGACGACGTGGTGACCGATGCCGACCGCATCAGCCGCGCGAACGACGACGTGATCGACGTCCCGGACGACCTGTCCACGCTGCCGCCCGCCCGCAAGGACGGGGAGCCGGACACCAAGTAGACCGTTTCGGTCCGGGTGACGACGCCCGGACCTCGACCCCACCGGCCGCCTGCGCGGCCGGTGCGCGCACGAGAGAAGAACTCCGTTGGCTCCTCCTACACGCCGTCAGAGGCCGATCCGCACGCTCGTCGTGCTCGGCTTCATCATCTTCGCGCTGCTCGGCACCATCGCAGCGGGGACCAAGTGGTCCACCGCGACGTGGACGCCGAACCTCGCCCTCGACCTCGAGGGCGGCACGCAGATCATCCTGACGCCGGTCGCGGAGGGCGGTGAGGACATCTCGTCGGAGCAGATCGCGCAGGCGATCGACGTGATCCGCCAGCGCGTCGACTCCTCGGGTGTCGCCGAGGCGGAGATCACGAGCCAGAGCGGCGGCAAGATCGTCGTGGGGCTGCCCGGCAACCCGAGCGAGGAGACCATCGCACTGGTCGAGACCTCGGCGCAGATGGCGTTCCGGCCCGTGCTGGCGATCGGGAACCCGACGCCGACGGACGCCACGCCGACGCCGGAGCCGACCGAGTCGGCTGCGGCGACGGACCCCGCGGCACCGGCCCCGACCCCCACGCCCTCCGCCGCGGCGGAGGAGCCGTCGGACGAGCCGACGAAGGCTGCGCCCGACAACCCGAGCGACACCGCGTACTACATCACCCCCGCGGTCCAGGCGGAGTTCGACGCCCTGGACTGCACGGACCCGACGAACCTCACCGGTGGCGTCAACGGGGACCCGGACAAGGCCTTCGTCACGTGCGACCAGACCGGCAGCGCGAAGTACATCCTTGGTCCGATCGAGATCGAGGGTGCGCGGATCTCCAGCGCGACGTCCGGCCTGAACACGCTGCCCAGCGGAGGTCAGGGCAACAAGTGGGTCGTCAACATCGCGTTCGACAACGAGGGCACCACGCAGTTCACGGACGTCACCACGCGCCTGCAGGGTCTCGCCACGACTCCGCCGCTGAACCAGTTCGCGATGGTGCTCGACGGTCTCGTGATCTCGGCGCCGAGCCTCGACACCGGCGTGATCATCGCGGACGGCAAGGCGGAGATCTCCGGCACGTTCACGCGTGAGTCCGCGGCGAGCCTTGCCAACCAGCTGAACTTCGGCTCCCTCCCGCTCACGTTCGAGGTGGAGAGCAAGGAGCAGATCTCGGCGACCCTCGGGTCCGAGCAGCTGCAGATGGGCCTGCTCGCGGGTCTGATCGGTCTCGGGCTGGTCGTCGTCTACTCGCTCCTGCAGTACCGCGCGCTCGGCCTGGTGACCGTCGCGTCACTCATCGTCGCGGGCCTGCTCACCTACAGCGTCATCACGCTGCTGTCGTGGACGCAGGGCTACCGCCTGTCGCTGCCCGGTGTCGCCGGTCTGATCGTCGCCATCGGCATCACCGCCGACTCGTTCATCGTGTACTTCGAGCGCATCCGTGACGAGCTGCGGGAGGGCCGCACGCTGGTCGCGGCCGTCGACCGTGGCTGGGAGCGAGCGCGCCGGACCATCCTGGCGTCCGACGCGGTGAACTTCCTGGCGGCCGTCGTGCTCTACGTGCTCGCGGTCGGCAGCGTCCGGGGCTTCGCGTTCACCCTCGGTCTGACCACCCTGATCGACGTGATCGTGGTCTTCATGTTCACGCACCCGATCATGCAGCTCGTCGCCCGGACCAAGTTCTTCGGCCAGGGTCACCGGCTCTCCGGGCTGGACCCGCGGCGCCTCGGTGCCCCCGAGGGCAGCCGCTACGTGGGCCGCGGCCGGGTCGTGCACGGGTCCGAGACCTCCGAGGGTCGCGCGGTCGCGGACGCGGTCGTCGAGGACGCTCCCGCCGGCGCCGAGCCGACGCCCCGCGTCCCGGTCGCCGTCGGCGGTGGGGCGGGCGGTATGACGATCGCCGAGCGCCGTGCCGCGGCGCGCGCCGCGGAGCAGAAGGCGTCGTCGACCACCGACGCGCCGGTCGACGCACCCGCCCAGGAGTCCGAGCCCGAGTCCGGGCGCACCGAGGGGAACGAGCACTGATGGCCTCCGGATTCGCCCAGTGGGGCAACGACCTCTACACCGGCCGGCGGTCGTACGACATCGTCGGTCGCCGGAAGATCTGGTTCACGATCTCGACGATCCTGGTGATCCTCTCCGCGGTCTTCCTCGTCAAGCCCGGGCTCAACCCCGGCATCGAGTTCCGCGGCGGATCGGAGTTCGTCGTGTCCGGGGTCTCCGACACGGGGCAGCAGCTCGCGATCGACACCGTCACCGAGATCTCGCCCGACGAGCAGCCGAAGGTCACGACCGTCGGCGCCGACTCGCTGCGCATCCAGACCTCCACGCTCACCGAGGACGAGGTGACCGAGGTCAAGAACGCGCTGGCCGAGGCGTACGACGTCCCCGTCGAGAACGTCACCAGCTCCTTCATCGGGCCGTCGTGGGGCAAGGACATCTCCCAGAAGGCCATCACCGGCATCCTGGTCTTCCTGCTCTTCGTGACGATCGTCATGACGATCTACTTCCGGAACTGGCGGATGGCCGTCGCGGCTCTGATCGCGCTGTTCCACGACCTGATCATCACGGTCGGCGTGTACGCGGCGATCGGCTGGGAGGTGACACCGGCCACGGTGATCGGCTTCCTGACGATCCTCGGGTACTCCATCTACGACACGGTCGTCGTCTTCGACAAGGTGCGGGAGAACACAGCGGACACGCTCCTGCAGTCGCGCTACACGTACGCGGAGAAGGCGAACCTCGCGGTCAACCAGACGCTGGTGCGCTCGATCAACACCTCGGTCGTCGCGCTGCTCCCCGTGAGCGCGATCCTGTTCGTGGGCGCGTTCATCCTCGGTGCGGGCACGCTGCGGGACATCGCCCTCGCCCTGTTCGTCGGCATGCTGATCGGCACGTTCTCGTCGGTGTTCCTCGCGACGCCGTTCGAAGTCGCGCTGCGCGAGCGTGAGCCCGCCATCCGTGAGCACACGAAGAAGGTCCTGGACGCTCGCGCCGCACGCGCGGCGAGCGGTGAGGACGAGCCGGTCTCGGCCGAGGACCTGCGGGTCCCGGTGGGCGCGCTCAAGCCCGGTGCGCACCAGGGCGTCGCCGCGCAGCCGAAGCGCAAGCGATGACGGTTCCGGACGGCGCGGCGGGGGTGCCCACGGGCGCCCCCGCCGCGCGTGCGGACCTCCTGCGGCGCATCGACGAGCTCGTCCGGCTCGTGCCCGACTACCCGCAGCCGGGGATCCTCTTCCGCGACATCATGCCGCTGCTGGCCGACGCGGACGCCTTCGCGGACGTGATCGCGGAGATCGCCGGGCGCGTCGACGGCCCGGTCGACCTCGTCGCGGGGATGGAGGCGCGCGGGTTCCTGCTCGCCGCTCCCGTGGCGGTGACGCTCGGTGCCGGCGTGCTGCCGGTCCGCAAGGCGGGCAAGCTGCCCGGTCCGACGGCCGCGCAGTCGTACGAGCTGGAGTACGGCACGGCGACGATCGAGATCCACCCGGCGACCGTTCCGGCCGGGGCGCGGGTGCTCGTGATCGACGACGTGCTCGCGACCGGCGGCACCGCCGCCGCCACGGTGGCGCTGCTCGAGCGGTGCGGAGCCGAGGTCGTGGGACTCTCGTTCCTGGTGGAGCTCGAGGCTCTGCGTGGTCGCGACCTGCTGTCCGGCCACGCGATCGACGTGCTGCTCGCCGTGTCCTGACCAGGCGCCTCGTCGGGCCCGTGACCGTGTCAGCCCGTACTCGGTCGTAGACTGTCGCCTCGACCGTGGGAGGGGGTGTGATGAGCGAAGACGTCCGCACGCCCGAGACCGGTCTCCCGGCGGCGCAGAGCGACTCCCCGTCGAGCCGCATGCGCTCGCGCCTGGGCCGCTTCGGCGCCCGCAGCGGTGCCGCGTTCCCCGCCATCGAGCCCGTCCTGCAGGCTGCGCGCACCAACCACCCGAAGGCCGACCTCGCTGTGGTGGAGCAGGCGTACGTGGTGGCCGAGAAGGCGCACCGCGGTCAGCTGCGCAAGAGCGGCGACCCGTACATCACGCACCCGGTGGCCGTCGCGACCATCCTGGCCGAGCTCGGCATGACACCGTCGACGCTCGCGGCGGCGCTGCTGCACGACACGGTCGAGGACACGGACTACTCGCTCGACCAGCTTCGTCGCGAGTTCGGGCCCGAGATCGCGATGCTCGTCGACGGCGTGACCAAGCTGGACAAGGTCACCTACGGCGACGCGGCGCAGGCCGAGACGGTCCGCAAGATGGTCGTCGCGATGTCCCGGGACATCCGCGTGCTGGTCATCAAGCTCGCCGACCGCCTGCACAACGCCCGGACCTGGAAGTTCGTCGCGGCGGCGTCCGCCGAGAAGAAGGCGCGCGAGACGCTCGAGATCTACGCCCCGCTGGCCCACCGGCTCGGCATGAACACGATCAAGTGGGAGCTGGAGGACCTGTCGTTCGCGACCCTCTACCCCAAGGTCTACGACGAGATCGTGCACCTGGTCGCCGAGCGCGCCCCCGCCCGCGAGGAGTACCTGGCGACCGTCCGTGAGCAGGTCGGCGCGGACCTGGGCAAGGCGAAGATCCGGGCCACGGTGACCGGTCGGCCGAAGCACTACTACTCGATCTACCAGAAGATGATCGTGCGCGGCCGCGACTTCGCCGACATCTACGACCTGGTCGGCGTCCGGGTCCTGGTCGACTCGGTGCGGGACTGCTACGCGGCGCTCGGCTCGCTGCACGCGCGGTGGAACCCCGTCCCGGGGCGGTTCAAGGACTACATCGCGATGCCGAAGTTCAACCTGTACCAGTCGTTGCACACCACGGTGATCGGGCCGGGCGGCAAGCCCGTCGAGATCCAGATCCGCACGCACGACATGCACCGCCGGGCCGAGTACGGCGTCGCGGCGCACTGGAAGTACAAGGAGAGCGCGAAGAACGCGGGCACGACGGACAAGGACTCCGCCGGCAACGACATGCAGTGGCTGCGTCAGTTGGTCGACTGGCAGAAGGAGACCGCCGACCCGAGCGAGTTCCTCGACTCGCTGCGGTTCGAGATCGCCGGTTCCGAGGTCTACGTCTTCACGCCGAAGGGTGACGTGATCGGGCTGCCCTCCGGTTCCACGCCCGTCGACTTCGCGTACGCCGTGCACACCGAGGTCGGCCACCGGACGATGGGTGCCCGCGTCAACGGGCGGCTCGTCCCGCTGGACTCGTCGCTCGAGAACGGCGACGTGGTCGACGTGTTCACGTCGAAGTCCGAGACCGCGGGCCCGTCGCGCGACTGGCTCGGCTTCGTCAAGAGCCCCCGGGCGCGCAACAAGATCCGTCAGTGGTTCTCCAAGGAGCGCCGCGAGGAGGCGATCGAGCACGGCAAGGACGCCATCGCCAAGGCGATGCGCAAGCAGAACCTGCCGATCCAGCGCCTCCTGTCGCACGAGTCGCTCGTCGCCCTGGCCAACGAGATGCGCTACGCCGACGTCTCCGCGCTGTACGCGGCGATCGGCGAGGGGCAGGTGTCGGCCGGCACGGTCGTGCAGCGTCTCGTGCAGTCGATGGGTGGGGAGCCTGCGGCCGAGGAGGACCTCGCCGAGGTCGCACGGCCGGGCCAGACGCAGCGCCGGGTCCGCACCGGCGACCCGGGCGTCGTGGTCAAGGGCGTCGACGACATCTGGGTGAAGCTGGCCAAGTGCTGCACGCCGGTCCCGGGCGACGACATCGTCGGGTTCGTGACGCGCGGCGCCGGGGTGAGCGTGCACCGCAGCGACTGCATCAACGTCTCGAGCCTGCGCTCGGAGCCCGAGCGCATGGTCGACGTCGCCTGGAGCCACAACAGCACGTCGCTGTTCCTCGTGCAGATCCAGGTCGAGGCGCTCGACCGCAGCCGTCTGCTGTCCGACGTGACGCGCGTGCTGTCGGACTCGCACGTGAACATCCTCTCGGCGTCGGTCTCGACGTCACGGGACCGGGTCGCGCTCTCGCGCTTCGTCTTCGAGATGGCCGAGCCGTCGCACCTCGCGTCCGTGCTCGCCGCGGTCCGCAAGGTCGAGGGCGTGTTCGACGTCTACCGCATCACCGGCGCCAAGGCGGCCGAGGAGCCGGCGATCCGCGCCTGACCGTCACAGGTCCTGCAGGGTCGAGTACGCCCGACGCACCCCGCGGTGCCCCCGGAAGCCGTCGAGACGGTCCAGCGCCCGCGCGGGATCGAACCCGACGTCCTGCAGCGCGCGGAGGGCCGGGACCGCCTGGGGTGCCGGCAGCGTCCGTGCGATGTCGATCCCTGTGCGTTCGACCGACGTGGCCCGGTGGGCGCCGACGTGCACCACGTCGGTCGCTGACAGCGTCGCCTCGACCGCCACCCGCGACGGGTGCGGGTCCGTGCGACGTCCGCCCGTCCGCACCAGCACCTCGACCCGGACGGGCGGGTACCGGCCGGTGTGCACCCACGCCGCGCTCCGCCGGCCGATCACGCCTCGGGCGGGGACGAGCGGGGCCACCGCGATCGCCCGCAGCTCCGGGGTGTCGGTCAGGTCCGCCGGGATCGCGACGTCTCCCCACACGACGCGCACGACACCGTCCCGGAGCAACCCGAACCAGGCGGCGGCTCCGACCTCGTCACGGCTGACGGTGCACGGCAGGGACGGGGCGGTCGCGCGGAACTCGTCGAGACGGGTGCTCACCGCAGCAGCATGGCGCCCGGCTCGACGGCGCAGGGGCGTCAGCCGGTATCTGTGGACGACCGAGGCCCCCGTCCGCAAGGACGGGGGCCCCGGTCGGTCATCAGCCGCGCGCGTCCTGCGCGGCCCGCTGGACCTGCTCGAGCCACGCTCGGCGAGCATCGAGCGCGGCCTGCGCGTCGGCGATCTTGCGGGCGTCGCCCGCGGCCTTCGCACGGTCGAGGTCGGCCTCGAGGCCGGCGATCGCCTGCTCGAGCTGCGCCGCAGCCCCCTCGGCGCGCGCACGGGTCTCGGGGTTGGTGCGCTTCCACTGGGCCTGGTCGGTGTCGCGGATCGCCGTCTCGACCGCCCGGAGCCGGCCCTCGACGCGCTGGACGTCGGCGCGCGGGACCTTGCCGGCGGCCTCCCAGCGGTCCTGGATCCGGTGCAGCGCGGACTTGGCCGCTGCCAGGTCCGTCACGGGCAGGAGCGCCTCCGCCTCGACGAGCAGCGCCTCCTTGACCTCGAGGTTCGCGCGGAACTCCTCGTCGGTCGCGGCCGACTGGGCGTCGCGCGCCGCGAAGAAGGCGTCCTGCGCCGCACGGAAACGGGCCCACAGGGCGTCGTCGTCGGCACGGCTGGCGCGCCCGGCGGCCTTCCACTGCGCCATCAGGTCGCGGAAGACCCCCGCCGTGGCGCCCCAGTCGGTGCTCGACTGCAGCCGCTCCGCCTCGGCCACCAGGCTCTCCTTGACCTGCTTGGCCGACGCGTTGCGCGACTCCAGCTCGGCGAAGAAGTGGCGACGCTCACGGTCGAACGTGGTGCGCGCGTGGCTGAACCGCTTCCAGAGCGACTCCTCCGTCGGCCGGTCGAGGCGCGGGCCGGAGCGCTGCGCCTCCTTCCACTGGTCGAGCAGGAGACGCAGCTGCTCACCGGCGGGCCGCCACTGGATCCGCGACGGGTCGGTCGAGGCGATCTTCTCCGCCTGCTCGACGATCTCGGTCCGGGCGAGGACCGCGGCCTCCCGCGCGGCAGCCCGCTCGGCCTCGGCCACGGCACGACGCTCCGCGGCCGTCGAGCGCAGCGCCTCGAGCCGGGCGCGCAACCCGTCGAGGTCCCCGACCGCGGCCGGCTCCGCCACCTCGTCGGTCAGGCGGGCCAGCGTCTGGTCGATCTCCTTGACGGACAGGTCCGTCGCGGCCAGGCGTGCCTCGAACAGCGTGACCTTGGCCTGCAGGTCCAGGAAGCGGCGCACGTACAGGCCGAGCGCCTCCTCCGTGGTCGCGCCCGGGTACTGACCGACGACGCGCTCACCAGCGGCTTCGCGGACCGAGACGTTGCCCTCCTCGTCGACGCTGCCGAACGTGGCGGCGTGGGCCGCCTCGGCGGCGTCCTGCGGGGGTGCGACCGGGGCTGCCGGAGCGGCGGCAGCGATCGACGTCGGCGCGGGGTGTGCCGGCGGGTGCGGGACCGGGCGCGGGCGCGGCACCGGACGGGCCGACGACGGCGTCGGCACGGGGGAAGAGGCAGGCTCGGGGGTTGTGCCGGCGTCGGGCGTCGCAGCCGCCGTCTCGCCGGCGGGCTCCGGCTCGGCGGGCACGTCGGCTGCCGGCTCCGGCTCAGCGGCGGCGGGTGCCTCGGCTGCGGCCCCCGGCGCAGTGACGCCGTCGGCCGCGGGCTCGGTGTCGGCGGGTGCCTCGGCTGCGGGCTCCGGCTCCGGTTCGTTGACCGACTCGGCCGGCGGCTCAGGTTCGGTGACCGTGTCCGTCGGGGCATCGTCGACGGCGACCTCGTCGGCAACCTCTGTCACGGCCGCCTCGTCGCCGACGACGTCGCTGACGGACGGCTCGTCCGCGACGACCTCGCTGGCCGAGGCCTCGGCGACGTCCGCCTCCGTGGCGTCGTCCTCGGGGGCGTCGGCCGGGGGAGCGTCCTCCGTGACCGTCTCGGCAGCCGCGGCGTCGACCTCGTCGGGCACGGCGGGTGCCTCGGGCTGCTCGGCGTCTGCTGCCGGCACGGAGTCGTCGGGCACGGGTCCGGACGTCGGGGTCTGCGTCACTGGATGTTCACTCCCTCGATGATGACGTCGGACACCGGGACCTGGGTCCCTTCGACGGTGCCCGCGTCGGCGATGGCCTGCAGCACGTCCATGCCGGACGTGATGCGGCCGAACACGGTGTAGCCACCCGCAGAGTCTGCGGGAATAGGTGAGTCCTCGTAGACCAGGAAGAACTGGCTGCCCATCGAGCTGCCGTTGTCGCCGGTCCGTGCCATGGCGATGGTGCCCGCCGGGTAGACGTTGTCGGCGGGCGCGTTCTCGATCGGGCCCCAGGTGTAGCCCGGCCCGCCGGTGCCGCCGGTGTTGGTGTCGGCAGTGCCGAGGGCGGTCGGGTCGCCGCACTGGAGGACGAAGATGCCCTCCTGCGTCAGCCGGTGGCACTTCGTCGTGTCGAAGTAGCCCTCCTGGGCGAGCGTGACGAAGTTGGCGACGGCCTGCGGGGCGGCGGCCCCGTCGAGCTCGATCCCGAGCGAGCCCTGCGTGAGGGCGATGTCGCCGGTCCACGTGCGGTTCTCGGCGAGCGCCGGGTCCGGGACCTCGGCCGAGTTCACCGGGACCGTCGCCGACGGCGTCGGCGTCGCGGAGGGTTCGCCGTCGTTGGTCAGGGCGAGTGCGGCGACGACACCGGTGGTGAGCACGAGGGCAGCGACGATGCTGCCCGCGATCACGCGCTGGCGATGGCGGCGGGCGCGCGCCTTGGTCTGGCGCTCCTGCCACTTCTCGTACCGGCGGCGCTCGTACTCACGCTCGCTCTTGGTGGACACGCACACGCTCCTCGCGTCGTCGTGCGGTGCGGCAGGTCGTCCGCCAGCCGCACTGCATGAAGGGGACCCGGGACAGTCTAGGCAAGCCTTGGCGACGGGCCACCAGCAGCACCGCCGTGCGACATCACAGTCCGGACACGCCGGGCGGCTACCGTGCGTCCCATGCAGGTCATCACGGTCGTGTCAGCGGTCTTCGGGGCCCGGTGCTCCGTCCTCGTCGACGACGACGGGTCGTGCGTCGTCATCGACGCCGGGGCAGGGGTCACGGACGACGTCCTCGCGCTCGTCGAGGAACGAGGACTGCGTCCGGCCGCGGTGCTGGCCACGCACGGCCACGTCGACCACACGTGGGACGCCGGCCGGCTGTCCGCGGCGCTCGACGTGCCCGTCGTCCTGCACGCCGCCGACGTCTACCGGCTCGCGGACCCCTTCGGCACGCTCGGGCTGCTCGGCTCGTCCGGGCGCCCGGCGCACGACCCGTCGGGTCCGCTCGCCCAGGCGATCGCCGCGACCGGGATCGACCCCGCGAGCTACGAGCCACCGCGCCGCGTGGAGCCGTTCGGGGCCGTGACCGGCGAGCGCTCCGCCGACACCCTGCTCGAGCTCGGCGGCCTGCGCATCGTCGCGCGGCACGCGCCCGGGCACACAGAGGGGTCGACGCTGTACCTGCTGGGGTCGCTGGCCTTCACCGGGGACGTCCTGTTCGCGGGCTCGGTCGGGCGCACGGACCTGCCGGGTGGGGACGACGCCACGATGCAGACGACCCTGCGGGAGGTCGTCGCGACCCTGCCGCCCGAGACGGTCGTCGTCCCGGGACACGGACCCACCAGCGACATCGCGACCGAGCTCGTCCACAACCCGTACCTCACGCGTCTCTGACACCCCGGCCGGTCTGGAAGGATCGGGCCCCATGGCACGACCGACCCCCCTGTCCGGATTCCCCGAGTGGCTGCCCGAGGGCCGCCTCGTCGAGCAGCACGTGCTCGACGTCCTGCGCCGCACGTTCGAGCTGCACGGGTTCGCGGGCATCGAGACCCGCGCCGTCGAGCCGCTCGACCAGCTCCTGCGCAAGGGCGAGACCTCCAAGGAGGTCTACGTCCTGCGGCGCCTCCAGGAGGACCCCGACGAAGCTGCCACCCGCGGACACCGCGAGACCGAGCGCGGCCTGGGCCTGCACTTCGACCTCACCGTCCCGTTCGCGCGCTACGTGCTGGAGAACGCCGGGCACCTGGCGTTCCCGTTCCGCCGGTACCAGATCCAGAAGGTGTGGCGCGGTGAGCGGCCGCAGGACGGCCGGTTCCGCGAGTTCGTGCAGGCCGACATCGACGTCGTCGGTGCCGGCACCCTGCCGTACCACTACGAGGTCGAGCTCCCGCTGGTGATGGCGGAGGCCCTCGGGGCGCTGCGGGAGATCGGCGTCCCTCCGGTGCGCATCCTGGTGAACAACCGCAAGGTCGCCGAAGGCTTCTACCGCGGTCTCGGGTTGACCGACGTCGAGGCGGTGCTGCGCAACATCGACAAGCTCGACAAGATCGGGGCCGACGCCGTCGCCGCGCTGCTCGTCGCCGAGGCGGGCGCGACCGAGGAGCAGGCCCGCGCGTGCCTCGCGCTCGCCGCGATCAGCGGCTCCGACGAGTCGGTCGTCGAGCGCGTGCGCGAGCTGGCCGGGGAGTCCAACGACCTTCTCGACGAGGGCCTCGCCGAGCTGGGTGCCCTCATCCGGGCCGCGTCCGTCCGCGCGCCCGGGGTCGTGGTGGCCGACCTCAAGATCGCGCGCGGGCTCGACTACTACACGGGATCGGTCTACGAGACCGTGCTCGTCGGGCACGAGCAGCTCGGCTCGATCTGCTCCGGAGGGCGCTACGACACCCTCGCCTCGGACGGGGCGAACACCTACCCCGGCGTCGGCCTGTCCATCGGAGTGTCGCGGCTGGTCTCCCGCCTCCTCAGCAAGGGTCTGGTGACGACCACCCGGTCGGTGCCCAGCGCCGTCCTGGTCGCGGTCAGCAACGAGGACGACCGGGGTCGCTCCGACGCCGTCGCCGCCGCGCTGCGGGCGCGGGGGATCCCGGTCGAGGTCGCGCCGTCCGCGGCGAAGTTCGGCAAGCAGATCCGGCACGCCGACCGCCGGGGCATCCCGTTCGTGTGGTTCGTGGGCGACGACGAGTCCGGGGCCGACCAGGTCAAGGACATCCGCTCGGGTGAGCAGGTCGACGCGGAGGCCTCGACGTGGACCCCGGTCGAGGCCGACCTCTGGCCGCGCGTCGTGCCTGCTTGACAGTCGTTCGAACACATGTTCGCATGAGGGCATGCGATGGGATGCGCAGCGCCTGGGGACCGACGACGCGACGGCTCTGCCCGGCCTGACGCTCGCCGGGCTGCAGCGGAGCGTCCGCACACCCGAGTTCGCGGGCGTCACGTTCCACGAGGTCGTCTGCAAGAGCGCGCTGAACAAGGTCCCGGAAGCCTCCAGCATGCCTTTCAGGTGGACGGTGAACCCCACGAGGGGCTGCCTCCATGCCTGCACCTACTGCTTTGCCCGGCCCACGCACGAGTACCTGGACCTGGACGCCGGGCGGGACTTCGAGACGCAGATCGTCGTGAAGACCAACGTCGTCGACGTGCTGCGGGCCGAGCTCGCGCGGCCGTCGTGGGAACGGGAGCACGTCGCGCTCGGCACCAACACCGACCCGTACCAACGCGTCGAGGGCCGGTACCGGTTCATGCCCGGGATCATCGAGGCGCTCGCCCACAGCGGCACGCCGCTGTCGATCCTCACCAAGGGCACGCTGCTGCGTCGTGACCTGCCCCTGCTCGGGGAGGTCGCGGGCACCGTCCCGGTCGGGATCGGCGTCTCGCTGGCGATCCGGGACGAGACGCTGCAGCAGGCCGTCGAGCCGGGCACACCGACGCCCCGGGCGCGCCTCGACCTCATCCGCGCGGTGCGGGAGGCCGGGCTGCCGTGCGGGGTGATGGTCGCCCCGGTCCTGCCGTGGCTGACCGACGACCGCGCGCACCTCGACACCCTCCTGCGCGACCTGGCCGATGCCGGGGCGACGGGTGTGACGGTGCTCCCGCTGCACTTGCGCGGACCGGTGAAGCCGCTCTTCCTCGCCTGGCTGCGTGAGCACGCGCCGGCGCTGGTGCACCGCTACGAGGGGCTGTACGGACGGGGTGCCTACGCACCGCGGGAGTACGTCCGATGGCTCGACGAGCGGGTCCGCCCGCTCCTCGTGCGGCACGGGTTCGCCGACCGGGCGGGCCACCGTGCCGGACGGTACGAGAGACCCGGAGAGGGCTCGTACCCGGCCGGGAGCATCGCACCAGGTGGTCTGCCGGTGCTCGAGCCGACGGTCGCGGCAGCACAGCCGGTCCTGTTCTGAGGCCGTCGACGAGGGGCGAAACCTCCGTGGTGCCCGCACGATGAACAGCGTGGCGCTCCCGTGGTCCGCCATCCCGCGCACCCCGCGGGTCCCTCCGGCACGAGGTGTGATGCGACAGATGACGAGCCTGACCGGTACGGCGACCGCGGGGAGCACCGCCGCCCGCCGCCTGATCTTCGACGGGCACATCGCCGGGTTCGGCACCACGGAGGGCACCCGGATCGTCGTGGGGCGGTGGCGGTCGTCGCCGCTCGGGTCGTTCACCGACGTCATGGTCGAGCGCGCCGACGGACTGCGCGTGCTGCTGGCACCGCGCGACGACGTCGCGGAGCTCGTGGCCGGTACCTACGCGTTCGATGCGGTGCACGTGGTACCGGTCGGCCTGCGAACGGACGAGGGTCGGCGACGCTGGCGCCTGCGCGCCGGACCGCTGACGGCGGACCTGTCGCTGGGCGCGCGGACGCGCATCGGGCACCTGCTGCTCGCGGTGCCACGCCACCGCGCCGTCGCCCCGCTCGTCGCCACCGCGGCGGACCCGTTCGCCCGCGTGCTCCTCGACGGCGTCCGCACGCGCGGCACTGCCGGTCAGGGCAGCCGCGAGTGGTACGTCGCCAGCGACCAGCACGCCGTCACGGCGGTCCGGGCGCTGTGGGGGTCGGCCGACCTCGGCGCCCTCGCACCCGTCGAGCCCCCGGTGCGGTTCGGGTTCTCGTCCGTGCCTGCGGCTCCGACCGTGACCCGGGTGCGCACGGTCATCGAAATGTCGGCGGGGCGCACGCGACCCGGGCACTAAGATCGTGCGGGCGTCCGCTGGGCGCTCCCACCCCCGACCCCGAAGGACCTTCCGTGCTCCGCACCCACACGGCCGGCTCGCTGCGAGCCGAGCACATCGGCACCACCGTCACCCTCACGGGCTGGGTGGACCGGCGTCGCGATCACGGTGGGGTCGCGTTCGTGGACCTGCGGGACGCGTCGGGGATCGCGCAGGTCGTCGTCCGCGACGAGACGGTCGCGCACGGGCTGCGCGCGGAGTACGTGCTCCAGGTGACCGGTGAGGTCGGTCGTCGGCCCGCGGGCAACGAGAACCCGAACCTGGCCACGGGCGAGGTCGAGCTTGTCGCCACACAGGTCGTGGTCCTCAACGAGTCCGAGCCGCTGCCGTTCCAGGTCTCGTCGTCCCTCGACGAGACGGTGGGCGAGGAGGCGCGCCTCAAGTACCGCTACCTGGACCTGCGGCGGCCCGCCCCGGCCCGCGCGATGCGCCTGCGCGCCAAGGCGAACCAGGCCGCGCGGCGGGTGCTCGACGCGCAGGACTTCGTCGAGGTCGAGACGCCGACCCTGACGCGGTCGACGCCCGAGGGCGCTCGTGACTTCCTCGTGCCCGCACGCCTGTCGCCGGGGTCCTGGTACGCCCTCCCGCAGTCGCCGCAGCTGTTCAAGCAGCTGCTCATGGTCGGCGGGCTCGAGCGGTACTACCAGATCGCCCGCTGCTACCGGGACGAGGACTTCCGTGCCGACCGCCAGCCGGAGTTCACCCAGCTCGACGTCGAGATGAGCTTCGTCGAGCAGGACGACGTCATCGCGCTCGGCGAGCAGATCCTCGTCGCGCTCTGGGACCTCATCGGCGTGACGGTGCCGACGCCGATCCCGCGCATCACGTTCGCGGAGTCGATGGCGCGCTACGGCAACGACAAGCCGGACCTGCGGTTCGGGCTCGAGCTGGTCGAGCTGACGTCGTACTTCGCGGAGACGCCGTTCCGCGTCTTCCAGGCCCCGTACGTCGGCGCCGTCGTGCAGCCCGGTGGCGGCTCGACGCCGCGGCGCGGGTTCGACGCGTGGCAGGAGTGGGCCAAGCAGCGCGGCGCCAAGGGCCTCGCCTACGTCACGGTCGGCGAGGACGGCGAGCTGGGCGGCCCCGTGGCCAAGAACCTGTCGGAGTCCGAGCGTGCGGGCCTCGTGGCCGCGGTCGGCGCGAGCCCCGGCGACGCGGTGTTCTTCGCGGCCGGGCCGGTCAACGACGCGCGCGCGCTGCTCGGTGCCGCCCGCCTCGAGATCGGTCGCCGCGGCGGGCTCATCGACGAGAACGAGTGGAAGTTCGTCTGGGTGGTCGACGCCCCGCTGTTCAAGCCCACGGGCGAGGACGACGACGTGGCGGTCGGCGGCGGTGCCTGGACGGCGGTGCACCACGCGTTCACGTCCCCGACGCCGGAGTGGATCGACACGTTCGAGCAGGACCCGGGCGCCGCGCTGGCCTACGCGTACGACATCGTCTGCAACGGCAACGAGATCGGCGGCGGCTCCATCCGTATCCACCGTCGGGACGTCCAGGAGCGCGTGTTCGACGTCATGGGCATCGGACCCGACGAGGCGCAGGAGAAGTTCGGCTTCCTGCTCAACGCGTTCCAGTTCGGCGCGCCGCCGCACGGCGGGATCGCGTTCGGCTGGGACCGGATCCTCGCTCTGCTCACGGGGTCGGAGTCGATCCGCGACGTCATCGCGTTCCCGAAGTCGGGCGGCGGGTTCGACCCGCTCACGGCGGCTCCGGCACCGATCACGCCCGAGCAGCGTCGTGAGGCGGGCGTGGACGCCAAGCCGAAGGCCGACGCCCAGCCGAAGGCCGCTGCCGAGGTCTGATGGGGGACGTGCTCGAGGTCCTGCCGCCCGGGTGGCGGCAGGACCGGATGCTGCTCGGTGACCGGCACCGCTGGGACACCGTCGACGTGCTCGGCGACGACGACGCGCTCGTGCTGCTCATCGGCGGACCGGACCGGCCGAGCGTGCTCGGCCGTGGCGACGCCGCGAAGGTCGACCGTCTGGTCGCCGACGCAGGCCTCGGGCCCGCCCGGTGGATGAGCGTGCCGCGCGGGTCGCAGCCGCAGGCGTCGACGCTCGCCGGCCTGGGTCTCGTGCCCTTCTCCACCTGGGACTGGCTCTCGACGGACGTCGTGCCGCCGACGGTGGCGGGGGAGGACGCGGTGCACGCGCTCGACCGCGACCGGGACGCGGACGCCATCCGCGCGTGCCTGGCCGAGGCGAACCCGGGGACGTCCGCCGACCCGGCCGGACCCGACGAGCTGGGCTGGTGGGGCGTGCACGTCGACGGTGTGCTCGGTGGCGTGGTCGGCGTGTCCGAGCGGGGTGGTCCGGGCGACGCGTGCTCCTGGCACGTGCACGGCCTCGGCGTCCGGCCGCGCCTGCGTGGGACCGGGACCGGGACGGCGCTCACTGCGGCGGCGGTCCGCGCCGGGCTGCGGTCCGGGGCAGCGTGGGTGTCGCTGGGCATGTACGCCGAGAACGACGGTGCCCGCCGGATCTACCGGCGGCTCGGGTTCCGCACCGACGCCGAGCTCACCTCGTTCTCCCCGCCCGGGACGCAGCGACCGCCTGCCTGACCGCGGTGCACGTCACGCGGGGTCGAAGGCGCTCGACCTCTCACCGCTCGGCGACTGGTGGCGTCCGTCGGCGGCATCCCGCTCGGGTGCGCCGCGGCCCGGGACGACGCGGACACCTCAGTGCCTGATCGCCATGCGCCCGTGCGCACGCCGCAGGAACGGCGGGGCCCACCAGTTGGCTCGTCCGAGGATCGTCATGGTGGCCGGCACGAGGAGCATCCGCACCAGGGTCGCGTCGATGAGCACCGCGACCGCGAGGGAGAAGCCGACCTCCTTGATCACCAGCAGCTCACCGGCCACGAAGCCCGCGAACACCACGATGACGATGAGGGCCGCCGAGGTGATGATGCGCCCGGAGCGCTGCAGGCCGAGCCGTACCGCGCGGTCGTTCGGGACTCCCTGGTCGACGAGCTCCTTGATCCGGGACAGCAGGAAGACTTCGTAGTCCATCGCCAGCCCGAACCCGAAGGCGATGACGAGGGCGATCACGTACGTCTCGATGCCGCCGGTGGGCGTGAAGTCGAGCAGGCCGGACAGGTGGCCGTCCTGGAACACCCAGACGAGCACACCCAGGGACGCAGCGAGGGAGATCGTGTTCGTGATCAGGGCCTTGACCGGCACCACGACCGAACCGGTCATGAGGAACAGCAGGATCAGACACGTGACGGCCACGATCCCCACCGCCCAGGGTGCCCGTTCCACCACGGCAGCGGTGAAGTCGATCTGCGACGCCGCCTGACCGGTCACCCACGTGGGGAAGGGGGCGTCGAGGGCGCGGAGCTGGTGCACGACGTCCCGGGCCACGGCGTCGCCCGGGTCGTCGGTGGCAGGCCGGACGCCGATCACCACGTAGGAGTCGACCGGGGACGGCGGGTCGACGGACGCGACGCCGTCGAGGTCCTCCAGCGTCGCGGCCCAGGCGGTCGCCTCGTCGAGCGACGTCTGCGCGACGACGGTGATCGCGGGGGTCGAGGCGGCGGGGTAGTTGCGCGCGAGGGTCTCCACGAACTCGCGCTGGGCGCTGCCCGCCGGCAGCAGCTCGGTGGTCGAGTTGCGCAGCTCCAGGTGAGCCAGCGGGAGCGCCAGGATGCCGAGCACGGCGAGCGACCCCAGCAGGACGCGCCACGGTCGGCGCTGCACCCAGGCCGCGAGCCGCGAGAAGATCCCTTCCTCGGTCTGCACGTCGGCGGTGCGCGCGAGGATGCCACGCAGCCCGGGGACGCGGGCCAGGATGCTCGGCCGGATCATCCGACGGCCGGCGAGGACGAGCATCGCCGGGACCAGGGTCAGTGCGGTCGCCGCCGCCACGACGATCACGGCGACCCCCGCGGCGCCGAACGCCCGCAGGATCGGCGGCTCGAACACGAGCAGCCCGGCGATGGAGATGGCCACGATCAGCGCGGAGAACATCACGGTGCGGCCCGCCGTCGCCATCGTGCGCTCGATCGCGGTGAGCACGGCACCGTCGCCGCGCCGCCGTCGGCTCCGGGCACCTCCGTCGTCGTCGACCAGGTGGTGCAGCTCCTCGCGGAACCGCGACACCATGAGCAGGCCCCAGTCGATCGAGAGCCCCAGGCCGAGCACCGTCACGATGTTGACGACCGACGAGTCGAGGTCGAGCACGTAGGAGAAGCCGAGCAGGGCGGCGAGGCCACCCGCGATGGACGCGACCGCGCCGACCATCGGCATCCCGGCAGCGAGGAACCCGCCGAAGACGAGGATCATGATGAGCAGCGCGATCGGCAGCGCGATGGTCTCGCCGGTCCGCAGGTCCGTCTCCACCTGGTCCGTGATCGCCTCGACGATGAGGGTCGTGCCGCCCACGATCCCGGTCACTCCGGGCGCCACCGCGTCGAGGTCCGACGGGATGTCGAGCAGACGTGCCTCGACCTCGTCGAGCGCCGCCTCCTGGTCCTCCGGCGAGAGCTCCGGTGCGAGCTCGACCACCACGAGGAAGCCGTCGCCGTCCTGGGCGACGAGGGGCGCCGCTGCGGGGTTCGCGGCTCCGTCGGGCAGCGCCAGGGGGTCGATGACCGAGACGACGCCGTCGATCGCGACGAGATCCTCCCGCGCGGGCGCGAGAGCGGTCGCCACGTCGGGGTCGGCCGGGTCGACGCGGTCCAGCACCAGGGTCAGCGACGGACCGCTGTCGTCGGCCTCGTCGAGGATGGCGAAGGCCTCCGAGCTCTCCGACCCCGGGACGCCCGGCGCCCCCGTGCTGAGCCGCTCGAACAGGTTCTCCCCGTGCACACCGAGGACGGCCAACCCGTACCCGAGCACGGCGAAGACCAGCCACGCCACGACGGTGAGGCGGGGGTGGTGGGCGACTGCGCGACCTACTCGGGCGAACACGCGGCACATCGTCGCAGGTGGAACAGGCGTCTCGCACACGTTCTCACCCGGTCGACGGCCACCGGTGCTGTCACGATCGCCGTCGGACCGGGCCGGACGTGGGTGCGCGTGCGTACCCTGCCCGCATGGACCTGTTCGATGCCGTGACGTCGACGGCCTCCGGGCTGCCCGCCGTCGGGGCCGGTGCACCCCTCGCCGTCCGCATGCGGCCTCGGGACCTGGGGGAGGTCGCCGGGCAGGAGCACCTGCTCGTCGGCGGCTCGCCGCTGCGCCGACTGGTCGAGCCCGCCAACGAGGCTGCACGCCGGGCCGCGCCCACCTCCGTGGTGCTCTGGGGGCCGCCCGGGACGGGCAAGACCACCCTCGCCTACCTGATCGCGGCGACGTCCGGGCGCCGGTTCGTCGAGCTGTCGGCCGTCACCGCGGGCGTCAAGGACGTGCGCGCGGTGATCGAGGACGCACGCCGGCGACTGGCCACGGACGGCACGGAGACCGTCCTGTTCATCGACGAGGTGCACCGGTTCACCAAGGCCCAGCAGGACGCCCTGCTGCCCAGCGTCGAGAACCGCTGGGTCACGCTGGTCGCCGCGACCACGGAGAACCCGTCGTTCTCGGTGAACTCGCCGCTGCTCTCGCGGTCGTTGCTGCTCACGCTCCAGCCGCTCGACACGGACGACGTCCGCCGGCTGGTCCGTCGTGCGGTCGAGGACGAGCGTGGGCTCGACGGCTCGATCGCGCTCACCGACGACGCCGAGGAGCACCTGCTGCGCCTCGCGGGCGGGGACGCGCGCAAGGCGTTGACCATCCTGGAGGCGGCCGCGGGCTCCGCGCTCTCGGAGGACGGTGCGGTCCCGCCCGTCCCGGTGGACCTCGCGACGATGGAACGGGCGATCGACGTCGCGGCCGTGCGCTACGACCGCGACGGGGACCAGCACTACGACGTCATCAGCGCGTTCATCAAGTCGATGCGGGGTTCCGACGTCGACGCGTCCCTGCACTACCTGGCGCGGATGATCGCGGCGGGGGAGGACCCGCGGTTCATCGCCCGGCGGATCGTCATCGCCGCGGCCGAGGACGTCGGGATGGCGGACCCGAGCGCCCTGCAGACGGCGGTGGCGGCGGCGCAGGCGGTGGCGCTGATCGGCATGCCGGAGGCGCGGATCATCCTGGCGGAGGCCGTCGTGCACCTGGCGACCGCCCCGAAGTCGAACGCGGCGTACGTCGGCATCGACCGCGCGCTGGCCGACGTGCGCGCGGGGCGGATCGGCTCGGTCCCGGCCCACCTGCGAGACGCGCACTACCCGGGCGCGAAGCTGCTCGGGCACGGCGCGAGGTACGTGTACGCGCACGACCAGCCGCACGCCGTCGCCGCCCAGCAGTACCTGCCCGACGAGCTGGCGGGCACCCGGTATTACGAACCGAGCGACCGCGGCTACGAGCGGCAGGTCACCGAACGGCTCGACCGGATCCGGGCGATCCTCGACGACCAGGCGTGATTCGGGGATCGGGGGCGTCGCAGGGTAGAGTGTCGAGGTCGTCCGCGGGACGGGTGTGCTTGCACGCCCCGGCACGGACGGCCACCTGGGGCCTTAGCCAGCGTCGAGAACAGACGCGACGCATCCACGGTCGGCCCCACGCCCGTCGGAACATCTCCGTCTTCGGGTGTGACGTCTACAACGACAGGAAGTAACTCTGTGAGCAGCGTGACCCGCTCGCGTCGCCAGGTGCGCCTTTCCCGCGCCCTCGGCCTCGCGCTGACGCCCAAGGCCGTCAAGCACTTCGAGAAGCGGCCGTACCCCCCCGGCGAGCACGGTCGTGCGCGTCGCCGCACCGAGTCGGACTACGCCGTCCGTCTGCGGGAGAAGCAGCGTCTGCGCGCGCAGTACGCGCTGCGCGAGAAGCAGATGGCTCGTGCGTACGAGGACGCCCGCAAGGCCCCGGGCCTGACCGGTGAGGCGCTCGTCGAGAACCTCGAGACCCGCCTGGACGCCCTCGTCCTGCGCTCGGGCTTCGCCCGCACCATCCTGCAGGCCCGCCAGGTCGTCGTGCACCGTCACGTGCTCGTCGACGGCAAGATCGTGGACCGTCCCTCCTTCCGCGTGAAGCCGGGCCAGACGCTCCAGGTCAAGCCGAAGAGCCAGGCCACGGTGCCGTTCCAGGTCGCCGCCGCCGGTGCGCACCGCGACGTGCTCCCGACGGTCCCGGGCTACCTCGACGTGCAGCTCGAGAAGCTCAGCGCCGTCCTGGTGCGAGCCCCGAAGCGCGCGGAGATCCCCGTGACGTGCGAGGTCCAGCTGGTCGTCGAGTACTACGCCCGCTGATCTGATCGCCACCCGGACGCCCCGCCGCGCACCTGCGCCGCGGGGCGTCCGTGCGTCCGGGGCGGGTAGGGTTTCGGCGGGGTCGAGGGCCCCGGAACCAGGAGGCTGGACATGTCGGTGGGTGACGTCGCGGGACTGATCGCCGCGATCGCGTTCGTGCTGCTCGTGGGCTTTCTCGCCGTGCCGCTGATCAAGCTGGGGCGCGTGCTGGACGAGACGCGGACCTCGGTCAAGGAGATCACCGACCACACGGTCCCCGTGCTCGACGAGACCGCGACCCTCGTCGCGTCGTCGAACACCCAGCTGGAGAACATCGACACCGTCACCACGGCCGCGGCCCAGGTCTCGGAGAACGTCTCGGCGCTCACGTCGCTGTTCGCCGCCACGGTCGGTGGCCCCATGATCAAGATGGCCGCGTTCTCGTACGGCGTGCGCACCGCGCTGTCGGGTCTCGCGGCGAGCGCCCGCCGGAGCCGATGATGGGGCGCCGGCTCACCTGGCTGGCCGTCGGGGTCGTCCTGACGGTCGTCGTGGTCCGCAAGGGGCGCGCGGTCGTGGAGACGTACCTGCCCCCGGGGACGACGGACGCGATCGACGGCGCGCAGCGGGTGACGCACGCCGTGGCGTCGTTCCGGTCGACCTTCGCCACCGCGATGGCGCAGCGCGAGCAGGAGCTCCGGCACGACCTCGTGGGTGACGTCGACGTCGAGGCGCTCCGGGCGGAGCGACCCGAGCGTGTCGCGAACCTGCGTCGAGCCTGGTCGTCCCGCCACGGCGAGGACTGGGCCGGCAGCCCGACCGAGGACCCCGACGACGACGACGGCTACACCTTCTTCTGAGCCGCACCCGCACGAGCACCACCCGCACACCACCGATAGACGACGAGGACACGATGCGTACCGCCGAGATCCGCCAGCGCTGGCTCGACTACTTCGAGGGCAACGGCCACGCCGTCGTGCCCTCGGCCTCGCTGATCTCGCCGGACCCGTCGACCCTGTTCGTCATCGCCGGGATGGTGCCGTTCATCCCGTACATGCTCGGGGAGCAGACGCCGCCGTGGCCGCGCGCGACCAGCGTGCAGAAGTGCGTGCGGACCCTCGACATCGAGGAGGTCGGCAAGACCACCCGGCACGGCACGTTCTTCCAGATGAACGGCAACTTCTCGTTCGGCGACTACTTCAAGCACGGGGCGATCACCTACGCCTGGGAGCTGGTCACGGGGTCCCGGGAGACCGGCGGCTTCGGGTTCGACCCGGACACCATCTGGGTGACGGTCTTCCACGACGACGACGAGGCGGCGGACCTCTGGAAGGAGATCGCCGGTCTCCCGGCCGAGCGCATCCAGCGCCGCGGGTGGAAGGACAACTTCTGGTCCACCGGAGCGCGCGGTCCGTCGGGTCCGTGCTCCGAGATCTACGTCGACCGCGGCCCCGAGTACGGGGCGGAGGGCGGTCCGGTCGTCGACGAGGACCGCTACCTCGAGATCTGGAACCTCGTCTTCATGCAGTACGAGCGCGGTGACGGGGGCGGCAAGGAGGACTTCCCGATCCTCGGGGACCTCAAGCAGAAGAACATCGACACCGGCATGGGGCTCGAGCGGGTCGCGTACCTGCTGCAGGGCGTCGACAACCTGTACGAGATCGACGAGGTGTTCCCGGTCATCCAGGGTGCGCAGGAGCTGTCCGGCAAGCGGTACGGCGCGGTGCACGACGACGACGTGCGGATGCGAGTCGTCGCCGACCACGTCCGCAGCGCGCTCATGCTCATGGGCGACGGCGTCACGCCGTCCAACGAGGGCCGCGGGTACGTCCTGCGCCGGCTGCTGCGCCGTTCGATCCGCTCGATGCGGCTCCTGGGGGTCGAGGACGTCGCTCTGCCCACGCTCCTGCCGATGAGCCGCGACGCGATGAGCCCGTCGTACCCCGAGCTCGCGCAGAACTTCGACCGGATCAGCCAGGTCGCGTACGCCGAGGAGGAGGCGTTCCGCCGCACGCTGGCGGCGGGCACGACGATCCTCGACACGGCCGTGCAGACCGTCAAGAAGCAGGCGCTCCAGGTGCTCTCGGGGTCGCACGCGTTCCAGCTGCACGACACCTACGGCTTCCCGATCGACCTCACGCTGGAGATGGCGGCCGAGCAGGGCGTGTCGGTCGACGAGACCGCGTTCCGGACCCTCATGAAGGAGCAGCGGGACCGGGCACGTGCGGACGCCCTGGCGAAGCGCGCGGGCCGTGCGGACACCGCGGCGTACCAGGACCTGCACAGCACGCTGAGCAGCGAGAGCCCGAAGCCCGTCCAGTTCATCGGGTACACCGACGCCACCGCGCGCTCGCGCGTCGTCGGCCTTCTCGTCGACGGCGTTCCCGCCCCGGCGGCCACCGCGCCGGCGGACGTCGAGGTCGTCCTCGACGTGACGCCCTTCTACGCCGAGGCGGGCGGCCAGCAGGCCGACACCGGCGTGATCGTCCTCGACGGCGGCGCGCGCATCGAGGTCGACGACGTGCAGGCCCCGGTCAAGGGCCTGTCCGTCCACCACGGCCGGCTGGTCGACGGCACCGTCACGTTCGGTGAGTCCGGCACGGCGACGATCGACGTCGACCGCCGCCGCGCGATCGCGCGCGCCCACACCGCGACGCACCTGGTGCACAAGGCGCTGCACGAGTCCGTGGGGGAGACCGCCACGCAGGCGGGCTCGCTCAACGCCCCGAGCCGTCTCCGGTTCGACTTCCGCTCTCCGTCGGCGACACCGTCGCAGGTCGTCGCGGAGATCGAGGCGCGTGTCAACGAGCGGCTCCAGGACGACCTCGAGGTCACCGACTCCGTCATGCAGATCGACGAGGCGCGTGGCCGGGGCGCGATGGCGCTCTTCGGTGAGAAGTACGGCAACGAGGTCCGCGTCGTCGACATCGGCGACGGCTGGTCGCTCGAGCTGTGCGCGGGGACGCACGTCAAGCGGTCCGGTGAGCTGGGGCTCGTCACCCTGCTGTCCGAGTCGGCGATCGGCTCCGGCGTGCGGCGTGTCGACGCGCTCGTCGGCGCAGGGGCGTACGGGTACCAGGCGAAGGAGCGCGCACTCGTGGGGCAGCTCTCGGGCCTCCTCGGGGCTCGTCCCGACGAGCTGTCCGAGCGGGTGTCCTCCTTGATCACCAAGCTCAAGGAGTCCGAGAAGGAGCTCGCGACGCTGCGGCAGGCGACGCTCCTGGCGCAGGCGGGCACGCTCGCGGCGGGCGCGGCGACCGTGGGCCAGACCCGGGTCGTGACGCACGACGCGGGGGAGGTCGGCGGGGACGAGCTGCGCACGCTCGTGCTCGACGTCCGCGCACGGCTCGGCGAGGCGTCGCCGGCGGTCGTGGCGATCGGTGGCGTCAGCAAGGGCCGACCGGTCGTGGTCGTCGCGACCAACGCCGCGGCGCGCGAGCAGGGCGTCCGGGCGGGTGCTCTCGTGCGCACGGCGTCCGGCATCCTCGGCGGTGGCGGCGGCGGCAAGGACGACCTGGCGCAGGGTGGCGGGACCGACCCCGGCCGGCTCGCCGACGCCCTCGCGGCGGTCGCGACGGCGGTGGGCGGCTGACGTGAGCCAGACACCCGATCACGGTGCGGTCGTCCGCGGTGCACGCCTCGCGGTCGACGTCGGGACCGTGCGTGTCGGCCTCGCGAGCAGCGACCCGGACGGGCTCATCGCCACGCCGGTCGCCACCCTCGCCCGTGCGGCTGCCGCGAAGGGTCGGTTGCCGGCGGACATCGCGCAGGTGGTGCACGAGGTGCAGGAACGCCGTGTGGGTGTTGTGTACGTCGGGCTGCCGGTGCACATGTCGGGCGCCGAAGGTTCCGCATCGGACGCCGCGCGCGCGTACGCTGTCCAACTGGCGCAGGCCATCGCACCGGTGACGGTGCGGCTGGTCGACGAGCGGATGAGCACGGTGTCCGCCCATCACGCGCTGCAGGCGTCCGGCCGATCCGGGCGCCGCCACCGTCAGGTCGTCGACCAGGCAGCTGCGGTGGTGATCTTGCAGTCCGCGCTGGACGCGGAGCGTGCGTCGGGACGACGTCCCGGTGAGCGGGTCGTGATCGACCCAGCACAGCATGCTCCAGTGGCGCGCGGGGGGGCTGCGGGCGACGCACGGACGACGGTGGAGTGACGCGCACGTGACCAACAGCCAGACCGAATGGTGGGCCCCTGTGGAACGGAGTGACGAGGTGAGCGACCTGTTTGCGGGCGACACCCGTGTCGCCACCGCCGAGCGCAAGCCTTCCCGCTCGCGCGGCCGGGCGAAGCAGCAGCGTGAGCGCAAGCGTCGTCGTCGACGCTCGATCTGGGTGCTGGTCGTCGCGACCCTCATGGTCGCCGGGGCGGCCTACGTCGTCGTCGAGCTCATGGGCGGGCTGTTCCAGGGCGGCGACGGGCAGGCGGCCGGTGTCGAGGACTACACCGGAGTCGGGCACGGCGCCGTCGAGGTCGTCATCAAGCCCGGTGACACCGGTGCGGACATGGCAGCGACGCTCGTCGAGGCCGGTGTCGTCGCGACCGCCAAGGCGTTCAACGAGGCGTTCGCCGCCAACCCGCAGGCCGCCTCGATCCAGCCGGGCACGTACAACCTGCTGCTCGAGCAGCCCGCCGCCGACGCCGTCGTCGCGCTGCTCAACCCGTCGAGCCGCGTGTCCTTCAGTCTCGGGATCCCCGAGGGGCTCACCGTGAGCCAGATCGCTACGAAGATCAGCGAGAAGCTGGCCATCCCGATCGAGGAGGTCAACGCGGCGCTGGCCGACCCGGCAGCGATCGGCCTGCCGGCCGAGGCGAACAACAACCCGGAGGGCTGGCTGTTCCCGGCCACCTACGACATCGAGCCCAACGCGACGCCCGCGAGCGTGCTGTCGCAGATGACCGCCCAGACGGTGGCCGTCCTCACCCAGAAGGGCGTCCCGCAGGACCAGTGGGCGACCGTGCTGAACAAGGCGTCCATGGTCGAGCGGGAGGCACGCCTGCCCGAGGACCGTCCCAAGGTGGCGCGGGCGATCGAGAACCGGCTCGCGAAGGAGATGAAGCTCGACGTCGACGCGACGGTGGCCTACGGCCTCGGCAAGCCCGGGACCGGTCTGACCACGGCCGACATGGAGGACGCGAGCAACCCGTACAACACGTACCGGCACCTCGGCCTGCCTCCGACGCCCATCGCGTCGCCCGGCGCTGCGTCGATCGACGCGGTGCTGGCACCTGCCGAGGGCGACTGGCTCTTCTGGGTCGCGGTGAACCTCGACACCGGTGAGACGCTCTTCGCCAGCACGTACGACGACCACCTGGCGAACGTCGCCCAGCTGCGGGCCTGGCAGGAGGCGAACAGCCAGTGACGGCCGCCGCCCCGCGACGGGCGGCGGTGCTCGGGCACCCGGTGGCGCACTCGCTGTCGCCGGCGCTGCACCGTGCCGCCTACGCGGCGCTCGGTCTCACCGGGTGGCGCTACGACGCGGTCGACGTCACCGAGGACGGCCTCGCCGACTTCGTCGCCGGCCTGGACGAGTCCTGGGCGGGCCTGAGCCTGACCATGCCGCTCAAGCAGACCGTCATCCCGTTGCTGGACCACGTCGAACCGCTGGCCGAGGTCGTCGGCGCGGTGAACACGGTCCTGTTCCAGGGGCGCACGCTCGTGGGTGCGAACACCGACGTGCACGGGATCGTGGCAGCTCTCGGGCTCGACCGGCCGATCACGAGCGCCGCGGTGCTCGGCGCCGGCGCCACGGCGTCGTCCACGCTCGCAGCGCTCGCCCAGCGGGGCTGCACCTCTCCCGTCGTCTACGTGCGAGCCGTCGCCCGTGCAGGCGGGCTCATGCGCGCGGCCCACCGGATGGGCGTGACCCCCGTGTACCGCACGCTGGACGAGGCTCCCGCCGAGATCGGCCGCGCGGACGTCGTGGTCTCGACCCTCCCTCCGTATGCCGCGGACCCGCTCGCGACCCGGCTCGACCACGCGGACGGCGTTCTCCTCGACGTCGCCTACGACCCGCGCCCGACCGCGCTCTCGGTCGCCTGGGCAGCCGCCGGGGGAGTGGTCGTCGGTGGCGAGCAGATGCTGCTGCACCAGGCCGCAGAGCAGGTGCGGCTCATGACGGGGCACCCCGCACCGCTCGCTGCGATGGCGGCCGCGCTCGAGGACAAACTGACCGCCTGAGTTCCTCAGGCACGTCGTCCTTCCTGCCGATTGATCCGGAAGACACCCGTGCGGTCGCCACCTGGCCGCCGGCTCGACCGGAGGGACACGCGTGAAGCAGCTCGGGGAGATCCTGCTCGACGACGGCCTCGTCACGGAGGCGCAGCTGCTGGCAGCGCTGGACGAGACGCTGGCCCGCGGCACGACGTTGGGGCGAACACTCGTCGAGCTCGGGGTGCTCACGGAGTCCCAGCTGGTCAAGGCCCTCGCCAACCAGGTCGGGATGGACTTCGTCGACCTCGACGACTATCCCGTCGACCGCACCGCCGTGAGCCTGGTCCCCGGAGCCCTGTGCCGCCGGTACTCCGTGCTTCCCGTCGCCCTCGAGGGCGGGTCGATCGTGCTCGCGACGTCCGACCCCGGCAACGTCATGGCCGTCGACGACGTGCGGTCGGTGTCGGGGATGTCCGTGATCCCCGTCATCGCCACCCACGACAACCTGCTGCGTGCCATCGACCGGTTCTGCCGCGCCGACGACGAGATGGAAGACCTCTCGCAGGCGTTCGAGGACCAGGTCGACGACACCCAGGCCGACCTGACGAAGATGGGCGACATCGGCGACGAGGACGCGCCGATCGTCCGCTTCGTCAACCTGCTGGTCACGCAGGCGATCACCGACCGGGCGTCGGACATCCACATCGAGCCGTCCGAGAAGGACCTGCGGGTCCGGTACCGGATCGACGGTGTGCTGCACGAGACGCAGCGCGCGCCCAAGCAGATCACGGGCGGCGTCATCAGCCGCGTCAAGATCATGAGCGACATCGACATCGCCGAGCGCCGCAAGCCGCAGGACGGGCGCATGTCCATCGTGCACAACGGTCGCAAGATCGACCTCCGGGTGGCGACGCTGCCGACCGTGTGGGGCGAGAAGATCGTCATGCGAATCCTCGACAACTCCACCGCGAGCCTCGACCTGCGCGACCTGTCGTTCCTCGACGAGAACTACGAGACGTACAGGGAGTCGTACACCAAGCCCTACGGGATGATCCTCGTGACCGGGCCGACCGGTTCCGGGAAGTCGACCACGCTGTACGCGACGCTCAACGCGGTGTCGAAGCCCGAGATCAACGTCATCACCGTCGAGGACCCGGTCGAGTACCGGCTGCCCGGGATCAACCAGGTCCAGGTGAACCCGAAGGCCGGGCTGACGTTCGCAGGCGCCCTACGATCGATCCTGCGGTCCGACCCCGACGTGGTCCTGCTCGGTGAGATCCGCGACCACGAGACTGCGCAGATCGCCATCGAGGCCGCGCTCACCGGCCACCTCGTTCTGTCGACGCTGCACACCAACGACGCACCGTCGGCCGTCACGCGGCTCACCGAGATGGGGATCGAGCCGTTCCTCGTCGGGTCGGCCCTGGACGCCGTGGTCGCGCAGCGCCTCGCTCGCAAGCTGTGCGGCAAGTGCAAGGCGCCGTACACGCCGACGCCGGAGGAGCTGGCCGCGGCGCGCTTCCCGTGGCTGCCGGGGGAGCCGCTGCCCGAGCTGATGCGCCCAGTGGGGTGCGTCACGTGCTCGAAGACGGGATACCGCGGCCGCCTCGCCCTGCACGAGGTGATGCGCGTGACCGAGGAGATCGAGCGCCACGCGGTGGCCCACTCGTCGAGCGCGGACATCGCCGCGACGGCCGTCAAGCAGGGGATGATCCCGCTGCGTGACGACGGCTGGCAGAAGGTCGCCCTCGGTCACACATCGATCGAGGAGATCCTCCGCGTCGTGGCGTAGTGGCGTCGACGCACCTGCGTCGATGTCTCAAGTCGGGCATCCGTCCCGCCGATGAACGGTCCAGAACGATGGCCCGGTACCGGCACGTCCGTGTCGGTCGAACCAGGCGACCAGGTGGAGGGAAGAGACGTGAGCGAGAACTATCAGGCACCCATGGGGGAGCCCTCGCGGCCGTTGCCGCCCTACCGACCGGTCGGGCCCCAGGCGGGCGCGCCGGCGATGTTCTCGCCGATCCCGTCGCAGAGCACCGCGCCACCTGCATCGGCGCCGCCACACCACGTCCCTCCGCAGGCGTCGGCGCACCCTGCACCCGCCGGTTCCTACCAGCCCGGTCCGTCCGGTCCGCCGTCGTACACGGGAGTCGCGCAGCCGACGACGTCCTTCGCGCCCCCGAGCCCGGGGACCGCGCCGATGGGCGCGACCAAGGTCTTCATGCCGGCTCCCGTCGCCGAGCCGGCCGCGAGCGCACCGGCCCCGCAGGAGCCCGCCCGCGCGGTCGCGGCCGTGCCTGCTCCCGCCCGCGACCGTGCGCAGCGCCGCGGGATGGGTCAGGAGCGGCAGGAGGGTGACCTCCCGATCGATGAGATCCTCACCGAGATGGTGCGGCTCGGCGCGTCGGACGTGCACCTCACCACGGGCACGACGCCGATGGTGCGCATCAACGGCTCGCTCAAGGCTCTCGACGGTTTCGGGCAGGTCATGCCGGAAGGGCTGCGCCGCTCGCTCTACGCCTTCCTCACCCAGAAGCAGCGCGAGAGGTTCGAGACCAACCTCGAGCTCGACCTGTCGTACTCGGTGCGCGGGCTCGCACGGTTCCGCGTGAACATCTACCAGCAGCGCGAGTCCATCGGCGCCGCCTTTCGCGTGATCCCTTACGAGATCAAGCCGCTCGAGGCGCTCGGGGTACCCGCGGTCGTGGGGACGTTCGCAGGCCTTCCCCGGGGGCTCGTGCTGGTCACCGGGCCGACCGGGTCGGGCAAGTCCACGACGCTCGCCTCGATCGTCGACCTCGCCAACCGGACCCGCGAGGACCACATCATGACCGTCGAGGACCCGATCGAGTTCCTCCACCGGCACAAGAAGTGCGTGGTCAACCAGCGCGAGGTCGGGCAGGACACGCACTCCTTCGCGAACGCGCTCAAGCACGTCCTGCGCCAGGACCCCGACATCATCCTCGTCGGCGAGATGCGCGACCTCGAGACGATCTCGGTGGCGCTGACCGCTGCCGAGACCGGTCACCTGGTCTTCGCGACGCTGCACACCCAGGACGCCGCCCAGACGATCGACCGCGTGATCGACGTCTTCCCCGCCCACCAGCAGGCGCAGGTGCGCACACAGCTGGCCGGGGCGATCCAGGGCGTCGTCTGCCAGACGCTCGCCAAGCGGTCGGACTCGCCGGGGCGTGCGGTGGCGACCGAGGTGCTCGTCGCGACCCCCGCCATCCGCAACCTGATCCGCGAGGGCAAGACCCACCAGATCTACTCGGCGATGCAGGCCGGTGCCAAGCAGGGGATGCACACCATGGACCAGCACCTCTCCGAGCTGGTGAAGACCGGGAAGATCAGCTACGAGACCGGACTGGAGAAGTGCCACCACGTGGAGGACTTCAACCGACTGACGGGCCGGTTCTCCGGCGGGTCGCAGGGCGCCGCAGGAATGGGTGACCAGGCGAGCATGGGCGGCGCCTCCTTCGGAAGCCAGGCCGTGTGATGGCCACCGCGAAGACGTACGAGTACGCCGTCCGGGACAAGTCCGGCAAGATCGTCAAGGGCCGCGTCGAGGCGAGCAACCAGGCCGCCGTGGCCAACCGCCTGCGGGAGGTGGGCCTCGCGGCCGTCTCGATCTCCGAGGTCAGCACAAACGGCTTCAACACCGAGATCAACATCCCCGGCTTCGGCGGCAACAAGATCTCGCTCAAGGACCTGGCGATCATGTCCCGGCAGCTCGCCACCATGATCGACTCGGGGCTGTCGCTGCTGCGTGCCCTGACGATCCTGGCGGAGCAGACGGAGTCCAAGGCGCTCGCCAAGGTCGTCGCCCAGGTGCGCAACGACGTGGAGGTCGGGACGGCGTTCTCGACCGCGCTGGCCAAGCACGCCGAGGTGTTCCCGCCGCTGATGATCAACATGGTCAAGGCGGGAGAGGTCGGCGGGTTCTTGGACCAGACCCTGGTCTCGGTGGCCAACAACTTCGAGGCCGAGGTCAAGCTTCGCGGCAAGATCAAGTCAGCGATGACCTACCCCGTCGTCGTGTTCTGCGTCGCCATCCTGGCGACCGCCGGCATGCTGCTGTTCATCGTCCCGGTGTTCGCCGGAATGTTCACGTCGCTCGGCGGGGAGCTCCCGCTGCCGACGAAGATCCTCATGTGGCTCTCGCAGGCGCTGAAGGTCGCGATCCTTCCGCTCATCGCGCTCCTGATCGGTTTCTCGATCTGGTGGGGACGGAACAAGAACAATCGCAACATCCGCGAGCGCGTCGATCCGTGGAAGCTCAAGGTGCCCGTCTTCGGGCAGCTGTTCCGCAAGATCGCGGTCTCACGTTTCACGCGCAACTTCGGGACGATGATCCACGCCGGCGTTCCCTTGCTGCAGGCATTGGACATCGTCGGGGAGACGTCCGGGAATCTCGTCATCGAACGTGCCGCGAAGGCTGTGCAGGAGTCCGTGCGCCGCGGTGAGTCCCTGGCAGGGCCCCTGTCCCAGCACCCGGTGTTCCCGCCGATGGTGGTGCAGATGATGGCCGTCGGTGAGGACACGGGCGCGCTGGACACGATGCTTGCCAAGGTCGCGGACTTCTACGACGACGAGGTCGAGTCCACGACGGAGCAGCTCACGAGCCTCATCGAGCCCATCATGATCGTCGTCATCGGGGCAATTGTCGGATCCATGGTGATCGCCATGTACATGCCGATCTTCGGGATCTTCAACCTCATCAGCTGACGGTTGCTCCGCCTGGGTGAATCGGCCGGAGATTGGAACTGCACCTCAAGATGCAGGTCAGAGGACCCGATACACGCATTGCACGACTGAACCGGCCCCGGCCGGACTGGGCAAGACATCGACAATTCGCAACTCATTCTTAGGGGAGCTGACCGTGATCGCTCGCATCCGCAAGTCCATCGAGGAGAAGGACAAGGGCTTCACCCTTATCGAGCTCCTCGTCGTCATGATCATCATCGGGATCCTCGCGGCCATCGCGATCCCGGTGTTCCTGAACCAGCGCAAGAAGGCCAACGACACGGCCGCCACCTCGGACGTCTCGACCCTCGGCAAGGAGGTCGCGACCTACTACGTGGACGCCACCGCCGCCCTGGCGACGACCGGCGTGACGCTCACCGCGGCCACGTCCTCGGCGCCCGGCAAGCTGAACGTCAACGGCGAGTCCGTCGGCAACGCGTCCGCCGCCACGACTGCGGTCGCCCTGAGCTACAGCCCGGCCAGCCCCACCACGGCCTCGGCCGGTGCCACGACGTGGTGCGTCACGCTCACCTACACCGGTGGCACGCGCTCCACGGTGTACTACTCGGCCGCCAACGGCCTCAGCAAGACCAGCTGCTGATCTAGGCAGCGCGCAGTGGGGCGGAGGCGTAGGCCTTCGCCCCACTGCTGTACGCGCGGGACTCCACCCCGCACCCATGGACGGACGGCAGTGCGACGGCGAGAGGGGCCCGAGATGGCGCGCAGGAGTGTCCGCGCTCAGGACGAGAGCGGCTTCACCCTGATCGAGCTGGTTGTCGCGATGGTCTGCCTGACCGCGATGGCCATGGCCGTGATCGGCGTGATCGTGAACTCGCAGTCGCAGAGCATGACGAACCGCAACCGGGTCGCCGCGGCAAACCTCGCGGCGCGTGAGATCGACCTGGTGCGAGAGCAGTTCGGCGCCAGCGACTCCGGCCCGATCGACGTCGCCAACGAGGGTCTGCGTGTCAACCCGCACCCGCTAACCGGTGGCACTGCCGGTCAGCCGCTCGTCGTCGACGGCGTCCCCTACACCGTGACGCGTGCCGTCGAGTGGAACATCACCGGCACAGGTGCGTCGGCGTGCGAGGGCGGATCGCTCGTTGCCTACCCGAGCCTCGGCGTGACCGTGAGCGTCACGTGGCCGTCGATGGGCTCCGTCCAGCCGGTCCAGAACAGCGCCGCCTTCGCTCCGGACAAGGACACCGGCGTGTCCACCACCGACTCGTTCATCGCGTCGAAGGTCGTCGACCAGGACGGCAAGCCGCTCGCCAACATCCCGGTGAACGCCGGCTCCACGGCCTACACGGACTCGACCGGCTGCGCGATCATCCGCGTCAGCCCTGGACTGTCCGGCAGCACCTACGCCGTGTCGATCGCGGACCCCTCGTACGTGGACCTGTCCGGCACGGTCAACCCGACCAAGAGCACCGGCACACTGCAGCGCGGACGCATCTACTCCGGCGCCAGCTTCGCGGTCGGCAAGGCCGGGTCGGTGACCGTGAACCTGGTGCGCGCCGACGGCGCGCCCCTCACCAACGCCCAGGTCAACGGCTCGACCGTGACACTGGTCGCCTCGCAGTACTCCGGCTCGAGCGGGAAGACCTCGCGCGTGATGACCGGCGTGACGACAACCTTCACAGGTCTGTACCCGACGTCGTACGGCGCGTACTTCGGCAGCACCGCACCGGCAGGTGGCTTCACGGTCACCAAGCTGAACCCGGGCGGATCACTGGCGATCGACGTGGTGTTCGAGATGGCGCACATCACCGCGGTGAACCTTCCGGCGGGGACCACTCAGCTGGCTGCGGTGCCCGCGGGGACCGCCTGGTCGCCCACTCTGTGCAGCTCCGCCCCCCTCCGGGTCGCGGTCTCCGGGTCGACCGCAGAGCTCGACGCCCTGCCCGGCTCGTACGACCTGTACGCCGTCGGCCCGACGTTCGCCTGCTCGCCCGGGCCCGCCGCTCAGCCCTTCACCTCGGGCGACAACCCCGACACGACCTGGAGCCAGACGCAGCTGCAGATCACCGGTGCACCGGGAGCGACGATCATGGCCGTCGACCAGGCGCTGTCGGGCGTCCTCACGCTGACCACCTGCCCGTCCGGGCTCCCGGCGGGGATCGTGCGGAACATCGACGGTGCGCGCGGCGGGTTCATCGACATGCCGGCGGGCACCTGGTACGTCTGGCAGGTCAGCGGGACCGGGACGTGCGCGAGCTACCCGATCGGTCTCGGCGCGATCGGCGTCCCCTACGGCATGCAGACGAGCAAGGCGTGGGCGCTCGGCTCGGTCAACCTCGAGGTGACGGGCATCCCCAGCGGGCGGAGCCTCGTCGTCCACACGGCTCCGGTCACCGCGTGCTCGTCCACTGCGACGACGCCGACGACGACGCTCTACAAGTCGGCGACTGCGACCACGACCACGTCGTACATGACGTCGGTGTCGCGCAGCACGGCCAACACCACCTACTACGCCTACATCTGGAACAAGTCGGCGTCGACGACGAACAAGTGCACCGCGATCGGCACGTTCGTGGTGGGTCCCCTCACCGGGCCGACGCTCACGAAGCCGGCGAGCTCGTCCACCACCGACGTGAAGGGGCCCTGACGATGCACAGGCTACGTGGGCGGCTCGGGGACCCCGAGCGCGGGACGTCGCTGACGGAGATGCTCGTCTCGATGGTGATCACCGGGATCATCATCGCGGCCGTCGCCTCGATGACGATCACGTTCGCCCAGTCCAACGCCCGCAACATCAGCCGTCAGGACCAGGTGGACACCGGGCGCGTGGTGGTCGAGACCGTCAGCAAGAAGCTGCGCACGGCGGTCATGCCCAGCCAGCTGACCTCGACGTGCACACTGTGCACGCAGGACGCGTTCGTGCTGGGCAAGGACTTCTCGGTGCAGTTCTACGCCAACATCAACAACGCAGGGAACTCCGTCGGGCCCAGCCGCGTGACATACACCCTCACCACGACAGGCGCGACAGCGGGCACCCTCGTGGAGAAGGTCCAGGTGCCCGACTCCAACACGCCGACAGCCTCCGGCTACGTCTACTGCAATGCCGAGATCGCGGGTGCCACCGCCGCGTGCAGGGCTCGCCTCACCACCCGGACCCTGGCCACCGGAGTGCGGTGGGACACCGGCGTGCCGATCTTCGCCTACTACAACGGCGACGGCGCGGCGATGCTCCCCGCGACCTCGGGCGGCTCCCTGACCGCCGACCAGCTCTCGAAGGTCCTGTCCGTCGAGCTGACCGTGACCGTCCAGGCTCCGACCGCGACTCGGGCCCGTGCCACCACCTACATCCAGCGGCTGACCCTGCCCAACGCGCAGGCGATCCTCCGGCAGAGCGAGGACACCCCGTGAACCGATTCCGGCGCACATTCCACGCGAACGATGAGGGCATCGCCCTCGTGCTCGTCGTCGGCACCATGCTGGTGCTGGCGATGCTGGCCATGACGGCGCTCGCCTACACGATGTCCGGGCAGAAGTTCGCCCGATACGACCAGGACCACTCGAGCGCCATGACCGCCGCGCAGTCCGGGGTCGACGACTTCATCTCGCGGTTGAACCGTGACGACGGCTACTACCGCACGATCGACTGCACGAACCTGGCCTTCAAGGGACCGAACGTCCCCGGGAACACGTGCGGCTGGACGACCGGCACGCCGGTCGGGTGGCTCCCCGTCGTGCCTGGGACGACGGACCCCCGCGGCGCCTACTTCCACTACGCGCTCGACGCTTCGCGCGCCGGGACCGAGGGCACGATCACGCTCACCGTCACGGGCAAGGCGAACGGCCGCTACCGCACCGTGGAGGCAGCGGTCGGCAAGGGTGGATCGACCGACTACGTGTACTACACCGACTTCGAGTCCGCGGACCCGTCGAACGTCCAGGCCTACGGCAGCACGCCGTCTGCCGCCTGCGGGGGCACCGGCTACGCGAACGCCAAGTACTGGTGGGCGGGCCGCAGCTCCGCGAGCTGCTCGGAGATCACCTTCGTCTCCGGTGACACCCTCGACGGCGCGGTGTTCTCCAACGACTCGGTCCTCTCCGACGGCGCGACCTTCACCAGCGGCTTCACCACCGCCAACCCGGAGTGCGACAGCGCGACCGTGACCTCGTCGCAGAGCACCTGGAAGTACTGCCTGCGCAAGACCGGCAGCAACTACGCCACGGCGAACTTCAACGGCGTCAAGCCGCAGTACTCGCGCAACGGGCCCCTGTACCTGGACGACACGTCGGCGGCGTTCGCCGACTACCCCGGGTGCCACTACACCGGCTCGACCCGCATCATCTTCAACGCGGACGGGACCATGACCGTGTGGAGCAAGACGCTCAACAACGGGGGAGTGGAGCCCGACGAGATCGCGCCGGCTGGCGGGTCGGAGCCGGACTGCGGCACCGCGACCGCCCTGAACAGCGCCGCCGGTGCAACGGTCGCCGTGCCCGACAACATGGTCGTCTACGTCTCGGACAACACGTCGTCGTCGATCTCGAGCGCGCAGTGCGACGCCGGGCAGATCGGTGGGCCGAGCGGCTCGACACTGCCCCTCGGGACGTACACGAAGGCGATCGCCGCGGGGCGACCGACCGGCAACAACCAGTCGTACACGTACGACCGGACGATGACCGAGACCACGAAGTACTGCCAGGTGGGCAACCTGTACGTGCAGGGTGTGGTCAAGGGTCGCGTGACCCTGGCCTCGTCGCAGTCCGTGATCACCACGGGCGACCTGGTGCTCGCCGGCGGGCTGAACGGCACCGACATGCTCGGTCTCGTCGCGACGAACTCGGTCGAGGTGTACCACCCCTGGATGATGCGGGTGAACGGCCCGTCGTCCGGCTGCCCGGCGTCCACCTGCAAGTGGGCCACGTCGGCGTCGGAGGTGGGGGAGGTCGTGGGCTGGCCGGTCCACTACGCCGACCCCACCGGTGCCGTCACGGTCTCGGGGCTCAACATCATGGGTTCCATCCAGACGCTCCAGCACTCGTTCTACGTCCAGCAGTACAACGAGGGCGACACCGAGGGCCTGCTGCAGGTCAACGGGTCCATCGCCCAGCGCTGGCGCGGCATCGTCGGTACCGGCAACGGCAACACGGGCTACCTGAAGAACTACGTGTACGACAGCAGGCTCAAGTACGCCGCGCCGCCGTACTTCCCTCGCTGGGTCAATGCCCAGTGGTCGCAGCGGTACTTCGGCGAGATCACCACGCCGCAGGCCGTCCGGAGCTGAGACTCGCGACGGGCCGCGTCGCAGGTCACGCCGATCGGTCCGCCGGACTCAGGTCGATGCCCGCAGATGCCGAGAGCATCTGCGGGCATCGACCTGCCCCGGCCCCCGACGACCACCCCACGCGCTGGAGATGACGACGATGACCCTCGACGGACGCCTGTACCGTGGCCGCGTGCTGCGCAGCTCGACGAGGTCCGACCGTCCTGGCGACATCGTCGCCCCAGCAGGGACCGCGGCACTGTGACGGGTGCGGTGATCGCGTTCGCCGGGCTCCTCGGGCTCGCCGTCGGCTCCTTCCTGAACGTCGTGGTCTGGCGCGTCCCGCGCGGTGAGTCCGTCGTGCACCCGCCGAGCGCCTGCCCGCGGTGCGGCCACGCGATCCGCAGCCGCGACAACGTGCCGGTCGTCTCGTGGCTCCTGCTGCACGGACGCTGCCGGGACTGCGACAACCCGATCTCCGCGCGTTACCCGTGGGTCGAGGCCACCACCGGTGTGCTGTTCGCGCTCACGGCCTGGTTCACGGGCGTGAGCTGGGTGCTTCCTGCGCTGCTGTACCTGGTCGCGATCGCGGTCGCGCTGGCTCTCATCGACATCGACACCAAGCGGCTCCCGGACGCCATCGTGCTGCCGTCGTACGCCGTGGGACTCGTCCTGCTGACCCTGGCCAGCTGGAACCCCGGCGGGGAGCCTGACTGGGCCGCACTGACGCGCGCGCTCATCGGCGCGGCCGCGCTGTTCACCGTCTACTTCGTGATGATCATCGTCTACCCGGCCGGCATCGGGTTCGGCGACGTGAAGCTCGCCGGTGTGCTGGGCTTGTACTTGGGCTGGTTCGGCTGGGGCTCGCTCCTGATCGGCTGGTTCGCCGCGTTCCTGCTGGGCGGGGTGTACGCCGTCGGCCTGATCGTGGCCGGTCGGGCGGGCCGCAAGTCGGGCATCCCGTTCGGTCCGTGGATGCTCCTCGGCGCCCTCGTCGGCATCGCCGTCGGCGAGCAGGTGTGGGCCTGGTACCTCGACGTCCTCTGACGTCCAGGTTCTCGACGACGCCTTGTCCGACGCCCTCAAGTCGGGGCACGTCGGTCCCGATAGGACGAAAGAACTCATCTGAGCGTCGGAAGGACCCTCGTGGCCACCACTCGTGTCATCGGGCTGGACATCGGCTCGTCGTGCGTACGCGCGGCGGAGCTCGAGTTCGGCAACGGCGGGCCGGCAGGCAAGACGCCGCCGACGCTCGTCCGCTTCGGACAGGTCGCGCTCCCTCTCGGTGCCGTGCGGGACGGCGAGGTCGTCCAGCCGGAGACCGTGTCCAGCGCGCTGCGCCAGCTCTGGGCGCAGGCGAAGTTCGAGTCGAAGGACGTCGTGATCGGCGTCGGCAACCAGCGCGTGATCGTGCGTGAGCTCGACCTGCCCTGGATGCCGCTCGCGCAGCTGAAGGCGTCGCTGCCGTTCCAGGTCAGCGAGCTGCTGCCCATGTCGACGGACGACGCGCTGCTCGACTACTTCCCGACGGCCGAGTACGACGGCCCGCAGGGTCGGACGGTGCACGGCATGCTCGTGGCCGCGCAGCGCGACACCGTCAACGCGAACGTCATCGCGGTCGAGGGAGCCGGGCTGCGGCCCCGCATGGTCGACCTCAACGCGTTCGCGCTGCACCGGGCGCTCGCCCGCGGCGAGCTGGCGACATCCACCGCCGCGCTCGTCGACATCGGCGCGACCATCACGACGGTCGTCATCTCGGCGCAGGGCTCTCCGCGCCTCGTCCGGTCGCTGCCGACGGGCGGGCAGAACGTGACCGCCGCCGTCGCGAGCGCCCTGGGCATCTCCGGCCCGGAGGCCGAGATCGTCAAGCGCGAGATCGGCATCGGGTTCGCCGTGGGCGCCGACCGCGCGGATGCCGCCGAGGCGATCAGCACCGTGGTGCGCGCCCTCGTGGAGTCCGTGCGCAACACCTTCGTGTACTACTCGAGCAACAACCCCGCGGCCGGCATCGACGTGTGCGTCCTGACCGGCGGCGGGTCCCACCTGCCCGGACTGGGGCAGTACCTGTCGAGCGCGAGCCGGCTCCCCGTGACGCTGGGCGACCCGCTGGCGGGCCTGCGGTCCGCGAAGACGGTCCAGCGTGACTCTCTGAACGGCCACGAGTCGTTCATCGCCCTCCCCGTCGGACTCGCGTACGGAGTTGCCGCATGACCACCGTCCTCGAACGCCCGCGATCCCGGTCCAGCGCCGGCTCCGTGCTCAGCGGTTCGCTCCCGCAGGTCAACCTCCTGCCCCCCGAGGTCAGGGCGGCGCGCGGTCTGAGGAAGACGAAGCAGTGGCTGGTGATCAGCCTCGTCGTGACGCTGCTCGTCGCCGTCGGTGTGTTCGGCCTCGCGCTGATCTCCTCGGCGACCGCCACCTCCGAGCTGGTGCAGGCGCAGGAGGAGACCGCGCGTCTGCAGCTCGAGCAGACGAAGTACGCGGAGGTTCCCCAGGTGCTGGGGGTGCTCGAGCAGACGAAGTCGGCCCGCGAGCTCGGCATGTCCACCGAGGTGCAGTGGAAGCCGTACCTCGACGCCGTGGCAGCGGTCCTGCCTGCCAACGTCAACATCGACACGTTCCAGGTCACGGGCGCGACCCCGATGGTCCCGCCCGCAGCCTCGGGCAACCCGCTGCAGGAGCCGAGCGTGGCCACGATCCAGTTCAGCGCCCGCGCCTCGACGGTGCCGGACTCCGCCGCCTGGATCGACGCCCTCAACTCTGTCCCGGGCTTCGCGGACGCGTGGCTGTCCGCAGCAGCGGTGACCGAGGACGAGACCGGCATCTACTACACGGTCTCCGGGTCGGTCCAGGTCAGCGAGCTGGCCTACTCCAACCGGTTCGACGCCACCGAAGGTGAGGGCTGACATGGTCGGCGCCAAGAAGAGCACGTGGATCGGCGGCACGATCTTCGTCGCGCTCATGATCCTGGTCGCCGCATGGTTCCTGGCGATCTCGCCCACGTTCGCGGCGGCCTCCGAGGTCCGGGCACAGGCGGAGGCCACGGTGCAGTCGAACGAGATGCTCGAGCTGCAGGTGGCCAAGCTGAAGGCGGACTTCGAGAAGCTGCCCGAGTACAGGGAGGAGCTGGCTGGACTGCAGGTGCAGATCCCCACCGAACCGCACCTGAGCGACTACCTGCGCCAGCTCGACGCGATCGCGGTCGCGCACAGCGTCACGCTCACGGCCATCAGCCCGTCGGCACCGCAGGCCGTCGTCGTGACGCCTCCGGTCGCGGACGTCGCCGCCGCACCCGTCGACGGTGCGGCACCGCCCGCGGAGGGTGCCGAGGTGCCCGCCGCCCCCGTCGCGCCGGAGGTACCCGTCACCCCGAGCGGCTTGACGTCGATCGCCTTCACGCTCACCGCGGTCGGTACCTACGACAACGTCATGGCGTTCACCTCGGACCTGCAGAACGCGACCCCGCGGCTCTTCCTGGTCACGACCCTGAACGGCACGGCACAGAAGGACACGCCGGCGAGCGGCGGTCGTCCGGCCACCGTGCCCGGCGACGTCGAGCTGGTCATCGGCGGCTTGGTGTACGCCATGCCGGACGCACTCGCCGTGCCCCCCGTGGTCGACCCGAACGCAGCTCCGCCCGCGCTGCCGGGTGCAGTCCCGGGCAAGAACCCGCTCGTGCCCATCGTCGGGCGCTGACGAGCCGTTGAGCGAACGTCCACCCTCCGGGCCCCGGCCCGGAGGGTGGACCTCGTCATGGGAGGATCCGTCACATGCTGCGTTGGTTGACCTCCGGTGAGTCGCACGGTCCGGCGCTCGTCGGCATCCTCGAGGGGATCCCCGCGGGCGTCGAGGTCACGAGCACGGACGTGCAGGCTGCGCTGGCTCGTCGTCGGCTCGGGTACGGACGTGGCGCCCGCATGAAGTTCGAGCAGGACGAGGTCCGGATCCTCGGCGGCGTACGGCATGGGCTCACCCAGGGCGGCCCGGTGGCCATCGAGGTCGGCAACACCGAGTGGCCCAAGTGGGTCGACGTCATGGCGTCGGATCCCGTCGAGGACGCCGATGTGCTCAACCGGGCGCGGAACGCGCCGCTCACCCGGCCGAGGCCGGGGCACGCGGACCTCGTCGGGATGCGCAAGTACGGCTTCGACGATGCGCGGCCCGTGCTCGAGCGCGCCAGCGCCCGCGAGACCGCCACGCGCGTCGCCCTCGGGACCGTCGCGGCGCACCTGCTCGAGCAGGCTGCCGGCATCCGTCTCGTGTCCCACGTCGTCGGGATCGGGCCGGTCGCGGTGCCCCAGGGCGCGCAGCTCCCGACGCCTGACGACGCAGGCGCGCTCGACGCCGACCCCGTGCGCTGCTTCGACCCGGCCAGCTCCGCGGCGATGGTCGCCGAGATCGACGAGTGCCACAAGGACGGTGACACCCTCGGTGGCGTCGTCGAGGTCCTGGCCTACGGGGTGCCGTCGGGCCTCGGCTCGTACGTGCACAGCGACCGTCGGCTCGACGCCCGCCTCGCGGGCGCGCTCATGGGCATCCAGGCGATCAAGGGTGTCGAGGTGGGCGACGGCTTCCTCACAGCGACGCGCCGCGGCTCGCTGGCGCACGACGAGATGGAGCGCGACGCGAGCGGACGCATCGTGCGCCGGACCAACCGGGCGGGCGGTCTCGAGGGTGGTATGACCAACGGTGAGATCCTGCGGGTCCGTGCCGCGATGAAGCCGATATCCACGGTCCCGCGGGCGCTGGCCACCGTCGACACCGCCACCGGTGAGCCCGCGAAGGCGCAGCACCAGCGCTCGGACGTCTGTGCCGTGCCTCCTGCGGCGGTCGTCGCGGAGGCGATGGTCGCGCTCGTCCTGGCCGATGCGCTTCTCGAGAAGACAGGCGGCGACTCGGTCGCCGAGGTCCGGCGCAACCTCGCCGCGTACCTCGAGGCGATCCCGGACCTGCTCGCCTGACTCAACTTTCGCGACGCCCGTGCCGAGGTACAGGGAGCAGATCGTCGTCGGAAGGTACTCCGTGAGCTCGTCCCCGTCCGGCTCGCCCGCGCCTGTCAGCGCGTCCCACCGATGGCTGCGGGCCGAGCTCGACCGGCTCGACGCACAGCACCCTCGGGTGCACAGGGCTGTGCGGGCCCTGTGGCTGCGCCCTGTGCCCTTCGTGATCGTGCTGAGCGTCCTCGCGGAAGGCGCCCTGGGCGCCGTGATCAGTGGTGGCGACGCCGCGTGGTTCCGGGACGCGGGGGTCGACATGGTCGGCCCCGGCTTCCTCGACGTGTTCTCTCAGTCGGGTCTCCAGATCGGTCCGCTCTACCTGCTGGCGCTCGGCCTCGCCACCAGGGTGCTGGAGGCCCTCGGACTCCCGGTCCTGTTCACCCTGGCGGCGGCGCAGGCGGCGGGCGTGGCGTGGTTCGCGCTGTGGACCGCGCGCCGGGTCGCGCAGGCCGTCGGGGCGGCCGTGCTACCGGTGCAGTGGGCCCTCGGTCTGACGCTCGCCCTCGGCGGGTTCCTCGCGGAGGGCATCGGGAACGGTCATCCCGAGGAGATCCTCATCGGGCTCCTGCTCGCGAACGCCGCCCTCGTCACGTCGTCCGGGCGACATGCCCTCGCGGGCCTGCTCGTCGGCCTGGCCACCGGGGTGAAGCAGTGGGGAATCATCGGTGCCGGCATCCTGGTCCACGGACGCCGGCTGCGCGGGACCGTCGTCGGTTCCCTCGTGGTCGCCGGGGTCGTGGCGGCCGTCTATCTGCCGTTCGCCCTCGGTGGCGAGATGAACACCTTCGACATGGCATGGGGGATACCGGACAGCTCGCTGCTCGCGACCATCGCCGGATGGACGGGCGGCTCCGACTGGACGCTGCGCTTGGTGCAGGGCGCCGCCGCTGGTCTGGTGGGCACCGCGATCGCGTGGCGTCGGCGGGGATCGCCCTTGGTCGCGATCATCGGGGTCATCAGCACGCGGCTGCTCCTCGACCCTCTCCGGCTCACGTACTACTCGGGCCCGCTCGTCGCCGTGGGGGTGCTCTGGATGTGGACGTCCGACATCCCCGTCGTCCGGCGCTGGCGGCTCGCCGTGACGCTGTGCATGCCCGCGGTCGTGCTCGCGCCGTACCTCCTTCCGCGCCCCACGCTGTGGCACGTCGGTGACGTCCTGCTCCTGCTGGTGCCGGTGGCCTGTCTCGTCGTCGAGGCCCGAGCAGGCCGCTCCCGGATGGTGGGCGACGACCTGATCCCCCAGGTGCCAGCGACTACCCTTCCTCCGTGCCCGACTCCCGCAGCGCCGCCCCTGGTCCGCGCGTCGTCCTGATCGGCCCGCCCGGCGCGGGGAAGTCCACCGTGGCCGCCGCGCTCGCCGGACGCTGGCAGCTGGTCGCGCGCGACACCGACACCGACGTGGAGTCCGCGGCGGGCAAGTCCATCGCGGACATCTTCGTCGAGGACGGTGAGCCGTACTTCCGCGAGCTGGAGCGGGCGGCTGTCGCACGGGCGCTCGTCGAGCACGACGGTGTGCTGGCTCTCGGTGGCGGTGCCGTGCTGGACGAGGAGACGCAGGCGGACCTCGTCGACTACGCCGGCCGAGGTGGTGTCATCGTCTTCCTCGACGTGACGCTGGCCGCTGCCGGTCCTCGCGTCGGCTTCAACCAGGCACGCCCGCTCCTGCTCGGCAACCCCCGGGCCCAGTGGCAGGCACTGATGGAGGCGCGCAGGCCGATCTACGAGCGGCTGGCGCTGGTGTGCGTGCTCACCGACGGGCACCGCCCGCTGGACGTGGCGGAGCTGATCGAGCTGGAGCTCGCGGCCGCGCGCCGCGTGCCCGCAGGAACGGAGGAGGGCGCATGAGCACCGTGCGGGTCGAGGGTGACAGGCCGTACGACGTCGTCATCGGGCACCACCTGCTCGGTGCCCTGCCGGGTCTCCTGGGCGAGGGTGTGCGCCGGGTCCTCATCGTGCACCCCGCCGCACTCGCCACGACCGCGGAGGGTGTCCGCCACGACCTGCTCGAGCACGGCTACGAGGCCTACCTCGCTGAGGTTCCCAACGCCGAGGAGGCCAAGACCGCACAGGTGGCGGCGTTCCTGTGGCAGGTGCTCGGGCAGGCGGACTTCACGCGCACCGACGCGATCGTGTCGGTCGGCGGCGGGGCGACCACCGACCTCGGTGGGTTCGTGGCAGCAACCTGGCTCCGGGGGATCCGTGTGGTGCACGTCCCTACGACACTGCTCGCGATGGTCGACGCCGCGGTCGGCGGCAAGACGGGGATCAACACGGCGGAGGGCAAGAATCTCGTCGGCGCGTTCCACCCGCCCGCCGGCGTCCTGTGCGACCTGGCGGCACTGGAGTCCATGCCGCGGCACGACTTCGTGGCCGGGCTCGCGGAGGTGGTCAAGTGCGGTTTCATCGCCGACGAGCGCATCCTCGACCTCGTCGAGGCGAACGTCGCACTGCTCTCCGACCCGGTGACCGCCGCGGCCTCGCCCGTCCTGCTCGAGCTCGTAGAGCGTTCGGTCGCGGTGAAGGCCCGGGTGGTGGGAGAGGACCTGCGCGAGGCAGGTCTGCGCGAGATCCTCAACTACGGGCACACGTTCGCCCATGCCATCGAGCACGTCGAGCGTTTCCAGTGGCGACACGGAGCCGCGGTCTCCGTCGGCATGGTGTTCGTCGCGGAGCTGGCCCGGCTGGCCGGGCGGCTCTCGGACGACGTGGTGGACCGGCACCGGACCGTTCTGGGCGCTCTCGGACTGCCGGTCTCCTACCGGGGCGACCGGTGGGACCAGCTGCTGGCAGCCATGCGACGCGACAAGAAGAGCCGAGGCGACCTGCTGCGGTTCGTCGTGCTCGAGGACATCGGCCGCCCGGTGCGGCTCGAGGGCCCCGACCCGACGCTGCTCGCGGCGGCCTACGCCGAGGTCAGCGAGGGCGCCTCTGCACCACGGACCGTCGCCCTCTGAGCGTCGCAGCCCGGTGAGCGTGCCCGTCGCCTAGGCTGCGCGACATGACGCGCGTCCTGGTGCTCAACGGTCCCAACCTCGCACGCCTGGGAGTGCGGGAGCCCGAGGTGTACGGGTCCGCCACGCACCCGGACCTGGTGGACGCCGTGCAGCGGTGGGCGGTCGAGCTGGGGCTGGAGGCCGAGGTCCGGCAGACGGATGACGAGTCCGCCCTTGTCGGGTGGCTCCACGAGGCCGTCGACTCGCGCGCCCACGTCGTCCTCAACCCGGCGGCGTTCACTCACTACTCGTACGCGCTGCGGGACGCGGCGGCGCAGGTGACGACAGCGGGGCTGCTCCTCGTCGAGGTGCACCTCACCAACCCGTACGCGAGGGAGTCCTTCCGGCACGTCTCCGTGATCGGGCCGGTGGCGACAGGCACCGTGGCGGGCTTCGGGCTCGACTCCTACAGGCTCGCTCTCTCGGCGATCGCGCGACCGCGGGTCTGACCGGCCGTCAGTCGCACGCCGTGATCACGTAGACGGCGGCGGCACCCCCTCTGTCGACGAGCCGCACGCCGGCGGACGGGGCGACGCGGACGTCGGGCTGCTCGTGGCGAGAGTTCCAGGGCTGGCTGTCGACGTAGAGGAAGCGCACGCCGAGGGTGTCGAGCGCGCGGCAGAGCCCGGGGTCGTGGCCGAGGTCGGCGAGGTGCTCGGCCACGTAGCGCGAAGCAGGGCCTGAGGGCGTGTGCCACGAGCGGGGGACGACCGGCAGCCCGGCGAGTCCGTACAGGTGCGACGCACCGGAGAAGGGGGAGCCGTAGACGGCGCCACCGCCGGTGATCTCGGTGGGAAGGCGGTGCATCATCGCCAGCTCGGCATCGTCGGCGAGCAGGCCGCGGCCGTCGGAGTCGCGGAACGCCTGCCCGACCACCTGGGCCGTGCCCAGCGCTGTCTGCCCGACCGGGACGGCGACCAGCAGGAGGACGGCACCGGTGGCGACCGCACGGGGACGACCCGACCGGGCGACCAGCAGCACCAACCGACGCCAGACGGCGTCCACGGCCAGTGCGGCCGGCGGCACCAGCGTCGCCGCCAGGACGGGTGCGAAGCGGTGACCCTCCCCGTACCACGCGAGGTCGACGTCGCGAAGGAGCGGGATGCGGGACGTCGCGAGGAGGTACCAGGTCACCGCTCCGGCGCACGCGAGCACCGCCCACCGCGCGCGCGGCAGGCGTCGACCGAGGATGCAGCCCACGATCGCGGCGGCGCCGACCACGAAGCCGGCGGCAGTGCCCTCGTAGGTGCCGTTCCCGGAGACCACCTGGATCAGCGCGACCCACGTGGGCAGGGGAGCGTCCCCCTCGGTGGCCGCGACACCGGACACGTTGACGTAGCTGTCGGTGCGCGTCATGGCGAGCAACGCCGCCGAGGCCCCGAGCGTGAGGGCCGCGACGGCGGCGAGCTGGGCACGTGACCGGCGCACGACCACGACGACGCTGTACACCGCCCAGGGCGCGAGGACGACGGCGGCACCCAGGACGGCGTTGGGGTGGCACAGCCCGACCCCGATGGTGGCCGTGGCCAGCAGCGGAACCCGCCGCCTCGCCTGCATCGTCGTCGTCGCCGGGACGAGCGCGACGAGTGCGGGCACGAGGGCCGCTCCCATGGCGTTCGCGACGAGCCCTTGCTGGGAGAGGCCCAGGTAGAGGGGGAGGCCGAGACCAGCCGTGCTCAAGAGGGCAGCCCACGTCCAGGTGGACGGCCGCGCGGGCAGGGCGGTCCGGGTGACGAAGACGATGCCCGTGGTCCACGCCAGGAGGGCGGGAACCACAAGTGCTGCCGTGGCGATCGTGGAGGCGTCTGTGACGCGTGGCACCAGGGCCGCGACGGCGTGCCAGGCTGCCCCGTAGAAGCTGCCGTCCGTCGTGTCGGTCAGCGAGTAGAGGGCGGTGAACCGGAAGCTCGATGCCGACGACGTCTGCCGGATGTGCTCGATGCCGTTGAGGTGGAAGATCGCGTCGTAGGCGGTGAGCAGACGTCCTGGCCGGCCGACAGCGATCGCGACGGCGAGAAGCTGGAGCAGCACGACCCCGGCCACGACGGGCGCGAGGAGGCGCGGCGCCGGTGACGCGGTGCGCCGTGGATCTGGCCCGTGCGCCGACGAGCGGAGGCGCCGGACCAGCGCGGCGGGGAGCGTGGCGAGCGCCAGGACGACGAGCGCAGTCCCAAGGTGCCAGGGCACCCACCCGTCCAGCACGATCGTCGCGGCGCCGAACAGTCCGAGCGTCAGCAGGGGCGCCACGGCCCAGCGGACGATCCAGGAACTGATGCCTCCCCAGGCCCACAGCAAGGCGAGCCCCGGCCCCCAGTACGCCAGGAGGACCAGGACAGCTGCCGCGATCGCCCCCAGCCACTCCACGCCGGTACAACGGCGTCCACCCGGTCCTTCTTGAGCGGACACGTCGCCGGGAGTGGAGCCGTGCGCGCGGGGTCGGTGCCGGTGCGGCGCGGCCGCACGGTACGATGGACGACGGTCTGCGGCCGTGGAGGTAGCCGACGCCCCGTTCGGGGACGCACCTCCGGTGGACCGCGCAGCAACTTCACTCGACAGGAAGCGACGATCGTGGCGACCACCAACGACCTCAAGAACGGCACCGTGCTGAAGATCGACGGCCAGCTGTGGACCGTCATCGAGTTCCAGCACGTCAAGCCCGGCAAGGGTGGCGCGTTCGTCCGCACCAAGCTGAAGAACGTCCTGTCCGGCAAGGTCGTCGACAAGACGTTCAACGCCGGCCTGAAGGTCGAGACGGCGAACGTCGACAAGCGCGACATGCAGTACCTGTACAAGGACGGCACGGACTTCGTGTTCATGGACACGGACAACTACGACCAGATCCACATCTCGGAGGTCACGGTGGGCGACGTCGCCCACTTCCTCCTGGAGAACCAGAACGCGATGGTCGCGACGAACGAGGGCGTCCCGCTGTACGTCGAGCTCCCGCCGTCGGTGGTCCTCGAGGTCACCTACACGGAGCCGGGCCTGCAGGGCGACCGTTCGTCCGCCGGCACCAAGCCCGCCACCCTGGAGACCGGGTACGAGATCCAGGTCCCGCTGTTCCTCGAGGCCAACACGAAGGTCAAGGTGGACACCCGCGACGGGAGCTACCTGGGCCGCGTGAACGACTGAGGTGGGTGCTCGCTCCAAGGCCCGCAAGCGGGCCCTCGACGTCCTCTTCGAGGCGGACCAGCGCGGCGTCGACCCGGTGCGCCTGCTCGCGGACCGGATCGCCGAGCCGGGCACCGAGGCGTCGTTGCCGCAGTACTCGGTCGACCTGGTCGAGGGGGTGATCGCCGAGCAGGACCGCATCGACGAGCTGCTCGCGACGCATGCCCACGGCTGGACGATCGACCGGATGCCTGCCGTCGACCGTGCCCTGCTGCGGCTGGGCACGTGGGAGATCCTCTTCAACGACGACGTGCCGGACGCCGTCGCGGTGGACGAGGCGGTCGAGCTCGCGCGGTCGCTGTCCACGGACGAGTCGCCGCAGTTCGTCAACGGGCTGCTCGGGCGGATCGTCGACCTGAAGCCGACGCTCCTCGCCTGACCTCTGCACCGACGACGCCCCCGCCGGCGAGCGGGGGCGTCGTTGTGTCCGGGGGTGGGCGGAAGGTCGTGTTCGCGTCTCCGGCGGCCGTCCGGGTGATCGTGGGTGGTGGGGACGAGGCGTCGACGCAGGTAGGGACCCACGACGCGTTGCGCAAGGCGGCTGCAAGTTGCTGCAAGGCGTTGCGCAACGAGGTCCAGGCCCCCTAGCGTCGGCTCGCGACGGCCCGACGACGAGCCGTCACCCGCCGACCACCCGGAGCGCCCGATGCACCGCCGCATCCGTCACCTCGCCCTCGCCGCCGCCCTGCTGCCCCTGACCGCCTGCTCGGCGGCCGCCACGGACGACCCCTGGACGCTCGACCCGAGCATCACCGTGTGGGCCGACGAGTCGCGCGCGGCGGCCCTCGAGGAGCTCGGGGCGCTGTACACGGCCGAGACCGGGGTCACCGTCGACGTCGTCGGCCGCGACAACGAGACGATCCGCGACGACTTCACCGCTGCCGCGGACCGTGGCGACGGTCCGGACGTCCTCGTCGGCGCGCACGACTGGCTGGGAGAGCTCGTCGTCGCCGGCCGGGTCCTCGCGATCGAGCTCCCGGACCCTGCGGCGTTCGTCCCGGTGGCGGTCGAGGCCATGGCCTACGACAGCGTCACCTACGGCGTCCCGCTGTCCACCGAGAACGTGGCCCTCGTGCGCAACGACGCGCTGGTGTCCACCACGCCCGCCCGGTTCGACGAGCTCCTCGCGCAGGGCGACGAGCTGGTCCGGCGCGGCGCCGCCGACTACCCGGTCCTGGTGCAGCAGACCGAGGGGGCGAGCGACCCGTACCACCTGTACCCGCTCCAGACCTCGTTCGGTGCGCCGGTGTTCGCCACCCACGAGGACGGGTCGTACTCCGACCAGCTGGCGCTCGGCGGCGACGCCGGCCACGCCTTCGCGGACTACCTCGCCGTGCTGGGGGAGAAGGGGGTGCTGAGCCCGGCGATCACCGCGGACGTGGCCAAGGCGGCGTTCCTGGCCGGCCGGTCGCCGTACATCGTGACCGGTCCGTGGAACACGGGGGAGTTCCTCGACGCGGGTCTGCAGATCAGCGTGCTGCCGGTCCCGTCGGCTGGGCCCCTGCCGTCCCAGCCGTTCGTGGGCGTCCAGGGCGCGTTCGTCAACAGCGGCAGCCTGCGCCCGACGGAGTCCGTCGACTTCGTGACCCGCTTCCTGACGACCCCGGAGGCGCAGGTCGCCCTCTACGAGGACAGCGGTCGCGCACCTGCCCTGCGCGCCGCGGTCGAGCAGATCACCGACGACGCCGTGGTCCGCGGGTTCTCCGCCGCCGGGGCCGACGGGGCGCCCATGCCCTCGATCCCGCAGATGGCCGTCGTCTGGACGTACTGGGGAGGCTCGGAGCACCTCGTCATCTCGCGCAGCGGCGACGCCCACCAGCTCTGGGACGACCTGGTGACGAGCATCTCGTCCGCCATCGCCGCGGGAGCGGTCGACCAGTAGGGCTCCGTCAGCCCCGCCGACGCACCGTCGCCAGCCGCGAGCCGTCGCGGCTGGCGTTCGGCGTCGGGACCCCGATCGCCCGCAGCGGTCGGGCCCGCTCAGGCACGAACGCGGTCGCGCCGGTGGAGGGTCGCGGGCCACGGACGGGCAGGTTCGGTGCAGCGCGGCCGAGGAAGTTGCCCTGGACGCGGGTCACACCCATCTCGGCGAGGGCGGTGAGCTGGTGCGGCGTCTCCACGCCCTCCGCGACGACCGCGAGGCCGTGCGTGCTGGCCAGCGCGACGATCGCGCGCACGACCCCTCGGCCGCGCTCGGTGCCCATGTCCCGCACGAAGGACCGGTCGATCTTCAGCTCGTCGACGGGCAGCCGCGCGATCCGGGCGAGCGAGCTGTAGCCGGTCCCGAAGTCGTCGACGGCGATCCGGGCCCCCCGCGCCCGCAGCTCGGAGAGCACGGGGATCGCGGACGACGTCTGGACCAGGGCGCTCTCGGTGATCTCCAGCGTCAGGTGCTCCCAGAAGGCGTCGCCCCAGGCGGTCTCGATCTGCTCGAGCGCGTCCGGCTCGGCGAGCTGCCGGGCCGCGATGTTCACCGAGACGGGCATCTGGAAGCGCTCGAGCGCGCGCCGGGCCTGCCGGAGCACCTCGAGCCCGATGGGCACGATGAGACCCGACTCCTCGGCGAGCTCCAGCCAGTCGGCCGGCAGGATCAGGTGCCCGTGGTGGTCCCACCGCGCGAGCGCCTCCACCTGCACGATCTCGAGGGTCTCGGCGTCGACGATCGGCTGGAAGTACGCCGTGAAGTGCCCGTCCGCGACGGCGGCCTCGAGCGCAGCGCGCTGGTGCCGCTCGGCCTCGACGCGGCGCCTCAGGGCACGGTCGAAGACGCGGAACCCCGACCGGCTGCGCTTCGCCTCGAGCATCGCCGTGTCCGCGTGCCGGACCAGCGCGTCGGCGTCGACGATGTCGCCCGGCAGCCAGGTGGCGACGCCGACCGTGAGGCGCGCCGGCCGGCTCCCGCCGTTGCGGTCGATGAAGCCCTCGCGGATCGACCGGGCGATCACGACCAGGTCGACGTCCTGGGGGGCCCGGGCGAGCACGACGACGAACTCGTCACCCCCGACCCGTCCGACGTAGGAGTCGTACTCCGTGAGCGCGTGCCGCAGGTAGTCGGAGACCCGTACGAGGAGCGCGTCGCCGTGCGCATGCCCGAACGAGTCGTTGACGCGCTTGAACCCGTCCAGGTCGCAGTAGATGAGCGACACGCGGGTCCGCTCGACGTTCGCACGCTCGAGCATCGCCAGGAGGTGCTCCTCGACGGCGCGCCGGTTCGGCAGACGGGTCAGGGGGTCGGCGAACGCGGTGACGTGCAGTCGCTCGCCCAGCTGGTAGCGCTCGGCCGCGGCGGACACGATCTGCGCGAGGTCGATGAGGAACGTCCGGGCCTGCGGGGGGTGGTCGACCTTGTCCGCGGAGAAGAGCTCGGTGACGAACCGGTCCCGGGCGATCGGGCGCAGCGACCCCTCGATGCTCGGGTCGCGCAGGATGGTGCGCGCCTCGTCGCGGGCGGTGAGCAGCAGCCCGTCGGCGTCCTTGACGAACCACGCCGAGTTGGCCAGGCGGGCGAGGGCGTCGCGCATGCGGTTCTGCTGGGCCGCGGCGTCCTGCGCGTCACGGAGGCGGTTGAGCGCGAGCACCTCGAGGCCGACCGCCAGCGGGATCGCCCACAGGGCGCCGAACATCGGTCCCAGGTAGTGGTCCTGGACGACGACGCTCGCGGTGAAGATCGCGAGCGACTCGGCACCGGCGACGACGAGCAGGGACCCGAAGCCCGTGAGCCGGGTCCGGCCCACCGCGACCACGACGTACGACACGACGACCGCGGTCGGGACGAGCAGCAGGACGGCGTCGAGGACGGGGGCGTCGGCGATGTACTGGTCCAGGGGGACCCACCACAGCCCGGCGCGGGCGACGAAGAGCGCGATCGCGGCCCAGAGCCAGTAGCGGATCTTGGGTCCGCCCGCGATCGCGCGCGTCGTGGGGATCGCCATGACGAGGAAGGCGGCGACGAGCTGCGCGTGGACGAAGACGAGGACGTCGCGCACCGGTCCGGGCGTCGTCAGGGCGTACAGCCCGCCGCCGAGCAGGATCAGGGACATGACGAGCGACCAGGCGAGCGACCACGCGGCGCTGGCGGGCCGGACCTCACCACGCCACCACACCCACTGCAGCGCGCAGAAGCCGGCGACCAGCCCTGCAGCGAGCAGCTGCAGCACGGTGACCCACGCGGGAACGGTTCCGAGCACGACTGGGGAATCGTCACGTGTCCCCCCGGGGATGACGTGGCATCCGGGTGACTGGGACAACCGGGCTGCCATCATGGCGCCGTGACCTCGACCTCCGGCCCCGTGCTGCTCCCGCGGCGCACCGTCGTCGGCTACGCGCTCGGTTCCGTCGGGACGGGTGGGTTCGGGACGCTGCCCGGGCTCGTCCTCGCCTACTACCTCACCGACACGCTCGGGGTGGCAGCCGGCCTCGCGAGCCTCGTCGTCACCGTCCCGAAGCTCTGGGACGTCCTGATCGACCCGCTGATCGGCGCACGGTCGGACGTCTCGGCGGCACGCCACGGGAGCCGGCGGCGGTTCCTGCTCGCGGGGGCCGTCTCGATCCCGCTGCTGTTCACGGCGCTCTTCGCCACGCCGACCGCGCTGACAGGCCCGGCGGCGGCCGGATGGGTGGTCGTCGCGTTCGTGGCCGCGGCGACGGCGTTCAGCGTGTTCCAGGTGCCGTACATCGCCCTCCCGGCGGAGATCGCCCCCGACTACGACTCCCGGACCCGGCTGCTCGCACCCCGGATCGCGGTGCTCGCGGTCGCGATCCTCGCGTTCGGCGCGGGCGGCCCGCTCGTCCGGGACGCGGCCGGCGGCGGTCGCACGGGCTACGCCGTGATGGGCGTGGTCGGTGGCCTCGTCATCGGGCTGGGCATGCTCGCGGCCTGGTGGGGTGCGCCCCGGCGGGCCGGCATCGCGGTCCCGGCGGCGACGCCGGTCGCCCCGCGACCCGAGCGCCGCGGTGACGCCCTGCGACTGGGGCTCACGAGCCTGCGCGAGCTCCCCGCGTTCCGCCGCCTGCTGGCGACGTTCGTGCTCCAGGCGCTGGCGACGGGGGCGATGCTGGCCGGCGCCCAGTACGTCGCCACCTACGCGCTCGGGTCCGAGGGTGCGGTGACGTTCCTGTTCGCCGCGCTCGTCGCGCCCGCGCTCCTGGTGATGCCGCTCGCGACCCGGCTGAGCCGCCGGATCGGCAAACGCCGGGCGCTCGCCGGCGCGACGACGCTCTTCGCCCTCGCCGCGCTGTCCCTGCTGCCGATGCGCTGGGCGCCGGGCGAGTGGGTCTACCTGTCGGTCGCCCTCGCCGGTCTGGCGTACGCCGGGATGCAGCTGTACCCGCTCGCGATGCTGCCCGACGTGGCCGCGGTGGACGCGCGCGAGCGTGGCGTCGACCGCGCCGGCGTCCTCGGCGGGGTCTGGACGGCGGGGGAGACGGCGGGCCTCGCGCTCGGGCCCACGCTCGTGCTCGGCATGCTCGCGGTCACCGGCTTCGTGTCCCGGACCGGTGACACCCTGGTCGTCCAGCCGGCGTCGGCGCTGACCGGCATCGTGGTCGCCTTCTCGGTGCTGCCCGCGGCCCTGGCCCTGCTGAGCCTGCTGCCCCTGGCGCGCTACCCGTTGTCCGAGGCCGTCGTCGACGCGCCCGCCGTCCCGTCGGAGGAGACCCGATCATGAGCGCCGGACGACCGATCGACGACGTGCTGGCGGACCTCGCGGCGCTGCGGGCCGCCGACCCGCCGACGCACGGCGGGCGGGTGCTGTCCTACGTGTACGACCCTGGCCGCCCGGACCTGGACGAGGTCGCCGCTCAGGCGGTCCGGTTGTTCCTGCCGGTGAACGGCCTCGACCCGACCACGTTCACGTCGGTCGCGGCGCTCGAGCGCCGGATCGTCGCGTTCGCCCGCGACGTCCTGCACGGCGACGAGGGCACCGTCGGGTCCGTCACGTCCGGGGGCACCGAGTCGTGCATGCTCGCGGTGAAGTCCGCCCGCGACCTGTGGCGCGCCGTCGATCCTGCGCGGGCGCACGCCCGGCCGGCTCTCGTCCTGCCCACCACCGCGCACCCGGCGTTCCACAAGGCGGCGCACTACCTCGACCTCGACGTCGTGCCCGTGCCGGTCGACCCGGTGACGGGCACCCCGTCTGCCGCCGACGTCCTGGCCGCCGTCGACGACCGGACCGCGCTCGTCGTCGTGAGCGCACCGAGCTACCCCTTCGGCGCCGTCGACCCGGTCGCCGAGGTGGCCGCGGGTGCGGCGGAGCGCGGGGTCGCCTGCCACGTGGACGCGTGCGTCGGCGGGTGGGTGCTGCCGTGGTGGGGCGACGACGTCGACCAGCCGTGGGACCTCGCCGTGCCCGGTGTCACGTCGATCTCGGCGGACCTGCACAAGTTCGGCTACGCCCCCAAGGGTGCGTCGGTGGTGCTCTACCGGGCGCGCGAGCGGCACCACGCCCAGTACTTCGCGACGACAGCCTGGCCCGGCTACCCCGTCGTCAACCCGACGATCCTGGGTTCCCGCGGAGCGGGTGCGATGGCCGCCGCGTGGGCCGTCCTCGAGGTGCTCGGCACGCAGGGACTGGCGGAGCTCGTCGCCGCGACGCGCCGGGCGACCGATCGCCTCGTCGAGGCGGCCGGCGCCGTCCGCGGGCTGCGCCTCGTCGGCACCCCGACGGGACCGTTGCTCGCGCTCGCCGCGGACGACGCCCTGCCCGCCGCGGAGCAGGTCGACCCCTTCACGCTCGTCGACGAGGTCCGGCGCCGGGGTTTCCTGTTCCAGGCGCAGCCCGCGATGGTCCAGCCGGACGGCTCTGTGCTGCCACGCACGGCGCACCTGACCGTCACGGCCGTCACCCACCGGGTCGTCGAGGAGCTGGTCGCGACCCTGGCCGCTGCTGCCGACGCCGTGCGAGGACGACCCGCCGCGGTCCCGGACCCGTCGCTCGCGGGACGCGTGCTCACCGAAGGGCTGCCCGACGAGCTCGCCGGGGTCATGGCCACGCTCGAGGCGCTGCCGGGCGACGTCGTCCACCCGCTCCTGATCGCGGTGCTGGCAGCAGCGGTGGACCCCGCGCGGGGCTGACCCGTCGGCACGCTAGAGTGCCAGGCGAGACATTCCTTTAAGACCCGTCCCGTGAGGCGGGGAAGGAGCTTGCGTCATGAGCACTGGCACGCCCGCGCCCGCCCCGGCGGGACCCGACAGCGTCGAGGTCGACGCCAACGTGGTCCTCGGCGCCCCGGAGATCAACCGGGCCCTCACGCGCATCGCGCACGAGATCCTCGAACGCAACAAGGGCGGCTCCGGCGTCGTCCTGCTGGGCATCCCCACCCGCGGCCTGCCGCTCGCCCGCCGCCTGGCGGAGCGCCTGATCGCGGTCGAGCCCGGCCTCGACCCGGCCCTGCTGGTCGGCAGCCTCGACGTGACGATGTACCGCGACGACCTCGCGCACCACCCCACCCGCACCATCGGCGCCACGGACATCCCCGGGGGCGGCCTGGACGGGAAGGTGGTCGTGCTCGTCGACGACGTCCTCTACTCCGGCCGCACCATCCGCGCGGCCCTCGACGCGATCAGCGACCTCGGCCGCCCGCGCGCGGTGCAGCTCGCGGCGCTCGTCGACCGGGGGCACCGCGAGCTCCCGATCCGCGCGGACTACGTCGGCAAGAACCTGCCCACCTCCACGAGCGAACGGGTGCGCGTGCTGCTGGAGGAGACCGACGGTCGCGACGCCGTCCTCATCGAGGGAGGCGCCCGATGAAGCACCTGCTCTCCACCGCCGACCTCGACCTCACCGACGCCGTCCGCATCCTCGACACCGCGGGCTCGATGGCCGCGACGCAGGCACGCGAGATCAAGAAGCTGCCCACGCTGCGCGGCCGCACGGTGGTCAACCTGTTCTTCGAGGACTCCACCCGCACGCGCATCTCGTTCGAGACCGCCGCGAAGCGCCTGTCGGCGGACGTCATCAACTTCTCCGCCAAGGGTTCCAGCGTGTCCAAGGGCGAGTCGCTCAAGGACACCGCCCTGACGCTGCAGGCGATGGGCGCGGACGCGGTCGTGATCCGGCACCACGCCTCCGGGGCGCCGCACACGCTCGCCACCTCGGGCTGGACCCACGGAGCGGTCATCAACGCCGGGGACGGGATGCACCAGCACCCCACGCAGGCGCTGCTCGACGCCTTCACGCTGCGCCGCCACCTGGCCGGTCCCGGTGACGTCACCGGGCGCGACCTGTCGGGTCTGCGGGTCGCGATCGTGGGGGACGTCCTGCACAGCCGGGTCGCCCGCTCCAACGTGCACCTGCTCCACACGCTCGGCGCCGAGGTCGTGCTCGTCGCGCCGCCCACCCTGCTGCCCGTCGGGGTCGGCGCCTGGCCGGCCCGCGTCTCGTACCACCTGGACGAGGTCCTGGCCGACGAGAAGCCGGACGCGATCATGATGCTGCGGGTCCAGCGCGAGCGGATGTCGAGCGCGGGCGGCGGGTTCTTCCCGAGCCCGCTGGAGTACACCCGGCGCTACGGCCTCGACGCGCGACGGCTCGCCCTCCTGCCCGAGCACGCGATCGTGCTGCACCCCGGGCCGATGAACCGGGGCCTGGAGATCTCCGCGGACGCCGCGGACTCGACGCGCGCGGTCATCGTCGAGCAGGTGGCCAACGGCGTGGCGGTCCGCATGGCCGTCCTGTACCTGCTGCTCGCGGGCGGCGACGCCCCCGCTCGAGCAGCCACACCGACCGACGACACGAAGGTGGACGCGTGACCAGGAACTATCTGCTGCGGGACGTGAGCCCGCTCGGCGAGGGCACGACCGACGTGCTGCTCGCCGACGGGATCATCGCGGCGATCGGCGCCGGCGCGGAGGCCCAGGCCAAGGACCCGGTGATCATCAACGGCAGCGGCCTGGTCCTGCTGCCGGGGCTCGTCGACCTGCACACGCACCTGCGCGAGCCCGGTCGCGAGGACGCCGAGACCGTCCGCTCCGGCACGCGCGCCGCGGCGATGGGCGGGTTCACCGCCGTGCACGCGATGGCCAACACGACCCCCACGCAGGACACGGCGGGCGTCGTCGAGCAGGTCTGGCGGCTCGGGCGCGACGCCGGCTGGGTCGACGTCCGCCCCGTCGGGGCCGTCACCGTCGGTCTCGAGGGCGAGCGGCTGGCCGAGCTCGGTGCCATGGCCGAGTCGGCCGCGCAGGTCCGGGTGTTCTCCGACGACGGGAAGTGCGTGCACGACCCGGTGGTCATGCGGCGCGCCCTGGAGTACGTCAAGGCGTTCGACGGGGTCATCGCCCAGCACGCCCAGGAGCCGCGCCTCACCGAGGGCGCCCAGATGCACGAGGGCGTCGTCTCCGCGGAGCTGGGGCTCGCGGGCTGGCCCGCCGTCGCCGAGGAGGCGATCATCGCCCGCGACGTGCTGCTGGCCGAGCACGTCGGCTCGCGCCTGCACGTCTGCCACCTGTCCACCGCGGGCTCCGTCGAGATCATCCGCTGGGCCAAGTCGCGCGGCATCGACGTCACCGCGGAGGTCACCCCGCACCACCTCGTCCTGACCGACGAGCTGGCCCGCGGGTACGACCCGGTGTTCAAGGTCAACCCCCCGCTGCGCACCCAGCGGGACGTCGAGGCCGTCCGCGAGGGCCTCGCCGACGGCACGATCGACATCGTGGCCACCGACCACGCGCCGCACACCCGCGAGGACAAGGACTGCGAGTGGGGCGCGGCGGCCTTCGGCATGACCGGGCTCGAGACGGCGCTCTCGGTGGTCCAGGAGACGATGGTCGACACCGGCCGGATGACCTGGGCGGACGTCGCGCGCGTGCTCTCGACCGCGCCCGCCCGGATCGGCCGGGTCAGCGACCACGGCAGGCCCCTCGCCGTGGGGGAGCCCGCCAACCTCACGCTGGTGGACCCGGGCATCCGCCGGGTCGTCGTGCCCGAGGAGCAGTCGACGCAGAGCGTCAACTCGCCCTTCCGCGGACGCGAGCTGTCGGGCTGCGTCATCGCCACCTGGCTGCGCGGTCGCGCCACCGTCATGGACGGGTCCGCGTGCGACGAGAGCGTGGTGGTCAGCTCGTGACCCGTCAGGCGGTCTCGATCGTGGTCCTGCTGCTCGTCGTGGTCGTCGTGTTCTGGGGCATGCGCGCGGGGTGGCGGGCCCGCACGAGACGGTCCGCGGGGCTCGTCGCGACGCTCCCGCCCGTCCCGTCCGACCGCGGCGCGCAGAGGTTCGGCCCGGTCGACGCGACCTACGTGTCGACCACGAGGGCGGGGGACTGGCTCGACCGGGTCACCGCCCAGGACCTCGGCGTCCGCAGCCCGGCGCAGGTGGCCGTCTTCGACGCCGGGGTGCAGATCACGCGCCGGGGTGCGACGGACCTCTTCGTGCCCACCGCCGTCCTGCTCGGCGCGACCAGCGCACCCGGCATGGCCGGCAAGGTCGTCGGGGGAGACGGGCTCGTCGTCCTCACCTGGCAGGCCGACCCCGCCGACCCCCGCGGCCTGGACACCGGGCTGCGCCCGAAGCACGCCGCCGACCGCGAGCGGCTCCTCGCCGCACTCCAGACCTTGACCCCGGGCCAGGCGCCCGCGCAGGAGGAGAACTCATGACCGACGCAGTGCTGATCCTGGAGGACGGCCGGACCTTCCGGGGCCGCCCCTACGGCGCCGAGGGCTCGACGCTGGGCGAGATCGTCTTCAACACCGGCATGACCGGCTACCAGGAGACCCTCACCGACCCGTCGTACCACCGGCAGATCGTCGTGATGACCGCCCCGCACATCGGCAACACGGGGGTGAACGACGAGGACGACGAGTCGACGCGGATCTGGGTGGCGGGCTACGTGGTGCGCGACCCTGCGCGACGCGCGTCGAACTGGCGCGCGGAGCGCACGCTCGACGACGACCTGGTCGCCCAGGGCATCGTCGGGATCAGCGACATCGACACGCGCGCCCTGACCCGCCACCTGCGCGAGCGCGGGGTGATGCGGGCCGGGATCTTCTCCGGTGCCGCCCTCCTCGACGAGAACGGCGAGCGCCGACCCGACGACGAGCTCCTCGACGACGTCCTGGCGGCACCGGCGATGATCGGTGCCGACCTGGCCGGCGAGGTGTCCACGGATACGGCCTACGTGGTCGAGCCGGTCGGCGAGCACGTCGCCACGGTCGCGGCCGTCGACCTCGGCATCAAGGCCATGACGCCGCAGCGGCTGGCCGAGCGCGGGGTCCGCGTCCACGTCCTGCCCTCGGACGCGACGATCGACGACGTCCTGGCCACCGCGCCGGACGGCGTCTTCTTCTCCAACGGCCCGGGCGACCCGTCCGCGGCGACGCACGAGATCGACCTGCTGCGCGACGTGCTGGACCGCAGGATCCCGTTTTTCGGCATCTGCTACGGCAACCAGCTGCTCGGCCGGGCGCTCGGCTACGGCACCTACAAGCTGGGGTACGGCCACCGCGGCGTGAACCAGCCGGTGATGGACCGCGCCACGGGCAAGGTCGAGATCACCGCGCACAACCACGGCTTCGCGGTGGACGCGCCCCTCGAGGGGGAGTCCGTCGCGCCGCACGACGGCGGACGCTACGGCCGGGTCGTCGTCAGCCACGTCGACCTCAACGACGACGTCGTGGAGGGTCTGCGCGCGCTGGACCTGCCGGCGTTCTCGGTGCAGTACCACCCGGAGGCCGCGGCCGGCCCGCACGATGCCGCGTACCTCTTCGACCGCTTCGTCGACCTCATGACCTCACAGAAGGGTGCCGCCTGATGCCCCGGCGCACAGACATCACCAGCGTCCTGGTCATCGGGTCCGGCCCGATCGTCATCGGCCAGGCCTGCGAGTTCGACTACTCGGGGACGCAGGCGTGCCGCGTGCTCAAGGAGGAGGGCCTGCGGGTCATCCTGGTCAACTCCAACCCGGCCACGATCATGACGGACCCGGAGTTCGCCGACGCGACGTACGTCGAGCCGATCACGACCGAGATCCTCACGACGATCATCGCCAAGGAGCGTCCCGACGCGATCCTGCCGACGCTGGGCGGCCAGACGGCGCTCAACGCAGCGATCGCGCTGGACGAGGCGGGCGTCCTGGAGAAGTACGACGTCGAGCTCATCGGCGCGAACATCGCCTCCATCCAGAAGGGCGAGGACCGCGAGCAGTTCAAGGAGGTCGTGGAGGTCTGCGGTGCCGAGAGCGCACGCTCGGTCATCGTGCACAGCATCGAGGACGCCCTCGCGGCGGTCGACGAGCTGGGCTACCCGATGGTCGTGCGCCCCTCGTTCACGATGGGCGGTCTGGGGTCGGGCATCGCGTACGACGAGTCCGACCTGCGCCGGATCGCCGGGCAGGGCCTGCACTACTCGCCGACCACCGAGGTGCTCCTGGAGGAGTCGATCCTCGGCTGGAAGGAGTACGAGCTCGAGCTCATGCGCGACAAGCACGACAACGTCGTGGTCGTCTGCTCGATCGAGAACGTCGACCCCGTCGGCGTGCACACGGGCGACTCGGTCACGGTCGCCCCGGCGCTGACGCTCACCGACCGCGAGTACCAGCGGCTGCGGGACATCGGCATCGCGGTCATCCGCGAGGTCGGTGTCGACACGGGTGGCTGCAACATCCAGTTCGCCATCGAGCCGTCCACGGGCCGCATCGTCGTCATCGAGATGAACCCCCGCGTCTCCCGGTCGAGCGCCCTGGCGTCGAAGGCCACCGGCTTCCCGATCGCCAAGATCGCCGCCAAGCTGGCGATCGGCTACACGCTCGACGAGATCCCCAACGACATCACCGGCGGCTCGACGCCCGCGTCCTTCGAGCCCACGCTCGACTACGTCGTCGTGAAGGTCCCGCGGTTCGCGTTCGAGAAGTTCCCGGCCGCGGACGACACCCTGACCACCACGATGAAGTCGGTCGGCGAGGCGATGGCCCTGGGCCGCAACTTCACCGAGGCGCTCGGCAAGGCCATGCGCTCGATCGACAAGAAGGACTCGGTCTTCCACTGGGCGGGCGACGCCCTGACCGGTGACGCGCTCGACGCGCTCGTCGCGACGATCTCCCGCCCCACCGAGCACCGCCTGGTCGACGTGCAGCAGGTGCTGCGCGCCGGGGTCCCGCTGGAGAAGGTCTACGAGCTCACGGGCATCGACCCCTGGTTCCTCGACCAGATCCAGCTGATCAACGAGGTCGCCGAGCAGACCCGGACGGCCGAGGCGCTGACCCGCGAGGTGCTGCTGCACGCCAAGCGGCACGGCCTGTCGGACGCGCAGATCGCGACGCTGCGCCGGACCTCGGAGGACGCGGTCCGCCGCGGCCGCCACGCGGTGGGTCTGCGCCCGGTGTTCAAGACGGTGGACACCTGCGCCGCCGAGTTCGCGGCGAGCACGCCGTACCACTACTCGTCCTACGACGAGGAGTCCGAGGTGGCCCCGCGCACGCGGCCCGCGATCCTCATCCTCGGCTCCGGACCCAACCGGATCGGCCAGGGCATCGAGTTCGACTACTCGTGCGTGCACGCCGCCCTGGCGCTCAAGGGCGAGTACGAGACCGTGATGATCAACTGCAACCCCGAGACGGTCTCGACCGACTACGACACCTCGGACCGCCTGTACTTCGAGCCGCTGACGTTCGAGGACGTGCTGGAGGTCTACCAGGCCGAGCTTGCGGCCGGCCCGGTCGAGGGCCTCATCGTGACGCTCGGCGGCCAGACGCCCCTGTCGCTCGCGCAGCGCCTCTACGACGCCGGACTGCCGATCCTGGGCACCTCCCCGGCCGCGATCGACGCCGCCGAGGACCGCGGCGAGTTCGGCAAGGTGCTCGAGGCGGCAGGGCTGCCGGCTCCGGCGTTCGGCACGGCGACGACGCAGGCGGGCGCCCGCGACACGGCCCGCCGGATCGGCTTCCCGGTCCTGGTCCGCCCGAGCTATGTGCTCGGCGGGCGCGGCATGGAGATCGTGTACGACGAGCCCCAGCTCAACGAGTACGTGCAGCGCGCGCTCGACAACGCCGCCGACGGGGGGCGCGCGGGCACGCTGCCGCCCCTGCTCATCGACCGCTTCCTCGACGACGCCATCGAGATCGACGTCGACGCGCTGTTCGACGGCACCGAGCTGTTCCTCGGCGGTGTCATGGAGCACATCGAGGAGGCCGGCATCCACTCCGGCGACTCGGCGTGCACCCTGCCGCCGGTGACGCTGTCGACGTCCGAGCTCGAACGGATCCGGTTGTCCACCGAGGCGATCGCGCGGGGCGTCGGGGTGCGCGGTCTGCTGAACATCCAGTTCGCGCTGGTGTCCGACGTCCTCTACGTCCTGGAGGCCAACCCCCGGGCGTCCCGCACGGTGCCGTTCGTCTCCAAGGCCACGGGTGTGTCGCTGGCCAAGGCCGCGGCGCTCGTCATGGCCGGCCGGTCGATCGCCGACCTGCGCGCGCTGGGCATCCTCCCGGTGGACGACGCGAGCGTGCTCGACCTCGACTCGCCGATCGCGGTCAAGGAGGCGGTGCTGCCGTTCAAGCGGTTCCGCACCAAGGAAGGCGTCGTCGTCGACACCGTGCTCGGCCCGGAGATGCGCTCGACGGGCGAGGTCATGGGCTTCGACGTCGACTTCCCGACGGCGTTCGCCAAGTCCCAGGACGCGGCGTTCGGCGGCCTGCCCACGGGCGGGCGCGCGTTCATCTCGGTGGCCGACCGCGACAAGCGCTCGATCGTGTTCCCGGTCAAGCGCCTGGCCGAGCTCGGCTTCGAGATCCTCGCCACGGAGGGCACAGCGGCGGTCCTGCACCGCAGCGGCATCGCGTCCAGCGTCGTCCGCAAGTACTCGTCGGGCCGCGGCGAGGCGGGGGAGCCCACGATCGTCGACCTCATCACCGCCGGCGAGGTGGACATCGTCGTGAACACCCCGTCCGGGCAGGGCGCCCGTGCCGACGGCTACGAGATCCGCGCGGCGACGACCGCCGCCGACAAGGCGATGGTCACCACCGTGCAGCAGCTCGGCGCGGCGGTGCAGGCGATCGAGGCGCGGCAGGCGGGTCCGTTCCGCGTGACCAGCCTGCAGGAGCACGATGCTGCCGCGCTGCTGCGTCGCGAGGCACGCGCGGCGGCCCGCGCATGACGGCGCCGTTCGGGGCCCGCCTGGCCGCCGCCATGGACGCCTACGGCCCCCTCTGCGTCGGCATCGACCCGCACACCAGCCTGCTCGAGGCGTGGGGCCTCCCGGACGACGCGTCCGGGCTGCGCTCGTTCGCCCTGACGGTGATGGACGCGGTCGGCGGTCGGGTGGCGGCCGTGAAGCCGCAGGCCGCCTTCTTCGAGCGCCACGGCTCCGCGGGGGTCGCCGTGCTCGAGGAGGTCGTCGCAGCCGGCCGCGACTCGGGCACGCTCGTGATCATGGACGCCAAGCGGGGAGACATCGGGTCGACGATGGCGGCGTACGCCGAGGCGTTCCTGCGCGACGGCTCTCCGCTCGCCGGCGACGCGCTGACCGTGTCCCCGTACCTCGGGTTCGGTTCGCTGGACCCGGCGGTCGACCTGGCGCTGTCGTCGGGACGGGGCCTGTTCGTCCTGTGCCTGACCTCCAACAAGGAGGGCCACGAGGTCCAGCACGCCCGCACCGACGACGGGGTCACCGTCGCGGCGCTCATCGCCGCCCGCGCTGCAGCCCTGAACGCCGACGTCGACCCGCTGGGGTCGATCGGGCTCGTCGTGGGCGCCACGGTCGGCGACGCCGCGCAGCGCACGGGCGTGGACCTCGCGGCGGTCAACGGCCCCCTGCTCGCACCGGGGGTGGGCGCCCAGGGCGCAGGACCGCGCGAGCTCGCCCAGGTGTTCGGCACGGCGCGGCGGCAGGTGCTGGCCTCCTCGTCGCGTGGGGTGCTCGCCGCAGGACCGGACGTCGCAGCTCTGCGCACCGCCGCGCGACGTGCCGCGGACGAGGCGGCTGCGGCGCTCTCCTGAGCTCACGGGAGGGTGTCGCTGCAGGTCCGGGCGCACTGGACGGTCGTCCGCATTGCCGATCGGGGTAGTGCTCGCTAGTTTCGTTCTCACGATCCCGCGCACTCCACGTGGGTCGCCGGCCCACTGACGAGAAGGTGACGCGCGTGGCACTCCCTCCGCTGACTCCCGAACAACGAGCGGCAGCGCTCCAGAAGGCCGGCGCCGCCCGCCAGGCCCGCGCTGAGGTCAAGAACCGCCTCAAGTACTCGCAGGGCACGCTCTCCGAGGTGATCGCGCAGGGCCAGGCGGACGAGACGATCGGCAAGCTCAAGGTCCTCGCCCTGCTCGAGTCCCTGCCCGGCGTCGGCAAGGTCAAGGCGCGTGCGATCATCTCCGAGATCGGAATCTCCGAGACCCGTCGCGTGCGTGGGCTCGGTCCGCACCAGGTGAAGGCTCTCGTCGACCGTTTCGGGTGACGACCGGGCTCCACCGCGCAGCTTGAGGAGCCCGCACCACCCATGACGACGACGCCTGCCCGGCTGACCGTTCTCGCCGGACCGACCGCCGTCGGCAAGGGGACGGTGTCCGCCGACGTCCGGACCCGCTATCCGGAGGTCTGGCTGTCCGTCTCCGCGACCACCAGGCCCCCGCGGCCCGGCGAGGTCGACGGGGTGCACTACCTGTTCGTCTCGGCGGACGAGTTCGACCGGATGGTCGAGCGCGGCGACCTGCTCGAGTGGGCCGTCGTGCACGGCCGGAACCGGTACGGCACCCCGAGGCGGCCGGTCGAGGAGCGGCTCGCCGACGGCAAGCCGGCGCTCCTGGAGATCGACCTGCAGGGTGCGCGTCAGGTGCGGAAGTCCATGCCGGACGCGCACTTCGTCTTCCTGGCACCGCCGTCGTTCGCCGAGCTGGAACGGCGGCTGGTCGGCCGGGGGACGGAGGACGCGGAGGAGCGGGAGCGACGGCTCAGCACGGCGCGCGTCGAGCTGGCGGCCGCGGCCGAGTTCGACCTGGTGATCGTCAACGACGACGTCCACCGGGCGACGGACGAGCTGGTCCGCGGGATGGGGATCGCGACCAGGTAGGATCAGCGGAGCCCAACCTCTTATCTTCGGGAGTTCACCGTGTCCGGAACCGTCGCCGCCCCCACGGGCATCACCGACCCGCCCATCGACCGTCTGCTCGAGCGCGCCGACTCCAAGTACGCGCTCGTGCTGTACTCGGCCAAGCGCGCGCGTCAGATCAACGCCTACTACTCGCAGCTCAACGAGGGCCTGCTCGAGTACGTCGGCCCGCTGGTGGACACCCGCCCGCAGGAGAAGCCGCTCTCGATCGCGATGCGCGAGATCGACGCCGGCCTGCTGACGTCCGAGGCCACCGAGGGCTGATCCTCTCCCTATGCACATCGTCCTCGGCGTCGCGGGCGGCATCGCCGCCTACAAGGCGGTGCTGCTGCTGCGCCTGCTGCGCGAGCAGGGCCACAGCGTCCGTGTGGTCCCCACCCGGGCGGCGCTCGAGTTCGTCGGGCGTGCGACGTGGGAGGCGCTGTCCGGTCAACCGGTGACGACCGACGTCTTCGAGGACGTCGACCAGGTGGCGCACGTCGCCGTCGGCAAGCAGGCCGAGCTCGTCATCGTCGCCCCTGCGACGGCCGACCTCCTGGCCCGGGCGGCGACCGGGCAGGCCGACGACCTGCTGACCGCCACCCTCCTGGTCGCCCGGTGCCCCGTCCTGCTGGCCCCGGCGATGCACACCGAGATGTGGGAGCACCCCGCCACCGTCGCGAACGTGGCGACGTTGCGCGCGCGCGGCGTGCACGTGCTGGAGCCCGCCGCCGGTCGCCTCACCGGGTCGGACACCGGTCCTGGCCGTCTGCCGGAGCCCGAGGAGATCGCCACCGCCGCGCTCGCGCTGGTGAGCGACCGCCCGCGCGACCTCGAGGGCAGGCACGTGGTCGTCTCCGCCGGCGGCACCCGGGAACCGCTCGACCCCGTCCGGTTCCTCGGCAACAGGTCGTCCGGCCGGCAGGGCGTCGCGCTCGCGCAGGCAGCCCACGCCCGCGGAGCCCGGGTCACGCTGGTGGCGGCGAACGTCGACGTCCCCGTCCCCGCCGGTGTCGACGTGGTCCACGCCGAGACGGGTGCCGAGCTGCGGGACGCCGTGCGCGCCGCAGCCAAGGATGCGGACGTCGTGGTGATGGCCGCGGCCGTGGCCGACTTCCGCCCCGTCACCAGCGCGGAGTCCAAGATCAAGAAGCAGCCGGGCGGTGCGCCGACGGTCCTGGAGCTCGTGGAGACCGTGGACATCCTCGCCGAGCTCGCCGCCGAGCGGCTGCGGCCGGGCCAGGTCGTCGTCGGCTTCGCCGCGGAGACGGGTGACCAGGCCGGCAGCGTGCTCGAGCACGGCCGCGCGAAGGCGCAGCGCAAGGGAGCCGACCTCCTCGTCGTGAACGCCGTCGGCGGCGGGCGCGGGTTCGGCACCGACGTGAACGACGTGACGATCCTGGACGGCTCCGGCGCGGTGGTCGGTGAGGCCACCGGGACCAAGATCGAGGTGGCCCACGCGGTCTGGGACGCGGTGCTGTCGCGCGGTTGACGCGGCACGGGGCCGGCCGGGAGCCCATTACGCTGTCCGCCATGACCGAGCCTGACATGCGCCTGTTCACGTCCGAGTCCGTGACCGAGGGGCACCCGGACAAGATCTGTGACCAGATCTCCGACTCCATCCTCGACGCGATCCTCGAGCAGGACCCCCAGGCGCGCGTCGCGGTCGAGACGATGGTCACGACCGGGCTCGTGCACGTCGCCGGCGAGGTCACCACGAGCGCGTACGTCGAGATCCCGCAGATCGTGCGCGAGGTGGTCCGGGGGATCGGGTATACCTCGTCGGCGATCGGCTTCGACGGGGACTCCTGCGGCATCTCGGTCTCGATCGGTCAGCAGTCGCCGGACATCGCCGCGGGCGTGGACAAGGCGATCGAGGTCCGGGAGGACTCCGCGGACCTCGACCCGCTCGACGCGCAGGGCGCGGGCGACCAGGGCCTGATGTTCGGCTACGCCTCCGACGACACCCCGACCCTGCTGCCGCTGCCCATCTGGCTCGCCCACCGGCTCGCCGAGCGGCTGACGCTCGTGCGCAAGGAGGGGATCCTGCCGGGTCTGCGACCCGACGGGAAGACGCAGGTCACCATCGGCTACGACGGCGACCGCGCCGTGCGGCTGGACACCGTCGTGCTGTCCACGCAGCACGACCCCGACGTGCACCTGGACACGACGCTGCGCCCGGCCGTCTCCGAGCTCGTCGTCGCCCCCGTCCTGGAGCAGCTGGACCTGGACGTGACCGACTACCGCCTGCTGGTGAACCCGACCGGGACGTTCGTCGTCGGTGGGCCGCAGGGGGACGCCGGGCTGACCGGCCGCAAGATCATCGTCGACACCTACGGGGGGATCGCCCGGCACGGTGGCGGGGCCTTCTCCGGCAAGGACCCGTCGAAGGTCGACCGCTCGGGCGCGTACGCGATGCGCTGGGTGGCCAAGAACGTCGTCGCCGCCGGGCTCGCGCGCCGGTGCGAGGTCCAGGTCGCGTACGCCATCGGCAAGGCCAACCCGGTGGGCCTGTACGTCGAGACGTTCGGCACGGAGACGGTCCCGCTGACCAGGCTCACGGCCGCCATCCGGGACGTGTTCGACCTGCGTCCGGCCGCGATCGTGCGGGACCTCGACCTGCTGCGGCCGATCTACCGCAAGACGGCCGCGTACGGGCACTTCGGTCGGGAGCTGCCGGAGTTCACCTGGGAGCGCACCGACCGCGTGGCGGACCTGCAGTCCGCGGTGGGCTGACGCCGGTCGACCGGTCCGGGTCGCCCGGCGTGGAGACGAGCGCGGAGGGCGAGCAGCTGATGCTCGAGGGCCTGCCGCAGCCGAAGCGGCGTACCCGGACCGCACCGGACGGTGTGACGCCCGCGGAGCACCTGCCGGTCGCCCGGGTGTGCGTCGACCTGGTCCCGGCGCACCTCGACCGGGTCTTCGAGTACCTCGTCCCAGCCGCTCTCGCGGAGGCCGCCGTGCCGGGCACCCGCGTCAAGGTGCGCTTCGGTGCGCAGGACGTCAACGGGTACGTCCTGGAGCGCGTCGCCGAGGCCGACCACGACGGCACCCTGCAACCGGTGCGCAAGGTCGTCTCCACCGAGCCGGTGCTCACCCCGGAGGTCGCCCGGCTCGCGCGCGCCGTCGCCGACCGGTGGGCGGGCACGCTGAACGACGTGCTGCGGCTCGCGATCCCCGCGCGGCACGCCCGCGTCGAGGCCGAGGCACCCGCAGCGGCGGACGACGTGGTCACACCGTCGCCGTCGGCGACCGCCTGGGCGCCGTACCGCGGGGGAGCGGCGTTCCTCCAGCACGTGACCGCCGGCGGGGCCCCGCGGGCCGTGTGGTCCGCGCTGCCGGGCGCCGAGGGCGACCGCTGGCCCGACGCGATCGCGCAGGCGGTGGCGGCGTGCGTCCTGGGCGGGCGCGGCGCGCTCGTCGTGGTGCCCGACGCGCGGGACATCGACCGCGTGCTCGCAGCGCTGGAGTCCGCCGGGGTCCCGCGCTGGACGCCCGGCACGACCGGGGGAGCCGTCCGGCTCGCGGCCGACGACGGTCCCGCCGGGCGCTACCGGTCGTTCCTCGCGGCGCTGCGCGGCCGGGCCACCGTCGTCGTCGGCACGCGGGCGTCGGCATTCGCCCCGGTCACGGATCTCGGCCTCGCGGTGGTGTGGGACGACGGGGACCCGCTGCACGCCGAGCCCCGGGCGCCGTACCCGCACGTCCGCGAGGTGCTGGCCCTGCGCTCCGAGCTGGAGCGGTGCGCCCTGCTCGTGGCTGCGCACGGGCGCAGCGTCGAGGCGCAGGCACTCGTCGAGTCGGGGTGGGCACGGGAGGTCGCCGCGGACCGCCCGACGACGCGAGCCCGGACGGCACGGGTGCTGGCCCTGACGTCGGTCGAGCTCGCCCGGGAGGGGCCCGCCGCCGCCGCGCGGCTCCCGGCGCCCGCATGGCGCACGCTCCGCGACCGGCTCGCCGACGGCCCCGTCCTGGTCCAGGTGCCGCGCGCGGGGTACGTCCCCGCGGTCGCGTGCGGACGGTGCCGGGCCGCGGCGCGCTGCGGGGTGTGCCACGGGCCGCTCGGCCTGACCACGGCCGACGGCGTGCCGACGTGCGGCTGGTGCGGGCGGCTGGCCACCGACTGGCGGTGCACCGAGTGCGGCGCCGGTGCGCTGCGGTCCGTGCGCGTGGGGTCGGAGCGCACGGCCGAGGAGCTCGGCCGGGCGTTCCCCGGCGTCCCCATCCGCGTCTCGGGCGCACGTGCGGCCGGCGGTGTGCTGGCGTCCGTGCCCGACGCGCCGGCCGTTGTCGTCGCGACCCCGGGCGCCGAACCGGTCGCCCCCGGCGGGTACGCCGCGGCGCTGCTGCTCGATGCGGCGGTGAGCACGGCCGGCGCGGGCCTGCGGACCGGGGAGGAGGCGCTGCGCCGGTGGCTCACCGCTGCCGCCCTGGTGCGCGCGGGCGGGGCGGTCGTGCTCGTGGGCGATGCCGAGGAGCGCGCCACGCAGGCGCTGGTGCGCTGGGACCCCGCCGGGTACGCCTCGCGCGAGCTCGCGGAGCGGGTCGAGCTGGCCCTGCCGCCCGCCGTGCGGATCGCCTCGGTCACCGGTCCCCGCGACGCCGTCGACACCCTGGTGTCCCGGCTCGACCTCGCCGACGCCGAGATCCTCGGCCCGGTCCCGGTCGACTCGGCCGAGCACGACGCGCTCGAGCCGGCCGTCCGGGCCCTCGTCCGCGTGCCGCGCACCGCCGGCGCCGCCCTGGCGCGCGCGCTGTCCGCGTCTCTCGCGGTCCGCAGCGCCCGCCGGGAGGGTGGCACGGTCCGGGTCCAGCTGGATCCCGAGGAGCTCGGATGATCGACACGGTCGTGCTCGACCTCGGCCAGGTGCTCGTCCAGTGGGACCCGTACCAGGCGTTCACCGGTCGGCTCCCGGTGCGGGACACGGAGGCCTTCCTCGCCGAGTTCGAGTTCAAGGAGTTCAACGAGCGCCAGGACGCCGGGCGCTCGTGGGCCGACGCGCGCACGGACCTGGCCGCCCGGGCGCCCCAGCACCTTCCGGCGCTCGACGTGTTCGTCGAGCACTTCGCCGACACGCTGACCGGTCCCGTCCCCGGCATGCACGACGTCGTGCGCGACCTGCGCGGGCTCGGCATCCGGCTGCTGGGGCTCACGAACTGGTCCGCGGAGACGTTCCACCTCGCCGAGCCGGCGGCGCCCGCGATCGGGCTGCTGGAGGACGTGGTGGTCTCGGGAGAGGTCGGCATCGCGAAGCCGGACCCCCGCCTGTTCGCGCTGCTGACCGAGCGGTTCGATCTGCGCCCGGAGCACGCGGTCTTCGTCGACGACACCGCGGTGAACGTCGCCGCCGGTGCCGCAGCCGGGTTCGACGCCATCCTGTTCACGTCCGCCGAGGACCTGCGGGCGGCGCTCGTGGCGCGCGGGCTCGACCTGCCGCGCACCTAGGATCGACGCCATGCGACTGCTCTTCGCCGGAACTCCCGCGGCCGCGGTGCCGTCGCTCGAGGCGCTCCTCGCCTCCCGCCACGAGGTGGTGGCCGTCCTCACGCGCCCAGACGCCCGGTCCGGGCGCGGTCGCGCCTCCGCGCCGAGCGAGGTCAAGGCGCGCGCCCTGGAGGCGGGTCTCGAGGTCCTGACGCCGCAGCGACCCCGGGACGAGGACTTCCAGGCACGACTGGCCGAGCTCGCCGTCGACGCCGCACCGGTCGTCGCGTACGGCGCCCTGATCCCCCCGCCGCTGCTCGACGTCCCGACCCACGGCTGGGTCAACCTGCACTTCTCGGTGCTGCCCGCCTGGCGCGGCGCGGCTCCCGTGCAGCACGCGATCATCGCCGGCGACGAGGTGTCGGGTGCCTCGACGTTCCGGCTCGAGGCAGGTCTGGACACGGGACCCGTGTTCGGGTTCCTCACCGAGACGATCCGCCCGCGCGACACCGCCGGCGATCTCCTGGGTCGGCTGGCGGTCGCCGGTTCCGGTCTGCTGGTGCAGACGCTGGACGCCCTGGAGGACGGCATCCTCAGCCCGGTCGAGCAGTCCCGGGACGGGGTCAGCCTCGCGCCGAAGCTCGAGGTCGACGACGCACGGGTGCGCTGGTCGCACCCGGCGCACGCGGTCGACCGGCTGGTCCGCGGCTGCACCCCCGCGCCGGGTGCGTGGACGACGCTGCCCGACGGCTCCCGGCTCGGCCTGGCGCCCGTCGTCCCGGTCGCCGACGTCACCCACCTCGCGCCGGGGCAGCTGCTCGCCGGCAAGAAGGAGGTGCTCGTCGGCACCGGCGGGCACGCGGTGCGGCTGACCGAGGTGACACCGCAGGGCAAGCGCGCGATGGCCGCGGCGGACTGGGCCCGCGGGGCCCGGCTCGACGCCGGCACCGTGCTGGGAGGTGCCGCGTGAGCCCCGCCGACGACCGTCGTGACGCGAGCGGCCGCCAGCGCGGCGCAGCCCGGTCCCAGGGGCGGACGCAGCGGTCGGCCGCCGCACCCTCGCAGCGCCGGCGAGGCAGCGACCCGGCGCGGACCGCCGCCTACGACGTCCTGCGCTCCGTCGACGGCTCCGACGCGTACGCCAACCTCGTGCTCCCGCCCCTGCTGCGCGAGCGGCGGATCACCGGACGGGACGCGGCGTTCGCCACCGAGCTCGCCTACGGGACGCTGCGGCTGCGCGGCCGGTACGACGCGGTCATCGCCCAGGCGGCGAACCGCGAGGTCGGCACGATCGACGCCCCCGCGCTCGACGTCCTGCGGCTCGGCGCCCACCAGCTGCTCGGCATGCGCGTCCCCGCGCACGCGGCGGTGTCCGAGACCGTCGGCCTGGCGCGCGAGCAGCTGGGCACCGGCCCGTCGCAGTTCGTGAACGCCGTGCTGCGCACTGTCGGGCGGTCCTCGCCGCACGAGTGGGAGCAGAGGATCCGCGACTCGGCCGGCGACGACGAGCTGGCCCAGCTCGCCGTCGTCCAGAGCCACCCCCTGTGGGTCGTCCGGGCGCTGCGCGAGGCACTCGTGGGCAACGGCAGGGACGCCGGCGAGATCGGGGCGCTGCTCGCTGCCGACAACGCCGCGCCGCGTGTGACGATCGTCGCGCGTCCCGGGCTGGCCGGGACGGACGAGGTCGTCGAGGACGCAGGCGACGGCGTCGGGACGGTGGGAGCGCTGGCGCCCACGGCCGTGATCCTGTCCGGCGGTGACCCGGCCGCGCTGGACAGCGTGCGCGACGGCCGCGCGGGAGTGCAGGACGAAGGCAGCCAGCTGGTCACCCTCGCTCTCACCGACGCGCCCCTCGACGGTCCGGACGAGCGATGGCTCGACCTGTGCGCAGGTCCCGGTGGCAAGGCTGCACTCCTCGCCGCCGTCGCGGGGGAGCGCGGCGCGCGGATCGTCGCCAACGAGGTGCAGCCGCACCGCACGCGGCTGGTCGAGCAGGCGCTGCGGGCCGTGCCCGCCGACGCGGTCGAGGACGTGCGCACCGGTGACGGGCGGACGGTCGGGACGGACGAGCCCGGGGCGTACGACCGCGTGATGGTCGACGCCCCCTGCACCGGGCTCGGGGCGCTGCGGCGGCGTCCCGAGGCACGCTGGCGCCGGACCCCGGCCGACCTCGCGAGCCTCAGCGCGCTGCAGCGCGACCTGCTCGTCTCGGCGCTGCAGGCCGTCCGGCCCGGCGGAGTCGTGGCGTACGTGACCTGCTCGCCGCACCTCGTCGAGACCCAGCTCGTCGTCAAGGACGCCGTGCGGGCCGTCGGCCGCCTCGGAGTCGAGGTGGACCACCTCGACACGCCCGCGGTCGTCCGCGCGATCGCCCCCGGCGGTGCGGTGGACCTGGATGACACCCGGACCGACGTGCAGCTGTGGCCGCACGTGCACGGCACGGACGCGATGCACCTGACCCTGCTGCGTCGGACCCGCTGACGCCCTCTACGCTGGCCGGGTGCCTGCGCTGATCAACCCGAGCATCCTGTCCGCCGACTTCATGAACCTCGAGCGCGAGCTCCAGGCGATCGCCGCCGCCGACTTCGTGCACGTGGACGTCATGGACAACCACTTCGTGCCCAACCTCACGCTCGGGCTGCCGGTCGTGAAGCGCATCGCCGAGGTGTCGCCCGTCCCGCTCGACGTGCACCTGATGATCGAGGACGCCGACCGCTGGGCGCCCGAGTACGCCGCCCTCGGTGCCGCGTCGGTGACGTTCCACGCGGAGGCGACGCAAGCGCCGGTGCGGCTGGCTCGGGAGCTGCGGTCGCGCGGCGTCCGCGCGGGCATCGCCCTGCGCCCGGCCTCGCCGGTCGAGCCACTGCTCGACCTGCTGCCGGAGTTCGACATGATCCTGGTGATGACCGTCGAGCCCGGGTTCGGCGGTCAGTCGTTCATCGAGGGGATGCTCCCGAAGATCCGCCGGGCGCGGCAGGCCGTCGTCGAGTCGGGCGCGGACACCTGGATCCAGGTCGACGGGGGAGTCGCGCGCGACACCATCGGCCGGATCGCGCGGGCGGGCGCGAACGTGTTCGTGGCCGGGTCCGCCGTGTACGGGGCACCCGACGTCGCCGCCGAGATCGTCGCGCTGCGCGGCTTGGCGGACGCGAGCACCTGACGAGCGGGAATGCCCGGTGTGGCATGATCGTTGGCGCACTACGAACACATACACACGTGCTCCGGGGTCGGTGTAATTCCGAGCCGGCGGTGACAGTCCGCGACCCGCACGATCCGCAAGGACCGCGCGGTTGACCTGGTGGAATTCCAGGACCGACGGTGAAAGTCCGGATGGGAGGATCACGTGGCGGCGCCTCGGCGCCGTGGCTGCGGGACCCTTCCTGCCGCCCTCACCCCGGAGCGCCCTGCGCGTCCGGAGGTGAGCATGACCAGCAGCGACACCGCCGTGCGCGCACCCTCCGAGCTCGAGGCCATGCGTCGCGCGCTCCAGATCGCCCGGTTCGGACCGGCGAACGGTCCGAACCCGCGCGTCGGCTGCGTCCTGCTGAGCCCGGACGGTGACGTCCTGGGCGAGGGCTGGCACCGGGGTGCCGGGACGCCGCACGCCGAGGTCGCAGCGCTGGCCGACGCGGCAGACCGCGGACGGTCCGCCCGGGGAGCCACGGCCGTCGTCACGCTCGAACCCTGCAACCACACCGGACGCACCGGCCCGTGCTCCGAGGCGCTGCTGGCGGCCGGTGTCGCCCGCGTCGTGGTGTCCGTGCCCGACCCGAACCCCGTCGCGTCGGGCGGCGCCGAGCGGCTGCGCTCGGCGGGCGTCGACGTCGCGACCGGTCTGCTCGCCGACGAGGGGCGCGCGCTGCTGGGCGCCTGGCTGCCCTCGGTCGAGCGCGGGCGCCCGTTCGTCACGCTGAAGCTCGCCACCTCGCTCGACGGCCGCGTGGCGGCAGCCGACGGGACCAGCCGGTGGATCACCTCCGACGTCTCCCGGCACCACGCGCACGACCTGCGCGCCGAGGTCGACGCCATCGTGGTCGGCACCGGCACCGCGCTCGTCGACGACCCGTCGCTCACCGCGCGCAACGCTGCGGGCGAGCTGCACGGGCAGCAGCCTCTGCGCGTCGTCGTGGGTCACCGCGACCTCCCGGCGGGTGCGCGTCTGCACGGGCCCGGCGGGGAGCTCGTCCACGTGCGCACGCACGACCCGGCGCAGGTGCTGGCCGTGCTCGCGACGCGCGAGGTCCGGCACGTCCTGGTCGAGGGCGGACCCACGCTGGCCGCCGCGTTCCTGGCCGCCGGGCTCGTCGACGAGGTGCACGCCTACGTCGCGCCCGTCCTGCTGGGCTCCGGCCGTCCCGCGATGGCCGACCTGGGCGTCACCACGATCGGCGACGCCGTCCGCCTCACCACCCGATCCGTCATCCCGCTCGGTCCCGACGTCCTGATCGTCGCGACCGTCGACCCGCACAGCACCACGGAGGAGCACTGATGTTCACCGGAATCGTCGAGGAGATCGGCACCGTCGAGGCGATCGAGCACCGAGGGGAGGGCATGGACGCGCGACTTCGGGTCCGCGGACCGCTCGTCGTGTCCGACGCCCACCTGGGTGACTCCATCAGCGTCTCCGGGGTCTGTCTGACGGTCACGGAGCTCCCCGGCGACGGCACGTTCTTCGCGGACGTCATGCCGGAGACCCTGCGGCGCAGCGCGCTGGAGGACGTCGGGGTGTCCAGCCCGGTCAACCTGGAGCGTGCGCTGCCGGTCGGCGGCCGGTACGGCGGGCACGTCGTGCAGGGCCACGTCGACGGCGTCGGCACGATCCTGAGCCGGTCGCCCGGGCCGCGCTGGGACGACGTCGAGATCGGCCTCGCGCCGGAGCTCGCGCGGTACGTCGCCGAGAAGGGCTCGATCGCGGTCTCCGGCATCTCGCTCACCGTCACGCACGTCACCGACGAGTCGTTCGGTGTCTCCCTCATCCCGACCACGCTCGAGGCGACGACCCTCGGCACGCTCGCGCCCGGTGCGCGGGTCAACCTGGAGGTCGACGTGCTGGCCAAGTACACCGAACGGCTGCTCTCGACGGCGGGGGTGCTGCGATGACGGCCCCCACCGGTGTGCGGCTCGGGACCGTCGAGGAGGCGCTGGAGGCGCTGCGCGCCGGCCGTCCGGTGCTCGTCGCGGACTCGCCCGACCGCGAGAACGAGGCCGACGTCATCCTCGCCGCGCAGTCGGCGACACCCGAGTGGATCGCGTGGACGATCCGGCACTCGTCCGGGTACCTGTGCGCGCCGATGCCAGCCTCCCGGGCCGACGCGCTCGACCTGCCGCTGATGGTGCCGAGCAGCCAGGACCCGCGACGCACCGCGTACACGGTGACGGTCGACGCGGCGACGGGCGTCACGACCGGCATCTCGGCCGCGGACCGCGCGCGGACCATGCGGGTGCTGGCCGACCCGGCCTCGGGCCGCGAGGACCTCATCCGCCCGGGCCACGTGCTTCCCCTGCGCGCCGTGCCGGGCGGCGTCCTGCACCGCACCGGCCACACCGAGGCGGCGGTGGACCTCTGCCGGCTCGCCGGTCTCGAGCCCGTGGGCGCCATCGCCGAGCTGGTCAACGACGACGGCTCGATGACACGGCTGCCTGAGGCTTCGGCGCTCGCAGAGGCCGAAGGGCTCGTGCTCCTGACCATCGAGGACATCGTCGCCTGGCGCATCGGCCACGGGGACGACGTGACCGCCGAGGTGGCCGTCGCCGCGCCGCCCAAGGAACGCGTGCACGCGACGCACACGGCGTACCTGCCCACCAAGCACGGCGACTTCCGCATCCACGGGTACCGCGACCTGCGCACCGGCGCGGAGCACGTCGCGCTCGTGCCGACCGCGGGCCTCGCCGAGACGCCCGTCGTGCGGGTGCACTCCGAGTGCCTCACCGGGGACGCGTTCGGCTCGGCACGCTGCGACTGCGGACCCCAGCTCGACGCAGCCCTGGAGCTCGCCGCCGAGCAGGGCGGGGCGGTCGTCTACCTGCGCGGGCACGAGGGGCGGGGGATCGGCCTGCTGGCCAAGGTCGCGGCGTACGCGCTGCAGGACCAGGGCCGGGACACCGTCGAGGCCAACCTCGACCTCGGGTGGCCCGCGGACCGGCGCGAGTACGGTGCGGCCGCTGCGATCCTCACCAACCTCGGGGTGCAGCGCGTGAGCCTGCTGACCAACAACCCCGCGAAGGTGGCGGGGCTGCGCGCGCACGGCATCGAGGTCGCGGAGATCCGCAGCCTCGAGGTCGGGCGCACGCCGCAGAACGAGGCGTACCTGCGGACCAAGGCCACCTCGATGGGCCACCTGCTCCACCTGCCCCCGGGCACGGAGCGCGAGCCCATCGCGGTCTCACCTGTGCACGCCACGCCGGCCACCCCCGGCGCCGACCACGACGACCACGCGTTCGAGAACCTGGAGGACCTGGCATGAGCGGTGCTGGAGCACCCACCCTGACCGTCGACGGCACCGGCCTGAAGGTCGTGGTCGTCGCCGCGAGCTGGCACACCGTCGTCATGGACGGCCTGCTCGCCGGCGCGCAGCGTGCGCTCGCCGCGGCGCACGTCGAGGACGTCACGGTCGTCCGCGTCCCGGGGACGTTCGAGCTGCCGGTCGCCGCTCAGGTCGCGGCCGAGAACGGTGCCGACGCGGTCGTCGCGCTCGGCGTCGTCATCCGCGGCGGCACGCCCCACTTCGAGTACGTCTGCCAGGGCGCGACCCTCGGCCTCACGGACGTCGGCATCCGGACCGGGGTGCCCGTCGGGTTCGGCGTGCTCACCTGCGACAACGAGGAGCAGGCGCTCGACCGGGCCGGTCTCGAGGGGTCGCACGAGGACAAGGGCGCCGAGGCGGCCGAGGCCGCGGTCGCAACCGTGGTCGCCCTGCGCACGCTCCGTCCGGGGACGTCTAGAGTCTCCGCGTGAAAACCTTCGACACCCTGTTCGCCGAGCTCTCGGAGAAGGCCGTGACCCGCCCCGCGGGCTCCGGCACGGTCGCGGAGCTGGACACCGGCGTGCACGGCATCGGCAAGAAGGTCGTCGAGGAGGCTGCCGAGGTCTGGATGGCCGCCGAGCACGAGTCGGACGAGCGGACGGCCGAGGAGATCTCGCAGCTCCTCTACCACCTGCAGGTGTTGATGATCGCGCGCGGGCTCACGCTCGCCGACGTCTACACCCACCTCTGAGGAGAACGACCGTGCTGAGGATCGCCGTCCCGAACAAGGGCTCCCTGTCGGAGCCCGCCGTCGAGATGCTCAGGGAGGCCGGGTACCGGCAGCGTCGCGACTCCCGCGAGCTCGTGCTGCCCGACCCGGACAACGACGTCGAGTTCTTCTTCCTGCGTCCCCGCGACATCGCCGTGTACGTCGGTGCGGGGACGGTCGACGTCGGCATCACCGGCCGCGACCTCATGCTGGACTCCGAGTCGGCCGCGGTCGAGCACCTGCCGCTCGGCTTCGCGCGCTCGACGTTCCGGTTCGCCGGGACCGCGGGGGAGTGGACCGACGTCAAGCAGGTCGGGGGCCGCCGCGTCGCGACGTCGTACCCCGTGCTCGTCCGGTCCTACCTGCGCTCGCTCGGCATCGAGCCGGCGGGCGTCGTGCGCCTGGACGGTGCCGTCGAGTCCGCCATCAAGCTCGGCGTCGCCGACGTGATCGCCGACGTCGTCGAGACCGGAACCACGCTGCGTGCGGCCGGGCTGGAGATCTTCGCGGAGCCGATCCTGCGCTCCGAGGCCGTGCTGGTCCGGCGCGCCGACGGTGACGAGCCGGCCGGCCTCGACGTGCTCACGCGTCGGATCCAGGGCGTGCTGACGGCCCGCGAGTACGTGCTCATGGACTACGACGTGCCGCTCGGGCTGGTCGACGCGGCCGTCGCGATCACGCCCGGCCTGGAGTCGCCGACCGTCTCGCCGCTGCACAACCGCGACTGGGCGGCCGTGCGGGCGATGGTCCGGCGCGACCAGACCAACCGGGTCATGGACTCCCTGTACGACATCGGTGCGCGCGCGATCCTCGTGACGTCGATCCACGCGTGCCGGCTCTGAACGGTGAACGAGGGGCAGTCGTGGACGACCTGACGGCTCCCTTCCGACCCCGTCTCGCGCGCGTCGTGACGCTGGCGCTGGCGCTGCTCGTGCTGGGGTCGACGGTGGCGATCATGCTGGCGATGACCGTGCTCTCGACCGGGGACCGCATCGGCTTCGCGCTGGTCGGCGGGCTCATCGTCTGGTTCCTCTGGCGGCAGGCGTCCGTCGTGGCACGGGTCGACGACGACGGGCTCACCGTCCGGAACCTCGTCTTCACGCGGCGCCTGGAGTGGGCCGAGATCGTGTCGGTCCGGTTCGGGTCGGGCCGGCCCTGGGTGCAGCTCGACCTGTCCGACGGCGACACGCTCGCGGTCATGGGGATCCAGCGCGCCGACGGCGACTTCGCCGACGCCGAGGCGCGCCGCCTCGCGATGCTGGTCGCGAGGCACACGGCCACCCCGCGGGACGACTGAGCCCTACAGCTCCGTCGCGTGCACCCCGGCCGCGGCGGCCGCGAGGAACGCCTCGGGGTCCTGGTCGAGGCCGCGGCCCATCGTCGACAGCCGGACCGGCGAGCCGGCGAGCGCCCCGCGCAGGTCGGCTCCCGCCGGGACCTCGACGAGCCGGTGCCGCGCGGCCAGGGCGGCGGCCTGCTCGCGGACGCGCACCCCGAGGTCCCCCTCGAGCAGTGGGACGACCACGTCGGCGGGGGCGAGCGCGACCCGGCCGTAGGCCGTCAGGGAGTGGTGCGACACGCCGAGGTGGCGTTCGCGCTGGTCCGCGCCCGAGACGCGCAGCGAGGCGACCGGTCGACCGCCGAGCGCACCGACCGCGTTCACCGCCTCCCCGGCGGCGACGCCCGAGAAGCCCCACCGGGTCCCCGTGCCGAGGTTGCCGGGCCCCTGCGCGACGACGACGAGGTCCGCGCCGACGACGTGGCGGGCCGCGAGCAGCCCGGTGTGCACCGTGACGGCCTCGAGATCTCCGCCGAACGACTGCCCGGTGGTGATGCACGCCTCGACCCAGCGCGCGGAGCGCAGCCCGGCCACGGTGCGCGAGAACCACGCCGGCAGGGCGCCACCATCGGTCATCACGTACGCGACGCGTGGCATCGGCCGGCCGGCACGGTCGGCGGCGAACCGGGCGCCGGCGACGATCGCGGGCAGCGCGGAGTGGAGGTCGGCGACGACGACGGGCAGTCCGTCCAGGTCGTCGGCGTCCCGCAGGAGCTCGTGGTGCGGCGACTCCTGGTCGTCGACGCCCAGGACCATCGCCTGCAGCGGGGTGTAGCGCGCCTTGACCAGGTGACCCGGCCCCGCGGGCGGGTCGGGGGGAGTGCGGTCGGGCAGGGCGATGACGAGCGCGTAGCCTCCGGTGCCGAGCCCGCGCGCGAGCGCGGAGACGTTCAGGAGCACCCGGTCGCCGATCTCCGGGCTCCCCACGAGCGCCGGGAACGCCAGCGCGCGGACCGTGTCACCGGCCGTCGCGGTGCCGACGGGAGCCTCCAGCTCGACCGTCACCTCGGCGGCGCCGGGCCACGTGGCCCCGAGCGACACCACGACACCCGCACGCCACGTGATCACGCGCCCACGCTACCGGCCACTACGGTGGTCCTCGATGGCCGCTGCGATCCCCCCCGCCGAACGCCTGCTCAACCTCGTCATCGCCCTGGTCAACACGGCCGGGCGGATGACGAAGGAGCAGGTGCGCACCAGCGTCGCCGGGTACCAGGAGGCACCGTCCGACGACGCCTTCGAGCGGATGTTCGAGCGCGACAAGGACACCCTGCGCGACCTCGGCATCCCGATCCTCACGGTGACGGACGCCGGGCACGGCGACGACATCGGCTACCGGGTCGACCTGGACGCCTACGCGCTGCCGCCGCTCGAGCTGACCGCCGCCGAGCTCGGCGTGCTCGCGATGGCCGCCCAGGTGTGGCAGGACCAGGCGGTCCGCGCCGACACCACGCGAGCGCTCACCAAGCTCCGGGCGGTCGGCCAGGCGCCGGAGTCGACCGACCTCGTCGCCGGGCTCGCGCCCCGCGTGCGTGCGGGCGGCGGCGCCTTCGGACCGCTCGTCGACGCCGTGCAGGCCCGTCAGGCGGTCCGGTTCACCTATCGCGCGGCCACCACGGGCGAGGTCCGCGAGCGCACCGTCGAGCCGTGGAAGCTGCTGGCGCGCCGCGGCGGCTGGGTCCTGGTCGGTCGCGACCGGGACCGGGACGCCAGCCGGTCGTTCCGGCTGAGCCGGATCGAGGGCGCGGTCCGGACGGTCGGCGAGCCCGGCTCGTTCGCGGCCCCCTCCGCCGAGGAGCTCGCGGACGCGCTCCAGACGTGGGGGAGCGGGCCGGAGCGCGTCGCGACGCTCGCGATCCTGCCGGAGCGTGCGAGCGCCCCCCGGGCGCGTGCGGTGCCCGCGCCCCCGGGGGAGCCGGACTGGTCTGCCGACCCTCTGCTCGCGCACCGCGACCTCGTCCACGTGCCGTTCCGCGCCGAGTGGGAGCTCGCCGAGGAGCTGGTCGGGTACGGCGACGCGGTCGTGGTGCTCGCACCCCCGGGGCTGCGGGAGTCGGTCCTGCACCTGCTGCGCACCGCGGCGACGCTCGACGGGGCGGTGGGCACCGTTGGCTGAGCGGGCGAGCGACCGGCTCCTGCGGATGCTCGGGATGATCACGTACCTGGACCGCCACGAGGGTGTCCCGGTGGAGGCGATCGCCGAGCAGTTCGGGGTGACCACGCGCCAGGTCATGGACGACATCGACACCCTGTGGGTCACCGGCACGCCGGGCTACTACCCGCACGACCTCATCGACTTCGACGCGGCCTCCTACGAGCAGGGCGTCGTCCGGCTCACCGAGTCGCGCGGCATGACCCGGCCGCTGCGCCTCGGGGCGCGCGAGGCGGTCGCCCTCGTCGCAGCCCTGCGTGCTGTCGAGGCGGCGCTCGGCGACGCCATGGACCCGGAACGCGCCGCGGTCCTGCGCTCCGCGCTCACGAAGCTGACGGCCGCGACCGGCGACGCTGCGGCCGCGGTGGACGTGCAGCTCTCGGTCGACGCCGCCCCGGAGGTCGCGGCAGCCGTCGCGACGGCCCTGCGCCACGGCCGCCGGCTGCACCTGCGGTACGTCAACGCCTCCGACGTGACCACCGAGCGTGACGTCGACCCGATCCGCCTCGTGACCGACGACGAGCGCTCCTACCTGCTCGCGTGGTGCCTGCTCGTGGACGGGGAGCGCCTCTTCCGGGTCGACCGGGTGCTGTCCGCCGAGGTGCTCGACGCCGACGCCGAGGACCACGAGGTGCCGGCCGGTGCCGAGGTCTTCTCACCCGGCCCCGAGGGCGAGCTGGTCACCCTCCACCTGACGAGCCAGGGCCGTTGGGTGGCAGAGACGACGCCGGTGGACGCGGTGCGCAACCACGAGGACGGGTCGTTCGAGATGGACGTGCGCGTGGTCCAGCACGCCTGGCTGCGCCACCTGGTGCTGCAGGTGGCCGACGACGTGCTCGAGATCCGGCCGGCGCGCATCGCGCAGGAGGTCGCAGCGGCCGCACGGGCCGCGCTGCGCGCGTACGGGGAGAGGATCTGACGATGCTCTGGTTCTCGGTCTGGACCGTCCTGGTCCTGGCGACCCTCGGCGGAGCGTTCCTGCTCGGGCGGAGCCTGTGGCGCTCCGCCGTCGCGCTCGGCCACGAGCTGGCCCGCGCGGCCGAGGTCACCGCGCAGCTGGCGGAGCGCGTGGACGAGCTCCAGGCGGCAGCGGGACCGCGGGACACCGGTCCGACGCTGTTCGCCGATCGGGCCGTCCTGCGTGCCCGGCTCGACGCTCTGCGCGAGGCGGCTGCCGGTCGTCGGGCGGAGCGTGAGCAGCGGCACGTGGCCACCCGGCTCCGGTGGCAGGCGTACTGGCGGTAGCCGGCTGCACTCGATCCCCAGGTGACGCGGGTACTATCACCCGGTCATCGAGATTCCGACGGAGGACCTGACGTGTTGCGAAACATCAGCGCCTGGCACGTGATCATCGTGGTGCTCGTGGTCGTCCTGCTGTTCGGCGCCAAGCGCCTCCCCGACCTGGCCAAGAGCGTCGGCCAGTCGATGAAGATCTTCAAGCACGAGGTCAAGGACCTGCGGGACGACGACGCCCCCGCGACCACGACGACCGCGACCCCTCCGGTGGCCCCGCCCGGCGTGACGGCCGTCGGCGCCCCGCCCGCCGTTCCCCCGACGGTCGAGCCCCAGTACGTGACCCCGGTCCGGCCCACCACGGAGCCGACCGAGGGCAACGCCCCGCCGAAGGCCTGACCCTCACGTGAACGCTCGCCGCGGGGGTGAACCCGGCGGCCGGATGCCGCTGCGCGCACATCTGGTCGAGCTCCGCCGACGCGTCTTCCTGGCCGCGATCGGCGTGGTCGTCGGCGCGGTCATCGGCTGGTTCCTGTACGACCCGGTGTTCACCGCGCTCCAGCGGCCCATCGAGCTCGTGGCAGCGGAGCGCGACGACCTCATCACGCTGAACTTCGCCGGCATCGCCACCTCGTTCGACATGCAGGTGAAGGTGTCGTTCTTCCTCGGCATCATCCTGTCGAGCCCCTGGTGGCTGTACCAGTTCTGGGCGTTCGTGACGCCCGGGCTGACCCGCAAGGAACGCGGGTACGCCATCGGCTTCGTCGCCGTCGCGGTGCCGCTGTTCCTCGCGGGCGCGTTCATGGCGTGGTGGGTGCTGCCCAACGCGGTGCGGCTGCTGACCGAGTTCACGCCGACGGGCGCGACCAACATCATCGACGCCCAGACGTACCTCGGCTTCGTCATGCGGATCATGCTGGCGTTCGGGATCGCGTTCCTGCTGCCCATCATCATGGTCGCGCTCAACTTCGCCGGGATCGGCACCGCCGCCACGTGGCGCAAGGGCTGGCGGTGGGCGGTCCTGCTGTCGTTCGTGTTCGCCGCGATCGTCACCCCGACGCCCGACGCGATCACCATGCTCGCCGTCGCCATCCCGATGAGCGCGCTGTACTTCCTGGCCCTCGGCGTCTGCGTCCTGCACGACCGTCGCGTCGACCGCCGCCGGGTGGCCGCCGGCCTGCCGCGGCTGGACGGCACGATGGCCGACGAACCCGGCACCGCGGCCGGCCCGGCGTGATCCACCTCGGTCTGGTCGTCAACCCGACCGCCGGCAAGGGGCGCGGCACGCAGGCGGGTCGTCAGGCGCACGAGCTCCTGCGCGCCCGCGGTCACAAGGTCGAGGACCTGTCGGCCTCCACGCTCGCGCAGGCGACGGACCGGGCGCGGGCGGCGGCGGTCCAGGGGCTCGACGCGCTGGTCGTGGTCGGCGGCGACGGGATGGTCCACCTCGGCGTGAACGTCGTCGCGGGCACCGGCCTGCCGCTCGGCATCGTCGCCGCGGGGACCGGCAACGACATCGCCCGCACCCTCGCGCTCCCGCGCGGCGACGTGCAGGCCTCGGTGGCGGCCGTCGAGCACGGCTTGCTGGACGGGCCGCGCCGGGTGGACGCCGTCCGGGTCGGCTCTCCGGAGCACGCGGCGCACGAGTGGTTCCTCGGCGTCCTCTCGTGCGGCTTCGACGCCGCGATCAACGCGCGCGCGAACGAGATGACCTGGCCGAAGGGGTCCGGTCGCTACGTCCGGGCGCTCGCCGCCGAGCTCGGCCGGTTCCGGCCCTACGGGTACCGCGTGACGCTCGACGACTCCGTGTGGGAGTCGGCCGGCACGCTCGTCGCGGTCGCCAACGTCCCGTGGATCGGCGGGGGCGTGCAGATCGCGCCCGACGCGGTGATCGACGACGGTCTGCTCGACGTCGTCGTCGCCGGTCCGTTCTCCAAGCCCGGGGTCGTGAAGATCTTCCCGGGCCTCTACCAGGGCAAGCACATCGGCCACCCGTCGGTCGACGTGCGCCGGAGCCGGTCCGTGCTGATCGAGCCGCTCACCGACCTCGGACCGGTCCCGCCGGTGGCGTTCGCGGACGGCGAGCGCATCGGCCCGCTGCCCCTGCGGGTCACGGTCGACCCCGGCGCGCTGTCCGTCCTCTGCTGAGCGCGCCGTGGGCGTGCGGCCCGGGGTGGTGTGCCTAGGGTGTGCAGGTGGTATCCCGCTCCCGGAGATCCGTCCCGCCGTCCTCGTCACCGCGCGTGAGCGCGCCGCCCGCTGAACCCTCACCGGCCGAGCGCTACGCCGCGGCCCGGCGCCGGGCCGAGATCGACCGCAGCGAGCTCGGGCAGTTCCGCGAGCTGCTGGGCTTCCCCCTCGACGAGTTCCAGGTCGAGGCCTGCCAGGCGCTGGAGCGGGGGAGCGGCGTGCTGGTGGCTGCACCGACCGGCGCGGGCAAGACCGTGGTCGGGGAGTTCGCGGTGCACCTCGCGCTCGCGTCGGGCCGCAAGGCGTTCTACACGACGCCCATCAAGGCACTGTCCAACCAGAAGTACTCGGACCTCGTCCGCCGCTACGGTGCCGACCAGGTCGGTCTGCTCACCGGGGACACCACCATCAACGGCGACGCACCCGTCGTCGTGATGACCACCGAGGTCCTGCGCAACATGCTCTACGCGGGGTCGACGACCCTGCAGGGCCTCGGGTTCGTGGTCATGGACGAGGTGCACTACCTCGCCGACCGGTTCCGCGGCCCGGTCTGGGAGGAGGTGATCATCCACCTCACCGACGACGTGCAGCTGGTCTCGCTGTCCGCCACCGTGTCCAACGCGGAGGAGTTCGGGGACTGGTTGGCGACGGTGCGCGGGGACACCACCGTGGTGGTCAGCGAGCACCGACCCGTCCCGCTCGGTCAGCACGTCCTGGTCCGCGGGGACCTGCTCGACCTGTACGCGGGTCACGTCGACCCGACCGCACCGGGCGTCGACCCGCCGATCAACCCGGACCTCACGCACCTCCTGCGACGCAGCAACCGCGAGGAGCCGGGGCAGCCGCGGCGTGGCCCGCGCGACCGTGGGGGGCGTCCCCGTCCGGGCGGCGGACGTCCCGGCGGAGGTCGTCCGACGCCGCGGTTCGCGGTGGTCGACGCCCTGGACCGCGACGGGCTGCTCCCCGCGATCGTCTTCATCTTCTCGCGGGCCGGGTGCCAGGGTGCCGTGCAGCAGTGCCTGGCCGCCGGCGTCCGGCTGACCACGCCCGCGGAGGTCTCCGAGATCCGTCGGATCGTGGAGGAGCGCTGCGCCGCCGTCCCGCCCGAGGACCTCGACGTCCTCGGCTACTGGGAGTTCAGCGACGCGCTGCAGCGCGGGGTCGCCGCGCACCACGCCGGCATGCTCCCGCTGTTCAAGGAGACGGTGGAGGACCTGTTCTCGCGCGGCCTGGTCAAGGTGGTGTTCGCCACGGAGACGCTCGCGCTCGGCATCAACATGCCCGCGCGGTCCGTGGTCATGGAGAAGCTGGTCAAGTGGGACGGCTCGAACCACGTCGACGTCACACCGGGGGAGTACACGCAGCTGACGGGGCGCGCCGGCCGGCGCGGGATCGACACCGAGGGCCACGCGGTCGTCGTCGCGCACCCCGGGCTCGACCCCGTGCAGCTCGCGGGGCTCGCGTCCAAGCGCCTGTACCCGCTGCGCTCGAGCTTCCGTCCGACGTACAACATGGCCGTCAACCTCGTCGCGCAGGTCGGCCGGGACCGTGCGCGAGACGTGCTCGAGACGTCCTTCGCGCAGTTCCAGGCGGACCGGGGCGTGGTCGGCCTCGCGCGGCAGGCACAGGGCCATGCAGAGGCCCTGGAGGGGTATGCCCGCGCGATGGTGTGCCACCTGGGCGACTTCGCGGAGTACGCGGACCTGCGACGCCAGATCACGGCGCGCGAGAAGGACCTGACCCGGGCCGAGGCGTCCGCCCGCCGCGCCGAGGTCGCACGCACGCTCGAGGGCCTGCGGGTGGGAGACGTGCTGGAGATCCCCGTCGGGCGGCGGTCCGGGCACGCGGTCGTCATCGACCCGGGCGGCGCCGCCGGGTTCGACGGCCCGAAGCCGACGGTCCTCACCGTCGACCGCCATGTGCGCAAGCTCACCGTCGCGGACGTCGGGACCGGGGTGAGCACGGTGGGCTTCCTGCGCGTGCCGAAGGGCTTCACCGCGCGGGTGCCCGCGGCGCGTCGTGACCTCGCGGCGGCCCTGCGGTCCTCCGTCGGCACCGGGACCGGTCCCACGCGCAAGGACCGGCCCAAGGCCGGGCGGCGCGCCGCGCAGGACGACGCCGAGATCGCCGCCCTGCGCCGGCGGCTGCGTGCGCACCCGTGCCACAGCTGCCCGGACCGCGAGGAGCACGCCCGCTGGGCGGAGCGGTGGGCGCGCCTGGCGGCCGAGCACGACGCCCTCGTCGCACGCATCGCCGGGCGGACGGGCTCGATCGCCGCCGTCTTCGACCGGATCTGCGACATCCTGCTGCGGCTCGGCTACCTGGCCACGACGACCGACGACGCCGGCCGCACCGCGCTCCAGGTGACCGACGACGGTCGGTGGCTCCGCCGCCTCTACGCCGAGAACGACCTGCTCCTCGCCGAGTGCCTGCGACGCGGGGTCTTCGACGAGCTCGACGCGCCCGGCCTGGCCGCCGCCGTCTCGACGCTCGTGTACCGCTCCCGGCGCGACGACCAGGGGGAGCCGCGCATCCCCGGCGGCCCGAACAGCCGGCTCGGCGTCGCGCTCGACGGCTGCGTCCGCGCGTGGTCGGAGCTCGACGACCTCGAGACCGAGCACAAGGTCGAGACGATCCAGCCGCTCGACGCGGGCCTGGTCGAGGCGGTCCACCGATGGGCCGCAGGACGCAGCCTCGACGCCGTCCTCAAGGGCGGCGAGCTCTCGGCGGGGGACTTCGTGCGGTGGTGCAAGCAGGTCATCGACGTGCTCGACCAGGTCTCCCAGGCGGCACCTCACCAGCGGCTGCGGGACACGGCCCGGCAGGCGGTGGACGCCCTCCGACGCGGGGTCGTGGCGTACTCGTCGGTCTAGCCCGGCGCCTTCACCCGGTTTGTCGGGCTGACCTGCCCTATCGTGTGCCACTGTGAGCTCGACCCTGTACCGGCACGGCGTGGTGCACTCCGCCGCCGACCCCTTTGCCGAAGCGATCCTGGTGGACGACGGGACGGTCGTCTGGCTCGGCGCGGACGACACCGCCGACGGTCTGGTGGCGCGCGCCGACGAGGTCGTGGACCTCGACGGTGCGCTCGTCGCACCCGGCTTCGTCGACGCGCACGTCCACGTCCTCGAGACCGGCCTCGCCCTGGACTCGGTCGACCTGTCGCCCGAGGGCGGCGTGCACTCGCTGGCGGACGCCCTCGACGCCGTGCACCGGGCGGCGCGGGACAGGACGTCCGACGCGCCCGTGCTCGGTTTCGGCTGGGACGAGCTGCGGTGGCCCGAGGGCCGCCCGCCCACGCGCGACGAGCTCGACGCGGCGGCCGGCGGGGCACCGGTCTACCTCGCGCGCGTCGACGTGCACTCGGCGGTGGTGTCGAGCGCGCTGTCCGACGCCGCGGGCCTCGACCGGCTGCCGGGGTGGAGCTACGACGGCCGCGTCGAGCGGGATGCCCACCACGCCGCGCGCGACGCCGCTCGCCAGGTCAGCCCCGAGCGGCGGACCGCCCTGTACCGCCGCGCGCTCGAGCACGCCGCCGCCCGCGGCGTCGTGTCCGTGCACGAGCACTCCGCGCCGTCGATCGACACCCGCGCCGGGCTGGTCGAGCTGCTGGAGCTGACCGCCGACGCCGCGAGCGGGCTTCCGCACCTCGTGGCGTACCGCGGGGAGCAGTGCGTGACGGTCGACGACGCACGCGAGATCCTCGCGGCGATCCCTGGCCTGACGGGCATCGGGGGCGACCTCAACGTCGACGGGTCGCTGGGCTCGCACACCGCTGCCGTCCGCTCGCCGTACACGGATGCGCCCGAGAGCTCCGGGGTGCTCTACCTGACCGCCGAGCAGATCTGCAACCACCTGACGGCCGTGACGCGCGCCGGGGTGCAGGGCGGCTTCCACGTCATCGGCGACCGGGCGATGGACGAGCTGCTGCTCGGGCTGCGTGCGGCTGTCGACGTGGAGGGTCCCGACGCGATCGCGCGGATGGGCCACCGGCTCGAGCACGCGGAGATGGTCGACGCCCCGACGCTCGCCGCGCTCGTGCTGCTGGGGGTGCGGCTGAGCATGCAGCCCGCGTTCGACGCCGCGTGGGGTGGTCCCGAGGGGATGTACGCGACCCGGCTCGGTGCGGGGCGCGCCGCCGCACTCAACCCCCTCGCGGACCTGGCCGCCGCCGGCGTGCCGCTCGCGTTCGGGTCCGACTCGCCGGTGACCCCCGTCGACCCCTGGGCGGGCGTCCGGGCGGCCGTGCAGCACCGCGCGGTCGACCAGCGGATCTCCGCGAGGGCGGCGTTCCGTGCGTCCACCCGCGGCGGCTGGCGGGTCGCGGGACTCGACCACACGGGCGCCGGGGAGCTGCGCGTCGGTGCGCCGGCCCATCTCGCCGTCTGGCGCGCGGAGGACCTCACGGTGCAGGCCGCCGAGGGGCAGTTCTCGTCCTGGAGCACCGACGCCCGTGCCGGCATCCCGCTGCTGCCCGACCTCGGCCCCGACGCGCCCGCGCCGGTGTGCCTGCGGACGGTCCGCGGCGGCGTGGTCCTGCACGACACCTTCTGAGACCGGCGGAGCCTCGACCGGGTGAAATCTCGCCCGTTCGCGCACGACCGGATCCGCCCGCTTCGACCGGATCCGACGACACGCGCGGCGACACGCCGAGTCGAACCGGTCAGACGGGACCGATGGTGCGCGGATGACCTGCGAGTACGGCTCCCACCTGCACCGACGCGGCCTTGACACTCCTGAGGATCTCGGTAGGTTCCTCAGGAGATCCACCGTTGCCGACATGCCTACGACGACGCCGTCGCGGCCTGTGAGCGCAGGGGTTGGGGGAGGGCTCCGACCGGGCCCGCGTGTTCAGTAGACAACGGTCCGTGCGCCTGCACGCCGACCGGTACGAAGGACACGCGGGCCGGTCGGTCGGAGCCTCGCGCGGCCCTCTCGTCGGGCCCTCAGCCCGCTGACGTACCCTCCAGGGGTGCCCGCCCGTGAACCCGCCCGCTGGTGGACTCTCGTCCTCGCCGTCTCAGGTGGCCTGCTCACCCGCCTCGCGTTCCCCGAGCCAGGATGGTGGGGGACGGCCTTCCTCGGCGTCGCCTTCCTGTACCTGGCCCTGCGCCGCGACAGCGCGCGCTGGAACGCGCTCGTCGGGCTCCTGTGGGGCCTCACGTTCTTCCTGCCCCTCATCACGTGGGCCGACGAGGCGGTCGGCCTGGTGCCGTGGCTCGCGCTGAGCACGCTCGAGGCGGCGTACTTCGCCCTCTTCGGTGCCGCCTGGAGCTGGGCACGACGGGGCAACGCGGTCTGGCGCAGCATCGGCCTGCAGGTGGTCGTCTTCACGATCCTGTTCGTCGCCACCGAGGAGCTGGCCGCGGCCTGGCCGTTCGGGGGCTTCCCCTGGGGACGCCTCGCGTTCTCCCAGGCCGACTCTCCCCTCGCGGCGCTCGCCTCCCTCGCGGGCACCCCGCTGCTCTCCGGGGCCGTGGTCGCCGTCGGCGTGCTCCTCGCGCGCATCATGCTGGCCGCCCGCCGGCTGGAGATCGGTCGGCTGGTCGTCGCCACGGCGGCCGCCGCGACCGTGCTCGTCGTCGGTCTCCTCGTCCCTCTCGACACGCAGGCGCAGAGCGGGGGCCTGCGGATCGGCGCGGTCCAGGGCAACGTGCCCGGGACGGGTCTGGACGCGTTCGGCCAGCGCCAGGCGGTCCTCGACAACCACGTCGCCGGCACGTTCGCGCTGCTCGACCAGGTGGAGCCCGGTGAGCTCGATCTCGTCCTGTGGCCGGAGAACGGGACCGACATCGACCCGCAGGCCGACCAGGCCGCGGCGGACCTCATCGACGGCGCAGCGCAGGCCGTCGACGCCCCCATGCTCGTCGGGACCGTCGAGTACCCACCGACCGGCGGGCGCTACAACACGGCGGTCCTGTGGGAACCGGGCGTCGGGGTCACCGCGACGTACACCAAGCAGCACCCGGCGCCGTTCGCGGAGTACATCCCGATCCGCTCGTTCGTCCGGCAGTTCTCCTCGGCGGTGGACCTGGTCACTCGGGACATGCTCCCCGGCACCGAGCCCGGCTACGTCCCGCTCGACTCCGAACGGCTCGGGCGCACGGTCGGGATCGGCGACGTCATCTGCTTCGAGGTCGCCTACGACGGCATCGTGCGCGAGGCGGTCCGGGCCGGGGGAGAGGTGCTCGTCGTGCAGACGAACAACGCGTCGTTCGGTGTCTCGGACGAGTCCACGCAGCAGCTGGCGATGTCCCGGATCCGCGCGATCGAGCACGGCCGGGCGACCGTGCAGATCTCGACGGTCGGCGTCAGTGCCGTCATCGAGCCCAACGGCGTGGTCAGCCAGCAGACAGGGCTCTTCACCGCGGAGCAGATGGTGGCTACCCTTCCCCTGCGCGACACGCTGACGCCCGCAACGAGGCTGGGCTCGTGGCCCGCATGGATCATCGACGCCCTCGCGGTGTGCGTGGTGCTCGCCGGTGCAGCCGGGGCGTACCGGGTGCGCCGCGCCGACCGGATCGAGACAGCCGTATGACCGAGGCCCTTGCGCGTGTGCTCGTGATCGTCCCCACCTACGACGAGCGCGAGAACCTGCCCGGCGCACTGGACCGCCTGCGCACGCACGTCCCCGACGCGGACGTGCTCGTCGTCGACGACGGGTCGCCCGACGGCACGGGCGAGCTGGCCGAGAAGATCTCGGAGGCCGAGGCGTCCGAGGGGCGCCAGCGTGTCCACGTGCTGCACCGGGCGGGCAAGCTCGGCCTGGGTACCGCGTACGTGGCCGGATTCGGCTGGGCGCTGGAGCGCGGGTACGACGTCGTGGTCGAGATGGACGCGGACGGGTCGCACCGCGCGGAGGACCTCCCGCGGCTGCTGGACGCGCTCACGGATGCCGACCTCGTGCTGGGCTCGCGGTGGGTGCCCGGGGGGAGCGTGCTCAACTGGCCGGTGAGCCGCCATGTGCTCTCCCGCGGCGCGAACACGTACACGCGGATCGTGCTGGGCATCCCGCTGCGCGACGCGACGGGTGGCTTCCGCGCGTACCGCGCGGGACTGCTCGGCCGGCTCGGTCTCGACGACGTCGCGTCGCAGGGCTACTGCTTCCAGGTGGACATGGCCTGGCGGGCCGTCCGCACGGGCGCGCGGGTGGTCGAGGTCCCGATCACCTTCGTCGAGCGGGCGCTCGGCCAGAGCAAGATGAGCCGCGCCATCGTCGTCGAGGCGCTCGTCAACGTGACCCGGTGGGGGATAGCAGAACGCTCCCGCCGTGTGGCGGGAGCGTTCCGTCGATCTGGGCGCTGAGCGGCCGGGGGCGCCGCTCCGCGCGGGTCAGGCGCTGCGGCGCAGCTTGCCCGACCGGAGCAGGTCGAGGCGCTCGTCGAGCAGCTCCTGGAGCTCTCCGACGGTGCGGCGCTCGAGCAGCATGTCCCAGTGGGTGCGCGGCGGCTTGCCGGCCTTCACCTCGGGCTTGGACGCGTCGCGCAGCAACGCCTCCTCGCCGCAACGGCACTCCCACACCACCGGCACGTCGGCCTCGACCGAGAACGGCAGGATGATGGTGTGCCCGTTGGGACAGTCGTAGTGAGCCTGGAGGCGGGGGGCGAACTCGACGCCGTCTTCCGTCTCCATGCTGTGGGACCCGATGCGCATGCCGCGCAGGGACCGGTTTGCCATCTGGGGAACCTCCGTGCCGTTGTACGGCCGTCGAGAGTGAGAACTTCCACCGGTGTCAACGGTGGCCGCCCCTCCAGTGTTCCAGGAGGACGTGAAGGTCTCGTGAATGCACCTGGTGTGCGGGGGAGAGGCTTAGGGTTGCCCGGGTGAGCAATTCGACCCCTCCCGTTCCCCCAGCCTCTCGCACTGACGCCGAGATGTCTTTTCGACAGCTCGGCGACAGCGGCCTCGTCGTCTCGGTGGCCGGTCTCGGCTGCAACACGTTCGGTGCCACGCTGGCGCCGCACGACGTCCCGGCGCTGGTCGGCGCGGCGCTCGACGCGGGCATCACGTTCTTCGACACGGCGGACGTCTACGGCGGTGTTCCCGGTCAGAGCGAGGAGCTGCTGGGCGAGGCCCTGGCCGGTCGACGTGACGATGTGGTGATCGCGACGAAGTTCGGCATGGACACCCGCGGGCTGAACGGTCCCGACTGGGGTGTCCGGGGGTCTCGGCGCTACGTGCGCCGTGCCGTCGAGAGCTCCCTGCGCCGGTTGCGCACCGACCACGTCGACCTGTTCCAGATGCACGCGCCCGACCCGGTGACGCCCATCGAGGAGACGCTCGCGGCACTGCACGAGCTCGTCGTCGAGGGCAAGGTCCGGTACATCGGGTCCTCGAACTTCGCGGCCTGGCAGGTGGTCGACGCGGACTGGAGCGCCCGCACGGCCGGAGCGACCCCCTTCGTCTCCGCGCAGAACCGGTACAACCTGCTGGACCGCAGCGCCGAGGCTGAGCTGGTCCCGGCAGCGGAGCAGGTCGGTGTCGGCCTCATCCCGTTCGTCCCGCTCGCGTCGGGCCTGCTCACGGGGAAGTACCGGCGCGGCGAGGCCGCACCCGACGGGTCGCGGCTCACCCGGATGCCCGACCGGCTCGCGCGGGCCGACTTCGACACGATCGAGGCACTGGAGTCGCTGGCGGCCGCCTGGGGCATCGACCTCCCGACCCTGGCGCTCGGCGGGCTGGCGGCCCAGCCGGCGGTCGCGACCGTCATCGCCGGTGCGCGCACGCCCGAGCAGCTGCGTGCGAACGTCGCCTCGATCGCCTGGTCGCCGACCCTCGAGCAGCTCGCCGCCATCGACGAGGCGGCGCCCGGCCCGTCGGCCTGACGCGGGCCGCCGCACCGTCCTCACCACTCGAGCACGCGCGCCCGGCTCTCGCCGATCGCGACGACCGCCCAGAGGCGCACCCCGACGTCGTCCGCGGCATCGCGGAGGGCGGGCACCCACTGCGCCTCGAACGCGCCGAGGTCTCCACCAGCGGCACGGACGAGCCCGACGACGACCGACCCGCCGGGCGCGTCCGCCCGCAGGACCGCGTCGAGCACCGCGACGAGCCTGTGAGCCACGGTGCGGTCCGCCCGCACGGGCACGTCGACGACGGGCAGCACGACGGGGGTGGTGTGGTCCGTGGCGTCGAGCAGGACGAACCAGAGCGCCGGCGCTCCGGCCCGCTCAGGTCCGACGAGGTCGAGCAGGACCGCGAGCGCGTCGCTGCCCGACCGCAGCGCGGCGCCGGGTGGGGCGGGCAGGTCGTGGGCGAGCCCGTCGGCCCCGACCGCCACCGGGACGGTCTCCCACAGGGCGTCCTCGTCGGCGTCGTCCCAGTCCTCGTCGAACCATCCGTGCTCCGTCATGCCGTCAGGCTCGGGCGCGCCGGACGGCCGTGGTGACCGCCGGCGCGGATCTGTGCGAGATCACCGCGCCCGTCCGGGCTGTGGGCGCCTCAGGCGAGGTGTGCGACGAGAGCCTCGACGACGAGCGCGTGGTCGTCGGCCTGGGGGAGACCCGAGACCGTCACCACGCCGACGATGCCGACGTCGCGGACGCGCACGGGGAACGCCCCGCCGTGCGCGGCAAACTGCTGCATGGGCAGGTCGTGCTGCGCGGCGAACGTCGTGCCCTTGGCCGTGGCGCGCAGCCCGACGAGGTACGACGACGCCCCGAACCTCTCCACGACGCGGACCTTGCGCTCGATCCAGCTGTCGTTGTCGGGCGTCGTCGCGGGGCGGGCCGCGTGGAAGAGCTGCTGGGTGCCGCGACGGATGTCGACGGTGACCGGCAGGTCGCGCTCCTGGGCGAGCTCGACGAGCAGGCAGCCGAGGCGCCAGGCGTCGTCGTTGGTGAACGTCGCGAAGACGAGGTCGTGCTCCTGCTGCTCGACGCGGGCGATGACGTCGGCGATGTCGTCGGTGCTCATGTCGCCATCGTGGCACGCGTCTCGTCGGGCGTCGGCGTGACCCCGAAGTTCCCGTCGAACACGTGGTCGGGGTCGTACACGGCCTTGAGCCGCCCGAGGCGCGCGAGCGTGGCCGGTGGGAAGGCCTGGGCGAGCCGGGCGGGGGACTGGTTGGTCTCGAAGCTGAGGTAGACCCCGTCCAGGTGGGGTCCGAGCCGCTCCCACCACGCGTCGATCTGCGCGCGCCGGCTGCCCCGGGCGGCGGCGAGGAGCGAGAAGTTCTGCGTCCGGTGGGCGTAGGCCGTGGCCGCGGGGTCGACGTCGTTGACGGCACCCCCGACGGCCCGCAGCTGCACCATGTCGGCGTCGCGGCTGGCGAGCAGGTCGGCGAGCAGCGCGGCGAGCCCCGGCGTCACGTGCTCGACGAGGCCGCCGCGGGTCGCGGGCGCGGAGCCGCCGGTGTGCTCGCCGTGGTGGGCCGCCACGGTCGCGGCGTAGGGCACGAGACGAGCCTGCTGCTGGAGCACGGGCGCCAGGTCGAGGAAGGGCTCGATCGCGGCGACGGCGGCCTCGGCGTCGTCGTTCGCCCAGACGACGATCGCGTACCCGACGGCGGGGTCCTGGCCGCGGGCCGGCACCAGGCTGAGGAAGCTGGTGAGCTCGCGCGGGGAGGACTCGACGAGGTCCGCCCACGCCTGCACGAACGGTGCCGTGTCGGTCGCGTCGACGAGGATCGTCGCGTGCACGACGTCGCCGACCTCGGCCGCCTCGATCTCGACGGCGGTGACGATGCCGAAGTTCGCGCCTGCACCGCGCACCGCCCAGAGCAGGTCGGGCTCGTGGTCCGCGTCGGTCCGCACCAGCCGCCCGTCGGCGAGCACGAGCTCGGCCGCGACGACGTGGTCGAGCGTGAGCCCGTAGGACCGTCCCAGGAAGCCCTGCCCTCCCGCAGTCACGAGCCCGCCGACGCCGACGTCCCCGTAGTCGCCGGAGCTGATCGCCAGCCCGTGCTCGGACAGCGCCGCTGCCACGTCGCCCCAGCGGGCACCCGCACCGAGCCGGACGAGCCGCCGCTCGCGGTCGAGCACCTCGACGGTGTCGAGCGCGCCGACGTCGATGACGATGCCGCCGTCGTTGGTGGACCGGCCGCTGATCCCGTGCCCCCCGCTGCGCACCGCGAACGGCACCTCCTGCGCTCTCGCGAAGGTGATCGCATCACGGACGGCCTCGGCGTCGTGGGGCCGCAGGACGAGCCCGGGGGAGCCCGCGTAGACGTACGACGACCGGACTCGGCCGTACTCCCGGTCGCCGGGCTCGACGGCGGTGTCCACCAGCGACGCGGGGAGTCCGTCGTAGTCGATCCCGGGCCGCCGCTGGGCCAGCGACGCCGCCGCGCGGACAGCGCCGGTCACGGTGCCGGCCGACCGGCGGGCGGCTGCGACGGCGTCGCGCAGGGCGGGCGCGACCTCCTCACCGAACCGCGCGATCGCCACGGGGTCGTCGCTGCCGAGGATGAACGTCGAGACGCCGTCCTCCAGGACGAGGGGGAGCAGGTCCTCGACCCACCGCTCGGGCGGCCCCTGGAGGAAGCCCGCCCCGGAGAAGGACCCCGCACCCAGGTTGAGCAGGCGGCGGACCTCGCGGGGGTCGCGGCCGGCCGCCTGCGCCGCCTCGTCGATCCGGGCGTTGCCCGCGGCAAGGTCGCCGTCCTTCAGGTAGCCGAGGCTCGGCAGCCACCCGTCCGCCTTGCGGCCCACGAGGCCGAGCATCCGGGGCTTGTACGCGCCGAGCCAGATGGGGATGTCGTGGGCGGGTGCCGGACCGCGCTTGGCGCCGTCGACACGGTGGTGGGTCCCGCCGACCCGCAGCGGGGACCGCTCGTTCGTGTCCCAGATGCCGCGGACGACGTCGATCGCCTCGTCCAGCGCGTCCACGCCCTGTCCGGGGGTGAGGCGCGGGGAGCCCATCGCGACGATGGCGTCCCAGAACGCCCCGGAGCCGAGACCCAGCGCGAACCGGCCGCCCGACAGCAGGTCGAGGCTCGCCGCGGCGCGCGCGAGGACCGCCGGAGGACGCAGCGGGAGGTTGAGCACGTTGCCCGCGACGTGGACGCGCTCGGTCGACGCGGCGACCCAGGACAGCAGCGTCCACGTGTCGAGGAACGCCGGCTGGTAGGGGTGGTCCTGGAACGTCACGAGGTCCAGACCGGCGCGCTCGGTGGCCTGCGCGAGCGCGACGACCTGCTGAGGGTCCTTGGCGGCGGGGGTCAGGAACGTGCCGAGCACGAGGTCGTGTCCGTAGTCAGGCATCGAGCGAGCTCCTCATGGTTGAGAGTTCAACTATACCCACGATCCCGCCAGGACGGGGCCGTCGGCGCAGGGGACGCGGCACCGTCGGCACGACGTGGCACGATCGGTGACGTGAGCAGCACGCCCGCGTCGGCCCATCACCTGAGCGACCTCGTGCGTCTCCGACGCGTCCGGGACCGCATCGACCGCGAGTACGCCCAGCCGCTGGACGTCGAGGCGCTCGCGCGAGGGGCGCACATGTCCGCCGGGCACCTCAGCCGCGAGTTCCGCCGCGCGTACGGCGAGTCCCCGTACGCCTACCTCATGACGCGCCGCATCGAGCGCGCGATGTCCCTGCTGCGCCGCGGCGACCTGAGCGTCACCGAGGTCTGCTTCGCGGTGGGCTGCTCGTCGCTCGGGACGTTCAGCACGCGCTTCACCGAGCTGGTCGGCGTGCCTCCGAGCGTCTACCGACGCGAGCACGCAGGCGTCACCGAGGGGATGCCGTCGTGCGTCGCCAAGCAGGTCACCAGGCCGGTCAGGAATCGAGAAGCGCGGACCCCGGAACCCCACCTAGCGTGACCGTCATGGACCTCACCCTGCACTACGCCTTCCTCCCGCACGACGACCCGGACGCCGCGCTGGGGTTCTACCGCGACGCCCTCGGCTTCGAGGTCCGCAACGACGTCGGCTACAACGGCCTGCGCTGGATCACGGTCGGCCCCGCGGACCCGTCGGCCCCGGCGATCGTCCTGCACCCGGCGGCCGCCGAGCCCGGCCTCACCGACGACGAGCGCCGGATGATCGTCGAGATGATGGCCAAGGGCAGCTACGCCGCCATCACCCTGGCCACGCACGACCTCGACGGTGTCTTCGCCCGGCTCGAGGCCAGCGGCGCCGAGGTCGTCCAGGAGCCGACGGACCAGCCGTACGGCGTCCGCGACTGCGCCTTCCGTGACCCGGCGGGCAACCTCCTGCGCATCAACGAGCTCGGCTGAGCGACGCCGGTGGGATCGAGACACGCGCTGCCCACACAGAGGGAGCCAGGATGAGCACGACGACGCATCCCGCGGACAGCCACGACCTGATCCGGGTGCACGGCGCGCGCGAGAACAACCTCAAGGACGTCAGCGTCGAGATCCCGAAGCGCCGCCTGACGGTCTTCACCGGCGTCTCCGGCTCGGGGAAGAGCTCGCTGGTGTTCGACACGATCGCCGCCGACTCGCAGCGGCTGATCAACGAGACGTACAGCGCCTTCGTCCAGGGCTTCATGCCGACGCTCGCACGGCCCGACGTCGACGTCCTCGACGGTCTGACCACGGCGATCATCGTCGACCAGGAGCGGATGGGCGCCAACCCGCGCTCCACCGTCGGCACCGCGACGGACGCCAACGCGATGCTGCGCATCCTGTTCAGCCGGCTCGGCACCCCGCACATCGGACCGCCGCAGGCGTACTCGTTCAACGTCGCCTCGATCAGCGGCGCCGGCGCGGTCACCATCGAGCGCGGCGGCCGGGAGACCAAGGAGCGGCGCAGCTTCAGCATCCTCGGCGGCATGTGCCCGCGCTGCGAGGGCCGCGGCTCGGTCAACGACATCGACCTGACGCAGCTCTACGACGCGAGCAGGTCCCTCAACGAGAACGCCCTGACGATCCCCGGCTACAGCATGGACGGCTGGTACGGACGGATCTTCCGGGGCTGCGGCTTCTTCGACCCCGACAAGCCGATCGCGAGGTACACCAAGCGCGAGCTGGACGCCCTGCTCTACAAGGAACCCACGAAGATCCAGGTCGACGGCATCAACCTCACGTACGAGGGGCTGATCCCACGGCTCCAGAAGTCGTACCTGGCCAAGGACGTCGAGGCGCTGCAGCCGCACATCCGCGCCTTCGTCGAGCGGGCCGTGACGTTCTCGACCTGCCCCGACTGCGACGGCACCCGGCTGAGCAAGGAAGCCCGCTCGTCGACGATCGAGGGCAAGAGCATCGCCGACGTGTGCGCGATGCAGATCAGCGACGTCGCCGAGTGGGTGCGGGGGCTCGACGAGCCGTCCGTCGCGCCGCTGCTCACGGGGCTGCAGCTGCTGCTCGACTCGTTCACCGACATCGGTCTCGGCTACCTGTCCCTCGACCGGTCCTCCGGGACGCTGTCCGGGGGAGAGGCGCAGCGCACCAAGATGATCCGGCACCTCGGCTCGTCCCTGACCGACGTCACCTACGTCTTCGACGAGCCCTCGATCGGCCTGCACCCGCACGACATCCAGCGGATGAACCAGCTGCTGCTCCAGCTGCGGGACAAGGGCAACACCGTGCTCGTCGTCGAGCACAAGCCGGAGATGATCACGATCGCCGACCGCGTCGTCGACCTCGGCCCCGGGGCCGGGGCCGCCGGTGGCACCGTCTGCTTCGAGGGCACCGTCGAGGAGCTGCGGACCAGCGGCACCCTGACCGGCAAGCACCTCGACGACCGCGCGTCGGTGAAGGACGAGGTGCGGTCACCGACCGGCAGGCTCGAGATCCGCGGCGCGACCGCCAACAACCTGCGCGACGTCGACGTCGACGTCCCGCTCGGCGTCCTCGTCGTCATCACGGGCGTCGCCGGCTCCGGCAAGAGCTCGCTCGTCCACGGGTCGATCCCCGAGGGCGACGGTGTCGTGTCCATCGACCAAGGAGCGATCCGGGGGTCACGGCGCAGCAACCCGGCGACCTACACCGGCCTGCTGGAGCCGATCCGCAAGGCGTTCGCCAAGGCCAACGGCGTGAAGCCGGCCTTGTTCAGCGCCAACTCCGAGGGCGCCTGCCCCGCGTGCAACGGCGCCGGCGTCATCTACACGGACCTGGCGATGATGAGCGGCGTCGCCACCGTCTGCGAGGTGTGTGACGGAAAACGCTTTCAGGCCTCTGTGCTCGAGTACCGCCTGGGCGGTCGCGACATCAGCGAGGTCCTCGCCATGTCGGTCACGGAGGCAGAGGAGTTCTTCGGCGCGGGGGAGGCCCGCACCCCGGCCGCCCACGCCGTCCTGTCGCGGCTCGTCGACGTCGGGCTCGGTTACATCAGCCTCGGCCAGCCATTGCCGACGCTGTCCGGCGGGGAGCGGCAGCGACTCAAGCTGGCGACGCACATGGGGGAGAAGGGCACGGTCTACGTGCTCGACGAGCCCACCACCGGTCTGCACCTCGCCGACGTCGAGAACCTGCTCGGCCTGCTCGACCGGCTGGTCGACGCGGGGAAGTCGGTGATCGTGATCGAGCACCACCAGGCGGTCATGGCGCACGCCGACTGGATCATCGACCTCGGGCCCGGCGCCGGCCACGACGGCGGCCTGGTCGTCTTCGAGGGCACGCCCGCGGACCTCGTCGCCACCCGCACGACCCTGACCGGTGAGCACCTCGCCGCCTACGTCAGTGCCTGACCACACACCACGAGAGGAGACCTGACCATGGCGGAGAGCAAGAAGGCCGGAGCGTTCACCGAGGAAGAGCGCGACGCGATGAAGGAGCGCGCCAAGGAGACGCGGCGCGGATCGAAGGCGGCCAACGGCGAGCAGGACCTGCTCGAGAAGATCGCGGAGATGGACGAGGACGACCGCGCGATGGCAGAACGCATCCACGCCATCGTGACGGAGACGGCCCCCGAGCTCGCACCGAAGACCTGGTACGGCCAGCCGGCCTACGCCAAGGACGGCAAGGTCGTCGTCTTCTTCCAGGCCGCCTCGAAGTTCAAGACGCGGTACGCCACTCTCGGCTTCAACGAGGAAGCCCGGCTCGACGACGGCTCGATGTGGCCGACCGCGTTCGCCCTGGTCTCCCTGACCCCGGCCGACGAGAAGCGCATCGCAGAGCTGGTCAAGAAGGCGGTCGGCTAGCGCCTACGGGGTGCGGTCCCGCAGCACCTGACGGGCGGGGGAGAGCAGGGCGGCGTCGCGGACGTCGGCTGCCGTCGCCTTCACGTAGATGCCGGTCGTCTTGAGGTCCTCGTGGCCGAGCAGCGCCTGCACGGCGGGGGCCGGCACGCCGGAACGGATCAGCCCCTTGGCGTAGGTGTGCCGGAAGCCGTGCGCCGACTCGCCCTCCTGCTTGGGGACCCCGGAGCGGGCGATCCACCCGTCGACGAGGTGCCGCAGGGCGCCGCGGGTGAGCGGGACGCCGTCGGCCCGGCGCAGCAGGGGAGACGCGGCGGGGAACGTCCCGAACCGCGCGGTGCGCTCCCGCAGGTACTCCTCGACGAAGGTGATCGCCTCCGGCGGCACGGGCACGATGCGCTGCCGGTTGCCCTTCCCGATGACCGACATCACGACCTCGCCACCGGAGTCGCGTCGCAGGGACTGCTCGGAGACCGCGCACAGCTCGGCGGCGCGGACCCCGGTGGTCGACAGGAGGGCGAAGGTGGCGCGCTCCAGGGCGGGCCAGCGGCGTGCGTGCGGCGCGCGCTCCTCCCACACCGCGTCGGCGAGCCGCTCGAGCTCGTCGTCGTTCCAGCCGGCAGGCAGACGGACGGGACGCTCGGGCGCCTCGATGCGCAGCGTCGGGTCGACGCCGAGGTGCCCCTCCAGCTGGAGCCAGTGGCACAGCAGCCGCAGGGTGCCGACCCGGCGCTGCGTGGTGCTCACGGCCTCCTGGAGCCGGATGACGCGGTACGCGTTCTTGATCTGCGTCTCGGTCAGGTCGTCGACGAGGACCACGGTGAGCGGAGCGGGGTCATCCGGTGCCGGCTTGTCGCCGAGGCGTCCGGTCTGACGCGCGATGACCGTGGCCCACACGACGATGTCCCGGCGGTAGTTCTCCCGTGAGCTCTCCGTGAGGCCACGGCGCGTGAGCGTCGCGCGGTCGATGAGGAACTGGTCGACGACCTCGCTCAGCGGCACACCCATGCAGTGCACGGTAGGTCGGCGTCGAGCCGGAGCAACGGTGCCGCGCCGCAGCTTGCGCGCATGGGGGCGCGTTCGGCGGTGGGACGAGGGGTTCAGATGTTTCTCGCATAGTGCCGCCTATGTGCGTAACAGCACCATGTCCACGCTCAGAAGGGGGTCAGGACGTGGACGCTGTGCTCCGGCGCCCGTGTCGCCACGGCGACCGACGGCGTGGAGTCTCGCGACGGCCGTGCCCTCGCACAGGTCCATCGATGCGAGCGTCCGGGGTCCACGACCAACCGGCCGCCGGGCGACCCGGCTCGTCCGGCGTCCGGTCGTCCGGTCGTCCGGTCGTCCGGTCGTCCAACACGACGATCGTGCCGGCGTCGCCGCCAGACCCTGACGCACGGACGTGTCGGCGACACCTCGCGCCAGGTCGTGAGCCTGCTCCGCGGAGCCCGCCCAGCCACCACGGCCGCAGATTATGACAATTCAGGCCGACGCCGCGTCACGAAGCGTCACGACGTACCGTTCCTCGGTCTGCGACGTGTCCCGTGGGACGACCTGACGCTCACCGGTGCGCGTGAAGCCGGCCCGGACGAACAGGTCCCCGGCGGCATGGTTGCCGTCGAGCAGCCAGAGCGACACGGTCCGTGCGTCCTGCGCGACGGCCGCCTGACGCACGGCGTCGAGCAAGGCCCACCCGACGCCCTGTCGTCTCGACTCGGGCGCGACCCACAGCGCGACGATGTGCCGGTCGTCCACGGGCGAGCCCGGCTCCTGCATCATCGTGACGATCCCGCGGCCCGCACCGTCGACGTCGACGGCGACCCATGTCGTCGTCGTCCGGATGCGCATCCGCCAGTGCGACTCGGTGAACCGTTCTTCCCTGCTCAGCGACGCACCGAACACGTCCGGGTCCTCGCGCAGGGCGCGCAGCCGGACATCCTGGACGAGTCGCCAGTCGTTCTCCACCACCTGTTGGACAAGCACAGTCACAGGATGCCTCACGCCGGAGGGATGGACGCTCAGGCGTCGTCGCGCGCCGTCGGTTCGTCCGCCGGTGCACCACCGTGGCCGGCGGGATCCGGGACGGCGCGTGCGGCGTCGGCGATCTCCTCCTCCGGCCGGGGCGGCACGGTCTCGTCGTACTCCAGCTCGGGCACCTCGTGGCCCACGGACTCCGTCACAACGGTCTCCCTCCGTCGCGACCACCGTACGGGCGGGGGACGTGCTGCGACAGCGGAGACTCAGACATCGATGCCGTCGCCCGGGTCGAGCGAGATCGGCTCCCCCGCGCCACCCAGGCGGCCGAGCAGACCGATCGCCATGCCCTGACCGATCGCACTGAGCAGGGCGTCGTGGACCACCACGACGCGGCCCGGTCCGATGCTGCGCACGTAGTCGACGACCTCACCGAGCTTCAGCCACGGCGCTCCGAGCGGTGCGCACAGCACGTCCACCGTGGCACCCGCCGGGTCGACGTAGGCGTCACCCGGGTGGAGCACGCCCTCGACGAGGTAGCCCACGTTGTGGATGCGCGGCACGTCCTGATGGACCACGGCGTGCCACTCCCCCAGCGCCGCCACGTCGAACCCGCCGGCGGAGAACGTCTCGCCCGCACGGACCGGGTGGACGCGGTCCTCGGGTGCCCCCGCCTCGACGAGCACGTCGACGACAGACTGCGGCGCCCAGACGTCCACGCCGCCCTGGACGGCCTCCACGAGCGGCTCCGTGGCGACGTGGTCCGGGTGCTCGTGCGTGACGAGGACCGCCTCGACCCCGTCGAGCGCACTCGGGAGATCGGAAAAGACCCCCGGGTCGATCACCAGGCGGTCGGGGCCGCGGTCGAGTCGGATGCAGGCGTGTCCCCAGCGCGTCAGACGGATGCTCATCCGAGCAGTCTGTCCTGACCAGCGCGAACGCGCGCGGCGTTTCGCTCCCGACGCGTCGCCCGGCTACGGTTGCGCACGTGCTGGTGCTCGGGGTGTGCAGTCTCAAGGGTGGCGTGGGCAAGACGTCGATCACCCTCGGTCTCGCGTCGGCGGCCCTCGAGCGCGGGCTGCGCACGCTGGTCATCGACATGGACCCCCAGGGCGACAGCACGATGGCGCTCGGCGCACGGCCGCAGACCGGCGACGTCGCATCGGTCCTCGACGAGCCGGGCGAGTCGACGATGACCGCGGCGACCGTGCTGTCCTCCTGGGCCGACGACGGCCTCGACGTGCTCGCCGGGTCGGAACGGTCCGCCGTGCACGACCGCATGGACGGCACCGACGTCGACCGCCTGCGCTACGCGCTGTCGTGGGTGCACGGGTACGACCTCGTCATCGTCGACTGCCCGCCGTCCCTCGGCGGGCTCACGCGGACGGGACTGGCAGCCTGCGACCGCGCGCTCGTCGTCACCGAGCCGGGACTGTTCGCCGTCATGGCGGTCGGTCGGGCGATGCGGACCATCGACGAGCTCCGCCGCGGTCCGGCACCCGCGCTCCAGCCGCTCGGCATCGTCGTCAACCGCGTCCGCTCCCGCTCGATCGAGCAGGCGTTCCGCCTTGAGGAGCTGCAGACGCTGTACGGGCCCCTGGTCCTCACTCCCCCGGTGCCGGAACGCGCAGCACTCCAGCAGGCTCAGGGCGCTGCCCAGCCGGTGCACGCGTGGCCGGGTGCCGCGGCCGCCGAGCTGGCCCGGACGTTCGACGCGCTGCTCGACCGGGCGCTGCGGGCGCCCCGGCACTGACGAACGAGAGAGCGGCCACCCGGACGGGCAGCCGCTCTCGACGTGCGTGGGATCAGCCGGCGGTGCGCGCCTGCCGACGCAGCGCGAGCTCGTCGTGGGCCGACGGCTGGATGACGAGCTCGTCCTCCTCGTCCGCTCGCTCGGTCGGCAGCGCGGCGAGGGTGCCCTCGACCTCCCGCCAGACCCGGCCGACCGCGATGCCGAAGACACCCTGGCCGCCCTGGACCAGGTCGATGACCTCGTCCGCGGACGTGCACTCGTAGACGCTCGCGCCGTCGGACATCAGCGTGATCTGGGCGAGGTCGTCGACCCCGCGCTCACGCAGGTGGCTCACCGCCGTGCGGATCTGCTGCAGGGAGACACCCGTGTCGAGCAGCCGCTTGACCACCTTGAGCACGAGGATGTCGCGGAAGCTGTACAGCCGCTGCGTGCCCGAGCCGGTGGCCGGGCGGATCGACGGCTCGACGAGGCCGGTGCGGGCCCAGTAGTCGAGCTGGCGGTAGGTGATCCCGGCAGCCCGGCACGCGGTGGGGCCGCGGTAGCCCGTCGCGGTGTCGAGGTCAGGGAGGTCGTCGTCGAACAGCATGCCCTGAGCGCGCTGCGGCACTGCCCCGCTGACGCTCTCGGCGCTCTCGTTGCTGGTCACGGATCCTCCACTCGTCGCACGCCGGTCGGCGGACATCTCCCCCGGCTGCTTGTCAGACTAGGCCCGTGGGGGTGCAGACGCCATGACGCCCCACGGGCGTGTCGCGTCGGGCGAGTCTCACCTTCGACCTGAGGGCGAAGGTTCACCCGTTCGGTGCTCACGAGCAACCGTCGGGCACGGCCTCAGCGGCCCTCCCCGCCGCCCTGGTCGTCCGGCTCCACCCCGGTCGTGAAGTCCTCCGGGGTGACGACGTCCAGGAACCGCCGGAACCGCTCGAGGTCCTGCTCCGACGTGGTCGTGCGCACCTCCACGCCGGCCACCGCGACGACCTCGGCGGAGCACAGGACCGGGCACCCGAACCGCAGCGCCATCGCGATCGCGTCCGAGGCGCGCGAGTCCACGCGGGGGCCGGTGCGCAGGACCAGCTCGGCGTGGAACACGCCGTCCTCGAGCCGGGTGATCTCGACCCGCGTCAGGCCGGAGCCCGTGGCGATCAGCACGTCGCGCAGGAGGTCGTGCGTCATCGGCCGCGGGGGCACGATCCCCGCCTGCGCAGAGGCGATGGCGCTCGCCTCCGCCGGCCCGATGAGGATGGGGACGAGGAGCTCGGAGTCCGGGTCGAGGAGCAGCACGACGATCTCCTCGTCGGCCAGGTGCTGGCGCACGCCGACGATCTCGACCGGAACCAGCTCGGCGTCCTCTCCCATGCGTCCCACGCTACGACGCGGACGCCGATCCGGCTCCCCCCACAGGCCTGCGAAGTGTGCCCGGATCCCTCAGGGGGTCAGGTCGGCCACAGCGGCGCGCACGAGAGCGGTGTGCATCTGCGTGCACAGCTCGCCCACCTCGGCCGCCAGCGTGCTCGCCCGCGCACGCGACGACGCGCTGCGCTGACCACGCCACGGGGTGACGACCTGCTCGACCAGGTCCGCCTGCCGGTCCGCGGCCGTGCGGAACTGCCGCAGGTGACGCGCGTCGATGCCGTGCTCGGCCAGCGCTGCGGCCGCGACCACGATCTCCCTCGCCCACAGGTCGAACGACCCGGAGCGGTGCACCCGCAGCACGCCGGCGGTGACGAGCTCCTCGACGAAGCCCACCTCGACCCCGGACTCGCGCGCGAGCACGTCGATCGTCCACCGCGTCCCGGCGACCTCGCGGACCCCGTCCCGCGTCGCGAGACGTGCTCGCGGGGCGGGCTCGTCGTCCTCGCCCGCGTCGAGAGCAGCGAGGCGGTCACCGATGACCTTCAGCGGCATGTACCGGTCCCGCTGCTGGCGCAGCACGAACCGCAGGCGCTCGATGTCGGCCGGCGAGTACTGCCGGTAGCCGGCCGCGGTCCGCACCGGCTCGACGAGCCCCTGCTCCTCGAGGAAGCGGAGCTTGGACGTGGTGACGGCAGGGAACTCGATCTGCAACGACGCCAGCACGTCGGAGATCCGCATCGACGCCTGGCGGGAGATGCCGCGAGGCCAGGGCTCGTGCTCGCGGTCGGGCGCGACCTCCGTGGCCTCGACGCGCTGCGCGCGTGCGCTCGTCACGAAGCCGCTCCCTTCGGGCCCACCGTCCGGGACCGGCCGGTCACGCGCCGGCCGCGTCGCGGTGCGGGCTGGGGTGGAACGTCATGCGGTACTTGCCGATCTGCACCTCGTCGCCGGACCGCAGCACGGACTGGTCGATCCGGGACCGGTTGACGTAGGTGCCGTTCAGCGAGCCGATGTCCCGGACGGCGAACGTCGTCCCCTCGCGGACGAACTCCGCGTGCTTGCGCGACACCGTCACGTCGTCGAGGAAGATGTCGGCAGCCGTCGACCGGCCCGCGACCGTGCGCTCGGCGTCGAGCAGGAACCGCGCCCCGGCGCTGGGGCCCCGCTGCATGACCAGGAGGGCGGACGTCGGCGGCAGCGCGTGCACCGCCGCGACCTCGTCCGGCGTCAGGCCGACGGGCGCGGACGCCTCGATCTCGACCGGCTCGATCGCTCCGAAGCTCATCGTCGTGTCGGGTCCGTGGGCTTGCCGCCCGACCTGCGGGTCCTCGCCGCTCATGCCACCTCCCGGGCCCGTTCTTCACGTCGACCACCGGCGTTCCTCGGGGTCAGGCACACCCTATGCGGACCGAGCGGGTCGGCGCAGCACGTCCCACGCTCGTGCCGGGCACGATCGTGCTGGTCGGCCGCGCAGATCAGGACTAATCGCCCTGCGGCGGGACCGGGGTCGCGTACACCGGGTCCGGCACGGCACGCACCGCGTCGACCTCGACGAGGTCGAGCCGGTCCACGGTCCCCTTGCCGCCGTTGTTGCGCACCTGTGCCATCGCGCCACCGGGGATCTGCAGCGCCGGCGCGATGTTGTCCGGGTCACCGATCGCGATCCACCGGTACGGCGCGCTCAGCTCGACGCCGTCGAGCACCACCGCGCCGGCGGTGCCGGTGAACGCGCTGCTCGCCGTGATGCGCTGGTCGTTGAGCTGGATCGCCTCGGCCCCGGCGTTGCGCATCTCCTCGAGCATGTTGAGCATCGTGAACGGCTTGATGGGCCGGTCGGACTCCGTGAGGGTGACGATCACCCCCGGGCCCTCGGCCGGCAGCCGGCCGGCGAGGATCCCCTGGGTCTCGGCGCTGCGTCGCAGCGCGTCCAGCGCCGCCTGGCGACGGTCAGACCCGGACAGGAGGTCGTCACGCTCGCGTGCCAGGTCGGCGGCCTCCCGCGCCAGCGCGTCCCCCCGGTTCGTCGTCTCGTCGAGGATCCGGACGAGGTCGCCCTGCCGCATCCCGGCGAGGTCCGTCTCACCCGACTGCCGCACCTGCGCCACCAGCGCGAACCCGAGGACCGCGCACAGGACGGCCGTCACGAGCTGCGCCCGGGTCGCCCGCGGCGCCAGCGCGCGACCCAGGACGGCCCATCCGCTCGGCGGCTCGACAGGCGCGGGCGCCACGACCTCCGCCCCCTCCGCGGCGTCCGGCTCGTCCCGCGAGTCCTCGGGTGCGACGAACACCCGGACGTCCTGCGGGCGGGCCTCGACGTCGTCGGGTGCCCACGGCGGGGAGTCACCGTCGTCGGGCCCGTCCGGTGCCGACGAGCCGGGCACCCCAGGCTCGGGCGCCTCGGGCACGACGGGCGGCAGGGAGTTCGGCTCGTCGTCCTGCGGCGCGTCGTCCTGCGGCTCGTCGGGGACGACCGTGGGCAGCTCGTCGTCCTGCGGCTCGTCGGGCACGACCGGCGGCAGCGAGTTCGGCTCGTCGTCCTCCGGCTGCTGCGGCACCACGGGCGGCAGGGAGTTCGGCTCGTCGGGAACGACCGGCGGCAAGGAGTTCGGCTCGTCCTCGGGCAGGACCGCGTCCTGCCCGTCGCGACCGTCCTGTGGCTGCACCGTCACGCCTTGAACAGGTGACGGCGGATCGACGCGGCGTTGGAGAAGATCCGGATGCCGAGCACGACGACGACGGCGGTCGACAGCTGCGTGCCGACGCCGAGCTGGTCGCCGAGGAACACGATCAGTGCGGCGACCACGACGTTGGACAGGAACGAGATGAGGAAGACCCGGTCGTCGAAGATCCCGTCGAGCATGGCGCGCAGCCCGCCGAACAGGGCGTCGAGGGCCGCCACGACCGCGATGGGCAGATAGGGCTGGAGCTCCAGGGGAACGGTGGGCTGCAGGAGCAGACCTCCGACGACCCCGATGACCAGGCCGATGACTGCGATCACGTGTCGTCCCTCCCTGTCGGACCAGCAGACCCTGCCACACCGGCCTCGTCCGGCGCACCCTCGCCCGCCCCGGGCTCGGGTGCGGGAACGGGAGCGGGAGTCGGCACCTGCGCGGAGTACAGGGTGACCAGACCGGTGCCGGGCAGCTGGAGCTCGCTCTGCGACGACATCTGGACGCCGATGCCCCAGTTCGTCCGCAGCGTCGCCAGGTGCTGTCCGGCGCTCGCGCGCGCCAGCTCCGTCTGCATCTCGACGGCGTCGCCGACGGCCTCCACGGTGTAGGGGCTGCTGAGCGCGACGAGGTCGACCAGCACGGCGTCGCCTGCGCTCCGGATCGCGGTCATCGCGGTGAGCCGCTGCCCGTTCACCGCGATGGCCTCGGCCCCCGCCGCCCAGAGCCCGTTCACGACCACCTGCAGGTCGACGTCCTGCACCCGCAGGGACATGTCCAGCTCGTCAGGGTCGTCGGAGGGCGAGTCGGTCAGCACGAGCCGCAGGCCGCGCCCGGTGACGGGCATGACGCCGGCCTGGACCGCGTCGGCCTCGATCTGGTCCCGGACGGACTGACCCTCGTCGCCCAGGAGCTCCTCCTGCAGGGTGGCGATCTCGTCCGTCATCGCCGTGATGTCGTCCTGGATCGCGTCGGCGTCGGCGCTGCGCTGCTCGATCTGGGTCTGCAGCAGCTGCCGTGCCTCCTGGGCGGAGCTGGTGGGCTGCCGCAGCGCGAGCGTGGCCGCCGTCGCGCCGAGGCCCAGCCCGATCGCGAGCGCCACGAGGCCGACGGTCGAGCGTCGCGTCCGGCGGGGCTCCGAGCCGGCGGCGCGACGGGCTGCTGCGTCCGCGTAGCCGGGGTCGAGCGGCCGGCGGTAGACCTCGGTGAGGAGGGTCATCGAGGCGTCCGGGATGCGCGGGGTCTCCCCGGACCCGTGCCGCGGCGTCATGCGGTGTCCGCCGACTCGCGCAGGAGGTGCCGCGCCTGGGTCAGGTAGACGACGGCGGAGAACCAGTAGAGCGCGACGCCCCACAACGCGCAGGCCCATCCCACGACACCGGCGACGGCGCCGACCCACGAGCTCCACTGCGCGAGCAGGAGCAGCGGGAACGCGTAGAGCAGCGCGAACGTGCCGGCCTTGCCCGCGAGGTGCACCTGGAGCGGGGCGAACCCTGCCCTGGCGAGCACGACGAGCATCACGGCGAGGACCACGTCACGCAGGACGAGGACGCCGAGCAGCCACCAGGGCACGACGCCGCTCCAGGCGAGCGCGACGAGGGTCACGACGATGAAGAGGCGGTCGGCTGCCGGGTCGAGCAGCTGGCCGAGCCGGGAGACCTGTCCGAGCCGGCGCGCGAGGACCCCGTCCAGCCAGTCACTGGCGCCGGAGACTGCGAGCACGGCGACGGCCCAGCCGTCGTGGCCGCGCACGATCAGCAGCGCGAACACCGGGACCAGCAGCAGCCGCACGAGGCTGATGACGTTGGGGACGGTCAGCACGCGCGTGGAGACGACGTCGTTGCTCGCCACTGCCTCCCCCGTCACCGTCTCGTCCTGGCGGCGTCGATCCTATGCGGCCACGGAGCCGGGTCCGACGACGGCGCGCTCGTGTGGCTGCGGCACCGCGCGGGTGGTGCGACAGTTCGGAGATGATGCATCGCAACGATCCCGACGTCATCACCCGTCTGCTCACGACGCCGGGACGGTGGGCGGTCGTCGGCCTGTCGACCAACACCTCCCGTGCCGCGTACGGCGTCGCGGCGTACGTCCAGTCGCTCGGGCACGAGATCGTCCCGGTGCACCCGCAGGCACCGACGGTGCACGGTGCCCCCGGCGTGCGGTCGCTGGCGGACGTGGACGGTCCGGTGGACGTGGTGGACGTCTTCGTCAACAGCGCGCTGTGCGGCGACGTCGTCGACCAGGCGATCGCGGTGGGAGCCGGCGCGGTGTGGCTCCAGCTCGGGGTGGTCGACGAGGCAGCCGCCGAGCGGGCCCGTGCGGCCGGGCTCGACGTCGTGATGGACGCGTGCCCCGCGATCGAGGGTCCGCGGCGCGACCTGTGACGTTGTGCGCGACGTCACCTGTCGCACCCTGCCGACGACGGCAGTCCGACCGGTAGACTCCTCGGTGAATCTGGAGTTCGTCGCGTCCCCCTTCGAGGCGTCGCCACCACCGCTGAGCCGGTCGGGGCCCGCCTCGCGTCGTGTGGTCTAGGCATCGCGTGAGCGGTTGCCGCTGGGTGGTCCGGGGCTGCGACCCGCTGTTCGCCGACCTGGTGCACGGTTCAGGGCTCCGCCCCGCGATGATCGGTTCCCCATCTCATGAGCTCTGCCCTGTCCACGAACGCGCCCGCTGACACTCCTGCCGACGCCACGTTCGCCGACCTCGGTCTGCCGCCGGCCCTCGAGGCCGCGATCTCCGACCTCGGCTTCACCGTCCCCTCCGCCATCCAGGCCCAGGCCGTCCCGGCGCTCCTGAACGGCCGCGACATCGTCGGCGTCGCCCAGACCGGCACCGGCAAGACCGCCGCGTTCGGCCTGCCGCTCCTGGCCGCGATCGACTACGACCTGCCGGCCGTGCAGGCTGTCGTCCTGACGCCGACGCGCGAGCTCGCCATGCAGGTGGCGGACGCCATCCAGTCGTTCGCGACGCACCTGCCCGGGCTGAACGTCCTCGCGGTGTACGGCGGCTCGCCGTTCCTCCCGCAGCAGCGCGCCCTGGCCCGCGGCGCTCAGGTCGTCGTCGGCACCCCCGGGCGCGTCCTCGACCACCTCGACCGCCGCACGCTGAAGATGGACAACGTCCGCTTCCTCGTGCTGGACGAGGCCGACGAGATGCTCCGCATGGGCTTCGCCGAGGACGTCGACAAGGTCCTGTCCGCGGCCCCGCGCGAGCGCCAGGTCGCCCTGTTCTCCGCCACGATGCCGCCGCAGATCCGCCGCGTCGCCGAGCAGCACCTCAACCGCCCGGTCGAGATCACCGTCTCGCGCCAGGCGTCGACCGTCACGAGCGTGCGGCAGACGTACGCCGTCGTCCCGCACCGGCACAAGACGGGGGCGCTCGCCCGCGTCCTGGCCGTGTCGCCCGCCGACGCCGCGATCGTGTTCGTCCGGACCCGTGGCGCGGCCGAGGAGGTCGGCAGCGCGCTGATCGAGCGCGGCATCTCCGCCGCGTACATCTCCGGCGACGTCGCCCAGACCGAGCGCGAGAAGATCGTCGACCGGCTGCGCACAGGAGCGCTCGACGTCCTCGTCGCGACGGACGTCGCCGCACGTGGTCTGGACGTCGACCGCATCGGTCTCGTCGTCAACTTCGACGTGCCGCGCGAGCCCGAGACGTACGTGCACCGGATCGGCCGCACGGGCCGTGCCGGGCGCGAGGGTGAGGCGCTGTCGTTCGTCACGCCGTCCGAGCAGTCCCGCCTGCGCCAGATCGAGCGCACGACGCGGCAGTCGCTCCTGCAGGTCGACATCCCGTCGCCCGCCGAGGTCTCCGCGCACCGCGTGCAGACCCTGCTGGCCCGCACGGGCGCCCGTGCCGAGCTCGACCGCCTGGACCTGTACCGGGAGGCGATCGCGGTGCACCTCGCGCAGAACCCGGACGTCGACCCCGTCGAGCTGCTCGCGGTCGTGACGGCGCTGGCCGTCGGCGACGAGGGTCCCGTGGCTGTCCAGCACGGCGACGACCTCGACGACGCGCTGTCCCGGGCGCACCTCACCGGCGGCAGCAACGACCGCAGCGACCGGCCCGAGCGCGGCGAGCGGCGTCGTTCGGACACGCACGTGGCCGGGGGTGCGCCGCGGTGGCGCGTCGCCGTCGGGCACCGGGACGGCCTCCAGCCGGGCGCGCTCGTCGGCGCGCTCACCGGTGAGGGCGGCCTCACGGGCAAGGACGTCGGCAAGATCGACATCTTCGGCAGCTTCGCGCTCGTCGACATCCCGGCCGGGCTGTCCGCCGACGTGATCGACCGTCTCGCGCGCACCCGGGTCGCCGGTCGCCCGCTGCGCATCCGTCTGGACTCCGGCCCCCGTCCGGGGCACGGGGCCTCGCGCCCCACGCACGGCCCGTCCCGCGGCCGCAGCTGATCGCTCACGACGACGCCCCTGTCTCCCGTCACCGGGAGGCAGGGGCGTCGTGCTACCTCAGGACGGAGCCGGACCGCCCCTGCCGGGACGCTCCGCGCAGCAACGTGATGTCGGCCTCGCGCAGGACCTCGCCCACGTCCCGGAACCCGCGGATGCTGCCGAGGACCCCGATGGCGAGCCGGGAGCCGAGCTCCTGGCGCAGCTGGTCGAGCAGCAGCGAGAGGCGGGCAGGCACTCCTCCGGGGCCGACGTCGTCCAGCAGCACCACGAAGTCGTCCTCCGCGATGCGCGCGGGAGTGTCCCCCTCGCGCAGCGGACGGCGCAGCCGGCGGACGAGCTCCCGGTGCAGGTCGAGGCGCGCGTCCCCGTCCGACTCGAGCCGGCCCTGCGTCGGTATCGCCGCGCCGTCGAGGACGCGGACGAGCGCGAGAGCGCAGTCGTAGCCGGGGGAACGCCGGGTCCGGAGCACGGCGGCCCCGAGGCGGTCGAGGAACAGCAGCCGGTTGACCAAGCCCGTCTCCGGGTCCCGCAACGCGTCGCGCTGCAGGGCGATCTCCTGCTCCTTGCGCTCCGTCACGTCGACGAGCGCACCCACCAGGCGGGCCGGGCAGCCCGCGTCGTCGAGCACGGTGACGGCGCGGCAGAGCATCCACCGGTAGTCACCGGAGGACGTCCGTACCCGGTGCTCGAGCTCGAGGGGCGAGCCCGCACCCGCCAGCTGGGAGGCGATCGACGCCGACAGCTCGTCGCGGTCGGCCGGGTGCACGCGCTCGAGCCACTCCCCCGGCGAGTCGCCGATGACGTCGTCGTCGTAGCCGAGCGTCTGCTTCCAGCGCGGCGAGTAGTAGACCGTGCCGGCGGAGACGTCCCAGTCCCACGTCCCGTCGTGCGCCGCCATGGACGCCAGGGCGTACCGTTCCTCGCTCGCCCGCACGGTGTCCGCCAGCGAACGCTCGCGGGCGGCCGCCTGCTCCAGCGCACGGCGCTGCTCGCGCAGGTTGGCGAGCAGCCGCTCCTGGTCGAGCGCGACCGCGAGCAGGGCGGCCCAGTGGTTGAACCGGTCCCGGGCGCTGGTGGCCCGCGTCTCGACGGTGCCGTCGATGGCGAGCAGACCCCAGTCGCTGCCCCCGAAGGTCACGGGGACGACGAAGGTCAGCTCGTTCGACCCGACGGTGCCGGCGCGCGTGAGGGCCGCCGGCGGGAACTGGCTGGCCGTCGTCCGCACGCCGACGAGCCGCGACAGGGTGCCGGACGTGTCGTGCACGCCGACGATCTCCATCTCGCGGTCGCCGGGACCGCGGTCCGCCCCGAGCCACAGCCCGAGGCACGCGTGGCCACGGACGCCCCGCGGCAGCCAGCCCAGAGCTCGAGGGCTGGCGCCGTCCCCGCGCAGGAGGTCCATGTCGACCTCGTACTGGTCGACGATCGTGCGCTCCAGCTGACCGCTGCGGGCGAGCATGGCGCGGGTGCATCCCTTGGTGAGCGCCAGGAGCACCTCGGTGACGGCACGCCGGACGGCGGTCTCGTGCTCGGGGCGCGAGAGCGCTTCCACGACGTCTGCCTCCACGCCGCGCAGGCAGATGACCAGCTGTTCCAGCGCCTCGGGGTGCGGCTGCATCGCGGACGTCACGTCGGCGAGCCTCGCGAGCGTGGCGGTGCTGGGGACGGTCCCGCGCTCCGCTGCCGTCTCGATCGGCTCCACGACGGCGTGCCACCAGGTCTCGCGGGGGGCCACGCCCGTGCGGCGCGCCCCGCCCACGCCGGACGGACCCACGAAGGCCGTGCCCGCGAGGGCACGCAGGACCTGGTACCCGCTGCGGCTGCCCGAACCGGCGCCGGCCGCCGGTGCCGACCGGGCGGACTCGGTGCACCCGCACGACTCGCGCAGGACGAGGGTGGACGGTGCCCGGTACTCGCCGCCGGGGACGTCCTCGCCGCGCATCCGGGACAGCAGCAGGGACACCGCGGTCTCCCCGACGCGGTCGTAGTGCGCGTCGACGGTGGACAGCCGGGGGGTCACGCGCGCCCCGGAGTCGGCGTGGTCGAACCCGATCACGGCCTGGTCCCGCGGGAGCACCAGACCGGCCGCGCGCAGTGCACGCTGGAAGCCGATCGCGTTCCGGTCGGTCGCCGCGATCACGGCGGTGGTCGGGGAACCCGCCGCCAGCATCCGGGCTGCGGCGTCCGCGCCGCCCTGCTCGTGGTTGTCCGACGACTCGTAGATCCAGGTGTCCGGGGGCTCGATGCCGTGGTCGGCGAGCGTCGCGCGGTAGGCCGCGAAACGCTCGCGCATGTCCCGCTGCGTCAGGCAGCCGACGAAGCCGATCGTGGTGTGCCCGTGCCCGAGCAGGTGCTCGACGGCCGCGCGCACCCCGCCGAGGTTGTCGGGCAGGACGACGGCGTCGTCACCGGACTGCGGCTCCTCGCTCACGAGCACGAGGGGCAGTCCCCACTGCTGCACGGAGGCGAGCCGGTCGCTGCGCAGCGCCTTGCCGACGACCACGAGCCCGTCGACGGCACCGAGCGCCACGGGCGCGTCGAGGATCGACTCGTCGGGGTACCGCTCCCTGTCGAGCCCTGCCGGGTACGTCTGCACCGCGACCACGCGATGACCTGCCGCCCGGGCCGCTCGTGCCACCCCGGCGATCAGGGCCCCAAAGTAGAAACCGCCGACCACCGGCGAGAGGACGCCGATCGTCCGCCTCGCCGTCGGTGAGACCGGTCCACGCCGCACTGTTCCCATGACCCCACATCCCTCGCCCACGTCGTCGGAGCCGAGATGATGCATTTCACCCGCATCGGGCGACACACTAGGTGATCGTGGTCACACCTGCATATGACTCCGGAGTACCCGGCTCTTCCGCGTCGCCTTCGACGCCGTCGTCCGGGCCGTCCTCCCCCGCCCCTTCCCATGCCCCGGCACCGGCGCCGGCGCGACGTCCGACGATCACCGACGTGGCCCGTGCCGCGGGGGTCTCGATCGCCGTCGTGTCCTACGCGCTCAACGGTCGGCCGGGCGTCTCCGCAGCAACCCGCGAACGCGTCCTGCGCGTCGCGGACGAGTTCGGCTGGCGCCCCAGCGCGGCCGCGAGGTCGATGCGCACGGGACCGCGAGCGATCGGCCTCGTGTTCGACCGCGGGGCCGCCGGGCCCGTGGCGCAGGCCACGGGCGTGCTCGAGTTCGTCATCTCGCTGCAGGAGGTCCTGGCGACCCGCAACCTCGCTCTGGTCCTCCAGCTCGTCGACGGCCCGGAGGCAGCCGTCACCCTGTACGGCGAGTGGTGGGCGGAGCGCCGGTTCGACGTGATGGTCGTGACGGACGTGCTCGCTGAGGACCCGCGGATCGACGCGCTGCGCCGCCTGCGCGCCCCGGCGGTGATCGTCAGTGCAGGTCAGAGCGATGTGGACCTCGCCTCGGTGACGCTGGACGACGCCGAGGCGTTCGTCCGCGTCGGCCGCTACCTGCTCGAGCTGGGGCACCGGCACGTGGCCCTGGTGAGCGGACCGAAGGAGCTCGTGCGTACCCGGGAGCGGTTCGCGGCGCTCACGGGCGTGCTCGACGCGGCGAGCGGTGTGCTGATCCACGAGGCCACCGGGGGGACCGCCGAGGAGGCCGCCGTGGCCACGCGGCGCCTGTTGACGGGTGGTCGCGCGCCGACCGCGATCGTGTACGACTCGGACCAGATGGCGGTCGCGGCACTCGATGTCGCACGCCGGACCGGCCTCGCCGTGCCCTGGGACCTGTCCATCGTCGCGGGGTCCGACTCGGCGCTGTGCCGGCTCGCCACGCCCTCGATCACGACGCTCCCCTCGGCCCAGCGCGAGCTCGGGACGGCCACCGGCGAGGCGGTCCTCGCGGTGCTCGACGGTGAGGTGAGGGCGCGCCGGGAGCTCCAGATCGGAGGCCTCGCGGTGCGCGGGAGCACCGGTCCCCGATCAAGATGAGAACGTTCTCATTCGTGTCACATTTTGGTAACGGGCAGAACCTAAACGATTTGCCCCGTGCCGCCCGGAAAGTCCGCATGGTGATCTACGTCCAGTCGCCGTGGACTTTCCCGGCCGACATGCGCCCGGACGGGACGGCCGACCGGGCACGCCGAACGACACCCGGAGGACTACGTGTCCACACACGGCAAGAGAGCGGTGAGGCAGCGCGTGCGCGCTGTCACGACCGCAGCAGCAGCGATGGCGCTGCTCGCAGCCCCCCTGTGCATCACGACGAGCGCGAGCGCGGCCGAGGCGCACGTCGACAACCCCTACGCTGGCGCGACGCAGTACGTGAACCCCACGTACGCGGCAGCGGTTGAGAGCGCTGCCACACGTGCCGGCGACGCCACGCTGGCCGCGAAGATGCGGACGGTGGCCAAGCAGCCGACCGCCGTCTGGATGGACCGCATCAGCGCGATCACGGGCAACGCGGACGGCAACGGCCTGAAGTTCCACCTGGACAACGCCGTCGCCCAGAAGGGCTCAGGCCCCCTCGTGTTCAACCTGGTCATCTACGACCTGCCCGGTCGTGACTGCTTCGCCCTGGCATCCAACGGCGAGCTCCCCGCCACGGACGCCGGTCTGGAGCGGTACAAGAAGGAGTACATCGACCCGATCGCGGCGCTCCTGGCCGACCCGAAGTACCAGGACATCCGGATCGTGGCGACCATCGAGCCCGACTCGCTGCCGAACCTGGTCACGAACATCTCCGAGGCCGCCTGCCAGCAGGCCGCGCCGTACTACAGGGCCGGCGTGAAGTACGCGCTCGACAAGCTGCACGCCATCCCGAACGTCTACAACTACATCGACATCGGCCACTCGGGCTGGCTGGGCTGGGACAGCAACGCCGGTCCGTCGGCCACGCTGTTCGCCGAGGTGGCCAAGACCACGACCGCCGGCTTCGCGTCGATCGACGGTTTCGTCAGTGACGTGGCGAACACGACTCCGCTCAACGAGCCGTTCCTGCCGGACTCCTCGATCTCCGTGGGTGGCACCCCGATCCGTTCGAGCTCGTTCTACGAGTGGAACTTCGACTTCGACGAGGCCGACTTCACGGCGCACATGCACCGCCTGCTCGTCGCGGCCGGCTTCCCGTCGTCGATCGGCATGCTCATCGACACGTCGCGCAACGGCTGGGGCGGCCCGAACCGTCCGACCGCCGTGTCGACCAGCACGAACCACAACACCTACGTCAACGAGTCCAAGGTGGACAAGCGCGTCCACCGCGGCGCGTGGTGCAACCCGCTCGGTGCGGGCATCGGCGAGCTCCCGCAGGCGACGCCCTCGGGCTACACGGCCTCGCACCTCGACGCGTTCGTCTGGATCAAGCCCCCGGGTGAGTCCGACGGTGCGTCCACCGAGATCGAGAACGACCAGGGCAAGCGGTTCGACCGCATGTGCGACCCGACCTTCGTGTCGCCCAAGCTGAGCAACCAGCTCACCGGCGCCACGCCGGGTGCGCCGCTGGCCGGGCAGTGGTTCGAGGCGCAGTTCAAGACGCTCGTCGCCAACGCCTACCCGGTCATCCCGGGCGGGACCACCCC
>NZ_BJWH01000003.1 GCF_007990265.1 Cellulomonas terrae
CGGGGGTCCTCCAGCGGAGGGCCCCCGCTCTGCATGCCGGGTCGTCCCGAAACCCTTCAGCACCGAGGAGAACCGTGTCCCCCACCCACCGCCTACGCATCCTGGCGACGAGCGTCGCCGCGACAGCCGCCCTGGCCGCGCCCCTCGTGATCGGGGCCGTCCCCGCCCACGCCGCCGCCGGTGACGACTGGCTGCACGTCTCGGGCAACAAGATCGTCGACCAGTCCGGCAAGGAGGTGCTGCTCACGGGCACCAACTGGTTCGGGTTCAACGCCAGCGAGCGGGTCTTCCACGGCCTGTGGTCCGCCAACATCACGACGCTGACCAAGAGCATGGCCGACCGCGGCATCAACACCGTGCGCGTGCCGATCTCCACCCAGCTGCTGCTCGAGTGGAAGGCGGGGACGTTCCTCAAGCCGAACGTCAACACGTACGCGAACCCGGAGCTCGAGGGCAAGAACAGCCTGCAGATCTTCGACTACTGGCTGACCCTGTGCGAGAAGTACGGCATCAAGGTCTTCCTCGACGTGCACAGCGCGGAGGCGGACAACGCGGGGCACGTCTACCCGGTCTGGTGGAAGGGATCCATCACCACCGAGGACGTCTACGCCGGCTGGGAGTGGGTCGCCGAGCGATACAAGAACAACGACACCCTCATCGGTGCGGACCTGAAGAACGAGCCGCACGGGACCCAGGGCTCTGCCGAGCGGGCGAAGTGGGACGGGTCGACCGACAAGGACAACTTCAAGCACTTCGCCGAGACCGCAGGCCGCAAGATCCTGGCGATCAACCCGAACTGGCTGATCTTCGTCGAGGGCATCGAGGTGTACCCGAAGCCCGGCGTCCCGTGGACGTCGACCGGCCTGACGGACTACTACGGCACGTGGTGGGGCGGGAACCTGCGCGGGGTCCGCGACTTCCCCATCGACCTGGGTGCGAACCAGGACCAGCTCGTCTACTCCCCGCACGACTACGGGCCGCTCGTCTTCGAGCAGAAGTGGTTCCAGGGCGAGTGGGACCGGTCGACGCTCGAGCGCGACGTGTGGGACCCGAACTGGCTGTACCTGCACAAGGAGAACACCGCACCGCTGCTGATCGGCGAGTGGGGCGGCTTCATGGACGGCGGCCGCAACGAGAAGTGGATGGTCGCGATCCGCGACCTCATCGTCGACCGCCGCCTGAGCCACACGTTCTGGGTGCTCAACCCGAACTCCGGGGACACCGGCGGCCTGCTCAACTACGACTGGACCACCTGGGACGAGGCGAAGTACGCGCTGCTCAAGCCGTCGTTGTGGCAGGACGGCGGGAAGTTCGTCGGGCTCGACCACGCCGTCCCGCTGGGCGGGGTCGGCAGCACCACGGGCAAGTCGGTGTCGGACGTCGGCGGGCAGACCGGTGACACCATCGCGCCGTCCACGCCGACGAACCTGGCCGCCGGGACCGCGACGACCACGAGCATCCCGCTGAGCTGGTCCGCGTCCACCGACAACTCCGGTGGGTCGGGTGTCGCGGGCTACCAGGTGTACCTGGGCACCACCCTCGTCGGGAGCACGACCTCGACGAGCCTCACCGTGACCGGGCTGGTGGCGGACACGGCCTACCAGTTCTCGGTGCGCGCCAAGGACGTCGCCGGCAACGTGTCGGCGGCCTCGACGGCCGTCACCGCACGGACGGCCGTCGGCACCGGCACGGACACGGTCGCACCGAGCGTCCCGACCGGGCTCGAGGCCGGGACCGGGACGACGACGTCCATCCCGCTGCGGTGGAACGCGTCGACCGACAGCTCCGGCGGCTCGGGCGTGGCCGGCTACGACGTCTACCGCGCCGGCACGCTGGTCGGGAGCACCACGACGCCCAGCTTCACGGCCACCGGCCTGACCGCGGGGACGTCGTACGTGTTCACGGTCGTCGCCAAGGACGTCGCCGGCAACCGGTCGGCCGCGTCGTCGGCACTGACGGCGTACACCGCCCCGGACGTGTCCACGGGCTCGTGCGCGGTCACGTACACGGCGAACAGCTGGAGCACCGGGTTCACCGGCTCGGTGAAGATCACCAACACGGGCACCAGCCCGCTGGCCGGCTGGTCGTTGGCGTTCACCTACGCGAACGGCCAGAAAGTGACGCAGGGCTGGAGCGCCACCTGGTCGCAGACGGGCTCGACCGTCACCGCGACGGGCGTGGCGTGGAACTCGACGCTCGCACCCGGCGCGAGCACCGAGATCGGGTTCAACGGCACGCACACCGGGACGAACACCGCACCGACCGCGTTCACGGTGAACGGCGCGTCCTGCACGGTGAGGTGACGCGAGACGCGCGGGGGTCCGTGACCGGACCCCCGCGCGTCAGCTCACGGCGTCGGTGACCGCGGCGACGAGCTCGTCGATGTCCGCGTCCGTGGTGTCGAACGAGCACATCAGCCGCACCTCACCGGTCTCGACGATCCAGTCGTAGAAGCGCCACCGCCGGCGCAGGACGTCCGCGACACCGGGCGGGAAGATGACGAAGATGCCGTTGGCCTGCGTCGGGCGCGTCACCTGGACGCCCGGCAGGTGCTCGATGCCGGCCCGCAGCCGCGCGGCCATCGCGTTCGCGTGCTGCGCAGACCGCAGCCACAGGTCACCCTCGTACAGCGCGACCAGCTGTGCCGAGACGAAGCGCATCTTCGAGGCGAGCTGCATGTCCATCTTGCGCAGGTACGTCAGGCCGCCGTCCGCGGTCGGGTCGAGCACGACGACGGCCTCCCCGAACAGCAGGCCGTTCTTGGTGCCGCCGAGCGACAGGAGGTCGACGCCCGCGTCCGTCGTGAACGCGCGCAGCGGCACGCCCAGGCTCGCCGCCGCGTTCGAGATCCGCGCGCCGTCGAGGTGCAGGCGCAACCCGTGCTCGTGCGCCTGGTCGGCCAGGGCGCGGACCTCGTCGGGCGTGTAGAGCGTGCCCAGCTCGGTGGACTGCGTGATCGACACGACGCCCGGCTGGGCGCGGTGCTCGTCGCCGAACCCCCAGGCCTGCGTCGCGACGAGCTCGGGCGTCAGCTTCCCGTCGGGCGTGGGGACGGTGAGCAGCTTGATGCCGCCCATGCGTTCGGGGGCGCCGTTCTCGTCCGTGTGGATGTGCGCGGTCTCCGCGCAGACGACCGCACCCCAGCGCGGCAGGACCGACTGCAGCGACAGCACGTTGGCGCCGGTGCCGTTGAACACCGGGAACACCGTGGCCCGCTCGCCGAAGTGCTGGACGACCACCTCGTGGAGCCGGGACGTGTACACGTCCTCGCCGTACGCGGTCTGGTGGCCGCCGTTGGCGTCGGCGATCGCGGCGAGCACCTCGGGGTGCACCCCCGCGTAGTTGTCGGAGGCGAAGTCGCGGCGGTCGGCATCGTGCAGTCGGGTCACGGGGACCAGTCTCCCCGACGACCGCCGTCCACCTGCGCACGACGGGCGGGTGCGGCATGATCCGTGCAGACCACGAGGAGGACGACCGTGCACGAGCACGATGCAAACCCGGACGACGGCCGGGACGAGACCCACAACGAGCGCGCGGACCGCAACTGGAACGAGCTCCTGCAGGAGCTGCGCGTCACGCAGACCGGCACGCAGATCCTCACCGGCTTCCTGCTGACGATCCCGTTCCAGCAGCGGTTCGGGGACCTCGACGCGTACCAGAAGGACCTCTACCTCGTGCTCGTGGTCCTCGCCGTGCTGGCGACCGCGCTGTTCGTCGCGCCCGTCAGCCTGCACCGCATCCTCTTCGGCCGGCGCCTCAAGCCCGAGCTGGTGACGGCCGGCGGCCGGTTCGCCCGCGCGGGTCTCGTCGTGCTCGCCCTCGTCATGGCCGGCAGCGCGATGCTGATCTTCGACGTGGTCCTCTCCCGCGACGCGGGGCTCACCGTCGGGATCGCGTCGCTGGTGCTGCTCTTCGCGTCGTGGTGGGTGGTCCCCCGGCTGATCGCCCGGCGCGCGCGGGACTGAGTCGCGCAGAAGACCTGACCACGACCTGGGCGAGCGATACGGTCACCCACCTGCTGCCCACTGGCCGTCGACGGCGGCAGCACGCTGCACGTCCTGGTCGACGGTCGCCCAGCCGTCCTGCGATGGCTTCATGGTGCCTGGTACGGCCCCAGCACCGGTCGGTACGTGCGCGACCTCAGCGTCCAGCAGGGCGTGGAGCCCGTGTTCGGCGTACCGCTCTGGCTGCGTACCGAGTGCTGCGGCGGTCACCCGCTCTGGCGAACGACGAGGAGCACCTGACCTACCTCGAGGCTACGTCCGCACGAGCCTCACGGAGGCGTGAGCCTCGTCAGGACGCCGAGGCTGCGCGGCAGGTGGCGCAGGTGCCGACGAGCTCGATGGTGTGGTCGACGTCGTCGAACCCGTGCGCCGCGCCGACCTGGGCCGCCCATGCCTCCGCCTGACCGGCCTCGATCTCGACCGTGCGACCGCAGCTGCGGCACACCAGGTGGTGGTGGTGGCTGCGCTGCTCGCACCGGCGGTAGACCGACTCGCCGTCCTCGGTGCGCAGGACGTCGACGTCCCCGTGCTCCGAGAGGCTCTGCACCGCCCGGTACACGGTGGCGAGCCCGACGCTGGACCCGCGGGCGCGGAGCATCTCGTGGAGCTGCTGGGCGCTGCGGAACTCGTCGATGTCCTCGAGGAGGTCGAGGATCTCGGCGCGCTGTCGCGTCTGACGTGGGACGACGACCATCATCGACCTCCTTCCTGAGACTGGTTCCCACTATAACGCGACCGAGCCCCCGATCCCGGAGGATCGAGGGCCCGGTCGAGGTGCTGAGGTCAGCCCTGGACGGCGCGCTTGAGGGCGCTGCCGGCGGTGAGCTTCACGCGGTAGCCCGCGGGGATCTCCAGCTTCTCGCCCGTCTGGGGGTTGATGCCGGTGCGAGCACCACGCTCGGCGCGGGCCACGGCCAGGAAACCGGGGATCGTGACGGCCTCGCCGGCGGCGAGGTTCTCGACGAGAACCTCCTGGAAGGCCTTGAGGGCCTTGTCCGCGTCGGTGTTGGTCAGGCCGGTCTTGGCCGCGACGGCCTGGACGAGCTCGGTGCGGTTCACGCTCACTGGATGTGCTCCTCTGTGTTCACTCGGACATGCGGGCCCACTTCCGGGCCGTTCCCCGGGGCGCGCGGCAGTACCGCGAGTTCCGGGGACGATCGGCTGACACTAACCCGACTTCCGCGGGAATCCGTGCATCGGGCGTGTCGCGTCACCTGTGGGTTCGCGCCAGGAGGTCCTCCACCGGCCACGTCGTGATCACGCGGGCGGGGTCGAGGTCGTGCTGCGCTGCTCGGGCGCAGCCGGCCCCGAGCCAGTCCAGCTGACCCGGTGCGTGGGCGTCCGTGTCGATGGAGAAGTCGCACCCGGCCTCGATCGCGATCGCGAGCAGCTCGTGCGGGGGGTCGAGGCGGTCGGGGCGGCAGTTGATCTCGACGGCGACGCCGTGCTCGGCGCAGGCGTCGAACACGGCGCGCGCGTCGAACTCGCTCTGCGGCCGGCTCTTGCCCTTGATCTGCCGCCCCGTGCAGTGCCCGAGGACGTCGGTCCGGGGGTTGCGCACCGCGGCGATCATCCGGCGGGTCATCGGCCCCGACTCCATCCGGAGCTTCGAGTGCACGGACGCCACCACGACGTCGAGCTCGTCGAGCAGGGAGGGGTCCTGGTCGAGGCCGCCGTCGTCGAGGATGTCGACCTCGATGCCGGTGAGCACCCGGAACGGTCCCACGGCGCCGTTCAGCGCCCTGACCTGCTCCAGCTGCGCGCGCAGCCGCGACGCCGACAGCCCGTTGGCCACGGTCAAGCGGGGCGAGTGGTCCGTGATCGCGAGGTACTCGTGCCCCAGCTCCATCGCCGCGAGGACCATCTCCTGGATCGGCGTCTTCCCGTCGGACGCCTCGGTGTGCGAGTGGAGATCACCGCGCAGGCGTTCCCGCAGTGCGGCGGCGCCCGGCTCGAGCGAGGTCGCATGCTCACGCTCGAGCTCGTCCAGGTACTCGACGGGCTTGCCCCGCAGCACGTGGGCGACCACGTCGGCCGTGCGCGCCCCCACCGCGGGCAGGTCGGTCAGCGACCCCGAGGCGGCCAGCGCGACCAGGCGGTCGGGCGCCTGCCGCTCGATGCTGCGCGCAGCACCGCGGAACGCCTCGCTGCGGTAGGGGCTCGCCTGGGCGCGCTCCAGCAGGAAGGCGATACGACGCAACGCCGCGACCGCGTCGGCCTGCCGGTCGGCGGACGAGGTCACGACGCCTTGCGGCGCGTCTTGCGCGGGGTCGGCTCGTCCTCGTCGGCCTTCTTCTTCGCCTTGGTCTTCGGCTTCGGCTTCGGCTCGGCCTCCGGCTCGGGCTCCTCACCACGAGCGCCGCGTGCCTTCTCGACGCTGCGCTGCAGAGCCGCCAGCAGGTCGACGACGTCGCCGCCGCCCTCGCCTGCACCCTCCTCGCCGACCGGCACCGGGACCGCACGGGTGCTCCCGGACGAGACCTTGGCCTCGATGAGCTGCTCCAGCGCGCCCGCATAGCGGTCCTCGTACTGCGACGGGTCGAAGTCCGCCGCCAGCGAGTCGACCAACGACGCCGCCATCGCGAGCTCCTGAGGGCGCACCGAGACGTCCTCGTCGAGCACCGGGAAGTCGGCCGCGCGCACCTCGTCGGGCCACAGCAGCGTCTGCATGACGATGACGTTGTCCCGGACGCGCAGGATCGCCATCGACTCGCGCTGACGCAGCGCCACCTTCACCACGGCCACCCGGTCCGCCTGCTCGAGCGCACCGCGCAGCAGCGCGTACGGCTTGGCGGCGGTCTTCTCCGGCTCCAGGTAGTACGTCTTCTGCAGCAGGATCGGGTCGACCTGGTCCACCGGCACGAACTCGAGCACCTCGATCTCGCGCTCGGTCGACAACGGCAGCGACTTGAAGTCCTCGTCGGTGAGCACCACGAGCTCGCCGTCGTCCGTCTCGTAGCCCTTCGCGATGTCCGACATCTCGACGGGCTCGCCGTCGATGCTGCAGAACTTGCGGTACCGGATGCGTCCGCCGTCCTCCTTGTGCACCTGGTGCAGCGTGACCTCGTGCTCCCCCGTCGCCGAGTAGAGCCGCACCGGGACGTTGACCAGCCCGAAGGCGACCGCGCCCTTCCAGATCGCTCGCATGGCCGTGTCCTCCAGTGATGGCTGCTGGGCGTGTCGGTACCAAGCCGCGACCGGCGCGGCCTCCTATGGGCAGGATGGACCCGTGGAGCCCATGCTCGCCACCCCTGCGTCCAGTCCGGCGGAGCTCCCGCGCGGGCCGGAGTGGGCCTACGAGGTGAAGTGGGACGGGGTGCGTGCGCTCGCGGACACCACCTCGGGCCGGCTGCGGCTGTGGAGCCGCAACGAGCGCGAGATCACCGCGGCGTACCCGGAGCTGCGCGGGCTGGAGGCGGTCCAGGGCGCCGTGCTGGACGGGGAGATCGTGCTCATGGCGGACGGGATCCCCTCGTTCACGGCCCTCGCGGAGCGCATGCACGTGCGTGATCCTCGGCGTGCGGAGGTGCTCGCTGCGAAGCGGCCGGTGACGTTCCTCGTGTTCGACGTGCTCCGGCTGTACGGCGTCGACGTCACCCGCAGCACGTACGACGAGCGCCGCGACACGCTGTCCCGGCTCGACCTGCCCGACCGCGTCGAGCTCTCCCCCGTCTACCCGGACGGGCAGGAGCTCTGGGAGGTCACCAAGCAGCTCGGGCTCGAGGGCGTCGTCGCCAAGCGCCGGTCGTCCCCGTACGTGCCGGGCCGACGTTCACCCGACTGGGTCAAGGCCCCGCACCGCCGCACGCGCGCGGCGCTGGTGGGCGGATGGCGCGAGGAGACGAACGGCTCGGGCCGGATGGGTGCGGTCCTGTTCGGGGCACGCGACGCCGACGGTGCCCTGCGCTACCTCGGCCGGGCCGGCAGCGGGCTGACGGGCCGGCGCGCGACGGACCTGCTCAAGCTGCTGGTGCCGCGCAGCGACTCCCCGTTCGACGACGAGGTGCCGGCCGTCGACGCACGCGGCACCCGCTGGTGCGAGCCGACCGTCGTCGTCGACACGCTGTACCTCGCCCGCAACCCGACCGGTCGGCTGCGCCAGCCGGTCGTGCGGGCCGTCCGCACCGACACCGACGCCGACCCGTGGGAGCAGCCGTGACGCCAGAACGCCAGATGGTCGACGTCGAGGGTCGCCAGGTCAGGGTCAGCCACCTCGAGAAGGTCATGTACCCGTCGACGGGGATGACCAAGGCCGAGGTCATGAACTACCTCGTCCAGGTGGCCCCCGCGCTGCTCCCCCAGCTGCGCGACCGTCCGGTGACCCGGATCCGGTGGCCAGACGGGGTGGGGAGCGAGAAGTTCTTCGAGAAGAACACGCCGCGCGGCGCCCCGGAGTGGGTCCGGCGCCAGACGCTGCGGGCTGCCCCGGGCGCCGAGGACGAGGGTGCCGAGCTGGAGCTGCCGTTCCTCGACGACCTCGCCGGGTTGGTCTGGGCGGCGAACCAGGGGGCGCTCGAGCTGCACACCCCGCAGTGGCGGGTCGGACCGCGCGGCAAGATCCACAAGCCCGACCGTCTGGTGGTCGACCTCGACCCGGGTGCTCCCGCTGGGCTGAAGGAGTGCGCGGCGGTGGCGCACCTCGTCGCGGACCGGCTGCGCGAGGACGGGCTCGACACGACCGTGCCCGTCACGTCCGGCAGCAAGGGCATGCAGCTGTACGCGCCGCTGCCGGGCAACCAGACGGTCATGGAGATCCGGCAGTACGCACGCGACGTCGCCTACGAGATCGCGGCGGCGCACCCCGGCCAGGTGGTCGCGATCATGAAGAAGGACCTGCGGGGCGGGAAGGTGCTCATCGACTGGTCGCAGAACCACCCGGCCAAGACCACCATCACGCCGTACTCGCTGCGCGGTCGCGACGTCCCGCACGTCGCCGCGCCGCGGTGGTGGGACGAGGTCGGGCCAGGGCTGCAGCAGCTGACGCCGGACGAGGTGGCGGCGCGGCTCGCGGACCGGGGAGACCCGTTCGCCTGAGGCGTTCCGATGGCGGCGCCGCCGCAGGTGGGGCAGCGTGGGTGTCAGCCGGGATCGACCCGCACCCACACACGAAGGAGCCTTCGATGGCGCTGCCGAAGTACACCGTCCCGTCCCTCACCCTCCAGGAGGGTGCCGACGTCGCCGCCGTGCTCCAGACGCGGCTGGACGCTCTGAACGACCTGGCGCTGACGCTCAAGCACATCCACTGGAACGTGGTCGGACCGCACTTCATCGCCGTCCACGAGATGCTCGACCCGCAGGTCGACGCCGTGCGGCTGATGGTCGACGCGATCGCGGAGCGCATCGCCACGCTCGGCGTCGCTCCGGTCGGCACGCCGGGCGAGCTCGTGAAGAACCGCACGTGGGAGGACTACTCCATCGGGCGGGACAGCGCGATCGCCCACCTCGGCGCGCTCGACGTGGTCTACATCGGCGTGATCGAGGACCACCGCAAGGCCGCGAAGGACGTCGAGGAGATCGACGACGTCACCAACGACCTGCTGGTCGGCCACCTGCACGAGCTCGAGCTCTTCCACTGGTTCGTCCGTGCGCACCTCGAGTCGGCCGGCGGGGTGCTCACGACCGGCAACGCGCAGAGCGAGAAGACCGCCGCGCGGAAGGCGTCCGCGAAGGACAACGCGTGACCGTGCCCCCCAGCACCAGGCGCGGCGCCCCCAGCGCCCGGCCCGTCGTCGGCTCGTCCGGCGGCGGGTCGGTGCTCCGTACGGCGCGGCCGGGCGGCCCGGCGGTCGCGTCGGCCAACCCCGCGTCGTCCGTGCCCCGCACGCACGTCGCCGCACGCCTCGAGGACGGGTTCGACCGTGCCGTGGCGCACCAGCTCCGACGCCGCGGGTGGACCGTGCGGATCGAGCCGTACGCCGGGTACGGCGCGACGGGCTGGGTCCGGGTGCTCGCCCGGACGCTGCTGGCCGCGCCCCAGGTCCGGGACGACGAGCTGCCCGGCGCGGGCGGCAGCGCGCAGGCCGGCGCCCGGTCGGCCACGGCGCTGCGCGGCTGGCGCAGCTTCGCGACCGCCCAGGTCTCCGGCGCGGAGCTCGAGGTCCAGGTCGGCGACCGGACGCACACCGTCGTCACCGACCGCGGCGGGTACGTCGACACGATCCTCGAGTCGGACCTGGCACCGGGGTGGCACGAGGTGCGTCTCACGACGAGCGACGGCTCGACCGCGACGGCCCCGGTGCACGTCATCGGTCCGGAGGTGCGGTACGGGATCGTCAGCGACATCGACGACACCGTCATGGTCACGCGCCTGCCCCGACCGTTCGTCGCCGCCTGGAACGTGTTCATGCGGCACGAGAACGCGCGTGAGGCCGTCCCCGGGATGGCGCGGCTGTACGCCGAGCTGCGCGCGGGCGGCCAGGACGTGCCCGTCGTCTACCTGTCGACCGGTGCATGGAACGCCGCCCCGACGATCGCCCGGTTCCTGCGCCGTCACCGGTACCCGGCGGGACCGCTCCTGCTCACGGACTGGGGACCGACGAACAGCGGCTGGTTCCGCAGCGGGCCGGCTCACAAGGTGGCCCAGCTGCGCCGGCTCTTCACGGAGCTGCCCGACGTCCAGTGGGTGCTGGTCGGCGACGACGGCCAGCGCGACCCGCAGATCTACGCCGGGGCGGCGCAGCACTTCGGCGACCACGTCCGGGCGATCCTCATCCGGCAGCTGACCTTCGGGGAGCACGTCCTCGCGCACGGCGTGCCCGTGCCGACGACCGACTCGGTGCGTGCGGAGGAGCAGGCGGCACGACGCCCCGACGGGATCCCGGTGCTGCAGGGCGCCGACGGGCAGGAGCTGCTGCGTGACGTCCGCGCGGAGGGGATCACCCTCTCCTAGAGGCGCTCGGGGTCGTCCCAGTCGTCGCTGCTGGCGATGGCCTCGTCGTCGGGCTCGAGCTCGACGGCGTGCAGGGACCGCGGCGCGTGGTCCGGGTTGCCTCCGGACCGCGCGTCGGCGGCGTCGAGCTCGGCCTGCACCGGAGCGGGGTCGGCGAGGTGCTCGGCGGACGGGTCGGACGTCAGGTCGCGGTCGCGGCTCATGGTCCGGTTCTACCGTCCGGCGGGTCGTGGTGCACGCGAGGACCATCCCCTGGTCGGCGATGTCCCGACCTGTGCGCTGCGACGGCCGAAACGATTAGTGCACTCCTGCACTCTCGAAGCGCTTCGATACGGTCGCGGCGGTCGTCGCCCAGCGGCGGCTCCGGAGGTCCTCGACACCGTCGCCGAGGCCCCCGCACCCGCCTTCACGAAGGAGTGCCGCGGATGCCCGCCCCCTCGCTCACACCCCGCGCACCCGCACGGATCGCGGCCTTCGCCGCCGCCGGCGCCCTGGTCGCCGGCGCTCTCGTCGCCGTCGCCGGCCAGGAGCCCGCCCATGCCGCCGACTCCCCCTACTCGTGGAGCAACGTCGAGATCGTCGGCGGTGGGTTCGTGCCCGGGATCATCTACAACCAGACCGAGAAGGGCCTCGTCTACGCCCGCACCGACATCGGCGGTGCGTACCGGCTCGACACGACGACCGAGCGCTGGATCCCCTTGCTCGACCACGTCGGGTGGGACGACTGGGGCCACAACGGGGTGCTGTCGTTGGCCACCGACCCCGTGGACCCGGACAAGGTCTACGCCGCCGTCGGCATGTACACGAACAGCTGGGACCCGAACAACGGCGCGATCCTGCGGTCGTCGGACCGCGGCGCCACCTGGTCCAAGACGACCCTCCCGTTCAAGGTCGGCGGCAACATGCCCGGCCGTGGCATGGGCGAGCGTCTCCAGATCGACCCCAACGACAACCGGGTCCTCTACTTCGGCACCGAGGGCGGCAACGGCCTGTGGCGGAGCACCGACTCCGGGGTCACGTGGGGCAAGGTGTCCAGCTTCACCAACGTGGGGAGCTACGCGCAGGACCCGAGCGACCCGAACGGGTACCTCACCACCAACCAGGGCGTCGTCTGGGTGACGTTCGACCCGACCAGCGGCACCAAGGGCTCGCCCACGAAGACGATCTACGTCGGCGTGGCGGACAAGGAGAACACCGTCTACCGGTCGACCGACGCGGGTGCCACCTGGTCGCGGATCGCCGGCCAGCCCACCGGGTTCATCGCCCACAAGGGTGTGTTCGACTCCGTCGGCAAGCAGCTCTACATCGCCACGAGCGACACGGGCGGCCCGTACGACGGCGGGCACGGTGACCTCTGGCGGCTCGACGCCGCGACGGGCACCTGGACCCAGGTCAGCCCCGTCCCGTCGTCCAGCACCGACAACTACTTCGGATACAGCGGCCTGACGATCGACCGCCAGGACCCCGACACCATCATGGCGGTCACCCAGATCTCCTGGTGGCCGGACATCCAGGTCTTCCGGTCCACCGACCGCGGTGCCACGTGGTCGCGGATCTGGGACTTCGACGGCTACCCCAACCGCTCGCTGCGGTACTCGCTCGACATCTCCGGTGCCGGGTGGCTCACGTTCGGCAAGCAGCCGGCGCCGCCGGAAGCCAGCCCGAAGCTCGGCTGGATGACGGAGTCCTTCGAGATCGACCCGTTCGACTCGGGCTCGTTCCTCTACGGCACCGGCGCCACGATCTACGGCGGCTCCAACCTCACCGACTGGGACACCGGCGGCAAGGTCGACATCAGCGTGAAGGCGCAAGGGCTCGAGGAGACCGCGGTGCTCGACCTGGCCGCTCCCCCGGGATCGGTCCAGCTCGTCTCCAGCCTCGGGGACATCGGCGGCTTCGTGCACACGGACCTCACCAAGGCACCGTCGGCGTACTCGGCCACCGCCCCGTTCATGGGCTCGGTCAACGGCACGGACTTCGCGGAGAAGACCCCCGCCACGATGGTCCGCGTGGGGTCCGGCGACGCCGGCACCTCGCACATCAGCGTCTCCACCTCGAGCGGCAGCTCCTGGTGGGCCGGCCAGGAACCGTCCGGCGTCACCGGCGGCGGGACCGTCGCGATGAGCGCCGACGGCAGCCGGATCGTCTGGAGCGCGGACGGCGCCGGCGTGCACACGTCGTCGACGCTCGGGTCGAGCTGGACGAGGTCGACCGGAGCGGCCACCGGCGCGCGCGTCGAGGCCGACCGGGTCAACCCGCTGAAGTTCTACGCGTTCTCGGGCGGCACGTTCTCGACCTCGACCGACGGTGGAGCCACGTTCACGGCGTCGGCGGCGACGGGACTGCCCGCGACCGGGAACGTGCGGTTCGCCGCGGTGCCCGGCCGCGAGGGCGACATCTGGCTCACCGGCGGGACCACGAACGCGACGTACGGCATGTGGCGCTCGACCGACTCGGGCGCCACCTTCACCAAGATCGCCGCCGTGGACGAGGGTGACGCGATCGGCTTCGGCAAGGCGGCACCGGGTGCCTCCTACCCGGCGATCTACACGTCGTCGAGGATCAACGGGGTCCGGGGGATCTTCCGGTCGATCGACGCGGGCGCCAGCTGGGTCCGCCTGAACGACGACACGCACCAGTGGGGCTGGACCGGGTCCGTCGTCATCGGCGACCCGGACGTGTACGGGCGGGTCTACGTCGGCACCAACGGGCGCGGCGTGATCGTCGGCAACCTCACGGGCACGGACCCGACCACGTCGCCGACACCGACACCGACGCCCACGGCAACGCCGACCGTCACCCCCACCCCGACGGTGACGCCGACGCCGACCGTCACGCCGACGGTGCAGCCGGGGGTGTGCGCGGTGACGTACACGACGTCCGACTGGAACACGGGCTTCACCGCCGCGGTGAAGATCACCAACGGGAGCACCTCGGCGATCACCGGCTGGGCGCTGGGCTTCACGTTCCCCGCGGGCCAGACCGTGACCAACTTCTGGTCGGGCGCCTTCACCCAGTCGGGCGCGACCGTGAAGGTCACGAACGCCGCGTGGAACGGAACGATCGCACCCGGCGGCACGGTGGAGCTGGGCTTCAACGGTTCCCACACGGGCACCAACCCCAGGCCGACCGCCTTCACGCTGAACGGCACGAGCTGCACGACCGGATGAGCCGCGGGGTGAGCGGCGTGTGACACGGACCCGCCGCCCGCCCCGCACCGGCCCGACCTGCCGCACCGACCCCGCGGCAGGTCGGGCCTTCCCGTACCCAGCGTGCGCAACATCACACATCCCAGGACTGGAGGTATCTCGACGTCAACATACGATCGATCTCGTGCCAGAACGCGAAGAGACCGTCGACGTCGTCCTCGTCGGGGGCGGGATCATGAGCGCGACCCTCGCCGCGCTGATCACCACCCTCGAGCCCACGTGGAGCGTCGAGATCCACGAGCGCCGCGCCGAGCTGGCGCAGGAGAGCTCGAACGCCTGGAACAACGCGGGCACCGGTCACGCGGCCCTCTGCGAGCTCAACTACACGCCCGAGCGGGCCGACGGCTCGATCGACATCGCCAAGGCCGTGACGATCAACGAGCAGTTCGAGCTGTCGCGCGAGCTCTGGCACCACCTGGCCACGCACGACCGCCTCCCGGGGGGCGACGGCTTCCTGTCCACCACCCCGCACATGACCTTCGTGCGGGGCGCGGACAACGCCGACTACCTGCGCCGCCGCTACGAGACGCTGCGCAAGCACCCCCTGTTCTCCGACCTGGAGTTCAGCACCGACCCGGCACGGATCGCGCAGTGGGCGCCCCTGCTCGTGGACGACCGCGACCCCGACGAGGTCGTCGCCGCGACGCGCGCCGCCGCCGGCACCGACGTCGACTTCGGCCGCCTGACGCGCGCGATGATCGGCGACGCCGTCGACCGCGGGGCACGCCTGCACCTCGAGAGCGAGATCACGAGGCTCCGCCAGAAGAAGGACGGCACGTGGACCCTGCGGGTGGCCGACCGCCGCTGGAACGGGCACCTGCGCAGCCGGAAGGTCCGGGCGAAGTTCGTGTTCGTCGGCGCCGGCGGTGGCGCCCTCCCGCTGCTGCAGAGCTCGGGCATCCCCGAGGCCAAGGGCTTCGGCGGGTTCCCGATCAGCGGCCAGTTCCTCAAGACCACGAATCCGCAGATCGTCGCGCAGCACCAGGCGAAGGTGTACGGGAAGGCCGACATCGGCGCTCCTCCGATGTCCGTACCGCACCTCGACACCCGCGTCGTCGACGGTGGCACCGCGCTGCTGTTCGGCCCCTACGCGGGGTGGAGCATGAAGTTCCTCAAGCACGGCTCGTGGACCGACCTGATCCGGTCCATCCGGCCCGGCAACCTGATCCCGATGCTCGCGGTCGGCGTGCGGAACCTCGACCTGGTGAAGTACCTGGTCGGCGAGGTCACCGCCACGGACACCGACCGGCTGCGCACGCTGCGCGCGTTCATGCCGACGGCGCACCCGCGGGACTGGGAGCTCGTCACCGCAGGTCAGCGCGTTCAGGTCATCAAGAAGGACAGGGCGCAGGGCGGCGTGCTGGAGTTCGGCACGGAGCTGGTCACCGCCGCGGACGGCACCATCGCCGGCCTGCTGGGCGCCTCGCCCGGGGCGTCGACCGCCGTCGCCACGATGCTCGACCTGCTGGAGCGCTGCTTCCCCGACCGCATCGACGGCTGGCAGCCGCAGCTGCGGACGATGATGCCCAGCCTGGGCGGAGCCGAGTGGGACGAGTCGTTCGAGCTCGAGCAGCTCGTGGACGACGAGCAGGTCGGGTCCGAGCGCTGACCGTCCTGCGCGATCATGAGGGCATGAACCAGCCCGTCGAAGCCGTCAGCGCGGAGATGCGCCATGCGAAGGTCCGCGCGGCCACCGAGCACACGACGGTCGGTCAGGTCACGACGACCGACGACGGTCGCGTCAGCATCGCGTGCGCGTGCGGCATGGACCTGACCAACGGACCGACGTGGTCCCTCGACGAGCACATCCGGCTGCACCGCGCCGAGGCCCGGTTCCTCGCGCTCGCGGCCGTCGCCCCCGAGGGCATCCCCCGGCTGGTGGCCTGGCCCCTCTAGACCCGGGCGGGCTCGTGCACGTGGTCGTCCTCGTCGTCGTGCTCGTGGGGCAGCCCGAGCTCGTGCGCCCGCTCGTGCGCCTCACGCGCCGCGATCCGCGCCTGCACGTCGGCCCGCCGCAGCGGGGGCACCGTCGTGGGCGGCTGCCGACGGGCGGGGAGGTCGTCGAGCAGGCGCGCGGTGATCTCCGCGATCTGGCGCACGGCGTCCTCGAAGGGCTCGCGCGTCGCGTCGCTCAGCGACTGGACCCCGGTCACCTTGCGCACGTACTGCCGCGCGGCGGCCTCGATCTCCTCGGAGGTGGCGGGCGGCTCGAGCCCGCGGAGCGTGGTGATGTTCCGGCACATGCTCCCGACGCTACGCCGCGACTCCCACCTGCGTCTCCAGGTCCAGGAGGGTCAGCTTGGCCGCCGACCCGCCCGCGTACTGCCCCGGGGTGCCGTCCGAGCGCACCACCCGGTGGCACGGGAGGACGACCGGCAAGGGGTTGAGCGCGCACGCGGTGCCGACCGCCCGGACCGCGCGCGGGCTGCCCGCGAGCTCCGCCATCTGCGCGTAGCTGGCGGTGTGCCCGTACGCGATGTCGGGCAGGTGCAGGACGACGTCGCGGCGGAAGCCCCGCAGGAGCAGCAGGTCCAGCGGCAGGTCGAAGGCGGTCCGTCGGCCCGCGAAGTACTCGTCGAGCTCGCGGGCGACGTCGTCGAGCTGCCCGGGCGCCTCGAGCACGCGCGGGCTCACCTGCTGGGCGAGAGCGGTCAGGACCGCGTCGTGGTCCTGGACCTCGAATGCCACACGGACGAGGCCGGCGGGGGTGCGCGCCAGCAGCAGCGGGCCGACCGGGCTGTCCACCGTGCGGTAGGCGACGTCGAGGAGCTCCTCGGCGGCGGCGCGCACGGCGAGGTGCCGGCGCAGACGATCGAGATCGTCCGACACGTCCGGGACGTACGTCATGACTCCTCCTGGTCGATCGCGGGGTAGGTCCGTCGCAGGGTGGCGACACCGTCCGAGGCCGCGCGGCGGGCGGCCGCCGCGGTGCCGCCGACGAGCGCGGCGACGTCGTCGTAGGGCAGCCCGCCGAGGTGGTGGTACGCGACCACCTGGCGCTGCTTGGTCGGCAGAGCGGCGAGCGCCGCCCACAGGTCCAGGTCACGGCCCTGCGCCGGGAGCACCCGGTCCGGGACGTCCGCGAGCGGTACGGCCTGCCGGGCGGCACGACGCACGACGTCGATCGCCTTGCGGTGCGCGATGGTCACCAGCCACGCCTCGACGTTCGCGTCCGACGGCAGGTCCGGGTAGGCGCGCAGAGCCGCGAGGAACGTCTCGGACCAGGCGTCGTCGGCGTCGACCGGACCGACCACCGCGCGGCACACGCGCAGGACGGTCGCGCCGTGCTGGACGACCACGCGCTCGAAGGGTTCCTTCACCATCACAGTGTGCAGACGCGTCAGCCCTCCCAGGTGTGAGGTCGGGCTCTTACAGTGGCCCGATGACGAACCTCGAGGTGCGGCCGGTGCCGGAACAGTGCGACCTCGTCCCGTCCCTCGGGCCGGTCGTCGAGCTGCACGAGGCCCGCGACGTCCCCCTCGGCGGTGTGCGGGCGATGCGGGTGCGCAGGACGCTCCCCCAGCGCGCCCTGCCGATGGTCGGTGCCTGGTGCTTCCTCGACGAGTTCGGACCGCAGCACGTGGACATGCGGGTCCTCCCCCACCCTCACACCGGCCTGCAGACGGTGACCTGGCCGGTCGCCGGCGAGATCCTGCACCGGGACAGCGTCGGATCCGAGGCGGTCGTCCGGCCCGGGCAGCTCAACCTCATGACCGCCGGGCACGGGGTCTCCCACTCGGAGTTCTCCCTGGGGACGCAGCCGCTGCTGCACGCGGTCCAGCTCTGGGTGGCGCTGCCCGACGGGGTGGCCGAGGGCTCGGCCGGCTTCGAGCAGGTCAGCGACCTGCCGGTCTGGGAGGCGCCGCGCGCACGGGCGACGGTGTTCGTCGGCGACCTCGACGGCACCTGGTCGCGGGCGCACGTGCACACGCCGCTGCTCGGTGCCGAGGTGGTCCTGGACGCGCACGCGGACATCGAGATCCCGCTGGTGCGCGGCTTCGAGCACGCCGTGCTGCTCCTCGGCGGGACCGCCGAGGTCGCCGGGACGCCGCACACCACCAGCGGGCTGCTCTACCTCGGCGACGGACGCGACCACGTGCGGGTCCGGTCGCTCGACGGTGCGCGCCTCCTGCTGCTCGGTGGGGCGCCGTTCGCGCACGACCTGGTGATGTGGTGGAACTTCGTCGGCCGCACGCACACCGACATCGCCCAGGCGCGGGCCGCCTGGGAGTCCGACGCCCGCGCGGACCGGTTCGGCGTGGTCGCCGGCCACGACGGCGCCCGCATCCCCGCCCCGGACCTGCCGAACATCCGTCTCCAGCCCCGCCGCCGCACCCCGAAGGAGCCCACGTGACCGACCTCTCCCACCTGCCGACCCGCTCCCGGCTCGTCGCCGCCGCCCTCACCGACGCCGGGGTGCTCGGCGAGGTCGTCGAGCTGCCGGACTCGGCCCGGACGGCGGCGGAGGCCGCGGCAGCGCTCGGGACGGAGGTCGGCGCGATCGCGAACAGCCTCGTCTTCTGGGCCGACGACCGGCCGCTGCTCGTCCTGACCAGCGGGCGGCACCGCGTGGACACCGCAGCGCTCGCGCGCCGGCTGGGCCGGTCGCACGTCGGGCGCGCGACGCCCGAGCAGGTCCGCACCGCCACGGGGCAGGCGATCGGGGGCGTCGCACCGCTGGGGCACCCGGAGCGGGTCGAGACCGTCGTTGACGTCGCCCTCGCCGACTACCCGCAGGTCTGGGCGGCCGGCGGCACGCCGCACACGGTCTTCCCGACGACCTTCGACGAGCTCGTGCGGATCACCGGCGGGGCCGCGCTCGTCGTCGGCGACTGAGAGAGGGGACGACGTTGGACGACGCCTCCACCCGCAAGCCGGTCCTCCTGACGGTCGACGACGACCCCGCGGTGTCCCGCTCGGTGGCCCGCGACCTGCGCCGACGCTACGGCGACGCGTACCGCGTGGTCCGTGCCGACTCGGGTCCGCTCGCCCTCGACGCCCTGCGCGAGCTCCGGCTGCGCGGCGACCAGGTGGCCGTGCTGCTGGCCGACCACCGGATGCCCGGGATGACGGGCATCGAGTTCCTCGAGCAGGCGATGGACATCTACCCGCAGGCGCGTCGCGTCCTGCTCACGGCGTACGCCGACACGGACGTCGCGATCGACGCGGTCAACGTCGTCGACCTCGACCACTACCTGCTCAAGCCGTGGGACCCGCCCGAGGAGAAGTTCTACCCGGTGCTCGACGCACAGCTGGAGGCGTGGACGGCGCACCCGCCGAAGGCTGTGCACGAGACGAAGGTGGTCGGCCACCGGTGGTCGGCGCGGTCGTCGGAGGTGCGGGAGTTCCTCGCCCGCAACCAGGTCCCGTACCGCTGGTACGCCAGCGACAGCCCGGAGGGCCGGGTCCTGCTCGACGTCGCCGGCGCCGACGACGCGACCCTGCCCGTCGTGGTCACCACGCAGGGCGACGTGCTCGTCGCGCCCAGTGACGGCGAGCTCGCGGAGCAGGTCGGCCTGTCGGTGAGCCCGTCGGAACGCTTCTACGACCTCGTCGTCATCGGTGGCGGGCCGGCCGGGCTCAGTGCCGCGCTGTACGGCGCGTCGGAGGGTCTGCGGACGGCGCTCGTCGAGCGGACCGCCACGGGCGGGCAGGCCGGGCAGAGCTCGCGCATCGAGAACTACCTCGGCTTCCCCGACGGGGTCTCCGGCGCGCAGCTCACGGAGCGGGCACGGCGGCAGGCCCTGAAGTTCGGCGCGGAGATCGTGATGACCCGCGACGCCGTCGCGCTGGAGGTGCGGGGCGCCGCGCGGTCGGTGCGGTTCGACGACGGCAGCACCGTCGACGCCCACACGGTGATCGTCGCCAGCGGGGTCGCCTACCGCGAGCTGTCCGGACCCGGGATCGCCACGCTGACCGGGCGCGGCGTCTACTACGGCTCGGCGCTCACGGAGGCGACGGCGTGCGAGGACCAGGACATCTACGTCGTCGGCGGTGCCAACTCCGCCGGGCAGGCCGCGATGTACCTGTCGCGGCACGCGAAGACCGTGACGCTGGTGGTGCGCGCCGGGTCGCTGGACCAGTCGATGTCGCGCTACCTCATCGCGCAGGTCGAGCAGAACGACCGGATCCGCGTCCGCACCCACAGCGAGGTCGTCGAGGCCGTCGGGGACGACCACCTCGAACGGATCGTGCTGCGGGACACGGTCACGGGCGAGCAGGAATCGGTGGACACCGGCTGGTTGTTCGTGTTCATCGGGGCCGCACCCCTGACCACGTGGCTGGACGGCACCGTGACCCGCGACGACCACGGGTTCGTGTGCGCCGGCCACGACCTGCTGGTCGAGGGCAAGGTGCCCGACTCGTGGCCGCTCGACCGACCTCCGTACCACCTGGAGACGAGCGTCCCCGGGGTGTTCGCGGCCGGCGACGTACGCGCCGAGTCCGCCAAGCGTGTGGCGTCCGCCGTGGGCGAGGGCGCCATGGCCGTGATGCTCGTCCACCGTTACCTGGAGCAGCTGTGACCACCACCGAACCGATCGCGACGACCACACGGACCCACCTCGCGTGCGACATCGACGAGCTGCGGACGCTGTTCCTGTTCGAGCACCTGAGCGACGAGCAGCTCCTCTGGCTGTGCAGCCGGGGTCACGTCGAGCACGTCGACCCGGGGGTGCTCTACCGCGAGGGCGACCCGGCGACGGACTTCTACGTGATGCTGTCGGGCTCTCTCGCGATGTACCGACGGGTGGGCGCCGACGACGTCGAGATCGCCCGCACGGGCCAGGTCGGTGTGTACGCCGGAGCGTGGGCCGCCTACCTGGGCGACCGGGTGCCGCAGACGTACACGCAGACGCTGCGCGTCCTGGAACCGTCCCGGTACTACGTCCTCGCCGCCGCCGACTTCGCGTCCTTCGTGAGCGACTGGTTCCCGATGGCGGTCCACCTGCTCGAAGGGCTGTTCTTCGGCCAGCGGAGCTCGCAGGCGGCGACCGGCCAGCGCGAGCGGCTGCTGGCGCTGGGCTCGCTGTCGGCGGGCCTGACGCACGAGCTCAACAACCCCGCGGCGGCCGCGACCCGGGCGACCGCGACCCTGCGCGAACGCGTCGCGGGCATGCGGCACAAGCTCGCGATCATCGCCTCCGGGCCGTACGACCGCGAGCAGCTCGCGCAGATCATCCACCTGCAGGAGAAGGCCGTCGCCGCCCTGGCTCGCACCCGCGCCTCCGACACCGTCCCGACGGCGCTGGAGGTCTCCGACCTGGAGGACGCCCTCGGCGAGTGGATGGACGACCACGACATCGCGGGCGGCTGGGAGCTCGCCCCCAGCTTCGTCGCTGCCGGGCTCGACACCCGGTGGCTCGACATGGTCGCGTCGTGCGTCGGCCCGGAGGTGCTGGAGGGCGCCGTCCGCTGGCTCGCGTACACCCTGGAGACCGAGTCGCTCATGAACGAGGTCGAGGACGCGACGGGGCGGATCTCCGCGCTGGTGGGTGCCGCCAAGCAGTACTCGCAGATCGGCCGCGCGCCCGACCAGACCGTCGACATCCACGAGCTCCTGGACAGCACGGTCACGATGCTCGAACGACAGCTGGGCGACGGCATCACCGTGGTCAAGGACTACGACCGCACGCTGCCGCCCATCCACGTGTACGGCGCGGAGCTCAACCAGGTGTGGACGAACCTCATCGACAACGCGGCGCAGGCGATGGAGGGCCACGGCACCCTGACCCTGACCACCCGCCGCGTGGACGACTGGCTCGAGGTGGAGGTCGCCGACACCGGCCCCGGCATCCCGGACGGTGTCGTCGACCGGATCTTCGAGCCGTTCTTCACCACCAAGCCGGTCGGCTCCGGGACCGGGCTCGGGCTCGACATCTCGTGGCGGATCGTCGTCGGCAAGCACCACGGCGACCTGACCGTCACCTCGTCCCCCGGCGACACGCGCTTCCTCGTCCGGCTGCCCTACTCCCCGACGGAAGGACCCACCCCGTGACCTCGACCGCCATCGACCCGAACGTGCCCCCGAGCGGGACCGGCTGCCTCGAGTGCGACGCCACCGACGGCTGGTGGTTCCACCTGCGCCGCTGCGCCACCTGCGGGCACGTGGGCTGCTGCGACACCTCGCCGTCGCAGCACGCGACCGCGCACTTCCGTCAGACCGGCCACCCCGTCATGCGGACCTTCGAACCCGGCGAGGACTGGTTCTGGGACTACACCACCGACGACTACGCGCAGGGTCCCGCACTCGCGGCACCCGAGCACCGGCCGCTCGAGCAGACGGTGCCGGGCCCCGCCGGACGCGTCCCCGACGACTGGCGCCGTCGCCTGCACTGACGCCGTCGACGCGACGGCCGCGGCATCCTGACGTACGCTGCGAGGTCGCATCGCACGGGTCCTGCCGGCCCGTCCACACCGGGTTCAGCCATGAGCCCACGGAGAGCTCGAGCCCTCACCTGCGGGGCATCGCGGAGGATGTCGTGCCCACCCCCCATCCCCGACCGGCCCAGGTCGGTCGCTTCCAGTACACGGCGTCCACCGGGCGCTGGTGGTGGTCGGACGGCATGTTCGAGATCCACGGCATGTCCCCGGGGGACGTGGTGCCGACCCTGGCGATCATGTCGCGGCACATCCACCCCGAGGACCGCGGACGGGTGCTGGACACGCTCGGCCAGTGCGGCGCCGACGGCGAGCCGTTCGGCTGCCAGTACAGGCTGCTCGACCTCACCGGGGCGGAACGGTTCGTGACCCTGACGGGGTCCGGTTCCGCGGACGGCGACACGCTCAGGACCGTGTCCGGGTTCCTCGTCGACACGACCGCGGCGCAGCGGGACGCCGTCGCGCACCAGGTCAACGAGGAGCTGACGCAGGCGCTGCGGTCGCACGCGGTCATCGACCAGGCCAAGGGCGCGTTCATGCTCGGCTACGGGATCGACGGCGACGCCGCGTTCGAGCTGTTGCGGTGGGGCTCCCAGCAGCGCAACGTCCGCCTCCTGACGCTCGCGGAGCGGCTCGTCGCCGCCGTCGAGTCGGGCGGCGGGCTCGGCTCGGACACGCGCCAGCGGCTCGACGACTTCTACTTCGCGAGCCTCACCGACGATGTGCCGGAGCCGCCCGTCGCGCGCACGACGCCCGGGCTCGAGACGACGTTCGACACGACGGGCGACGTGCCGGTGGTCCGCGTCGAGGGCCCGGTCGACCTCGCGACCGCGCACGAGCTCACCGCAGCCGTCACCCAGCTGATGATCAAGGCCCGCGAGGTGGGGGCGATGGTCGTCGACCTGCGCCAGGTGACGCACCTCGGCTCGGTCGGCGTCTCGGCCCTGAGCGCCGCCCACCGGCGAAGTGCGGCCGCAGGTGTGAAGATGCGTATCGTGCTCTCCCCCGGAGCCAGCCTCGGCCTGGCGGGAGCCCACGGCCTGGACGTGGTCAGCGTGCCGCTGGACCAGGCTTTCCCCACCAGCTGAGGAGGCGCCCGGGATGGCGAGCGACGGGATCGTCGACCAGTCCGCCGTCCTGCAGGCGTTCGACGGCTCACCCGGGGTCCAGATCGTCGTGCGCGCCCCGGAGATGCGCATCGTCGCCGCCAACCGTGGGGCGCGCGACCTCCTCCAGCGGGAGCGTCTCGTGGACGTCCGGCTGCAGGACCTGCGCGATCCCGGGATCCAGACCATCGTGACCGCCCTGTCCGAGGTGATCCGGACCGGTGTGCGCTTCCATGAGGACACCGTCCCGGTGGTGCCCGAGTGGTCGGACCCGTCGTCCGGCGTGTGGCTCGACCTGGAGGTCACACCGTGGCGCGACGAGTCCGGTGCGCTGGCGGGTGCGATCGCCGCCGGCATCGACGTCACCCCACGGGTGCGAGCCGCAAACCTCGAGAGGGCGGGTGCGGCGACCGCCGACGAGCGCCTCGCGCGGGCCCGCGAGGTCGTCCTGCGCCTGCAGGGCGCCCTGCTCCCCTCGACGGTGCCGCTGCTCCCCCGTGTCGACGTCGCGGCGTCCTACCTCGTCGCCGGGCTCGAGCAGGCGGCCGGCGGCGACTGGTTCGACTCGGCGACCCTGCCGGACGGGCGCGTGTCCCTGACGGTGGGTGACGTGGTCGGCCACGGCGTGGAGGCGTCCGCGATCATGAGCCAGCTGCGCGCGGTGCTGGCGGCGCGGCTGCTCGAAGGGGCCGGGATCCTCGACGCGCTCGACGCCGTGGAGGCCTTCGCCGGGCGGGTCTCCGGCGCGTTCGCGGCCACCGTCTGCGTCGCGCTGCTCGACCCGCACACCGGTGACCTGGAGTACGCCACGCGCGGGCACCCCGCGCCTCTCGTCGTCGGTCCGGACGGTGCACGGATCCTGCCGACCACGGGCGACGGACCGCTCGGCTCCCGGACCGAGGGCCGCGTCTCGACCTCCCGGCTACGGGACGGCGACGCGATCGTGCTGTTCACGGACGGCCTGGTGGAGAACCTGCGCCGTCCGCTGCGCGACGGTGTGGCGGTGCTCGAGAGGACGGCGGTCGACGCCTACCAGGGGTCGTCCGCCGAGTTCCGCGCCAACCCCTCGATCGCCAGCCGGATCTGCCAGCACCTCCCCGCGGTGCTCACCGACGGCGGCTTCACCGACGACGTCACCGTCCTCGCAGCGCACCGGCGAACACCACCCGCATCGCTGCACCTGTCGGTGCCCGCGGAACCGGGACGCCTCGCCGAGGTGCGCGGCGAGATCGACGCCTGGGGGCGTGGTGTCGGTCTGGGCACGCGGGACCGCGCGGCGCTCGTCCTCGGGGTCAGCGAGGTCATGGCCAACGCCGTCGAGCACGCGTACCGCGACGGCGATGCCGGGACGGTCGAGGTCGGGGCGACCATCCGCGACGACGCCATCGTGGAGGTCGTCGTCCGCGACCACGGACGCTGGCGCGAGCCCGACGTGGACCCGGGCGACCGCGGCAGGGGGTTCAGCATGATGGCGTCGGCAGGGCTGCAGGTCGGCGTCGAGACGACGGCGGACGGCACCACCGTGACGCTCGAGTGCCCCGCACGCCGACCGGCGCCCGTCGACCAGTCGGACGCCGTCGTCGGCGTGGGCGCTCGCGAGAAGGCGCCGCTCGCCGTCTCCACGGACCCGACGGGGGCCCGCGTCGTCCGCGTCGGCGGGGCGGTCGACCACCGCGCGGCGGCCGCGCAGGTGCAGGCCGAGATCCTCCGGCTGTCCCGGAACGGGCTCGTCCCGGTCACGATCGACCTGCGCGACGTCGTCCACCTCGGCAGCGCCGGGGTCCGGGTCCTGGAGTCCCTCCTGCAGACGATCGACCGTCTCCAGGTGATCGCGCCGGCGGGGACACCCGCCGCACAGACCCTGGAGGTCGCAGGGACGCCGTTCGTCTCCTCGGAGGCGTGACCTGGTGTGACGTATCGCCGACCCGCCGGTGGACTCCTTCCCCACGTCGCGAGGTCGAGACCCTCGCACCGACGAAGGAGCTCTCATGGGTGACGCGGCCGACGGCAGGCTGCCGGTGATCTACGTGCGCGGGTTCGCCGGCGGGCCCTCGGGGATCAGCAGCGCGGTGGACGACCCGTTCTACGGCTTCAACGAGGGGTCGGTCCAGGTGCGGGTGGACGACACCGACCGCCCCACGTTCCACCAGTTCGAGAGCCCGTTGCTGCGCCTCATGATCGACCACGGGTACCAGCTGCTGGTGCAGGGCAACCAGCGCGGGTACCTCGACCAGCGGGACGACGGCACGATCGACCCGGCGACGATCTGGGTGCACCGCTTCTACGACGAGTTCGCGCCCACCCTCACCAAGGACCCGAACCCGTTCAGCATCGAGCGCGCCGCCCAGAGCCTGTTCGACCTGGTCAGGCTCGTGTGCCGCAAGACCGGCGCGCCACGCGTCTTCCTGGTCGCCCACTCGATGGGTGGGCTCGTGGTGCGCGCCATGATCCAGAAGACCATCCCGGACGCGACGGGCGCCGGCCCGGCCGCCGCCACGGACTTCGTCGACCGGGTGTTCACCTACGCCACCCCGCACGGCGGGATCGAGTTCTCGATGGGCTTCGGCGCGATCGAGAAGCTGCGCGACCTGACCGGGGTCGCCGGGGCGGACATGTTCGGCCCGGAACGCATGTACCGGTACCTCACGCCCGAGGCGTCGATGCAGGCCGAGGTCCCGGCGGACTGGGACGCGACGAGGATGCCGGACGACGGCTTCCCGCCGGACCGCATCTTCTGCCTGGTCGGCACGAACTCCAGCGACTACTCCGTCGCGCTGGGGCTGTCCAGCCGCGCGGTGGGCGCGCGGAGCGACGGTCTCGTGCAGCTCGAGAACGCGTACGTGCAGGACGCTCCGCGTGCGCTGGTGCACCGCTCCCACTCGGGCCGGTTCGGCATCGTCAACTCCGAGGAGGGGTACCAGAACCTGCAGCGGTTCCTCTTCGGCGACGTCGAGGTCCGCGCGCAGCTGACCGACGTCCACCTGCCCGGCACCGAGCAGGACGACACCGTCTGGCAGCTCGAGGCCGCGCTGTCGATCCGGGGACTGCCCGTGGTGCTCCACGAGCAGAGCACCGCGCACCTGTGCCCCATCCAGATCGAGCGGCCCCGGACGGCCGACGCAGCGGCCACGCCGGTCCCGCTGGTGCGCACGTTCCTGTCGACCCGGGCGACCCGTCCCACCGTGCAGGGCGGCGAGCGGGAGGTCACGACCATGCGGCACGTCCTGCGGCTGCGGCTGCTGTCGCTGCGCAAGCAGGGCGGTCTGCTGTCGTTCCTGGACCACCTCGAGCAGACCGCAGACTGGTCCGACGTGCTGGTGGTCGACATCGAGTTCCCGCAGGACGGCACCCCGCCGAGGTCCTGGGCGGTGTGGAGCTCGGCGTTGGGGACGGCGATCCGGGACTGGGTACCGGACGCGGCGACCGACGAGCAGCTCGAGGACGTCGACACGGCCACCGGGAGCTGGCTCGCGCGGATCCGGCTGCCCGTGGCCGCGCGCGAGCTGCTGGGCCGGGACGCGGCGATCACGGTCGCGGTGTCGGGTCGGACGCCCGCCTGAGCGGGTTCGGTCAGGTCTGCGCGGCGGCCAGGGCCGCGTCGGAGCCCTGCACCCGGATCTCCACGCGCCGGATCGTGTCGGTGACGATGCTCGACGACGCACCCAGCCCGCGAGCACCGGTGCTGCCCCCCGTCCAGGTCGCGACGACCGTGCTGGTCCCGTCGTCGTCGACGAGCACGAGCTCGTAGGTCGGCGCCGTCGCGTACGGGCCCTCGTCGGAGGGGTAGCGGCACTCCCAGTCGATCCGCGTGCCCCAGCGCTTCTCCTGCAGGGTCAGGTCCGCGCTGACCGCCGCGGCCCCGACGGGCTCCAGCTGCAGCGCGGTGACCTGCCCGGACGACGACGGTGCCGTGGCCTGCGGCGACCCGGCCGGCCGGCCGAGGAGGACCCCTGCGACCCCGGCGAGCACGAGCAGGGCCGCGGCAGCGCTCGCCAGGAAGGCGGTCCGACGCCGCCGGTCCCGGCGCACGGCACGAGCGACCGAGGCCAGCTCGACGACCTCGACCGCCGGTCCCCCGCCGAGCGCAGCAGCCTCGTCGGGCGGCACCATCCGCAGCAGCCCCGGCATCCCCGCGAGCTCGGCGACCGCGGCGCGGCACGAGTCGCACGACCGCAGGTGGTCCTCGAACGCACGACGGTCGGCGGCGTCGAGCGACCCGAGGACGTAGGCCGCGTCCCACTCACGGAACGGGTCCTCGCCCGTGCTCCGCTGCTCGTCCGTGTCGCGGCCTGTCATGCCGAGACTCCTCTCTCCTGGAGCGCGAGCCGCAGCGCGCGCAGGGCGTAGTGCATCCGGGACTTCACGGTCCCCTCCGGGATGTCATGGTCCCGGGCCAGCTCCGCGACGGACCTGCCGCCGTAGTACGCGCCGACCACGACGGCCCGGTGCTCCGGCGTGAGCTGCTCCAGCGCGTCCGCCACCAACCAGCTGTCCAGGACCGCCTGGGTCGCGTCGGGCTGCGGCGTGTCCGGCGCCGCGTCCGTCGTGCGCTCCCGCGCGTGCCGTGCGCTGCGACGGTCGTCGATCACCAGGTTGCGGACCACCGTGTAGAGCCACGCCCGCGTCGCACCCTCCTCGCGCGCGAGGACCTCCGGGTGCCGCCACGCCCGCACCATCGCCTCCTGCACGACGTCCTCGGCGAAGGCCCGGTCACCGGTGAGGCGCACGACGTAGCTCTGCAGCGGACGCGCGTAGGCCTGGTGGAGCGCCCGCAGGAGCGCGTCGGGTTCCTCGGCCACGCCGTCTCCTCTCGTCGCCCAGCGGTCCTACTCCCCCAACGATGCAGCACAGCGGCAGGTTCAACCGCAGGTGAACCGGACGGTCCGCGGCCTCGTAGTCCACGTAGCAGGTCCCGGGGGCGGGACCTGCACCCGGCAGAGGAGGACATCGTGCGACGGACCATCCTGTACTCGATCACCGCGCTCGTGGCTGCGGCCACCCTGACCGCCTGTGGAGGAGGTTCCGACGACGAGACGCCGGAGTCCACCGGCGAGACGACCAGCGCCGAGGAGTCCCCGGCGGAGGAGTCCCCGGCGGAGGAGATGTCGGCGGACCTCTCGACCGCCGAGACCTCGCTGGGCACCGTCGTCGTCGACGGCGACGGCATGACCGCGTACTACTTCTCCAACGACGTCAAGGACTCCGGCACCAGCGCCTGCTCGGGCGACTGCCTGACGGCGTGGCCACCGATCACCACGGAGTCCGAGACCCCGACGGTCGAGGGCGTCACCGGTGAAATCGGCACGATCACGGGGACCGACGGATCGACGCAGATCACCATCGACGGCCGGCCCATCTACACGTTCGCGCAGGACACGGCCCCGGGCGACGTGAACGGGCAGGGCGTCAACGACGTCTGGTGGGTCATCGCACCGGACGGCGCGGAGATCACCGACTGACGGTGCAGGCCCGGGCGGTGGTCGCTCCGGCCACCGTCCGGGACCGGTCGGACCGGTCAGCCCATCCCGTTGCGCGGGTCGGTCTCCACGTTGAGGACGTTCCCGTCGGGGTCGGTGAACCAGGCCGCCTTCATGGTGCCGTCGGACAGGACCCCGTCGGTCCACGTGGCGTCGCCCGGCAGGTCGAACGTCTGGAACTCGATCCCGGCGGACCGCAGCGCCGCGACCTCGCTGTCGAAGGCGTCGCCGGACACCTGGAAGGAGATCCCGGTCGCCTTGTTCGTGCCGGCGTAGGCGGACGGGTACACCAGGAAGCCGCCGTTGGACGTGGTGTAGATGACGCCGTCGGGCACGTCCGGCCCGCTCGTGAACCCGAGGGTCCCCTCGTAGAACTCCCGCGCCCGGTCCAGGTCGGTGACGGCGAGGACGGGGATGGCGGCGTGGTCGGCGAGCATAGTGCCTCCCGTGCGGGCCAACCGTCCGTCGGCAGGCCGGCCCCTCGACGCTAGAACCGTCGCAGGACAACCGTCCAGGGCTCCTGCACATGTGTGCAGCACCTCACCCGCCCACTGTCGCGACAGCCCGTGGCACGCCACCATCGACCTGTGAGCACCGACACGCAGACGGCCGGGCGGCCGTCCCAGTGGGGGCTGGCCGTGCTCGGTGCGGTCGGCCTCGCTGTCGCGGCCGCGCTCGCGGCCTACGCCGAGATCCACCCCGGGGACGGGGCCGCCCTCACCACCCTCGGTTTCGCCAGCATGCTCGACATGAAGGCGTGGCTGACCACGGCAGCCGCAGCCCTCGTCGTCGTCCAGGTGCTCTCGGCGCTGGCGATGTGGGGTCGGCTGCCCGGCGTGACGGACGCGCCCCCCTGGGTGTCGAGCCTGCACCGCTGGTCGGGGACCGTCGCCTTCCTCCTGACACTGCCGGTCGCGTTCCACTGCGTCTGGTCGCTCGGCTTCGAGGACGAGTCCACCCGCGTCCTGGTGCACTCCGTCGCCGGGTGCGTGCTCTACGGCGTCTTCGCCGCGAAGATGCTGGCCCTGCGGCTGCGCGGGCTGCCCTCGTTCACCGTGCCCCTCCTCGGCGGGCTCCTCGCTGCAGTCGTCGTGATCCTGTGGTTCAGCTCCGCGCTGTGGTTCTTCAGCCAGTCCGGGGAGGTGGGCTACTGACATGGCCGATCCGCAGGTCAGCCGGCGCTCGCTGCTCGAGGGTGCTGGGGTCGCGCTCGCCGCCGGGACCGCCGGCTTCGTGGGCTTCCTGGCGCTCGGGCCGGCACCGGAGCAGGACGACGACACCTCCGGCGAGGGACCCGACGGCGACGGGGGCCAGGACTCGCACTTCCTCGCCGCCGTCGACGACATCCCCGACGGCGGCGGCGTCGTGCTGAGCGACGACAAGCTCGTGCTCACCCGCGACGGCGACACGGTCCGGTGCTTCACGGCGGTCTGCACCCACCAGGGGTGCCTCGTCGCCGGGGTCCAGGACGGCCAGATCCGGTGCCCCTGCCACGGCAGCGCCTTCGACGCGGCGACCGGCGCCGTGGTGCGCGGCCCGGCGACGGAACCCCTGGAACCGGAGGAGATCGAGATCACCGACGAGGGCGAGGTGCTGCGCGCATGAAGCCGTTCCGAGAACGCCTGCCCACCCTCCTCTGGGTCGCCGGAGCGGCCGCGACGATCGGCGCGATGCTCGCCGCCCTGCGCGGCTGACACGTCGTCCTCGGCACCCCTGGACACGCCTGACCTGGGTGGTACGTTCCAGACGAAGGGTACGAAGGCGACGGCGACGGGGCCGGCGCCGGGGCGATGGGGGTCGCAGCTCGGACTTCCTCGCCAGGTGGATGTCGACCGGCAGCAGCGAGAGGACGGCCCGAATGACGCAGGATCTGGCGGGGCTCGAGGAGACGGGTCCCATCGACTACCTCGTAGTCGCTTTCCCGAACGCGCACTTCACCGGAGAGGCCTTCCCTCTCCTGGTCGACCTCGTGGAGCGCGGCATCATCCGCATCCTCGACCTGACCTTCATCCAGAAGGCGCAGGACGGTTCCGTCTCCGGACTCGAGCTGAGCGAGCTGGCGGACGGGGGTGTCGACCTCACGATCTTCGAGGGCGCCTCGTCCGGCCTGCTGGGCGACGACGACATCTCGGAGGCGGCGAACGCGCTGGCTCCGGGGGACGCGGCCGGGGTGTTCGTGTACGAGAACGTGTGGGCTGCCCCGTTCGCCGTCGCGCTGCGGCGTGCCGGTGGTCAGCTCGTCGCCAGCGGACGCATCCCGGTGCAGGCGGTCATCGCTGCCCTGGACGCCATCGAACCCGTCGCCTGAAACCCGCCAGAGGAGGAGCTACCGATGCCAGGACTGATCCGCGGGGTCGCCAGGACCGCCGTCATCGCCGGGACCGCCACGAGCGTCTCGAACCGGGTGTCCCGGCGGCAGGCCGGACGCTGGGCCGCACAGGACCAGCAGCAGGCCGCCGCCGCACCCCCGCCCCCGCAGTACGCGGCGCCGGCACCCGCCTACGCCCCGCCGCCGCCCGCGCCGGACATGGACGCGAAGCTCGCCCAGCTCGCCCAGCTGGGCCAGCTCCGTGACGCCGGGGTGCTCAGCGACACCGAGTTCGAGGTGCAGAAGAACCGCATCCTGACGAGCTGACACGGGACGAGCGCACGCACGCGACCCCGGTCCCGGCACGAGTCCCGTGCCGGGACCGGGGTCGTCCGTGCGTCAGGCGAGGGCCTTCGCCTTGAGGGTCGCGAACTCGCCCGCGTCGATGGCCCCGGAGTCGAGGAGGGCCTTCGCGTCGGCGATCTGGTCCGCCGGCGACTTCCCGGACGCGACCGAGCGGATGTACGAGTCCTGGGCCGACTTGGCCTCGACGAATGCGCCGCGCTGCCGCTCGGCCATGGTCCTGCCCCGCGCGATCAGGTAGATCAGCGCCACGAGGTAGGGCATGACGACGAGGCCGATGATCCAGACGGCCTTCCACCAGCCGCTGAGGGCGTGGTCGCGGATCAGGTCAGCCACGATCTGGAACAGGATGACGAGGTAGACGAAGAACAGGAAGAACCAGACCAACATCCAGATCCACTGCCCGAGCGTGTTCATGGAACCGTCCTTGGTGCTGACCCCGCCTCTGCTGGGGGGTTCGTGCATCCGAGGCTAGCCACCGAGGCACGCGAATCGTCCGGAATCGGTCACGACACGACCGGGGCGCTCAGCCCGCCAGCGCGGCACGCAGGAACGCGACGTCCTGCGCCTGGCTCTCGGCCGGTGTCTCGACGAGCGCGTCGCAGCCGGCCTCCCGGACCACGTGCGCGATCAGCTCGGGCGGGATGGTTCCTGACGCGAAGCCCGCGTGCCGGTCGCGCGCGGAGCCCTGCGCGTCCCGTGAGCTGTTGGCGTGCACCAGGTCCACCTGCCCCGTGATGGCCCGCACGCGCTCCACGACCGTCTCCAGGTCCTCCCCGGCCGCCCACGCGTGGCACGTGTCCAGGCACAGGCCGACGTCGTACCCGCCGATCGCGTCCCACAGCATCGCGAGGCCGTCGAGGGTCCGCGCGCACGCGTTCTCACCGCCCGCCGTGTTCTCGACGAGGATCTTCACCGGGAACGTCGCGCGCTCGAACGTCTTGCGCCAGTTCTCGATGCCGACGGCCAGGTCGTCCCCGTCGCCGACGTGGCCGCCGTGCACGATGAGCGCCCGCGCACCCAGTGCCGCTGCCGCAGCCGCATGCTGCGCGATCATGTTCCGGCTCGGGATCCGGATGCGGTTGTTGGTCGACGCGACGTTGACCAGGTAGGGCGCGTGCGCGTAGATGCCGAGACCCGAGGCCACGAGGGCGTCCCCGTCGTCGCGCGGCACGGGCTTCTTCCAGCCCTGCGGGTCGGCCAGGAACAGCTGGACACACTCTGCGTCGAGCTCGGCGGCGGTCGCCACCGGGTCGTCACCACGCACATGGGCGCCGATGAGCACCACGTCGGTCTCCCTCCGGTCGGGCACGCGTCAGGCTAGACCGGACCGCCGACAGGTGCACGGCTGTGCCCGGTCCCCGTCACCGGGCGACGTCTCCGTGCCGCAGGGCGGGTCCGCGGGCGCGGCGAGCGCGGTAGGCGGCGACGTGCGCGCGGTTGGCGCAGCCGTTGACGTCGCAGAACCGGCGCGACCGGTTCCGGGACAGGTCGACCAGGACGGCGTCGCAGTCGTCGGCCTCGCACCGCTGGAGCCGGTCGTACTCGGCGCTGCGCACGACGTCGGACATGGCCATCGCCGTCTCGACGAGCAGGACGGTCGCCAGCGGGGCGTCCGGGGCGGTGCCGTGCAGGTGCCAGTCCAGGTCGTCGTGCCGGGTCAGGTACGGCACCGCTCCCCCGCGCGCGAGCATGTCGTTGAGGAGCCCGGCGGCGGTGTCGCGGTCGACGTCCCAGAGCGCGGCGATCTGGTCACGCGCGTCACGGATCGCAGCCAGCTCGGCGTCGTCACCGTCGTGCCGTGCCGTGTAGCCCCATCGCGTGTAGAACTCGGCGACGTCGTCGGTGGTCGCCATGGCGTCGTGGCCGTCCCGGCGACGGGCGGTGTTCACCATCTCGACGGCCGCGGCGATGCTCATCTCCGTGTCAGGTGCGAAGACCACTTTGACTCCTGTCGCCTTTCTCCGTAGTGTCACGAGTGTAATCGCATTTCACTCATGACATCTCGTGACGGGATCCGCCCATGCCTCAGAACCGCTCGGTCGGCATCGTCGCAGGTCTCGTCGCCGCCGTCGCCTTCGCCACCAGCGGACCGGTCGTCAAGCCGCTCCTCGTCGCCGGCTGGTCCCCCGGTTCGGCGATCCTCGTCCGCCTCTCCGTCGCCGCGCTCCTGCTGGCCGGACCGGCCGCCTGGGCCGTCCGCGGACGCTGGCACGTGGTGCGCGACGAGTGGCGCAGCATCCTCGGCTTCGGAGTGCTCGGCGTCGCCACCGCCTCGACCATGTACTACCTCGCGGTCGACCGGCTCCCTGTGGCCGTCGCCCTGCTCATCGAGTACACGGGGCCGCTCCTGCTGGTCGCGTGGCGCTGGGCCCGCGACCGGCAGGCACCGACCCGCGCCACGCTCGTCGGCGCAGCGCTCGCGACCGGCGGGCTGGTCTTCGTCCTCGACCTCACCGGGTCGCTGGAGCTGGACCCCGTCGGCCTCGTCTTCGCGCTCGTCTCCGCGATCGGCAACGCCGGGTACTTCGCGTTCACCGGCCGCCCGTCGGCGCTCCCGCCGATCAGCCTGGCCGGGGCCGGGATGGCCGTCGGGGCGCTGACCGTCGCCGTCGTTGCCGCCGTGGGCATCCTCCCGCTCGCCGCACCCGACGTCCGCGTGGACCTCCTCGGGTCGCAGGTGCACTGGGTCGTGCCGCTGCTCGTGGTGGCCACCGTGCCCACCGCCTTCGCGTACGGCGTCAGCGCTCTGTCCGTACGGCTGCTCGGCGAACGGCTCGCGTCGTTCCTCGCCCTGTCCGAGGTGCTCGTCGCGGTCCTGCTCGCGTGGGCGCTCGTCGGCGAGGCGCCGCTGCCCGTGCAGGCCGTCGGGATGGTGCTCGTCGTCGCCGGGATCGCCCTGGTCCGCCGCGGCACGGCGCAGCCGCTCCCGGAGGTCGTCGATCAGCCCCGGGCCATGGCCGACTCCCGCATCTAGCCGACGAAGATGCAGAACGGGTGCCCCGCCGGGTCGGCGTAGACGCGCAGCGGCTCCTCGAGGTCGTCGGACCGGTCGTGGAGCAGCCGAGCCCCCAGGGCGAGCGCCCGCTCGTGCTGGACGTCCAGCTCCGTCACGTCCGGCACGGTCGTGTCGAGGTGCAGCTGCTGCGGGATCGGCCCCTCCGGCCACGTCGCCGCGGGCAGCGCGTCGACCTGCTGGAACGCGAGCGGGACACCCGAGCCCGACCGCAGCACCAGCCAGTCCTTCTCCCCGTTCTGCGGCTCGTCACCGGGGCGGTACTCCAGGCCGAACAGCTCGCGGTAGAACTCGGCCAGCGTCCGGATGTCGGTCGCGTCGAGCACGACCTGGACGATCGTGGGGTACGTCGTCATGCGTCATCACCTCGTGTCGGTCGTCGTCGCCGGCCATGATCCCGCCGCGCGCGACGCACCGCATCAGCAGGCCGCGAGGGCCGCGCGGTACTCGTCCGTGGTCCCGTCCTGCCGGACCTGCTGCAGCACGTGCCGGCGCACGCCGAGCCCGGCCAGGACGTCGGTCAGCTCGGCCACGTCGTCGGGACCCATGACGGTCGGGTCGACCGTGGTCCGGACCTCGACGTCCACGCCCGAGTCGAGCACGAGCCGCAGCGAGGCGAACGTCGCGTCGGCGCTCGTCGTCGGGCCGCCCACGCGCGTGACCGCCCGGTAGAGGCGCACCGGCGCCTTGACGTCGAACCCGACCCAGTCGACCAGCGGGAGCAGCGCCGGAAGGCGGCTCGGGTACGCGCCCGACGTGTGCAGACCGACCCCGAAGCCGGCCGCGCGCACCTGCGCGGCCGCGGTGACGAGCGCTGCCTGCCGGGTCGGCTCGCCGCCGGAGAACACGAGCCCGTCCAGCAGCCCGCGCCGGCGCGCGAGCAGGTCGAGCACGTCCTGCCACGGGACCTGGCCCGGTGCGCGCGGGTCCAGGATCGCGGCGTTGTGGCAGTAGGTGCACCGCCACGGACAGCCCTGCAGGAAGGCCGTCGCGACGAGCCTGCCGGGCCAGTCGCACGACGACAGCGGCGTCAGGCCCGCAACGACGACCTCCTGGGTCATGCGAGGGCCGCCGCCTCACGGAACGGCGTGCGCTCCTGGTGCTCGCCCTTCTTGCCGATGTTGAACGAGCTGACGGGGCGGTGGTACCCCATCACCCGGGTCCACACCTCGCACTCGTCGTGGCACCGCGGGCAGGTCGGGTGCTCTCCCGCCAGGTAGCCGTGCTGCGGGCAGATGGAGAACGTGGGCGTGACGGTCAGGTAGGGCAGTCGGAACGTCGACAGCGCGCGCCGGACCAGCTCGCGGGCGGCGTCGGGCGTCGAGAGCCGCTCCGCCATGTACAGGTGCAGGACCGTGCCGCCCGTGTACTTGGTCTGCAGCTCGTCCTGCCGCTCGAGCGCCTCGAACGGGTCGTCGGTGAAGCCCACCGGCAGCTGCGACGAGTTGGTGTAGTACGGGTTCGCGTCGGTCCCGGCCTGCAGGATCCCCGGGAACCGGCGACGGTCCTCCTTCGCGAACCGGTACGTCGTCCCCTCCGCCGGCGTGGCCTCCAGGTTGTACAGGTGGCCGGTCGACTCCTGGAACTCCACCATCCGCGCGCGCACGTGGTCGAGCAGCCGGACGACCAGCGCGTGCCCCTCGGGGTCGGTCAGGTCCGCGCGGTCCCCCGTGAAGTTGCGCACCAGCTCGTTCAGACCGTTCACGCCGATCGTCGAGAAGTGGTTGTCGAGCGTGGCCAGGTAGCGCCGGGTGTAGGGGAACAGCCCTTCGTCGAGGTACCGCTGGATGACGGTCCGCTTGAGCTCGAGCGACGTCCGGGCCAGCTCCAGCAGGTGGTCGAGCGCCGCGAGCAGCCCGGCCTCGTCGCCCGCGTGCAGGAAGCCGAGCCGGCCGCAGTTGACCGTGACCACACCGAGCGACCCGGTCTGCTCGGCCGACCCGAACAGCCCGTTGCCCCGCTTGAGCAGCTCCCGCAGGTCCAGCTGCAGGCGACAGCACATCGAGCGGACGTCGCCCGGGCTCATCTCGGAGTTGAGGAAGTTCTGGAAGTACGGCAGCCCGTACCGGGCGGTCATCGCGAACAGCCGGTCGGCGTTCGCGCTGTGCCAGTCGAAGTCGTGCGTGATGTTGTACGTCGGGATGGGGAACGTGAACACGCGGCCCGACGCGTCCCCGTCGGTCATGACCTCGATGTACGCGCGGTTGATCAGGTCCATCTCGGCCTGCAGGTCGCCGTAGGTGAAGTCGCACGGCTCCCCCGCGACGAACGGGACCTCCTCGCGCAGGTCGTCGGGGCACGTCCAGTCGAACGTGAGGTTGGTGAACGGCGTCTGCGTCCCCCACCGGGAGGGCACGTTGAGGTTGTAGACCAGCTCCTGGATCCCCTGCCGGACCTCTTCGTATGACAGGCCGTCGCGCCGCACGAACGGGGCCATGTAGGTGTCGAACGAGCTGAACGCCTGCGCGCCGGCCCACTCGTTCTGCATCGTGCCGAGGAAGTTCACGATCTGCCCGACGGCCGACCCGAAGTGCCGCGGCGGGCGAGCGTCCACCTTGCCCGGCACCCCGTTGAGACCCTCGGACAGGAACGACCGCAACGACCAGCCCGCGCAGTAGCCGGAGAGCATGTCGAGGTCGTGGATGTGAAGGTCTCCCTCCCGGTGCGCGGCGCCCACGTCCGACGGGTAGACGTGGCTCAGCCAGTAGTTCGCCACCACCTTGCCCGCCGTCTGCAGGATCAGCCCGCCCAGGGAGTACCCCTGGTTCGCGTTGGCGTTCACCCGCCAGTCCGTGCGCTCCAGGTACTCGTCGATCGACGACCCGACATCCACGACAACCCTGTCCGACATGTCCGCTACGGCTCCTCTGCTCCGAGGCCCTCCCGGCGTCGACCACAACATGCTGTGGTCGATCGATCCTTGGGGGACTAGATGTAGAGGTTAGGGGCGGGCGGCGGCGCGTCGGACGGGTCGAAGGTCCCTAGTGGGTCCCACGGGCGGCGACGGTCCCGTCCATCGGCGTCGTCGCGCCGAGCGCTAGGCGTGCGCCCTAGCCTGCGGACGTAGGCTTCGTCCTGGACGATGCCCACGCGAGGAGATCGAGTGACGACCGGTGTACTCCCCCAGCGCACGGTCGACGGCGTGCTGGCCGAGCTCGCGCTGCTCGAGGACCCGAGGATCCGGGCGGTGAACGAACGCCACGGCGACGACCACGGCGTGAACCTCACCCAGCTGCGCGCGGTGGCCAAGAGCCTCAGGACGGACCACGAGCTCGCCGGGCGGCTGTGGGAGACCGGGGACACGGCGGCTCGGCTCGTCGCGATCCTGATCAGCCGCCCGAAGGCGTACTCCGCCACCGAGCTGGACACGATGCTGCGCGCCGCCCGCGTCCCGAAGGTGCACGACTGGCTCGTCAGCTACGTCGTGAAGAAGAGCTCTCACGTCGAGGAGCTGCGCGTCACCTGGTTCGCCGACCGCGACCCCGTGGTCGCCGGCGCCGGGTGGGCGCTGACGAGCGACCGCGTCGCGAACAGCCCCGACGGGCTGGACCTGGCCGGGCTCCTCGACCTCGTCGAGGCGCAGATGAAGGACGCGCCGGACCGCCTCCAGTGGGCCATGAACGAGTGTCTCGCCACCATCGGCATCCACCACCCCGAGCTCCGAGCGCGCGCGTTGGAGATCGGCGAACGGCTCGAGGTGCTCAAGGACTACCCGACCTCACCGGGGTGCACGTCCCCGTTCGCCCCGGTCTGGATCACCGAGATGGTCCGCCGGCAGCACGGCTAGGCGACGCCTCAGCGCTCGGGTCGTCCTCGGCGCGCGGTGACGATCCAGGCGCGCGAGCCGAGCCAGACACCGTCGTCGCCCAGATGCTCCGAGAGCGCCTCCCGCAGCAGGTCCAGGCCGTGCTGAGCACCCTCGGGACCGAGGCGCGCCACCAGGTCGTCGGTGGAGGTGAAGCTGCTGATCCACGCCTCGGCCGACGCCACGTCGGGTCCGTACCAGACCGGCTCGTCGACGTCGTCAAAGCCGACGTCGACGAACCCCGCGCCCTCGAGGACCGCCGTCGTCCGTGCCGGGTCCGCGAGCGAGAACGCCGGCGAGTCGCCGACCTGCCGCTCCGCCCCACCCAGGGCGCGGTGGATGGCGACGCTCCACTCGTTGCGGTCCCCGGCCTGCCAGACCATCATCACGAGCCGCCCGTCCGGGCGCAGGGCGCGGGCGAGGTTGCTGAAGGCCGCCCCGGCGTCGTGGAAGAACATCGTCCCGAACCGGCTGATGACGAGGTCGACGCTCTCCGTCCGGAACGGGTGGACCTGCGCGTCACCGCGCTCGAACACGACGTTGCCGAGCTGCTCGTTCTCGGCCAGCGCTCGCGCGCGCTCGACGGCCGGGGCCGAGGTGTCCACGCCCAGCACGTGACCCTCCCGGGCGGCCACCGCCGCGGCCCGCGTCGTCTGACCGGTGCCGCAGCCCACGTCGAGGACGCTGTCTCGCGCCTGGACCGCACAGGCCCGCCGGAACGGGACGTCCAGCCGTTGCAGCTCGGCGTCGTAGCCCGCTGCGTGCTCCACCCTGTCCGTCCGGCTCACGTCCCCAGTTGACCCGTCGTTCCCCCGGTACGCAACGGGACCCTTCGGCACCCGGGCACGACCGGTGTCCCCCGGACGGAGCCGCGCTCCGCGCCCCGTGCGACGATCGGACGATGGCTGGGCAGGTGCGCGGTCGTCGGGTGGTGGCAGCGGTCGCGGTCGTCCTCGTCCTCGTCGTCGGTGTGGTCCTCGCGTTCCAGCGATCGCTGGTCTTCGTCCCCGACCGCAGCGCTCCACCGCCGGTCTCGGACGTGCTGCCGGGCGCGCGGGAGGTCCGGCTGTCGACGGCGGACGGCCTGACGCTCGCCGCGTGGTGGCTGCCCGCGCCCGCGGCCTGCACCACGACCGTCCTGGTCACGCCGGGCAACGGCGGGAACCGCGCCGCCCGGGTCCCGCTCGCCGCTGCGCTGGGCGAGGCCGGCTTCGGCGTGCTTCTCCTGGAGTACCGGGGCTACGGCGGCAATCCCGGGTCGCCCTCGGAGGTGGGCCTCGTGCGCGACGCCCGGGCTGCTCGGGCGTACCTCGTCGACGCCGGTGTGCCGGCGACGACGCTCGTCTATCTCGGGGAGAGTCTCGGGGCGGCCGTCGCGGCCGCGCTGGCCGCCGAGCACCCGCCGGCCGCGCTCGTCCTGCGGTCGCCGTTCACCACTCTCGCCGACGCCGCGCAGGCAGCCACCCACCTGCCCGTCGCGCCCCTGCTCCACGACCGGTTCGACGTCGTCGCCGCCGTGCGACAGACGAGCGTGCCGGTCGCCGTCGTCCTCGGCGACGTGGATGCGACCGTGCCGCCCCGTCAGAGCAGGGCTGTGGCGGACGCCGCCCGCGAAGCGGACCGGGACGTCGTCGAGGTCGTGGTGCCGCGAGCGGACCACAACGACCCCGCGCTCGCGTCGGGACCCGCCCTGGTGGAGGCGGTCCGTGACGTCGCGCGTGCCGGGGGCGCGGCGCCGTGCTGACGACGGTGCACCGTCCGTCCGCTGTGACACCATCGACTCGGGCTGGAGTGCGAGGGCAGGGAGGGACGATGTCGTCCGATCCGGTGCAGTTCCTCTTCCTGATGCGGCACGGCGAGTTCCGCGACGGTCGTCTCACCGTCGCCGCCACGAAGCACCTCGGCTCGCTCGCAGGTCGCCTCGAGGAGTGGATGGCCTCCGAGTGGCGTGATGCGCCCGACCGTCGCGTGCAGCTCGTGACACTGACGACGAGCGCGACGGACGAGGTCGCTGCGACCGCCGAGCGGCTCGCCGAGAGTCTGGTGGAGACACGACACCTCGAGCAGACGACCGAGGACTGGGGCGTCGACCTCACGGTCGGCGCCTACGAACCGGCCGAGGACGCCGTCCGTACGCACCTGGCGGACCTGCGGACGCTGGCGACGCCGACGCGCTCACCGCTGCTCGTCACCAACGCGCCGCTCGTCGAGTGGCTCGCCGCGCTCCTCCTCGGCAGCCCGTTCCCGATCGCGCACGGAGAGCTCGCGTGCCTCCGCCGCCTGAAGGGTGACCGCTGGGAGGTGTGCTGGACGATCTCGGCGGACGGGCCGGACGAGGCGAGCGCGATCCGGGACAAGATCAGGTCGAAGATGACCGTGGCGGCCGCGCTGGGCGCCGTGATCGTGAGCCTCCTGACGTTCGTCATCAAAGACGTCCTCCCGGGCGCGAACGCGTGGAGGTGGGGCGCTGCCGCGGCGCTCGCGCTCGCGTCGGTGCTCTACTTCGCCACGCTGTTCCTGTACGACACGCTCCAGATGCCACCGCGGTTCTGGGCGAGCCGCCTCTCGGGGGCGGAGCCGACCACGTGGGCACGGCGACTGCGGCACGGCAAGCGGCTCGTCACCAGGCCGCCCAGCGCCGCGGCGCGGGTGCTGCACGCCGCCATGGTGCAGGTGTGGGTCTGGGTGTTCACCCCCGCGACGGTGCTCGTCGGCGTCGGGGTGGTGCTGCTCGGGATCGGGGCTGCGGAGCCCTCGTCGGCCGACCCGCTGCTGCTCGAACCCTGGCAGGTCGCTCTCGGCGCCCTCACCCTCGGCGTGCTGAGCACGGGCTGGATCGCCGTCCACCGACCGGACCTCGGCAGCGCCGACTGACGCGCAGGTGAACGTTGCCCGGCCACTCGACGAACACGCTTCCCACCTGCGGTTCCGGTGACCAACCATGCGCTGTGGCGAACGTTCAGACCCTCCTGCGTGACCTCCGCTCCGGCGCCGTCCCGTCCACCGCTCCGGTCGCAACCGTCGCCGTCCCCCTGCGTGTGATCGACGCCGAGCTGCCCGTCCACGACGTCGAGCCGCTCTTCCTCGACCCGGCGCTCGTACGGATCGGTGTCGTCGACCGGGCCGAGCCCCACCGGATCGGACTGATCACGCGGTCGCGGTTCACCGCCGGCATGGCGGGCCGGCTCGGCTACGGCCGCGCGGTGCTCACCCGCCGACCGGCGCGGGCCGTCGCGGACTGGGAGCCGCTGGTGGTCGACCCGACGTCGTCCGTCGTCGAGGCGGCACTGCTCGCGATGGCCCGCCCGGCGGAGTCCCGGTTCGAGGACGTGGTGGTCCGTGCGGACCTCTGGTCCGCCACGGGCACGGCCGAGCTCGTGCACGCCCTCGCCGCCGCGCTGGCCGAGCAGGGCATGCGCGACCGCACCACCGGCCTCGTCAACCGGCACACGCTGGAGCACACCCTCGACTCGTGGGCGCAGGAGATCCGCGGGTCCCGCCGGCGACTGGCCGCCACGCTGGTCGACGTCCGAGCCTTCGGGCTCCTCAACGCGGTCCACGGCCTGCGCCACGGCGACCGCGTCCTGACCACCATGGCCGAGGCGCTCGCGGGCGCCTACCCGTCGGGCTGTGTGATCGGACGCCTCGGGGACGACGAGCTCCTGGTCGCCGCGGTGCTGCCCGCCGTGCCCGACGAACGCGCCCGTGACATCGCCGAGGAGCTCCGTCAGATCGCGCTCCGCGCACTCGACCCGGTCCCCCACGGGTTCGGCGACGGCGAGTGGCCGCAGGTCCGGGCGGTGGCCACCGTGAGCCTGCAGGCGTGGGCCGACGTCCCGCTGCTGCTCCAGGAGCTGCACCGGAGCATGCGCAGGGAGAAGGCCGAGGCGGCGGCGGTCGTGTCGCCGCGGCGCGTCTGACGCTAGGGGTGGCTCGCGAGCACCTCGGTGGTCATCACGCAGTTGCCCTGGCCCTTGGGCCGCTGGTACTCGAACCCGAGCTGCTCGTACATCGTCCGCGTCGCGTTGTAGAGGAAGGACGCCGAGGTCTTCTTGCCCGGCGGGAGGTCGTGCGGGTACGACTCGACCAGCCCGCCTCCCGCGTCGGCGATCAGCGCGAGCGCGCCGCGCACGGCGACCGACGCCACCCCCTGGCGACGGTGGTCACGGTCGACGAACAGGCAGGTGATCCGGAAGTCAGGGACGCGCACGACCCCCTTCTCCCACTCCTTGCGGTGGTGGATGTTCGGCAGCTCGTCGACGGGGCCGAACTCCGCCCAGGCGACCGCGACGTCGCCGTCGAGCACGAGCGCCGCGTGCGCGCGGCCGGCCAGGACGCGCTGACGCTTGAACTCGCGGTTGCCGAGCGCTCGGCGCTCCTCGATCGGGTCGGGGTAGCAGTGGAAGTAGGTGCACCAGCACCCGCCCCAGACACCGTTGTGCCGCTCGGCCAGGTCCGCGAACTGGTCCCAGGTCTGCGGACCGAGCGGTTCGATCCGGTACCCGTCGATCGTGCGGCCCGCATCGCCCATGCTCGCGACAGTAGCGGCGCAGCGGCCCCGGAGGCAGCCCTCACTCGGTCCCCGCGGCGGTGAGCCGTGCGCGGCCGACCCGGACCAGGTCGATCGACGTCACGTGGACGCCGTCGGGCACATCACGGACGCTCGGGTGCACCCACACACCGGTGGCGCGCCGCCACGGCAGGAGCTCGAACCGCACCCCCTGCTCCGCGACCTCGGCGGCCCACGGCGTCAGGTCGACGTCCCAGGTGCGTCCGTGCCAGAAGTGGTCGCTGACCAGCCGGTCGCCCACGAAGGCCCTGCCGACGTCGCCCGTCCAGGTCACCCGAAGGAGCGCCCGGTGGGCACCGTCGAGCAGCTCGGCCGGGACGTCGACGTGCACGACGGCCGCACCCGTGAAGTCGGTCGGTGCGCTCAGGCGGTTCATCGGGCCGCCGCGGACCGGGTCGGGGGCAGCCGTCGCCTGCGGCTCGACGCCGGATAGCAGCGTGGTGCGCCCGGCGTGCGGCGCGTCGACGGTCCAGGTGTGCCAGGGACCGTCGGCGCGCGAGTCACTGAGGCGCGCCCCGTCGGCCACCAGCTCGGGAACGCCGGGCAGGAGGGAGAGCGTGTGCCGCGCCTCGTCCGGGTGCACGACGAGCGCACCGTCGAGCGAGTAGACCGGCGCGTCGGACAGCACCAGGTGGTCCCGACCGGCCAGGTCGAGGACGTAGAGCCGGTCGGCGCTCGCGGGGTCCAGGACGAGGATCCGCACGCCCGGCAGCCCGACGACGCAGCGCGGTCCCGTCGGCTCGACGAGCGAGACCACGGTGGTCTCGTCGCGGACGACGCCCGTCCCGGCGCCGCCCACCTCGAGCGCACCGTCCAGCACCAGCTCGACGGGGACGCCCTCGGAGGCGGCCAGGACGAGGAGCTCCCCCTCGTCGTCCCAGCCACGGGTGAGCACCTGGGCGGTCGCGCTGCGCAGGACGACGGACGACGACACGGGATACCGCAGCGGCCACACCACCGAGGCGCCCGCGGGAAGGTCGACCGGCACCGTCGGGACGGTCACGGAGTCGTCGTCGAAGTCGACGGTGACCTGGACGTCGGGCTGCCCGGGCAGCGGCTGCGCGGCCGGCTGGTACGTCGAGGCGAACAGGTAGCCGCTGCGACCGTCCGACCGGACCGCCCAGCGCAGCTCGTCCGGGTCCGCGCTCCCTCCGCCGACGGTCGAGGTCATCGACGCGATCCGGTGCCCGTCCTCCTGGAGCCACAGGTGCTGGCGCCGCAGCAGGTGGTGGTGCGGGCGGATCTGGGCGTGCTCGCCGATCGGCGCCGCGAAGTCGTAGGTCGTCCGGGGCACGTCGTTCGGGTAGCCCGTCGCGTGCGACTCCTGCTCGGGGCCATGCGGACCGGTCCGCTGGGTGCCGCCGGCGTACATGTAGTACCCCTGCCAGATCGAGCCGCTGCCCACCTTCGCCAGCGCGAGCGCCTCGACGTCCCGCGGGGTCACCAGAGGTCGACGGTGGTAGGCGACGTGCATGCCCCCGCCGAGCTCGCACGTCACGAAGGGCACCGCGTCGTCGTCCGTGAGCGGCACGGCACCGGTATCGACACCGATCCCGTCGAGCGCCTCGCGCAGGTCGGCCCCGACGGTCAGGTCGTCCCGGACCGGGCTGTACCGGAAGTGGGACGACGCGAACGCCGGCCACGGCGTCTGCTCGTCGTCCCAGAACCCGTCGGCGTAGGCGCTGTACACGGGCAGCAACGTCTCGGGGACCTGGGCGCCGCCCCAGCCCGTCGCGGTCCAGATCGGGACGCGCAGCCCGAGCTCCTCGGCGATCTGTCGCAGCCGCGCCAGGTGCTCCGGCTGGTCGTACAGCTCGTTGTCCATCTGGGCGGCGACGATCGGGCCGCCCTCGGCGTGCGTGAGACCGACGAGCTGCGCGACGGTCTGCGCGTAGAACGTCCGCACGAGCGCGAGGTACTCGGGGTCGTTCGTCCGCGTGGGCAGGTCCCGCTCGACGAGCCAGTCGGGGAACCCGCCGTACCGCGCCTCGCCGTGCGCCCACGGACCCATGCGGACGACGACGTCGAGCCCGTGCTGCGCCGCCAGCCCGATGAACGCGCGCAGGTCGAGGTTCCCGTCCCACCGGAAACGCCCGGGCTCGGGCTCGTGCGCCTGCCACAGCACGTAGGTCGCGACGGACGTCAGGCCCCCGGCGCTGGCGTGCCCGAGGACCTCGCTCCACCGCTCGCGTGGGAGGCGGGAGTAGTGGATCTCCCCGGTGATCGGGAACCACGGACGACCGGCGCGCTCCACGTACCGGCTGGTCACCTCGATCGCGTCCGGCCCGGCCGGTGCGTCGCCGACGGGGAGGTGGCCGCGTCGGGGGAACCCGGGTGCCGTGACGGTGATGCGGCGGGCGTCGCCGTTCATGGTGCTCCTCGGCCGGCACGCGACGCGACGGCGCGGGCGTCGGGGTCGAGCGGATGACGCTCGAGGACGTCCGCGGCGATGGACACCGCCCCGTCCTCGTGGCCGTCCAGCAGCGCGAGCTGTGCCTCCAGGACGCGGACCCGGGCGTCGTGGGTGGCCTGGAGGTCCTCGGTGAACAGCAGCATCGTGGGCAGCGAGGTCGCGAAGTAGTCGATCCGTGCCGTGACGGCCCTCTGCTCGGCCAGGTACGACGCAAGGCCGTCCCGCAGCTCCTGGGCCTCGTGCCGCCGCCCGAGCCGGCGCAGCGCGGCGACGGCCGCCGCGGTCCGCTCGGAGTACGGGTGGACCTGCATCCCCTGGAAGTCGGCGTGCTGCGCGGCGGCCCTCTCCCAGTGCGACCTGGCCGCGCCCGGGTCACCCGCCGCCGCGAGCGCGTCGCCGAGCACGAGGTGCAGGTCGGCCGTGTTGGCGAGCGGGTGCCGAGCCTCTCCGAGGGTGGGGACCGGATCGAGGGCCGCGTGCGCGTGCTGGACGGCGGCGTCCGGCTCGCCTGCGGCCAGTGAGCGGCGCGCGAGGCTCAGGTGCGCGTCCTCCCACGCGGCGAGCACCCGGCCCTCCCCGCCCTCCCAGGGTTGGAAGGTCCGGCCGGTGAGCACGTCCAGGGCCTCCGGGGCGCGGCCGTCGGCGGTGAGGAGCTCCGCGAGCTGGACCGAGAGGTCGTCGCGCGAGCCGACCAGGTCCGGGCGCTCCAGCAGGACCTCGATGCGCTCGGCGGGGTCGACGCCCCGCCGGCCGGCGAGCTGGTCGGACTCGAAGAGCAGCCGCGCGTCGCCGGGGGCGAGCGCTCGCGCTCGGGCGTAGTACGCGGCGGCGAGGTCTGGCCGGCCCTGGACGTTGTGCGCGGCGACGCCGAGGTTGCGCAGGACCACCGGTCCGGCGTCCCCGCTGGTCGCGGCCACCTCCCACGCCTCGATCGCCTCGAGGCGCCGGCCGGCGGCGTAGAGCCAGTGGCCGTGCAGCTCCGCGAGCAGCGCGTCGCCCGGCAGCCATCGGCGCAGGCGCTGCAGAGCGTCATGGTCGCCCGCTGACGGGAAGCACCAGGTGCGGTCCAGGGATCGCGCCCCCGCCAGGGTCGTCTCGGCCCCGGACGGGCGACCTCGACGCAGCTCGAGGTCGGCCAGGTGCACGAGCGCGAGCGGCCCGACGTTCGTCCGACCGGGGATCGACGGGACGGTGCTGGTCCGCTCGAGCAGGTCGGCGGCCGCATCGTCCTCCCCGACGCTGAGGTACTCCTTGGCCACGTCGAGGGCGACGGTGGGATCGCTGGTGGTCGTGACGTCGAGTCCGAGGCGGTGCCCGAGGTCACGCGCCCAGGCGTCGAGCCGGTTCGTCGTCAGGACGAGCTCGACGTGCGCCCGGGCGGCGGTCAGGTCGCCCCGACGCCGGGCCGCGACCGCCGCCAGGTTGCGTGCCTGGTGGTGCCCGGGGGTGCGGACCAGCAACGCGGCCAGGTCGTCGGCGGCCCGCTCGGTCCGTCCGTCGGCCAGGTCGAGGCGCGCCGACGCCACCGTCGCCGCGTCGACCCACGCGCCGTCCCACATGGCCGTCGCCAGTGCCGACCTCGCGTCGTCGGAGCGACCCAGGCGGCCGAGGACGACACCGAGCCGGTAGTGCGCCTCTCCGTCGCGTGGGTTGGGGTTGCGCCGGGTCAACCGGGTCGCTGCGGCGCGCAGGTGCTGCTCCGCGTCCTCCAGCCGGCCGTCGTGCTGGCGCCGGGAACCGAGGGCGACGTGGGACCGGGAGTCGCCCGGGTCGCGACGCAGGGCCTCGGCCCAGTACGGCTCGGGTGACCGGGTGGCGTGGCGGTACTGGGCCAGGTGCACGCCCGTGACGTACAGCTCGTCGACGGAGTCGATCTGTGACGGCTCCGGGGGCTCGGTGGCGGCGCCGGTCGGCGCCCCCTGCTCGCCCGCCTGCGGCCGCGGGCTCCACGTCAGGAGCACTCCCCCGTCGTGCTCCACCACCAGCTCGCAGGACTCGGGGAGCAGGGACCCGCCGACGGTCGCCTCCTGGACGAACGGCGCGCCGGGTGCCAGGTCGACCCGCTCGTCGAGGAGGACGAGGTCCCCGGACCGCACGAGCACCCGGCTGCCGGGCCGGGCGGACGTCGTCGCGACACCCGCGCGGACCAGCGTCGTCGACCCCTGGTCGACGACGTCGAGCCTCACCGCCGCGTCGCGCGTCGCCTGGTGCGCCGGTCCGATGTCCTGGATCGGGTACCAGTACTGGGAGAACGTCTTGGTCTCCCCCGGCCTGAGGAAGGCGAAGTCCGGCTGGTTGTCCGTGAAGACCCCGGCCATGAGCTCGATGTAGGGGCCGTTGGTGTCCGTCAGCTGCGCGTCCCAGGCCTGCCCGAACGGCGCGTTGCCCCAGGTCCACTGCTTCTTGCCGGGCGCCACGCGGTGGTCGGCCCAGTGCACGAAGCCCGCGCGGGCACCGTGGTCGTACCCGCCGAAGAAGTCGTCCTGCGTGCCCAGGCACATGTACGACGTCGGCACCGGGATGTTCCGGTACCAGTCGAGCCGGTCGCCGTCGGGGCGCTCCGGCGTGCGCTGCGCGGCGTAGTCGACGCCGTAGTAGCGGCCCGACGCCTGCGGGAACGTCGTGACGGCGCGCTTCGCGTGGTCGGCGACGACGTGCACGTCCGTCGGGAAGAAGGACTGGTAGCCGTCGTCGACCGCGACGGCGACGTTCGCCCACCACAGGAACGTCTGGACGTCGTCGGTCCGGTTGACGACGTGCCCCCGCACCTCGATCAGGGCACTGCCGGGCCGCAGCCGCAGGCCGTGCATCCCCTGCATGCGGGCGAACGGGTCGTGGTCGGAGCACCACACCGTGACCGAGCCGTCGGGCTCCTCCTCGATCGTCACCTCGCACGGCAGGTGCGTGGCGGGCCGGTGGTGCTGCGGCCAGTTGAACTCCACCCCGCCGGAGACCCACGGCCCGGCGAGGCCGACGAGTGCGGGCTTGATGACGTCGTTGCGGTAGAAGAAGTCGTAGTCCCTGGTCTTGTCGAGGCCCACGTGGATCCGTCCGCCGAGCTCGGGCAGGATCATCAGTCGGACGTACTCGTTCTCGAGGTGCACCGCGTCCCACAGCCGTGGCGTCTTGACCTGCGCGACGCTCTCGATGAACGGCAACGGGTACACCGCTCCCGAGGAGCCCTGGTAGACGCGCTGGTCGAGGTACGCCGGGTACCGGTCCGGGGCCCCGACCTCGTAGGTGTCGATCGAGACCGCGTGCGGCCAGGCGCGCACGGATCGTCCGGCGATGTCGTCCGGGGCCTCCGGCAGGACGATCGTGGACTCGTCGCTGAGCATGGTGATGAACATATCGGCGGTTGACATCGTTCGCCGATGCACGTTCCACTGACGCACATGGACGAACCGCCGATCCGGACGCGAGAGTTCCTCCGCGAGGGCTTCGCCGGCCAGCGGATGCTGGTCGTCCCCCGGCCCGCGGTCGAGCGCGCGCTCGGCCACCCGGTGACGGGCAAGCTCGTCGTGACCGACGCCGGCTTCTTCCCCCACGCGTCGCGGCACGGTCGGGAGCGGGCCGTCGGCGCCGCCGAGCACGTCCTCCTGGTCTGCACCGACGGTTCGGGCTGGTGCCGGACGGGCGGGACCACCGTCCCCGTCGGGCGCGGCGACGCCGTGCTGCTGCGCGCGCGAGAGCCCCACGCGTACGGGGCCGGCGACACCGACCCGTGGACGCTGTGGTGGCTCCACGTCGTCGGGTCCGACTCCGGCGACCTCGTCGACGCGGCGCGCGACGCCGCCGGCGGCCCGGTCACCCACCTGCGCGACGCCGCACCCGTCGCGAGCCTCGTCGCGCAGGTCGTCGACGCGCTCGACGACGGGATGACGACCACGGCCTTCGTGCGGTCCTCCGGCGCCGCGTGGCACGCGCTCGCCCACATCACGGCCACGGGCCGACGCACCCCGGGACCCGGGCTCAGCCCCGTCGAGCAGGCCGCGGAGCACCTCCGCGCGACGGCGCCCCGCCGGACCTCCACCCAGGAGCTCGCCGCGATGGTGGGGCTGAGCCCGTCCCAGCTGAACGCCCTCTTCCGCCGGCACCTCGGCGCCTCTCCCCTGCAGTACCAGACCCAGCTGCGCATGGCGCGGGCCCGGGAGCTGCTGGACAGCACGACGTCGTCGATCGCATCGGTGGCACGGGCGGCGGGGTACGACGATCCGCTGTACTTCTCACGCCACTTCACGGGGGTCCACGGGATGTCGCCGAGGGCCTACCGCGACCGCCCGACGGGGGCGTGACGATCGCGGGCACCGACGTCGCCCCGCCGGCATCCGTGTCTCCGCTGCCGGGGACCTTCTGCCCTGGTCGGCGCTCGCGTCCCGGGCCACGCTCGTGCCATGACCGAGCGGACGTCGCTCCCGTCGCCGAGGCCGGTGGCCCGGCGGTGCGCCATCGCACTCGCGGGGCTGACCACCGTGGGCGCCCTCGCGGGCGTGCAGGGCTTCCTGTCCGGCGAGTTCGACCCGCTGGTCGACCGACTGACGTTCGTGAACGGCCCGCTCGTCCCCGCTGTCGCTCTCGCGATGTGCGTCGGCGTGCCGCAGGGCGCCGCGCTGGTGCTCGGCCTGCGCCGGCACGCCCGGGCACCTCAGGCCGCACTGGGCGCCGGCGTCGTCCTGACCGGCTGGGTGGTTGCCCAGCTGCCACTGATCGGCTGGGAGTCGCCCGTGCAGTGGACGTTCTTCGCGGTGGGGCTGGCGGAGACCGCGGCGGCCGCTCGCTGGAGGGGCTTCGGGACCAACGGCCCTGGGGACGCGGCGGCGCCTGGACGAGCCTGAGACGAGCAGAGCAGTGCCCAGGACACGGCGCCGGAGGTGCAGCATGAGCGGGCACATCGTGATCGGGTACGACGGCTCTCCGGAGGCGCAGGAGGCGCTGGAGTGGGCTGCCGACGAGGCGAGACGGGAGCGTCGTCCGCTGCGCATCGTCCATGTCGGGCTCGGGCAGGGCGGCGGCCGGTCACTGACCGAGGGCGTGGAACGCGTACGGTCTGCGGCCCCCGACGTCGAGATCACGTCGTCGCTGGAGCTGCGCGACAGCGTCCCGGGCACCCTCGTCGACATGAGCACCGATGCACGCATGCTGGTGGTCGGAGGGCGCGGCCTGGGCGGGTTCGCAGGCCTGCTGCTCGGCTCGGTGAGCACGGCGGTCGCAGCGCACGCCCGGTGCCCGGTGGTCGTCGTCCGGCACCGCCCGGGCAGCTCGTCCGTCCCGCTGGCACGGCCCGTCGTCGTCGGGGTGGACGGCTCGCGCACGAGCACCAGTGCGGTCGACCTCGCGTTCGACCTGGCGTCCCGCCGCGAGGCTCCGTTGCTGGCCGTCCACGCCTGGGAGATGCCTGCGTTGCTGGGACCGACCCCGGCATGGACACCGGACGAGATCGCGGATCGGCTCGTCGCCGAGAAGGCCCTCCTCGCCGAGAGCCTGGCCGGGCACGCCGACAGGTACCCGGACGTCGAGGTGCGGTCCACGGTCCGGCTGGGTGGCGCCGCCGAGATCGTGCTCGCTGCCTCGGGTGATGCCCAGCTGGTGGTCCTCGGCTCCCGGGGACGCGGCGGGTTCACGGGTCTCCTGCTCGGGTCGGTCAGTCATGCCGTGGTGCACCACGCCACCTGCCCGGTCGCGATCGTGCACCCGCACCACGCCCGCTAGGCCCCGAGGTCGGGTGGTCGTAGCGGTGGTCGAAGCCCACCTGACAGGTGCGGGACCACGGCGACCGGGCAGGCTGCGTGGTGCAGCGCCGCGTGGCTCACCGACCCGAGCAGGAGCCCGTCGAACCCCCCGCGGCCCCGGGACCCCACGACCACGAGGCTCGCGTCCTCGCTCTCGCGGACGAGCACGCGCCGTGCGTCCCCGCTCCGCACCGCACGCTCCACCTCGACCGCCGGACGGGTGCGCCGACGCACCTCGACCGCCGAGAACTCCTCGGGGACGGTGGCGGGATCGGACGACCACCGCCGGTCCTGCTCACCGGTCGCACCCAGGTCCCGCGGGCGTCCGTCAGGCACAGCGTGGACCGCACGGAGCGTCAGCCCGTTGGCCGCGGCCCACGAGAGTGCCAGGTCGGCGACCGTCGCCCTGAGCGCGCCGCCGTCCACCCCCAGCACGACCGGACCGGTGGGTTCGGACCGACCACGGACGACGACGACGGGGCACCGGGCGCGGGACGCCAGCTCGACGGCGACCGAGCCGAGAAGGAGCCCGGTGAACCCACCCAGACCGCGGTCGCCCACCACGACGAGAGCAGCACCCACGCTCGCGCGCAGGAGGACCGGCTCGGGCGCGCCGGGCACCACCGCTCCACTCACGGCGACCCCCGGCGCCGTCTCCTGGGCCCGCCGGACCGCCTCGTCCACGGTGCGCTCAGCCGATGCCTGCAGGCCCGCACCAGGCAGCCACGCGGGGGTCGGGACCGCGGGACCTCGGAGCTCGGGCCAGATGAACGCGTGCACCACCTCGAGCCGGCACCCGAGCAGGCGTGCCTGCACGGCAGCCGTGCCGACCGCCCGGAGCGCCGGCTCGGAGCCGTCGACGCCGACGACGATCAGGCCGGGTCCGACGGCGGCGGTCGAGCTCATGGCCATCCCTCCCGTGATCCACCGTGATCGTCTCCAGCGAACCGTGCGCGGGCGACCAGCGGAACGGCCCAAGGTCCTGTCCCCCTGCGAACCGCCCCGCCGCAGCGCAGGACCTCCGACTCTACGAACCCTGCGCGGCGCGTGCGCACGATCGAGGTGTCCGAACCGGACGACGGGACGAGGAAGTCTTCGGAGGTGTGAGATGAACCGAGAGATCGTGGTGGGGTACGACGGCTCGAACCACGCGGACGAGGCACTGGCCTGGGCTGCGAAGGCGGCTCGGCGCGAGCACACGTCGCTACGGATCGTGCACGTCGCACGGACGTTCCTCGACGGCTACGTCGTCGCCGACCGACCGTTGGACCTGACCGTCAAGATCGGCACGCAGGTCCTCGCGAACGGCGTCGAGCGGCTGCGGGTGACAGACCCGGACCTCGTGGTCACGACGCAGCTCGAACCGGAGGACAGCGTGGCCGCCGTCCTCACGGAGGCGTCGAAGCACGCCCGGCTGCTCGTCGTGGGGTCCCGGGGCCGCGGAGGCTTCGCGGGACTGCTCCTCGGCTCGGTCGGCGTGACCGTCGCGTCCCACGCTCACTGCCCGGTCGTCGTGGTCCGGACGCAGCCCGCCTCGGCGGAGCAGTCCGTGCGACCGGTCGTGGTGGGGGTGGACGGCTCTGCGACGAGCATGAGCGCCGTCGACTTCGCGTTCGACCAGGCGTCCCGGCTGGGTCTCCCGCTCGTCGCCGTGCACGGCTGGGAGCTTCCGTCGCTGTTCGGCCCGGTGCCGCCGTGGATGCCCGAGGAGGTGGAGGAGATCCGGGTGGCGGAGAAGGCGGTGCTGTCCGAGAGCCTCGCGGGCCACGCGGAGCGCTACCCCGACGTCGACGTGACGCCCGTGGTCCGCCGCGGCGGGCCGGCGCAGGTCCTCCTCGCCGCCGCGGAGGACGCCGAGATGGTCGTGGTGGGCTCGCGCGGGCTGGGGGGCTTCCGCGGCCTCCTGCTCGGGTCGGTGAGCCAGGCGGTCCTGCACCATGCCACGAGCCCCGTGGTCGTGGTCCGCTGACCGTGCGGTCGGCTCCGAGGGCCCCTGGACCCGAGCCCGACAAGGACCTGCGGGCCCACGCAGGTCAGGGACCCGCGGGCCCTGACCGAGCACATCACCACGCGACGGACCGGGTGCCTGGGACTCAGGGAGGTACGGCGATGACGAACGCACCACGGAGCGCGACCGAGCCGACGTCCCGCACGCCGCGCCGTCGTCCAGGTCCCACCCTCAGCGCCGCACGCGGAGCCCAGCGACGGCTCCGTGCGCAACTCGCGGGACGGTCCGGCGTCTGCGGCGTCGGGCTCGCCCGGACGGGCGACGGCTACGTGCTGCGGGTCAACGTCGTCGACGCCTGTGTCGACGTCCCCGCGGAGGTGGACGGTGTGCCGGTCGACGTGTGCACGACCGGTCGGCTGACCGCCCAGCCTGCCGAGTCCTGAAGGACGTCGGGCTGCGGCGGGTCTCAGGTGCCCCCGGCGCCTCTCGTCGTGCGGAGCACGCCCTTCGCCTGAGGATCTGCGATCACGGCGTCGGGTCCCGGGAAGACGAGACCGAGGTGACCGGAGTCCGACCAGCGCACGAGGAACGGCGGTCCGCCGTCTGCCCCGCGGACCTCCAGGACCTCCGCGTCGCGGCTAGCGTCGCCGAGGTGCGCCCCCGCGACGACGAGCCGGTCGCCTGCCGCGGCCTTCACGGTGCGCTTCCCGACCTCGGGTGCAGCGCTTGAGCGTCGTCCACGAGCACCCTCTCGCCGCGTTCCGGGACGCTGACCGCACACCCCACGGACGCGCGGACACGGTCCGCCAGCGCCAGTGCCGCACGCGGCTCGCCGTGCACCACGTACACGGCCGCCGGCGGCCGCTGCAGCTGACCGAGCCACTCGACGAGCTCGCCCGCATCGGCGTGCACGGAGAACTCCTCGTCGTGGACGATCTCCGCGCGCACGGGCACGTACCGCCCCAGCAGCTTGACCTCCCGCGCCCCGTCGACGAGGTCACGACCCCGCGTCCCCGGCGCCTGGAAGCCGGTGAGGACGATGCAGTTGTCGCGATCGGGCAGCCACGAGCGCAGGTGATGGACGATGCGCCCGCCGGATGCCATCCCGGAGGCGGACAGGACGATGCACGGCGAGTCGGGCCGGTTGAGCGCCATCGACTCGGCCGGCATCGGTGCGAGACGGAGGGTGGGCAGGTCGACGAGCTCGGGGCCGATCCCGGGCCGGAGCTGCCCCTGCGTGGCGGCGTCGCGGTACACCTCCAGCGCGGCGAGCGCCATCGGGCTGTCGACGATCACCGGCACCTCGGGGATGTCGCCGCCTCTCATGAGGGCAGAGAGCGCCTCGAGCACCAGGACGGTCCGGTCGATGGCGAACGCCGCGACGAGGACCGAGCCTCCGCGCCCCACCGTCCGGCGGATGGCCGCAGCCATGCGGTAGTGCGCCGGCGTGCCGACGTCGTGGCGGCGATCTCCGTAGGTGGACTCGACCACGACGGTCTCCGCGTCGGGGGGACTCGCCCGGGGCGGCAGGACCGGATGGGAGGGGCGCCCGAGGTCGCCCGAGAACAGCACCCGGGCACCTCCGGCCCGGACGAGGACGCTGGCCGAGCCGAGCACGTGACCGGCCGGCCACAGGGTGAAGCCGAGCTCGTCGGCGACCGTGATTTCGTCCTCGTACGAGACGGCCCGGAAGTGGGAGACGGCCTCGTCGGCCTGCTCCACGGTGTAGAGCGGCAGCGGGGGGTCGTGCCGCGAGTACCCGCTCGCACGGGCGTACTGCGCGTCGCGCTCGTTGAGGTGCCCGCTGTCCCGCAGGACGATCGCCGCGAGCTCGTTCGACCATCGCGTGCCCCAGATCGGGCCGGCGAACCCGTCGCGGACCAGGACGGGCAGGTAGCCGCAGTGGTCCAGGTGGGCGTGCGTGACCACCACCGCGTCGATGCTTGCGGGCGGGACGGCGAACGGCTCCCAGTTCAGCCGGCGCCACTGCCGTTCGCCCTGGTAGAGCCCGCAGTCGACGAGGAGTCGACGACCGTCGTGCTCGACCAGGAACGCGCTGCCGGTCACCGTCCCGGCGCCGCCGAGGAACGTCAGGGCCGTCCGTCCGACGTCCATCTCCGACCTCCCACCAGCGAGAGCTCACGCGTCGTCCTTCTCCCGCCAGCCTTCGGCCGCCGCCCCGCACGGACCAGGGTCGGAGGTCCCGAAGCCTGCGTGCGCCGGGTCCGGTCGGCATCGGGACCTTCTGCCCTATCTCGCGCACGGCACCCGACGAAGGCTGGTGGTGAGGACGAGTCGCCCCGGTGGCGGGGCGGCCCGGGTAGGCGGAAGGGAGCAGTGCGATGACGCACACCTGGAAAGTCGTGATCCACCTCTTCGATGCGGACGACGTCCGGGACGACGGCGACGTGACGAAGGCGCACGCCGTGCTCACCACGTCGGCGGGGACCCGCCTGGACGGCTACGGCCGCGCCCGACGTGCACCGCAGGACGTCGACGTCCCCGAGATCGGTGAGGAGCTGGCTGCCGCGCGCGCGCTGCGTGACCTCGCGGACCGCCTCCTGCGCGCGACCTCCGACGACATCTCCGCGATCGAGCACGGCGACGTGCACGTCGTGCACTGACAGCCGTGACCAGGCACGTGGTCGTGCTCGGCGGGGGGACCGCCGGGACGATGGTGGCCAACAAGCTCCGCCGCAGGCTCGACGACACCTGGGTGATCACCGTCGTGGACCGGGACGACGCGCACCCCTACCAGCCCGGCTTCCTCTTCGTGCCGTTCGGTGGTCCGACCCGATCGTTGGTGCGGTCACGCCACGCCTTCGTGCGCGACGGCATCGAGCTGGTCCTGGAGGCGGTCGACCGCGTAGACCCCGCCGCACGGGAGGTCGTGCTCCTGGACGGCCGGCTGCTCCCCTACGACTTCCTGGTGATCGCCTCCGGCGCCGTGCCCCGCCCGGACCAGACGCCAGGGATGCTCGGTCCGCAGTGGCGCCGCACCATCTTCGACTTCTACACGCTCGACGGGGCGAAGGCCCTGGCCACCGCACTGCGACGCTTCACGGGTGGCCGCCTCGTCGTCCACGTGACCGACGTGCCGATCAAGTGTCCCGTCGCACCGCTCGAGTTCACGTTCCTCGTGGACCACTGGCTGCGGGAGCGCGGGCGTCGCGACGCGACGGACCTGATCTATGCGACCCCCTTGGACGGTGCCTTCACCCAGCCCGTCGCGTCGCAGCGGCTGGGCTCGATGCTCGCCGAACGCAGCATCACGGTGGAGCCGGACTTCCTCGTCGAACGCATCGACGGCACCGCGCTGGAGTCCTACGGCGGTCGGCGGATCCCGTTCGACCTGCTCGTCACCGTGCCGCTGAACCGTGGCGCCGACTTCGTCGAGCGGTCGGGCCTCGGCGACGAGCTCGCCTTCGTCCCGGTCGACCGGCACACGCTCCAGTCGACGGCGGACCCGCACATCTTCGCGATCGGTGACGCGTCCGACCTCCCGACCTCCAAGGCAGGATCGGTCGCCCACTTCTCGGCCGACGTGCTGGTCGACAACGTGGTGGAGCTTGCTGCCGGCCGGGAGCTCACGCACTCGTTCGACGGCCATGCCAACTGCTTCGTGGAGTCCGGGGACGGTAAGGCTCTGCTGCTCGACTTCAACTACGACACCGAGCCACTGCCCGGGACCTACCCGGTCCCGTTCGTCGGGCCGATGCGCCTGCTCACCGAGAGCCGTGTCAACCACGTGGGGAAGCTCGCGTTCCGTTGGCTGTACTGGAACGTCCTGCTCCCCGGTCGGCCGATGCCCGTCCCGCCCGCCATGTCCATGGCCGGCAAGAAGTCCCCCGTCACCACGTCCTAGAGGCGGTGCACCATGCCAGTCACGACCCTCGCGGGCCACACGATCCACGTCGACGACGAGGGCTTCCTGACCGATCCCTCCGAGTGGGACGACGAGCTCGCGTCCGTCCTCGCCGCCCAGGTCGGGCTCACGCTCACCGACGAGCATCGTGCGGTCCTGGAGTTCCTCCGAGCGGACTTCCACCAGCGCGGCGAGACTCCGACGCTCCGGCGAGCATCAGCCGGCAGCGGCGTGCCCGTCAAAGAGCTCTTCCGGCTCTTCCCGCAGAAGCCGGCGAAGAAGATGGCCTACGTCGCCGGCCTGCCCAAGCCCGTGGGTTGCGTCTGACCCGCACTGACGACGAGAGGCACTGTCATGACCTCCACCGAGACCGCACCCGCGATCGTGCCCCAGTTCGAGACCGACGGCCCCTCGGGCCGCAAGCTCGCGATCATCTGCTCGAAGGGCAACCTCGACATGGCCTATCCCGGCCTGATCCTGGCGAACGCCGCGCTCGGCGAAGGCGTCGAGACGCACGTGTTCTTCACCTTCTGGGGGCTCGACATGATCACCACAGCCAGGATGAGCGACCTGAAGTTCACCATGCTCGGGAACACGGCGACCCACCTGCCGCAGGGGCTCGGAGGGCTTCCCGGGATGACCGCACTGGCGACGTCACGCCTGAGGAAGGCGATCGCGGAGCTCGACGTCCCCGACGTCCCGGAGTTCCTCGAACAGATCGTGGCCTCCGGGGGTCACCTGTGGGCGTGCCGGCTCTCCGCGGACATGAACCACCTGACGCCCGCCGACCTGATGGAGGACGTCGAGGGGATCATCAGCGCCAGCGACTTCATCGAGAAGACCGCGGGCGCGCAGCTGCTCTTCATCTAGCGGCCGGGCCGAGCGGTCCGTCCCCCGCTACCGCAGCGGGGACGTCACCGTGACGGTGCTGGGTCCGGTTCTGCGTGCCCACCCAGCAGGAGGTCGGTCAGGCCGACACCCCAGGAGTAGGCGCGCTCCAGCTCTCCGTCGCGCAGCGGACCCTTCGTGCCGAGCACCCAGAAGCTCTCGGCCCCGGCGGTGACGTCGAGGCCGGCGCGCCGCAGTGCGCGCCGCGCGCCGGCGGCGGCGGAACCGGGCAGGTGGGGGCTGGCGATCCGTGTGTCGAAGGTCGCCGCACGCACGTGCTGCTCGGGCTGCTCGAGCGCTGCCAGCCACTCCCGCACCCCCGTCGAGGGCGCGGGAACAGCCGTCCCGGCCTGGGCCTGAGCGTCCGCGCGCGTCCTGGGCCGGCTCATGCCGAACGCCTGCGTCGGGCCGCCGACGACCACCAGCTGCACATCGAGCGGGAGGTGCGTCGGGGCCGCGCCGACCTCGAGGAGCACCGCGTCCGGGAGGCGGCTGAAGAGGCCTTCCCAGACGGCTCGGGCGACCTTCCCGGTGTTTCCGAACGACGACTCGTACACGACCAGCGCCTTCATCACCCTCACCCTCCGCTGGTTCCGTCCAGGACGGGCGGCCCGTCAGAAGCCGTGCCCGTCGCGCGCGAGCGCGGCGGGCACAGCGGTCGTCGGCTGCCGGCTACCGCAGCCAGGCGAATCGCTGGACGGCGCGGATGCGCGCCCACCGGCGTCCCAGGCCCCAGGTGTCGCCCGCGAGCAGGACGGCGCACACGACGAGGACCAGGGCGTAGATGATGTGGTAGTCGATCAGGGGGTTGTTCGAGCCCTGCTCGAGCGGCCACTCCGCGATCCACATCAGCGCCATCATGATCGAGCCGGCGACGGCCGAGATGCGCAGCCCGACGCCGAGCATGACCGCGACACCGATGCCGAGCAGACCGAGCATGAACAGCCAGTCCGTCCACGTGCTCGCCATCGACGCGAACGTGTCGGCGAACGGGCCGGTCGTCCCGTACTGCAGGAACCCCTGGCTGGGCGTCCCGCCGTCGATCCAGGACAGCGTCGGGTCGCCCTCCGTCACGGGGGCGCCGGTGGCGTAGTGCAGACCGAAGGTCTTGTCGAGGAACGCCCACAGGAAGATGAACCCTGTGGCGAGCCGGGTGGCGGCGAGCCAGCGGCGGCCCGTCGCGGAGGTGACGACGTCGTCTTCGACCATGGTGGTCGGGTGCGTCGACGTCCTGGCCTCGGGATGAATGGTGGCCATGATGCCTTCTCCTTCTCCCACGGCCCCGCCGTCGGGACCGGGTTCTCGTCAACTCTGACGACCCCACGCTGCTCCGGGTCGTGGTGGCGCCCCAGGGTCGAAGGTCCTCACTGCGGACATCCAGGACTCAAGTCCCGGGACGCCGCGGCTCGGCGAGGCGGAGGGTGGAGGGAGCGCGGGCGGTGCGGTCGGCCACGAGGTCGGCGTCGTCCGCCGCCGACGGAGGAGGCTCCTCATGCGTGCCGACGGACCCGTGGTCGTCGCCCTCGACGGAACCGCACACAGCGCGCAGACGCTCCGGTGGGGAGTCGACGAGGCGGTCCGGCGGCGGGCCAGTCTGCTGCTCGTCCGGGTCGTCGAGGACTCCTGGCAGGGAACCGCGTGGAGCTGGTACCCGATCGTCGCGAGCGGCGACCTCGGCCTCGAGGCCAAGGAGTACCTGGCGGACGAGGCGAGCCTGCTCGAGGAGCACCACCCAGGGCTGCACGTCGAGACGCGCGTGCTGCACGGCCAGGTGGTGCCCTCCCTGCGGGAGCTCAGCTTCGGCGCCCAGCTGCTCGTTCTCGGCGCACACGTGCGCACCGGCCGCGCACGGACCGGGTCGACGGGTGCCCACGTCGCTGCGCACGCTCGCTGCCCGGTCGTGGTCGTCCGCTCCGACCCCGACCGGCCGGCGCCGACGAGGGCAGCGGTCGTGGTCGGCGTCGACGGCTCGTCGGCGTCGTTGGCGGCGGCGCGCGTCGCGGCACGGGAGGCGTGGATGCGGGGGCGGCCTCTGCTCGTCGTGCACGCCCGGCCGACGATCCCCGATCCCTTCGGGCGCGGGAGCGTCCCCCCGCTGGCGACCGCCGACGAGAGCGACCCGACACACCGGGCGGCGCAGGCCGTGGCCGACAGGCTGCGGGACGAGAACGACGGGCTCGCCGTCGAGCTCGCGCTCGTCGACGACGACCCGGCCGACGCGCTCGTCCATCTCGGTGCGGCTGCTGCGCTCCTGGTGGTGGGCTCGCGCGGGCTGGGCAGCTTCCGCGGCATGCTGCTCGGCTCCGTCAGCCACGCCGTGCTGCACGAGGCGACGGTCCCGGTGATCGTGGTTCGCGACGACGGATGACGGTCCTGGGGCGGGCCGCCACCGGTGCGATGCAGGTGGTCACCCGCTCCGCGCGGTGGTCGCGGATCCCGAGCGATCGGCAGGGTCGGCGACCGCGGCGCAGGGGGGCCCGGCTCGTCATGGAGCCGGGCCCTTCGTCTGCTGCCTGTCACCGGGTCAGGAGCACCTTGAGCGCCTGGGTCTGCGCCGCGCGTCCGAACGTGTCGTACGCCGAGACGATGTCTGCCAGGTCGAACCGGTGGGTGACGAACGCCTGCACCGGCAGCTTCCCCGCCGCGACCAGGCGAAGCAGCATCGGCAGCGTGGTCGTGTTGACGAGGCCGGTGGTGATGGTGATGTTCCTGATCCACAGGTCTTGGAGCGCCAGCTCGGCCGGTGTGCCGTGCACCCCGACGTTCGCGACGTGCCCGCCGGGCCGGACCAGCTCGGTGCACATGGTGAACGTCTGCGGGATGCCGACGCACTCGATCGCCACGTCGACCCCGCCCTCCTCGGCCACCGCCAGCACCTGCGCCTTCCATTCGGGCGCCGAGGGGTCGACCGTGACCGTCGCGCCCAGCCGCTTCGCGACGTCGAGCCGGTGGCCGTCGGTGTCGATGGCGATGATCTGCGCGGCACCGTAGAGCCCCGCGGTCGCGATCGCGGCCAGGCCGACAGGTCCGGCTCCGACGACGGCGACGGTGTCACCCGGCTGGACCTGCCCGTACCGCACACCGATCTCGAACCCCGTCGGGAGGATGTCGGAGAGCAGCACCGCAAGCTCGTCGGGCACGTTCGGGGGAAGGCGGTGCAGCGAGCTGTCGGCGAACGGTACCCGGACCAGCTCGGCCTGGGTCCCGTCGATCAGATGGCCGAGCACCCAGCCGATGCCGGACATCCCCTCGGGCGCCAGGCAGTGCGAGGGGTTCTGGCTCCGGCAGTAGGTGCAGACGCCGCACCCGCTGATGCAGGAGATGATCACGCGCTCGCCGACCGCGTGGCTGCTCACGCCGTCGCCGACCGCGACGATGGTCCCCACGCCTTCGTGGCCGAGCACGCGTCCGTCGGTGACCGCCGGGACGTCGCCGTGCAGGATGTGCAGGTCGGTGCCGCAGATGGTGGTGGTGTCGACCCGGACCACAGCGTCGGTCGGTTCGAGCAGACGCGCGTCCGGGACCTCCTCCCACGCGATGGTGTTCGGACCGTGGAACACGAGCGCCTTCATGGTGACTCCTCACCTCGACCGCGTCGGGCACGGTTGCCCGCGCACCTCCAGCGATACTCCGCGGCGCAGCGGGCGGGCAGGGCCGATGGTCCCGTGAGCACGTCAGGACGTGCCGGCACCCCGGGGAGAGGTCACCGCAGGATCTCCACGTCCTCCTGCTCGATCTCGGACAGCTCCTCGGAGCACGCCCGCAGCAGGCGGTGGGCGAGGTCCCGCAGCGCCCCGGCGGCGGCGATCCGGTCGCTCGCCTCGGCACCTCTCCCACCGTGCGACGGGTCGCGACGGACGCGCCCGTAGCCGTGCAGCGTGGCGCCGCTCGACATCGACAGCACCGCGTGCGCCTCGGTCACACCGACGTGCGGCGGGTCGTCCACGTCGAAGAGGTAGACGGCGACACCCCAGGTGCGTGCCATCGGACCACACCTTCCCTCTGCACGTGGTCCGCCAGGACCGGACCTCCGCCGACTCCAGCGTCGAGCAGAGGTCCTCGCACGGCCAGGTCTGAAGGTCCCGACTTCCCGGGTGCCGTGCCCCCTCAGGCGCCGTCCGGGCGAGTCCCCCGGCTCCACCCCGGCGACCGCTCTGCGGACCGGTTCTCGGTCGGCGGCTCCGTGACAGGACGGCCCTCGTACTGGGTGGACAGCACGATCTGGGTGTCGATCTCGCCGTGCCTCCCGATGCGCTCGAAGATCTCCTCCAGATGGGGCATCGACGCAGCGCGCACCCGCAGGAGGGTGCAGGAGCTGCCGCTGAGCTTGTGGATCTCGACGACCTCGGGGAACTCGTCCGACGCAGTGGTCCGGAGCAGGCACCGGCCGGGTGAGCACCGAAGCTTGACGAACGCGGTGAGCGGGAGACCCGCGTGGGCGGCGTCGATCCGGGCCTGGTAGCCGGCGATCACGCCGGCCTCCTCGAGCCTGCGGACCCGGTCGGCGGTCGCAGGCGCGGACAGGTTGACCTTGCGGCCCAGCTGGTTGAACGACAGTCGGCCGTCCTCCTGGAGCTCGGAGAGGATGCGCCAGTCCGTACCGTCGAGCGATCTGCTCATCCATCAACCGTAGCGCCGGAATGCCTCTGGATCGACAGGCGCAGGGCGCACAACGCCTTCGATGTGCCATTCACGGCAGCCGTCCACCTTCGTAGCGTCGACTGCATGACCGACCAGCCCACCACCACAGCAACCCGGGCGACGTCCGCGCTGTTCACCGGCGCCGCCCTGAACAGCGCGGTCGTCGCGACCACCAGCACGGTGGCCGCACTCGTCACGGTCGACGCCCTGGGGCCGGCCTGGGGCGGAGTGCCCGGCACCGCGGCGGTCATCGGCACGGGACTCGGTGCTCTCCTCGTCACCGCGCTCACCCACCGCGCCGGCACCCGGGCCGCCCTGCGGCTCGGGTACGTCGCGAGCACGCTCGGCGCCGCGGTCGGTGCGGTCGCCGTGCCGCTCGCCAACGTGGTGCTGCTGGTCGGCGGCATGCTCCTGATCGGGCTGGGGAACGCCGCCGCGCAGCTGTCCCGCTACGCGGCCGCCGAGCTCGTGCCCGCCCGGCGACGCGGGTTCGCGATCGGGCTGATCGTCTGGGCCGGAACCGTCGGCGCGGTCGGCGGCCCGCTGCTCCTGCTCCCCTCCGCGCGCCTCGCCGAGACCCTCGGACGGCCCGCGCTCTCCGGCGCGTTCCTGCTCAGCGTGCCCGCAGGCCTGTTGGCGGCACTGGTGGTGAGCGGACTCCGCACGGCCCGCCGACCCCGCAGCACGTTCCGGGTGCCCGTCCGGACGATCGTGCGGTCGCCGGCCGGACGCGACGGACTCGCCGTGATGGTCACCGGGCAGGTCGTCATGGCGGCCGTGATGACGTCGGTGCCCGTCCAGCTCCACCTGCACCATCACGGGCTGGACGTCGTCGGGCTCGTCCTCGCCGCCCACACGCTCGGCATGTTCGTCCTGTCCCCCGTCACGGGACGTCTTGCCGACCGCCTGGGACCGGTGCCGGTGATGGTGGTCGGCCTCGTGACCCTGCTGACCTCGACCGTCGTGGCGGCATCCGGCGCGCTCCTCCCCCAGGCCATCGGCCTGTTCGTCCTCGGCTACGGCTGGAACCTGTGCTTCGTGGGCGGCAGCGCGTCGCTGGCGGTGGGGCTGCCGGTCGAGCAGCGGGCTGACGTGGAGGGCTCGGTCGAGGCAGTCGTGTGGATCTCGGCCGCGGCCGGCACGCTCACGTCGACGATCGTGCTCGCACTCGCGGGGTGGCCCGCCCTGACGCTGGCGGCCGGGGCCCTCGTCGTCGTCCCCGGTCTGCTCCTGCTCCGCGACCGGCAGCGAACCGCGCCCGGAACGGGCGCCGGCGCTCGTGCTGCATCTCCGGCCGGTGCGACCCCTCGCTCGTCCGAGGGTGGCCGGCGGTGAGCCACGCCGTCCAGACACCGGGCACGGACGCCCGGGGTCTAGCGCGCCACGTCGACGGTCGCCCGGGCCTGGTCCCGGCGGACCGCCGGACCCGTCTCGGGTCGCTTCTTCCTGGCGAACCGGGCAGGAAGGTCCGGTCCGTCCCAGACCTGCACAGCACGCCAGATGGACGCGGCGATCGGGACGGCCAGCACCGCACCGGTCAGGCCCGCGAGCACCGTCCCCGCGGTGAGCGCGAAGAGGATCACGAGCGGGTGCAGCCGCAGCACGCGGCCCATGACGATGGGCTGGAGGAAGTCGCCCTCGAGCTGGTTCACGACCACGACGATCGCCACGACGACCAGCGCCTCGACGGGGCCGACCGCCACCAGAGCGACCAGCGCGGCCAGGATGCCGGCCACCGTCGCGCCGACCAGCGGGATGAACGCCAGCAGGAACACCAGCACGGACAACGGGAGGACGAGCGGCACGCCGACGATCGCGAGCCCGATGCCGATGGCGACGGCGTCCACCGCCGCGACGACCGCCGTGCCGCGGATATACCCGCCGAGCGTGCGGACCGTCGTGTCGCCGATGCGCACGCCGCGCTCGTAGCGCCTGCCCTCGAACGGTCGCAGGAGGAACTCCCACAGCTGCGGACCGTCCTTGAGGAAGAAGAACAGCACCACGATCATGATGAAGAAGCCGGCGACGAAGTCCACGGTCTGCGACACGCCCGCGATCGCACCCGAGCTCACCGCGTCGGACTGCAGCAGCCCCGTGACGGACTCCCGGACCGAGGCGATCTGCTCCGGGGTGATGTCGAACGGCAGCTCCTGGAGGTAGACCTGCAGCTCGTCGAACCCCTCCAGCGCCTGGTCGCGCAGGTCTCCCCACTGGTTCACGACAGCGCCGACGACCAGCCAGAGGATCGCGGACAGCACCGCCACGAGTGCGACCAGCGCGACCCACGTCGCCAGCACCGACGGAAGGCCCTTGCGGCGCAGGAACGAGACCAGGGGCGAGATCGCGGCGGCGAGGACCAGCGCGATGAGCACCGGGATGACCACGAGGGTCAGCTGCGTCACCACGAGAACGAACACCGCGACGACGGCGAGCACCGCGAGCACCTGCAACGACCTCGTGCCGACCCGTCCGAATCCGTCCGACCACAGCGCCGTCGCACTGCGTCCCGGAGGCGATGAGGACTCGAACGGCTCCACCACCTCCCGTGGACGGGCGTCCTGTCGTGGTCGGCGAGCGAACAGGCCCATCGGGCTCCTCCCAGTGCGCGGACGGCGGATGCCGGAGACCCGACGCTACGTCGGCCGACCGTCCTGCGCGCGATAGGCACCCACCCACCTCCGGCCGCCGACGTGTCGTGGGTACGGGGTGTCCACGTGCGCGAACCGTCGTCCGAGCGCAGAGTCGAGACGTCGGTCGGGGTCCAAAGCCCGTCGACGCCCAGTCACCTCCCAGAAGGAGCCCCACCGATGCAGTACCGCACCCTCGGTCACAGCGGCACGGTCGTCTCGACGCAGTGCCTCGGCACCATGACGTTCGGGGCTGAGTCCGACGAGACGGCATCCGGCGAGGTGCTGACGGCCTTCGTCGAGCGCGGCGGCACGTTCGTCGACACGGCGGACGTCTACTCGGGCGGCGCCTCGGAGGAGATCCTCGGACGGTGGATCGCCTCGCACCCGACGGACGCCCGCCAGCTCGTCGTCGCGACCAAGGGCCGATTCCCCATGGGCGACGGGCCGAACGACGTCGGACTGTCCCGTCGCCACCTGCGCGACGCCCTGCACGCGTCGCTCCGCCGGCTCGACGTCGAGCACATCGACCTCTACCAGATGCACGCGTGGGACGCGCTCACCCCGGTCGAGGAGACGCTCGCGTTCCTCGACGAGGCCGTCGTCGCGGGAAAGATCTCGTACTACGGCTTCTCGAACTACCTCGGATGGCAGCTGACGAAGGCGGTCCACGTCGCCCGGTCGCACCACTGGTCGCCCCCGGTGACCCTCCAGCCCCAGTACAACCTGCTCGTCCGCGACATCGAGCACGAGGTGGTCCCGGCGGCGCTCGACGCAGGGCTCGGTCTGCTGCCCTGGTCACCTCTGGCCGGTGGATGGCTCAGCGGCAAGTACGAGCGAGACGTCCCACCGACGGGCGCGACCCGGCTGGGCGAGAACCCCGCACGCGGCATGGAGGCCTGGGACGCCCGGAACGCCGACGCACGAACGTGGCGTGTCATCGACGCCGTCCGCGACGTCGCGGAGAGCCGCGGCGTCACGATGTCCCAGGTCGCACTGGCGTGGCTCGCAAGCCGTCCCGCCGTCACCTCGGTCATCATCGGGGCCCGCACCCGCGACCAGCTGACCGACAACCTGGCTGCTGCCGACCTCCGGCTCACGGAGGACGAGCTCGGGCGGCTGACCGACGCCAGCGCCCCGTCCGTCGACGACTACCCGTACGGCGCCGCCGGGGTCGCCCAGCGCTCCCGCACCATCGCGGGTGGGCGGTGACGGCGACGACCCTCCTCCGCGGGCCGGCGTGAGGCGAGACACGCGTCCTCGGATTCTGGGTGGATACCCCCTGGGGTATAGTGGCACCCATGCAGATCGAACAGCCAGGCTTCGCGCCCGGACCCCGCAGGATCGTGATCGTCGGCGGCGTGGCCGGGGGGATGAGCGCCGCCGCTCGAGCGCGGCGGCTGGACGAGCAGGCGGAGATCGTCGTGCTCGAGCAGTCGGACTACGTCTCCTTCGCGAACTGCGGCCTGCCGTACCACCTCTCCGGCGAGATCAAGGACCGGGACGCCCTCCTGCTGAACACCCCTGAGTCTCTCGGCGCCGCACTCGCGCTCGACGTGCGCACCGGAAGCCGGGTCACGGCGATCGACCGGGCCGCGCAGACCGTCTCGGTGACCACGGCCGACGGCACGTACACCCTCACGTACGACGCTCTCCTGCTCTCCCCCGGCGCCGTCGCGGTGCGCCCGCCGATCGATGGCCTGGACCACCCCGCCGTGCACTCGCTGCGGACCATCCCCGACCTCGACGCCCTCGACGAGCACGTGACACGGCTCGGCCGCGACCGTGCCCGCGCCGTCGTCGTCGGAGCCGGCTTCATCGGCCTCGAGGCCGTGGAGGCGCTGGTCGCGCGCGGCCTGGAGGTCGACGTGGTCGAGCTCGCCGACCACGTGCTACCGCCCCTGGACGCCGAGCTGGCACCCCTGCTCGCCGACGAGCTCCGCGCCCACGACGTCGGCCTGTACGCAGGCGTGTCCGCCCGCGCCATCACACCCGGCACCGACAGCGCCGTCGACGTCGCCCTCTCGGACGGGACGACCCTGAGCGCCGACCTGGTCCTGGTCAACGTCGGCGTGCGCCCGGCGACCCGGCTGGCACTCGACGCCGGACTGGAGGTGGGGCCCACAGGTGCCGTCCGGGTCGACGCCGACCAGCGCACCTCCGACCCCCACATCTGGGCCGTCGGCGACGCGGTCGAGGTCATCCACGCGGTCACCGGAGCGGTCGGTCCCGTGCCGCTGGCCGGACCCGCGAACCGGCAGGGCCGACGTGCCGCGGACTCGATGCTCGGTCGTCGCACCACGCCGCGGGCGCCCGTGCTGGGCACGGCGATCGTGCGCGTCTTCGGCCTGACCGCGGCCGTGACAGGTGCGAACCAGCGCACACTGGCCCGGGCGGGCATCCCGCACGAGGTGGTCCGCATCCATCCCGGGCACCACGCCGGGTACTTCCCGGGCGCCGAGCAGATCCACCTCGTCGCCAGCTTCGCCCCGGACGGCCGCCTGCTCGGTGCCCAGGCGGTGGGCCGCGCCGGCGTCGACAAGCGCATCGACGTGCTCGCCACCGCGCTGCGTGCCGACATGACCGCCGACGACCTCGCCGAGCTCGAGCTGGCCTACGCCCCTCCGTACGGATCAGCCAAGGACCCGGTGAACATGCTCGGGTTCGTCGCCCAGAACGCCCTCGACGGGACCACACCCCAGTGGCACCCGACCGACCTGGACGACGTCCTCGCGGACACGCTCGTCCTGGACGTGCGGACCACGGCCGAGTTCGACCGCGGGCACGTCAAGGGCGCCATGCACATCCCGCACACCGAGCTGCGCGCACGTCTGGCCGAGGTCCGCGCGGCCGCGGCGGGCCGTCCGGTCAGCGTGCACTGCGGATCCGGCGTGCGCTCCCACATCGCCACCCGCGTCCTGCTCGCCGACGGCCTGGACGCCCGCAACCTCTCCGGCGGCTGGCTCACCCTCACCGCCGTCCGCCCCGACCTCGTCGCCTGACCCCAGGAGATCCCCATGTCCCTCACCAGCACCCTGCGCCGGCTCTTCGGCGGCTCCGACGACGACACCTTGCGGCCCACCATCGACGCCACCCACGCGCTCGAGCTCGTCCGCGACGGCGCCACCCTGCTCGATGTGCGCGAGCGCTCCGAGTGGAACGCCGGCCACGCACCCCGGGCCGTGCACGTGCCCCTCGGCGAGATCGAGAAGGCACCGCGACGGCTGAAGCAGGACGCACCCGTCGTGGTGATGTGCGCCTCGGGCATGCGCTCCCGCACGGCCGCCAAGCACCTGCGCACCCTCGGCTTCGCTGCCACGAGCCTGTCGGGCGGCATCGCCGCCTGGCGCGCCGCCGGCGGCGACGTCCGCCGCTGACCCACCCCACGCAAGGAGAACCCCATGTGCTCACCCGCCCTCTGCTCCACCTGCGCCAAGGTCACCTGGGCCGGCTGCGGCGAGCACGTCGACGCCGTGCTGGCCGACGTGCCCCGCGCCCAGCGGTGCACCTGCCGCTGAGCATCGGTACCTCCCGGGTACCGTGACCCACCCCCGACGAAGGAGAACACCGCCATGGAGCTGGACAAGGACGAGATGTCCAAGGTGTCCAACCGGCTCAAGCGCGCCCAGGGCCAGCTCGCGGCCGTCGTGCGCATGCTCGACGAGGGCCGCGACTGCGAGGACATCGTCACCCAGCTGTCCGCGGTCTCCCGCGCCCTCGACCGCGCCGGGTTCGCGATCATCGCCTCCGGCATGCGCCAGTGCCTGACCCAGCCGGACGACGGCGAGCCGGGCACCCTCGACGTGCAGAAGCTCGAGAAGCTCTTCCTCTCACTCGCCTGACGCCCGACGGCGCGCATCCGCCCGAGGCGGGCGAGCGAGGGACGCGGCTGCGCGTCGTGCAGGGCTTGCACGACTCGTCGGTGGGCGGATGACTCTCGACTCCTCGTCGCTACCGCCACCGTGGATCAGGGGCTGTGGGTACCGACCGGGCTCCAACCCGGAGGGGCGCTGGAGCATCTCGGCTGGATTGGCACGACATGGTCGACGACGAGGAGCGCGTGCACCCGCGAGGGCGGCGTTCAGGCGAGGACGTCGACGCGGTAGACGTCGGCCGGGTGGCGGCCCTCGAGCACGCACACCGCTGCGAGGCGGTTGGTGACCCCGAGCTTCCGGTACGCGTTCTCGAGGTGCTTGCGGACGGTGGCCGGTGCCACGAAGAGCCGCTCCGCGATCTCGGCGTTGGAGAGACCTGCCGCCACCATCCGCAGGACGCGCCTCTCCTGCGCGGTGAGCGAGAGCGGCGCCGCCGGAGTCGGACGCTCGCGCAGCAGTCGCTCCAGCGCCGGGGCGACGAGGCCGAGCAGGTCTCGGTCCCGAGCCGAGAACCGACTCCTCCGGCGAACGAGCCACAGCCGGACGACGTGGCCAGTGCCGTCTCGGACCCCGACCGTCAGCAGGTGCGGGGTCCAACCCACCGACAGGCTGTCGCGCGGAGGTGCTCCCAGGAGATCGTCGTCGCCGAGCGGGACCGGACCGGCGCCGGCACGCAGGGCATATCCCTTCATCCAATCGTGGAGCATGCCCACCCCACCGACCGCCGCACCCGTCCCGTCGAGCAGTGTGATGCCGAGCGCGTCGCAGTCGACCAGGCGGGCGAGGTGGGGCAGGACGCACTCTCCCGGAAGGGCGGCGCCGGGCGCCGGCTCGGAGGCGAGCAGCGCGCGCACGACGGCCTGCTCCCTCTCGCGCAGCAGCAGGTCGGCCATGGCTCGCTCTCCGTGCCCGCCGGCCCCGACGGGCGACGTCCCGAGTCTCGTCCCGATGCCCCCCGGCGTCCAGCGTGGACCGAGCGCCGCGAAGATACGCGGAAATGCGCATGGTGGTCACCCCGCCGCCGGTTCGAGACTGGGACGAAACCTCGAGGAAAGGTGCGTCTCATGCGCCCACGTCGTCGCATCGTCGCGGCTGCCGCTGCAGTCCTCCTCGCGCCCCTGATCACGGTGCCAGTCGTCGGATCGGCGGCGAGCGCCAAGCCGCTCGGATCATCGATCGCCGTCGACTGGCAGCGGACGGCGAACCGGACCATCTACACCGAGGCCGGCAGTGCGCCGCCGCTCGGCGCGCTCTACCTCGCCTTCACGTCGCTCGCGGTCCACGACGCTGCGAAGAAGGCGCAGCGGCACGGCATGCACACAGCAGCGGCCGCGGTAGCGACGGCCGCGCACGACGTGCTCATCGAGTACTTCCCGGCATCCGCGGTGGCGCTCGACACCGACCTGGCCACGAGCCTGGCGAGGGTCCGCGACGGCGCGAAGCAGGACAAGGGTGTGGCCATCGGTGCCGCCGCCGCGGACAGGATGATCGCCTCCCGCGTCGACGACGGCCGTCTCGACCCCGCGTACGTCTACAGCAAGCCGCCCGCTCCTGGGGTCTGGCAGCCTGCACCGGGGGGTGCGATGGCCCTGCCCTGGCTGGGCTACGTCGACCCGGTCGTGCGCATCCGCCCCGTCGTCCTCGACGGGCCGGACCCCATCACCAGTGCCGCCTACACGCGGGACTACGACGAGGTCCGCGCGGTCGGCAACGTCGGCTCGACGACCCGCACCGGCGACCAGACGGAGATCGCGCAGTTCTTCGCGAACAACCCGATGTTCATGTACCGCACGGCGGTGTGCGACCTGCTCACCGCCGAGCCGCTGGGTCTGCTGCCGACGACCCGCCTCTTCGCCCGGATCGACGCGGCCCTCGTGACCTCGTTCATCGCGACCTGGCGGCTCAAGTACGAGATCGGGTACTGGCGGCCCTTCCAGGCCATTGCGGGCGCGGACACGGACGACAACCCCGCGACCACTCCCCAGGCAGACTGGGTGCCCTTGGTGACCAACCCGGCGTACGCCGACTACACGAGCGGGCACGCCAGCGCGACGTCGCCGTTCGCACAGGTGCTGCGCAGGACGCTCGGTGACGACACCGCACTGGTCCTCAAGGCCGGGACCATCACGCGCAGCTATGCCACGTTGACCGCGCTGGAGCACGACGCCCTCAACGCCCGGATCTGGGGCGGCCTCCACTTCCGAGACGCCATGGACGACGGCTACTACCTCGGGCACACGACGGCCGACCGCGTGATGGCGGTTGTCCACTGACGCCCGGGTCGCGGATGGCTGCGGCCGTCGTGGCGTCGCCCGTCGTGGCGAGGCCCGATCAAGCAGATCGAGCGCGACTACGGGATCGCCGAGTCGTGCCTGCGGACAACGGATGGTGGTCGGTGTTCGGCAAGAGACGCCCGCGAGGCGGCAAGAAGGCCGGCCCGCCCGCGCACGACGACCTCGTGCGCCGCCAGTTCACCGCCGACGGGCCGAACCGGTTGTGGCTGTGGGACATCACCGAGCACGCGACGAGCGAGAGCAAGGTCTACCTCTGCGCGATCAAGGACGTGTTCTCCCACCGGGTCGTCGGCTACTCGATCGGCGACCGGATGACCTCACACATCGCGGTGAACGCGCTGGCCAGCGCCGTCCAACGCCGCGGTGACGCGGCCGGGTGCATCGTTCATGGCGACCGCGGGAGCCAGTCCGAAGCCGCAAGGTCCTGCGCGAGCTGACCCGTCACGACTGATCGGGTCGATGGGCCAGGTCGCTTCCGCAGGCGACAACGCGTTCGCCGGTGTCCGCGGGCATTCGTCGGCGGCTGCGGAGTCTGGTGACCTGCGCAGACGATCGCTGGCGGACGTGGACGGACGTCGTTCTTCTGCCTGACACGAAAGAGGTAACGGGTTCGACTCCAGCGGCAGGTCAGAGAGTCTGTTGCCGGATCATCGGGACGGGCATCAGCGTGCTTCACACCGACGGTGGACGACAACCCAGGTCACCCCCGAGGGGAGCGATGTCGGGCCGCCGACGCCACGCCGCACCTGGCGGGCCTGAGGCTGCTATTCCACTGTGACTGAGACGGAGTGTTGACCGGTTGCTCCGTCGGGCACGGTGTCGACACGTTCAGCCGTCTGCACCTCATCGGTGGCGTCGGTCGCGCGGACCGTGAGCTGGTGCAGGCCGGGGGTGGCGTCCCAGAGGAACGACCACTGCCGCCAGGTGTCGACGGAGGCTTCCGTCGCGAGCGTCGCCGGAGCCCAGTCGCCGTTGTCCACCCGCACCTCGACGGCGGTGATGCCGCGCTGCTGGGCCCATGCTGTGCCCCCGATCGCGACCTGACCGGCGGGGATGCGGGCGAACGGGCCGGGGACCTCGATGCGCGACGCCGTCTTGATCGGCCCCCTCTCCGACCAGCCTCGGTCGGTCCAATAGGCCCGGGCGTCGGCGTACCTGGTCACCTCGAGGTCGACGACCCACTTCGTGGCGGAGACGAACCCGTACAGCCCGGGGACGACCATGCGCACGGGGTACCCGTGGACCGCAGGGAGGGGCTCGTCGTTCATCCCGATCGCCAACAGGGCGTCGCGGTCGTCCGTGAGCGCTGCGAGCGGCGTCGAGGCAGTGAACCCGTCGATGCTGGTGGACAGGACCATGTCGGCGTCAGCGGTCGGCCGGGCTCGTGCCAAGAGCTCTCGGATCGGCAGCCCGAGCCACTTGGCGTTGCCAGCCAAGTCGCCGCCGACCACGTTCGACACACACGTGAGCGTCACCCACGACTCGACCAGGTCGGCCTCGAGGAGGTCCTGGAAGGAGATCTCGAGCTCTTCCTCCACCAGTCCGTGCACGCGCAACCGCCAGGACGCGGCATCGACCTGGGGGACCGCCAGCGCTGTGTCGATCCGGTAGAAGCCGTCGTTCGGCGTGACGAACGGCTCTGCGCCGGCGACGCCCGACTCGACCCCTGCGGGCAACGCCGGCGCCTTCCGGAACGGCGTCGGGAGCCGGAGGGCACGACGGGCCGCCTCGACGGTCTGCGTGGCGGCACCGAGCAGCTGCGCCCCGACACCGGCCGCCGCAGCGACGGCTGCGGTCACCAGCGCAGCCGTGAGGAAGGATCGCCGCCCGAGGCCGTGCTCAGGTGCTCGCTCTTCCGACAGCTGCGGGGCGCGGGCACCGGGCAGCCGGGACAGGAGGATCCTCAGGACGATCAGCCCCACGGCGCCGCCGACGAGGCTCGGCACGACGGCGAGCGCACTCGCGCTCGGTCGAGCAGCCGCGGCCACCGCACCGATGATCGCGAGGACAAGGACGATGCCCGCTCCGAGCACCCACCGCCGGCGCGCAAGCACTCCCGCCACGGCGGCGACCCCCGCGATGACCACGGACATGCTGATCAGGAGGGCGAGCTTGTCGTTCGTGCCGAACGTCGCGATCGCGAAGTCCTTCAGCGGCGGCGGCGTCGCATCGATGAAGGCCCCGCCGACGGCGATCAGCGGTGCGGCCTGCGGCGAGACGAGCACGGCGATGAACTGCGCGACCGCGAGGGTCGTCGCAGCAGCCAGAACCCCCGACAGGGCAGCCAGAAGCCGCGGGCCCACCCAGGTTCGTCGTGCCGCGCTCAACTCCGGCACTCGCAACGGACGGAGAGGGCAGCCCAGACGGTGGCAGCGCTGGCGATGACAAGTTGGAGCTGGTGACGCAAACCCACAAGAAACTCCGTTTCGCGCCGGGCCCCACAGGAGCCTCGTATCGAGATGCTGCTGACACGGGGAGTTCGGAACGCAGGCTCGCCCGGACGGGCCTCCGACGGCGCGAACCTCTGGACCTCGCGCGGTGGGCCCAGCTCGGGCGCCTCGCTGCGCCGAAGGTTCGACTTGAACCCGAGTGCGGCCAGCAACGATCGCTCCAGGTCAGCGGTCGCGGTCCGAGGATGTCTCCCGGAAGTGGTGGCGATGTGCGCCTGGCGTCGTGCTGAGCCGTCGCCGGAAGCTCCGGTTCATGGACTCGGGTGTTCCGAAACCGCACGCATGGGCGATCTGTTCGATGGTCCTGTTGGTGGTCTCGAGAAGCCGACATGCGGACTCGAGCCTGACGGCTTCGACGTGGGAGGCCGCCGTCTCCCCCACCTCAGCCTTGAAGACGCGGGTGAACTGCCGGTCGGAGAGGTTGACCTGCTGGGCGAGTGCGGGCACGGAGAGGTCGTCGGCGAGGTGGTCGCGGATCCACGCCAGGAGGTCACGAACCGGTTCCGTGTCGGCAGTCTGTCCGGCTAGCAGGGCGGAGAACTGCGCCTGCCCACCGGAGCGCTGCAGGTACACGACCAGCTGCCGTGCGACGGTGGCCGCAGCCCGATGGCCGTGGTCGTCGGCAACCAGAGCTAGCGCCAGGTCGATGCCGGCGGTGACGCCCGCGGAGGTCCACACGTTGCCGTCGCGGACGTAGATCGCGTCGCGGTCGACGGTGACGTCCGCGTAGGTGTCGCCGAGGAGTCCGCACTCCGCCCAGTGGGTGGTAGCACGTCGTCCCGCCAGCAGGCCGGCTGCCGCGAGAACGAACGCGCCGGAACAGACGGACGTCACGCGACGGGCGTCGGTGGCGAGCCGTCGGACCTCGTCGAGCAGCTCATGGTCCGTGACGACCGTGCCCATGTCGGTGCCGCCGGCGACGACCAGGGTGTCGATCGGGCCGACGACGTCGCGGGCGGTGGTGGACGCGAACTCCAGCCCGCAGCTGGGACGCACCGGGCCGCCTCGGGTGGTCACGACCTGCGTGCGGTACCGGGCTGCAGGCAGGAAGCGGGACGCGGTCGAGAACACTTCGAGCGGACCTGTGACGTCGAGGATCTGCGCTCCGTCGAAGGTCACGATCACCACATCCCGCTGGACGACGCTGGCGACCGCCGGCTCGCTCACGTCCAGGGCGGTCGACCCAGTCATCGGGACTCCATCCGCCGACCGTACGCCGCGCACCCGGTGGCCGAAAACGTCAAGAACGTGTCCTGGTGGCCAGGTTGCTGCAGCCCCACGCTGGAGGGAAGACGGTCACCGATCTCCTCCGGACCTTTCCCTGATCGACCCAGCAACTCATCACGACGTCCGTTCGACATCGGAAGAAGGCAGCCATGACCACCATCGCCACTCCGCCCGTTACCGAAGGAGCGCCGTCCCCGATTCCGCTGAGCCACCCAGACACCCGCGTTCGCTCGTCCCGGGGGCGCATCGGCTGGATCGTCGCCGGTTCGCTCGCCAGCGGGCTCCTCGCGGCTGGGGTCCTCGTCGCTGCCCCGTTCATCCCACCGACCGAGGCTGGGCTCACTGGCGCGGTCCTGTGCGGGCTGGCTCTGGGCTGGGCAGCGCTGGCCGTGCTCTCGACGCGCTTCACCGACCAGCCACAGCGATGGGCCGGCGTACCTGCCGTGGTCATGGGGTTGAGCGGCCTGCTCCTGATTGCGTTCGGCTCCTCGGCCCTCGGGTTCCTCAGCTGGGTGTGGCCTCCCGTCATGCTGGCCCTGGCCGTCTGGATGCTCGTCTCCGCCCGTCGACACCTGCACAGCCCGAGCCGACGCCGGCTGGTCTACCCCGTGCTCGCCGTCCTGGCGCTCGCCTCGCTCGGCGGCGGATACCAGACTGTGCGCACGGCCGTGGATGCGACCGCCGACGCCATGCCCGGTCAGCTGTTCGACGTCGGCGGACACAGCCTGCACCTGAGCTGCACGGGCTCCGGCAGCCCCACAGTCGTCGTGGAACCAGGCGCCGGCATGGTCTCCGCGCAACTCGACCTGATCACACCCACGGTCGCGCACGAGACCCGGGTCTGCGTCTACGACCGGGCAGGGCGGGGCTGGAGCGAACCCGCCGACACCCGCCAGGACGCGACGCAGATCGCTACCGACCTGCACACCTTGCTGGAGCGCGCTCACGTCCCGGGACCGTATGTGCTGGCCGGCCATTCCTTCGGCGGCCTCTACGTCCTGTCCTTCGCCGCGCGCTACCCCGACGAGGTCGCCGGCATGGTGTTGGTGGACTCTACGGCTCCGGCATCCGGAGCAAGCCAGACGGCGACAGTGACCGACGGAGGAGGCTCGTCAGACCTCGCGGATCGGGTCGTCACCCTGGTCTCGACCTCCGCCCGTCTCGGCATCACTCGCCTGATCGGCCTGCCGACGCCGAGTGCCGTGCGCAGCACGATCGAGGAGTACGGCCAGGGCGGATCCTCCACCCGGGAAGCGGCATCGCTGCGTGACTTCGCCGGCAAGCCGTTGGTCGTCCTGACCGCCGGCGTCGGCCACGACCCCGGCGAGTCCGCCGCACACGAGGCACTGGCGACGCTGTCGACCGGCAGCGTCCACCGCGTCATCGACGGCGTCGACCACATGGGGATGATCGTGGACGAGGATGGCGCCGCCGCCACCACCCGGGCGATCCTCGACGTCGTCGCCTCGATCCGGACCGCCGTGCCGCTGACCGACTAGCCCCGAGGCCACTCCAGCGGCTGCGGACACCCGAGGTGGGGACGTGCCCAGTCGGCATCCCGACAATGGTCCGGACCTAGGGGTTGTGCCGCCGGATGCGGGTGACGATGTTGTCACGTGGAGGTGTATGTCCGTGGACGCTCAGCGCGTGCGCGGTCGCGAGGTCGACGAGCTCGTCCTCGGACTCGGCGCTCAAGACGACGTCGCATGCGTGGCAGGTGAGTTCAAGCGGCATCAGTTCAACCCTTCGGTCTGTCGATGACATGCGGCTCGAAAGCGCTGGAAGTGGGCGCGAGACGACCTAGCAGCGCAGCCGACCGGCCCCTCAGCCTGCGACTCTCGCGTCGCGAGTGGACAGCGCCGTGAGCGTCCGCTCGAGCTTGCGGCGCGGGAGCCGGCCGGCGGAGAAGTACACATCCTCGACGAGGACAAGCGGCGCGAGTGGCGGACGGTGTCGTTTGACGAGGTACCGCCCGACGTCGGACTGAGCGCCCAGCACGTCGACCTCGATCGGGTGGTCCTTGGCGAGCTCAGCCAGGATCGTCCTCGCCTCGTCACAGAGGTGGCACCCAGACGTCTGCACAAGGGTGATCCGCACAAGTGGACGGGGTGGAACAGACACGGGCGCTCCCTGGCCTCTCGTTGATCAACCCAGTGTCACCCACGGTCTTCGACCCACTGCTCGACGTTCGATCAAGGTTTGATGAAACCGTCCTCGCGACCTCGCCGGTGATCCGATTACCCCGGGGGCTTGCCACGTCGTCGGGTTAACCAACGCTCGACATGACCAGAGGACGAGTGCGATGACGCCGGCTAGAGGCCCAGCAGTGGTCGCGGGTTCACTGTCGACCCGTTGACGTAGACCTCGAAGTGCAGATGGCACGCGCCGGACAGTCCGGTGTTGCCCGAATAGCCGATGAGCTGACCCTTGTCGACGCGCTGTCCTGCCTTGACGACCGAGCGGGTGAGGTGGTTGGAGCTGCTCATCAGGGCGTTCCCCTGGACCGTCCCGTAGTCGAGCATGACCTGGTTCCCGAAGCCGTTGCGCCACTGCGACCAGAGCACGGTCGCGGCGCGCGGCGCGTACAAAGCGGTGTTGCACCCGGTGCGCAGGTCGATGCCGGCGTGGAGGCGGACGTAGCCGAGGATCGGGTGGAGCCGCATGCCGTACTCCGACGTGACGTACATCGGGTTGATGGCAGTCGGGTTGCCGAACAGAGCGCCGGAGACGGCGCCCGAGGGCGGCTGCACCGGTGCCGGCGGCGGCGGAGGTGGTGGCGGCGGCGGTTCTCTCCCGGCCGCTTCTGCCGCAGCTCGTGCTGCCTCAGCGGCAGCCCGCGCAGCCGCCTCAGCGGCAGCCCGTGCCGCTGCCTCGGCCGCCTCGCGGGCAGCTCGCTGCTCGGCGACGATCGCGACCAGCTCGCGCTGGAGAGCCGCCTGTTGGGCGTCGATCTCGGCCTGCTCGGTCTCGGCCTGCGCCTTCAGCGACGCGATCACGTCCCGCTTGGCGCTCTGGTCGGCGATGAGCTGGGTGATCTCATCCTCGTGCGCCTGCGCGACGCTTCGGGCCTCGTCGGCGGCGACGACCTTGGCCTCGGCCTGCTGCTTGAGCTCGGCGACGCGGTCGGTCACGGCGCTCAGGCGGGCCTCGCTGTTGCGGTTGGCGGCGTCCACCTCGCGCAGCTCGTCCAGGATCCGCGACTGGCTGGCCAGGGCGGCGTCGACGAGGCGGGCGTTGTCGAGGAACTCGGTGGCGTCCTCGGCGTCGAGGATGACGTCCAGGGCGGAGAGACCTGGTCCGCCGCGGTACGCCTCCCGCGCCATCGCGCCGAGGGCATCACGCAGCTCGACCTCGTCGGCATGGTCGGCAGCGATGGTGGCCGTGAGGCTGCCTCGCAGGTCGGTCGCGTCCTGCAGCCGGCTAGCGGCCATGGCCGCCTCGCGCTGGGTGGCCTCCAGTGTTGCGCGTGCGGTGTCCAGCTCGGCCTGGGCATCGGGAAGACGCGCTTCGGTGGCCTGGAGGTCGAGGGCCGCCTGACTCAGCTCGCTGCTGAGGCCCTCGATGGACGCTCGAGCTCCTCCGCGCGTCGCTCCGCGGCGGCGCTCTGGCGCTCTGCTTCCGCGCGTCGGTCGTCGATGCCGTCGGCGTAGCTCGCCCCTCCGGTTCCCATCAGGGCGATCACGGCGGCAAGAAGCACCGCACCGACCCGCCGCCTCAGGCGACGGGTGGACACAGCTGATTGGGGCGGCTTACCGCGGGAGTGCATCGACATGTGCGGGGGCCGGGATCGGGGACAGGGCATCAGGCGCGGCCGCCCGCAGGCTACGTGCGCGTCGTCCCGGCCCGCGGACGTGACACGCGGCTGCGACCTCCGAGCCGGCCGAGTCGTTGACTGCGGGAGCCAATACATCCACAAATAGGGTGCTCTTCGTCTCGGCCGTGCCACCTGCCGCGCGTCTTCTGCCTCTACCCACCGACGCCCTCGCAAGAGGCACCGGGCTCGGGGGCTTGCTCTCCTTGGAGGTAACGGGTGAGGAAGGGCTCCAGTCGCGAGTCATCGACAGAAGGAAGCTCCAGCCGTACGCCCCATGCCGTGGCGACGAGCGGCGCTGCCAGTCCTTCGTAGGGGCTGACCAGCAGATAGGGGTTCTCGTCAGCCAGTGCGCGCAGTCGCTCGGAACCGGCGTCGCCGAGGCCGGGCCGGTAGGCGATCCACACGGCGCCGTGCTCTAGGGAGTGCACGGCGTTCTCGTCGCGGATGGGCTCGCTGTAGAACCCGCAGGTCTGCGGGAGTGGGTCGTGGTTTCCGCCGACCGGAGGCAGCAGCGTGCCCTGCTCGACGGGGGCCTCTGGTGCGGGCGTGGGCTCTGCGGGTTGCTCGGTGACGTCCGCGTACTGCACGTCCCCTTGGACGTGCGTGGCCTCCGACACGGGGAGGTCCTGCTCACCCTCGATGGGTGAACTCGCCACCGCCTCGACGGCGTCATTGCGCCGCTCCTCGTTGGTGAGGATCACGACCGTCGGAATGATCAGCGCGAGCAGCGTTGCGGCCACGATCCCGACGATGAACAACGTCCGACGGCGCTCCGCGCGCCTCTGGGCGGCTTGGAGCTGCAGCAGGCGTTCCTTGCGGGCTGCTCGGTCGTTGGATCGCTTGCCGTCTGGGCTCACGTGGGCTCCTCGGTGTCGTGCTCGGTGGCTATCGCCACACGCGTTCGGGTCTCACCGACCGGGCACACGTGGTCGGGCACGCCCACGATCGGCCATCGGAACAGCGCTTTCGCTTGCCGAACGACGAAGATCTGCTGAAGACGCTCGTCGAGACTCAACCCCTGTGGGCCCGGGCTGTCCGGACCTGGCGTGCGAGATCAGGGCGGGCCGCGCTCTCGGTCCGGCCCGGCGAGCCGCGTCAGGCGGCGGACGCCTGCCAGGTTCAGGAGCCGTCGGCCAGCGCCTCCACTCCAGGGACGAACTCCCAGTGCCAAGGCTCGTAGGGGCCGTCTCCGCCTCGGTGCGCCCAGTCAGGGTTCGCCCATCCGTAGACGGGCCCGACGTCATGGAGCCACCTTCCCCGCTCTCCGGCGTACGCCTCCGGGCATAGGTCCACCGCGAGACCCCACCCGTGGTTGCTCTGTCCGGCGGGTGCCGCCAGCCCACCCTTCTGGGAGCGAAGGGCTGCCTGTTCCTCGATGGAGCGATACCCGGACGACAGGCAGATCGGATCGCCGAACCGGGCGGTGTAGACGGAGTTCAGGTCGGTGATCGTGACGACCGCGTCCGCACGGTCCCTGTAGGGCTTTTGCCACAGGTCGCACAGGTCGGACTTGAGCAGGCGCCCGTTGCTCCCGCGGCCACTGAAGATGCCGGTGCAGTCCGATAGCTCGGTGCGGTCGGCCATGCGCGACGCGGCGTCTCCGCCTTCGCGAGGGTTCTCAGCGCTGAGCAAGGATGCAGGCGGCGCAAGAGAGTCTGCAGTGCTCAGCACCTGCAGGGTTGTGGGTCCGGTGCCCGCGACAGCGGACGCTTGGGCAGGACCCGGATCCCCCCACGGTTGCAGTGCCACGAACACAGCCACCATCGTCGCGAGCAAGCCAGCTCGCACCACGGACGCAGAGCTCCGGTTCTGAGCGACTCGCGCGCGAACGGAGCGACGGTCCCCGTCTCGCAGGGAGCGTCGGGTCGGGAGCGGGCCCGCACCGACGGACGAGCTCACGCGGCCGTCCGTCGGGCCGACGCGATGCTGCCATCGAACTCCGGCCAGCACAGGTGTCGGCGGCGCTGGTGCAGCGACCCAGCTGGTCGGCGTGCGCACTGAACTCGCGTCGTGGTCGTCACGGCCCGCCTGTCTCTTCACAGGGATCGGCCGCAGCGGCCGTGCGCGACGGTCGCGCCTCTTCGATCGTCGACGGCGCTGACGAACTCCTGCCTGCGACGCCGTCAAGGTTCCATGAAGATGCCCGACCGGAACTGCTTCGAGCGGTCCGCAAAGCCGTGCGGCGCCGACAGGCTTGGCGTGATGTGCGTGAGTTGAGGCGGAGACCCCGAGGGGCTGCTGCCGGGACGTCTAGGGCGACACCTGGCCCGCGGGCCCATTCGACCTGTCGATGACGAGTGGCTCGAGGGCGGCGGGCACGGGCGCCCGCCCAGGTCCCCCTTGGTCGAGCCAGCTCGCTAGCGCGCCGGTCAGCTCATCACCAGCGACACGCTCCAACCACACCGGGCGGCCCGATCGGCGCCGCCCGGATCGCGGAGACCTGGCCACGATGACGTCGCCGCGATTGCACTCGTCGAGGCACTCAGCCAACGTCAGGCGCGCGACGCCGAGCGCCTCGAGCTCGCGGAGGCGAGCAAGCTGTCCGCCTACACGCGGATCAGAATCGCCCAGCGTCTCGCCCACACAGAGTGAGCACGCCGTCAGGCCGGGCTTGGCAGTCGGAGGAGCGGCGACACTGCCAGTGCCGGGAGCAGCCTGAAGTGCGCTCTCGAGATTGCTGGGCAATGACCGTCAGCCAACTCGGATGAAGATCGGGCTCGACTGCCAGATCTCCCTGATCTGGATCGTCTTGCCGGGGCGAGGGGCATCGACCTGGAGGCCGTCACCTGCGTAGATCGCGATGTGGCCCGGGGACCAGATCAGATCGCCGGGCTGCGCGTCGGCGCGCGAGACGACGGTGCCGACGTTCCGCTGCGCGGAGGAGGTGCGCGGCAGCGAGATGCCGACCTGGGCGTAGACGTAGGACGTGAAGCCGGAGCAGTCGAAGCCGTCGGGGGTCGAGCCGCCGTAGACATAGGGCACACCGACGTATCGGGCGGCGATCTCGACGATCGCGTTGCCGTTGGCGCTCGCCGGCACGGCGACCGTGGGCTCGGCGCTCGCCGTCGCGGCGGCGGGTGCTGCGGCGCGCTCACGGGACCGAGAGGCCTGCGCCGCCGGCGCGGGCTCCGGCTCGGGCGCGGGGGCAGGCGCAACGGCGGTCACGGCAGGCGCCTCGAATGTCCATTCGACGTTCGACGGGGCCACCACCTGCTGCTCGAGAACCGCGCGAGCGTCCTGCGTGAGTCGCGCGGTGTCCACCGAGCCGCTCAGTGCGCCGGCTTCCGAGGTGCGCGCCGCGAAGGCTGGGGTACCGGACATCGACATGACGAGGCCGGAGGTGATGACGGCGGCCGCTGAGCGTCTCCCGGCTGTCGCCATTCCGTCGGCAGATGCCGCGGCGAGGTCGTCGAGGGCGGTCAGCGGGCGGCGAGCGGCGCGGTGGCGTGCGGGCATGGATGTCCTCTCGGACGCCTGCGAGGTGAGCTGTCGGGTTCGGGAGAGAGTCGCCCGGCCAGTGGTGCTGGCTTCACCCCAAGGACGCTGCTTGAGCGTCCACGATCCTGGTTCCCCCGTCCCTGCCATCGATGATCTGCGGAGCCTTCGGGCGGTGGCAGGGCTCGGCGCCCACCAGAAGACCGCGCCAGGGTGTCCCGGCTTCGACGATGGTAGGCATCGGTCCGGGCGGGTCAGGCCGTCACCTGCCTGACTTCATGAAACCTTCATCAGAGGCGGACGAACGGGGCGCGATGCGGCACGCGGCCTCGCGTTCGCTCGCCTCACTGATCCCGCGGCTGTCGCGTCCCCGGTCCGTGCAGCGCGGCTCGGCGGCTGGTGAACTCGGCCTCGTCGATCTCGCCGCGAGCGAACCGGTCCGCGAGCACGCTGTCGGGACTCGGGAGCGTGCGATCAGAGCCTCCCGGCGCCGACTGGCTGCCGGAGGCGCTGCGCACGATCCAGACGACGAGTGCCGCGACCAGGCCCCAGAAGACCAGCATCATCAGCGCCATCGCCACCCAGCCACCGGCGCCCCATCCGTCGTGTCCCCACCACATCATGGCGAACCACCTCTCGGTCATGAGATCTGGGGCGCGCCCCGACCTCGTCGTTCCACGCTGCGCCGGCCGGACCTGTCCGCGTAGGGGCGAACGTCCCGGGCTTCACTCAGAGACCGGCCAGCAGGTTCTGCATCTCCGTGATCTCCGCCGTCTGGGCGTCGATGATCGTGCCCGCGAGGGCCATGGCGTCGGGATTCAAGCCCTCGGCCTTCTCCTGCTCGGACATCTCGATGGCGCCGCGGTGGTGCGCCACCATGCGCTCGAGAAACGCCCGGTCGAACTCAGCCCCGTCGAGGTCGTCGAGCTCATCCATCACCTCGTCCTGGCTCATGCCGTCCATGTCCATTCCGCCCATGTCCATATCGTTCATGCCCATGTCGTGTGACGACTCTTCGCCCCAGCTGTCGAGCCAGCCGGTCATCAGGTCGATCTCAGGCCCCTGGGCAGCCTGGATCCGCTGGGCGAGAGCCTTCACCTCGGGGGTGGATGCTCGGTCGATGGCGACCTCAGCCATCTCAATGGCACCCTGGTGGTGCATGATCATCAGCTGCGCGAACTGGATGTCGGCGTCGTTGTGGGTCGCCGCGGTGCTCTGCGAGCTCTCTTCCGTGGTCGGCGAGTCGCCCGTCTCCGTGCTGCTCGAGCAGGCTGCGAGGGTGACGGCGAGGGCAACGGCAGTGGCAGAAGCGGTCAGGCGGCGGCGCATCGGGTTCATCGGTCAGGTCTCCCTCGAGCGGTTGCGGAGTTCGTAGGCCTTGTCCACCATCGCTCGGTACTGCCGCAACGGGGGTCGTCATTGCGTCAAGGTTTGATGAAGGTCCCCGAAGTGGGAGTCCGCTCCGCGACAATGGGTCTGGTGAGCAGCCCAGCACCGAGCGCGGCAGTACGCCGCGCGGTCGTCGTCGACGACGAAGAGCCGCTCTCGAACGTCATCGCCGGCTATCTGGAACGCGACGGCTTCGACGTCCATCAGGTCCACGACGGCGCCGAGGCCGTCCCGCTCCTGCGCGAGATCGACCCTGATCTCGTCGTCCTCGATCTCGGGCTCCCGGGTCTGGACGGCGTCGAGGTGTGCCGGCAGCTGCGGACGTTCTCGGACTGCTACGTCATCATGCTGACCGCACGGGCCAAGGAGGTCGACACCCTGCGAGGTCTCAGAGTCGGGGCGGACGACTACATGACGAAGCCGTTCAGCCCCCGCGAGCTCGTCGCGCGGGCGAACACCCTCCTACGGCGTCCGCGGCGCGTTCCAGGGCCCGGCCCCGAGGCGTCGTCGGTCATCGAGATCGGATCGCTCACGATCGATCCGCAAAGCCGCGAGGTCCGCGTGAGCGGCGAGCTCGTCCTACTGACGCGCACCGAGTTCGACGTGCTCGGGGCGCTCGCACGGCGTCCGAAGACCGTGCTGAGCAGGAGGTCGCTCATCGACGAGGTCTGGGGTCCCGGGTGGGTGGGCGACGAGCACCTGGTCGACGTGCACGTGCTCCACGTCCGAAAGAAGCTGGGCGACCAGTCCGGGCGACAACGGTTCATCCGCACCGTCCGCGGCGTCGGCTACCGCATCGGCACCGGCGCGTGAAGGCCAAGACCTCGCGCCGGTCAGCACGATGGGGTCTGGCCACTCGGCTCCAGGTCGGGAGCGTCCTCGTCCTCGCGGTCGGTGCCCTCACCGCGGCCATCGTCGTGACACTCGTCGGGCCCCCGCTCTTCCACGAGCACCTGCTGCACGCCGACCTGCGGGATCAGGACGAAGCGATCCTGCACGCCGAGGAAGCATTCAGATACGCCAGCGCCATCGCGCTGGCCTTCGCCATCGCGGCCGCCGCGCTTGCGTCGCTGGCGGTCAGCCTCGTGTTCACGCGCCGGATCGGGCGGTCGCTGTCGTCATTGTCGGAAGCCGCCGCGCGCGTCGGCTCCGGTCGGTACGACGCCCGCGTCGCGCCGCCGGAGATGGGGCCGGAGCTCGACGACGTGGCCGGCTCGTTCAACCACATGGCCGAGCGGCTTCAGGGAAGCGATCAGCTGCGCGAACGCCTGCTTGCCGACGTGGCGCACGAGGTCCGCACCCCGGTCGCCACGATCAGTGCCTACCTCGAGGCGGTGGAGGACGGAGTTCGCCCTCTCGATGCCACGACTCTCGCCCTGCTCCGAGCGCAGGCCATGCGACTCGCTCGTATCTCCGAGGACTTGGCCGCGGTCACGCAGGCCGAGAACGGTGAGCTGGAGCTCGAGCTGTGCGCCACCGCGCCGATCGACCTCGTCAACTCTGCCGTCGGTGCTGGCCGCGAGAGGGCCGCCGCAGGTGCAGTCCACCTCGATGGAGAGGCCGGTGAGGGCCTACCCATCGTGGTGGTGGACCCGCTGCGCATCGGTCAAGTCCTCGACAACCTCGTGAGCAACGCGATCCGTCACACGCCCGAGGGCGGGCGTGTGACGGTCGCGGCCGGGTGCTCGTCGGACGGGGCGGTCCGCTTCAGCGTGAGCGACACGGGCGACGGGATAGCCGCGGAGCATCTCCCGCACGTCTTCGAGCGCTTCTACCGTGTCGACACCGCTCGCGATCGCGGGCACGGCGGCTCGGGCATCGGGCTCGCCATCTCGCTCGCCTTGGCCCACGCCCATGGCGGCACGATCACCGCCGCGAGCCCCGGACCGGGCAAGGGAAGCACCTTCAGCGTCCTGCTCCCCCGCTGACTGCCTCCTTCACAGCCGTCGGCGTGAGCTCGCGGCCTACCTCCGTCGCGGGAAGCCGCAACCGCTTGAGCAGCAGGGCGTTGACGGCCACGATCACAGAGGACCCGGACATCGTCAGAGCGGCGATCTCAGGGCTCAGGGACAGGCCGAGCGACGGGTAGAGCACGCCTGCAGCGATGGGCAGGGCGAGGGCGTTGTATCCGATCGCCCAGCCCAGGTTCTGCCGCATCTTGCGCAGGGTCCCCTTGCCGATCCGCAGTGCGACCGCCACGTCGAGCGGGTCGGATCGCATCAGGACGACATCCGCGGTCTCGATCGCGACGTCCGTGCCTGCGCCGATGGCGATCCCGATGTCAGCCTTGGCGAGGGCTGGAGCGTCGTTGACGCCGTCGCCCACCATCGCCACCTTCCTGCCGGCGGCCTGCAGCCGACCGATCTGGTCGGCCTTGTCTCCGGGCAGGACCTCCGACACGACGGTATCGATGCCGAGCTGGCCGGCGATGCGACGGGCGGTCGCCTCGTTGTCGCCCGTCAGCATGACCACCTCGACTCCGGCATCGTGCAAGGCGACAACGGCCCCGGCGGCAGTGGGACGGACGGCGTCCGCCAGCGCGATGACGCCGACGACTCGGCCGTCCACCGCGACGAGAACTGCGGTCCTGCCAGACGCCGCGAGCTCGTCGCGCCGGTCGGAGAGCGCGTTGGGCTCCACCCCTTCCGCGATCATCAGCCGCCGGTTTCCGACGAGCACCCGCTGAGCGCCCACGACGGCCCCAGCACCGTGACCCGGCACGTTCCGGAAGCTGTCGGCGACGAGCACGGGGGCGTGCAGCTGAGCGGCGTGCGCGACGATCGCCTTCGCCAGGGGATGCTCTGACTCGCGTTCCACGGCGGCCGCCAGCGCGAGGACCTCCAGCTCGGACAGGTGCTCGACGATCAGGTCGGTGACCTCCGGCTCACCCTTGGTGAGGGTGCCGGTCTTGTCCATCACGACGGTGTCGATGCGTGCCGAGGTCTCCAGCGCGGTGGCGTTCTTGAACAGGATGCCGCGACGCGCGCCCAGGCCGGTGCCGACCATGATCGCGGTGGGAGTGGCGAGGCCGAGGGCGTCGGGGCAGGTGATCACTACCACGGTGATGGCGAACAGCATCGCCGTCGGCACGCTCGCACCCGCCAGCGTCCAGGCGAGGAAGGTAGCCGTTCCACCCACGAGGGCCACGAGCACGAGCCAGAACGCCGCACGGTCGGCCAGCCGCTGACCTGGCGCCTTGGAGTTCTGCGCCTCCTGCACCATCGCGACGATCTTCGCGAGGGCAGTGTCCGATCCGACTTTGGCCGCCCGGACGCGGAGGGTCCCTGTGGTGTTGATCGACGCGCCGATGACTTCGGATCCCGGCGCCTTGGACACCGGCAGGCTCTCGCCGGTGACCATCGACTCGTCGACCTCGGACTCACCCGCCTCGACGACCGCGTCGACGGGAACCTTGGCACCGGGCCGCACGAGGACCAGGTCTCCGACGACCACGTCAGCAGTGGGGACCTCGACCTCGGTTCCGTCGCGCAGCACGACGGCTGTGTCGGGAGCGAGCTCCAGAAGAGTCCGAACGGCGTCATTCGCGCCGCCCCGCGCTCGCATCTCGACCCAGTGGCCCAGCAGGACGAAGGTGGTCAGGACGGTGGCGGCCTCGTAGAAGACCTCACCGCCGCCGGTCAGGGTGATCCACAGGCTGTACAGCCACCCGGTGCCCACACCGACCGCGACCAGAACCATCATGTCCAGCGTCCGCGCTCGCAGCGCCCGATAGGCACCGTCGAAGAAGATCCACGCCGAGTAGAAGATCACCGGCAGGGAGAGCAGCAGGCTGAACACGTCGTCACGCAGGCCGAACGGGGTTCCGGCCGAGAACCCGAGGAGCTCCCGACCGATCGGCGACCACAGCAGAATCGGGATCGACAACAGCAGCGCGACGAGGAATCGGTTGCGCATGTCGCGCACCATGTCCGCCATCGAGCCACCGACGTGGTGACCGCCGTGCCCCATCGCGTCCTGAGCAGACATCGGCGCGGTCGCACCGTGGCTCGCGCCCGCATCGCCGTGGTGCCCGTGAGCAGACCCGGCGCCCTGGTGCTGCAGCGCGACGTCACCGCTCGAAGCGGTCATCCGGCTGCTGGCCGGATCGTCCATCGGCTCGCAGATGTGATGCGGGACGGAGCGACCCTCGCAGTGGTAGCCGCACTCCGTGACCCAGCCCACGAGTTGGGCCAACGAGGTCTGGTCGGCGTCGTAGGTGACGTTCGCCGTCTGGGCGAGCGCGTTGGCCTCCACACCCAGGACACCGGGACGTCGGGCAAGCGCGCGTTCCACGATCGGCTCGGAGGTTGCCCAGTGCAGGCCCCCCACTTCCAGGACTGTCGTCTCCACCTTCATGACCGCTCCTACGTCTCGTCGGACCAGCGTGCTTTCATACCCCTAGGGGGTATGCATTGCCTGGCACAACGCGGGCGACAGCAGGAAACATCCCGTCGAACTCTGAAGATCTCATGAAGTCGGTCCCGTGGCGGGCACGGTCACGAATCGCCGCCGATCTGTCCTCCGCGGACGGCGACGCGACTGGTCACGGCTGCGCGCCCGACTCCAGCACGTGGTGGCCCGCACACGTGTGAGCCTGCTTGGGGGGTGTCGCCGCGGCATCGTGTTCCGCGGACTCCTCGCGGCAGCACTGGTCGGCCGTGCCGTTCTCCTTGCAGCAACCGGTCATGTCAGATTCTCCGAGATCTCGTAGGTGGGGTTCGGTCAGAGGCTGAGTGTGCCTAGAGCCGGCTCGTGGCCTCATCGAGCAGCTCCTTGGGTTCCAGCCACATGGAGGGGTAGTTCCCGTACCACTGCTGGACACCGTCGGCGTCGATGAGGACGAACCCGTGGCCCGGGAGGCCTTCGTGCATGCCGGTGCCGAGCGTTCCGTACGCCTTCGAGACCTTGCCGTCGTCCAGCAGGAACGGGCTGGCCACGCCGAGCCGGTCGCGGTCGGCGTTGATCTGAACGGCGGTGTTCATGACGATCGGCAGCACGGTGATCCCGGCCGCGGCGAACCCTGGCTCCTTCTCGATCTCGGCCATCTGCTGCAGGCAGGCATCACACCCCGCGCCTTCGTTGAAGTACAGGATTACGGGTTCACCCAGGAACGACGAGAGGGAGACCGTCTGCCCGTCCGAGGTCGGGAGGGTGAACCCGGGCGCCTGGCGTGCCTCCGCCGAGACGACCGGTCGCGAGCTGAGCAGCGCCGCCGTCACGAGGACCGCGACGACCAGGAAGCCTGCACCCCATGCGCCCAGGCCGAGGCGTCGACGCCGGCGCTTGGCGCGGGCCTCGATCTGCCTGAGCTCCTCGAGTCGGTGCTGGTGCTCGGCCTGGCGACGGCTGGCGGTTCCGGAGGTCATCGCGCTGTTCCTTGCTGTGAGGTCGGGGTGGTCGGGGAATGGCAGGAGGGGACGTCGGCGATCGCCGCATCGGCCAGCGACGGGTGCCCATCAACGGGCTCGGTGTGCACGTCAGGAGTGGAATCCACGAGTGGTCGACCAGCCCGGCGGCGACGTTCGGAGAGCATCGCCACCACGAAAACCCCCACAAGGAGCAGCAGCGCTGCTCCGAGGATCGGTTCCGGAACGGGGCTGACGAACCGCTGGACCGCCAGGAAGATGTCGGTGAGCGTGCTCGCTGCCGTGTCCTGGGCCTGTGTGCCGCCGGTCATGTTGGCGTCACCGGCCAGCGCGATGATGAACACGCCCATCACGACGAAGCCGACGGCCACCGCGATGTTCAGAGTGTTGGTCACGACGACGCGGCCGGCGATGCGGATGCGGACCAGCTTGGCGCGCATGAGCTTGCGCTCCCCCAGCCTCGCCTTGTCCCAGATGAGAGCCATCACGAACAGCGGGAAGACCATGCCGAACACGTAGGCCAGTCCCAGGGTCAGCCCGCCGATGGCCGAGCCGGACAGCGCGGACAGGGTCATGATACCGGCGAGCACGGGCGCGCAGCAGCTGGAGGCCACGCCGGAGAAGACACCGAGCGCGAAGAAGCTGGCCGAGTCGCCGCGGCTGGTGTCCGGGGCGCGCAGGAAGCTGGGCAGCGACCACATCTTTCCCGACAGCGCGAGCACGGCGAGCGCGATCATGAGCAGCCCACCCGCCCAGTACAGCGGGCCGTGATATCTCGCGATCGCACCGGAGAGCAGGCTCATCCCGAGCGTGATCGGCACCAGCACCAGGGCCAAGCCCGCAGCGAAGATGAAGGTCAGCGGCAGCAGGCGCCACCGGCGGTTCTTGATCGCACCGGCCAGGTAGCTGGGCGCGAGAAACACGATGCAGCACGGCGCGAACAGAGCCACGCCACCGGCGAAGAACGCCGCCAGGATGCTCCCCGTGGTCAGGAGCTCGGCGCCCACCTCATGCCCCCACAGACGACGCGGGCTGCGGAGCGGCCGCATTGCGCCGATCAAGCAGCTTGGCCAGCTTCTTGCGCGGCAGCCGCCCGGCGCTGAAGTACGCACCGTCGACCAGCACGAGCGGGTTCATCGCGGGACGGTGCAGTGCGACCAGCGACGCCCCCTCCGCGGACTCCAGCTCGACCACCCGCACCGCGAGGGGCAGCGTCGAGGACAGGTCGGCGAGCGCCTCGACAGCGTCGTCACAGAGATGGCACGCCTCGGCGTGGACGACGACCACCGGTACTGGTGGGGTCGAGGTCGGCTCGTTCACGGGGTCTCCAGCGGGTGGTGGGTTTCAGTACTGGCACCACACTCTCCGGCTCACGCTTTGCCTGCCGTCGCGGTTCGATGAGCGTTTGATGAAGTCATCGAGCTGGGCTCTGTGGTCCCGCGAGGCGGCCGCCGGTGCCAGCCACAATGGGCTTCATGGCCATCCAGACACCGTCGCCACGACGCGCACTCGTGATCGACGACGAGAAGGCCTTGGCCACACTCGTCGCCGGCTACCTCGAACGGGACGGGTTCGAGGTGCACCTCGCCTACGACGGCCCCGAGGGCCTCGACGCTGCCCGGTCGGTCGATCCGGACGTCGTCGTGCTGGACCTGGGACTTCCGGGGCTCGACGGCGTCGAGGTCTGCCGCCAGCTGCGCACCTTCTCCGACTGCTACGTGGTGATGCTCACCGCCAGGGCCGACGAGATCGACACCTTGATCGGCCTGTCGGTCGGAGCCGACGACTACATGACCAAACCGTTCAGCCCCCGCGAGCTCCAGGCGAGGATCGCCGCCCTGCTCCGCCGTCCGCGGCGCGCTGCTCATGGCATCGAGTCACCGAGCGACCCGCTGCGCATCGGCGCCCTCTCGATCGACCTGCCCGCCCGCGAGGTGCTCCTGGAGGGCCAGCCTGTGCCACTCACGCGGACGGAGTTCAACGTGCTCGCAGCCCTTGCCGCCAGCCCGCACATCGTCTTCACCCGCCGCGTCTTGATCGAGGCCGTCTGGGGGGACAACTGGGTCGGCGACGAGCACCTGGTCGACGTCCACGTGCTGCACGTGCGGCAGAAGCTCGGCGACACGGCGGACGCCCAGCGGTACATCCGCACCGTCCGAGGCATCGGCTACCGCATCGGAACCGGCGGATGAGATGGCCGGGAGAGTCCCGACGGGGGCTGGCTGGCCGGCTCATGGCAGCGCTGACCCTCGTGGTCGTGGCAGGCGGGATCACCGCGTGGATCGTCGCAGGAGCGGTTGGCCCGGCGGTCTTCCACGAGCACATGGTCGAGGCCGGAGTCGAGGCCGAGCCCATGGCCGTAATGCACGCCGAGGAAGCGTTCCAGTCGGCCAGCGCTTTGGCCCTCGCCATCGCGCTCGCGGCGTCCGTGGTCGCGTCGTTGGCTGTGAGCCTGTTCCTGACACGGCGCATCGCGTCCTCCCTCGGCACCCTGTCCGCGGCGACGACCCGCATCGCGGCGGGGCATCTCGACTCACGCGTGGCCCGTCCGTCGCTCGGTGTCGAGTTCGATCAGCTCGCCGATGCGTTCAACGACATGGCGCGCCAGCTCGAGGAGAGCGACGCGCTGCGACAGCGCCTGCTCGCGGACGTGGCTCACGAGGTCCGCACTCCTGTCGCGGTCATCGGCGCCTACCTCGAGGGACTGGAGGACGGGGTGGCCACTCTGACGCCGCAGACCGTGAGGGTGCTGCGCGACCAGGGCACCCGTCTGGCGCGCCTCGCGGCGGACCTCGCGGCGGTGACAAAGGCGGAACAGGGGGCGCGCAACCTGGTTCTCGCGCCTACCTCCCCTGACGCACTCCTGACCACGGCGTTCGACGCCGCCAAGGGCCGGTACGTCACCGCGGGTGTCGATCTCACCCTGAACGTCGAACCGGGGCTGCCCACCCTCGCGGTCGACGCCGATCGGATGAGCCAGGTCCTGGGGAATCTGCTCGACAACGCATTGCGCCACACCCCGCAGGGCGGATCGGTGCGCCTCGGTGGCCGCCTGACGGAGGACCGTCGCGTCCGGCTGACGGTCGCTGACACCGGCGAGGGCATCGACCCCGGCCAGCTGGGCCTCGTCTTCGAACGCTTCTACAGGGTGGACACGGCCCGCGACCGGGACCGCGGCGGTTCGGGGATCGGCCTGGCGATCGTTCGCGCGATCGTCCAGGCGCACGGCGGCACAGTGACGGCCCAGAGCGCGGGGCTGGGCCAGGGGTCGACGTTCGACGTCGAACTGCCTGCCGCGCCGCGCTGATCGGCTGCCCGACGATGGGCGCTGGCCGTAGCGCTCGCGCCGGGAATCCTCTCGGCGGGTCGGTCTGGCGTCAGCCGCGCAGTCGCCCGTCAGGACGCCGTGCGCCGAAGGCCTTCTGCTCGGGCGTCCCGTTCCTGCGCGAATCGCGCCCCGAGTCCTCCGGGGCGCTCTGATGTTCCTCAGAGCGCATCGTGAAGAGCATCACGACCAACATCGCAGGGCAGACCAGCACGAACGCCCAGAGCAGCGCATCGGTCGCGCTGACGCCGAAGAGGAGAAGCCCGACGAGGGCCACGCCTCCCGCGATGAGCATGTACGTGATGTGACGCTTCATCGGTACCCCTCCTTCGCTACGGTCGACGCCGCGTCGAGCTCGCCCACCAGTGACCTGTACGTCTCCGGACCGATCTCTCCCGAGGCGAGACGGCCGTCGAGCGTGGTGCGGGCGTCGCCGGCGCCCTGCGTCGGGAACATGCGACTCACCGCCCACACTGCGAGCCCCACGACGACCGCCCAGAACGCGACCATCGTCACCCAGCCCCCCGCACTCATCTGAGCGCACCACGGAAGCATGGCCATCTCCTCCCGTTCGATCGGACGCCGTCCGGCATCTATGGCTCACTCTCGCGAGCGGCCATCAAGAACGGAGCGGCAATCGATGAAGAGGCGCTGAAGATTCCAACGAGTCCCTTTTCCGGCTCGTCCAGGAGGTTCTCCGGACCCAGGCTCTGCGCCGCCATCGTCGACCGCTCACCTCGGTTGGAACGTGATCGACACCAGCGCGACGCCCTACCGACTCGCGAACACCCGCGCCCAGCGGCCTGGCAGAGCCCTTGGGTGTCGCGCGTGCTTGTGCGAGCCTGGCGGGAACGAGGAGGCGTCACGCACGCGGGAAACGGTCAAGATGCGCTGCAACCGACGCCAGCCTGCGGTTGCTGTGGGCGTGAGGCGAGCCGGCTTGCTGAGCTGGGGTCGACGCTCCGATTGTTCATCTGCCGACCGTGCGCGCTCTGGGCGTGGCGGCGGGCGGCGCGCCGCCGACGAGGTCAGACGGTCGGTATGACGTCGCAGACGCCGTCCTCGCGGCAGGTCGCCGGGTCGAGGGTGGCGGCGCGGTCCCGGAGCCGCCGGACCTCCACGCGCGTCGCCTCCAGCTCCCTGATGCGCTCGTCGAGCGCGGCGGCGTGCCGGTTCAGCAGAGCGGTGACGTGCCCGCAGGGTGGGCCCTCGTCGTCCCGGACCTCGATGACCGTACGAATCTCAGCAAGGGTGAGCCCGGCCGCCTGGGCGGCGCGGACGAAGCGGAGGCGCGCAAGCGCGGGCTCGTCGTAGTCCCGGTAGCCCGACGCGGTCCGGGCGGGCCCGGGCAGGAGCCCGGCCTGCTCGTAGAACCGCAACGTCTTCGTGGTCAGGCCAGCGCGCTCCGCCAGTTCCCCGATCTGCATCCCCGCATGCTACGGCCTTGACCTTGACCTGCGCTGGAACGTCTACGGTCCGCCGATGGACACCATGTGGGACCTCGTCGTCATCGGCAGCGGAGGCGCGGCGATGGCCGCCGGGATCGAGGCACGCTCACGCGGAAGGTCCGTCCTCCTGGTCGAGCACGGAGCGCTGGGCGGGACGTGCCTCAACGTCGGGTGCGTGCCGAGCAAGAACCTGCTCGCGGCCGCCGGGCGTCGGCACCGCGCCTCAGTCAACCCGTTCCCGAGCACACCGACCAACGCCGGGGGCGTGGACCTCCAGGCGCTCATGGCACAGAAGCAGGAGCTGATCGACCGGCTGCGGCAGGCCAAGTACACCAACGTCGCCGACGCGCACGGCTTCCCCATCCGCACCGGCCACGCCCGCTTCGTCGACGAGCAGACGCTCCAGGTCGGCGGCGAGACGGTCGCCGCTGCCGCCTACGTCGTGGCAACCGGGTCGACTGCACACACGGCGGACCTGCCGGGCATGGGCACACTGGATCCGCTGACCAGCACAACGGCGATGGAGCTGCCTGCCCTCCCCGCGTCGATGGTGGTGCTCGGCGGTGGGGACGTCGGGCTGGAGCAGGCTCAGCTGTGGGCGCACCTGGGCGTCCAGGTCACCCTGGTTGGCCGGCTCGCGCCGCGCGCCGAACCGGAGGTCGCGGACGTGCTTCGGGCCGTGTTCGCCGACGACGGCATTGCGGTCGTCGAGGAGCGCGCGGTCGAGGTCGAGCAGACCGCCGCCGGCACCGTGCTGGTGCGCACCGATCGGGGCACCGAGGTGAGCGGGCAGCGCCTCCTGGTGGCAACCGGCCGGCACGCGAACACGGACAGCCTTGGACTCGACGCCGCCGGTGTCACGACGAACGACCGCGGCTTCATCACGGTTGACGAGCACCAGCGCACCAGCAACCCGCGGATCTACGCTGCTGGCGACGTGTCCGGCGCTCCCCAGCACGTCTACGTCGCGGCTCAGACTGGGCACGTCGCTGCCGCCGGCGCGCTCGGCGAACCCGGCACCGTCGACTACCGCGGCCTGCCAGCGGTGACGTTCACGAACCCCCAGCTGGCATCCGTCGGGCTCACCGAGGCCCAAGCTCTCGCGGTCGGGCACGACTGCGACTGCCGAGTCCTCCGCGCCGGAGACATCCCCAGGGCGCTCGTCAACCGCGACCCCCACGGGGTCCTCAAGCTCGTCGTCGACGCCCGCACTCGCAAGATCCTCGGGGTCCACGCTGCACTCGACGGCGCCGGGGACGTGATTCTCGCCGCGACCTACGCGGTCAAGTACGGCCTCAGCGTCGACGACGTCGCCGACACCTGGGCGCCATATCTGACGATGAGCGAGTCACTGCGGATCTGCGCAGGACTGTTCCGTAGCGACAAGCCCACGAGCTGCTGCGCGTGACCGACAAGCAGCAAGGGCGGCCCGACCGCGGCAGATGACGGCTCGCGCTCGCCGTCTAGGCCGTCCCCTGCGGGACGAGACGGCCGCGTAGGCGGCTAACGGGGCTGGTTCGTCCTGCAAGGGCCGGTAACGCGGCCAGAACGGCGATGGCCTGACTACACGATGCCATCGCCCGTGCTCGAGTGACTTTCATCGAACGTTGATCGCACGCCAGCCGGACCGGAGGGCATCAGGGCCCAGCGTGGTCGTCGGGCGCCCCGTCGCGCCATCGGCCGACGGCACCGCCGCCGGGTCCAGGAGGGAGACACGTGCTACCGGTGCTGTTCTCGATCGGCAGCTTCCACGTCCAGAGCTACGGCGTCAGCAAGGCCGTCGCTGCGATCGTGGCGATCTGGCTGCTCGGTCGTGCGTTCGCGCGCCTCCGTCTGCCGAAGGAGTCTGCGACCACGCTCGTGCTGTGGGCCACCATCTGGGGGTTCGTCGGCGCCAAGGCCTATTACGTCTTGGAGCACCTGTCCGACTTCAGCTTGCACCACCTGGGCGGCATGGGCTTCACCTGGTACGGCGGTCTGATCGGCGGTGTCATCGCGGCACTCGTGGTCATCCGGCGCCACGGCCTGCCCGCGGCCGAGGTGGCGGGCGCCGCGGCAGCGCCGCTCGCCCTCGCCTACGGCATCGGTCGGATTGGCTGCTTCCTGTCCGGAGACGGGACCTACGGCACACCCACTGCGCTGCCGTGGGGCGTCGCCTTTCCCGACGGCGTCGTTCCGTCGACCGTGCCGGTGCATCCGACGCAGCTGTACGAGACCGTCGCCGCCGTGCTGATCGCTGTGATCCTCTGGCGCCTCGAGCGCCGCCTGGCGCCGGTCGGGGTCTTCGGCGCCTACCTCGTGCTCTCCGGCATCTCCCGATTCCTCGTGGAGTTCCTGCGCATCAACACCCCGGTGCTCGGCGGACTGACACAACCCCAGCTGTGGGCGGTGGTCGGCGTCGTGGTCGGTGGTGTGGCAATCGCGCGGGCCGGTCTGCGCGTCGAACACCGTCAGTCGCGGCCGATCGCACCCGCCACGTTGGCGCCCACGCATGAGTCCGGCGTTCAGCCGGTTTCTTGAGCGGTTCTTGACCCGACCTCAGCACTCCATGCGTGCCTCACGCAGGACGCTGCAAGCAGCCGGTTCTCCTGTGTTGTGCAGTCGGGCGACCGTGTGAACGACAGCAGACCGCGGACCTAGATCGAAGGAGTCGATGACCATGAACCACAGCGGGCTCGGGCATGTGAAGTGGATGGCGCTGACAGCGGCAGGGTTGTTCGGTGTCCTCCTGCTCTTCGGCAACTCGGCTGGGGAGGCCCTGCGGTACGCCATCCTCCTCGCCTGCCCGCTCATGATGGTCGGGATGATGTTCGGCGGACACTCCGGACACGGCACTCAGGGCAGCGACGAGGCGAGTGCACCCCGGCAGGGCGACGTGGACGAACCCGTCGGCCACCGCCACACCTCGTAGCACCCCTGCCTCCGCGCCGGGACACCACCCGCTTGACCTCACCTGGTGGGGTCAACCGTCTCGACACATACCCCTAGGGGGTATCGTCGGGCATCGTCAGCACACACACACGCCAGAGGAGTACGCCATGAGCACCACCAACTACGAGGTCACCGGGATGACCTGCGGCCACTGCGTCTCGTCCGTCACGGCCGAGATCACCAAGCTCGCCGGAGTGCAGAGCGTCGACGTCGCTCTGGTGCGGGACGGCACGTCTCGCGTAGTCGTCAGCAGCGACGCACACCTCTCGCTGGACGACGTCCGCGCGGCCGTGGACGAGGCGGGATACGAGCTCGTCGGCGAGTCGGCGTGAACGATGCCGGCCGGCTCGCAGCCTTCGGGCTCGCGCTCGCAGCGGCACTCGGCGCCGGCCTCGGCGCCGGGGCCGCGGTCGGGCCGATCGACATGGCCCCGTCACCGTCGACCGTGAATCAGAGCGGTGACATGCCTTCCGACCACGACTGACCCACCAGAACGGAGATCCGGTGACCCAGGCCATCGAGCTCGAGATCGGCGGAATGACCTGCTCGTCCTGTGCCGCGCGGATCGAGAAGCGACTCAACCGCATGCCCGGGGTTGAGGCGAGCGTCAACTACGCGACCGAGAAGGCAACAGTCACGCTGGCCGAAGGCACCACGATCGACGAAGCCGTCGCCGTCGTCGAGGCGACCGGCTACACGGCCCGCCCTCGAACCGCCAAGCAGGCACCGGTTGCCGAGACGGACCCCGCGGGCGCCGGAGATGGGACCGCCGCCCTGCGCCACCGGCTCGTGCTCTCTGCCGCCCTCACCACGCCCGTACTGGCACTGTCGATGGTCGAGCCGCTGCAGTTCGACAACTGGCAGTGGCTCTCCCTGACCCTCGCGGCACCCGTGGTGGTCTGGGGCGCCTGGCCGTTCCACCGTGCAGCCTGGGCCAACGCCCGGCATGCTGCCGCGACCATGGACACGCTGATCAGCGTGGGAGTCCTGGCGGCTTTCGGGTGGTCGCTGTACGCCCTGTTCTTCGGGGAGGCCGGCCGGCCCGGGATGCGGATGGCCTTCGACATCATCCCAGACCGCGGTGGAGGCGGCCACGAGATCTATCTCGAGGTGGCGGCAGCAGTCACTGTCTTCATCCTCCTCGGTCGCTACTTCGAGGCCCGCGCCAAGCGACGCTCCGGCGCGGCGCTTCGTGCGCTGATGGAGCTCGGCGCCAAGGACGTCGCGGTGCTGCGTGGCGGCGCCGAGGTGCGGATCCCGGTGGACGACCTGGCCGTCGGTGACGAGTTCGTCGTCCGACCCGGGGAGAAGGTCGGGACGGACGGCGTCGTCGTGGACGGGGCGTCGGCTGTCGACGCTTCCATGCTCACCGGTGAGCCGGTCCCGGTGGAGGTCGGGCCGGGCGACACCGTCGTCGGCGCCACGGTGAACGCTGGTGGCCGCCTGCTCGTCCGTGCGACCCGCATCGGAGCCGAGACGCAGCTCGCCCAGATGGCCCGCTTGGTGGAGGAGGCGCAGACCGGGAAGGCACCTGTACAGCGGCTCGCGGACAGGATCTCTGCCGTGTTCGTGCCGATCGTCATCGCGCTCGCCGTCGCCACGCTCGGGTTCTGGCTCGGTGCCGGAGCAGGGGCCGAGTCGGCGTTCACCGCCGCCGTGGCCGTGCTCATCATCGCCTGCCCGTGCGCACTCGGTCTGGCCACGCCCACCGCCCTCATGGTGGGCACCGGCCGGGGCGCACAGCTGGGCATCCTGATCAAGGGTCCGGAGGTCCTCGAGTCCACCCGCCAGGTCGACACCGTCGTCCTTGACAAGACCGGGACCCTCACCGCCGGGCAGATGCAGCTCGTCGAGGTGCGGCCCGCCGCGGGCACGGCGCGGGACGACGTGCTGCGGCTAGCCGGTGCGCTGGAGGACGCCTCGGAACACCCGATCGCCCGGGCTATCACTGCAGGTGCGCGGAGCGAGCTAGGCATCCTGCCGGCCGTGGAGCAGTTCTCGAACAGCCAGGGGCTGGGGGTCTCCGGAGTCGTCGAGGGACACGCCGTCGCTGCGGGGCGGGTGTCGTGGACGGCGGAGCAGTGGGCCCAGCACCTGGACCCCGAGCTGCACGCGGCTCTCGAGCACGCCGAGTCGGCCGGGCGCACGGTCGTGGCCGTCGGATGGGACCGCGCAGTCCGCGGTCTGCTGGTCGTGTCCGACACGCTCAAGCCGACGTCCCGTCAGGCGGTCGCCGAGCTCAAGGCGCTCGGCCTGCGACCGGTTCTGCTGACCGGTGACAACCGCCGCGCCGCACGGACGATCGGTGCCGAGGTCGGGATCGACGAGATCGTTGCCGAGGTCATGCCCAAGGACAAGGTTCGCGTCGTGCGCGAGCTGCAGGACAGCGGACGGGTCGTGGCGATGGTGGGCGACGGCGTGAACGACGCGGCCGCACTTGCTCAGGCGGACCTGGGCATCGCGATGGGGACTGGAACCGACGTCGCCATCGAGGCGAGCGACCTGACGCTCGTCCGCGGTGACCTACGCGCGGCTGTCGACGCCGTACGTCTGTCGCGCAAGACGTTGACCACGATCAAGGGCAACCTCTTCTGGGCCTTCGCGTATAACGTCGCCGCGATCCCGCTCGCTGCCTCCGGGTTGCTGAACCCGCTGATCGCAGGGGCGGCCATGGCGTTCTCGTCGGTCTTCGTGGTGACCAACAGCCTGCGACTGCGGCGATTCCGCGCCGTGTCGGTCGGCGCATTCGCGCAAGCGAGCACGCGGGTCCCGCCGCGGCTCGAAGTGGCCGCATCGAGCTGACGGCCCCTCATCCCAGCCGCAAACGGTCCGCCCCCAGAGTTCAGACGTCACCCGTGGTGACCCACGTGCTCCGTGGGTGCGACGTCCTGCGTTGGGGAGTCGACGCCGCTCAAGCGCGGACCGATGACGAACGTGGACAGGGCAAACATCCCAGCGAACAGCAGCAGTGCGATCGCGGGCGCCCACCAGCTCGAGAACCGCCGCCGGAGCCGGATCAGGAACGGGACGGACAACGCCAGGCCCAGCGCGCCGAAGACGACGGTTCCGCCCGCTCCGGCTACCAGTGCCGTGCCCACGAGCGGACCGACGTGGTGCAGGATGTGCGGCGCTGCACCGGAGACGGCGCCGAGAGCACCGTTGAGCGCGGTCCAGAAGGTGCGCCCGCCGGACGTGCGCGCGGCCATAGCCGGCACGGGTGTAGCCATCGACTCTTCTCTCACAGCCTCCATGTGCTCAGGATGTGCGAGACCGGCAGCGATCCTCATGGAGAGACGATCAACTCTCGATCAAGGTCGTCATCGAGCGCGGACACCTCGCCCACACGCCGCCGTAGACGCCTGTTGACGTGAACCGATCAACGGCCGGGCGTCGCGAGACCTGCGTCGACCTTGACCGGATCTTCATCGCCCCCTCGGCATCTCTCCTCGCCGCCGAGTGTTACGTTGCATATGGGTACCCCCAGGGGGTATGCGAGAGGTGGTGGAAGTCATGCATGCCACGTCAGAACTCACCAGTTCCAAACGCGTCGTCCTGGCGGCACGCGGCATCGACAAGGCGTACAAGCGAGGCCCGTGGCCAGCCCGCCGGATGCTCCCGGTTCTCGCGGACGTGAACTTCTCGCTGCGCCAGGGCGAGGTCGTCGGCCTCGTCGGCGAGAACGGGTCCGGCAAGTCCACTCTGATGAAGATCCTCGTCGGGGCCCTCGCGCCGGACGCCGGTGAGGTCGAGCGAGCAGCCCGGCTCGGCTACTGCCCGCAGACGCCACAGCTGTACGAGCGGCTCACGTGCGACGAGCACTTCGAGCTCTTCGGCCACGCCTACGGGATCGACAGCCGGCGCGAGCGAGAAGCACGGCACTCGATCTACGTGGCCCTGGGCTTCGAGCGCTACGCACGAGTGCGAGTGAGTCAGCTCTCGGGTGGGACCGTCGCCAAGCTCAATCTGGGTCTCGCGTTGCTTGCCGACCCTGACGTCCTGCTCCTCGACGAGCCGTACGCCGGCTTCGACTGGGACACCTACCTGCGCTTCTGGGACCTCGTCGCAGAGCGTCGGATCTCCGGGCGAAGCGTCCTGATCATCAGCCACTTCGTCGCCGACGAGGAACGCTTCGACCGGATCCTCGACCTGAGAGACGGACGGACGGTGCCACGATGATCCGCGTCCTGGTCCGCCGATTCCTTGCCGACTACGCGCGCAACGGGACGAACCTGTTCGTGCTGGTCCTCGTGCCTGTGGCCTTCGTGGTCGCGGCAGCGCCCGCCCTCGCCGACGCGGCTCGGCTTCTGGGAGGGCAAGGCGGAGCGCCCGCCATCGAGGCCGTGACCGCGGGATGGGCGTCGGCGTTCATCGCCGCACTCGCGATGTACTTCCAGGTCTCCGCCGGCCGCGACACCGATCGCCGTCTCGTGCTTGCCGGTCTGCCCGGCCGTCGGCTGGCGCAGGCGCGCGTCCTGTGTGGTCTGGCGATCGCCTCGCTCGCGTCGGCGGCCGCCCTGCTGGCGCTCTTCACGACGACGGGCGTCACGAATGCCGGTCGAGTGATCGCCGGGACCGTCATGTTTGCCGTGATCTATCTCGGCATCGGAGCGGTGGTCGGGTCGCGGGTGCGCAACCCGGTGAACGGCACGGTGCTGATCCTGTTCGTCTGGATCCTCGACGTCTTCTTCGGCCCGACGCTCAGTGGGTCGACGGAACTGATCTCCCGTGCCCTCCCGACGCACTTCGTGTCCTTGTGGATGGTCGATGTCCCCTCCGGGCACGAGGGCCGACTCGGGGACCTGGGGTGGGCGCTGGCTTGGAGTGCCGCATCGGCCGCCGCAGCCCTTGTGGTCCTCCGGCCACCGGGGCACGCGGCCGCGCGGCGAACGCTGGCCGCCGGCTCCCGACCCGACCAGCTGCTCGCGGCACTGCGCACCGGCGTGCGTGAGTGGCGTCGCAACCCGGTCCTCTGGGTGCTCCTCGCGGTCGTGCCGGCGGTGTTCGTCCTGCTCGCCGACGCGATCACGCCGTCTGGTTCGACGCCCGTCGTCCTCAACGAGGGCGGCACGCTCGTGACCCGGGCGATGGACCCCGCGCACATGCACGCCGGCACCATGGCGCCGATCGCCGTGGCATCGCTCGCGACGTTGGCGGGGCTGTTCCTCGCGCTCGACGCACGATCCGGCGACCAGCGGCTGGCCCTGGCCGGCATGCGCTCCGGCACCCTCGCTGGCGCTCGCCTTACGGTCGTCTCGCTGGCGGCGACGCTCGCCACAGCGGTCTCGCTCGCGGTGACGGCGCTCGTCTTCGATGCGCACCAGTGGGTGCTCTACGGCATGGCGAACCTCCTGGTCGCGTTGACTTACGCCTTCGTCGGAGTGATCATCGGCCCCGTCCTGGGCCGTGTGAGCGGAGTCTTCGTGGCATTCCTGCTGCCCTTCCTGGACCTGGGTATCGCCCAGAGCCCCATGCTCCGCGGGGCGCCTCCGGGGTGGGCGGAGGTCCTGCCGGGCTACGGCGGCATCCGAGTCCTGACCGATGCCGCGCTGACGTCGACCTTCGACGAGACCGGATACCTGATGCTGGGACTCGGTTGGCTCGCGGTGCTGGCGGTGGGGGCCTGGATCGCGCTACGGCGCAGCTCGGCGGTGGTGCGCCCGCGGTCTCGGTCCGCCGCGCGCGGACCGCTTCCCACCCACCGCGCCCACGCTCACGCCTGACCGCGGCTGAGGGCAACCATCTCTTCTCGGGGAACGACCTTGATGCGCTCCCGGCCGTGCGCCGCGCCGAGGGTCCGCTCGTAGGCGTCGAGGAGCTGCCAGCCGGACCACTCGATGTGCTCGATGCCTCGTTCGACGAGCAGCGCCGTGACAGCCCGCGGGTCGGGATGCCCGGCTCGCCGTAGCTGGTCGATGTCCGAGACGAGGTGCTTGATGGTCTCCGACGCATCGGACTTGGTGTGCCCGATGAGCCCGACCGGTCCGCGCTTGATCCACCCCGTGGTGTAGACGCCCGGCAGGTGCTGGCCGTCGGCATCAACGACGCGGCCCTCGTGGTTCGGGATCACGCCCGCGGTGTCGTCGAACGGGAGGTCGGCAAGAGGCGAGCCGAAGTAGCCGACCGCGCGGTAGACGGCCTGGACGGGCCAGTCGTGCAGCTCGCCGGTGCCGGTGACGTTGCCGTCGCCGTTCAGCGCGGTTCGCTCCGTGCGCAGCCCGACGACCTTGCCGTTCTCTCCGAGGACCTCGGCGGGCTTGTGCAGGAAGTGCAGGTGGATGCGCCGGCTCGCGGTGAGCTCCTCGGCCTCGATGAGCGTCCAGTCCGTCAGGGTCTTGACCACCTGCTTGGTCTGGTTCGAGGAGTGGATGGCCGCCATCGAGCCCTCGTCAAAGTCGAAGTCCTCGGGGTACACGATGACGTCGACGTCCGGCACGTGACCCAGCTCGCGCAGCTCCAGCGGCGAGAACTTGACCTGGGCAGGGCCGCGACGGGCGAACACGTGCACGTCGGTGACCGGCGAGGCCTTGAGCTGGTCGTAGACGTTCGCGGGTATCTCGGTGGGCAGCAGGTCGTCGGCGCGCTTGGCCAGGATGCGGGCCACGTCGAGCGCCACGTTGCCGGCACCGAGGACGGCGACGTGCTGGGCGTTCAGCGGCCAGGTGCGCGGCACGTCCGGGTGGCCGTCGTACCAGGAGACGAAGTCGGCGGCGCCGTAGGACCCCTCGAGGTCGATGCCAGGGACGGGCAGCGCGGCGTCGCGGATGGAGCCGGTGGAGAAGATGACGGCGTCGTAGAACTGGCGCAGGTCGTCCAGCGTGACGTCCGTCCCGTACTCGACGTTGGCAAGAAGTCGGATGTCACCACGGTCGAGGATCTTGTGCAGGGCGACGATGATCTGCTTGATCCGCGGGTGGTCCGGCGCGACGCCGTAGCGCACGAGGCCGAACGGCGCGGGCAGGCGCTCGAAGAGGTCGATGGAGACCTCCAGGCCAGCCCTGGACAAGATATCGGCGGCATAGATGCCCGCGGGACCGGCTCCGACGACGGCGACACGGAGCGTTGTCGGCCTGGACTGGTGCGTGGGCTTCTCGTGTACCGCCTCGCGGGGTGCGGGCATGGGTCGGCCTCCTGGGTCGATGTGTCGGGGTGAGGATTGCGAAGGCGGCGCCCACTGCTCACATGCGATGTGCCATCGGGAGCAGGAACATCCACACGTTGATCGCGCCGAGCAGCGCGATGATCGCGACGTAGGGCGTCAAGGTGGAGCGTCGGCGGGCGGCGGTGCGGTAGCGGCGGTAGGCGATGCGCTTCGCGGTGTAGACGGACCCGGCGATCCCGAGGGCAAGCAGTGCGAACTGAAGGACCTGGATGGTTCCCGTGCTCACCAGCGCCGGGTCGCCGCTGACGCCGGCACCGAACAGGTTGGCCACCGTGTAGTACACGGAGCCGCCCTCGGCGAGCAGGTGAAACAGGTTGTGCGCGAGGTGCGCCGCGACGTCGAGGGGAATGAGTGCATACCCGAAGCGAGCGAAGTTCATCTTGGTGTCTTCAAGGTTGCGGCCGGCGGCGATGCGAGATGCGAGGGCGAGGAGACCCACGGGCACCGACACGGCGACCGCGAAGGCCACGGTGAAGATCACGGCGTAGCTGGTGATCCCCGTGAGCGCTTCGATCTGGGCGAGGACGCTGTTCCAGACCTCGAGCATCGTGATGTTCTGGATCAGGACGATACCCATGATCGCCATGGCGAGCATCGACTGCTCGATTTTCGGCTTGGTGATGAACCACAGCTCGCTGGTGGGCTTGCGCAACCGTACCTGGATCGCGTCGTTGGGGCAGGACTTGATGCAGTTGGCGCACAGGTTGCAGTTCGCCGAGTCCTCCATGGTGCGGGGGAACGTGAACAGCGGGCACCCGGCGACCTTGTCGTTGCCGTTGTAGCAGACGGCCTTGGCCTTGCAGGTCTTGCAGATCCCGGAGTCGGCGCGGAGCTCGACCATGCCGGTCCGGGCGTAGTTGCCGGACAGACCGCCGAGGAAGCACAGGTACCGGCAGAACGTGCGGCGCTGGAACAGGGCGCCCGACGCGATGACCGCGGTGGTCAGCAGCAGGAGGAGCACGCCCGAGCCCCACGGGGACTCGACGACGCCCCAGACGTGGTCCGCCCAGGTGATGGCCAGGAACGACGCGTCGATGATCCAGATGCCGCAGTTCTTCAGGAAGTTGGGCACCGGCCGGTTGACCCCGACCCACTTCTGCACGAAGTCCGAGATCGCCCCGAACGGGCACACGGCGCACCAGAACCGTCCGAGCAGCACGAACACGATCGGGATGACGGGCCACCACAGGACCCACATCAGCGCGGTGCCGGCGTTCTCGTGCGCGACATCGGGGCCGACGAGCAGCTGGTAGGCGACCAGCCCGAAGACCGCCGCGACGGGGATCTGGAAGACCTTGGGGTACCAGCCGGACCGCAGCGACCTGGCGACCCACGGGATCGTCATGAGGTTGCGGCCGACCGGCGGCGGGCTCAGGTCGGGGCCGGGCGTGACGTCCGGGTCGACGGCGTCGACCTGAGCCGGCGGCGGTGTGAGCGTGGTCATCGTGATGTCCTTCGCGAGGGTCAGACGGCGGTGGGCGTGGCGGACGGGCGCGGTCGGTGGCGTGGTCGATCGCGGTCACGTCGACGCAGTACTGCCGCGCCGACAAGGACGGCCGCGTTCAGGCCACCGAATGCCGACAGCACGGCCGTGCGCGGTCGCGCGGTCGAGGTCGTCGCGTCTGAGTCCCCGCCGGTGCTCTGGCTGTGCTCGCTGTGCTCGGCCGGCTCGTCGTCGGTCTCGGTGCTGCCGTCGCCGTGGTCCATCCCCTCCATGTCCGGCATGCCCTCCATGTCGTCCACGGCGTCCGCACCCTCCATGTCTTCCATGTCGTGGGTGGAGGACCCTGTCCCAGCCTCCTGGGGTTCCGCTCCCGCGTCGGAGCCCGAGCTGTTGCCCTGCCGCACGGCGTCGGGCGGCGTCGCGAACGCCGCTGCGGGAACGACGGTGAGCGACGCGGCAAGCGCCACGACGGCGGGCAGACGGACAAGAGTGGGGTGCATGTGAGCTCCTCGAAGACGGTTCCGTCAGAACTGTCGATGTCCGCAGGCCCGCACACCTGGGACCTGTAGGTCCTGGGGGGCAACCTCCATCGAAACTTCATCGACGAGGTAGCCCACCTGCACCGCGCCATGACGCGGGCTTCCGGGTCCCACCGAGCGACGTTTGTGGGGTCCCACGCGACGTGGACCGCCTCTTGCGGACGGTTCCGCGTACCTGCAGGTGAACGGTCGTCAACGACCTCGAGCTCGCACGCGTCCTGCAGTCGTCCGCGCCCGACACTTCCGCGCAGATAGCGCCCCTGGTCGGTTCCACTGGCAGCACGAGCGGCGGGATCACGCAGAGATACCCGCGCGAGGAGCGGCGCCGACTCGGGTGCTCCGGCGGCGTACCTGTGCCCCGCCCGGGTCGGGGGCCTCAGGCGGGGCACGGGAAGACGAGCGCGGTAGGCACGCCCGCAGGCCCAGGGTCGCCCTACCGCCAGCTGTCCCCGGTTGTCATCGCATCAAGGTTCGTTGAAATCGCCTCCGCGATGCTGGCCGCGTGGCTGCTGTCGATGAAGGGGGCCAGACGCATCCTGGGTCGCGGTGGCACGACGTGCAGCCCAGCATCGGTGGGCTCGCCTGGACGCCCGCGGAGTCCGGCTCGAGCGCGGGCGCGGTCCCACCGTCGCCTCGGGGTGGGACGATGACGCCATGGACGTGGAGCTGCTGTACTTCGACCAGTGCCCGCACTGGCGACTCGCCGACGAGCGGCTGCGAGAGGCGCTGACTGCGGTCGGGCGTGCAGATCAGTCGATCTCCTACGTGCAGGTGGACACGGCCGAGGATGCCGCGGGGTCCGGCTTTGCAGGGTCACCGACGATCCTGGTGAACGGTCGCGATCCGTTCCGAGCACCCGGCCCGACGCCCGGTGGTCTGTCGTGCCGCCTGTTCAGCACGCCGAATGGGCTGGCGGGCTCGCCCACCGTGGAGCAGCTGTCGTCCGTGCTGCGATGACCCAGCCCGATGTGGCCCGAGCCGAGGAGGGCCGCTGTTGGTGCTGCGGCGCCGCGTATCCCGAAGGTGAGCTCGTCAGGCTCGGCGACCACCCCGAGGTGACCGTCTGCGGGGCCTGCGCCCGCGATCTGCACCGACGCGCGAGAGACCAGCACCATCGCGCGCACCCCACAGCCACGACTCGCGCACGATCGATCCTGCGACGGGCACGGGAGTTCGCGATCGATCGCCGGTGGCACGAGCGCCCCGTCATCGGTCCGGCACTGCGCTGGATCGACCGCTTCCTCCCCTAGCGCGGCCGCGCCCCGCGGGGCGTCGGACCGTCGGGCGAGCATCGTCGGGATTGCGGGTCTCCCCCGCCTGGAGGTGGGCGCGATGTACGCCGCCGGGCCACTGGAAACCGCCCAGGTTCGCCTGCGTACGCGCCGAGATGTTTCCCGAGATGTTTCCCGCCGGGCCAAAAAGAGAAGGTCAGGGGCTTACTAGGATGACCCTAGAAGCCCCTGACCTGCGCTTTCACTGTCGGGCTGACAGGATTTGAACCTGCGACCCCTTGACCCCCAGTCAAGTGCGCTACCAAGCTGCGCCACAGCCCGATGGCTCCCGCAGAAGCCTCGGAAACTCTACCCCACAGGCGACGTGGTCCTGTCATCGGCGATCACGTCGAGCTCCGCCGCGACGACCCCGAGGATGACGAGGTCGACGAGCAGACCGATCGTGGCGTCCCAGGGCGAGAGCCGGAACAGGAAGATCTGGGTGACGAGCAGCGCCACGAGGGCGGCGCGGCGGAACCAGCGGTAGCCCGCCTCGCGGTCGCGGCGGACACGCACGAGGCCGACGACGGCGAACGCGGTGGACGCGAGGCCGCTGAGCAGGATGCCGGCGACGAGCCACACGGGCTCGGCGTCGGAGGCGGTCCAGCCGTAGATGCCGCGGGCGAGGGTGACGACGGACGTCACGACGAGGATGGCGACGGTCACCCAGGGGACCCAGCGGGCGCGGACCAGCCAGCGGGACGCGGCGACGACCCACGTCGAGGTGGCCCCGATCGGGTCGGGGACCTCGTCGGCGTCGTGCTCGACGCTGTCGAGCAGGGCGCGGACCTCGTCGGCTCCGGGTGCGTCGCCGGCGCGGGACAGGTACCAGCGCGCGCGGGTGCGTTCCCGTGCGCTGAAGCCACCGGCCAGGCCGGCGACGGCCTGGTCGGCGGCTGCGGCGAGGTACTCGGCGGGGTCGCGCGGATGACGCCGCTGCAGGACGTCGGCGAACAGTCCCAGGGCGATGACGACGAGGTAGATCAGGGCTGCCGTCGGTTCCCAGAAGTAGTCGTAGTCGGAGGTGACGAACTTGCCGATCTCGTCGATGAACAGCCCGAAGCCGATGCCGGAGACGACGACGGAGACGCGTCGGGCGACCGGCCCGATGAACGTCATGAGCCCGATGAACGCCAGCGCCATGAGCAGCCCGCCCCACAGGACGTGGGAGATGTGCACTCCCCCGCCACCGAGCTGCGGGAACCCGGTGAGCTCCAGCAGCAGCCGCGTGACGATGACCGTGGCGAGCGTGGTCACCAGGAACCCGGTGATGTGGCTGCTCGACGCGGGGTCGCGCGGCAGGCCAAGTCTCAGGAGAGGGCGGCGCCGCGCGACGACCATCACCGCTTGCGCTTCTCCCGCACCCGGACGGAGATCGAGATGGGCGTGCCCTCGAACCCGAACGTCTCGCGCAGGCGGCGCTCGATGTAGCGGCGGTAGCCGGGGTCGAGGAAGCCGGTCGCGAAGATGACGAAGCGCGGCGGGCGTGTGGACGCCTGCGTCGCGAAGAGGATGCGGGGCTGCTTGCCGCCGCGCAGCGGGTGCGGGTGGGCCGCGACGAGCTCGCCGAGGAACGCGTTGAGGCGTCCGGTGGAGATGCGGGTGTCCCAGGATTCCAGGGCCCGCTCGAGCGCGGGGACCATGCGGTCGGTGTGCCAGCCGGTCTTCGCGGAGATGTTGACGCGCGGCGCCCACTGCACCTGGACGAGGTCCTGCTCGATCTCGCGCTCCAGGAACGGGCGACGGTCCTCGTCCATGAGGTCCCACTTGTTGTACGCGATGACCAGCGCGCGGCCGGCCTCGATGACCTGCGTGATCACGCGGGTGTCCTGCTCGGTGAGCTTGACGGAGGCGTCCACCAGGACGACGGCCACCTCGGCCTTCTCGATCGCGGCCTGCGTCCGCAGCGACGCATAGAAGTCGGCGCCCGACGTCTGGTGCACGCGGCGACGGATGCCGGCGGTGTCGACGAACACCCACGGCTTGCCCTTGAGCGCGACGAGCTCGTCGACGGGGTCGCGCGTGGTGCCGGCGACGGAGTCGACGACGACGCGCTCGGCGCCGAGCACCTTGTTCAGCAGCGAGGACTTGCCGACGTTCGGGCGGCCGACCAGCGCGACGCGTCGGGGCCCGTCGGGGATCGGGGTGCCGTGCGCGGAGACCTCGGGCAGCGCCTCGATCGCGGCGTCGAGCAGGTCGCCGGTGCCGCGGCCGTGCAGCGCCGAGACGGGGAACGGCTCGCCGAGGCCGAGCGACCAGAGGTTCGCGGCGTCGGCCTCGCCCGCGGGACCGTCGACCTTGTTGGCGCAGAGCACGACCGGCTTGCCGGCCTTGCGGAGCAGGCGGACCACCTGGGTGTCGGTCTCGGTGACGCCGACGGTGGCGTCGACGACGAAGATCACGGCGTCGGCGAGCGAGATCGCGACCTCCGCCTGCTGGGCGACGCGTGCCTCGATGCCGGCGACGTCGACCTCCCACCCACCGGTGTCGACGAGCGTGAACCGCTTGCCGGACCAGTCGGCGGGGTAGCTCACGCGGTCGCGCGTGACGCCGGGCTTGTCCTCGACGACGGCCTCGCGGCGGCCGAGGATGCGGTTGACGAGGGTCGACTTGCCGACGTTCGGACGGCCGACGACGGCGAGCACGGGGAAGACGACGACCGGCTCCTCGCCGATCTCACCGACGTCGCCCGGGTGCAGCAGGGCAAGGTCCTCGTCCTCGAGCTCGTACTCGGTGAGCCCCGCGCGCAGCGCCCGCTCACGGTCGGCGTCGGAGGCCTCGTCGGGCAGCGCGAAGGTCGGATCGGGCTCAGTCATGCACCCATTGTCCCCTGTGGACCGACCCTCGGACGACTCCGCGCGCGAGACCCCCGTCACGGACGCCAGATGACGACGCCCACGTCACGCGCCCGCTCGGCGAACGTGCCGCTGGGGGACGCCGAGCGCAGGAGCGCGCGCAGCTCGTCGTCGAACTCCTGGAGGCGCCGGCCGAACAGGTGCGGCGCCGCGCTGGACAGCGAGTGCACCGCGGACACGATCTCGTCCGTGGAGCGCTCCACGACGTCACCGCGCACCACCTCGAGCCGCTGCGGACCGCGGAACCCGGCGCCGCGCAGGACGTCCTCCTCGCCGCCGCGCGTTCCCGACGGCAGCAGGCCCTGGCCGGCCCGCCGGACGCGCCCGAGATGACGGGCGACGAGCTCGTCGACCTGGTCCCACGGTGGCCGCGGCTGCGGCAGCGGGTCGTCGCCGTGGACACCCCGGTCCGTCACCGCGGCGACGTGCACCCACGCGCCGCCGGTCTCGATCATCGGACGGACCGCCCGCGCGACCCGCTCCTGATCCATCCAGTGGAACGACTGCGCGAACGTGACCAGCCGGAACGTCCCGAGGTCGGCGGGCAGCTCCTCGGCCCGCAGCTGCCGCCACTCGATACCCGGCACGCCCGACCGCCGCGCCTCGGCGATCATCCCCGGGTCCGCGTCGACCCCCACGGCGGTCGCGACGAGGGGTGCGAGCAGGCGGGTCAGCGATCCGGGACCGCAGCCGACGTCGAGCAGCCGACCGGTGCCGTCGAGGCCGAGCGCGTCGCGCAGGACGTCGCCGAGCGACGCCGGGTAGGCCATCCGGCCGACCGCGTAGTGGGGGGCGCTGCCCTCGTAGAGGCTCGGGTCCCACGACCAGCCCATCAGAGCGCGCGTTCCCTGTTCGGGTCGTCGGTCGGCAGTGCGAGCCCGGTGCGCGCGCAGGCCCGGTCGACGAGCTCGGCGAGCGCCGCCCGGATCGACTCGTTCGCGCCCTCGAGGGCGGCCCGGCCGGACATGCCCGCTCCGCGTTCGAGGACCAGCGGCTCACCGAACTCGATCGCGAGCCGGCGCCGTAGACCGGGCACGTGCCCCACGGACTCCCCCGTGCGCCGGGTGCCGAGCACCGCGACGGGCACCACCGGCGCGTGACCGTTCAGCGCGAGCCACGCGATGCCGGCCCGTGCGCTCGCCGCGTCGCCCTTGCCGCGGTTCCCCTCGGGGAAGACGCCGACGACACCCCCGCGCTTGAGCACGACGAGCGCGTTGCTCAGTGCGGAACGCCCGCCGTCGTGCTCCACGGGGATCTGACCCGCCGCGCGCAGGACCGACCCCACCGGCCCCCAGAACATCTCCGACTTCACCAGCATGTGCGACGGCCGGGGCGAGACGCCCAGCAGGATCGGCCCGTCGACGATGCCCGTGTGGTTCGCCGCGAACAGGACCGGGCCGTCGGCGGGCACCAGGTGGGCGGCCGTCACCTCGGTGTTCCAGACGACGCGCGCGAGGAACCGGCCGATCCAGCGCGCCCAGCGCGGACCGCGCTCGGACGGGCCGGTCGGCGTGCTCACGCGCGCGGGCCGACGACCGACTCGACGACGTCGAGCACGGCCTGCACGGTCTGGTCGAAGTCCAGGTGCGACGAGTCCACGGTCACCACCCCGTCGGCGGCGACGTGGAACTGCACGACGGTCGAGTCGTCGGCGTCGCGACGCAGCACCTGGTCACGCGTGGCCTCGACCGCCGCGGCGTCGTCGGACCCGTGCACGTCGCGGGCGCGACGAGCCAGGCGCGCCTCCTCGCTCGCGGTGAGCAGCACGCGGACGTCGGCGTCGGGGGCGACGACGGTGGTGATGTCCCGACCTTCGGCGACGATCCCGCGCCCGCGGACCCGCGCCGACTCGATCTCGGCGCGCTGGAGGCGCCCGAGCTCGGCGCGCACCTGGAGGTTCGTCGCGACCGCGCTGACCGCCGCGGAGATCTCCGTGGTGCGGATGGCCTCACCGACGTCGATGCCGTCGACGTGCACCGTCGGGTGCTGCGGGTCCACCCCCATGACCAGGGGCAACGTGCGCACCTGCCCGGCGACCGCGTCGACGTCGCTCAGCGGGACGCCTCGATGCAGGCACCACCACGTCGCCGCGCGGTACATCGCCCCGGTGTCGAGGTACGCCAGCCCGAGCGCGCTCGCCACACCGCGGGACACGCTCGACTTGCCGGACCCCGAGGGTCCGTCGATCGCGACGACCACTGCCCTGCTCAACTCACCAGTCTCCATCCGCGGGCTGTGAGCTCCGCCTCGAGGTGCTCGACCCGACCGGGCAGCACCGAGATCTCCGCCATGCCGACCGGCCGGCCGGCGGCGTGCTCGAGGTGCAGGTCCTCGAGGTTGACCCCCGCCTCGCCCACCTCGGTCAGCAGCCGCGCGAGCTCGCCGGGCGCGTCGGGCACGAGGACCGTGACCACGCCGTAGACGCGCTGCGCGCCGCCGTGCTTGCCGGGGATGCGCGCGACGCCGGCGTTCCCGTCGGCGATCGTCTGCGCCAGCGTGGCCAGCGCACCGAGCTCGACCGTCTCCGGTCCGTCGGCGGCGGCCGCCTGCCCGAGCGCGTCGATCACGGTGTCGAGGTCCGAGCGCAGCTCCCGCAGGACGTCACGCACGGCGTCCGCGTTCGCGGCCAGGATGGAGGTCCAGAGCGCCGGGTCGGAGGCGGCGAGCCGGGTCACGTCGCGCAGGCCCTGCCCTGCGAGCCCGAGCGCGGCGTCGTCGGCCCCCCGCAGCCGGGCGGCGACGAGGCTCGCCGCCACCTGCGGCACGTGCGAGACGGCGGCGACCGCGGCGTCGTGCGCGTCGGCGTCCATCGCCACCGGCACCGCGCCGAGGTCGACCGCGAGCGAGCGCACCGCCAGCACGGCGTCCGGGTGCGACGATCCCGAGTCAGCGATCACCCACGGGCGCCCCAGGAACAGGTCGGGGACGGCCGCCGACGGCCCTGACCGCTCGCGACCCGCCATCGGGTGCGAGCCGACGTACCGCGCGAGGTCCGCACCCGCGGCCCTGAGCTCCGCCAGCACGTAACCCTTGACGCTCGCGACGTCGGTCACCACGGCGTCCGGGTAGGCCGCCAGCTCGGCGCGGACCACGTCGGCGGTCACGTCGGGCGGGGCCGCGACGACGATCAGTGTCGGCGCGACGTCGTCAGGACCCGCAGGTCGACCTGCGCCGACGTCCCGCGCCAGCGCCAGAGCCGTCCGGGACGGGTCGTGCAGCACCACGTCGACGCCGTGGGTGGTCAGCGCGAGACCCACCGACGTGCCCAGCAGGCCGGTGCCGACGATGCGCACCGGCCCTCGCGTCGCGAGCGTCACATGCCCACCCGCGTCATCAGGGAGCCGACCTCCGTCTTCGACAGCACGCGCGTGCGGCCCGGCTTCAGGTCGCCCAGGCGGATCGGGCCGATCTGCGTGCGGACCAGCTGCGTGACGGGGTAGCCGACCTCGTCGAAGATCCGCCGCACGATGCGGTTGCGGCCCTCGTGCAGCTCGATCTCCACCAGGCTCGCCTGCGGGGTCGTCTGCACGATCTGGAACTTGTCGACCTTGGCGAGCCCGTCCTCGAGCTCGACGCCCTTGACCAGCCGGTTGCCCAGCGAGGGCGTCACGCGCCCCTCGAGCTGCACCAGGTACACCTTGGTGACGCCGTGCGACGGGTGCGAGAGGCGGTTGGCCAGGTCCCCGTCGTTGGTCAGCAGGATGAGACCCTCGGTCTCGGCGTCGAGGCGGCCGACGTGGAACAGCCGCTCCTCGCGGTCGGACACGAACTGACCGATCGACGGCCGGCCCTCCGGGTCGTGCATCGTCGAGACGACGCCCTTCGGCTTGTTCAGCGCGATGGTGACGATCGACGAGTCCAGCTGCACGCGCATGCCGTCCACGTGGATCACGGCCGTGAGCGGGTCGACCCGCACGCCGAGCTCGTCCACCCGGTTGCCGTCGACCGTCACGCGGCCGGCCGCGATGAGGTCCTCGCACGCGCGCCGCGAGCCGAGGCCCGCCGCCGCGAGCACCTTCTGCAGGCGCACGCCGTCGGGGTCGTGGACGTCGATCGTCACCTCGGGCGTGCGGCTCGGCTTGCGCGGCCGGCTCGACGCGCCGTCGCTGCGCGGACGGCCGACGCCAGCGCTGCGCGGGTAGCCGCTCCCGCTCTTCGGACGTGCGGCACCGCCGCGCGACGACGCGCCCGGCCCACCGCGTGAGGCTCCACCGCTCGTGCCCCGGGGGGATCGGCCGGTCGCGCCCCGCGAACCGCCACCGCTGCTCGACCCGCCGCGGTACCCACCGCTGTCACGGGAGTCTCCGCCGGTGCTCGAACCGCCGCGGTACCCGCCGCCGTCACGCGAGCCACCGCCGCTCGCACCGCCGCGGTATCCCCCGGTGTCGCGAGACCCGCCGGCGCTCCCGCCGCGAGCGTCACCTCCGGCGCTGCTCCCCCGGTAGCCGCCGCCACCGCTGCTGCGGTACCCGTCGCCGCCGCCGGTGCTGCCGCGGTAGCCCTCGCCTCCACCGGCTCCGCGGTACCCGCCGCCGCTGCCGCCCCGGGCCCCGCCCGCGCTGCCGCCGCTGCCGCCCCGGGAGCCGCCGGCGCTGCCGCCGCGGCTCGCGCCGGAACCGCCGCTGCCCCGCGGTGCGCCGCCCCTGCCGCCGGACGGGCCGGCGCCCCCTGACCGTCGTTCCTGCGGGCTCATCTGTTGTCTCCGATCGCCTGGTCGACGCCGTCGAAGGCGTCGATGTCCGGCAGGTAGGGCGCGAGCGGGGGCATCTCGTCCAGGCTGGACAGCCCCATCCGCTCCAAGAAGTATCCCGTGGTCTGGTAGAGCACGGCACCGCTGGACGGATCCGTCCCCACCTCGGCGACCAGCCCGCGGGTGGTGAGCGTGCGGACGACGCCGTCGACGTTCACGCCGCGGACCGCCGAGACCTGCCCGCGCGTGACGGGCTGCCGGTAGGCGATGACGGCGAGCGTCTCGAGTGCCGCCTGGGTGAGCCGCGCGGTCTGGCCCTCCAGCACGAACCGGCCGACGACGTCCGCGTAGACCGGTGCGGAGTAGACCCGCCAGCCGTCCCCGACGCGCCTGACCTCGAAGCCGCGCGGCCGACCGCCGTCGTCACCCCGGTACTCCGCGGCGAGCTCCTCGAGGAGCGCCTCGACCCGAGCCGTCGGCAGGGCGAGCACCGTGGCCAGGCGGACGGCGGCGATGGGCTCGTCGGCCACCATGAGGACCGCCTCGAGCGCGGCCAGGGCACCGCCGGGCAGGTCGTCGACGTCGAAGGCGAGCTCGTCGGCCGTCCCCGTCTCCTCGACCGCCTCGTCCGGCGTCTGCGCGGGCGTCTGCTCGGTCATGCGTCCTCCTCGGCGGACCCGTCGCGGGCCAGCTCAGCATCGAGTGTGGTGTCGAGGGTGTCGAAGTCGTCGGACACCTCGATCTCGCCCTCCTCGGATCCCGTCCAGCGCACGGTCAGCTCGCCCAGCGGCGTGACCTGGTCGAACGCGACGGCACCCTCCCGGAACAGCTCCAGCAGAGCGAGGAACCGGGCGACCACGACGACCGTCGCGCCCGCGTCGGCGGTGAGCGCTCGGAACGACATCGCGCCGCCGTGCCGCAGCCGGTCCACCAGCACTGCCGCCTGCTCCCGCACGCTGACGGCCGGGGCGGCCAGGTGGCTGATGTCGACACCGGGAGGTGCCGCCTTCGGCTGCTCGGCCTTCGCCGCCAGCGCCGCCAGCTGCTCAGGACCGATCTGCCAGACCAGCTCGGGCAGCAGCGCGGCGAGGTGCGGTTCGAGGGTCACCAGGCGCGGGAAGCGCCGACCCTCGGTCGCGAACCGTTCGGCCAGGTCGGCCGCGACCAGCTTGTACGCGCGGTACTGCAGCAGGCGGGCGAACAGCAGGTCCCGGGCCTCGAGGAGCTCGAGGTCCTCCGCGTCCTCCACGTCGGCGGACGGCAGCAGCCTGGCCGCCTTGAGGTCGAGCAGCGTCGCGGCGATGACGAGGAACTCGCTGGCCTGGCCGAGGTCCCACTCCTTCTCCGCGCCGCGCAGGTGCGCGATGAACTCGTCGGTGACCTGCGCGAGCGCGACCTCGGTGATGTCGAGCTTGTGCTTGGCGATCAGCCCGAGCAGCAGGTCGAACGGGCCGCTGAAGTTGGTGAGGTGGACCTCGAAGGCCTGCGTCCCGACGGGCGCGGCCGAAGAAGCCGTCGCGACGGGCTGCTCAGGGACCGCGCGCTGGTCAGGCGGCGTCGCCACGGGCGACGAGCTCACGTGCGAGCTGACGGTAGGCCGCCGCACCCGAGTGCGTCGGGGCGTAGGTGGTGATCGGCTCCGCGGCGACGGTGGCGTCGGGGAACTTGACGGTGCGGCTGATGACGGTGTGCAGCAGCGTGTCGCCGAACGCCTCGTTGACGCGTGCGACGACCTCGCGCGCGTGCAGGGTGCGCGGGTCGTACATGGTCGCCAGGATGCCGTCGACCTCGAGCCGCGGGTTCAGCCGGTCGCGCACCTTCTCGATGGTCTCGACGAGCAGCGCGACCCCGCGCAGCGCGAAGAACTCGCACTCCAGCGGGATGAGGACGCCGTGCGCGGCGGTGAGCGCATTGACGGTGAGCAGGCCGAGCGACGGCTGGCAGTCGATCATCACGACGTCGTAGTCGTCGAGCACCGGACGCAGCGTGCGGGCCAGCACCGACTCGCGGGCCACCTCGCCGACCAGCTGCACCTCGGCGGCGGACAGGTCGATGTTGGCCGGCAGCAGGTCGAGACCCGGTGTGGCCGTGTGCTGGATGAGCGAGCGGATGTCGGCGTCACGCTCCATGAGCAGGTTGTAGACCGTGCGGTCCAGCTCGTGCGGGCTGACGCCCAGGCCCACGGACGCGGCACCCTGCGGGTCGAAGTCGACGATGAGCACCTTGCGGCCGTACTCCGCGAGGGCAGCCGCCAGGTTGATGGTCGTCGTCGTCTTGCCGACGCCACCCTTCTGGTTGCACAGGGCGATCACGCGCGCCGGACCGTGCGACGCCAGGGGCGGAGGCTCGGGGAACTCGGGCATCGGCCGCCCGACGGCATCGAGCTGCGGGTCGGTCGTCTGCTGGCTCACCACGCGGGACAACCTACCGGAGCAGGGCGCCGGATGGCCGCGCGACAGTCCGACGCACGGCCGATGCTCACCGTGCGCGCGGGTGCGAGGCCGCATAGACCTCGCGGAGCGTGTCCGGGGTGACCATCGTGTACAGCTGCGTCGTGCTCACGGAGGCGTGGCCGAGCAGCTCCTGCACCACCCGGACGTCGGCGCCCCCGGCGAGCAGGTGCGTCGCGAACGAGTGCCGCAGCGTGTGCGGGGAGATCTGCTCGGCACCCGCCAGCCCCGCACGCTGCGCGGCCAGCCGCAGCACCGCCCACGCACTCTGCCGGCTGAGCCGGGCCCCGCGCGTGTTGAGGAAGACCCCCGGCGACCCTGCCGTGCTGCCGCCGGCCAGCGTCGGCCGCGCCCGGACCAGGTAGGACTCCACCGCGTCGAGCGCGAACGCGCCCAGCGGGACGACACGCTCCTTGCGGCCCTTGCCGAACAGCCGTACCGCCGCACGACCCGGGGTGCTGTCCACGTCGTCGACGTCGAGTCCTACCGCCTCGGAGATGCGCGCGCCCGTGCCGTAGACGAGCTCGAGCAGCGCCCGGTCGCGCAGCGGAACCGGGCCCTCCCCCAGCCCCGCCGCGTCCAGCAGCCGCTCCACGTCGTGCACGGAGATCGCCTTCGGCAGCCGCTTCGGCGGAGCGGGGGGCTTCACGGCGCGGGCGGGGTCGACGCCGGTCACGCCGCCCAGGAGCAGGAACTTGTGCCACCCGCGGACCGCCACGACGATCCGCGCGGCCGAGGAGTCGGACAGCGCCGTACGACCGTCGGACCCGGCACGCACCGCGAGGAGGAAGTCCTCGACGTCCGGCGCCGCGACGTCGGTGGGCTCGCGACGGCCGCGGGAGCGCAGGAAGGCCGTGTAGCGGGTGAGGTCCCGCCGGTACGCGAGCAGCGTGTTCGTCGACAGGCCGCGCTCGGCCTGCAGATGGGCGAGGTAGTGCTCGACGGCTGCGTCGATCGCCGACACGGTCACGTTCAGAACGGCAGGAACACGTCCACCGCGATCGCGACGGACAGCAGCGTGAGGTAGGTGATCGACGCGTGGAAGACGCTCATCGCGCGCAGCTTGCCGGCCTCCGGGTGCTCGGCGCGGCGCAGCAGCCCGATGCACGCCCAGAGGAACCAGAGCCCGAGGGCGAGGGCGACGACGCCGTACACCCAGGTCATCCCCTGCACGGGGACCAGCAGCAGCGAGCAGGCGATCATCGCGACCGTGTACGCGATCATCTCGCGGGCGACCTTGGTGTCCTTGGCCACGACGGGCAGCATCGGGACGCCCGCGGCGGCGTAGTCCCGGCGGAACTTCATCGACAGCGGCCAGTAGTGCGGCGGCGTCCAGAAGAAGATCACGCCGAACAGCAGCACCGCGGTCCAGGAGATGCCACCGGTGACCGCGGACCAGCCGATGAGCACCGGCATGCACCCGGCCGCGCCGCCCCAGACGATGTTCTGCGGAGTCCGGCGCTTGAGGATCATGGTGTAGCCGACGACGTAGATGAGGATCGCCGCCGCCGTGAGCCACGCCGACGCGGGGTTCACCATGACGGCGAGCCACGCCAGCGACAGCACGCCGAGCGCGAGACCGAAGACCAGCGCCGCGCGGGGGCTGACCTCGCCCGTGACGATCGGTCGCCGCTTGGTGCGGTTCATGATCTTGTCGATGTCGCGGTCGAGGTAGCAGTTCAGGACGTTGGCCGAGCCGGCCGCGGCCGCCCCGCCGACGAGCGTCGCGACGACCAGCCCGAGGCTGGGGAACCCGCCCTGCGCCAGGATCATCGTCGGGAGCGTGGTCACGAGCAGCAGCTCGATGACGCGCGGCTTGGTCAGCGCGACGTACGGCCCGACGACCCGACGCAGCCGTGCCAGCGGTCCGCTCGGGGCGACGGTCACCGTCGTGTCCGCAGCACCCGGGGTCGTCGCGGCCGACGCTCCGGCGTCGTCGACTGACAGGGGGCTGCTGAGGCGCACGCTCTGCGGTTCCGTTCGTGTTCCGGCGGGGGTGGTTCGCGCAGCCATGCTACGGCCTGCGCCTGCACCGGGGCGCGACGCGGGGCCCGGATCGCCGGACGGCCCGTGTGAGATCGGTCGCTCCTCCGCGGTGTGAGCACGCCCGGCATCCCTGCCCGCGTGCGCTATAGGGTCGGTTTGCACGGTCCGACGACCGCCGTGACGGCGTGACGTCCCACCTGCCTGGCATCCGACGCGGATGCTCGATCACGGTACAGATCTCGTCCGACGACACCCGGACCCCTGCCCGGGTGGAAATGAGGTTCGGTGAACGCGAAGGCTCCCCTGGCTGAGACGGTCGGTTGGACTGACCTCGACCTGCGGGCGGTGGACACCGTGCGTGTCCTGGCCGCCGACGCGGTCGAGAAGGTGGGCAACGGCCACCCCGGGACGGCGATCAGCCTCGCCCCGGCGGCCTACCTGCTCTACCAGAACGTGCTCCGGCACGACCCGGCGGACCCGCACTGGCTGGGCCGGGACCGGTTCGTGCTGTCCGCGGGCCACTCCAGCCTCACGCAGTACATCCAGCTGTACCTCGCCGGCTTCGGCCTGGAGCTCGAGGACCTGGAGGCGCTGCGGACCTGGGGCTCCAAGACCCCGGGTCACCCGGAGTTCCGGCACACGACCGGCGTCGAGATCACCACCGGGCCGCTCGGCCAGGGCCTCGCCTCGGCCGTCGGGTTCGCGATGGCGGCCCGGCGTGAGCGGGGCCTGTTCGACCCCGAGGCCGCGCCCGGCACCAGCCCGTTCGACCACTTCGTCTACGTCATCGCGTCCGACGGCGACCTGCAGGAGGGCGTGACCAGCGAGGCGTCGTCCATCGCGGGCACCCAGGAGCTGGGCAACCTCATCGTGCTGTGGGACGACAACCACATCTCGATCGAGGGCGACACCGAGATCGCGTTCACCGAGGACGTCGTCGCCCGCTACGAGGCGTACGGCTGGCACGTGCAGTTCGTCGACTGGACCGGCGGCCCGGACGGGTACCGCGAGGACGTCGACGCGCTGCACGCCGCGATCGAGGCGGCCAAGGCCGTCACCGACCGCCCGTCGTTCATCGGCCTGCGCACGCTCATCGCGTGGCCCACCCCCACCAAGACCAACGACCACTCCTCGCACGGCTCGAAGCTGGGCGGCGACGCCATCCGCGGGCTGAAGGAGCTCCTCGGCTTCGACCCCGAGAAGACGTTCGAGGTCGACCCGGAGGTCCTGGCGCACACCCGCGGGCTGTCCGCGCGCACCGCTCCGGCGAAGGCCGAGTGGCAGAGCGCGTTCGACGCCTGGCGCACGGCGAACCCCGAGAACGCTGCTCTCCTCGACCGGCTGGTCGCCGGCGACCTGCCCGACGGTTGGACCGATGCCCTGCCGGTGTTCCCCGCCGGCAAGTCCGTCGCCACGCGTGCCGCCTCGGGCGACGTGCTCAGCGCACTGGCCTCGGTGCTTCCCGAGCTGTGGGGTGGCTCCGCCGACCTCGCCGGCTCGAACAACACCACGATGAAGGGCGAGCCGTCCTTCATCCCCGCGAAGCGCTCGACGCACGAGTTCGCCGGCGACCAGTTCGGCCGCACGCTGCACTTCGGCATCCGCGAGCACGCGATGGGCGCGATCCTGTCGGGCATCCGGCTGCACGGCCTGACGCGCCCCTACGGTGGGACGTTCTTCACGTTCAGCGACTACATGCGCGGCTCGGTCCGCCTCGCCTCGCTGATGGGAGTGCCCGCGATCTACGTGTGGACGCACGACTCCATCGGGCTCGGCGAGGACGGCCCGACGCACCAGCCGATCGAGCACCTCGCCGCCGTCCGGGCGATCCCGGGCCTGACGATCGTGCGCCCGGCGGACGCCAACGAGACCGCGGCGGCCTGGGGCGCGATCCTCGAGCACACCGACGGTCCCGTCGGTCTCATCCTCACGCGCCAGAACGTCCCGACGTTCCCGCGCGGTGAGGACGGCTTCGCGACGACCGACGGGGTCGCGCGCGGCGCCTACGTCCTGCTCGAGGCGAGCGGCGGCACGCCCGACGTGATCCTCATCGGCACCGGCTCCGAGGTGCAGGTCGCCGTCGCCGCCCGCGAGACGCTCGAGGCTGCGGGGGTCGCGACGCGCGTCGTCTCGGCGCCGTCGCTCGAGTGGTTCGCCGAGCAGGACGCGGAGTACCGCGAGTCGGTGCTGCCGTCCTCGGTGCGTGCCCGGGTCTCCGTCGAGGCCGGCATCGCCCTGTCGTGGCACAAGATCGTCGGCGACGCCGGCCGCTCGGTCTCGATCGAGCACTACGGCGCCTCCGCGGACGCGGCGACCCTCTTCCGCGAGTTCGGCTTCACTCCGGAGGCGGTCGTCGCAGCGGCGCACGAGTCGATCGCGGCAGCACGCGGAGACGCTGCACCCGAGAGCAACGGCGCCGTGCCCACGGAGAGCGGGACGGGCGACCAGAAGGTCTGAGTCTGAACGGGCGCGTCGGCCCCGGTCACCCCGGGGCCGACGCGCAGGAGAAGGGGATCGACCATGGCACCGAGCAGCACCCCTCTGGCACGGCTGGCTGACGCCGGCGTCGCGATCTGGCTCGACGACCTCTCGCGCGAACGTCTGCGCACGGGGAACCTCGCCGAGCTGGTCGAGGCGAAGGGCGTCGTCGGCGTGACGACGAACCCGTCCATCTTCGCGAGCGCGCTGGCGAAGGGCGACGCCTACGACGCGCAGCTCCGTGAGCTCGCCGCGGGCGGCGCCGACCTGGACGAGGCGGTCTTCCGTATCACCACGGACGACGTCCGGCAGGCGGCCGACGTCCTGCGCCCGGTGTACGACGCCACCGACGGCGTGGACGGGCGGGTGTCGATCGAGGTCGACCCCCGCCTGGCGAAGGACACCGAGGGCACGATCGCGTCGGCGAGGGCGCTGTGGGCGACGGTCGACCGTCCGAACGTCTTCATCAAGATCCCGGCCACCCGCGAGGGCCTCCCCGCGATCACCGCCGTCCTCGCCGAGGGCATCAGCGTCAACGTCACGCTGATCTTCTCGCTCCAGCGGTACAGCGACGTGATCGACGCGTTCCAGAGCGGGCTGGAGCAGGCGCTGGCCAACGGGCACGACCTGGCGCCCATCGAGTCGGTCGCGTCGTTCTTCGTCTCTCGGGTCGACGCAGCGATCGACCCCCGGCTCGACGCGCTCGGTACGCCCGAGGCGGCCGCCCTGCGCGGCAAGGCCGCGATCGCGAACGCCCGCCTCGCGTACGCGCTGTACCAGGACGCCATCGCCGACGAGCGCTGGAAGGCGCTCGCCCGGTCGGGCGCGCACCCGCAGCGCCCGCTGTGGGCGTCCACGGGCGTGAAGGACAAGGCGTACCCCGACACCCTCTACGTCGACGAGCTGGTCGTCGACGGCGTCGTCAACACCATGCCCGAGGCCACGCTGAACGCGGTCGCGGACCACGGTGGCGACGGCAGCGACACGGTGACGGGGACACGTCCGGAGTCGCAGGTCGTGATCGACTCCCTGCGGGACCTGGGCATCGACATCGACGAGGTCACCGAGCAGCTGGAGGTCGAGGGCGTGGACAAGTTCACGGCGAGCTGGGGCGATCTCCTGACGACCGTCTCGGACGGCCTGGCCGGCGCCTCGCAGCAGAACGCGGCCGGAGGCGCCAGGTGAGCCCGAGCAAGGTGGCCCCCGGGCACAACCCCCTGCGCGACCCCCGCGACCGCCGCCTGCCACGGATCGCCGGGCCCTGCGGCCTGGTCATCTTCGGCGTCACGGGCGACCTGGCGCGCAAGAAGCTGATGCCTGCGGTGTACGACCTCACGAACCGCGGCCTGCTCCCGCCCGGCTTCGCGCTCACCGGGTTCGCCCGGCGGGACTGGGCCCGGCAGGACTTCGAGCAGATCGTGCACGACTCGGTCAAGGAGCACGCGCGCACGCCGTTCCGCGAGGCGACGTGGCGCCAGCTCTCCGAGGGCATCCGGTTCGTCCAGGGCACGTTCGACGACGACGACGCCTTCGACCGCCTCCGGGAGACGGTCGAGGAGCTCGACGTCTCGCGCGGGACCGGAGGGAACCACGCCTTCTACCTCTCCGTGCCGCCGAGCGCCTTCCCGGTCGTCTGCAAGCAGCTCGCCCGGTCGGGGCTCTCGCAGCCCCAGGAGGGCACCTGGCGCCGGGTGGTCATCGAGAAGCCGTTCGGCCACAACCTCGCCAGCGCACGCGAGCTGAACGAGATCGTCTCCAGCGTGTTCCGCCCGGACGACATCTTCCGGATCGACCACTACCTGGGCAAGGAGACGGTGCAGAACCTGCTGGCCCTGCGCTTCGCGAACCAGCTCTACGAGCCCATCTGGAACGCGAACTACGTCGACCACGTCCAGATCACCATGGCCGAGGACATCGGCATCGGCGGCCGCGCCGGGTACTACGACGGGATCGGCGCGGCGCGCGACGTCATCCAGAACCACCTGCTCCAGCTCCTCGCCCTCACGGCCATGGAGGAGCCGGCCTCGTTCGAGGCCGCCAGCCTCACCGCCGAGAAGATCAAGGTGCTCTCGGCGGTCCGGCTGCCCCGCGACATCGGCAAGCACACCGCCCGTGGCCAGTACGCGGCCGGGTGGCAGGGCGGCGAGAAGGTCGTCGGCTACCTCGAGGAGGAGGGCTTCAACCCGCAGTCCACCACCGAGACGTTCGCCGCTATCCGCGTCGACATCGACAACCGCCGGTGGGCGGGGGTGCCGTTCTACCTGCGGACCGGCAAGCGTCTGGGACGTCGCGTCACGGAGATCGCCGTGGTGTTCAAGCGCGCCCCGCACCTGCCGTTCGAGTCGACGGCCACCGAGGAGCTCGGCAAGAACGCCCTCGTCATCCGCGTGCAGCCCGACGAGGGCGTGACGCTGCGGTTCGGCGCGAAGGTGCCCGGCACGGCCATGGAGGTCCGGGACGTCACGATGGACTTCGGCTACGGCCACGCGTTCACCGAGTCGTCGCCCGAGGCGTACGAGCGGCTGATCCTCGACGTGCTGCTCGGCGACCCACCGCTCTTCCCCCGGCACGAGGAGGTCGAGCTGTCCTGGAAGGTGCTCGACCCGATCACCGAGTACTGGGCCGGCAAGGGCAAGCCTGAGGAGTACCGCTCCGGCACCTGGGGCCCGGAGTCCGCGGACAAGATGATGGCGCGCGACGGGCGAGCCTGGAGGCGGCCATGATCATCGAGATGCCCGACACGACGACCCGGGACATCAACAAGCGTCTGCTCAAGGAACGGGACGAGGGCGGCGCGATCGCGCTCGGCCGCGTCCTCACGCTGATCATTTCCGTCGGCGACCGTGACCCCGACGAGGCGATCGACGCCGCGAACGACGCCAGCCGCGAGCACCCGTGCCGCGTCATCGTCATCGCGAACGACACCAAGGACCGGGCGTCGAACCTCGACGCGCAGATCCGGCTCGGTGGCGACGCCGGCGCCAGCGAGGTGCTCGTCCTGCGGCCGTCCGGGCAGCTCGAACGGCACCTCGACACGCTCGTCATCCCCCTGCTGCTCCCGGACGCACCCATCGTCACGTGGTGGCCGTACGAGATCCCCGACAACCCCGCCGAGCACCCGCTCGGCCGGATGGCGACCCGCCGGATCACCGACACCACCCAGTGCGCACAGCCGAACGCCGCCCTCCGCACCCTCGCGGCGTCGCACCACGACGGCGACACCGACCTGGCGTGGACGCGCGCGACACTGTGGCGTGGCCTGATCGCGGCGACTCTCGACCAGCCGCCCTACGAGCAGGTGTCCAAGGCCGTCGTCGCCGGGGAGAGCACGCACCCGTCCGTCGACCTGATGGCGGCGTGGCTCGCGTACGCCCTGAGGTGCCCGGTGGAGATCGAGCGGATCAAGGACGCCCCGGCGATCACCCAGGTGCGGCTCGAACGTGCGTCCGGCGACATCGTGCTGGACCGGCCCGACGGCAAGACGGCAGCCCTGCGGCAGCCGGACCAGCCGGAGCACCGGATCGCGCTCCCGATCCGCCAGCTGCGCGAGTGCCTCGCCGAGGAGCTGCGCCGGCTCGACGCTGACGAGGTCTACGGCGAGGTGCTGCAGAAGGGCCTCGCGAGGATCGACGCATGACCCGCGACGTCGTCGTCCACCCCGACGCACGGGTCCTGGCCGAGTCCGTCGCGGCGCGGCTGCTCACGCACCTGGTCGACGTCCAGTCGCACCGCTCCCCCGTCCACGTCGTCCTCACGGGCGGGACCGTCGGCATCGCGTCCCTCGCGGCCGTCGCGGCGAGCCCCGTGCGGGACGCGGTCGACTGGTCCGGCGTGCACCTGTGGTGGGGCGACGAGCGGTTCCTGCCCGAGGGGGACCCCGACCGCAACGAGACCCAGGCGCGCACCGCCCTCATCGACGCGCTCGGCGACGCGCTGCCGGCCGAGAACGTGCACCCGATGCCCGCGCGGAGCGACGACGTCCCGACGCCCGAGGCGTCCGCAGACGCCTACGGGCAGAGCTTCGCGGACGCCGGCTCCCCCGCCTTCGACGTGCTGCTGCTCGGCATGGGCCCGGACGGGCACGTCGCCTCCCTCTTCCCGGGGCACGAGGCGCTCGCGGTCACCGGCCGCCCGACGGTCGGTGTGCACGGCTCCCCCAAGCCACCACCCGAGCGGGTCTCGCTGACCTACGACGCGATCCGCGGCGCCCGCGAGGTCTGGGTGGTCGCCGCCGGAGCGGAGAAGGCGCAGGCGGTCGCCTCCGCCCTCCGCGGTGCTCCGGTGGAGACGACCCCGGCGGCCGGCGCGATCGGCACGGAGCGGACGCTCTGGCTGGTCGACGTCGCGGCGACCGAGACGCTAGGCACTCCCGCGGCCCTCTCGACCACCACCGCGGCGTTCCCGGCAGCTCCCGAGACGGGACCCGAGCTCTGGACGCACGTCGACCACTACTTCTCGGTCCTCGCACGCGAGGACGCGGCCCTGGTCGACACCCGCAAGGCCGCGACCGCGGGAGGCCTGCCCGACATCGCCGTCGCCGCCAACCAGGGCAAGCTGCTCCACCTGCTGGCGCGGGCGACCGGAGCACGCCGCATCCTGGAGATCGGCACGCTCGGCGGGTACAGCACGCTCTGGCTCGCTCGCTCGCTCGCCGACGGTGGCCGCCTGACGACGCTCGAGCTCGAGCCCGAGCATGCTCGCGTCGCCACCGAGTCGCTCGCGCGGGCCGGCGTCGCGGAGCTCGTGGACGTTCTCGTCGGGCCGGCGGCGGAGACGCTCGACAGACTCGTCGCGGAGGAGACCGAGCCGTACGACCTGGTCTTCATCGACGCGGACAAGCAGTCGATCCCCCGCTACCTGGAGCAGACGCTCGCCCTCACGCACCCGGGGTCGGTCGTCGTCGTCGACAACGTCGTGCGTGGCGGGGCCGTCGTCCAGGCGGACCACCCGGACGACCGCGTGCAGGGCGTGCGCTCGATGGTCGAGCTGCTGACCGATCACCCGCGGTACGACTCCACGGTCGTGCAGACGGTCGGGAGCAAGGGCTACGACGGCTTCGCCCTCCTCCGGGTCCGCGACTGACCGTCGGCGACCGCGCAGCGTCCGCCCTGGGACAGGACGCCTGAACGACAGAGGGCCCTCGCAGCGATGCGAGGGCCTTCTGCGGTGTCTCGGGAGATCAGCCGCCGCGCTTGGCGCGCAGTGCGGCGAGCGCCTCGTCGAGGATCGCAGCGCCGTCCTCGTCGGACCGCCGCTCCTTCACGTAGGCGAGGTGCGTCTTGTACGGCTCGTTCTTCGACGGCGACGGAGGGTTCTCCTGGTCCTGGCCGGCGGGGAACCCGCAGCGGGGGCAGTCCCAGGTCACCGGGGCCTCGAGGGCGGCCTCCTCGGCGAAGCTGGGGCGCGTCTCGTGGCCGTTGGCGCACCAGTACGACACCCAGATCCGCGGGGCCGTGTCGCCGCGCTCGGCCTCGCCCATGGGGCCTGCGCCGACCCGCGACCCCCTGATCGCGCTCCCGCTCGCCATCGTCTACCGCCTCAGACCGTGCGCTCGATGAGACCGAGCAGGACGATGATCGCCGTCCAGACCAGGGCGGTGCCGATCGTGATGCGGTTCAGGTTCCGCTCCGCGACGCCCGAGCTCCCCGCGCTGCTCGTGATGCCACCCCCGAACATGTCCGACAGCCCACCACCCTTGCCCTTGTGGAGCAGGACGAGCGGGACGAGCAGGAGGCTGGTCAGCACCAGCAGCACCTGGAGGGTGATACGAAGGCCAGTCACGTCGGTGTAGTTCCTCACTGGGCGGGCACGTCGACGGCGGTAGAGCCGGCGACGTTGCGGTGGACCGCGGTACAGGGTAGGCGACGAGTGGGGCGATAAGCCACCACCGTGCCCCGGCAGGTTCCAGGACGATCCCCGGAACCTGCCGGCACGTCGGGGGTCAGGTCAGAGACCGACCGCGTGCGACTTGTACCGCGCGATCGCGGCGAACTCCTCGGGATCCAGGCTCGCGCCGCCGACGAGCGCGCCGTCGACGTCCGGCTTGGCCATGATCGACGCCACGTTCGACGACTTCACCGAACCGCCGTACAGCACGCGGACCGCGTCGGCCGTCTCGGCGTCGTAGAGCTCGGCGATGCGGGCACGGATGGCCGCAGCCAGCTCCTGCGCGTCCTCGGGCGTCGCGGTCTCGCCGGTGCCGATGGCCCAGACAGGCTCGTACGCGACGACGATCGTGGCGACCTGGGCGGCCGTGAGACCGGCCAGCGCGCCGTCGAGCTGCGCGAGGGTGTGCGGGACGTGCTCGCCGGCCTTGCGGACGTCGAGCACCTCCCCGACGCACAGGATCGGGGTGAGGCCCGCGCCGAGCGCCGACTTCACCTTGGCGTTGACCAGCTCGTCGGACTCGTTGTGGTACTCGCGGCGCTCCGAGTGACCGATCACGACGTACGTGACGCCGAGCTTGGCCAGGAACAGGGGCGAGATCTCCCCGGTGTAGGCGCCCAGCTGGTGCGCCGAGACGTCCTGCGCACCGTAGACGAGCTCGAGCTTGTCGGCGTCGACGAGCGTCTGCACGCTGCGCAGGTCGGTGAACGGGGGCAGCACGCACACCTCGACGGCCGCGAAGTCGTGCCGGGCGTCCTTGAGCGTCCACGCGAGCTTCTGCACGGTGTGCGTGGCCTGGTGGTGGTCCAGGTTCATCTTCCAGTTGCCCGCCATCAGCGGGGTGCGAGTGGTCAACGCTCAGTCCTCCAGAACCGCGATGCCGGGGAGCGTCTTGCCCTCGAGGAACTCGAGGCTCGCGCCACCACCGGTCGAGATGTGTCCGAACCCGGCCTCGTCGAAGCCGAGCGTGCGCACGGCCGCGGCGGAGTCGCCACCGCCGACGATCGTGAAGCCGCCGTTGGCGCCCGCGTCGACGAGCGCCTGCGCGACGGCACGGGTGCCACCGGAGAACGCCTCGAACTCGAACACCCCGGCCGGGCCGTTCCAGACGACCGTCTTGGCGTCGACGATCTTCGACGCGAACAGAGCGCTCGAGTCGGGACCGATATCGAGGCCGATCTTCCCGTCGGGGATGGCGTCCGCAGCGACGACCTGCGCCGGGGAGTCGGCCTTGAACTCGTCGGCGACGACGATGTCGGTCGGCAGCACGATCTCCACGCCGGCCTCCTCCGCCTGCGCGAGGTAGCCCTTGACGGTCTCGATCTGGTCCTCCTCGAGGAGCGAGTTGCCCACCGAGTAGCCCTTGGCCGCGAGGAACGTGAAGAGCATGCCGCCACCGATGAGCAGGCGGTCCGCCTTGGTCAGCAGGTTGGCGATGACACCGAGCTTGTCCGACACCTTGGAGCCGCCGAGGACGACGACGTAGGGCCGTGCCGGGTCGTCGGTCGCCTTGCGCAGCGACGCGACCTCCTTGAGGACGAGCTTGCCGACGGCGTGCGGGAGCACGAGCGCGACGTCGTACACGGACGCCTGCTTGCGGTGCACGACGCCGAAACCGTCGGACACGAACACATCGGCCAGCTCCGCGAGCTCACCGGCCAGCTCGGCGCGCTCGGCGTCGACCTTCGACGTCTCGCGGGGGTCGAACCGGATGTTCTCCAGCAGCGCGATCTCGCCGTCCTGCAGCGCGGCGACGGTGGCCTTGGCCGAGTCGCCGACGACGTCGGTCGCCAGGGCGACCGGCTGTCCGAGCACCTCGGCGAGCCGGTCGGCGACGGGCTTGAGCGAGTACTTGTCCTCCGGGGCGCCCTTGGGGCGGCCGAGGTGGGCCGTCACGACCACGCGCGCACCGGCGGTGAGCAGCGCCTGGAGCGTCGGGAGGGCCGCGCGCACGCGGCCGTCGTCCGTGATGGTGGTGCCGTCGAGCGGCACGTTGAAGTCGGAGCGGACGAGCACGCGCTTGCCGCGCAGGTCGCCGAGGTCCTCGATGGTCTTCATGCGTCTTCTTCCCGTGACTCGAGCAGGGGCTGACACGGCAGCGTCCGCGTGCGCCCGGGCCACAGGGGCCGGGGCGCACGCGGACGCATGACCGTCACTACAGGTGCGACGAGAGCGTCAGAGACGCTCGCCGACGTACTCGGTGAGCGCGACGAGGCTGTTCGAGTAGCCCCACTCGTTGTCGTACCAGGCGATGATCTTGACCAGGTCGCCGCTCACCTTGGTGAGCTTGGAGTCGAAGATGCTCTGGTGCGGGTTGGTGACGATGTCGCTCGACACGATCTCGTCCTCGACGTACTCGAGGATGCCCTTGAGCGGGCCCTCGGCGGCGGCCTTGACCGCAGCGTTGACCTCCTCGACGGTGACCTCGCGCGAGGCCGTGAACGTCAGGTCCGTGGCCGAGCCGGTGATCGTCGGCACGCGCAGCGCGAAGCCGTCGAGCTTGCCCTTGAGCTCCGGGAGCACGAGCGCCACGGCCTTGGCCGCACCGGTCGAGGTGGGGACGATGTTCTGCGCCGCGGCGCGGGCACGACGGAGGTCCTTGTGGGGGCCGTCCTGCAGGTTCTGGTCACCCGTGTAGGCGTGGATCGTGGTCATGAGGCCACGCTCGATGCCGATCGAGTCGTTGAGCGCCTTCGCGACCGGGGCGAGGCAGTTCGTCGTGCACGACGCGTTCGAGATGATGTGCTGCGTCGCGGGGTCGTACGACTCGTGGTTCACGCCGACGACGAACGTGGCGTCCTCGTTCTTCGCCGGGGCGGAGATGATGACCTTCTTGGCGCCGGCGTCGATGTGCGCCTTCGCCTTGGTGGCGTCCGTGAAGAAGCCGGTCGACTCGATGACGATGTCCGCGCCCAGCTCCTTCCAGGGGAGGCTGGCGGGGTCGCGCTCGGCGAGGGCACGGATCTTCTTGCCGTCGACGATGATGTTCTCGTCGTCGAAGTCGACGCTCAGCGGGAACCGGCCCAGCACGGTGTCGTACTTGAGCAGGTGCGCGAGCGTCTTGTTGTCCGTGAGGTCGTTCACACCGACGATCTCGATGTCGGCGCCGGACGCGATGATCGCCCGGTAGAAATTACGCCCGATACGGCCGAAGCCATTGATACCGACGCGGATGGTCACTTGCCCTCCTCGGCAGCGCCGACGGGGGGCCGGCGCACACATTTTGGTGATGGGGTCACGCACGCCGCTGTGCGCTCCGACCGTCTCACCGGGCTCCCGTGCACAGCACGGACGCACGTCAGGCGGTCGGATGACCCGAGCCTATACCCGTGACGGTGGTCACGCGGACCGCGTCCACGGAGTCAGGACGAAGGTCCCGGCGCCGCTCAGAGGTCGAGCAGGTCAGGGCTCAGGCCGGCCTCGGTGTCGGGGATGCCCAGCTCCACCGCACGCTTGTCCGCGGTCGCCAGCAGCCGCCGGATCCGTCCCGCGACCGCGTCCTTCGTCAGCGTCGGCACCGCGAGCTTGCCGAGCTCCTCGAGCGACGCCTCCTTGTGCGCCAGGCGCAGCTCCCCCGCCTCGCGCAGGTGCTCGGGGAGCTCGTCGCCCAGGATCTCGAACGCCCGCTCGACCCGCGCACCGGCCGCCACGGCGGCGCGTGCGGACCGGCGCAGGTTGGCGTCGTCGAAGTTCGCCAGCCGGTTGGCCGTGCCGCGCACCTCGCGCCGGACCCGGCGCTCCTCCCAGACCAGCATCGTCTCGTGCGCGCCGAGCCGGGCCAGCATCGCGCTGATCGCGTCACCGTCCCGGATGACGACGCGGTCGATGCCGCGCACCTCCCGCGCCTTGGCGGCGATCCCGAGACGCCGCGCGGCGCCGACCAGGGCCAGCGCTGCCTCCGGACCCGGGCACGTGACCTCGAGGGCCGACGACCGGCCGGGCTCGGTGAGCGAGCCGTGCGCGAGGAACGCACCGCGCCACGCGGCCTCGGCTTCCGCCACACCCGCGGACACGACCTGCGGCGGCAGGCCGCGCACCGGACGCCCGCGGTTGTCCAGCAGGCCCGTCTGCCGCGCGAGCGACTCACCGTCCTTGACCACCCGGACGACGTACCGGCTGCCGCGCCGCAGGCCACCGCCGGACACGACGATGATCTCGCTCTCGTGCCCGTAGACCTCGGCGATCGCCTGCCGGAGCCGGCGGGCCGCGATGCCCGTGTCCAGCTCTGCCTCGATGACGATCCGACCCGAGATGATGTGCAGCCCCCCGGCGAACCTCAGGGTGGCCGAGACCTCGGCCTTCCGTGAGGACGTCTTGTCCACCTTCAGACGGGCGAGCTCGTCCTTCACCTGTGCCGTCAACGCCATGGGGTGCATCCTGCCATTGCGGGACACGTGTCCGGGACCGGTCCGGTCACCTACTCGGGTGCCTTCTCGCGCGTCCCGACGTCCCCGAGAAACCCGTCGAGCACGTCGGAGTAGGCCCCGGCGAGCCGCAGCGGGTCGTGTCGTGGTGTCCCGTCACCACGGCTGACCTGGCGCAGCAGGAGACGGGCTCCCAGGTCCGCGGACCGTGCGGCGAGCGCGGCGACGTCCTCGACGGCGCTCGGGTCCGCGACGACGGCGTCGACCCGCAGCTCCGGCGCGTGCGAGTGCAGGACCTCGAGGTACTGGTCCGCCCGCATGCCCGCCGTCTCCCCCGATTCACCCGACGCGAGGTTGAGCGTCACGATCGTCCGCGCGCTCGTGCGGTGCAGCGCGTCCCGCAGCCCGGGGACGAGGAGGTGCGGCAGCACGGAGGTGTACCAGGAGCCCGGCCCGAGCACGACCCAGTCGGCCGCCTCGATCGCGGACACGGCCTCCGGGCAGGCCGGCGGGTCGGACGGCTCCAGGCGGACCTGCGAGATCCGCCCCGTCGTCACGGCGACGGCGCTCTGCCCGACGACGCGGGTGGACGTGCCCGCGTCGTCGACGACGTCCGCCTCGATGCGCAGCGGGACGGCTGCCATCGGCAGGACCCGGCCGCGCGCGCCCAGCAGCCTGCCCACCCAGTCGAGACCCTCGACCGTGTCCCCGAGCAGCTCCCACAGCGCCACGATCAGCAGGTTGCCCACGGCGTGCTGGTCCAGGTCCCCGGACGAGCTGAAGCGGTGCTGGAGCACGTCGCGCCAGGTCCGGCCCCAGTCGGAGTCGTCGCACAGGGCGGACAGCGCCATGCGCAGGTCCCCCGGGGGCAGCACCCCGAGCTCGTTGCGGAGCCGGCCGGACGAGCCCCCGTCGTCCGCGACGGTGACCACCGCGGTGATCCGGTCCGTCATCAGCCGCAGCGCGGACAGCGACGCCGACAGGCCGTGCCCACCACCGAGGGCGACGACGGCCGGCGCGACCGCCCTCATTCCTTGCCGAGGTCACGGGCCGACACGGCCACGAGGTGCCCTCGCTCCCGCAGCCTCGCGGCGATCGCCTCGCTGACCGCGACCGAGCGGTGCTTGCCGCCGGTGCACCCGACGGCGATCGTCACGTAGCGCTTCTCCTCGTTGAGGTACCCGGCGAGGACCGGCTCGAGCGCGTCGACGTAACGGTCGATGAACGTGACCGCCCCGGGCAGCCCGAGGACGTAGTCCCGCACCGGGGCGTCGCGACCCGTCAGGTGCCGCAGCTCGGTGATCCAGTACGGGTTGGACAGGAACCGCATGTCGACGACGTGGTCGGCGTCCAGCGGGATCCCGTACTTGAACCCGAACGACACGATCGAGATCCGCAGCGCGTCCTCGGCGCCGCTGGCGACCACGGCCCGGACCTCGCGCGCGAGGTCGTGCACGTTCAGCTCGGAGGTGTCGATGAGCGTGTCCGCGCGTTCCCGCAGGTCGGCGAGGATGGCGCGCTCCTCCCCGATGCCGTCGAGGATGCGGCCCTCACCCTGCAGCGGGTGCGGGCGGCGGACCTGCTCGAACCGGCGGACCAGCACCTCGTCCGACGCGTCGAGGAACAGGATGCGGTACTCGACCCCGGACTCGCGCAGCCCGGCCAGCACCGGCGCGAGGTCACGGAAGAACTCCCGCCCCCGCACGTCGATGACGGCGGCGAGCCGCTGGGCGCGGGCGCCCGCCGGCCCGCTGGTCAGCATGCCGACCAGGTGCGTGAGCATCTGGGCGGGCAGGTTGTCGATGACGTACCAGTCGAGGTCCTCGAGCACGGCGGCCGCCCGGGTCCGGCCCGCCCCGGACATGCCGGTGATGATCAGGACCTGTGGCTGGCTCAGGAGGGGCGCCTCGGTGGCCGCCTCGAGGGCGGGGATCCCGGTGGGCACCGTGATCGGCGAAGGCTCGTCGCTCATGCCTCCAGCATGCCAGCCGACTCGGTGACCTGCTCCGACGCCACTCCCGGGGAGGCCAGCGCGGCGACGACCGCGGCGGCGGTGCGGTCCCCCATCCCCTGCACCGAGGCGATCTCCTCCACGGACGCGGCCCGCAGCCGCTTGACCGAGCCGAAGTGCCGCAGCAGTGCGGCCTGACGCGCCGGCCCGAGCCCGGGCACGCCGTCGAGCACCGACGTGGTCATGCCCTTGCTCCGGCGCTTGCGGTGCGCGGTGATCGCGAACCGGTGGGCCTCGTCGCGCAGCCGCTGGAGCAGGTACAGCCCCTCCGAGCTGCGCTGCAGGATCACCGGGTACTCCTCCCCTGGCAGCCAGACCTCCTCGAGCCGCTTGGCCAGCCCGACGAGCGCGACGTCGTCGATCCCGAGCTCCTCCATCGCGGCCTTCGCCGCCGCGACCTGCGGCGGGCCACCGTCCACGACGACGAGGTTCGGCGGGTACGCGAACCGCACCGGCTTGCCCGTGACCTCGTCGATCGGTCCCGAGCGCACCGGCAGACCGTCGTCGTCCTCCCCCGTGCCCAGCTCCACGTCACGCGCGTCCGACCGCTCCGCCAGGTAGCGCCGGAACCGCCGGGTGATCACCTCGTGCATCGCCGCGGTGTCGTCGCGCGCGCCCTGGCCCTCGGGACCGCGGACGGTGAACAGGCGGTACTCGCTCTTGCGCGCCAGACCGTCCTCGAACACCACCATGGACGCCGACTGGTACGTCCCCTGGTTGTGCGAGACGTCGTAGCACTCGATCCGCAGCGGTGCCGACGGCAGGTCCAGCGCCTCCTGGATCTCCTGGAGCGCCTGGCTGCGGGTGGTGAGGTCGCCCGCGCGCCGGGTGCGGTGCAGCACGAGTGCGTGCTCGGCGTTGCGGTGCACCGTCGCCGCGAGCTCGCGCTTGTCCCCGCGCTGCGGGATGCGCACCGAGACGCGGCTGCCGCGCAGGCCGGTCAGCCAGGCCTGCACCTGGTCGACGTCCGGCGGCAGCACCGGGACGAGCACCTCGCGCGGGACGGCGGACGACCCTGCGCCCCCGTCACCGGCGGCAGCCTCCGAGCCGTAGATCTGCTGGAGCAGGTGCTCGACGAGCTCCGCGTCGGTGATGTCCTCGACCTTCTCCACCACCCAGCCGCGCTGCCCCCGGATGCGCCCGTCGCGCACGTGGAAGACCTGCACGGCCGCCTCGAGCTCGTCGCCGGCCAGCGCGAAGATGTCCGCGTCCGTCCCGTCCGCCAGGACGACCGCGTTCTTCTCGGTGGCGCGCTGAAGCGTCGCGATGTCGTCCCGGAGGCGCGCCGCGCGCTCGTAGTCCAGCTCCGCCGCGGCCTCCTTCATGCGCGCGGTGAGCCGCCGCGTGAACTTGGCGGTGTCGCCCGCCATGAAGTCGCAGAAGTCCTGGGCCAGCTGCTGGTGGTCGTCCGGGGAGATCCGCCCGACGCAGGGTGCCGAGCACTTGTCGATGTACCCCAGCAGGCACGGCCGGCCCTGCTGGTGCGCCCGCTTGAACACCCCTGCCGAGCACGTCCGGACGGGGAACACGCGCAGCAGCAGGTCGACGGTCTCCCGGATGGCCCACGCGTGCGCGTACGGGCCGAAGTAGCGCGTGCCCTTGCGCTTGGCGCCGCGCATGACCTGGATGCGGGGGAACTCGTCGGCCAGGGTCACCGCGAGGTACGGGTAGGACTTGTCGTCGCGGTACTTCACGTTGAACCGGGGGTCGAACTCCTTGATCCAGGAGTACTCCAGCGCCAGCGCCTCGACCTCGTTGCCGACGACCGTCCACTGCACCGACGCCGCCGTCGTCACCATCTGCCGCGTCCGCTGGTGCAGCCCCGACAGGTCCTGGAAGTAGCTGGACAGGCGGGAGCGCAGGCTCTTGGCCTTGCCGACGTAGATGACGCGGCCGTGCTCGTCGCGGAAGCGGTAGACCCCCGGCGAGTCGGGGATCTCGCCAGGAGCGGGCCGGTACGTGGCGGGATCAGCCATGTTCTCGAGCGTAGTTCGCACCGCCGACGCCACCGACCGCACGGGGCCGGACAGACGCCGCTACCGTGGGCTGATGGGCCCCCTCCACACGTATTCCGTCGACGTCACCTGGACCGGCGCAGGCCGGACCGGAACCTCCAGCTACACCGCGTACAGCCGCGACCACGAGGTCCGGATCGGCTCGAAGCCGCCGCTGCTGGGCTCGTCGGACCCGGCGTTCCGTGGCGACCCGACGAGGTACAACCCCGAGGAGCTGCTGGTCAGCGCGCTCGCGCAGTGCCACATGCTCTGGTTCCTGCACCTGGCCTCGGCTGCGGGCATCGTCGTGGTGGGCTACGAGGACCAGGCCGTGGGCACGATGCGGATCGAGGCCGCGGGGCAGGGGCAGTTCCGCGAGGTCGTGCTCCGCCCCCGCGTGACTCTCGCAGCGGGCGCGCACCTGCCGACGGGCGCGGCGGTCACCGACGGCGTGCTCGCCGACATCCACCACCAGGCGCACGAGCACTGCTTCATCGCGCGGTCCGTGAACTTCCCGGTCCGGCACGAGCCCGTCCCGGTGCGAACAGCACAGTCCGTCTCGCACTAGCGCGCCACCCCGTCCGGGCCGGCCGTCGGTCGCCCCACCCGACTGCTAGGCCGGGATGGGCTGCTTGACGGCACGCTTGCGCTTCAACGGCTGCGGTTCCGGCTCGAGCACCTCGGCGAGGAAGCGACCGGTGTGGCTGGCCGCCACGGAGGCGATGTGCTCCGGGGTGCCCTCGGCGATGACGAGTCCGCCGCCGCTGCCACCCTCGGGTCCCATGTCGATGACCCAGTCGGCGTTCTTGATCACGTCGAGGTTGTGCTCGATCACGATCACGGAGTTGCCCTTGTCGACCAGCGACTGGAGCACCCCGAGCAGCTTGCGGATGTCCTCGAAGTGCAGCCCGGTCGTCGGCTCGTCCAGGACGTAGATGGTCCGGCCCGTCGAGCGACGCTGCAGCTCCGCGGCGAGCTTCACGCGCTGCGCCTCGCCGCCCGAGAGCGTCGGAGCGGGCTGGCCGAGCCGCACGTAACCCAGGCCGACGTCGACCAGCGTGCGCAGGTGCCGGGAGATCGCGGGGACGGCGGCGAAGAACTCCGCGGCCTCCTCGATCGGCATGTTCAGCACGTCGGCGACGGTCTTGCCCTTGAAGTGCACCTCGAGCGTCTCGCGGTTGTACCGCGCGCCGTGGCAGACCTCGCACGGGACGTAGACGTCCGGGAGGAAGTTCATCTCGATCTTCAGGGTGCCGTCGCCGGAGCACGCCTCGCAGCGGCCGCCCTTGACGTTGAACGAGAACCGGCCCGGCGTGTAGCCGCGGACCTTGGCCTCGGTGGTCTCCGCGAACAGGCGGCGGACGTGGTCCCAGACCCCGGTGTAGGTGGCGGGGTTGGAGCGCGGGGTGCGGCCGATGGGGCCCTGGTCGACGTGCACGACCTTGTCGAGGTGCTCCAGACCGGTCACGCGCTTGTGCCGGCCGGCGACCTGGCGCGCCCCGTTGAGCTCGTTGGCGAGCACCGTGTACAGGATCGCGTTGACCAGGGTCGACTTCCCGGACCCGGACACCCCGGTGACCGCCGTGAGCACTCCCAGCGGGAACGTCACGTCGATGCCCTGCAGGTTGTGCTCCCGTGCGCCGACGACCGTGAGCTGACGGCTCGTGTCGACGGGTCGGCGGAGCTGCGGCATCGGGATGGAGCGCCGGCCGGACAGGTACGCGCCCGTCACCGACTCGGCGGACGACAGTAGCCCTGCCAGGTCCCCGGAGTGGACCACGCGCCCGCCGTGCTCGCCGGCACCGGGGCCGATGTCGACGATCCAGTCTGCCGTGCGGATGGTGTCCTCGTCGTGCTCGACGACGATCAGCGTGTTGCCCAGGTCCCGCAGGCGCGTGAGCGTGTCGATCAGGCGGCGGTTGTCCCGCTGATGCAGGCCGATGCTCGGCTCGTCGAGGACGTAGAGCACGCCCACGAGGCCGGACCCGATCTGCGTCGCGAGCCGGATGCGCTGCGCCTCGCCGCCGGACAGCGTCGCCGCCGGCCGGGTCAGCGAGAGGTAGTCGAGGCCGACGTCGAGCAGGAAGCCGAGGCGCGCCTGGATCTCCTTGAGCACCTGCGCGGCGATCGCGCGCTCCCGCTCCCCCAGCTCCAGGCCGTCGAGGAACGCGCGCGCCTCGCGGATGGGCAGCGTGCAGACCTCGGCGATGGACTTCCCGCCGACCCGCACGGCGAGCACCTCGGGCTTGAGCCGCGCACCCTCGCACACCGGGCACGGCACCTCACGCATGAAGGCCTCGTACTTCTCCTTGCTCCAGTCCGAGTCGGTCTCGGTGTGCCGGCGCTCGAGGAACGTGATGACGCCCTCGAAGCCCGTGGAGTACTGCCGCTCGCGGCCCCAGCGGTTCTTGTACCGGACCTTCACCTCGTGGTTCTGGCCGTGCAGCACCGCGTCCTTCGCCCGCTGCGGGAGCGCCCGCCACGGCACGGACGTCGAGAAGCCCATGTCCGACGCCAGGGCGCTGAGCACGCGGGCGAAGTACTCGCTGGAGATCTGCGACCAGGGCGCGACCGCGCCGTCGTCGAGCGACAGGTCCTCGTCCGGGATCACGAGCTCGGGGTCCACCTCGAGGCGGGACCCGATGCCGGTGCACTCCGGGCACGCGCCGTACGGGGCGTTGAACGAGAACGTGCGGGGCTCGATCTCGTCGAGCGTCAACACGTGGTCGTTCGGGCACGCCCGGTGCTCGGAGAACCGTCGCTCGCGGTTGAGGTCGTCGATGTCGGCGTCGACCAGCTCGACGACGAGCAGGCCCCCGGCCAGCCCGAGCGCGGTCTCGACCGAGTCGGTCAGGCGCCGCTTGACGCCCTCCCGGGAGACCAGGCGGTCGATGACCACCTCGATGTCGTGCTTGAGCTTCTTCTCGAGCGTCGGCGGCTCGGTGAGCTGGATGACCTCGCCGTCCACCCGGGCGCGTGAGAAGCCCTTGCTCTGCAGCTCCTTGAACAGGTCGGCGTACTCGCCCTTGCGACCGCGGACGACCGGTGCGAGCACCTGGTAGCGCGTGCCCTCGGGCAGCTCGAGCAGCCGGTCGACGATCTGCTGGGGCGTCTGCGCGGTGACGCGCTCGCCGCAGACCGGGCAGTACTGGGTGCCCGCCCGCGCGTACAGGAGCCGCAGGTAGTCGTAGACCTCGGTGATGGTGCCGACCGTCGACCGCGGGTTGCGGTTGGTCGACTTCTGGTCGATGGACACCGCCGGCGAGAGGCCTTCGATGAAGTCGACGTCGGGCTTGTCCATCTGCCCGAGGAACTGCCGCGCGTACGCGGACAGCGACTCGACGTAGCGCCGCTGCCCCTCCGCGAAGATGGTGTCGAAGGCCAGCGACGACTTCCCGGACCCCGACAGACCGGTGAACACGATGAGCTTGTCACGCGGGAGATCGAGGTCGACGTTACGGAGGTTGTGCTCGCGGGCGCCCTGCACCACCAGTCGTTCGTTCACGGCGGGGAGTCTACGTGGCCCCACTGACAATCGCACATCTGTTCGACGTGAGCGTAAGCACACCGCGTCGACGTGCCGGTCCCCGGCTCCCGGGTCATGCTCGCCTCGTGGAGAGACCAGACGCCGTAGTCGACCCCCCGCTGGTACCCATCGAGGACTATGCCGTCCTCGGGGACGGCAAGACCGCCGCGCTCGTCTCCCTGCGCGGCTCGATCGACTGGCTGTGCCTGCCCACGTTCGACTCGGCGGCCAGCTTCGCCCGCCTGCTCGGCACGCCGGACAACGGACGCTGGCTCCTGACGGTGAGGGACGCGACGACCGTCACCCGGCGCTACGTCGACTCCTCGTTCGTGCTGGAGACGACCTACGAGACACCGGCGGGGACCGCCGTCGCGCACGAGACCATGCCCCTCAACGACGGCCGCGCGGACCTGGTGCGCCGGCTCGTCTGCACGCGCGGCAGCGTCGAGGTGGAGCACGAGTGGGTGGTGCGGTTCGGGTACGGCGCGGTCGTGCCGTGGGTCCGGCACATCACCGACGACGCCGGGGACGACGCGATCCAGGCGATCGCCGGCCCGGACTCGCTGCTGCTGCGCGGTGACCGCCTCCCCCGTCCCGTCGACCACCGGCACGCCGACCGGTTCACCCTGCAGGAGGGCGAGTCGGTCGAGCTGGCGCTGACCTGGACGCGGTCCTGGGACGCCGTGCCGCCCCGGCTGACCATCGCGGACCGGATCGACTCCACCCGGATCTCGTGGGGGCTGTGGGCCGGCAGCTGCGAGTACCAGGGCTCCTACCGGGACGCGGTCGTGCGGTCCCTGCTGGTCCTGAGGCTGCTCACGGACTCCGAGACGGGCGGGATCGTCGCAGCCGCCACGACGTCCCTGCCCGAGGACTTCGGCGGCGAGCGGAACTGGGACTACCGCTACTGCTGGTTGCGCGACGCGGCGATGACCCTGGAGGCGCTGCTCGAGCACGGGTACCGCGGGGAGGCGACCGAGTGGCGGGACTGGCTGCTGCGTGCGGTCGCCGGCCGGTCGTCGGACCTGCAGATCATGTACCGCGTCGACGGCGGGCGGCACCTCCCGGAGCGGGAGCTCGACCACCTCACGGGCTACGCCGGCTCGCGTCCCGTCCGCGTGGGGAACGCGGCGGTCGGCCAGGTGCAGAACGACGTGCTCGGCGAGGTGATGTGCGCCCTCGAGCTCGCGCGTGAGGCCGGCCTGCACGAGACGGACGACTCCTGGTCGCTCCAGCGACACCTGGTCGACGACCTGCTGGGGCGGTGGCGGCGGCCCGACCGCGGCATCTGGGAGGTCCGCGGCGACCCGCGCCACTTCACGCACTCGAAGGTGATGGCCTGGGCGGCGGTCGACCGCGCGGTCCGGGCCGCGGAGAAGCACGGGCTCGACGGGCCAGTGGACCGGTGGCGCGCGGAGCGCGACGCCATCCACGCGGACGTCCTGACGTACGGGTGGAACGCGGCCCGCAACACGTTCGTGCAGTCGTACGGCGCCGAGCACACCGACGCCGCCCTGCTGCAGATCGCGCAGGTGGGTTTCCTGCCGCCGGACGACCCGCGGGTCCTGTCGACCCTCGCAGCGATCCGCGCAGAGCTGGAGATCGCCCCCGGCCTGCTGCTGCGCTACCGGACCGAGCACACCGACGACGGCCTCGCCGGCGACGAGCACGCGTTCCTCGCCTGCTCGTTCTGGCTCGCCGACGCGCTCGCCCGCACCGACGACGTCGAGGGGTCGACCAAGGTCCTCGACATCCTCGTCGGCCTGGCCAACGACGTCGGCCTGCTGGCGGAGCAGTACGACCCCGTCGGCGGCCGGATGGCCGGCAACGTGCCCCAGGCCCTGTCGCACCTCGCGCTCGTCCGCGCGGTCCACAGCCACGACCTCGCCCTGGCGCGGCGAGCCCGATGACGTACACGGGTGACGTCCGCGTAGGCGGCCCCAGCGACGTCCGCGTGCTCGACGAGCTCGAGATCCGCAAGGCCGCGGTCGGGCCGATGCAGAACAACGTCTACCTGCTGACCTGCCGGGTCGTGGGCGCCCAGCTGCTGGTCGACGCCGCCGACGACCCCGACCGCCTCCTCGCGCTGCTGCGGGAGGGGACGACCCAGCTCGACCTGGTGGTGACCACCCACCGGCACGCGGACCACAGCCGTGCCCTGGCGTCGGTGGTCGCCGTGACGGGGGCGCGGGTCGCGGCCGGCGCCGACGACGCCGACGCGGTCGCCGAGTCGACGGACATCGCCGTGACGCAGCGCCTGCACGACGGCGACACCGTGCGGGTCGGCAACGTGACCCTGACCGTCGTCGGGCTGCGCGGGCACACCCCGGGCTCGGTCGCTCTCGCCTACCGCGAGCCGGGCGGTCGCGTGCACCTGTTCACCGGCGACTCGCTGTTCCCGGGCGGCGTCGGCAAGACGTCCGGTCCGGAGGCGTTCGAGCAGCTGTACCGCGACGTCGTGGAACGCGTCTTCGACCGGTTCGGCGACGACACCTGGGTGTACCCGGGGCACGGCCCCGACACGACGCTCGGCGCCGAGCGCGGGCAGCTGCCGCAGTGGCGCGCCCGCGGCTGGTGAGCCGTCAGCCCGCCAGCACCGACTCCCGGACGACGCGTCGCAGGACCTTGCCCACCTGCGACCGCGGCAGCTCGTCCAGGACGACCAGCCGACGGGGCAGGGCGTACCGCGCGAGGTGCCGTTCGCCCCACGCGCGCACCGCCTCGAGGTCCACGCCGCCGCCACCCGGCTCCAGCACGACCGCGGCCACGACGGTCTCCCCGAGGTCGCCCCCGGGGATCCCGACGACGGCGACGTCCGCCACGCCCGGCATGGTGCGCAGGTGGTCCTCCACCTGCGACGGGTAGACCTTGAACCCGCCGCTGACGATGACCTCCTTGATGCGGTCGACGAGCACGACCCACCCGGTCTCGTCGACCATGACGATGTCCCCGGTGCGCAGCCAGCCGTCGTCGAGGAGCTGCTCGGCGGTCTCGTCGGGCCGCCCCCAGTAGCCCGCGAAGACCTGCGGGCCCCGGATCAGCAGCTCGCCGCGCTCGCCCTGCTCGACGTCGCGGGTGACGTCCGCGACGTCGGCCACACGGATGCCGGTGCTCGGGAACGGCAGGCCCAGCGTCCCGGGACGGCGCGCGTCGGTCAGCGGGTTGCCCAGAGCGACCGGCGACGTCTCGGTCAGGCCGTACCCCTCGATGACCAGCCCACCCGTCACCTGCTCCCACTTCTGGGCGGTCGACGCCGGGAGCGCCATCGCCCCGGAGATCGCGTACCGGAACGACGTGAGGTCCGCGCCCGCCGCCTCCGCGGCAGCCGCGAGACGGTCGAGCATCGGCGGGACGGCCGGCAGGAACGTCCCGGGGAGGCGGCGCTGCGCGTCGAGCACCCGCTGGGGGTCGAAGGACGGGAAGGCCACGAGGGTGGCTCCGACGCGGATCGCGTAGCTGAGGCACAACGTGAGGCCGAAGGCGTGGAAGAACGGGAGCACTCCGTAGACGACCTCGGTGCCCGGCTGGACGCCTGTCCACGCGTGCCCCTGCACCGCGTTCGCGACGAGGTTGCGGTGCGTGAGCATCGCCCCCTTGGGCGTGCCGGTGGTCCCGCCGGTGTACTGCAGCAGCGCGACCTCGGACGAGGACGGCGTCGGGTGCGCCGGGTCCAGGGGGGTGGCCTTGGCGACGAGCCGGTGCCACATCGGGAAGGCGGGCGGCACCGTGCCGCACATGGCCTCCCGCGCGCGGCGCGCGCTCGGCACCGGGAGCCGCAGCGCGAGCCGCTTGCCGCGGGGCAGGTCCGCGGACAGGTCGACGGCCACGACGGCCTTGAGGGCCGTCCGCGGCAGGGACTCCAGCACACGCTCCACGGCCTTCTCCCACACGAGCGCGACGACGGCACCGGAGTCGGCGAGCTGGTGCTCGAGCTCGCCGGTCGTGTACGTCGGGTTGTGCTCGACGACGACGGCGCCGATGCGCAGCGCGGCGTAGAACGCGATCACGTGTCCCGTGCAGTTGGGCATCACGAGCGCGACGCGGTCGCCAGGCCGGACTCCGAGGTCGAGCAGGACCTGCGCCCCGCGCGCGACGGCGTCGGCGAGCTCGCGGTACGTCGTCGACGCCCCGAGGAAGTCCACCGCGGTCCGGTCGGGCCACCGCTGGGCTGCTCGGTCGAGCGCCGCGGTCAGGGGCTCGTCGGGGATGGCGACCTCTCGCGGGGCGCCGGACGCGGCGGCGGACGGACGGTCGGAGCCCACGGTGGTCATGGGTTGAGCGTAACCTACGGAAGCGTAAGTTACTCGACAGTAGGTTCGCGGACCCAGAGGGTGACCACGGTCCCGTCCTGCCCGGCTCCGGTACCGTCCCGACGGAACGCAGCACGCTCCAGCACCCGCTCGCTCGCCACGTTCTCGAGCCTGGTCGACGCCCGCACCTCGTGAGCACCGTGGTCGAGGACCCACCGGGCGACCGCACGCACCGCCTCGGTCGCGAGCCCCAGGCGACGACCGGCCGGGAGGAACGCGTAGTACACGGACGGGACGTCGGTGCGCAGCTCGAGCCCGACCATCCCGACGGCAGCACCCTCCCGCTCGACGACGAACCGGGCCCCACGCCGCTGCGACCGCAGCGCGAGGCTGCGCGCGACCCGGTCCCGGGCGTCCTCGGACGTCAGGTCCGCGGGGTAGTACGTCCACGGCGGCACGTCGGGGACCCGAGACAGCGTCTGCTCGAGCCGCCAGTCGTCCTCGCGCATCGCGCGCAGCCGGGCGTCCGGCACCGGCAGCGCCAGCTCGTCAGGGAGCTCCACGTCAGCCCTCCGGCGGACCGAGGACCGAGGTCGCGAGCGTCGCGTGCGCCGACTCGTCGTCGGACGGGTGGAAGATCCCGGCCAGCACGTCCCGGTACAGCCTCCCCAGCTCGCTCCCGGCGAAGTACGACCCACCGCCGGAGACGCGGATCGCGTTGTCCACGACCACCCGCGCGGACTCCGTCGCGCGCACCTTGAGCCCGACCAGCTGCGCGAACCAGCGCGTGCCGTGGTCCGCCTGCTCGTCGACGTCCCGCGCGAGCGCGAACACCTGCAGCTCCGCACCGTCCTGCGCCAGCACCGCGTCGGCGATCCGCCAGCGGATGTCAGGGTCCTGGGCGTAGGACCGCCCGTCGAACTTCATCGACGTCCGCCGCCGCGCGGCCTCGACCCCGAGCTCGATCGCCCGCCGGCCGATGCCTGTGTACACCGCACCGAGCAGGATCTCGAACACCGCGAAGAGGGCGAACACGAAAGGGTCCGCGCTGGGCCCGGGCGGCAGGGACCGGTACACGCGGTCGGCCGGCGCGCGGGCACCGTCGAGCACGGTCGTGGCCGACTGCGTGGCGCGCATCCCGAGCGTGTCCCAGTCGTCGCGAGCCTCGACGCCACCGTCCGCCCGTGAGACCACGCCGTGCACCAGGCGCGGGTCGTCCGGGTCCGTGTCGTCGAGCCCGAACGTGGCCAGCCGGGTCCAGACCGGCGACAACGACGTGAAGATCTTCGTGCCGGTGTAGCGGTACGAGCCGTCCGCCTGCCGCTCGGCCCGGGTGCGTGAGCCGAACATGACCAGGTCGTTGCCCGGCTCGGAGTTGCCGAACGCGAACACCTCGCCCGCGGCCGCGTCGCGCAGGACGAACTCCACGGAGTCGTCACCCCGGCTGACGAGGAGAGCCGCCAGACCGGTGACCACCAGGTGCATGTTGACCGCCAGCGCCGTGGCGGGTGCGGCCGCCGCCAGCCGGACCTGCTCGCGCGCGACCTCCTCGAGCGTCAGCCCCGCACCGCCGAGACGCTCCGGCACGAACGCGGTCAGGTACCCCAGCCCGACCAGGTCCGCGAGGTCGTCGTACGGGAACGTGTTCTCCCGGTCGTGCAGCGGCGCGCGCTCGTGGATGCGGGCCAGGACGTCGTCGGTCAGGAGGGTCCTCAGGATCCGAGCCATGTCTGCACTCTGCCACCGGCTCGGGCAGGATGACGCCATGCCCACCTATGCCGTCCGCTACACCTACGACGAGCGCACGGACGTGCGCGACCACTTCCGCGCCGAGCACCGCACCTACCTGGCCGCGCTGGCCGAGCACGGCACGCTGCTCGGCTCCGGTCCCTTCACCGACGGCGACCCCGGAGCCCTGCTCGTCTTCCGCGCCGCGTCAGCGGAGGTCGTCGCTGCGCTCCTCGCGGACGACCCCTTCGTCCGCGAGGGCATCGTCGCGGACGCTGACGTGCGCGGCTGGGACGTCGTGCTCGGCCCCTGGAGCGTCTGACTCCAGGCCGGTGAGCGCCCTGCGCTCGTCGCTGCGGACCTTGAGGATGCTCGCGATCGCGGTGACGCCCAGGATCACGACGATCGCCCCCAGGGACACCCCGATCGGGATCTCCGGCACCCACGAGACAGGCTCGCCGCCGTTGATGAACGGCACCTCGTTCTCGTGGAGCGCGTGCATCACCAGCTTGACGCCGATGAACCCGAGCAGGACCGCCAGCCCGATGTTCAGGTAGACCAGGCGCTTGAGCAGGTCGCCCAGCAGGAAGTACAGCTGGCGCAGGCCCATCAGGGCGAACAGGTTGGCCATGAGCACCAGGTACGGCTCGCTGGTGAGCCCGAAGATCGCCGGGATCGAGTCGAACGCGAACAGCAGGTCCGTGGCACCCAGGGCGACCAGGACCACGAACATCGGCGTGATCAGCCGGCGTCCGCCCTCGACGACCGTGAGCTTCACCCCGTGGTACTGCTGCGTGGCCGGGAACCACCGCTGGACCAGACGCAGGATCAGCGGCGGGTGGAACTCGTCGTCCTCACCGGCCTCGCCCTCACGCCCGACCTTCCAGGCCGTCCAGACGAGGAACGCGCCGAAGAGGTAGAACACCCAGCTGAACGCGTCGATGACCGCCGCGCCCGCCCAGATGAACAGGCCGCGGAACACCAGGGCCAAGATGATCCCGATGAGCAGCGCCGTCTGCTGGTACGCCTTGGGCACCGCGAACTTGCTCATGATCAGCAGGAACACGAAGAGGTTGTCGACCGACAGCGAGTACTCCGTCAGCCAGCCGGCGTAGAACTGGCCCGCGTACTCGGCACCCGAGGTGACCCACACCCCGATGCCGAAGAGGACCGCGAGGCTGATGTAGAACGCCAGGTACCGCACGCACTCGGCCGTGGACGGCACGTGCGGCCGCCGCGCGACGACGGCGACGTCGACCACGAGCAGGGCGCCCGCGAGCCCGAGGGACACGATCCAGACCATGAGGTCGACATTCACCGGGCAGTCCTCAGCTCTCGTTCGACGACGGGATGCGCGCGTCGTTGCGGGTCTTCAGGAGGCTGGCCACGGTGGCCACGGCAAGGGTGCCGAGGATGACCGTGAGCGACAGCCAGATGGGGATCTCGGGGGCCCACTCGACGTGCTCCCCGTTGTTGATGAACGGCAGCTCGTTGACGTGCAGGGCGTGGAGCACGAGCTTGATGCCGATGAAGCCGAGGATGACGGCCAACCCCTGCGAGAGGTACACCAGCCGTTCCAGCAGGCCTCCGATGAGGAAGTACAGCTGCCGCAGGCCCAGCAGGGCGAACGCGTTGGCCGTGAAGACGATGTACGGCTCCTCGGTCAGGCCGTAGATCGCGGGGATCGAGTCGAGCGCGAAGAGGATGTCGGTCGACCCGATGGCCACCATGACCACGAGCATCGGGGTGAAGAACCGCTTGCCGTCGATCTTCACCGTCAGCCGGTCGCCGTGGTACTCGTCGGTCGTCGGCAGCACCCGCTTGAGCGTGCGGACCGCGATGCCGTCCCGCTCCGCGCTCGGGTCGGGGTGGTGGCCGGGGTCGTGGTGCTCCCGGGCCAGCTTGACGGCCGTGTAGACCAGGAACAGCCCGAAGATGTAGAAGACCCACGAGAACTGCTCGATCGCCGCGGCGCCCGCCAGGATGAACACGGTCCGCAGGATCAGGGCGATGACCACGCCGACCAGCAGCACCTTCTGCTGGTACTCCCGCGGCACGGCGAACTTGGTCATGATGATGAGGAAGACGAACAGGTTGTCGACCGAGAGGCTCTTCTCGGTGATGTACCCCGCGAAGTACTCGGTGCCCGGTCCCCACCCCCAGACCATGCCCACCACCACGCCGAAGACCAGCGCGAGGGCGATGTAGAAGATCGACCAGCGCGCCGACTCCTGGAAGGTCGGGGCGTGCGGCGTCCGCACGTGCGCGAAGAAGTCGAAGAAGATCAGGCCGACGACGAAGACCGCCGTCGCTGCCCAGACCAGGCCGGACACGTCCATGCAGAAACCTCCGGTACGAGATGTGCTTCGGTACCGAAGGTCTCCCCCGCCCGCGCGACCTGCCGCTGCGGACCGATCCCACCGGGCACCGCGCTAGCGGGTCCGTGATGACGACGGGATCGTGACTGGGGTACTCCCCTTCAACGCGCGCAAGCATAAGCCACGCATGTGTCGGGCTCGTGTCGTGTCCACGGGTGCGGTGCTCAGGCCGTGGCGGCCTGCATCTGACGGAGCTCCTTCTTCATCCCCGAGATCTCGTCGCGCAACCGTGCGGCGAGCTCGAACTGGAGCTCCCCGGCCGCCGCGTGCATCTGGTCCGAGAGCTGCTGGATGAGGTCGGCGAGCTCGCCGGCGGCCGCGCCGGTGAGCCGGGTGCGCTCGTCGCGCGGGGCACCCTTCTTCGAGCCGAAGCCGGGGACCGGCGCCTTCCCGCGGCTGGACTGCCGTCCGGCGCCGCCCAGCAGCTCCGCGGTGTCGGCGTCCTCGCGGGCCAGCAGGTCGGTGATGTCGCCGATCTTCTTGCGCAGCGGCGTGGGGTCGATGCCGTTCTCGAGGTTGTACGCGACCTGCTTCTCGCGGCGACGGGCCGTCTCCTCGATGGCCTGCGCCATGCCGTCCGTGATCCGGTCCGCGTACATGTGCACCTGACCGGAGACGTTGCGGGCGGCGCGCCCGATCGTCTGGATGAGCGAGCGTCCCGACCGCAGGAACCCCTCCTTGTCGGCGTCGAGGATGGCGACGAGCGACACCTCCGGCAGGTCGAGCCCCTCGCGCAGGAGGTTGATGCCGACCAGGACGTCGTACTCACCCATCCGCAGCTCGCGCAGGAGCTCGACGCGGCGCAGCGTGTCCACCTCGGAGTGCAGGTACCGGACCCGGACGCCCTTCTCCAGGAAGTAGTCCGTCAGGTCCTCCGCCATCTTCTTGGTGAGGGTGGTGACGAGGACGCGCTCGTCCTTCTCGACCCGGTCGTGGATCTCCCCCAGGAGGTCGTCGATCTGACCGGTGGTCGGCTTCACGACGACCTCGGGGTCCACCAGGCCGGTCGGGCGGATGATCTGCTCGACCACGCCGTCGGAGATGGACAGCTCGTAGTTGCCGGGCGTGGCCGACAGGTAGACGGTCTGGCCGATGCGCTCGACGAACTCCTCCCAGCGCAGCGGACGGTTGTCGGTCGCGCTCGGCAGGCGGAACCCGTGGTCCACCAGGGACCGCTTGCGGGACATGTCCCCCTCGAACATCGCCCCGATCTGCGGGACGGTCACGTGCGACTCGTCGATGACGAGCAGGAAGTCCTCGGGGAAGTAGTCGATCAGGGTGTTCGGCGCCGAGCCGGGGCTGCGGCCGTCGATGTGCCGCGAGTAGTTCTCGATCCCCGAGCACGAGCCGATCTGACGCATCATCTCGATGTCGTACGTGGTGCGCATGCGCAGGCGCTGCGCCTCCAGCAGCTTGTTCTGCCGCTCCAGCTCCGCCAGCCGGTCCTCCAGCTCCAGCTCGATGCCGGTGATCGCCCGCTCCATGCGCTCGGGGCCGGCGACGTAGTGGGTGGCCGGGAAGATGTGCATCTGCTGCTCGGAGTGGACGACGTCACCCGTCAGCGGGTGCAGCGTGGCGATCGCCTCGATCTCGTCGCCGAAGAACTCGATCCGGATCGCCAGCTCCTCGTACACCGGGATGATCTCGACCGTGTCTCCCCGCACGCGGAACGTGCCGCGCGTGAACGCCATGTCGTTGCGGGTGTACTGCATGGTGACGAACTTGCGCAGCAGCTGGTCGCGGTCCACCTGGTCGCCCACCGAGAGGGTCACCATGCGGTCGACGTACTCCTGGGGCGTGCCCAGACCGTAGATGCAGCTCACGGACGCGACGACGATGACGTCCCGGCGGGTGAGCAGCGAGCTCGTCGCCGAGTGGCGGAGCCGCTCCACCTCGTCGTTGATCGAGGAGTCCTTCTCGATGTAGGTGTCCGTCTGCGCGATGTACGCCTCGGGCTGGTAGTAGTCGTAGTACGACACGAAGTACTCGACGGCGTTGTTCGGGAGCAGCTCCCGGAACTCGGTGGCCAGCTGCGCCGCGAGCGTCTTGTTCGGCGCCATGACCAGCGTCGGCCGCTGCACCTGCTCGATGAGCCAGGCCGTCGTCGCCGACTTGCCCGTCCCGGTGGCACCGAGCAGGACGACGTCCTTCTCCCCCGCCTGGATCCGCGCCGTCAGCTCCTTGATCGCCTTCGGCTGGTCGCCCGACGGCGTGTACTCGGAGATCACCTCGAAGGGCGCGACGGTCCGCTGGAGATCGGTGACAGGACGCATGCCACAACCGTACGTGGCACCACCGACACGTGCGGGTCAGGCCAGGGTGCCCGCGGACTCCCGCACGTCCACGGTGGTCGTCAGCGCGGCCCGCAGGACGGCCTCCAGGGCCGTGGCCGCGTCGTCGACCTCCATCGCCGGGGAGCCGGCGCCGACCTGAGCCGGTGTGCGCGGCACGTGGACGAACCCGCTGCGGACCTCCGGGCGGGACGCCAGCAGGTGCTGGAGCGCGTAGAACGTGGCGTTGCAGACGTACAGCCCGGCGGTGTTCGAGACCTCGACCGGCACGCTCACGTCGCGCACGGCTGCGGCGCACGCCTTGACGGGGAGCGTCGTGAAGAACGCGGCGGGCGCACCCGCGATGACCGGGACGTCGACGGGAGCCGACCCGTCGACGTCGGGGATCCGGGCGTCGATCACGTTGACGGCCACGCGCTCGATGCCGACCGCTGCTCGTCCGCCCGCTTCGCCGACGCACACGACGAGGTCGGGGTGGACCTCGGCGACAGCAACGCGAAGCTGCTGTCGCGCACCCCGGAAGGACACCGGGAGCTCACGCACCACGAGCTCCTCGGGGCCGGTCCACCGTGCGGCGAGGGCACGTACCGCGAGACCCGACGCGTTGACCGCCTGGCCGTCGAACGGGCCGAAGCCCGTCACCAGCACTCGGGTCACGGGGTCTCCGCCGCGAGCTCGTCGGCACGCTCGACCGCGAGGCGGTCCCAGAGGTCGTCGACCTGCGCACGCAGGTCGTCGTCACTGCCCGAGCCGTCGAGCACGACGTCGGCGACCGCGAGCCGCTCGTCGTCGCTCGCCTGCGCGGACACGCGCGCCTCCGCCTCGGCCCGGTCCATGCCGCGCAGCCGCACGAGCCGCTCGACGCGCAGCACCGCAGGGGTGTGCACGACCACGAGGACGTGGAACGCGTCCGCCTGCCCGGTCTCCACGAGCAGCGGGATGTCGTGCACGACGACGGCGCCGTGGTCGGTGGTCGCAGACGCGGCCTCCCGCTCGGCGGAGAGCCGCCGGACGATCGGGTGCACGATGCCGTCGAGCCGAGCACGCGCGGCGTCGTCGGCGAACACGATCGAGGCGAGCGCCGCCCGGTCGAGCGACCCGTCCCCGGCGAGGACCCCGGAGCCGAACTCCTCGACCACGGCGTCCAGCCCGACGGACCCGGGCGCCACCGCCTCGCGCGCCAGGACGTCCGAGTCGATCACCACCGCCCCGAGCTCCGCCAGTCGCCGTGCCGCGACGGACTTGCCGGCCGCGATCCCGCCTGTCAGACCGATGCGTTGCATCCGTCCATCCTGCCCTGCCCGGCACAGGAGCGCAGGTGCCCACGGACGCCGATGGCCGGCCACCTCGGAAGGTGACCGGCCATCGAGCGGGTGGGTTCAGTTACCCGTGAGCTTCTCGCGCAGAGCGGCGAGCGCCTCGTCGGACGCGAGCGTGCCCGCGGCCTCCTCGGTGGACGACGAGTACGACGACGGCACGGGGCCGGCCGACGAGCTCGACGACGAGGACGATGCCGTCGCGCCCTCGGCGGCGCCGCTGGCGGCCTCCGCGTCGGCCTTCGCGGCGTCGGCGACCTGCTTGCGGTGCGCCTCCCAGCGCTCGTGGGCCTGCGCGTACTGCGCCTCCCACACCTCGCGCTGCGCCTCGAAGCCCTCGAGCCACTCGTTCGTGGCCGGGTCGAAGCCCTCGGGGTACTTGTAGTTGCCGGCCTCGTCGTACTCCGCCGCCATGCCGTACAGCGCGGGGTCGAAGTCCTCGCTGGCCGGGTCGAAGCCCTCGTTCGCCTGCTTGAGCGACAGCGAGATGCGGCGACGCTCCAGGTCGATGTCGATGACCTTGACGAAGACGTCGTCGCCGACCTGGACGACCTGCTCCGGGATCTCGACGTGGCGCACGGCCAGCTCCGAGATGTGCACGAGGCCCTCGATGCCGTCCTCGACGCGCACGAACGCACCGAACGGGACGAGCTTGGTGACCTTGCCCGGGACGACCTGGCCGATGGCGTGCGTGCGGGCGAAGGCCTGCCACGGGTCCTCCTGCGTCGCCTTCAGCGACAGGGAGACACGCTCGCGGTCGAAGTCGACGTCGAGGACCTCGACGGTGACCTCCTGGCCGACCTCGACGACCTCGGACGGGTGGTCGATGTGCTTCCAGGAGAGCTCGGAGACGTGCACGAGCCCGTCCACGCCACCCAGGTCCACGAACGCACCGAAGTTGACGATCGAGGACACGACACCGGGGCGGACCTGGCCCTTCTGCAGCGTCTGCAGGAAGGTGGAGCGGACCTCGGACTGCGTCTGCTCGAGCCAGGCACGGCGCGACAGGACCACGTTGTTGCGGTTCTTGTCGAGCTCGATGATCTTGGCCTCGATCTCCTTGCCGACGTACGGCTGGAGGTCGCGGACACGACGCATCTCCACCAGCGACGCGGGCAGGAAGCCGCGCAGCCCGATGTCGAGGATGAGGCCGCCCTTGACGACCTCGATGACGGTGCCGGTGACGACGCCGTCCTCCTCCTTGATCTTCTCGATCGTGCCCCAGGCGCGCTCGTACTGTGCGCGCTTCTTGGACAGGATCAGCCGGCCTTCCTTGTCCTCCTTCTGGAGGACGAGGGCCTCGACTGCGTCGCCGACCTTGACGACCTCACCGGGGTCCACGTCGTGCTTGATGGACAGCTCACGGGAGGGGATGACGCCCTCGGTCTTGTAACCGATGTCGAGCAGGACCTCGTCGCGGTCGACCTTGACGATGGTGCCCTCGACGATGTCGCCATCGTTGAAGTACTTGATGGTGGCGTCGATCGCGGCGAGGAAGTCCTCGGCCGAGCCGATGTCGTTGATCGCGACCTGCGGCGTGGCGGGCTTCGCGGGGGTGGTGATGCTCATGTAGGGATGGGCTCCGTTGCGGACAGGGAAGTTGAAGGACTGAACGTGTGTGCCGGCGGCACGTGACATGCGTGTGGTGAGCGCGTTCTGATGGGACGTCCCCGACCCTCCGGAGAGGGCCCCCGCACGAGTGCGAGCGAGGACACGCCGACGCAACAAGGCGCGCGGCACCGCCGTCTACCCTATCGGGGCGACGATGTGCAGGTCAAAGCCGGTCAGGCCGGTCGGTCAGGCGAGCGCCCGCGCCACGGACAGCAGCTCGTCCGGCACGTACTTGACCTTCCCCGCCACCTCGCTGAGCGGCACCATCTCCACGCGCTCGCCGCGCAACGCCGTCATGACGTCCGACTGACCACCGCTGGCGGCGTCGATCGCCGCCACCCCGAACCTCGAGCCGAGGATCCGGTCGACGTGCGTCGGGATGCCTCCCCGCTGCACGTGCCCGAGGACGACCACCCGGGTGTCGAACCCCGTGCGCCGCTCGACCTCCGCCTTGAGCCGCTCGCCGATGGCGCCGGCGACGATGTCCCCGAACTTCCCGACCGGCGTCTCGTAGTGCATCGACGTCCCCTCCGCGGGGACCGCGCCCTCGGCGACGACGATGATCGAGAAGCTGGCGTGCGCGCGGTGCCGGTGCTTGAGGAACCGCTCGATCTTGTCGATGTCGAACGGCGCCTCGGGCACCAGGACGAGCTCGGCTCCCCCGGCGATGCCGGACGTCGCGGCGATCCACCCCGCGTGCCTGCCCATGACCTCGACGATCATCACGCGGTTGTGGCTCTCGGCGGTGGTGTGGATGCGGTCGATGGCCTCCGTCGCGATGGCCACGGCGGTGTCGAACCCGATGGACTGGTCCGTGCCCCAGACGTCGTTGTCGATGGTCTTGGGGATGGCCACGATGCGGACGCCGGCCTCGGCGACCTTGCTGGCGGCGTGCAGCGTGCCGTCGCCGCCGATGCAGATGAGCGCCTCGATGCGCTCGGACTCCAGCGTGGACAGCACGGCGTCGAGACCGCCGTCGTCGGCGTGCGGGTGGTACCGGGCGGTGCCCAGGAGCGTGCCGCCGACGGCGAGCTGGTTGCGGATGTGCTGGCGGGTCAAGGGGACGCTGTGGCCGTCGACGACCCCCCGCCACCCGTTGCGGAAGCCGGTGATGGTGTGGCCGTACTCGCCCTCGCCGCGCTTGACGACGGCGCGGATCGCGGCGTTGAGGCCGGGGACGTCGCCGCCGCCCGTGAGCAGACCGACTCGCACGCTGGAACTCCTTGATCGAGGGACTGAGGGGCCGGAGCGCGTCGTCGGGCTGCCGCAGGCCCAGCGTATCGACGTCACGAGGCCGTGAGAGGGGACACTGGTCCTGTGTCTGACGATCCCCTGGCCGAGGCCGGCTACCTCGATGTCCCGCCCTCGGCCGGCGGAGCGGCGGGCCGTCCGTGGTGGGACGACAACGCCGAGGAGTACCTCGCGGAGCACGGCTCGTTCCTCGGCCCGGCGGACTTCTGCTGGTGCCCCGAAGGGCTGCGGGAGAGGGACGTCCGCCTCCTCGGAGACCTGTCCGGCCGGCGGGTGCTGGAGGTCGGCGCAGGCGCCGCACAGTGCGCACGGTGGCTCGTCGGCGAGGGCGTCGAGGTCGTCGCGACGGACGTGTCCGGCGGGATGCTCGCGGCAGGTGCCCGCTACGACGCGGCCGTGGGCCGGGTGACGCCTCTGGTCCAGGCAGACGCCCGCGCGCTGCCGTTCGCCGACGACACGTTCGACGTGGCCTTCACGGCGTTCGGCGCGCTCCCGTTCGTCCCGGACGCCGACCGGGTGCACGCGGAGGTCGCACGGGTCCTGCGACCGGGTGGCCGTTGGGTGTTCGCCGTGACGCATCCCGTGCGCTGGGCCTTCCCCGACGATCCCGGGGAGGCCGGTCTGACCGCGACGCGCTCGTACTTCGACCGCACGCCCTACGCGGAGCTCGGCGAGTCGGGCGGCGTGCTGTACGCCGAGTACCACCGGACCCTCGGCGACCACGTCGCCGAGCTGGTCGCCGCCGGGTTCGTCCTCGAGGGGCTCGTCGAGCCGGAGTGGCCGGCCGGCCACGACCGCACCTGGGGCGGCTGGGGTCCCGTGCGCGGCGCCCGCCTGCCCGGCACGGCCATCTTCGTGACACGCCTCGGGCGGCCGTCCCGGTAGGAGACGGCCGCCCGAGGTCAGCGGACCGGCGGACCGGCCGGTCAGTGCACCGTGGCCTTCTCGGACCCGGCGCCCGTGAGGGACCGCACCTCCATCTCGGCGAACTTCTCGGGATGGGCCTGCTCCTTGCTCAGGTACGTCCCGAGGATCCCGAGCAGGAACGCCAGCGGGATCGAGATGAGGCCGGGGTTCTCCAGCGGGATGATCGCGAAGTCGACGTTCGTGTTCTTGACCATCGACAGGCTCAGGCCGGTCACCGGGTCGACCTTGCCGGACACCACGGGCGAGAACGTGATGAGCACGAGGCAGGAGATGAGCCCGCCGTACATGCTCCACAGCGCGCCGGAGGTGTTGAACCGCTTCCAGAACAGCGAGTAGAGGATCGTCGGCAGGTTGGCGCTGGCGGCGACGGCGAAGGCCAGCGCCACGAGGAACGCCACGTTCTGGCCGTTGGCGAAGATGCCGCCGATGATCGCCAGGATCCCGATGACCACCACCGTGATCCGGGCGACGCGCACCTCACCGTCGGGCTTGACCTCGCCGTGCTTGATCACCGACGCGTAGATGTCGTGCGCGAACGACGCGGCAGCGGTGATCGTGAGGCCGGCGACGACCGCGAGGATCGTCGCGAAGGCCACGGCCGAGATGATGCCCAGCAGGATCGTGCCGCCCAGCTCGTAGGCGAGCAGCGGGGCCGCCGAGTTCACGCCACCCGGTGCCGCCCTGATCGTGTCGGGGCCGACCAGCGCCGCGGCGCCGTAGCCGAGCACCAGCGTGAACAGGTAGAAGATGCCGATCAGCCAGATCGCCCACACGACCGAACGACGCGCCTCCTTGGCGGTCGGGACCGTGTAGAAGCGCATGAGCACGTGCGGCAGACCGGCGGTGCCGAGCACCAGGGCCAGGGCCAGCGACAGGAAGTTCAGCTGGCTCATCGCCGAGACGCCGTACTGCCGACCGGGCTCGATGATGGACTCGCCGCCCTCACCGGCCATGTCGATGGCGCCCTGCAGCAGGTCGGAGAAGTTGAAGCCGAACTGCGCCAGCACCCAGAGCGTCATCACGGCCGCTCCCGCGATCAGCAGCACCGCCTTGATGATCTGGACCCAGGTGGTGCCCTTCATGCCACCGACCAGGACGTACAGGATCATCAGCGCGCCGACGACGGCGATGACCAGCCCCTGCGCGGCCGGGCTGTCGACCCCGAGGAGCAGGGCCACCAGGCCTCCGGCACCCGCCATCTGGGCGAGCAGGTAGAAGAAGACGACCGTCAGGGTGGCGAGCGCCGCCGCCATGCGGACGGGGCGCTGCTTGAGCCGGAAGGAGAGGACGTCCGCCATCGTGAAGCGGCCGGTGTTGCGCAGCAGCTCCGCGACCAGCAGCAGCGCGACGAGCCACGCCACGAGGAAGCCGATCGAGTAGAGGAAGCCGTCGTACCCGTTGATCGCGATGGCCCCGCAGATGCCGAGGAAGGACGCGGCCGACAGGTAGTCACCGGCGATGGCTGTGCCGTTCTGGGGGCCGGTGAAGGAGCGGCCGGCGGCGTAGTAGTCCGCGGCGGTCTTGTTGTTCCGCGAGGCGCGGAAGACGATCACCAGCGTGATCGCGACGAAGGCGCCGAAGATCGCGATGTTGACCCACGGGTCGCCGATGTCCTCGGACGATGCGGCCTCCACGGCTGTGCGCAACCCGTTCACGCGACACCACCGTCCAGCGAGTCACCGTTCTCGATGTGCAGACGCAGACGCTCGGCCACGGCGTCCTGCCGGTTGTTGGCCCACCGCGCGTAGATCATCGTGATCGCGAACGTGGTGACGAACTGACCGAGGCCGAGCAGCAGCCCGACGTTGACGTTGCCCCACACCGGGGTCGACATGAAGTCGTGGGCGTAGTTGGCCAGCAGGACGTAGAGGAAGTACCAGGACAGGAAGAAGGCCGTCATGGGGAAGACGAAGCGGCGGAACCGACGCCGCAGCGCCTGGAACTCCTCGCTGCTCTGCACTCGCTGGTAGTCGGTCTCGCGTTCTCCGAAGGTGTCGGTCACAAGCGCCTCCCGGGTGGGGATGTCAGCGGCTCCGTCGCCACTGTGTGCCCGACACTGTGGCGTAGATCACCCCAGAGCGCACCCGATACTTACGACAAGCTGGCCGATACCCGCGCAATCCCCACGATCGGGCGACCAGATCAGTGCCCGGCGTCGTGCCAGGAGCCCCCGGCGCCGACCGTGACGTCGAGCGGCACGTCGAGCGGACCGTCCGTCGCCGCGTCCCCCGCGGCGCCCATCTGCTCGCGCACGAGCGCCTCGAGCTCGGCCCGCTCGCCCGGAGCCACCTCGAGCACCAGCTCGTCGTGCACCTGGAGGAGCACCCGCGAACCGAGCCCGCGACGGGTCAGCTCACGGTCGACGCCGAGCATCGCGACCTTGATCAGGTCGGCGGCGCTCCCCTGGATCGGTGCGTTGAGAGCCATCCGCTCGGCCGCGTCGCGGCGCTGACGGTTGTCGCTGGTGAGGTCCGGGAGGTACCGCCGACGGCCGAGGATCGTCGCGGTGTAGCCGGTCTGCCGGGCGACGTCGACGACGCCCGTGAGGTAGTCGCGCACGCCGCCGAACCGCGAGAAGTAGTCCTGCATCAGCGTCGCGGCCTCGGACACCTCGATCGAGAGCTGCTGCGAGAGCCCGAACGACGACAGCCCGTACGCGAGCCCGTAGCTCATCGCCTTGATCTTCGAGCGCATCGCCGGTGTGACCTCGTCGGTCGGCACGTTGAACACGCGCGAACCCACGTAGCTGTGCAGGTCCTCCCCCGAGCGGAAGGCCTCGATCAGGCCCTCGTCGCCCGAGAGGTGCGCCATGATCCGCATCTCGATCTGCGAGTAGTCGGCGGTCAGCAGCGTCTCGTACCCCTCGCCGACGACGAACGCGCGCCGGATCTGCCGGCCCGCCTCGGTGCGGATCGGGATGTTCTGCAGGTTCGGGTCCGCGGACGACAGCCGGCCGGTGGCCGCGATCGTCTGCTGGAACGTGGTGTGGATACGCCCGTCCGGGGCGATCGAGCGCAGCAGACCCTCGACGGTCTGACGGAGCCGGATGGCATCCCGGTGCGCGAGTAGGTGCTCGAGGAACGGGTGCTGGGTGCGCGCGAACAGGTCCGTGAGCGACGCCGCGTCGGTGGTCCACCCCGTCTTGATCTTCTTGGTCTTCGGCATGCCCAGCTGGTCGAACAGCACCTCTTGGAGCTGCTTGGGCGAACCGAGGTTCACCTCCCGGCCGATCACCGCGTACGCCTCGGCGGCTGCGTTCTGCACCTGACCGTCGAAGGACTTCTCCAGGCTCGAGAGGTAGCCCGAGTCGATCGCGATGCCGGTGCTCTCCATGCGCGCCAGCACGTCGACCAGCGGCAGCTCCAGGTTCTCCAGCAGACCCGTGGCGCCGCGGTCGGCGAGCTCGCCGCTCAGCACGTCCGCGAGGTCGCGCACGGCCGCGGCCCGCACCGCGGCCCGTCGGCCCTCGTCCGTGCCGTCGAGCTCGAGGTCGAGCGCACCCTGGCCGCTGCTCGACACCTCGTCCGCACCCAGCTCGCGGTGCAGGTAGCCGATGGCGAGGTCGGTCAGGTCGTACGCCCGGCGGTCCGGCTGGCACAGGTACGCCGCGAGCTCGGTGTCGAGCACCACACCGGCGAGGGGGAGCCCCCGCCCGCGCAGCGCGTGCCACGCCTCCTTGGCGGCGTGCACGATCTTGGGTGCGGCCGGGTCCGCGAGCCACGCCGCCAGCGCGGCCTCGTCGACGGGCTGGATCTCGGCGAGGTCGAACGACGCGGCCTGGCCGTCGGGGTCGGCCAGTGCGATCCCCCACGCATCGCCGCTCGCCGGCGCTCCGGAGCCGCGCACGTCGACGCCCAGCGGGCGACCCGCCCGCTCGGCGAGCCAGCCGGCGAGCTCACCGGCACCGAGCACCGCGTGGTCGATCTGCGCCGCAGCGACGGTCCCCGGTCCCTCGCCCTGCTCGTCGGGAAGCATCGCGAACAGGCGGTCCCGGATCGCGCGGAACTCCAGCTCCTCCAGGATCGCGTGCAGGGCCGGCCGGTCCCATGGCCGCGCAGCGAGGTCCTCGGGGCCCAGCGGCAGCTCGAGGTCCGTAAGCAGCGCGTTGAGCTGGCGGTTGAGGCGCACCTGCTCGAGGTTGTCGCGCAACGACTCCCCCGCCTTGCCGGGCACCTGGTCCGCGGCGGCGAGGATCCCGTCGAGCCCGTCGAACTGCGCGATCCACTTGGCCGCCGTCTTCGGACCGACGCCCGGGATGCCCGGCAGGTTGTCGCTCGACTCCCCGACGAGCGCCGCGAGGTCCGGGTAGCGGTGCGGCGGCACGCCGTACTTCGCCTCCACGGCGGCCGGCGTCATGCGCGCGAGCTCCGAGACACCCTTGACCGGGTACAGGACCGTCACGTCGTCGTTGACCAGCTGGAGCGCGTCACGGTCGCCGGTGCAGATGAGGACCTGCATGCCCTGCGCGCGGGCCTGGACCGACAGCGTGGCCAGGATGTCGTCCGCCTCGAAGGTCGCCTTGGTCAGGTAAGGGATGTGCATCGTCTCGAGGACCCGCTGGATCACCGCCACCTGCCCCTTGAACGGCTCCGGGGTGGCGTTGCGGTTGCCCTTGTACTCCTCGTACACCTCGGTCCGGAACGTGGTCCGCCCGAGGTCGAAGGCGACGGCAACGTGCGTCGGGGCCTCGTCGCGCAGCAGGTTCGCGATCATCGAGAAGAACCCGAAGACGGCGTTGGTGGGCTCACCGGCGGACGTCGCGAACTTGTCCACAGGGAGCGCGAAGAACGCCCGGTAGGCCATCGAGTGGCCGTCGATGAGGAGAAGTCGGGCAGGCGTTCCGGAGGTGGCCGGCGGGACCGCTGGCAGTGCGTCGCTCACGGGTGCCAACCTATCTGCCATGTCCGACACGACCGCACCGGTCCCCCCGTACGCAGGAACCCTCATCGAGCGCATGGGCATCGAGGTGCTCGAGGCCTCCGCGCAGCGCGTCGTCGGCACGATGCCCGTGGCGGGGAACACCCAGCCCTACGGCCTCCTGCACGGCGGCGCGTCGGCCGTCCTGGCCGAGACCCTCGGCTCGATCGCCGCGATGGCCCACGCCGGGGAGGGTCGTGCCGCGGTCGGGATCGAGCTCAACGCGACCCACCACCGCGCCGCTCGCTCGGGCGTCGTCACGGGGACGGCGACTGCACTGCACCTGGGCGGGCGCCTGGCGAGCTACCAGGTCGTCGTGGAGGACGAGGACGGCCGCCCGCTCTGCACGGCGCGGCTGACCTGCATGGTGATCGACGCGCGGCCCTGATCCGCGCCCGACGACCGAGCGGGGGTCGCCGGCTCGTCGACGGCCGGCTGCCGTGCGGCGCGAGCCTGTCGGCGGCGGGCGATGAGGTCCTCGAGCCCGCGGGGGCCCGACCGACGCACCGATCCGGCGGCACCGCCGTGCTCGTGCGTGAGCTTGCGCTGCAGCGCCGCGGTCGTCACGACGCGGTGGGACGCGGCCGGTGCGAAGCCCAGCCGGGCGAGGAACCGCTGCATCCCCCGGGCACCCGGGAGGGGTGAGGAGTACATCTCGGTCGCCCCGGCCTCGTCGGCCACCTCCGTCGCGCCGACCAGCAGAGCGTGCCCGAGACCGCGGCGGCGGGCCGCCGGGAGGACGTAGACGGCCTCGATGTCGAGGCTGACCAGGTCGGTGAAAGGTCCGGGACCGACCACCCGCGCCAGCAGCAGGCCGGCCGGCTCGTCGTCGAGCAGGGCCACCAGCACGCGCCCGCCGCGCACGGCTAGGAGCGCTCCCAGCTGGTCACGCAGCCGCTCGGCGTCGTCGGTGCACAGCTGGGCACCGACCGCGGCCTCCCGCCGCGCGGCGAGGCAGAGCGCGACGAGGCTCTCCATGTCGCCCGGCAGGGCTTCGCGGACCTGCACTCCGAGTCGCACGGCAGCGGTACCTCCAGACGGGACGAGGGGGATCCGGTCAGGATGACGTCACCTCGTCGAGGATGGCGCCGTCCTCGATCATGGACCAGCCTGGTCCCGGGTGCTAGTCCTGGGCCGTCGCTCATCCGAATGACGGGGCCGTAACCTGGACGAACGACCAGAAAACTCCGACACGCGGAGCCTCTCCCGCGCCAGGGCCTCGCGTTCACGAAATGAACGCGACACAATCCCTGCCTATCGTCCTGCCACCCGGCAGACGTCGAACGTGTGCGGCAACGACGCCGCTGCGCACGACACGCCACACCCGAACAGACGGACGGAGGTCCCAGGTGCGATCAGCCGTCCTGGACCCCGGCGGCACCACCACGCCGCCACTTGCCCGACGCATCGCAGCCCTGCTCCTGCTCGCCCTGACGTCGATCACCCTGCTGCTCGTCGCGACCCCTGCGCGCGCGCAGGGACCGGTCGCCTCGGCGACCGCGGCGTGCGTCGCGGACGCCGCGACCGGCTGCATCGTCGGCACGCTGCGCACCGCCGCCGGAGAGCCGGTGGTCGGTGCCGTCCTCGACGTCGTGGGACCAGCGGGAGACCTCACCGCGACGAGTGACGCGACCGGCCGCTGGTCGGTCGCCGTCACCGAGGCGGGCGAGTACGAGGTCACGCTCGACGTCGCGACGATCCCCGCGGGCGAGACGCTGCGCGACCCCGCCAACAACCCGCGCACCGTCGCGGTGGCCCTGGGAGCGTCGCAGGCCGCGCTGTTCCCGCTCGGCGCTCCCGCAGGTGGCGGTGGCGGTGGCGACACCGGCGACGAGCCGAGCGACTCGCCGACGACCGACGCCGAGGGCGGTGCGGCGGTCCCCGAGACCCCCGGGTCCACCGGGTCGGGCGTGACTGCCGCACGCGTCGCCCAGCTCACCGTGAACGGCTTGGTGTTCGGCACGCTCCTCGCTCTCGCGAGCGTCGGGCTCTCGCTGATCTACGGCACGACCGGGCTGAGCAACTTCGCGCACGGCGAGCAGGTGTCGCTCGGCGGCATCCTCGCCTACGTCGGCACGCAGCTCGTCGGGCTGCCGCTGATCCCGTCGGCGATCATCGCGGTCGCGCTCGGCGCGGCCACCGGGTGGTTGCAGGACGCGGGGCTGTGGAAGCCGCTGCGCCGACGAGGCGTCGGGATGATCCAGCAGATGATCGTCACGATCGGTCTGTCGATGGCCATCTCCTACGTCTTCCAGTTCTTCTTCGGCGCCGGCCCGCTGCGCATCGTCACGGACACCCCGACCTCGGTCTCCATCGGCCCGGTCCGGATCACCACGACGACGCTGTGGTCACTGGCCATCGCCGCCATCGTGCTCGGCGGTGTCGCGTTCTTCCTGCTCGGGACCCGGGCGGGACGCGCGACGCGAGCGGTCGCGGACAACCCCGCGCTGGCCGCGGCGTCGGGCATCTCGGTGAACGGAATGATCCGGATCGTGTGGACGCTCGGGGCGGGCCTGGCCGCGCTCGGCGGTGTCCTCATCGGCCTCTACTTCGGCGCGACCTCCTGGTACTCGGGGGGTGCGCTCCTGCTGCTGATGTTCGCGGCCGTGACGCTCGGTGGCCTCGGTGCCGCGTTCGGGGCGCTCGCCGGCTCGATCGTGATCGGCCTCGTGGTCGAGCTGTCGAGCCTCTGGATCCCGACGGACATGCGGTACGCGTCCGCGCTGGTGATCCTCATCCTCGTCCTGCTGGTACGACCGCAGGGCATCCTCGGCCGAGCGACGCGCGTCGGATAACGGAGACCACTCATGGACTGGACACGCATCCTCACCAACGTCGCCGGCGAGTTCTTCGCCCCGACGACAGCCGCCTACGCGCTCGCCGCGATCGGGCTCAACATCCACTTCGGCCTCACGGGCCTGCTCAACATGGGCCAGGCCGGCTTCATGCTGCTCGGCGCCTACGGCTTCGCCATCGCGACCATCGCCGGCTGGCCCCTGTGGGCCGCGGTGCTCATCGCCATCGCGGCGGCGACGATCTTCGCGCTCATCCTCGGCATCCCGACGCTGAAGCTGCGCGGGGACTACCTGGCGATCGTCACGATCGCCGCCGCCGAGATCGTCCGGCTCGTCGGCCGCTCGACCGCCCTGACCGAGCTCACGGGCGCCTCCAGCGGCCTGCGGGGCAACCAGTACAAGGACACGTTCCAGGACGCCTCACCGTTCGACGACGGCACCTGGGCGCTCGGACCGTTCGAGTACGCCGTGAACGCGTCGAACAGCTGGTGGATCCGGATCGTCGGCTGGGTGGTCGTCGCACTCGCCTGCCTGCTCGTCTGGCTGCTCATCCGCAGTCCCTGGGGCCGCGTCCTCAAGGGCATCCGCGAGGACGAGGACGCCGTGCGCTCCCTCGGCAAGAACGTCTACAGCTACAAGATGCAGGCACTCGTGCTGGGCGGCGTGATCGGGTCCCTCGCCGGGATCCTCTACGTGCTCCCACGAGCGGTCCAACCTGACTCCATGGGCAGATCCATGACGTTCTTCATCTGGACGATCCTGCTGCTCGGCGGGGCGGCGACCGTGTTCGGCCCGGTGCTCGGCTCGATCATCTTCTGGGCCGTCCTCGCCATCGTGAAGCTGACGCTGCGTGACGTCGTGCCGACGACGATCCTGCGGAGCGAGCAGATCGAGCAGTTCGGCTGGATCATCGTGGGAGTCGCCCTGATGGTGCTGATCATCTTCCGACCACAAGGCATCCTCGGCGACAAGAAGGAGCTGGCGATCAATGCCCACTGAGCCCTCGCCCGCCGCCACGGACGCCCGCGCGGCCGTCGCGGCCGCGCTCCGGGACGTCCCGCACGTCCCCGGAGCGCCCAAGCCGGACCCCGTCCTCATCGCCGACGACGTCCGCCGGATGTTCGGTGGCGTGAACGCCGTCGACGTCGACCACGTCGAGGTGCAGCGCGGAGCCATCACCGCCCTCATCGGGCCCAACGGCGCCGGCAAGACGACGTTCTTCAACCTGCTGACCGGGTTCGACAAGCCCAACAGCGGCAAGTGGACGTTCGACGGTCGCTCGCTCGGTGGCGTCGCCGCCGCGCGGGTCGCCCGCGCCGGGATGGTCCGCACCTTCCAGCTCACCAAGGCGCTCAACCGCATGACGGTCATGGAGAACATGCGTCTCGGCGCGACCGCGCAGCCCGGCGAGAACCTCTTCGCCGCGCTAGTGCCCGCGGTGTGGCGTCCGCGGGAGAAGGCGATCACCGAGCAGGCCGAGGAGCTCCTCGCCCGCTTCAAGCTCGACACCAAGCGCGACGACTTCGCCGGCAGCCTGTCCGGTGGTCAGCGCAAGCTGCTCGAGATGGCCCGCGCACTCATGGCGAAGCCGCAGATGATCATGCTCGACGAGCCGATGGCCGGGGTGAACCCCGCGCTGACGCAGTCGCTCCTCGGGCACATCCAGGCGCTGCGCGACGACGGCATGACCGTGCTGTTCGTCGAGCACGACATGCACATGGTCCGGCACATCTCCGACTGGGTGATCGTCATGACGGAGGGCAGGATCGTGGCCGAGGGGCCGCCCGAGTCGGTGATGAACAACCCGGCGGTCATCGACGCGTACCTCGGTGCGCACCACGACACCGACCTCGGCGACGACGCCCTGCTGGACGACGCCGTGCTCGAGCAGCTGCGCACCGAGGACGAGGAGGCACGATGAGCGACGAGGCGATGGAGGCGGTCACCCGCGACGACCACGGCACCCCGGCGTCGGCGTCCACGTCCGTCTCGGTCGGCGACCGCGCCGGCCTGCACCGCGGGGCACCCGAGGGCGAGCCGCTCCTGGCGGCCACCGACCTCGTGGCCGGGTACCTGCCCGGGGTCAACATCCTCAACGGGTGCGACCTGGTCCTGCACCCCGGTGAGCTGATCGGGATCATCGGCCCGAACGGCGCCGGAAAGTCGACCCTGCTCAAGGCCCTGTTCGGGCTGGTCAACGTCCGCTCCGGCTCGGTGACGCTGGCGGGCGAGGAGATCACCAACCTGCGCGCCGACCACCTGGTCCAGCGTGGCGTCGGGTTCGTCCCCCAGAACAACAACGTGTTCCCCTCGCTCACCATCGAGGAGAACCTGCAGATGGGGGCGTTCCAGGCGCCGCGGAAGTTCGCCGAGCGGTTCGCGTTCGTGGCGGACCTGTTCCCGACGCTCGCGGAACGTCGCCGGCAGCGCGCCGGCTCGTTGTCCGGTGGAGAGCGCCAGATGGTCGCGATGGCCCGGGCACTCATGATGGAGCCGTCCGTGCTCCTGCTGGACGAGCCGTCCGCAGGCCTGTCGCCGGTGAAGCAGGACGAGACGTTCCTGCGGACCCGGAAGATCAACAAGGCGGGCGTCTCCGTGGTCATCGTGGAGCAGAACGCCCGCCGCGCCCTGCAGATCTGCGACCGCGGCTACGTGCTCGACCAGGGCCGGAACGCCTACTCGGGACCGGGGCGGCAGCTCATGCACGACCCCAAGGTGATCGAGCTCTACCTCGGCACGCTCGCCACGGACGTCGAGGCAGCGAGCCACGGCCCGCTCCTCCCGCCGACCTCGACGTCCTAGTCCGCGTCGGACCCGGTCGGTGCTGCGGCCCGACCGGGTTCGACGTCGACGTCGGCCGCTCGCGGTGCGTCGGTGATGCCCAGCTCGTCCGCCAGGTAGAGGAACGCCTTGGCGTACGGGTGCCCCTGCACGTCCTCGCGGATCACGTCCCAGTCGATCTGCTCACGCAGCGCCCGCACGATCGCCAGCAGCCGGCCGAAGTCGCACGCGTGCTCGCCCAGCACCCGCATCTTCGCCGAGACGATGTCCGTGGCGGCCAGCACCGGCATGCGCACCGCGAGCACCTCCAGCTCGTCGGCGCGCGCGAGGAGCTCCTCGGTGACCGGCTCCCCCACCATCCGGAACAGCACGTCGACCAGCTGGCCGTGGTGGAACGCCTTGAAGAGCCAGTTCTCCGCCGGCTGCTCCACCACGAGCCCCGCTGCGGCGATCGCCTCCTTGGCGCGGTCGACGTCCTTCTCGGTCACCGCGAAGTCGGCGTCGTGGCTCGGTTCGGGCGCTCCCCGCGCCCACGACGCGTAGCCGCCGACGAGCGCGAAGGGGATCTCCGCGTTCATCAGCGCGACCGCCGTGAGCCGGAGCCCGTCCTGGAGCGCGGTGCGGTCGTCGGGGGGGTCGGCGAGGGCGCCCTGCTGCGTCATGGCTCCAGTGTCTACACGCCGACGGGCGGGCTCGCAGGTCGGCAGGGACAATCGACGGGATGCGCCTCGCCACCTTCAACATCCTGCACGCGCGCTCGCTCGGCGACGGGCAGGTGGACCTCGACCGGTTCACGGCCGCCGTCCGCGACCTCGACGCCGACGTCCTCGCGCTGCAGGAGGTCGACCGTGACCAGCCCCGCTCGCACGGCGCGGACCTGACGGTGCTGGCGGCCGAGGCGATGGGTGCTCCGGAGCACCGGTTCGCGGCCGTCCTGCACGGTGAGCCCGGCCTCTGGACGGCCGCCACCGGCGACCACCAGCCGGCGACGGCGTCCTACGGCATCGCGCTGCTGAGCCGTCACCCGGTACGCGAGTGGCGCGTCCTGAAGCTGCCGGTGCTGCGTCGACGGGCACCCGTGATGTGGCCTGGCAACCGCTGGCCGGCCCTCGTCAGCGACGAGCCCCGCGCTGCCCTGGCTGCGGTCGTCCAGGGGCCCCAGGGGGACGTGACCGTGGTGGCGACGCACCTGACGTTCATCCCCGGGTGGAGCACCCGCCAGCTGCGCACGCTCGTGTCGCACGTCTCCGGTCTCCCCCGGCCGCTCGTCCTCATGGGCGACCTCAACATCGGGGGCGACCGTCCGGCCCGCGTGTCGGGCATGCGCGCCCTCGCGACGGCCGCCACGTTCCCCGTGTCGCACCCGCTGCGGCAGCTGGACCACATCCTCGCGGACGGTCCCGTGGAGCCTGTGGGCGCCGCCCGCGCCATCGACACCGGGTTGTCCGACCACCGCGCGCTCGTCGTCGACGTCACGTACTGAGCGGGCACGCCGAAGGCCGGCGCGGAATGCTCCGCACCGGCCTCCGGTCAGTCGTGCAGGCGGGGTCAGCCGACCTCGCCGAACTCCGACTTCGTGAACGTGTACTTGTTGTCGGCACCGAACGTGTAGACGCCGATGTACGCGGACGACGGGTCGTTGTCCGCGTTGAACGGACCGACACCCGACTGGGCCTCGTAGTCGATGTCCTCGCCGGCGTCGAGCAGCTCGACGCACTCCTCGAACGTGGCGCACTTCTCGCCGCCGTCGGCACCGGAGACCGCAGCCATGTTGGCCTGGATGGTCTCGCCGTCCGTGGCGCCACCCTTCACGGCCGCGAGGGCCGCGAGGATCGTCGCGTCGTAGGACTCCGGCGCGTACGAGAAGTCCGTCAGACCGTCGTTCACCTCGAGGAGGCGGGCCTGGAACTCGTCGCTCGGGAAGGCGCCCGGCAGCGTGCCCTGCGCGCCCTCGAGGAGGCCGGCCTGGAACTCCTCGCCGAACTGCGTGAGGTTGCCGTCGACGAAGTAGACCTTCGACATGTCGTACCCCTGAGCGGCGAGCTCGGAGACGATCAGCGGGGTCTGCGTGGTGAAGGCGATGATCGCGATCGCGTCGGGGCTCGTGGCGAGCGCACCGCTGACGATCGTGTTGAAGTTCGTCTCGTTCGGGTCGAACTCCTGACCGGCGGTCCCGTAGGACAGCGTGGCGCCTGCCTCCGTGACGACGGACTCGACGACGTTGCGCAGCGACGTGCCGTAGTCGTCGTTGAAGACGATGACGCCGGGGTTCACCGCGCCGTCACCGAGGATCAGGTTGGCGAGCGCCGCACCCTGGACCGTGTCCGGCGGAGCGGTCCGGAAGTAGAAGTCGCTGTAGCCCGAGAGGTCCGTCGCGGTGTTGGCCGGCGAGATCTGGACGATGTTCGCGCCCGTGATGTCGTCGATCACGTTGCGGGTCACCGAGGACGACGCCGCACCGATGATGACCGAGACGTCCTGGCTGATGAGGTCCTGCACCGACTGGGTGGCGACCTCGGCGTGCTCGGCGTCGGAGGAGTCCGTGTGCTCGACCTGGACGTCCTGGCCGAGGACACCGCCTGCGGCGTTGATGTCCTGGACCGCGAGGTCCACGCCCGCGATCTCGGGCGGGCCGAGCTGGGCGAGCGAACCGGTCTGCGGGAGGAGCGTGCCGATGATCAGCGGGCTGCCGGACTCGGCGCTGGCGCCGTCTGTCGCGTCGTCGCCGCTGTCGCCGGAGCTGCAGGCGGCGAGAACCAGCGCGGCTGCGCCGGCCAGGGCCGCGGCCCGAACTGCGTGTGTCGAACGAATCATGCGTGGTACCCCTCTGTGAAGTACTGCGATCCGCAGAGCCCGGTAGGGCTCCTGCAGGTATGGCGCGAAAGTACTCATTGTTTGTGTCCGCGATGTGAATCGACATGTCTCAGGGCGTGTTGTTGCCGAGTTGTGACCAACCGGTAACTTCCGAACTGGACAGGTGCCCGACAGATCCCGGAGCGCCCGGACACGACGAAGGCCGGCCCGGATCACCCGGACCGGCCTCGTCGACGCGCGTCAGGAGGACGCGCCACCGACCTGCTCGATGACCGCGTCGGCCACCTCGCGCATGGTCAGGCGGCGGTCCATCGACGTCTTCTGGATCCAGCGGAACGACTCCGGCTCGGTCAAGCCCATCTTGGTCATGAGCAGACCCTTCGCCCGGTCCACGCGCTTGCGCGTCTCGAAGCGCTCCGCCAGGTCCGCGACCTCGGACTCGAGCGCGCTGATCTGCGCGTACCGCGAGATCGCGATCTCCACCGCGGGCAGCAGGTCCGCCGGGCTGAACGGCTTGATCACGTACGCCATCGCACCGGCGTCGCGCGCCCGCTCGACGAGCTCCTTCTGGGAGAACGCCGTCAGCAGGACCACCGGCGCCAGGTGCAGCTTGCCGATGCGCTCGGCGGCCGAGATGCCGTCGAGGACGGGCATCTTCACGTCCATCACGACGACGTCGGGCTTCAGGTCCGTGACGAGCTGCACGGCCTGCTCGCCGTCACCGGCCTCCCCGACGACGTCGAAGCCCGCGTCCCGCAGCGTCTCGACGACGTCCATGCGGATCAGCGCCTCGTCCTCCGCGACGACAGCACGCCGCGCCGCACGAGCCGGGGCAGGGGTCGTCGGCTCGCCCGTCGGAGCCGGAGTGCTCAGGTCCAGGGCGTCGGGGGCCGTCGCCTCGGTGGGTTCGGGGGTCGCGTCGGTGCTCACGTGCACAGAGTAGTGGCCGTGCCCGCTCCCTTCGCGGTGGTTGCCCTGTGAGGCAGCCCACGCGGGCGCTTTCGGACGTAGCCTCGAGTGGACCGTCCGAGGAGGCCCGACGATGCGCAGCCACCGATCCGTCCGAGCGGCCCTCGCCGCACTGCTCCTGCTCGGGCTCGCCGTCCCCACGGCGAACGCCCACGACACGCCGACGGAGTACCTGCTGGATCCCGCCGGCACCGCCGCCGCGGCGATCTTCCCCGAAGGCATCGCCGCCCGCGGAGACACCTTCTACGTCGGCAGCACCACCGACGGCACCGTGTACCGGGGCGACCTGCGCTCCCCCACCGCGACACCCTTCCTGCCCGGCGGCGCCGACGGCCGCACGTCCGCGGTCGGGATGAAGATCGACGGGCGCACCCTGTTCGTCGCCGGTGGCGCCACCGGCCGCGTCTTCGCCTACGACGTGCGCACCCGAGAGCTCACCGGCACCTGGGAGGTCGAGCAGACCGGCGCACCGACCTTCCTCAACGACATCGCCATCAGCCCGCGCGGTGACGTCTACGTCACCGACTCCCTGCGTCCGGCGCTCTACCGGATCGACCGGGCGGAGCGTCGCACGGCGTCCGTCGAGACCCTGCCCACCTTCCTCGACTTCACCGGGACCGCCCTGACGTACCAGCCCGGGTTCAACGTCAACGGCATCGTGGTCTCGCACGACGGCCGGTACGCCGTCGTCGCGCAGTCGAACACCGCGACGCTGTACCGCGTAGGCCTGCGCGACCGGAGCGTCACCCGCATCGACGGCGTCACCGTCGCCGGCGACGGGCTCGTCCTCGCCGGGCGCACCCTCTACGCCGTCGAGCGTCAGGGAGACGTCGGGTACATCGTCACGATCGCTCTCGACCGCAGGCTGACGGCCGGCACCGTCCTCTCCCGCACCACCGACCCCGGTTTCGACGACCCGACCACCGCTGCCCTCGTCGGACGGTCGCTGCTCGTCGTGAACAGCCAGTTCGGGGAGCGTTCCTCCGGCGAGACACCCGGACCGTTCACCGTGAGCCGCGTCCGCGCGCCGAGGTGACGTCCACGCCGGGCTATCCTGCTGCACGGCCCCGATAGCCCAACCGGCAGAGGCGTTCGGCTCAAACCCGATCCAGTGTGGGTTCGAATCCCACTCGGGGCACCGTGTTCTCGAAGGTCGAAGCCTGTGTCGGCACGCAACCCCGATCTTGTCCGCCAGCCGTACATCGGCACCGCCGCCGTCGCGCTGCGGCCCTCGACGCAGGCCCGGTCGCCGGCACGTCGAGCACGACCTGTCAGGTGGGCGCACCGGGACTCCCGGGCGGGCTCGCCGACTCCTGGGCTCAGTAGGGCTCGGGCGCCGGTGTCATCCCCCACGGCACGGCGTCCACGCCGGCCTCCCGGCACGCCGCCCGGTAGGCCCTGTACAGCGGGCCGGACGCCGCGCCACGAACGAACGAGGCCGCGCGCCGGATCTCGAACTCGAGGGCGAACGGCGCGTCGTCCGCCGGGGACAGGCCCTCCAGTGCCCTCAAGAAGTATCCGGCCACCTCCTCGCTACCCCCGCCGAGTGCCGAGGTGAGCACCCCCAGCCGCGCGTCGATGCGCGCGGCGAGGTCGGAGTCCGCGACGAGCGACGCCGCCTCGGCCGCCTTCTGCATGCGGCGAAGGCCCTCGGCGGGGTCCGTGCTGGCCTCCCGCATGCCGAGCCACAGCTCGACCTGCGCCCGGATCGCGGGATCGGGGTCGGGCGTTGCTGCGGCAGCACGCAACACCTCGAGCGCCGCATGAGGCGCTCCGGCATTCTCGTGCGCCTCGGCGGCCACCATCGCCGGTGTGAGGTACGGCGACCAGCCGGCGGCGTCGAGCACCTCGTGCAGCCGCACGGCCTCCTCGGCGCGACCGCCCGCGACGGCGTCCGCCAGCTGGGACCGCGCCACATCGTGCAGCGCGATCGTCGCCTCTGGATCGAACGCTGTCCCGACGAGCTGCTGGTAGGCGGTGTATGCCTCCGCGAGGTCCCCGCGCTCCCGCAGGCGTCGCGCGTGCACCACCCCGAGCGCGAGGACCGCCCACGGGTCGTGCGCGTAGCGCTCGACGATCTCGCCGGCTTCGGCATCCCCGTCGGTCTTGCGGCCCGGCGCCGCGCCGGCGACGAGCGCACGTGCCTGAGCCAGCACGTCCGCAGCCGCGGCCCGGGCCGGGTCGGTGCGCAGCCACGCCTCGGCGTCGGACCAGTGGTACTCGGCCTCGCGCAGCTCGCCGTCACTGGCTGCCAGGCCCACCACGCTCGCTGCGTGACGTAGGGCGTCGTCGGTACGTCCGAGGCAGGCCTCGACGACGACGACCGGCAGCACGTGCTCCACGTCGACGAGGTGCTCGCTGAGCTCGGGCAGGAGCGCGGCGGCCTCGTCCAGCCGACCCAGCAGCGCCAGTGCGTTCACGCGGCGCAGCGCGGCGGCACGGTCCGCGGGGTCCGACGCCGCTATCTGCTCGAGGTCGGCCCGGGCCTCCTCCAGCTCGCCCCGGCGGGTGTGCACGGCGTGCCGGACGACCTGGGCGGACGTTGGGTTCCACGGCGTCGGTCCGGGCACCGTGAGATCGTGTGCCGCCGCCTCGTTGCCCTCGTCGCGCAGCTCCGCCCACGCGCGCACGAACTGACTCTGGGCGTCGTCGCCGACTCCTTCCGCCGCAAGCACCCGGAGCGCCTCGCGCGGTCGGTTGTCGCGCGCGAGGTCGACCACGTACTCCCAGCGGGCCTCGGAGTCGTGCGGATCGAGCTCGAGCGCCTTGGCGCGCGACTGCCGGGCGGCGTCGGTGAGCCCGACAGTCTGCAGGAGCCGGGCGTCCGTCGCCCAGGAGCCCGGCGATCCGGGCTCGAGACACAGCGCCTTCTCGATCCGGACGACGGCCTCCCAGAGCGACGAGCTGACCGGCCGGACCGCGAAGACGCTCAGTCCCTGGTCCTCGTCGGGCGCGCTCGCGTCGAGGTCCTCGAGGATGTTGGCACCGCTCCAGTAGACCCACGACTCGTTCTCCGAGGGCGCAGCGGTACGGGCCAGCCACGCGGACCAGTGCTGCTCTGCCTCGACCATCCACTCGTGGGCCGGTGGCCCGCCACCCCGCCACGCGCGCAGCCGCAGCATCTCGGCGAGATACCAGCCGGCCAGCGGCAGGTCGGGTGTGCCGTCCACGAGCCCACGCAGCAGAGCGAGCGTCTGCTCCGCGTCGTCGTCCCACGCACTGGGGTCCACGCTCCAGGCGCCGCGCTTGGCGACCTCGTAGAGCGACTCTCTGATCGCGTCGACATCGGCATCGAGGGACTGGAGCGCCTGGGCACGCGTCAGGTACACGGCGCTCTCGGGGTACGGCTCCGGTCCGCTGACACCCCGGGCGAGCGCGTCGTCGCAGGAGCGCAGAGCCTCCTCGACGAGGCCCGCGTGCAGCTGCGCTGCGGCGAGCTCCCGCAGGTACAGCCCGGTGGCGAGACGCAGGGTGACCCGCTCCGGCCACGCCAGGCGGCGTATGCCCCACCGCGCGAAGCCGGCGCAGTACTGCTCTGCTGCGACCGCCAGGTCGCCGGCGGCCTCGGCGACGGCAGCGAGCGCGATCGGCCCGTCGCCGGGCTGGTACTCGTCCTCCGCGGCGATCCGTGCATGCGACCGGGCCTGGTCGATCTCCCCCCGGCGCAGCAGCGCCGCAGACATCTCGACTCGCAGGCGCGAGTCGTCGTGCACGTCCAGACGCCTCAGCAGCACGGCCTCGGCCTCGGCCATCCGCAGCGAGGCCTCGTGGGTGAGAGCGAGCAGGAGCGCGAGCTCGTCCTCGATGTTCGCCGACGATCCGGTCTTCCGGGTGCTGCCGCCGAGCACCGAGAGCAGCTCCACGATGTCGTCGCCTGAGGCGTCCGAGTCACCGGTGTCCAGGTGGTGTGTGAGTCGGCGCAGCAGAGCGAGGACCTGGGCGCTGCGCTCGTCGGGGGCGGGTTCGGCGGTCTGGGACGAGTCGTGCCCGGGCTCGCCGACGAGGTCGAGCAGCTCCCCAGCGGTGGGCGTTCCCGCGGCGGACAGGGTCGAGACCCACTCGGCGACGAGCAGCCGGTCGGCCCGCCGGGGGTCGGCGCCGGCAGCCCGGCGCAGCCTGCGCGCGACGGAGGCCAGGCCATCGTGCTCGTACCGTCGGCGGAGCGCCGCGAGCTCGCTCGCCGTGTCGCACCGGGCAGCCAGGGCGTCGAGGAGTCCTCGGGCCTCGTCGATGGCGTTGCGCAACCTCGGGAGCGCGCCGTCCGCGTCGGCGACGTCGAGGAGCCGGTCCAGGGGCGCGGCGACCACGTCCGTGACCGCGGACCTGATCTGCTCGAGCCCCTCCCGGACCGCGTCCAGGGGGTCGGGCGCCACCGCTGCGTCGTGGTCCGTGGTCATGGCCCGGCCTTGCCGAGGCTCTTCAGGTCAGCGGGCCGGGTGAGCGTGATCGGTCCGGGCGACTGTGCGACGAGGACCGGGAAGGCCCACGGCCGGCGTGCCTGCTCGAGACGTGCTCGGCCCCGCTGCACAGCGAGGTGCACGGGCTGTCCGGCTCCGACCTCGCGGTAGAAGACCTCGAAGAAGTCGTGGGCCGCGGCCGCGTCGACCGGCAACGGGAAAGCCAGGACCGCGTGGACGCCGCACTCCAGCAACGCGCGCGCGAAGACGGTGAGGTCCGGAGGCAGCTCGGTGTCCGACACCCGCACCGGCTGCAGGATGACGAGCGCCGGAGGCGGTTTGTGCTCCGTGAAGATCTGCGCGAACTCAGCCGCGCCCAAGCTCACGAACGGATCGGCGGGGTAGTCGTCGATGTCGACGGCGTCGACCTTCCCGCGCTCGTCGTCCAGGCTCTGGTAGCGGGCTCGTGCGACGTAGTGCAGCACCGTCGGCCCCGTCCGGAGCAGGTCGCGCAGCGCGGATTCCGTGGGGTGGTCACCCTCCGTGGCCGAGGTCGGCACGACCGTGGTCTCGCCCGCCTGCTTTGCGCGCCTCGCGATCTCGTCTGCCTCGGCCGCGAGCGTCTGGCGCTGTTCAGGCGACTCGCCTGGAGAGCGGAACACCACGACGCGCAGAGGCTCCGGCGCCGCGAACGCCTGCGCGGGCTCGACGTGCAGGATCCGGACCAAGGTCGTCGCGTCGTCGCTCGCGAAGCGCACGCCCGCTGCCAGCACGGGGACCCCGCCCGACACCGGGTCGACGGGCAGGTAGAGCGTCTCCCACGGCAGGTAGAGCAGATCCTCGTCGACGTCGTCGCGGAAGTGCAGGAGGAGGTCGAGCACGCGGTCGTCCGCGCCGAGCAGGCCGCGCAGTCGCTGCTGCACGTCGTCGGACCACAACGTCTTCGCCAACGCCTGGCCGACGACGAGCGACTGCTGCGCCTTCGTGAGCCGGGTGGGGTCGGTGGCCTTGAGCATCCGGAACAGGCGTGCGACGTCCGGGCGCAGCACGTTGAGGTCGATCCGGACCTCAGCACCCCAGTCCCCGTCGAGCGACGCGGACGTGAGGGAGACGGTCCACCGCTCGTTCTGCTGACCGATGACCACCAGGAGGTCCCGGGACGGTCCTGCTGGCGGCGCCTGCTCGTCCAGACCGGCGCGCTGCGTCTCGGTCATGCTGTCGCGCCAGCGCCCGTCGGCCCGTGCGGCGTCCGCGTTCTCGCCCTTGAGCCGCTCGAACACCGCGAAGGCGACGTCGATAGGGACGGCCAGCCCACCGAGGTCGGAGTCGACGCTCCGGGACTTGCGGACGACGCCGACGACGGTCCCGGTGCGCAGGTCGAGCAGAGGCGAACCGGAAAGACCTTCCCGAACCTGACCGACCTTCATCTTGAGCAGTCGGGGCGGACCACCCTCGGTGCCCTCGTACTCGTACGTACCCGGTGTGCCGCCTGGCTTGACCGGAGGGTAGCCGTACGCGAACAAGGCGTCCCCGATGCGCGGCACGTCGCCGAGGACCACGACGGCCGACTGACGCCCCTTCGCCTCGATGGTCAGCAGCGCGAGGTCGTTCTGGGCGTCGACCTTCGGTGCGGTGAGCGGGTGCTGCGACGTGCCGGTGCGAGGGTCGACGACATCGATGATCTCCTGTGCGCCGGGCCGGCCCAGGGCGCGCTTGACGACGTGATAGCACGTCAGGACCTTGCCGGGGGCGACGAGGAAGCCCGTCCCGGCCACCGCGTGGTCGACGTCGATGCGGACCGTCGCCAGCTCGAGGAGCTTCGCGAGCTCGTCGTTCACAGCACGTCCCGGGGGGCGGGATCCGTGTCCTTCCAGAGCAGCCGGACCTGGAAGGTGGCGGTCCCCGAACCCTTGACGATCAACGACGTGAGCTTGCCGGTCTCGACCGCGACGTCGAGACCGAACGTGACCTCGGCCTCGTCCGGCCGGGCGCGGCGCAGGGCATCTGTCATGGCCTTCGCCACCTCGGTGACCGACGAGGTCAGGTCGTCGAAGGGGAGAACCGTGCCCAGCCCGGTGACATCCTGCTCGAGGTCGTCCTGCTGGGCGATCTCGATCTTGAAGACGGGCCCACCGCCCGCGACCTCCGTGCTGACGACGCGTTCCACCCGAATGCCCCTTTCGGAAGGTTCCCTCGCTCGAACGCTACTCGGGCCATCTCAGGTGGTCACGGGTGGAAAAGTACGAATTGCGGTCCCTCGCGATTGTTGCGATCCGGCGCAAGAATCGGCCCTGTTCCTGCCGGACGACGAGCTGACCGTCGTGTCGGCCGCGCCAGGAGCACCAAGAAGGATCGCGCCGCGATACGTGATGCCGTGGAGGGGCGTGCACCACGAGGCGGCCTGCCCCGCCCCGGAGACGGGCGGCCTCCGTGCCGGACGCGGGCGGTGACCGACGGGCGGCGCAGAGCGGTCCGCGCTCGGCAGCAGCTTCCGGCCGTGTGTCGATCTGGCGTTCCCCCGCGCGTCGTCCGGTTGGACGTCGCCGATCGCAGGGCGACGCCACCGGTGAGACACGACGGAGGACACGATGACCACCCACCCCGCTGACCCGACGAGCACGCTGCCCGCCCCTCCCCCGGTGACCGACCTCGCCACCTGGCAGGCCGCCCGCGACGAGCTGCTCGTGCAGGAGAAGGCTCACACTCGCGCTGGTGACAGGCTCGCGGCGGCCCGGCGCCGGCTGCCGCGGGTCGAGATCGACGGGACCGTCGAGGTCGTCGGGCCGGACGGGCCGGTCCCGTTCGTCGACCTGTTCGACGTGCGCGACGAGCTCGTCGTCTACAAGCACATGTGGCACGACGGCGCTCCTCACCAGGGGCAGTGCGAGGGGTGCACGGTGACGGCGTGGCAGCTCAAGGACGCCGTCTACCTGAACGCCCGCGGCGTCTCCTTCGCCATCCTCACGACGGGCAGCTGGGACGAGGTCGCCCCGTTCGTCGAGTTCATGGGCTACACCCAGCCGTGGTACTCGGTGCGCGACGTCGAACCGCCCGTCGGGGACGACATGGGATCGTTCGCCTCCTTCCTGCGCGACGGCGACCGCGTCTTCCTGGCCTACTCCACGACGGGGCGCGGCGTGGAGGCGGCGATCGGGTCCTTCGGCCTGCTCGACATGACGCCGCACGGACGCGGCGAGGCGTGGGAGGACAACCCCGGGGGCGGGCCCGAGGGGCGCGAGGCGTGCTGGTACTGGCGGTCCGACGCGGACGGGAGGGCCGGGTGGGCGCAGACGAGCCGGCCCGTGCCGCAGTGGACCCGTCCCGGAGCAGCTCCCGTGGAGACGCTGGGCCGCCACGCCCATCATCACTGAGCGCGGCAGGCCCGTGGCATACCTAGAGGCGCTAGGGTTTGATACCTAGCACATCAAGGTAGAGGAGCCGTCGTGCGCATCGACAAGGACCTGGTCGCTGCCTCGGCGACCCCGCTCGTCCTCGGGATCCTCGCGGACGGCGACCTCTACGGGTACGCGATCCTCAAGCGGGTCGGCGAGCTCTCCGGCGGGCGCATGCAGTGGACGGACGGGATGCTCTACCCGCTCCTGCACCGGCTCGAACGGCTCGGCCACGTCTCGTCGTCCTGGGGGACGTCCGAGGCGGGCCGGCGCCGCAAGCACTACGCCATCACGTCGACCGGGCGGGCCGCGCTCGCCGAGCGGCACGCGCAGTGGGACGTCGTCGCCGACGCGCTCCGGCAGGTCTGGGAGTCCGCGCCGCGGCCCGCCCCCGTCGTGGAGGGGTGGGCGTGATGGCGGCGGACGACGAGCTCGAGGCGCAGATCGACCGGTGGCGCGGCTACGTGCACCGACGGCAGGTCATCTCGTCGGCCGACGTCGACGAGCTCGAGGACCACCTGCGGGGCCAGGTCACCGACCTGCGCGCGACGGGGCTCGACGACGACGAGGCGTTCCTCGTCGCGATCAAGCGTCTCGGCAACCTGGACGCGGTCTCCCGCGAGTACGCCCGGGAGCACTCGGACCGGCTGTGGAAGCAGCTGGCGCTCGTCCCCGACGACTCCCCCGGCTCGCCGGCGCCGCGGTGGCGCGAGCTCGCGGTCGTGCTCGCGCTCGCGGCCGGTGCAGGTGTCGCGGTGCGGGCCGGGATCGCCTGGTTCGACGACGACCTCGCGCTCGCGCGCAACGTCGGCCTGCTCGTCGTCCCGTTCCTCGCCGCGTACCTGGGGTGGAAGCGCCGGGCCGGGGTGCGCACCGTGGCGGCGATCGCCGTGCCGTTCGTGGTGCTCGCCGTCGTCCTCAACGTGTACCCGTTCGTCCCCGAGGGGTCGACCGAGGTGCTGGCGATCCTCCACGCGCCCGTCGTCCTGTGGCTGCTGGTGGGGCTCGCGTACGTCGCCGGCTCGTGGCGCTCCGACGCCCGACGCATGGACTTCGTGCGGTTCACGGGCGAGCTCGCCGTCTACTACACCTTGCTCGCGCTGGGTGGCGGGGTCCTCCTGGGCCTCACCGCCGCGGTGCTGCAGCTCGTGGGCGTCGACCCCGAGCCGGTGATCACGGGCTGGGTGATGCCGTTCGCGGTCCCCGGCGCCCTGGTCGTCGCCGCCTGGCTCGTCGAGGCGAAGCAGGACGTCGTCGAGAACATCGCCCCCGTGCTGACACGGATCTTCACGCCGCTGACCGTCGTGATGCTCGTGGCCGTCCTCGGGGTGCTGATCTCCTCCGGCGGCCTCGTGGAGGTGGACCGCGACCTGCTCATCCTCATGGACGCGATCCTCGTGCTGGTCCTCGCGCTGCTCCTCTACTCGATCTCCGCCCGCGACCCGCTCGCGCCGCCCGCGCTCGCCGACTGGCTCCAGCTCGTCATGGTGGGTGCCGCCCTCGCGGTCGACGCCGTGATGCTGACCGCGATGCTCACCCGGATCGCCGAGTTCGGCACGAGCCCCAACAAGGTCGCCGCGCTCGGTCTCAACCTGCTGCTGCTCGTGCACCTCGGCGTCTCGGCGTGGCGCAGCGCCCGGTTCCTACGTGGTCGGGGGACGTTCTCGGAGCTCGAGCGCTGGCAGACGCGGTACCTGCCGGTCTACGCCGCCTGGGCCGGGTTCGTCGTGATCGTGTTCCCGCCGTTGTTCGACTTCGCCTGACCCGCGACGGTCGAGCGCGGTACCGTCCGGCGAGGCACGCACCCCGCGGGCCTGGAGCACGATCCGACGCGACAAGGAAGTCGATGCGGCAGGAGTCACGACGAGTCCGGCTGCGGACGCGCGCGCCCTGGCGGCTCGTCGTCGGCGCGTCGCTCGTCGTCCTCCTGACCCCCTCTGCTGCGACCGCTGCCGGGGCGGGCGACGCGCCGCCGCCGGACGAGGTCCTGGAGCTCTTCGACGAGGGGGCGGCGGCCGCGTTCACGACCGACGGCGCGGCGCCCGAGCAGGTCACGTTCGGCACGCCCCGCACCGTCCACCGGTTCACTCAGACGTACATGCGCGGCGACGCCCGGGGAGACGTCGTCGAGCCGGACGGGACCTGGATCGCCCCGGCGTTCGACGGCGACGGGCGCAGCATCGGGACGGCTCTGGTCTGGTACCCGGACGGAGCAGCGGACCCCGAGGTCGCTGCCGTCGAGTGGGACCCGCACCTGGGCGAACGGCTCGCGGCCGCCCCTGCCGACCCGCTGGTGCACTTCCCCGAGGCGAACCTGTGGTTCACGCTCCATGGCGACGAGCTGCGAGGGCTGGACGGCTCGCAGGTCGTGGTCGAGGAGTACGGCACGTCGCTCACGGCGCAGCTCACGGGGATCGACGCCACGGGCGGCGGCGCGCAGGTCCTGGTGCCGGACTCGGCGATCCTCCAGCCGCGGGGCAGCACCACCGCTCTCGCGATCGGAGCGGCCGTGGTGCTGGCCGTCGCCCTCCTGCGCCGACGCTGGCGCGGCTCGCGCGGCCCGGCCAGCCAGGGCGAGACCTCCGGCTGACCCAGCTGTTCTGCGGCCCCGAGGGACAACGCTGTCCCGTAACAGTTACTTGCCAGTCAGTAACACTGCCCGTTACTGTGCCGCAAAACGGACAGGTCGCCCCGCACGTGCGCAGCGTCGTGACACGTGTCATCGGGCGGCGCCGACCCCCGGCCCCGTCCGTTCGCCGAGGTTCCAGGAGGCAACGATGCATCCCGTACGCCCACGCACCGCCACCCGCCGAGCACACGGACTCGCCGCCGCTCTCGGCGCCGCCGCCCTGGTCGCTGCCGGTCTGGTGGCCTCGACCTCCTCCCCCGCCGAGGCAGCAGTCGGGGACGTCATCTGGTCGCAGGAGTTCAACGGCTCCGCCGGCAGTGCCCCCGACTCCTCGGTGTGGAGCTACGACACCGGGGCCGGCGGCTGGGGCAACGCGGAGCTGCAGAACTACACGACGTCGCGCAACAACTCCGCGCTCGACGGGCAGGGCAACCTCGTCATCACCGCCCGGCGCGAGGGAGACGGGTCGTACACGTCGGCGCGGCTGCAGAGCAACGACAAGTTCGAGGTGAAGTACGGCCGCGTCGAGGCCCGCATCCAGATCCCGCGCGGCCAGGGCATCTGGCCGGCGTTCTGGATGCTCGGCGGTGACTTCCCCCAGAACTCATGGCCGTCGTCGGGCGAGATCGACATCATGGAGAACGTCGGCAAGGAACCGCACCGCATCTACGGCACGGTGCACGGCCCCGGCTACTCGGGCGGCGGCGGCATCACGGGCGCGTACCAGCACCCGCAGAACTGGTCCTTCGCGGACACCTTCCACACCTACGCGGTGGACTGGAAGCCCGGCTCGATCACGTGGTCCGTCGACGGGAACGTGTTCCACCAGGTCACGCGAGCAAGCGTCGGCGGCAACGCGTGGGTGTTCGACAAGGCGTACTTCCTCATCCTCAACGTGGCGGTCGGGGGCCAGTGGCCCGGCTACCCCGACGGCTCGACCCAGTTCCCGCAGCAGATGAAGGTCGACTACGTCCGCGTGTACGACAACGGCTCGGGCTCCGGTGGCGGCGGTGGCGGCGGGTCGCTCCCGACAGGCACGGGCACCGTCCGCGTCGCGAACCAGCTGTGCCTCGACGTGCCGTGGGCGCAGACCCACGACGGCAACCCGATCCAGGTGGTCGGCTGCAACGGCAACGCCGCCCAGCAGTGGACCCGCGGGTCCGACGGCACGGTCCGCGCGCTGGGCAAGTGCCTCGACGTGAGTGGCGGCGGGACGGCCAACGGGACCGTCGTGCAGCTGTGGACGTGCAACGGCACGGGCGCCCAGAAGTGGACGTACGACTCGGGGACGCGCGCGCTGAAGAACCCGCAGTCGGGGCGCTGCCTCGACGCGGTGGGTGGCACGCCCGTGCACGACGGGCAGCGCGTGAACCTGTGGGACTGCCACGGTGGCGCGAACCAGCAGTGGTACCTCTGACGCCCTGACCGGCGGCTCGGGGGCGACGGTCAAGCGCCGTCGCCCCCGAGCGTCAGCTCAGCGGGACCACTGCATGCTGGTCGCCGTGGTGCAGGTCCGCTGCTCGAGTGCGGCTCCCGCAGCGGTCGAGCCGTTGACCACGGCGACGCACTTGTTGCTGTTGACGTTCACCAGCTGGAAGTAGCCGTCGCCCGTCGAGCGCCAGCTGAACACCTGGTTGAGGCCGTCGTGGCAGGTGTACTGGATGATCGCCGCACCGTCGGCCGTGGAGGCGCCTGTGACGTCGACACACTTGCCGCTGTGCACGCTCTGCAGCCGCACGTTGCCGCTGCCGGCGTCGAGGAAGCGCCACTGCTGCCACGCCGCACCGTTGCTCGTCCACTGGCCGATCACCGCGAGGTTGTCGAGGTTGGGCTGCTGGACGTCGACGACCTGGCCGCTGTTGCGGTTGGTGATCCGGTACGCCGTCGGGCCGCTGCCTCCTCCGCCGAACTGCCACCAGTTGACGTTGAACAGGTTGCCGCTGCCCCCGACGAAGCGCAGGTACAGGTCGTGCGTGCCCGTGGCTCCGCTCACCGGGCAGGTGGTGGTCGTCCAGCTCTGCCAGCCTCCGGTGCCCCCGACCGTGCAGGTGCCGGCGAGCGGGCCACCGGTGCCGTCCAGCCGCACCTCGATCCGACCCCCCGCAGTCGCGGAGGCCACCCGGGCGGAGAACGAGGTGGCCCCGGTGCCGAACGCGACGCCCTTGACCTTGACGTAGTCCCCGTTCTCGATCCACCCGATGTTCATCCCGCCCTCGCTGGACGGCTCCGTCTCGATGCCGGAGCCCCAGGCGATCGTCTCGGCCTCCTGCCGGACGTACGGGTCGAGCGTGCCCACCTGGGGTGCCCCGGTCGTCGTCATGGTGATCGTCGGGATGCTGCCGTCGGCGTTGTAGCTGAACTTCTCGACGGCCACCGACCGCGTGTAGCCGCCACCACCCGGCAGAGCCCCGTTGTGGTAGAAGAAGTACGAGGCTCCCTTGAAGTCGATGACGCCGGCGTGGTTGGTGAAGCTGCTGCCCTGCGTGGGCATGATCGTCCCCCGGTACGTCCACGGTCCGGTCGGACCGGGGGCAGTGGAGTAGGCCAGGAACTCGGAGCAGCACCGGGCGGCGAACACGTTGTAGTAGAGCCCGCCACGCTTGTAGACCCAGGGCCCTTCCTCGTAGAGCGTCGGGCGGCTGGCGTTGCCCGTGCGGGTGCCGAACCCCGCGGTGGTGAGCGGGATCTGCGTCGGGCTGCCGGAGAACGAGATCATGTCGGCGTTGAGCCGCACGTACCAGAGGTTGGGGTTGCCCCAGTAGAGGTACGCCTGCCCGCCGTCGTCGATGAGGACGGTCGGGTCGATCTCGCCGTTGCCCACCAGCGGCCGGCCGATCGCGTCCCGGAACGGGCCCGTCGGGCTCTCGGAGACGCCGACCCCGATGACCATCTGCCCGTTCGAGCGCTGCCGCACCGGGACGTACCAGTAGTACTTCCCGTTGCGTGCGACGACCTGGCCCGCCCAGGCGTTGGCGTCCGCCCAGGAGAACGTCGCGAGCGACATCGGCGAGCCGTGGTCGGTCCAGTTGACCATGTCGGCCGAGGAGAAGACCCGCCAGTCGCGCATGGTGAAGTAGGTCGACGCGTCCTCGTCGTGCCCCGTGTAGAGGTACACCCGGCCGTCGACCACCAGCGGCGCCGGGTCGGCCGTGTAGAGGTGCTGGACGATCGGGTTGTCCGCCTGCGCGGGGGCCGGCGCCAGCGTCACGGCGCAGACCAGAGCGACGAGCACGACGACGGCCGACCGCAGCCTCGAGGGTCCGGCGGTCACGACCTGCTCCACCGCTGGTTGGTGTTGCCGTGGCACGACCACAGGATCACGGGCGTGCCGTTCGCGGTGCCGCTGTTGTTCACGTCCAGGCACAGGGCCGGGAAGCGGCCGTTGCTCACCGTGCCGTTGGCGTTGAACGTCCACTGCTGGTTGGTGCCCCCGTTGCAGTCCCAGACCTGCACCCGGGTTCCGTTGGCGGCGTTCAGCGGGACGTCGAGGCACTTGCCCAGGACGCGCAGCGTCTGACCGTCCTGCGTGAGCTGTTGGTTGGCGTTGGTGTGGCAGTCCCAGATCACCGTGCCGGTCCCGTTCGTGCTGCTGGCGCGCTCGACGTCGACGCACCGCCCCGCGGACGCGCTGCGCAGGCGGAACGTGCTGGGGGTCGACGGGTCGGTGGTGGTGCCTCCGCTGACCCGGTAGACCACGGTGCCGTGCGCGGGGACGCTCGCCGAGATGGTCCCCGTGCTGGTCGAGGTGCCGTTGGTCCACGCGTCCCGCAGCGTGAACGAGCTGCCGCTCTTGCCGATCGCCGCCGCGGTGGTGGAGACCGTGGTGGTGGAGCTGCCCTGGTTGAACAGAGCGACCGCGACGTCACCGTTGGCCAGCCGCTTGGCCAGCACCCGGCGCGTGCCGTCGTGGGACACCTGGACCGCCTGCCGGCCGAGCGTGTCCTGGTTGATCGCGATCAGGTTGCCGTTCCTGAGGATGTCGAGCGTCGCCGTGCTGGCCGACCGCACGTCGTTGCCCATCATGAGCGGCGCGGCCATGACGGCCCACAGCGCGAAGTGGCTGCGCATCTCGGTCTCGTTCATGCCACCGTTGCCGACCTCGAGCATGTCCGGGTCGTTGAACCCGCCCGGCCCCGCGTAGCCCGCCAGCGGCACCGTGACGTTCACGATGTTCTGGATCCCCATCGGGTAGCCGTTGGTCTGACCCGTGTCCCACGCGTTGGTGATGTCCTCCGTCGTCCGCCAGAGGTTGGCCACGTCGCTCCAGCTGCGCTGCGGGCCGGTCTTGGAGTGGATGCTGTTCGAGTTGATGCTGTAGACGATCGGCCGGCCCGTGGAGGCCAGCGCGTCGCGCATGATGGCGAACCTGGCCACCTGCTCGGAGATGGTGCCGGTCGGTGAGCACCAGTCGTACTTGAGGTAGTCCACCCCCCAGGCGGCGAACTGCCGGGCGTCCTGGTACTCGTGGCCGAGGCTGCCCGTGGAGCCCGGGTAGCTGTCGAAGTACTGCGCGCAGGTCTGGTCCAGCGGGCCCTGGTAGATGCCGAACAGCAGGCCCCGGGCGTGCAGGTAGTCACCGAGCGCCTTCATGCCGCTCGGGAACCGCTGCGGGTCTCCCTGGAGGTTGCCCTGGGCATCGCGGTTCGGGTTGAACCAGCAGTCGTCGACGACGACGTACTTGTACCCGAGGTCGCGCAGCCCGGTGCTCACGATCGCGTCGGCCATCTGCCGGATGAGGGTCTCGTTGATGTTGCAGCCGAACGTGTTCCAGGTGTTCCATCCCATCGGCGGTGTCCGGGCGACGCCGTTGTCGAGCGCCTGGGCCGGTCGCGGAGCGACGACCGCGTCGGTCGTCACCGTGGCGAGCGTGAGCGCCAGGGCGCCGAGGACGGCCGCGAGCCATCTCGTGGGTCTACGCACGTGCATCTCCTTGCTCCGGGGACGTGAGCGGTGCCGGCGCTCGCCGGCACGGCGCGTCCTGCGCGGGCCGACGCCCGTCGAGGCCGGTGCGCCCGACCTCGCCTGGCGTGCGGGTGCCCTCCTCAGGCGAGGCATGGCCCTTCCCTGCCGGCGCGGGCCGGGTTGCGGTCGTCGCCGTCGTCGCGCGCACCGTCGTGTCCGGTGGTGGCGACGCTGCCAGCGCGACGGGCCGATGTTATCGCTCACATTTACCGTTAAAACGTTTCGGACGGCGAAGTGGCACGGAACTCGACCGCCCAGGGCTGCCGGACCCTTCTCGCCTGGACGGGCACACCGACCAGCGGAAGCATCACCTGCATGGCGCTCCACGAACAGCTCACGGCCTCGGACGACCCGTACTTCGCCCACGAGACGTACCGCCACCTGCGCACGATGCTCGTCGCGCTCCCCGTGCTCCTGCTCACCGGCCTCGTCGGCGCGGCGTTCGCGTTCGGTCTCGACTCCATCGAGGGCTCCATCAGCGCCTACTACCTGGGCCCGATGCGGGACGTCTTCGTCGGTTGCATGGTCGGGATCGCGGTGTGCCTCGTCGCCTATCGCGGTGAGGCCCTCGAGGACTACGCCCTCAACCTCGCCGGCTTCTACGCGCTGTTCGTCGCGTTCGTCCCCACGCGGCTCGCGCAGTCCCTCGCGAAGCTCGAGACGGAGCAGGAGCGGGCCGACGTCGTCGCGTCCCTGCGCGTCACGATCGCAGCCGTCCTCCTCGTCACCGCCGCGTTCCTCGTCGTGGAGGCGAGGACCGGTCACTGGCCGTACCGGGAGCTGCGCAAGAACACCGTGACCCGGTGGTTCTTCCGGATCTCCACCGTCCTCGCGGTGGGGTTCGTCGTCCTGCTCGTGTGGCGCGCCGTGGAGGGGACGACCTTCGACAACGTCCACCTCGCGGCGGCGCTGCTGCTCGTGGCCAGCATGGCGACCGCGGTCGCGAGCTACGCCTGGCCCGCTCGCACCGGCTCCCTGCGCCCGGCGCGCAAGGACGCCGGCCGGTTCGGCGACGGGACACGCACCTACCAGTGGATCTTCTGGCTCATGGTGGTCGGTGGGATCGTCATCGCCGTCGTCGCCAAGCTGGTCTTCACGTCGGAGTACGCCGTCATCATCGCGGAGCTGTGGGAGCTGGGGCTGTTCGTCGCGTTCTGGCTCATCCAGACCCTGCAGAAGTGGGAGCCGCCGACCGACGAGGAGAGGCGCGCGGCAGTCACGGGCGCCACCGCAGGCTCCTGACCCCGTGCGGGGGATGCATTGCGGGCCCCGGTGGCGTAGAACGGATCGCATGTTCGAAGAAGGACAGCTGTACGCCCCCGTCACCGCCGACGAGGACGGCAAGGCGACCGTGCACCTCGCGGACGACCACCCCGGCGCGAACGACGACGCCTACCGGCGTCGCCGGAACGAGATCGCCGCGCCGGCCCTCGCGTGGCAGCCCGGCGAGCCGGTGCCGCGCGTCGACTACACCGACTCCGAGAACGCGATCTGGGAGACGGTGTGCCGCGAGCTCGCGCCGAAGCACGAGCGGCTCGCGATCCGCGGCTACCTGGAGGGCAAGGAAGCCCTCGGCCTGCCCACCGACCACGTGCCTCAGCTCGACGAGGTCAGCGCGGGGCTCGACCCGATCAGCGGGTTCCGGCTCCACCCGGCGGCCGGGCTGGTGCCGCTCGACGTGTTCTACGGGTCGCTCGCGGACGGGGTGTTCCACTCGACGCAGTACCTGCGCCACCCGTCGCAGCCGCTCTACACGCCGGAGCCGGACATCATCCACGAGGTCGTCGGGCACTGCAATCTGCTCGCGAACCCGGCGATCGCCGAGGTCAAGCGTCGCGCCGGGGAGGCAGCGCGCCGGTGCGAGACGGCCGAGGGCCTGCAGTACGTGGCGGACGTCTTCTGGTTCACCATCGAGTTCGGCGTCATGTACGAGGAGGGCGAGCTGCGTGCCTACGGCGCCGGGCTGCTCTCCTCCTACGGCGAGATCGAGGAGTTCCGGGGCGCCGACATCCGGCCCGTGGACTTCGACCAGATGGCCACGCTGGCGTACGACATCAGCCACTACCAGCCGATCCTGTTCGCGTGCGACGGCATGAGCGAGCTCACCGACCGGGTCGCCGGGTTCTTCGCGGACTTCGACGACGAGCAGGCGGCCCGGCTCGCGCGGAACTCGGTCTAGACGAGCAGGTGCCGGCGGAAGAACGCGGCGAGCTCGTCCGTCGCGCCGAAGGGCAGGACCGCCGCGACGTACTGGTCGGGCCGGACGACGACGACGCAGCCCCCACGGTCGACGCCGCGCTGCTCGAAGATGTCCTCGTCCGGATGGGTCGCGAAGACGTTCTCGTAGTCGACGAGGTCGAGCGGCCCGGTCCGCGGGAGGAAGACCTGCGGGACGGCCGCGAGGTCGACGTCGACGTGCCGCTGCTGGTGGACGACCTTGACGTCGAGGACGCCGGGCGAGAGCGCGCCGAGCGGTGAGCCCGCGAGCCACGCGGCCCACGCCCGGAGCGCGGTCGCGTCCGCGTCGCCGAACGCGTACACGCGCCAGCGGCCGTCCGCGCGGTGCTGGTGGCCGAGGTGCAGGGGGTTCGCGTCGGCGACCCGGACGACGGGCACGGACTTGAACCGCTTCCCCACGGGGAACCCCGTCGCGACGTCCTGGTGGGCGGGCTCCGCGACGATCATCGACGGCGGGTACTGCGTCATGAACCCGAAGAGGAACTCGGTGGTCCGCACGTAGAACTCGGCGAGCCTGCCCGGGTCCCCCAGCTCCTCCGGGGTCTTCGCCATGAGCGAGGACCACTCCTTGTCGAAGTCGATGAGGTTCTGCGCGACCACCTGGCGCTCGGCCGAGTACGTGGCGAGCAGGCTCTCGGGGCTGCGGCCGGTGAGCACGTACCCGAGCTTCCAGGCCAGGTTGAACCCGTCCTGCATCGAGACGTTCATGCCCTGGCCGGCCTTGGCGCTGTGCGTGTGGCAGGCATCGCCGGCGATGAAGACGCGCGGCGTACGGGTGCCCGCCTCTGCGGCGGTGACGTCGTCGAACCGGTCGGTCAGCCGGTGCCCCACCTCGTACACGCTGTGCCACGCGACGTCGCGCACGTCGAGCGTGTACGGGTGCAGGATCGCGTTCGCCTTGGCGATGATCTGCTCGATCGTCGTGCCGCGCACCGCGTGGGGTGCGTCGGGGTCGGTCTCGCCGAGGTCGACGTACATGCGGAACAGGTGGCCGCCCTCGCGCGGGATGAGCAGGATGCTGCCGCCCGCGCCGGACTGGATCGCGCACTTGAGCCGGATGTCCGGGAAGTCGGTGACGGCGAGGACGTCCATGACCCCCCACGCGTGGAACGCGGAGTTGCCCTCCATGGTGCAGCCGATCGCCGAGCGGACCTTGCTGCGGGCACCGTCCGCGCCCAGCACGTACTTGGCCCGCACCACCTTCTGCTCCCCCGCCCGCACGAGGGTGACGTCGACGTGGTCGTCGGCGCGCACCAGGCCCTCGAACTCGTACCCGTAGTCCGGGGCCATCCTGCTGGGCGAGTTCGCCATGAACTCGGCGAAGTAGTCGAGCACGCGTGCCTGGTTGACGATGAGGTGCGGGAACTCGCTGATCCCGCCGGGGTCGTCGGCCGGTCGTTCGCCGCGGACGATGCGCGACGGGTCGGCGGGGTCCGGGTGCCAGAAGCACATCTCGGTGATGCGGTACGCCTCCTCGGCGATCCGGCCTGCGAACCCGAACGCCTGGAACGTCTCGACGCTGCGCGCCTGGATCCCGTCCGCCTGACCGATCGGGAGGCGGCCCGGACGGCGTTCGACGATGCGGGTGGTGACCTCGGGGAACTGCGAGAGCTGCGCGGCCGCGATCATCCCCGCCGGCCCGGTGCCGACGATGAGGACGTCCACCTCGTCGGGCAGCTCGGCGGGGCGGTCGAGGCCGACACCGGCCGCCGGCTGGACGCGCGGGTCGCCAGAGACGTAGCCGTGGTGGTGGAACTGCATGGGACCGACTCCCCTGACGCCGATGTCGAGGTGGTGCGGATCGTATATTATCCCTACCGAGCCGCAACGACGCGGTCGAACCGGTCCGAGAGGCCCCTTCCATGCCGACGGTCTCCGCGCACGTCGCGGTCACGCTCGCCGCCCACGTCGACCACGTCTTCGGCGTCATGGGCAACGGCAACGCGTACTTCCTGGACGCCCTGACGCGGCAGACCGGCGCCCGCTTCACGGCCGTGCGGCACGAGGCCGGTGCCGTCGTCGCCGCCGACGCGTTCCACCGGGCGTCCGGCCGGCTCGCCGCGGCGACCACGACCTACGGCGCCGGGTTCACGAACACCCTGACCGCCCTCGCCGAGGCCGTGCAGGCGCACGTGCCGCTCGTCCTCGTCGTCGGGGACGAACCGACGTCGGGACCGCGCCCCTGGGACGTCGACCAGATCGCGATGGCCTCCGCCGTCGGCGCCCGCACCTACACCGTGGGCCGCGCGGACGCCGCCGCCACGACCGTCATCGCCGTCGAGCATGCGCTGACCTACCGGGTCCCCACCGTCCTCGCGATCCCCTACGACGTCGCCACCCTCGACACGGGCCCGGTGCCCGAGACGCCCGCCCCGCGCCTGCCCGCACCGCTCGCCGTGCGCGGCGCGTTCGCCGACGGAGTCGTCCGCGAGATCGCCGCCGCCCTCGCGAACGCCCGCCGACCGCTGCTGCTGGCGGGCCGGGGCGCCTGGGTGGCGGGGGCCGGCGAGGCGCTCGGGGCGGTCGCCGACGCGACAGGTGCGCTGACCGTGACGACCGCTCTCGGGCGCGGGATCTTCCCCCGGCCCGAGTTCGACCTGGGCGTCGCCGGCGGGTTCGGGACCGAGGGCGCGATGGCGCTGGTCCGCGAGGCCGACGTCGCGGTCGTCGTCGGTGCCTCCCTCAACCAGTTCACGATGCGCTTCGGCGACCTCTTCGCCCCCGGGTGCCGCGTGTTCCAGGTCGACGTCGCACCCGCGGCGACGCACCCGCATGTCGGCGGCTACGTGCGCGGGGACGCCACGGTCGTCGCGGAGGCCGTCCTCAAGGAGCTGGACGGCGCCACGCCCAGCGGGTGGCGCGAGTCCGTCGACCTCTCGACGGCGCGACGGCACGAGCCCGGGGACGGGATCGCCGCCGACGGGCGGCTCGATCCTCGCTCCGCAGCGGCACGCCTCGCGGAGCTGCTGCCCGAGGACCGCGTCGCCGTCTCGGACGGCGGCCACTTCCTCGGCTGGTCCAACATGTACTGGCCGGTGGCCTCGCCCGACCGGATGGTGATGGTCGGCACCGCGTTCCAGGCGATCGGCCTCGGCTTCCCCAGCGTGCTGGGCGCGACGCTCGCGCGGCCCGAGGCCACCGTGGTCCTGACCACCGGAGACGGCGGCGGCCTCATGGCCCTGTCCGACCTGGAGTCGGCGGTGCGGGTCGCCGGCGGCCGCGGGATCGCGGTCGTGTGGAACGACGGGGCATACAGCGCGGAGATGCACCTCTACGGGCGCAAGGGCCTGGCGCAGGAGCCGATGCTCATCCCGGACGTCGACTTCGCCGGCGTGGCCACCGCGCTCGGCGCGCAGGGGGTGGCCGTCCGGACCGTCGAGGATCTCGAGGTGCTCACCGCGTGGCGCGCCCGACCGGCCGACGAGCGACCGTTCCTGCTCCTCGACCTGCGCGTCTCCGGCAGCGTCGTCGCACCGTTCTGGGAGGAGATCTCGCAGGCGAGCGGCTGACCACGACCGACGGACCACGCACGTGAGGGAGCTCATGACCGACGACAGCACGGACCCGAGGTTCTCCGGCCTGCCCGGGCGGCCGGGGAAGATCGTCGCGATCCACCTCAGCTACGCCTCGCGCGCCGACCAGCGCGGCCGCCGCCCGGCGCACCCGTCGTACTTCTTCAAGCCGTCCAGCTCCGTCGCGGCATCGGGCGGCACCGTGGAACGACCGCACGGCACCGAGCTGCTCGCCTTCGAGGGCGAGATCGCACTCGTCATCGGCACCACCGCCCGGCGCGTGCCCCTGGACCGTGCGTGGGACCACGTCGCCTGGGTCACGGCGGCGAACGACCTCGGGCTGTACGACCTGCGCGCCAACGACAAGGGCTCCAACGTCCGCTCCAAGGGTGGCGACGGGTTCACGCCCCTCGGCCCCCACCTCGTCGATGCCCGCACCGTCGACCCGGGCGGGTTGCGCGTGCGCGCCTGGGTCAACGGGGAGCTCCGCCAGGACGACACGACCGCCGGCCTGCTGTTCACGCTCCCCCGGCTCGTCGCCGACCTCTCCCAGCACCTGACGCTCGAACCGGGCGACGTGATCCTCACCGGCACCCCTGCCGGCTCGTCGGTCGTCGTCCCCGGCGACGTCGTCGAGGTCGAGGTTGACGCCCCCGGTGCACCCGGTGCGCCGACGTCGGGCCGCCTCGTCACGACCGTCGTCCAGGGTGAGCACGGGTTCGACGGCACGCTCGGGTCGCAGCCCGCCGTCGACGACGTCCAGCGCGCGGAGGCGTGGGGCGTGGAACCCGGGCCCCGCCTCTCGGCCGAGCTGCGGGAGAAGCTGCGGCGAGCGCCGGTCGCCGCGCTGAGTGCGCAGCTGCGCAAGCGTGGTCTCGACCAGGTGACCGTCGACGGCGTCCGGCCGATGCACGCCGACGCCAAGCTGGTCGGCACGGCGCGCACGCTGCGGTTCGTGCCGGCCCGGGAGGACCTGTTCTCCCGCCACGGCGGCGGCTACAACGCACAGAAGCGCGCCTTCGACACCGTCGGTGAGGGCGAGGTCATCGTGATCGAGGCGCGTGGTGAGACCGGCTCCGGCACGCTCGGCGACATCCTCGCCCTGCGCGCCCACGCGCGCGGCGCGGCCGGCATCGTGACCGACGGCGGTGTCCGGGACCACGCCGCCGTGGCCGCCGTGGGCATCCCCGTCTACTCCGCGGGCGCGCACCCCGCCGTGCTGGGTCGCCGGCACGTGCCGTGGGACGTCGACGTCGCCGTCGCGTGCGGCGGCACGACCGTCGAGCCGGGGGACGTGATCGTCGGGGACGGCGACGGGGTCGTCGTCATCCCGCCCGGACTGGTCGAGGAGGTCGTGGACGCCGCCCTCGCCCAGGAGGAGGAGGACGGCTGGATCGCGGAGCAGGTCGCCGCCGGTCACGCGATCGACGGTCTCTTCCCCATGGACGCGCAGTGGAGAGCGAGGTTCGACGCATGGCGCGCGACCCGGTGAGCGAGACGGCGACGCGGAGCAAGTCGCAGCGCGCGTACCACGTGCTCAAGGAGCGGATCGCCGGCGAGGAGCTCGCACCGGGACACCGCCTGGTCCTGGCGTCCGTCGCGAACGACCTCGGCATGAGCGTCGTGCCCGTGCGCGAGGCGATCCGGCGGCTCGAGGCCGAAGGGCTCGTGACCTTCGAGCGGAACGTCGGCGCACGCGTCTCGATGATCGACGACTCGCAGTACCGGCACAGCATGGAGACGCTGGCCATCCTCGAGGGCGCCGCCACCGCGCTCGCGGCCCGGCACCTGACGGCCGACGACCTCCGGCAGGCGCGTGAGCTCAACACCCTTCTCGTCGAGTCGCTGGACGACTTCGACCCCCGCCGCTTCACCTCGTTGAACCAGCAGTTCCACTCGGTGCTCTTCGCCGCCTGCCCGAACCCGCGGCTCCTCGCGACCGTGGAGTCGGAGTGGGTGCGGCTCGGTCACCTGCGCGAGTCGACGTTCAGCTTCGTACCCGGCCGCGCCCAGGAGTCGGTCCGGGAGCACGAGGCGCTCCTCGGTCTCATCGAGGCCGGCGCCCCCCTGGCGGACATCGAGCGGGCGGCGCGCGGGCACCGCTCGGCCACCCTTGCCGCCTACCTCAGCCACGAGCACCCCGAGGCGACCCATGCCCAGTGATCTTCCCGACCACCTCCGGCACTACATCGGGGGCGAGCACGTCGACTCCGCGGACGGCGCGACCTTCGAGGTCCTCGACCCGGTCTCGAACGAGACGTACCTGCACGCCGCCGCGGGCAAGGCCGCGGACGTCGACCGGGCGGTCACGGCGGCGCGGCACGCGTTCGACGACGGTCCGTGGCCGCGGATGCTGCCGCGCGAGCGCTCGCGGGTCCTGCACCGCGTCGCCGACCTCGTGGAATCACGGGACGCCCGGCTCGCCGAGCTCGAAAGCTTCGACTCGGGCCTGCCCATCACGCAGGCGCTGGGCCAGGCACGCCGCGCCGCCGAGAACTTCCGGTTCTTCGCCGACCTCGTCGTCGCCCAGACCGACGACGCCTTCAAGGTGCCCGGCCGGCAGCTCAACTACGTCAACCGCAAGCCCATCGGCGTCGCAGGCCTCATCACGCCGTGGAACACGCCGTTCATGCTCGAGTCGTGGAAGCTCGGCCCCGCGCTGGCGACCGGGAACACCGTCGTCCTCAAGCCGGCGGAGTTCACGCCGCTGTCGGCGTCGCTGTGGGCCGGGATCTTCGAGGAGGCCGGCCTGCCCGTCGGCGTGTTCAACCTCGTCCACGGGATCGGCGAGGAGGCCGGCGACGCGCTCGTGAAGCACCCGGGCGTCCCGCTGATCTCGTTCACGGGCGAGAGCCGGACCGGGCAGCTGATCTTTGCCAACGCGGCGCCCCACCTGAAGGGCCTCTCCATGGAGCTCGGGGGCAAGTCCCCCGCCGTGGTCTTCGCCGACGCCGACCTGGACGCGGCGATCGACGCGACGATCTTCGGGGTGTTCTCGCTCAACGGCGAGCGCTGCACGGCGGGCAGCCGGATCCTCGTGCAGCGCGAGATCTACGACGAGTTCGTCGAGCGCTACGCGGCTCAGGCGTCGCGCGTCGTCGTCGGTCCCCCGCACGAGCCGGGCACCGAGGTCGGCGCGCTCGTGCACCCGGAGCACTACGAGAAGGTCATGGGCTACATCGAGCTCGGCCGCACCGAGGGTCGTCTCGTCGCGGGCGGCGGGCGACCCGACGGCTTTCCGACCGGCAACTACGTCGCACCCACCGTGTTCGCGGACGTCCCGTCCGACGCCCGGATCTTCCAGGAGGAGATCTTCGGCCCGGTCGTCGCGATCACCCCGTTCGACACCGACGAGGAGGCGCTCGCGCTGGCGAACGGTGTGAAGTACGGGCTCGCCGCCTACGTCTGGACCAACGACCTGCGGCGGGCGCACACCTTCGCCCAGGCCGTCGACGCGGGCATGGTGTGGCTGAACAGCAACAACGTCCGTGACCTGCGCACCCCGTTCGGCGGCGTCAAGGCCTCGGGTCTCGGTCACGAGGGCGGGTACCGCTCGATCGACTTCTACACGCACCAGCAGGCCGTGCACGTCACGCTCGGCGACGTGCACCACCCGACGTTCGGCAAGGGAGTCTGACGTGAGCGCGATCACCCCCGGCGGACCCGAGCCCGTCGTGACCGACGAGGACCCCATCCGCGCGACCGACCCCGTCCCGACGCCGTCGAGCCCCCCGCCGGACATCCTGCGCGCCGCGTCCATGGAGCTCGTCGTCACGGACCTGGCGGCGTCGCGCAGGTTCTACGTCGACGTCCTCGGGCTCGTCGTGACCGAGGAGGACGAGGACACCGTCTACCTGCGCAGCTTCGAGGAGTTCATCCACCACAACCTCGTCCTGCGCGCAGGCCCCGTCGCCGCGGTCGCGGCACTCTCCTTCCGGGTCCGCTCCCCCGCCGACCTCGACAGGGCGGTCGCGTTCTACGGCGAGCTCGGCTGCCGGGTCGACCGGAGGGCGGACGGCTTCGCGACGGGGTTCGGCGACTCGGTGCGCGTCGTGGACCCGCTCGGGTTCCCCTACGAGTTCTTCCACGACGTCCAGCACGTCGAACGGCTCGCGTGGCGCTACGACCTGCACACCCCGGGCACGCTCGTGCGCCTCGACCACTTCAACCAGGTCACGCCCGACGTGCCCCGGGCTGTGGCGCACCTGGAGGACCTCGGGTTCCGGGTGACTGAGGACATCCAGGACGAGGCCGGCACCACCTACGCCGCGTGGATGCGCCGCAAGCCGACCGTCCACGACACCGCGATGACGGGCGGCAACGGTCCGCGGCTGCACCACGTCGCGTTCGCGACCCACGAGAAGCACAACATCCTGGCGATCTGCGACAAGCTCGGTGCCCTGCGCCGGTCCGACTGCATCGAGCGCGGCCCCGGCCGCCACGGCGTGTCCAACGCCTTCTACCTCTACCTGCGCGACCCCGACGGGCACCGCATCGAGATCTACACGCAGGACTACTACACCGGCGACCCCGACAACCCGGTGGTGACCTGGGACGTGCACGACAACCAGCGGCGCGACTGGTGGGGCAACCCGGTGGTCCCGTCCTGGTACACCGAGGCGTCCCTGGTGCTCGACCTCGACGGCGTCCCGCAGCCGGTGGTCGCACGCACGGACACCAGCGAGATGGAGGTCACCATCGGGGCCGACGGGTTCTCCTACACACGCAAGGGCGACGACCCCGAGGAGCTCCCGAGCTGGAAGCAGGGCGAGTACAAGCTGGGGCACCAGCTGTGATTCCTGCCGACACCGTCACGGCGATCGCGGACGAGCTGGCGGTCGCGGAGCGCGACCGCACCACGGTGCCCCTCCTGACCGCGCGCCACCCCGGCATGACCGTCGACGACGCGTACGCGGTGCAGCGTGAGTGGCGACGGCGGGGGGTGGCCGCCGGCCGGCGACCCGTCGGCCGCAAGATCGGCCTGACGTCGAAGGTCATGCAGGTGGCGACGGGGATCGACGAGCCCGACTACGGCGCGATCTTCGCCGACATGGTCTACCCGACCGGCTCGGTCATCGAGCACGGCCGGTTCTCGAACGTGCGCATCGAGGTCGAGCTCGCGTTCCGGCTGGCCGAGCCCGTCGACGGTCCCGACGCGACCCTCGCCGACGTGCTGCGCGCGACCGAGCACGTGGTGCCGGCCCTCGAGATCCTGTCCTCCCGCATCGCGCTGGAGGGCCGCACGATCGTCGACACCATCAGCGACAACGCCGCGATGGGCGCGATGGTCCTCGGCGACACCCCCGTGCGACCCGACGACGTCGACCTGCGCTGGGTCGCCGCCCTGCTGTACCGGAACGGGACGGTCGAGGAGTCCGGCGTCGCCGGCGCGGTCCTCGACCACCCCGCGATGGGCGTCGTCTGGCTGGCGAACAAGCTGGCCCAGCACGGCGACCGGCTCGAGGCCGGCGAGCTCGTGCTCGCCGGCTCGTTCACCCGTCCGCTGTGGGTGCACCCCGGCGACACCGTGCTGGCCGACTACCGCGACCTGGGGACGATCACATGCCAGTTCACCTGAGGCCGACCTTCCGCCACGCCCTCGCGGCAACCGACGGGCCGCTCACCGGCATGTGGGTGTGCACGGGCAGCCCGCTGGTCGCAGAGATCTGCGCGGGCTCCGGGCTGGACTGGCTGCTCGTCGACATGGAGCACTCGCCCAACGGCCTCGAGTCGGTCCTCGCACAGCTCCAGGCCGTGGCCGGCTACCCGGTCACGCCCATCGTGCGGGTGCCGACCGGCGACGTCGTCACCATCAAGCAGGTCCTCGACCTCGGGGCGCAGAACCTCCTCGTCCCCATGGTGTCCTCCGCCGCCGAGGCCGAGGCCGCCGTCGCGGCGGTGCGCTACCCCCCGCGCGGACGTCGGGGCGTCGGGTCGGCGCTCTCCCGGTCCGCCCGGTGGAACCGGGTCGACGGGTACCTGGAGCACGCCGACGACCACGTGTCGCTGCTCGTGCAGGTCGAGACCGTCGAGGGCGTGGCCGCCGCCGGGGACATCGCAGCCGTCGACGGGATCGACGGCGTCTTCGTCGGGCCGTCCGACCTCGCCGCCTCCATGGGCCTCCTCGGCCGGCAGACCCACCCGGAGGTGGTCGCCGCCGTCCACCGCACGGTCGAGGCCGTGCGCGCAGAGGGCAAGCCGGTCGGCGTCAACGCCTTCGATCCCGCCCTGGCGCGCGCCTACCTCGACGCCGGAGCCTCCTTCGTGCTCGTCGGGGCCGACGTGACGCTGCTCGCCCAGGGGTCGGAGGAGCTCGCCGCGAGCGTCGGTCGCCCCGGCAGCACCCCGAGGTGACGGCCGGGTGATGCCACCGTGATGCCGCTGACCGACGCTGCCCCCATGACGTCGTCGCGCATCACGTCCGTCGCCGGCGCTCCGACCGCGGCCGCGCGAACAGAACCTGCGGCGACCGCTCGTGGCGACCACGCGATCACCCCGGCGAGACGCACGACGTCCTCACCGGACACGTCTCCTGCCCCGGGACCGTCCCCGCAGCACGATCTCGGCCAGGTCGCCGTGCACGACCCGCGGTCGGAGCGGCCCGTACCGCCGACCCCGCTCCCCACCCTCCTCTCCGTCGGACGGACCGACGACCCCCTCGAAGCAGCGGCCGACTCCCTGTCCGGCACCACCTACGCCCGGCGACCTGCCGGTCGTGCCCGACCCCCGGAGGGGAGCGCCCCGCCCTCGGTCCACGCGGCTCTGAGCGGCCCCGGCCATCCGCTCGATCCAGCGGCACGCGCAAGGCTCGAACCCCGTCTCGGTCACGGGCTCGGCGCGGTTCGCGTCTACTGGGGTGCCGCCGCCGACCGCTCCGCAGAAGACCTCCGGGCGGAGGCCTACACCGTGGGCTCGCGGGTCGCCCTGGGCCGGGGCCACCACCCGGCGAGCCCGCAGGGGCAGGAGCTGCTCGCCCACGAGCTCGCGCACGTGGTGCAGCAGACCCACGGCCTCGACCTGCGCGTCCAGCGGCGCGAGTTCGGGGAGGGCGTCCGCTTCGACTCGCTGGACGGCGACCCGCCGCGCGCCCGGTTCCTCGGCCCATACACGGACAGGGCGATCGCGACCGAGCTGTACGGCGACCCCGACGCCCCGGTGTCGCACTCGCCCGACGAGTCGATGGTGGTCCTCATCGACACCGGGCGGCTGCTCCCCGCATGGGCATCGTTCTTCGACACCGCACCGCAACGAAACACCTGGCCCTTCCCCGGCTTCTCGACCGCCGACGTCAGGGCCTACGTCGACGAGCGGGCAGCTGCCCTCGCCATCAACCTCGTGGCAGGACAGGCAGTCATCACTCTGGACGACGGGACCATCCTGCGCACTCTCCTGCGCGACCTCGACCCGTCCGACCTCGACGTCCTGCCGCTCATCCCGCCCAGGGCTACCCGGCAGGACGCCGACGCCGAGGTTGCGGCTCGAGCCGATGCCTTCCGACCTGGCGGGTTGACCGTCGTCGCCTTCTACCGCGATGCCCACGTCGTGTGGCCGACGCTCTTGAACCCGCAGACCGCTCCACGGATCTTCAGCGTCTACCAGCCCGCCCTGGACGCAGCTCGCGACGACGCCGCGGCGACGGCCAGCGCCTTCACCGACCTCGCGTTCTGGTACATCGGCGCTCGGTTCCTCCCCGGGGTCGGCGCCGGCGGGAGCGCAGCCCGGACGGGCCGCCTCGTCATCGAGGGCGGCCGAACGCTGTCCGCGCAGGAGTCCGTGATCGTGGGACGCCTGATCAGGGAAGGACGCAACGTGCGGGTCCTGGCCGAGTCGACCCGCCACGGGGTCCGCACCGCCGACTTCATCGTCGACGGAGTGCGTACCGAGCTGAAGACCATCACCAGCCTCACGTCGCGCGACCTGTCGGGGGCACTCGGACGCCGCATCCTGGAGGGCGCGGGACAGGCGCCGCACATCATCGCGGACGTGCGAGGTCAGGCCGGGATCACCCGGGAGCTCGCGGAGCGCGCGGTCCGGAGGGCTTTTGGCGCCGATACGCTGGGCCGGATACAGCAGATCCGCGTCATCGGCAGGGACTTCGACCTCGTCGTCCCCCGGCTCTAGGAACGGCGGATGGACCAGAGCACACAGGACGAGCTCGCCGCGCGGATCAACGCCGACGAGTCACACTTCGCGGGCGTGCTCCCGCGCGAGTACGTCATCGCGTGGCGTGCCTACCTGGCGGGACTCCTGGAGTGGGGGGTCCTGGACGTCGCGTCGCACACGACACTGGTCGGTCGGCTCCCTCCTGTCGACGACGACCCGTCGGTCGCGATCCTCCTGGGGCGCGACGAGGACTAGCAGGCCGCTCAGGTGGAGGCGGTCACGACGTGCAGCGGCGCGTGGCCGCCCGGGCGGACGAGGGCGACCAGGCTCGGCGACGGGTCGATGCCGAGCTCGTCGCGCATCGTGCGGCTGCACGCGTCGTACGCGCGGCGCGCCTCGACGATGTTGCCCTCCGCGAGATGGATCTCGATGACCGCGCGGTGCGCGCTCTCGCGCAGCTCGTCGGCGCGCAGCGCGGCGAGGGCGAACTCGAGCGCCAGCCCGAACCGCCCGTGGTCCGCGAGCAGGCGGGCGGTGGCCTCCAGCACGTGCAGGCGCAGCTGGTGCAGGCGTTCGCGCTCGGCGTCGAGCCACGCGTCGTCCCAGTCGGGCAGGAGCTCGCCGTCGCCCGGGTCGGCGGGGGCGTCGTCGTCGGGGGCACCGCGCAGGAGCGCGCGCGAGTGGTCGATCAGCTGCTGCACGTCGACCGCGGGCGTCAGCCCGAGCTCGATCGTCCCGTGCGCGGAGACGACGAGCCCGGGAGCGGCCTGGTTGACGCGCCAGATCCCGGTGCGCAGGCTCGCGAGCGCGCGACGTTCCTCGGTGTCCGGCCACAGCAGCCCGGCCAGCCGGCTGCGTCCCGTCCGGCCGCGCAGCGCGAGGAGCGCGACCAGGCGCTGGACCCCTGCGGGGAGCTCGACCGGGGCGCTGTCGACGTTCATGGCGAACGCCCCGAGCAGCCGGATCGAGACCTGGGGACCGTCCACGAGGGGCGGCCGGAGCGTGGCTGACTGCAGCGACATCGAGGACCCCCTACCGGGGCGCCGAGGTGCCCCGTCGCGCGATGGCCGGTCACTGTCCGAATGATCCGCTTGGTGCGGTTCGTCCTGCAAGGAGAGGGACGCTCGCGCTCCGCGCAGATACATCCGGCGGTCGCCGGTCGGGCGTGACAGGCGCGTGACACAGGCGTGACGACGCCCGTCCACGATCGCGGGATGAGCAGCTTCCCGGGGTCACCGCGCGTCATGGCCGGGGCGATCGTCGCGGTCGAGCCGACGGCACCCCTGGCCCGGATCGCGGTGTTCCAGTACAACCCCGACGAGGTCACCCGGTCGTTGCGCCCGCGTGGGCCGACGGCGGGCACGGCGTCCGCGTCGGACTCGCTGCGGGTGTGGGGTGCGGCGACCGAGACGGTCACGATGACGGTCGAGCTCGACGCCACCGACGGCCTCGAGGCGGGCGACGCGATCACGCAGGTCATGGGTGTCGCGGGTCGGCTCGCGGTGCTGGAGATGCAGCTGTACCCGACGACGGCGCAGGTCATCGCGCGCACCGCGCTGACCGCGGCCGGGGTGATCGAGGTGCTCCCGCCGACCGCGCCCCTCACGGTCCTCGTCTGGGGTCCGGGGCGGGTCGTGCCCGTCCGGGTCGACTCGCTGACCATCCGCGAGCAGGCGTTCGACACGCTCCTCAACCCCATCCGGGCCGCGGTGGACCTGTCCCTGACGGTCCTGACCTACGACGACTTCTCGCCCACGGACGTCGGGTTCGCGATGTCCCTGGTGCACCAGGTCCAGCAGGAGGTCCGCGCGACCGTCGGCGGGCTCGCGGGGATCGCGGCCGCGGTGGCGGGCTCAGCCGGCGTCTCCGTCTCGGTAGGAGGGTGACGTGGCACGGTACGACGAGGTCGAGACGACGGTCCTGGAGGTCACGACCGCCGACGGTGCGCGCCGCCTGGTGCGGTACCTGCGTCGGCGCTACCCGCCCGACCCGGCGGCGCAGGCGACGCTCGCGGTGCACCTCGTCACGCCCGGCGACCGGCTGGACCTGGTCAGTGCGCGGTACACGGGCGACCCGCTGGGCTTCTGGCGCGTGTGCGACGCGAACGACGCGCTCGACCCGGACGCCCTCGTCGACGCGGAGGCCGTCGGCACGGAGCTCGTCGTGCCGCTGCCGAGGGCGGCGTCGTCGTGAGCCTGCTGGGGGTGCACATGGCGCTGTCGGCCGGCCCGACGGTCCCGCTGCCGGTGCCGCCGGACGTCGCGCAGCGCGTGCGGTCCGTCCAGGTCACCGAGTCGGACTCGCGCCCGACGGTGTTCAGCATCGTGCTGGACGCGGGCCGCTCGGGCCCGACGGCGGCCCTCGACTCCCCCGTCCTGACGACGTCACCGCTGCGCGCCAACGCCCGGGTCGTCGTCGAGCTGACGATGGGGGTGCTGCCGAAGGTGCTGGTCGACGGGATCGTCACCGAGACGACCCTCGTCCCCGGCGGCGAGCAGCAGCGTGCAGAGCTGACCCTCACCGGTCGGGACCTGTCGGTCCTGCTGGACCGCAGGGAGGTCTCGGACGAGCACGTGGCCCTCGAGGACTCGTTGCAGGTGCTCGCGATCGCCGCGCGGTACGCACAGCACGGCATCGTCCCGACCGTGATCCCCCCGCCCACGATGGACCCGCCGCTGCCGATGGAGCGCACGCCCACGCAGCAGGCGACGGACTGGCGGCACATCTCGGACCTCGCCCAGTGGCACGGCTTCGTCTGCTACATGATCCCGGGACCGGTCCGCGGCATGAGCTCGCTCTACTGGGGGCCGGCGGTGCGGGCGGGACTGCCGCAGCCGGCGATCTCCGTGGACCTCGGGCCGGCGACGAACGTGCAGGGCCAGGTGTCCTTCATGACGGACGTGCAGCGACCGGAGAACGTCGAGGGCCAGGTGCAGGACGCGCGCACGGGGCAGACGATGCCGGTGCGGACGGTCGCGCCGACGCGTCCGCCGCTGAGCGCGCTGCCGGTGTGGGTCGAGCACCAGGCGTCGTTGCGGTCGAGGCAGTTCCGCGGCACCGGGATCAGCGCCGCCGCGGCGTTCGCGCGGGCGCAGGGCGTGCTCGACGCGAGCGTCGACGCGGTGACGGCGTCGGGCACGCTGGACGGCGGCGCGTACGGCACGGTGCTGCGGCCCCGCACGCTCGTCGGGATGCGGGGGGCGGGCTGGTCCGCCGACGGCCTCTGGTACGTGCAGCAGGTCGTGCACCACGTCAGCCGCGGCGCCTACACCGCGTCGTTCACGCTGCAGCGCGAGGGCAGCGGCGCCATCACTCCTGTGGTCATGGTGTGACGGGGCGACGATGAACGACTTCGCTCCCCCGGGTCCCGCGCGGTTCTACGGCAAGTACCGCGGGACGGTCGCGAGCAACACCGACGTCATGCAGCTCGGGCGCGTGCAGGTGGAGTGCCCTGCGGTGCTCGGGCAGGGACGGATGAGCTGGGCCATGCCCTGCACGCCGTACGCCGGGGACAAGGTGGGGCTGTTCCTGGTCCCGCCCGTCGGCGCGAACGTGTGGGTCGAGTTCGAGGGCGGCGACCCGAACTCGCCCATCCTCGCGGGCTGCTTCTGGGGCACGGGCCAGGTGCCCGCCTCGCCCGCGGTCGCCGACGTGAAGATGCTCAAGACCGACGCGATCTCCGTCGAGCTGTCCGACCTGTCCGGGGCGGGCGGCGTGAAGGTCTCCGTCGGGTCTCCCGCGGTCTCGACCACGATCACCGTCGAGGCGACCAGCAGCGGGTTCACCGTCGCGATGGGCAGCAACAAGATCGCGGTCTCGATGTCGTCGGTGTCGATCAACGACGGCGCCCTGGAGGTGAAGTGATGCCCGGCAACCTCGTGACGCAGTCCGCCACGGTGACGTGCGCCCACCAGGGTCAGGCCAAGCCGGCGAGCGCGTCGCCGCGCGTCACCGCGGGTGGGCAGGGCGTCATCCTGCTGGCCACGCCGTACACGGTGTCGGGCTGCTCGTACCCGCCGCAGTCGGGCGGTCCCGACGTGAGCGCCCAGTGGAGCAGCGGCACGACGCGGGTCACCTCCATGCAGCAGCCGCTCGCGATCCAGAGCGGCTCGGGCTCCTGCCTGCCCACGGGGGTCCCCATGACGTGCACGGCCACGCAGACCCGGGTGAGTGCCACATGAGCACCGCCTCGCCGCGCCGGTCGGTCCCGCCGCGTCACGTGGCGTTCCCGCTGCGCCTGGACGCGCGGGGGCGCACCGCGCTGGTCGACGACTCCGTCTACGTCGCGGGCCTCGTCGAGCAGGTGCTGTTCACGGGCCCGGGTGAGCGGGTCAACCGCCCGGACTTCGGCAGCGGGGTGGCCCGCCTGGTGTTCGCGCCGCTCGACGACGCGCTCGCGGAGACGACGCGGGCCCTCGTGCAGGGGGCCCTGCAGCAGTGGCTCGCCGACCTGGTGCGGGTCGAGGACGTGCAGGTCACGGCGGTGGACTCGGCGCTCGAGGTGGTCGTCGTCTACTCCCCGCTGTACGCGTCGCACCCCGACCAGCGCAGGACGGTCACTGTGACCGGTGGACCGACCGCCGGGGTGACGCCGTGACGGCCGGCAGCCTCCCGTTCGCGGCCCCGATCGACCTCGAGGCGCGCCGTGCCCTCGTGCGCGGGCGGCCCGGGATCGGCGAGCCCGACGGCATCGACGGGATCGACCACGTCGAGGTGCTCTCCAACCACGACGGCGCATCCGACCAGGTGCCCGACGCACCGCAGCAGAGCACCCTGCTCGTGCACCTGCTCAACGGGCCGGTCCCGACGACGTGGACGGCGGACACGGTGCACGTCGTCGGTGGCGTGCGGCCCGACCCCGCGCTCAACCCGGTGCACGCCGTGTGGGCCTACCGCGCGGACGCGATCGTCGGGACGGCGAGCGACCCCGTCGGGCCTCTGCCGGCGGGTGTGAGCGAGGCCGACCAGACGCTCGTCGCGCAGGCGCTGCCCGACCCGGCGGACCCGGACCACGACGACCTGGCGCGTCGGGTGCTCGTCGTGCGCACGTCGTCGTGGGGCGACCGGTCGACGTACACGCTGCGGCTCGCAGGACCGGGAGGCCTCGGCGCTCCGGACGGCGTGGACCTGCCGCTGTCGACCGCCCCGTTCGCGTTCTCGGTGGACTGCCCGACCGACCTGGACTGCCGGGAGGAGTGCGCCCCGTCGGAGGGCGAGGTCGACCTGCTGCCCGGCGACTACCTGGCCCGCGACTACGAGGCGTTGCGCACCCGGCTGCTCGACCGGCTGGCGACGCTGCTGCCGGACTGGACGGACCGCAACCCGGCGGACCCCGCGGTCATGCTCGTGGAGCTGTTCGCCGCGGTGGGCGACCGGCTCGCGTACTGGCAGGACGCGGTGGCCGTGGAGGCGTACCTGGGGACCGCGCGGCGCCGGACGTCGGTGCGGCGGCACGCGCGGCTCCTGGGCTACGCGGTGCACGAGGGCTGCTCGGCGCGCACCCTCCTGGCGTTCACGACCGCTGCGGGCGCCCTGACGGTGCCGGAGCGGACCCCGGTGACGGACCTGCCGGCGCGGGCCGGCCAGGACATCGGGGTGCCGGTCGACGCGACCGACCTGGGCGGCACGGTGTTCGAGACGGTCGCCGCGGTCGAGATCACCCCGGCACGCAACGCGCTGCCCCTGTACGCCTGGGGCGACCCGGACCACTGCCTGCCGGCGGGCACGACCGCGGCGTTCGTGGCGAGCGGCACGGGAGCCGCGGACGATCCTCGGCTGCGCGCGGGCGACGTGCTCGTCCTCGTCGACACCCCGGTCAACGGCGTCGCCCGGGAGGGTGACCCGGGGCGCCGGTTCCCCGTGCGGCTGGTGCAGGACGCGCGGGGGCACGACGACCCGCTGAACCCGGCCGTGCGCGTCTGGGAGCTGCGGTGGCACGCGGCCGACGCCCTGCCCGCTCCGTTGCAGGTGACCACGCCCGGGACCGACGACGCCAGGGCCCTCGCGCTCGCGAACGTCGTCGTCGCCGACCACGGCGCGACCCTCCTCGACGAGACCCTCGTGCCGCCGACGGTGCCGGCCGACGGCGCGTTCCGCCCGCGCCTGCAGCGCCCCGACCTGACGTACACGGACCCGACGTTCCCGACGACCGGCGCCGCCGGTGCGCTGCTGCGGCCCGACCCGCGGCGCGCCGGGGCGGCCCTGTCCCTGTACGACGGGCAGCGCACGTGGCTGCCCCGGCCCGACCTGCTCGCGAGCGGGCGCCTGGCGACGCACGTCGTCGTCGAGCCGGAACCCGGCGGGGTGTCCCGGCTGCGCTTCGGCGACGGGCTGACGGGCCGGGAACCGTCCGTCGGCTCGACGCCGCTCGCGTCGTACCGGATCGGCACGGGCGCCCTCGGCGGCCTCGCCCCGGACCGGCTGGTCCGGCTGCTGCCCCGGGCGGACCGCCTCGCCCCGCCCGCGGGGGTCGAGGTCTGGAACCCGCTGCCCGCGACGGGCGGGACCGACCCGGAACGCCTCGAGCAGGTGCGTCAGCTGGCCCCCGCGGCGCTGCGCACCCAGCTGCGTGCGGTGACCTCGCCGGACTACGCGACGGTCGCCGAGCAGCACCCGGGCGTGCAGCGTGCCGTCGCCCGTCGACGCTGGACGGGGTCCTGGTACGCCCAGGAGGTCACCGTCGACCCGGTCGCGGCGCTCGCGGACGACGACACGCTGGACGACGAGCTCGTCGCCTCGCTGGAGGTGCGCCGCATGGCGGGCATCGACGTCGAGCTCGAGCGGCCCGTGCTCGTGCCGCTGACGATCGCGCTGTTCGCGTGCGTGCGACCCGAGCACGACGCGGCCGACGTCGAGGCAGGGCTGCGCGACGTCCTCGGCTCGGGGACGCGCCGCGACGGGCAGCGCGCGTTCTTCCACCCGGACCGATTCACGTTCGGCGACCCCCTGCGGCTGTCGGACGTGGTGGGTGCCGCGATGACGGTCGACGGTGTCGCGTGGGTCGAGGTCACGCGCTTCGCGCGGGCGGACGCCGGCGCCGCGCAGGCGGCGGCGACCCTGGCGGCGGGCGAGCTGCTCATGTCGCCGCGCGAGCTGCTGCAGTGCGACTCGGACCCGAACGACCCGGAGGCCGGCCGGGTCGACATCAGGCTGGGAGGCGGGACATGACGACCCGGACGGGCTGCGGCTGCGGCGGTGCGTGCGGCGGTGCGTGCGCGGGCCGCGGGCCTACCGCGCCCGAGGGGAACCTGCCCGGTCAGCGTGCCCTGCGGTGGCGGGTGGCGCCGCACGGGACGGCGCTGGCCCGGATGCGCGAGCACCTGGCGGAGCCCGCGCAGGACCTCGCGGTGCGCTCCCTGGCGACGCAGCCGGCCGCGGACCCGACCGTCGCGCTGCTCGACACGTGGGCGGTCGTCACGGACGTCGTGTCGTTCTACACGGAGCGGATCGCGCAGGAGGGCTTCCTGCGGACGGCGACCGAGACGGCGAGCGTGCGCCAGCTCGCGCGCACCCTCGGCTACGAGCTGCGGCCGGGTGCCGCGGCGCGCGTCGAGCTGGCGTTCGCGGTGGAGACCGCACCGACCGCGCCGCTGATGGTGGACGTCCCCGCGGGGACACCCGTGCAGTCGGTCCCTCCGCCCGGCAAGCTCCCGCAGACGTTCGAGACCACCGCGGACATCGTCGCGCGCGTCGCGTGGAACGCCGTTCCCGGGCTCGACCGGGTCCGTCAGGCGTTCCCCACAGGGACCGACGAGGTCTGGCTGGACTCGACGGCGCCGCTGGTCGAGGTCGACGACCGGCTGCTCCTCGTCGGGCCGGCCGCGGCCGGCCCACCGCGCCGGGCGCGTCCCGGCGGTGCCGACGCGCAGTGGGCGCTGCGGCGCGTCACCGCGGTCGACGTGGACCCTCCGTGGGCGACGGGCTGGACCCGCGTGACGCTCCACGCACCGGTGACGTTCGCCGGCGGGCGCACGCTCGGCGACGTGCGGGTGCTGCGCCTGACCCGGCGGCTCAACCTGTTCGGCCACAACGCCCCCCGCACGGAGCTTCTGCAGAACGAGGACAAGCGCATCGCGTTCGTGACGAGCGGCGTCCCCGACGAGCTGTGGCCCGGCTGGGCACTGAGCGAGCTCGAGATCGACGGCGACGTGCCCGACCTGGTCCCTGGCTCGTGGCTCGCGCTCGAGAGCGGCGACCAGGTGGAGGCGTTCGAGGTCACGGGCGTCTCCGCCGGTGGCGCGCGCCGGTTCGGGGTCGCGAACAAGGTGACGCGCGTCGACGTCGACGACGACAAGCGGGTCGCGGGCTTCGACCGGGAGAGCACGCTCGTGCACGCCGTGAGCGAGGAGCTCCCGACGGCGTGGATGCCGGACCCGGACGCGGTGGGTGCACCCGCGACGACGCTCGACGTGCTCCCGACGGACCCCCCGCTCGAGGAGGACCTGCGGGTGCTCGTGGTCGGCGTCACCCCGGACGACGAGGAGGTCGTCGAGGCAGCCACGGTGGTCGCGGTCCAGCAGCGCTCCGGCGACTCGGTGCCCGCGGGTGGCGCGCAGCGCCTGACCCTCGACCCACCGCTGGAGCACCAGTACCGCGCCGGCTCGGTGGTCCTGCACGCGAACGTCGCCGACGCGACGCACGGCGAGACGACCGAGCAGGTGCTCGGCAGCGGCGACGGCGCCGTCGCGTTCCCCCGGTTCACGCTGCGCAAGGCTCCGCTGACCTACGTGTCCACGACGACGAACGCTGCCGGGGTCGAGGCCGAGCTCGAGGTGCGGGTCGAGGACGTCGCGTGGGCGCAGGTCGAGTCGCTGCTCGACGCGGGGCCGACCGACCAGGTGTACGTCGTGCGGCAGTCCGAGGACGGTGTCTCGACGGTCGTGTTCGGCGACGGCCTGCACGGCTCCCGGCTGCCGTCGGGGGCGGAGAACGTGCGCGCGACGTACCGCGCGGGGATCGGGGCAGCCGGCATCGCGGAGGCGGGTGCGGTGATGCTGCCGGTGCGCCGGCCGCGTGGCATCGCGACGATCACGAACCCCGCCGCGACGCACGACTGGGCACCGCCGGAGGACCTGGACGGTGCCCGCACCAACGCCCCGCAACGGATCCGCACGCTCGACCGCGCGGTGTCCGTCGCGGACTACGCCGACTTCGCGCGCAGCTACGCACGGGTCGGCCGGGCGAGCGCACACCTCGTGTGGGACGGGCGGACACGGACGATCGTGGTCTCGGTGCTGGGCGTCACGGGTGACCCGGCCACGACGGACCTGCTCGCCGACCTGCAGCAGACGCTCGACGCGGCCCGCGAGCAGCGGGGGCAGCGTGTGGTGCTGCCGGGCGAGGTCGTCCCCGCGGTCGCGCAGCTGGGCATCCACGTGGACCCGCGCTACGAGGTCGCGCCCGTGCTCGCCGCGGTCCAGGCCACGCTGCTCACCGCGTACGCCGCGATGGACCTGGCGACGTCGCTCGCGGCGTCGTCGGTGCTCGTGACGGCCGCGACCGTCGAGGGCGTCGAGTCGGTGACGATGCCCACCCTCTCCGCGCCGGGCCTCGCCGACTCGACCGCCGACCTGCTCGTCGCCGCACCGGCCCGCTGGGACCGGCCGTCGCCCGACGCCGACAGGCAGCTCCTGCCCGCGCAGGCCCTGCACGTCACAGCCCTCGTGGAGGTGCTCGCATGACCGTCTCCGACCTGCGGCGCGACGAGCGCACCGCGTACCTCGAGTCGCTGCTCCCGGCGCACGTCCTGCAGCGCGACGCCGAGTCCGGCGGTCTGCTGCACGCGCTGCTGGGCGCCGTGGCCACCGAGCTCGCGACCGTCGAGGACGACCTGCAGTCGCTGTACGACTCGTGGTTCGTCGAGACGGCGCCGGAGTGGGTGCTTCCGTACCTCGCGGACCTCGTCGGACTCGAGGGGCTCCCGGGCGACCTGGGGTCGGGCACCGGGGCGGGCGTCTCGCGGCGCGGCGTCGTCGCCAACACCGTCTCCTACCGGCAGCGCAAGGGCACCGTCGCGGTCATCGAGCAGGTCGTCCGGGACGTGACGGGCTGGCCGACGAAGGCCGTCGAGACGTACCGCTTGCTCGGCACCACGACGCACGTCAACCACGTCCGGCCGGAGCGACCGACGTGGGCGAGCCTGCGCGACGCCGCGAGCGCCGAGCTCGGCTCCCCCCGGCTCGCCCAGGGGGCGCTGACCAGGTTCGCGCACACGGCCCACGTGCGGCGCGTCGACCCCGGGCGTCACGGCGGACGAGGCCGGTACGGCATCGAGAACGTCGCGGTGTTCGTGTTCCCCGTGCAGGTGTACGAGGCGGTCGACATCGCCGCACGCGCCCTGGGCGACCCCGACGACGGCTGGGCGACGCACCCCCTCGGCGTGCGCGAGCCCTGGTTCGCGGTGCCCGCGACGGAGGCCGCGATCGAGCACCTCGCCGTCGAGAGCGACCTGCCCGTGCCGCTGCGGCCGCGCCGCCTGCTCGCGCTGCTGCGCGCGGAGCGGGCGCTCGGGCTGGAGGGTGACCCCACGGACCTCCCGGTCGCGGTGCGCATCGACGGGGGCGACCCCCTCGAGCCGTGGCGGGTGCGGGTGCGCGGCCTCGAGGAGCTCACGACGGTCGACCCGTCCGGCGACCCGGCGCTCGGCTGGCAGGTCACGGTGGACCCGGTCTGCGGTCGGGTGCGCACCTACCTCGACGGCGTCGCGACCAACCCGGGCTCGGTGCTCGTGCGCTACGCGTACGGCGCGGTCGCGGACGTCGGTGCCGGCACCTACGACCGCAGTCCCGGGCACGCCGAGGCCCTGGCCGACGACCCGTTCACGGGCGACACCGACGAGGGTGGCGACCGGGTCGAGTCCCAGGTCCTGGTCCGGACGGGACCACCGGCCGGCGGGCTGCAGACCACCGTCGTCGACGGGCTCGCCGAGATCGCGGCGCGGTGGGCGGCGTCCACCCCCGACCTCACCGGCGGCACCCAGGTGCTGTCCGTCGCGGACAGCGAGGCGTACGCCGGGGCGCTGGACGTCGAGGTCCCCGCGGAGTCGCGGCTCGTGCTCGTGGCGGCGACGTGGCGCGGGCGGCAGCTGCTCAACGGCGACGTCGAGGCCCCCGTGCCGGGCGTGTACTCCCCCGACGGTCTGCGCCCGCGCATCGTCGGGGACGTCGTCGTCACGGGAGCCACCGGGTCCGCCCTGCTCCTGGACGGTCTCGTCGTCGACGGGGACGTGGTCGTGCGGGCCGGCGACCTGCGGTCGCTCACGCTGAGCCAGTGCACCGTCGCAGGACGCGTCGTCGTCGAGGGCACCGCCGACGACGGCAACCGCGAGCTGGCCGTGACGGTACGGCGCAGCCTCGTCGGCGGGATCGAGCTGGTCGGGACGGTGCCGACGCTGTCCGTGCGGGACTGCGTCGTCGACCCGGCACTGACGGACGCGCTCGCCGACCCCGCACCGCAGGCCCCGGCGGTCACGGCCCCGGGCACGCACGTCACCGTCGACGGGACGACGCTGTTCGGCACGCTCGACGCGCGCATCCTCGACGTGACGTCGAGCCTGTGCACCGAGCTCGTCACGGTGGTCGACCGGCAGCGTGGCTGCGCGCGGTTCAGCTACCTCGCCCCGGGTTCACGGACACCGCGCCGGTTCCGGTGCGTGCCGCAGCCCGACGCCCCCGGCGGGGACTGGCCGTCGTTCCTCGCCGGAGGTCCGGGCGCCACGAGCCTCGGCTCGCCCTTCTACCCGTCGCTGTCGCCCGCCGCGCCCTCCTCGGTGCGCCGCGGCGGCGAGGACGGCGCCGAGATGGGCGTCCACCACCACCTGCGCCGTCCCCTGCGGGCGGACGCAGCACGTCGTCTCGTCGAGCCCTACGTGCCGGCGGGGATGCAGATCGGACTGTTCGGGAGCTGACATGCACGCAGACCTCACCCGCCGCACCTTCGACCCCGCACTGGGGTTCCGGTCCGTCGTCATGCAGCAAGGCCGCGTCCTGCTGGACGCCGAGTGGAACGAGCAGGCCGACATCACCGCGCACCACGACGAGGTGCGCACCGCGGACATCGTCGGTCCGGCCGGCGGCGTGGACCCCGGCGACGGCTCCCCCGGGCCGTTCGCCATCGTGTCGCTGACCACCGGTGAGGTGGCCGACGACGGTCCGTTCCCCTGGGAGGACCTCGGGGTGACGCCCGGGCGCTACTACGTCGACGGCGAGCTGGTCGAGTCGTCGGAGCCGCCCGGACCCGCGACCGCCTGGCCGCTGACCGAGCAGCCGTTCCTCCCGCAGGTCTCGGACGAGCCGGCCGTCGGCCAGCCGGGGGCGAACGGTCGGTACGCGGTCTTCCTCGACGTGTTCGACCGCCTGGTCACCGCCGACGAGCGGCCCGAGCTGCTGGAGTCGGCCCTCGGCGGTCCCGACACCGCCGCGCGCGCGCAGACCGTGTGGCAGGTGCGCCTGGAGGCCCTCCTCGGGGACGAGGTCTGCTCGCAGGTCGCCGGGGCCCTCCCGCTGCGCGTCCCACGGCTCATGGTCGCCGGGGTCGCCGACGCGCAGGCCCAGACCGACCCCTGCTCGATCACCGCGGGCAGCGGGTACGAGCTGCTCGAGAACCAGCTGTACCGGGTCGAGGTGCACGACGTCGACGGTGGCGCACGGTTCGTGTGGTCGCGCGAGAACGGCTCCGTCGTCGCCAAGCTGGTCTCCGTCGAGCCCTCCGTCGTCACCGGCATGGACCACGCGCTCGAGCTGGACCGCGTGGGGCGCGACGAGGAGCTGTCCATCCTCCCGGGGGACCTCGTGGAGGTCACCAGCGTCGCTCTGCAGCTGCAGCACCGGCCGGGGTTCCTCGCCCGGGTCGGCTCGACGGTCGACTCGGTGGCCGAGAACGTGGTGCACGTCGCGTGGCTCGACACGGCCGTCACCAGCGTGTCCGCGCTCGGTGGGACGCCCGTCGTGCGCCGCTGGGACGGGGGCCCGACACCGCTGAGCGCCGCACCGCAGCCGCTGGAGGGCGGGATCACCGTCACCTTCCCGGCCGGTGGCACCCCCGCCGTCGGCGACCACTGGCTCGTCCCCGCGCGCACGGTCCGGCTCGCGTACGGCGTGACCGCCCGTCAGGGCACCATCGAGTGGCCCGGCCTGCCGGACGCACCCCTGGCCCTGGCACCGCACGGCCCGAGCACGCACCGCGCGCAGCTCGGCATCCTGGAGCGCGACGCGGACGGCTGGCGGCTCGTCGCCGACTGCCGGTCCCTGTTCCCGCCGCTGACGGCGATGACGTCGATCGACCTCGTCGGCGGTGACGGCCAGGAGGCCATGCCGGGCGACGAGCTCCCCCAGCCCGTCCGCGTCGTCGTCCGGCGCGGCGCCATCCCCGTCGCCGACGAGGACGTGCGGTTCACCGCGGCCGGTGGCTCGCTGCGCACGGCAGGCGGGGGCGCGGGCAACCCGCTCGTCGTCGCGACCGACGCCGACGGTCTGGCCGAGGTGCTGTGGACGCTCGACCCCGGCGGTGCGACCACGCAGACGCTCACGGCCCAGCGCCTGACGGACACGCTGGACGTCGAGGACGTCGCGGTGGTCGTGACCGGGCGGCTGTCCGTGGCGAGCCAGGTCCAGTGGGACCCGGTGTGCCGGGGGTTCGCGGAGGAACGGACCGTGCAGGACGCGCTCGCTCGTCTCGTCGAGACCCCGAGCGTCGCGCTGGTCGGCGGCGACGGGCAGGAGGTCGCCGCACGCGGCTCGACCGTGCCCCAGCTGGTGCGCGTCGCGGTCGACTCGCCGTGCGGCCCGGTCCGCGGGGCGACCGTCTCGGCCGCCGTCGCGCGCACCGGCCTGGTGCTCGGGGTGGCGGACGGCTCGCCCGTCCCCCCGACGCTCGCGAACACCCCCGGCGCCGACCAGCGCGTCGCGACGGAGACCGACGAGCAGGGTGTCGCGGCCTTCGTGTGGCAACCCGGGTTCCTCCAGCGCGACACGGGCGCCGGGGCGACCAGCGACGTCCTGACGATCGTGCTCGAGACGGTGCCGGGGCCCGTCCAGCCCGACGAGGCGCCCATCCGGGTCACCGCGCAGCTCGACCCGCCCGGTGGGCGGACCGCCGGCGTCCACGTCACCGCGGTGCGGTTCTTCTCCGGTGAGGACCTCGAGAACGACGAGGTGTACAGCTTCGAGGAGCTGGGGGGCCAGTTCCCCGGGATCGCGGTGCTGCTCGATGCCCCCGTGCTCCAGCAGAGCGTCCAGGGAAAGCCCGTCGGGCGGGTGCTGCTCGAGCTCCCGTGGCCTGTCACGCCCGAGTCCGAGGTGTGGGCCGCGCCGCCGGCGTGGGCGCGGCGGACCGTGGAGATCGCGGGGAACCTCAACGCGGACGGCGCACTCATCATCTGGACGCCGCAGCGACCGCTCGACGAGCTGTTCCAGCGGGTGATCCGGCAGCTGCGCCTGCTCGCGGCGGAGCAGCAGCTCGGTGAGCCGCCGCTGCCGCTGCTCCTGCGGCTGCAGCTCGACGGGTGGGCGATCCTCGGGGAGGACCCGGCGCTGCACCTCAACGGGCACGCCACCACGGTCATGTCCGACCGGCGCACGGCCCTGGAGCTGCCCACCACCGACGAGGTCACGGGCGGACGGTTCGAGACGTGGTTCTGGTTCGACGAGCAGCGCGACGCCCCGCCGCCTCGCCGAGACCTGTTCCGCCCCGGCCGGATCGACCTCGGCAGTCTCGACATCGACCCGCGACGGCTGCTGCGCCCGCCCGGTCGCACCATCCAGCCGGTGGACCCGCTGCCGCGGCTCGTCGTCGACGACCTGCTGGGTCGCACCCGGGGGTTCGTCACGCGGCGCGCCGCCGAGGTCGGTGTCGAGGTGACGTTCGTCGAGGAGGACGCCGCCGGCGTGCGGGGCGGGACGGTCCTCGGCACCGACGTGCCGGCCGGCGAGACGCTGCTCGGGGGTGAGCACCTGGTCGTCCGGGTCGCCCGGGGAGCGAGCGGATGAGCAGCCCCCGGGCGGTGGCCGAGCACGCGCCCGGGACGCCGGGACCCGACCGCCACGCGGGGTTCGCCGCTGCCGACGGAACAGCCCTCGACACCACCACGCGCCGTGCGATGGAGGCCGGGTTCTCGCACGACTTCTCGACCGTGCGGGTGCACGCCGACGACCGAGCCGGCACCGCCGCCCGGGGGCTGCGGGCACGAGCGTTCACCGTCGGGACCGACGTGGTGTTCGCCCCCGGTGCGTACCGGCCCGGGACCGCCGACGGTCGCCGGCTCGTGGCGCACGAGCTCGCGCACGTCGCGCAGCAGGCGGCAGGTCCGGCCGGCGCCGCCCGGTCGCCCGCCGCGCGGGCCACCGGGAGCGGCCACCCGTCGGAGCGTGAGGCGGACACCGCTGCCGCGGCCGTGCTCGCCGGGGGCCGGTTCGTCGTGCACGAACACCCTCCGGACGGTGCGCAGTGCGAGGACGAGGTCGAGAAGGAGCCCGGGGCGGGCGACGAGGTCGTCAAGGGGCTGTCGACGTTCGTCGACAAGGTGAAGGACGACCCGAAGATCAAGAAGGAGATCATCGAACCTGCCACCGAGGCGGTCACGCGCCCGTTCGGCGCCCTGTCGGGCGGTGAGAAGGGGGCGCTGATCGGGTTCGGTGCGGCGACCTACGGTCTGGGCATCGGCTCCCTGCTGGCCGACCCGTCGGGTCGCCAGAAGCTCCAGGGGTTCAACCTCGCGACGCCCCTGTCGCTCGTCCCGTACGCGACTCTCACGAAGCTCGACTTCCAGCTGCCCGACGCGACGAACCCGAACCTGCGGTTCAGGACGGCCTTCGACCTGGGCGACCTGATCACGCTCTCCCACGGCTGGAAGGGTCTGAGCCTGACGGCGGACCTGGCCTGGTCGTGGGACCCGGCCGCCGAGCGCCTGTCGCTGGCCGGCGGCACGGCGAAGCTCGGTCTGCTGCCGGGGCTGAGCGTCTCGGGCGGGACCTTCCCGTCGCTGCTCCAGCTCCAGCCGGCGTTCGCCGCGCCCGACCTGCCGGGCCTCGGGCGGAGCCGGTTCGACTTCGGCGAGGCACCGAAGGTCCCCGACACCCGCATCATGCTGAACATCGACCTGCTCAAGCTGCCCACGGTGGGCGACGCCCTCAAGAAGGTGTTCTGACGACAGTGGTCTACGGCACCTGCAGCCCGTACATCCGCGCGTAGTTGCGCCAGTCGAACAGGGACATGAAGCCCTGCTCCGCGGCGTCGACGCTCGCCTGCGCCGCACCCGACGCGGTGGACTGCGTGCGCGACGCGTTCGAGGAGCCGCGGGCCGCGCCCCCGCGCTCGGCGGGATCGGTCGCCGGCAGCGCGTCGCGGTGGGCGGCCGCGTCGGACGCCGGGCGGGCTCCCGCGTGCGTCATCCACCGTTGCAGCGCGTCATGGAGCGACTCGCCCTCGACGCTGCCGACGAAGTCGTCACCGAACTCACCACCTGCGGCGTTGCTCGGGACGTCCTCGGGCGAGAACCCGCTGCGGTAGGAGTCGCCCCACTCGCTCAGCCACTGCACGACCTCGTTGCCCAGCCCGAGCCCTTCGGCGACGACGCTCCCGGCGGAGACCGCCATGCGCGCCGCTGCGGCGAAGTGCCGGATGTCCACCCACCCGTAGGTGTCGGTGTAGAAGTACCGGTCGGTGTTGCCCGCGTGCGCGTCGCTGAGCGCGTTCAGCACGGCGACGACGCTGCCGTCGCCCTCGTGCGCCGAGACCCAGTCGAGCACGTGCGACGGGTCGGTCGTCCCCGCCTGGTTGGGGGCACGGTGCAGGACGAGCGCACCCGTGCCCCGACGGGCCGGTGCCAGCTCGTGCCCGACGGCGTGCCCGCCCACCGCCCGCGCGGAGAGGCGGCCCGCCTCCGCCTCGGCAGCCGCCCCGTCGCGGACCGTGCCGGACCGGTTCTGCAGCACGTGCACGACCTCGTGCGCCACCAGACCGGGCGAGGCGTCGGCCGGCAGGGAGACCGCCTCGCCGTAGGCGAACGCGTGCGCCTGCACGCGTCGCCGGCCGTCCGCGCCACCACCGGTGTCCGCCACCCGGATCGACGACAGGTCGTGCCCGACGAACGCGCGCTCGAGCCGTGCGCGGTGCGGCAGCGCGCCCGGACGGGCGCCCGTCACCGTGTCCGCCGCGACCTCCTCGACGCTGCGGCGCTGCTCCCTCCCCGGCGAGGTCACGCCGGGCGCCGCGGTCCTGTTGCGCCGCGGTTCGCGACGCGACCGTTCTTCGCGAGCTCCCAGCGCACGGCCTGCGCCAGGTGCGACATGGTCAGGACGCCTCCGTCGTCCGCCGCGAGGTACGCGGCCTGCAGCGCGGCTGCGGCGATCGCTCCGCCGGACAGGTCCGCCTCGGCCAGCCGGCCCAGGTCGAGGTCAGCGGTGGGCAGGGCCGGCGGCAACGACTGCTGCCACATGCGCAGCCGTGCAGGGCGGTCCGGGTACGGGAAGGTCACGATCGTCGACAGCCGGCGGGTGAACGCGACGTCCAGCGCGGAGCGGGCGTTCGTCGTCAGGACCGCGAGCCCGCCGAACGCCTCGAGCCGTTGCAGCAGGTAGCCGACCTCGACGTTCGCGTACCGGTCGTGGCTGTCCTTGACCTCCGAGCGCTTGCCGAACAAGGCGTCCGCCTCGTCGAACAGCAGCACCATGCCGCCGTCCTCTGCGGCGTCGAACAGCTGCGCGAGACGCTTCTCGGTCTCCCCCAGGTACTTGTCGACGACCTGGCTGAGGTCCACGTGCACGAGGTCCAGGGCGAGGTCGTGGGCGACCACCTCCGCCGCGAACGTCTTGCCCGTGCCGGAGTCCCCGGCGAACAGCGCCGCCGTACCGCGACCGCGCTCGCTCGCCGCGGCGAACCCCCACGCGTCGAGCACGGTCGTCCGGTGCCGGGCGGCGGCCACCAGGGCGCGCAGCTGCGCGAGCTGCTCGTCGGGCAGCACCAGCCGGTCCCAGCCGACCGTCGTGCTCCGCACCCGGGCCAGCCCTCCGACGTCGGCACGCGGGCGGCGGCGGCACGCGGTCCACAAGGACACCCCGTGTGCGACCTCGTCGGCGGCGACGCGCACGTCGGGCAGCGCCAGGTCGAACGTCCCCGCGGCCGCTGCCACCTCCGGCTCGGGGACGTGCACGCCCGCGCGCCGCAGGGCCCGCGCGTACGTCCCGGCGCGCTCCCCCGCGCCGAGCCGCGGGACCCGCAGCACCGGCACCGCGAGCCCGTCCAGACCACCGGCCACGGCTCCGCCCGGCCGGTCCGAGACCGTCATGACCAACGGGACCTCGCTCGTCGGGACGACGCGGCCGACCGCGGGCACGAGCCCGGGCGGGGCCTGCTCGAGGTCCAGCACCCACCCGACGCGGCCGAGCAGCGACTCGCGGGCCATGCGCCGCACGAGCGCGGCGAGCTCCGGCCCGCTGGTCGGCAGGTCGGACGCGGCCACGAGCCGGGGCTCGAGCCCGACGGTCGCGCAGGCGGCCGCCGCGATCTCCCGGGTCGAGCGCGGTTGCGGGCCGCGCAGCACGACGAGCCCTTCCGCCGCCCACCGCCGCACCACCTCGGCGGCCACGGCGGCGTGCGTCGGAGGCAGGTCCGGCGGCGTCTCGAGCGGTCGGCTGAGGCCGTCGAGCCGCTCGTCGCTCGTCTCGACGCCGACCAGGTGGTGCACGACGCGTTCGTCGGGCAGCAGCGGGGTCGCCAGCAGCGCCGACGCGTCCTGCGGGCGCAGGAGCGACCACGACCGCAGCGGCGCCGTGTGGGTCAGGGCGTCCCAGTGCGGGTCCGGCAGGATCGCGAGCGCAGCGGCGAACGTGAGGAACGGCTGGCCGGTGCGCTCCGCGAGCTCGCGTCCGACGTCCCCCACCAGGTCCGGTCCGGAGGCGAGCAGCAGCGTCGCCCGCTCGAACGAGGACAGGTCGAACGCCGCCGCCACCTCGTCGAGCCGGCTGTCGCCGGGGGTGCGCGCGCGGAGCCCGTCGAGCCGGGCGCGGGCGGGCGCCGGGTCCCCACCCACGACGAGCGCGCGCAGCACGTCGAGCTCGGCGACGACGAGGTCGCGGTCCGCCGTCGTGGATCGCTCCTGCCGTCCGGCGTCCGGGGTCGCCGTCGAGGTCACGGTCACGGCACCGTCACCGCCGGGGTGTCGTACTCGTCGCCGGTGGCGGACGGGATCGACTCGGCCCCGTCGATGCTCACCCGCACGAGCCACGTGCCGGCGGTCAGCGCGGACTCGACGACGTCCAGGGTCGACGGCGGGACGGGGTCGGCCGGGTCGGCGGGCTCGACCAGCACCGGGGCGGGCGGGAAGGTCACGGTCACGACGCCGGGGTCGTCGGGCAGCCCTCCGGTGAGCCGGCCGAACGTGACGGTCGCGCGCTGCCCCTCGTGCAGCGCGGGCACCACCCGGACCCGTACCAGGCCGGCGGGACGCGTCACGTTCGTGATGCGCGGGACCACGGTGAGGGCGACGCCGTTCGACCGGCCGGTCACGCGTTCCGGCTCGCCGCTGACCGGGTCCTCGGGCTGCAGGTGCGCCACCTGGAGCCGGTGCGCGCCCGCGGGCACGCGGTCGCTGAGCGCGACGACGAGCTCGTTGCCGGTCGACGTGGCCTGCGGCGCCAGCCGGCGCCCCCCGATCGTGACGACGGTCGTGCGTGCCCCGAGCAGCCCGGCGCCGAGGAGCCGGAGCGTCGAGCCGGCGACCGCGGGACCGGACCCGTCCACGACCACCTGCTCGAGCCGCGCCTGCGTGAAGGTCCGCACGTCGAGGTCGCGCAGCCGCACCGGCAGCGCGCTGCGCACCGGCACGTCCGCCTCGAGCAGCACGACGGTCGCGGTGTAGGTCTGCGAGAGCAGGTACGACGCCCCGAGCACGCCCCAGAGCTTGGAGATCTCCTCGAGCGTCAGCGGTGTCGGGGACACCTTGACCAGCTCGGCCTGGTCGGCGAGGTCGGCGTGGTCGAGGAACGCCGTCGATCCCGACCCGTACTTGTCGATCGCGTGCTCGATGACGTCCTTGGTGAGCACCGGCGTCACGGACAGCGCGAGCGCGCTGCGGGCGAGCAGCCGCTGCGGCTCGAGCGCGGACTCGTCGCCGTACGCCGTGACGAGGTAGTGCAGGTCGATGGCCGCGACGGGGCGGCGCGTGAGCGTGCCACCCGAGGAGCGCGTCGGCAGGTCCGACAGGTTCCACGCGTGGTTCGGCGTGACCTGGTAGAGGTACACGTTGAGTCCCGCGGAGTCCGTGCCGGGCCCGTCGTCGGCCGCGAGCTGGGCAGGCCGGAGCGTGGTGACGTCGGAGCCGCCCACCGGGTCCGGCAGCCAGGACAGCGACTCGTGCAGCACGTGCCGGATGGTCGTCGTCACTGCGGCGATCGCCAGGACGTTGCTCACCGCGCCCACCTCCGGTCCTCGCGCGCCAGGTACGCCGCGTGGTCGATCGCGGGTGAGGGCGCGGCCGGCCGGGGCGGGGCCGGGACGGGTGCGGGCTCGCGGCTCACCTCGATGCGGTCGACGTGCACGTGCACCTCACCGGCGCCCACCCGGACGTCGTCCAGCCGGACCTGGCCGCGCCCGTCGGGCCGCGCCCGGCGCGGGGTCGTGGTCGGGACGACCACGAGCCGCTCGGTCTCGCGGCGCGTGAGCGCCCGGGCATCGAGGAGCGCGGGAGCGAGCCGCTCGAGGAGCAGGGCGGCCGGGACGGTCCGGGAGCCCGGGCGCGGCGGGATCTCCACGGTCTGGTCACGAGCTCCGGCGGGTCCGCGCGGGGTCGTCGCGGAGGTCTCGCCGGGGTCGTCGTCGGGCTCGGCCGGCACCGGCCGGGGCTCGGTGGCCGCCGCGGCGGGCCGGACCGGCGGGGCGACGGCACGCTCCGGCGCGGGGACCGTCTCGGTCCGGGGCTGCTCAGGACCGGTGGTGAAGGGGGTCGTCGGCGCGCGCTCCACGACGGGCTCCGGCGCGGGCGTCCGCGCAGCGGGCAGCGCATGCGTGCGGGCCGCCGGCGGCATCGCACCCAGGGGGTCGTCGGTGACGGGAGGCTCGGGCAGGGGCCGGGTCGTCCGTGTCGGCGCCCGCCTGCCGACCGTCGGCGCGGCCTCCCGGGCCGGCGACGGTGCGGCCGGCACGGGCGGCTCCGGCGGGTCGGACCGGCGCGCCGCCGGTGCCCGGTGGTCGGGCGGCGCGTCGTCGACGCGCTCCACCTCGAGCGGGACGACCCCGGCGAACCCGGCGGCAGCCTGCCGGTCCCGCACCGGCTCGAACCGCGACGCGCGCCGGACGGCGAGCGCGGGCGCGTTCCCCGCCGCGCGGGCTGCGAGCCGGTCGAAGACGTCGCCCACGGTCGCTCACCACTCCGCTCGCGCGAGGTCGAGGTAGGCACGTCGTCGCACGGGCGACATCGCGAGCACGGCGTCCTGCGACCATCCGTACGCGGCGGCGAGCTCGGCGACCTCGGTGAGCAGCGCGCGTGCCTGGTCGGTGACCCGTGCGGTGAGCAGGTCGACGACGTCGACGTCGGCGGTGACGTCGTGGTCGCAGCCGGGGCACGTCGAGCGCACGGTGGCACCCGCGAGGCCCGTGAGGTCGTCGGCCGCGCGCGCGACCTCGTCGAGGACGTCGTCGGTCGTGTGGGCGCCGGGTGGCCAGGTCTCACAGCGTTCCCGCAGGTGTCGGGCGGGGTCGGGTGCCGTGAGCGCGTCGAGCAGGTCGGTCGTGGTCGGTGCGCGGACGACGACCTCGCCCGCCCCCCACGGGACGCGGCGTTCGGGCGGGTCGGTCTCCTCGTCGACGCTCCGCGCCGAGGAGGCCAGCGCCTGGAGGTCGAGCGGGACGTCGAGCACCTCGCTGCAGGCGGGGCACTCGAGCACGGTGGCCAGCGTCGGCCCGCTCCGCTCGCGGAGCTCGTCGAGCGCGGCCGCGGCCGATGCGGCCAGGGGTTCGTCGCACGCCGAGGCCACGTCCGGGGCGGCACCGCGCGCGGTCAGCACGACGGCGCCGCGCGCTGCGGGCACGGTCGAGGTCAGCGCCTCCCACAGCGTGAGCGTCGCGTGCGCGGACGTCATGTGCGCAGGCGCGACCTCGACCGCCCGCGCGTGCATCACGGCTCGACGAACGTCGGCTCAGTGGGCTCGGTGACGGCGTAGTCGCGTTCCCAGCCCTCGTTCTCGAGCTTGATCGTCTGGATCGCGACGGCGTTGGCGTTGGCGTCGAGGTCGGGCAGCGCCTGGAACTCCGAGACCCAGCAGCGGAACACGCGGTAGGCGAGGGCGAGCTGGCCGGCCTCGTTGTAGACCTCGACGATCACGTCCTTGCGGAAGTCCTTCAGCGAGACCTCCGCGCCGAGGCCGGAGCCGAAGTTCCACACCTTGTTGGCCCACGCCTCGAACTCGACGTCGTGCGTGACGCCGCGTTCGAGCGTGATCGCCTCGAACTCGGTGCGGCCGGGCGACTTGCGCGAGCTCGACGGGTCGCCGCCCGCGCGGTGCTTGACCACCTCGGTGGTCTTCTTGAGCGCGCCGACCTTCGCGACGCCCGCGACGTACCTGCCGTCCCACTTCACCCGGAACTTGAAGTTCTTGTACGGGTCGAAACGGCCGGCGTTGACAGTGAACTCAGCCACGAGAGGCCTCCTACGCCGCCGCCGCGGCTGTCTTCTGCTGGATGGAGATGAGGACGAACTCGGCCGGCTTGAGCGGCGCGAAGCCGACCTGGATGTTGACGATGCCGCGGTCGATGTCGTACTGCGTGGTGGTCTCCGCGTCGCACTTGACGAAGTACGCGTCACGCGGCGTCGCACCCTGGAACGCGCCCTTGCGGAAGAGGTCCTGGAGGAACGCGCCGACGGACATGCGGATCTGGGCCCACAGCGGCTCGTCGTTCGGCTCGAAGACCACCCACTGGGTGCCCCGGTACAGGCTCTCCTCCAGGAAGAGGGCGAGCCGGCGGACCGGGACGTACTTGTAGTCGTCGGCGAGCGAGTCGGCGCCGCGGACCGTCCGTGCACCCCAGACCACCGAGCCCGCCTCGCGGAAGGTGCGCAGCGCGTTGACGCCCGCACGGTTGAGCGTGCCGTTCTGGTCGTTCGTGAGGCTGACGGCGAGGTCGACGACTCCGGTGAGGCCCGCCTCGAGGCCCGCGGGGGCCTTCCACACGCCGCGCGATCCGTCCGTACGTGCCATGACGCCCGCGATCGCGCCGCCCGGGGCGAACGTGTCGATCGCTCCGTTGCGCAGCGGGTCGGCGTGCCGGATCCGCGGGAAGTACAGCGCCGCGTTGCGCGTCACGGTCCCGACGAGGCCGAGGGTGCCGGCGGCGAAGTCCGTGGCGTCCTCGGCGGCGAGCGCCGCGGGCGGGTCGATGACGAGGAACGCACGGCGCTCCTGGGCGTACGCGAGGGCCGGCGCCCACACGCCGTCCGGCAGGTCGCCGGTCGGGGTCGGGGGTGGGATGACGACGATCGTGACGAGGTCGGCGAGCTCGAGCGCGTACAGCCCACGCTTGGCGGCCTGGAAGCCGGCGCCCACGTAGTCGTCCGCGTCGACGGCCGCACCGTCCGCGCCCGCGACGTCGACGGGGTAGCTCGCCACGGCGGGGGCGTCCGCCGGGAGCGCGCCGGACACGGTCACCAGCTGCGAGGCGTCGAGCACGCGGTCGACGCGCTGGGGGCCGTCGACCACGGTGACGTTGCGGAACACCTCGACCGGGTCGGTCAGTGCCGGGTCACCGTCGTGGATCGCGAGGGTGAACAGGTCCGCCGCCGTCACGCCCTGCGCGTCCGCGACCTCCGCGGCCTCCGCCGCGGGAAGGGTGGACACCGCGACCTGGAGGGTGTTGGCCCAGGCTCCCGGCCCGCTCGCCTCGAGCCCGAGGCCGTCGACGTCGAACGTCGCCACCGCGGCGTCCGCCGCGACGACCCGGACGATCAGCGCCGGGCCTCCTCCGTTGAGGTAGAAGTCCCGCACGGCGTAGCCCAGGCCGCGACCCCGGGACAGGCCGCCGAACACTCGCTCGAACTCGGCGAAGCTCGAGATGGGCACGGGCTCGTCGACGGGTCCACGGGCCGCGACACCGACGAACGCCGCTATGGCGGTCGCGACACCCGTGATCGTGCGGTTCCCGCTCGGCACCTCGGTGATGTAGACCCCGGGGTAGGTGGGTGTGATGGTCATGGAGTGCTCCTTCGTCACGCGGTACGTCCCCGCGCTGACGAGACTCGCGACCGGGCGTCACCCCGGCGTCACCCCGCCGTCACGCCCACGCCGGGGCGCGGCCGGGTGGCCCGTCTCGCTACTGTCAGGCATGAGCGTCGTCGACCACCTCACCCCGCTGCTGGGCCGCTGGCAGGGCACGAACCGCCTCCGGCTCATGCCGACCGACGACTACCAGACCTCGGCCGCGACCGCCACGATCGGCGTGACGGCGGCCCGCTTCGTCTCGGTCGCGTACACCTGGGCGGACGGGGACGCCCCGCAGGACGGGCTCCTGCTGCTGGGCGGCGACGAGGACGCCGCCGCCGTGTGGGTGGACTCCTGGCACACCGGGCCGACGTGGATGACCTTCGCCGGCGGCGTCGCGGACGGCGAGCTGCGGCTCCGGGGCTCCTACCCGGCGGAGTCGGGTCCGGACTGGGGCTGGCACATCCACGTCCGGCCGCGCGACGCCGTCCTCACGATGCACAACGTCGTGCCCGGTCACGAGCCGTACCAGGTCGTCGAGCTCGCCCTCCAGCCGGCACCCTGAACCGCGTCAGCCGCGCGGGAGGACCGTCAGCACCCGCACCAGGTGGTCGTGGAACTCCTGCATGTAGGTGCGCAGGAACTCCGCCGTCTCGTCGTCGCCGACGCTGCCGTCGGGTGCGAACACGTCGGGCGAGTACTGGATGTAGGCCTCGGGCGACGTCATCTGGCGCGCGTTGCAGAAGCTCAGCACCGCGCGCAGGCTCTGCTGACCCACGGCGGTCCCGATCGCCCCGACGGACGCCCCGATCACGGCGGCCGGCACGTGGTCGAAGGAGTTCTGCCCCCAGGGTCGCGACGCCCAGTCGATGGCGTTCTTCAGGGCACCCGGGATGGACCGGTTGTACTCCGGGGACACGAACAGGACCGCGTCGACGCCGGCGATAGCCTCCTTCAGCGCGCGGGCCTCCGGCGGGTAGTCGGCGTCGTAGTCGGGGCTGTAGAGGGGCAGGTTCCCGATGGGCAGCTCGACGAACTCGAGGTCGGCGGGTGCGAGCGCGATCAGCGCCCGGGACAGGACGCGGTTGATGGACGTGGACGAGAGGCTTCCGACGAAGTACCCGACCGTGTAGCTGCGCGACATGGCTCTTCCGATCCCGGCGACCGCAGGTCGTGAGCCCGGCCGTCGAACGTCGACGTGGAGAACGGCTGACCCGACCACGGTAGGACCGACGTCGAGGTCGTGCGAACTCTGCCGCGGCGCCCAGCGCCCGATTCGTCGCCAGATCACGAACTCGCTGGTCAGGCCAGCGGTACGCTCACCGCAGGTCCGCACGGTGCTGACCTCCGGCATGCGCCAGCTCCCCACTCGTCGTTGTGCCCAGGAGGCCCGATGGCTGACCGAGCGGAACGGACCCGCACGAGGGCGGTCGGACTCGACGGTCTCGTTCGGGTGTGGTCGTCGGGAGCGGGCGCCCCGCGGCTGCGGCGGCCCACCGACATCCTCCTGCTCGTCGTCTCCGTCCTCGCCCTCGGCGTGCTCGCGCTGGCGGCGCCGGGACCGTCCGGCGCCGACGACGCCCTGGACACGCTGCTCGCGTGGCTGCAGCCGCTGTTCGGCTGGCTGTGGAGCGTCGTCTACGCCGTCATGACGCTGTGGGCGGTCGGGGTGGTCGTGCTCGCTGCGGCGAGCCGGGGTCGACGCCGGCTCCTGGTCGACCAGGCGACCGCGTCCGCCCTCGCCTTCGGCGCCGCGCTCGGCGTCGGGGCCCTCGCCGGGACCCATCCGTCCGCCATCGTCGACGGTCTGGTGTCGTCGGGTCCACCGGTCGTCTACGTCGCGAGCAGGGTCGCCATCCTGACGGCGATCATCGTCACCGCGTCGCCGCACCTCGCCCGGCCGTGGCGCTACGCGAGCCGCGTCGTCATCGGTCTGGGTGCCGTGGCGGCGATCGGCCTGAACGCGACGAACCTCATCGGGGCGAGCGCGGCCATCGCCGTCGGGATCGCGGCCGCGGCCGTCACCCACCTGGTCCTCGGCTCGCCTCAGGGGCGCCTCACCGACGCGCAGGTCCAGGTCGCGCTCGCCGACCTCGGCGTGCCGACCACCTCGGTCCGGGCGTCGCCGGACCCGTCGGCCGTGAACCTGCTGGTCGCGCGCACGGAGCAGGACACCGACCTGCGGGTCACGGTCTACGGGCGGGACGCGTGGGACAGCCAGCTCGTCGGCTCGCTCTGGACGGCCCTGACGCGCCGGGGCGAGCGCGCGCAGCTCTGGGGCACACGACGCTCCCGGGTCGAGCACGAGGCCCTCTTCACGCTGCTGGCGTCGAAGGCCGGGGTACCGACGCTCGACGTCGTCGCTGTCGGCGTGGCGGACCAGGGCGACGCCCTGCTGGTGACCTCCAGCCCGCGCGCGTCGCTGGGCGACCTCGATGCCGACGCCCTGGACGACGGGCTGCTCGCCGGCATGTGGCGTGCGGTCGTCGGGCTGCACCGCGCCGGGATCGCGCACGGGCGGATCGACAGCAGCCGGGTCGTCGTCCGGCTCGACGGCACCGCCGCGCTGGCCGACTTCGACGCGGCCGGCCGCGCCGCCGACGAGGGTGACGTGCTCACCGACCAGGCGCGGCTCCTCGTCTGCACGGCCCTGGTCGTCGGACCGGACCGGGCGCTCGCCGCCGCCGTCACCGCCATCGGCACGGACGGGCTCGCGGACGTGCTGCCCTACCTGCAGTCCGCAGCGCTCGGCCGGGGGACGCGTGCCGACGTGCGCACCGGGACGTGGACCCTCGACGAGCTGCGCGCGGCGGCGGTCGCCGCGGCGGGGGTCGAGGAGCCGCCCTTGGAACGCCTGCGCCGCGTGACGCCGAGGTCCGTCGGCACCCTCGTCCTGACCGCGCTCGTCGTCTACGTCGTGGTCACGATGCTCGCGGGAGTCGACCTCGCCAGCGTCGCCGCCGCGCTGGCGTCCGCGGACTGGGTGTGGCTCGTCGCCGCGCTGCTGCTCTCCCCGTTCATCCAGACGGCGCTCGCGGGCGCGACCCTCGGCGCGGCCCTCGCCCGCCTGCGGTACGTCCCGGTCCTGATGCTGCAGTACGCCATCCAGTTCATCTCGCTGGTGCTCCCGTCGTCGGCCGCCCGCCTCGCGCTCGAGGTCCGCTTCTTCCAGAAGTTCGGGATCCCCGCGGGGTCCGCCCTGTCGTTCGGGCTCATCGACAGCGTCACGGGGTTCGTCGTGCAGGCGTCGCTCATCCTGATCATCGTCGTGAGCGGCCTGCCGGGGTTCACCTCGAGCCTGGAGACCGGGTCGAGCGGCGACGACTCCGGCTCGACGAGCCCGTCCCTCCTCGTGGTGCTGGTCGCGCTCGTGGTCCTCACCGCGCTCATCACCCTGGTGGTCCCCCGGCTGCGTCACCGGGTCACCGCACGGATCCCGGCGATCCGCGCCGCGATCGCCGAGCAGGCGCGCTCGGCCCACTCCGCTCTCGGGGTGCTGCGCAGGCCGGCGAAGGTCGCCGCGATGCTGGGCGGCAACCTCGGGGCGCAGCTGCTCCAGGCCGGCGTCCTGGCCCTGTGCCTGCAGGCGTTCGGGCAGACGGCGCACTTCTCGCAGCTGATCCTCATCAACACCGCGGTGGCGCTGTTCTCCGGCCTGATGCCCGTCCCCGGCGGCATGGGGGTCGCCGAGGCGGGCTTCACCGTCGGCCTGCAGGCCATCGGGGTGCCGAGCGCGATCGCCGTCTCGACGGCGATCACGTTCCGGCTGGTGACGTTCTACCTGCCCCCGATCTGGGGGGCGGCTGCGATGCGCTGGCTGCGCCGGAACGAGTACGTCTGACGGACGGCCTACTCGGGCTTGTACTTGAACGACAGCTGGAGCCGCGTCCGGTACAGCAGGTCCCCGGCCTCCCCGACGACGACGTCCTGCTTGGTCACCTCGGCGACCCGCAGGTCGTGCAGCGATCCCCCGGCCGTGCTGATCGCCTCGGCCGCGGCGGCCTCCCAGGACGACGTGCTCGTCCCGATGACGTCGATCACGCGGTACACGCTCATGGTGATGGCCTCTCCTCGCTCAGGAACGGACGACTCCATACTGGTCGCGGCCGACCGACACCACCACAGGGTCAGGACGCGCGGTTCTCCCGGCGGAAGTCGTCGGCGATCTGCTGAGCCTGCGTGCTGATGAGCCGGACGTAGTCGGCATGCAGCTGCTGGACCCGCTCCTCAGAGCCCTCCCCCGTGGACGCGAGCTCCCACACCCGGCGGGCGTGGGCGATGTCAGCGGCGGTGATCTCGATCCTCAGGCACATCTCGCGAGCCTCTCCCGGTAGTTGAGAGTTGGACAGTCAGGGAGCCGAGGATCACCCACCCGTTCCCCCGTGCGAGTGAGCGCACAGGCCGCACCGGCCGAACGATGCGCGCCGGCCCGACTCGGCCTAGCCTGAGCGATGAGGTGATCGACGATGCACGCAGAGGTCGGGGACAAGGTCGTCATCCATGGCCGGACCGTCGGGACGGCGGACCGCGGTGGCACGGTCATCGAGGCCCGTGGCGCAGACGGTCCGTACGTCGTGCGGTTCGACGACGGGCACGAGTCGCTCGTCTACCCGGGACCGGACCTGACGGTGGTGCGGACGTCGACCTGACCGGTCGAGGGTTCGCCCGGACCTGACGCCCGGGGTCCGGTGACCGGCTCATGGTCAACCCGGGTGACCCGGCGGCGTCCCGGCGCTCAGCGCAGGAGCGAGCGGGCCCTCCTCGCCGACGACTCCACGGTCCGCAGAGCGCGGGAGACGAGAGTCGGGTGCTCCTGGCGACGCTCGACCGCCTCGGCGAGCCGACGGGAGATCGACGCCACGACGGGGAGCAGCACGATCACCGTGAGCATGACTCGGACGCGTCGGAACAGCAGAGCCCACATCGGTTCCTCCGGTGGTCAGGTCGGTCGGGCCTACATCGTCGGCCCCGCGCCCCGACCCCGCACCTCGGGCGGGACCGGAGCTAGGCCGAGCGCCCCTCGGCGAGGAACGCCAGCCGCCGCAGCGACTCGGTGTTGCGCGGGACGATGACGGCCGTGCGCAGCGGTCTGGGTACCAACGTCCCCGGGCCCCGCACGGCGTCCTCCGAGATCGTCACGGTGCAGCCGTCGCGATGCGGCCGCACCCCGATCCGGACGCGGGCCTCGCCCGCGGGCCACCCGCGTGCCTGCAGGTCGATCCCGCGTTCCGGGTCCCACGCCCGGACCACCGACTCGTCGTCGAGGAGCGCCGGCCAGATCCCGACCGAGTGCGCGATCCGGGTGCCGGCGGCGGGCCACGTCGGGTCGACGGCGCGGATCCGGGACGTGCCGACGACCCAGGTGGCGTAGCTCCAGCCGTCGGCCAGGACGTCCAGCACGGCCGACGGTGGGCACGTGAGGTCGCGCGTGACGGTCGCCATCACTCGACGGTAACGAGGCGCGCCCGATCGGCAACTCGTCCGGCGCGCACGGCCGGCACGTCGGCGGGACACTCGGCACGTGCCCGACCACGAGCGCCTCGCCGCGTACCGGGCGAAGCGCGACCCCGCGCGCACGCCCGAGCCCGTCCCTGCCACCGACCCCGACGTGCCGGCGGTCGAGGGCCGGACCTTCGTCGTCCAGGAGCACCACGCGCGGGCGCTGCACTGGGACGTCCGGCTCGAACGGGACGGTGTGCTGGTGTCCTGGGCGGTGCCGAAGGGGCTGCCGCCCGACCCGAAGGTCAACCACCTCGCGGTGCACACCGAGGACCACCCGCTCGAGTACGCGACGTTCGAGGGCGAGATCGGCGCAGGCGAGTACGGCGGCGGCCGGGTCACCGTCTGGGACCACGGCACCTACGAGGAGCTCAAGTGGACGGACCGCGAGGTCCAGGTCGTTCTCCACGGCGAGCGGGTCCAGGGGCGGTACGTGCTGTTCGCGACGCGGTCGAAGGGCGGCGCGGACGACGGCCGGAGCTGGATGGTCCACCGCATGGACCCGCCGACGGACCCGGAGTGGACGCCGTTGCCCACCGACCTCCTCCCGATGCTCGCGCGGCGAGGCGACCTGCCTCCGGACGACGGAGGGTGGGCCTTCGAGATGGCCTGGGGCGGCGTTCGCGCGATCGCACTCGTCGACGGCGGGCGGGTGCGGCTGCGGTCCGGCGACGAGGACGTCTCCGGCTCCTACCCCGAGATCGCGGGCCTGGGTGAACAGCTCGGGTCCACGGTCGTCGCGCTCGACGGTGAGCTCGTCGCGCTCGATCGTGAACGGTTGGCGGAGCGCGAGGCCGTCACGGGCAGCGCCGCTCGGCGCCTCGCCCGGACGCACCCTGTGACCTATCTCGTGTACGACGTGCTGCACCTGGAGGGGCGTCCGACCGTCGAGCGCGCCTACGACGACCGGCGTGCTCTGCTGGACGGGCTGGAGCTGTCGGGCACCGCGTGGCGGGTGCCGCCGACGTTCGACGGGCCGGGCGCGGCGGTCCTGGCTGCCGCGGTGGCGAACGGGTTCGAGGGGATCGTGGCGAAGCGGCGCTCGTCGCCCTACCGGCCGGGAGTCCGCTCCGCCGACTGGCGCTCGGTGCGCGCCTGACGATCGCGCCGGGGACGGGGCGGGGGCGCGAGGGCCGGCTCGCCCGCACAGGGCGTCCCGGGTGTCCCGACGTGCTCTCGCACGGGTCGCGCCCCCACCGTCGTCCGTCACGCGTCGGCGCGTGCCTCCGCGGTGATCTGGTTGGCGTCACCGGCGTGCTGCACCTCGATGCGGCGCGGCTTGGCCTCCTCGGCGACGGGGATGCTCAGGGTGAGGACGCCGTCCGCGTAGGTGGCCGAGATCGCGTCGAGGGCGAGGCCGCGGCCCACCGTGAGCTGTCGTGCGTAGGTGCCGACCGGCCGTTCCTTCGCGAGCCACTGGACGTCCTGCTCGGTGCGCGGGGTGCGCTGCGCCCGGATGGTGAGCGTGCGGTCCTCGACGTTCACGTCGATGGTGCCCGGGTCGGCGCCCGGCAGGTCCACGTGCAGCACGTAGTGGTCACCGGAGCGGTACAGGTCCATCGGCATCGTCGCTGCGGCGCGCTCCGCCGACGCGACCTGGGCGAACAGGCGGTCGAACTCCTGGAACGGGTCGAATCGCGTAGCCATGACCGTCACCTCCTTCACGGCGAGGCGCCGGACCGTCCGGGCCTCGGGTGCTGTCCGACCTCCGTGGCCGGACTGGCTACAGCACAAAGAATTAGCACTCTCAGGTCGAGAGTGCCAGCCGTGTTGGAGGGCTGTTCGCGCGCGGCGAACGCGCTGCGGGGAGGGGTCCAGCGCGCGCGTCCCGATGGTCCCCGGCGTAGCGTCGGGACGTCGCGTGAGGCAGCCGCGCCGACTGGTCGAGCAGTCCACGGAGGACCCCCATGAGCGAGACGACACTGAGCGGCTACCGCGTGCTGGCCATCGTCACCAACTACGGCGTCGAGCAGGACGAGCTCGTCGTGCCCGTCGAGCACCTCCGGGAGCGCGGCGCCACGGTGGTCGTCGCGGCGGCGGCGAGGGATGCGGTCCAGACCCTCGTCGGGGACAAGGACCCCGGCCGCTCGGTGCAGCCCGACACGACGTTCGGTGACGCGGGGTCCGACTTCGACCTGCTCCTCATCCCCGGCGGCACCCTGAACGCCGACGCGCTGCGCCTGGAGGACGGTGCGGTCGCCACGGTCCGCGCCTTCGCGTCGTCCGGCAGGCCGATCGCCGCGATCTGCCACGGCCCGTGGGCGCTGGTCGAGGCGGGTGTGGTCGAGGGCAGGACGGTGACGTCGTACCCGTCGCTGCGCACCGACCTGCGCAACGCCGGAGCCACCTGGGTGGACCAGTCGGTGTCGATCGACGACAGCGGTCCGTTCACCCTGGTCACGTCGCGCACCCCGGACGACCTGGACGACTTCCTGCCCGCCCTCGAGAAGGCGCTCGCGAGCAGCCACGACTCCGCGAGGTGACGCGCGCCCCGTCGCTCTGGCGAGGATGCTGACGACGAGCCGACCCGACGAGCCGCAGGGGGCCGATCCATGCCCGAGAGCCACGGCGGTCCCGACGCGTGGCTGTCGGACGCCCGTCTGCTCACGCGCCGGCACGTCGGGCGCGCCGAGCTCGACCTGCTGGCCTCGAGCGACACGCACGCCGTCCTGCTCGTCCGTGCCGGCGCCACGCGACTGGTGCTCAAGATCGCGACGAGCACAGCCCGCCCGGCACTCGACCTCGCGCGGTCCGCCGCGGCACAGGAGCTCGCGCGGCGCGCGGGGGTCCCGGTCGGCACGGTCGTCGCCGCCGGCACCGACGACGAGCTGCCCTCGGTCCAGTACCTGTTCCAGGAGGAGGTCCAGGGCACCGAGTGGCGCAGGGTGCGTCCGCGGCTGCGACCCGCCGAGCAGGCCCGGGCGTCGGCGGACATCGCCGGTGCCGTGCTCGCCCTCCAGTCCGTCGTCCTGCCGTCGTTCGGCGCCCTGGACGACCCCGCGCCCCGGAGCCTGGTCGACGCTCTGCACGCCCGCGTCGACCTGAGGATCCCCGACGGCGCACGACGGGAGCAGGCGCACGCGGTCCTCCGGGACCATGCCGCCCTGTTCGCCGCACCGGCCCAGCCGACGCTCACGCACGACGACCTCCACCACGCCAACCTGCTCTTCCGGCCGTGCCCGGGCGGCTGGGTGCTGGCGGGCGTCCTCGACTGGGACAAGGCGTGGGCCGGATCCGCCGAGTCGGACGTCGCCCGCATGGCCTTCTGGGACGACATGACCGGTCCGGACTTCTGGTCGGTCTACCGTGCGGGCGTCCCGGAGGCAGACGGGTGGGAGCGGCGCGCGATGGTCTACCAGCTGCTGTGGTGCCTGGAGTACCCCGTCGACACACCGCGGCACCGGCAGGACACGGCGTCCCTCGTCGCACGGCTCACGTAGGACCTGTCGGGCAGACTCGGACCATGGGCTCGCAGACCGCGTGGGTGCTGCACGTCGACCTCGACCAGTTCGTCGCGGCCGTCGAGGTGCTGCGGCGGCCCGAGCTGGCCGGCAAGCCGGTCGTGGTCGGTGGCCGCGGTGACCCGACCGAACGGGGCGTCGTGTCCACCGCGTCGTACGAGGCACGGGTCTTCGGCGTCCGTTCCGGGATGCCCCTGCGGATCGCCGCCCGCAAGCTTCCCGACGCGGTGTTCCTGCCCGTGGACGCCCCCGAGTACGAGGCCGTGTCCGAGCGGGTGATGGCGACGCTGCGCTCGCTCGACGTCGTCGTCGAGGTGCTCGGGTGGGACGAGGCGTTCCTGGGGGCGCAGACGGACGACCCGGAGGCGCTCGCCCGACGCGCACAGGAGGCCGTCCTGCGCGAGACGCGGCTGCACTGCTCCGTGGGCATCGGGGACAACAAGGTCCGCGCGAAGATCGCCACCGAGTTCGGCAAGCCCGCGGGGGTCTTCAGGCTCACCGCCGGGAACTGGTTCGAGGTGATGGGTGCCCGCCCGACCCGGGACCTGTGGGGGGTCGGCGCGAAGGTGTCGGGTCGGCTGTCGGCGCTGGGCGTCACCACCGTGCAGGAGCTCGCCGACGCCCCGGTCGACGCCCTGGTCGGCGAGTTCGGGCCGAAGATGGGCGTCTGGTACCACGAGCTCGGTCAGGGCCTCGGGCCGGCCACCGTGGACGACGCGCCCTGGGTGCCGCGCGGGCACAGCCGCGAGACGACGTTCCAGCAGAACCTCACGTCCCCCGAGCAGGTCCGCGATGCCGTCCGCGCCATGGCGCACGAGGTCGTCGGCGACACCGCGAAGGACGACCGCCCGGTCGTCCGGGTGGCGCTCAAGGTGCGGTACGCGCCCTTCGTGACGACGAGCACGAGCCGCAAGCTCCCGGAGGCCACCCGGGACCCGGCGACGATCGTGGACGCGGTGCTGGCGCTGCTGGACAAGGTCGAGGACCGGGAGATCCGGTTGCTCGGCGTGCGTGCCGAGATGGCGATGCCCGACGACGCGGACCCGGCCGACCGGACCCCGGTGCGCGGCCGGATCTGAACCTCGTCCACCATGCGAGAGTCCCGGGCGAACTGTTGACCACGCTGTCGAGGCGTGCTGTGGTGTGCCCGCCGCGATCGAGCCGACCTGGGAGGAGCACCCGATGACCACCGTCGCCACGCTCCCGTCCCGTCGCGCCGTCCTCGCGCTGCGTTCCTGTCCGGCCCGCTGTCAGCACTGACGTACCCGCCCGGTCCACGCCGGCAGCAGGCCCGTCCGACCCCACGCCTCGACGCGTCCGGGTCGGTCCGCAGACGCACCCGAGAGGCACGACCATGAGCATCGAGCTGTCCCCCCGTCCCACGACCGCGCTCGACGTCGACGAGCTGAGCGCCCTGACCCGGTCGCTCGCCGCGCAGCCCGACCTCTGGCAGCCCCTGGTCCGGTTCCAGGAGAGCGGCCGCTGGTGGACCCGCCTCGACAGCCCTCCCGGGGTTGATGTCTGGCTGCTGACCTGGCTGCCGTCGCAGGGCACCGAGCTGCACGACCACGGCGACTCCGCGGCAGCCTTCACGATCGTCGCCGGGACGCTCACGGAGGTCCGGCCGACCCGCGACGGCGAGCTGGTCCCCCAGCTGTTCGCTGCGGACCGCACCCAGACCGTCGACCCGGGCGACCGCCACGACGTGCTGAACACGGGGACCGAGCCGGCGGTGAGCATCCACGCCTACTCGCCGCCCCTGACCCGGATGACGTACTGGGCGACGGCCCCGGACGGGACGCTCGTCCCGTCGCGCACCGTCGACACCGACGAGCCGGAGTCCGAGAAGTGACCCGCCGCCGGACCATCGCCGACGTCCTCGCCGAGGCCCGATCGGGCCTGCACCGGCTGGAGCCGACCGGCGCGTGGGAAGCCGTGGAGGCGGGCGCGCTGCTGGTCGACATCCGGCCCGCGGCGCAGCGCGCGGCCGAGGGCGAGGTCCCGCAGGCCGTGGTCATCGAGCGCAACGTCCTCGAGTGGCGGCTGGACCCGGCCAGCGACCACCGGATCCCGGCCGCGACCGGCTACGACCTGCAGGTGATCGTGCTCTGCTCCGAGGGATACACCTCCAGCCTGGCGGCGGCCGCGCTGGCCGACCTCGGGCTGCACCGTGCGACGGACGTCGTGGGCGGTTTCCACGCGTGGGCCGCCGCGGGCCTGCCGGTGACCGGAGCCGCCGACCGTCGCACGCCGGTAGGGGCGGGTGCGCACGCCCGCACCTGACACCAGGGGCGCCGCGCTCCGGCGAGTGGTAGACCGGGTCTCACCCGCTCCCTCGCTCGAGGAGATCTCATGCGACCGTCCAGGCCGACCGGTCCGCTGGTGGCGCTCGTCGCCGCCGCCGCTCTCGCGATCGGGGTGGGCGTCGCACCCGCCTCGGCGCACCCGCCGCACCCGGGCCACGGCGGGAAGGTGCCGGTGGCCACCGGGTACGGGGGTGCCGTCGCCACGGTGGACGCCGACGCGACCAAGGTCGGCCTCGACGTGCTGCGCCGGGGCGGGAACGCCGTCGACGCCGCCGTGGCGGCTGCGGCGACGCTCGGGGTCACCGAGCCGTTCTCGTCCGGCATCGGCGGCGGTGGGTTCTTCGTCTACTACGACGCGGCGAGCGGTCAGGTCCACACCATCGACGGCCGGGAGACCGCGCCGGCCGCCATGCGCAGCGACGCGTTCGTCGAGAACGGCGTGCCGATCCCGTTCGCCGACGCCGTGACCTCGGGCCTGTCCGTCGGGGTGCCCGGCACGCCACGGACGTGGGCGACGGCGCTGGAGCAGTGGGGCTCCCTCGACCTGCGCCGCGCCCTGCGCGGGGCGACCGACGTCGCACGTCGCGGGTTCGTCGTGGACCAGACGTTCGTGGACCAGACGACCGCCAACCTCGCACGGTTCTCCGCCTTCCGGTCCTCGTCGGACCTGTTCCTGCGCCGCGGCGCACCGCCGGCCGTCGGGTCGGTGTTCCGCAACCGCGACCTGGCCGAGACCTACGACCTGCTCGCCCGCAAGGGCGTCGACGCGCTCTACACCGGCCGGCTGGCCGAGGAGATCGTCCGGACCGTCCAGGACCCCCCGGTCCGCCGCAGCAGCCCGCTCGTCGTGCGCCCGGGGCTCCTGCAGCTCGGTGACCTGGCGTCCTACCAGTCGCCGCTGCGACCCCCGACCCTCGTGTCCTACCGCGGTCTCGACGTCTACGGGATGGCACCGCCGTCCTCGGGGGGCTCGACGGTCGGCGAGGCACTGAACATCCTCGAGGCGTCCGACCTCGGCGACACGACGCAGACGCTCCACCACTACCTGGAGGCCAGCGCCCTGGCGTTCGCCGACCGGAACCGCTACGTCGGCGACCCGGCCTTCGTGGACGTGCCGCTGGAGGAGCTGCTGTCCGACGGGTTCGCCGCGGAGCGCGCGTGCCTCATCGACCCCACGACCGCCCTCCCCAAGCCGGTCGCACCGGGAGCTCCCGACGGCGACTACGCGGCGTGCGAGACGACCGCCGTGGGTACCGAGGGCACCGACGGGCAGTCCACGACGCACCTGACGACGGCGGACCGCTGGGGCAACGTGGTGGCGTACACGCTCACCATCGAGTCCCTCGGGGGCAACGGCATCGTCGTCCCGGGGCGCGGGTTCCTGCTGAACAACGAGCTGACCGACTTCAACTTCACCGACACGCAGGGCGGGGTCGACCCGAACCTGCCCGGTCCCGGCAAGCGACCGCGCAGCTCGATGGCACCGACGATCATCCTGTCCGACGGTGCACCGTTCCTGGCGCTGGGCTCCCCCGGCGGCTCGACGATCATCACCACCGTCCTGCAGATCCTGGTGAACCGGCTGGAGCTCGGGATGGACCTGCCTGCGGCGGTCGCGGCGCCGCGTGCGACGCAGCGCAACACCGTCGCGGTCCAGGCCGAGCCCGGCTTCGACCGCACGGCGCTGCAGGCGCTCGGGCACACGTTCGTCGACAACCCGGAGATCGGGGCTGCGACCGGGATCGAGTTCCTGGACGACGGCTCGCTGCTGGCGGTCGCGGAACCGGTCCGACGCGGCGGGGGCAGCGCAGCGGTGGTCGCCCGCGGCCGATGAGGCCCCCGCGCCACCGGTTCGCGCGCGGCCGAGCGCTCGGTCCCTCGTGAATTGCATGTAAAGTTCCGGTAAAATTGCCCGGGGCAATTCGGACCTTTCTGGGACGTTCTAGCAACAATGCCGGTGACCGCAGTCACACCTGGACGCTTGTCCGTCTGATTCCTCCGTTACCGCCTGGTACGTTCGATTCACCGAGCGAGCCCGTGGCCTCCTGACGAGGTTGGCGAGCGGCAGCCGTTCACCCCGTGCACCTCCACGCGAGGCGCAGACGCCCACGTCACCCGGCGCCGCTCAGGCATGCTCCGTGACTGTCCGACGCGAGGAAAGCGCCTACCAGAGCGACCTCTTCGACGTTCTCGCTGTATCGCCGACGACGCCGGTCAGCCTTGAGTTTCCGTTGACCGTACAAAGCGGGGTACCGCCATGTTCGTTTTCGTCCTGCAGCTCCGGCAAATGTTCGAGGGCCAGTCCGAGTTCTATCTGTTTGCATTCTTCTCCGTCATCATCTGGGCGTTGTGGCTGCTCAAGGTGCTGTTGTCACGGCGCTACAAGCCCTACACCGGCGAGTACCACGGCACCACCAGCGTGGTCATCCCCGTCGTCGACGAACCGCTCGACCTGTTCCGCGACGTGCTGACCCGCATCGTCGAGCAGCGCCCCGACGAGGTCATCGTCGTCATCAACGGAGCGGTCAACCCGGCCCTCCAGGAGGTCAGCGAGGAGTTCGCGCCGCTGGTCCGCTGGGTGCACACGCCCGTCCCCGGCAAGCGCAACGCCGTCAAGATCGGCACCGAGCTGTCCCGTGGCGAGATCACCGTGCTCGTCGACTCCGACACCGTCTGGACGGACGGCACGCTGCCCGAGCTGGTCAAGCCGTTCGCCGACGCGTCGGTCGGCGGGGTGACCACCCGGCAGCGCATCCTCGACCCCGAGCGGTCCTGGATCACGCGCTGGGCCGACTGGTTGGAGAACACCCGGGCGCTCTACTCGATGCCCGCGCAGTCGGCGCTCGGCCAGGTGGGCTGCCTCCCGGGGCGCACCATCGCGTTCCGCCGGCACATCCTCGTCCAGGTCATGGACGACTTCATGCACCAGAAGTTCCTGGGCGTCTTCCTCGAGGTCTCCGACGACCGCACGCTGACCAACCTCACGCTCAAGGCGGGCTACCGCTCGGTCTACCAGTACACGAGCCTCGTCTACACGGACGCCCCGCTGCAGGTGAAGAAGCTGGCCAAGCAGCAGCTGCGCTGGGCCCGTGGGAGCCAGTACAACACCCTGCGCATGCTGCCCTGGATGGTCGGGCACGCGCCCGTGCTGGCGATCTTCTTCGTCGCCGACATCATCCTGCCGTTCCTGCTGTTCGGCACGATCGCGGGCTGGATCTACCGGGCGGTCTCCGGCACGGGCATCAACCTCTACCAGGCGATCCTCGAGACCTACACGGGCCTGAGCGGCTGGGTCTGGGTCGTCGCGACGATGATCGTGTCGTCCGTCCTGTCGATGGCCATCCGCCAGATCCGGCACCTGCACGAGAAGCCGTCCGACTTCCTGCGGCTGCCGGTCTTCATCATCGTCTCGACGCTCTTCCTCATGCCGATCCGGCTGCTCGGCTTCCTGCGCATGGCGCACGCGAGCGGCTGGGGCACGCGTGCCGGTGCCTACTCCGGGGGCGGCGACGACCTGATCGCCGAGCTCGAGAAGGCACCGGACGGACCGGCCGACGTGGTCGACCGTGCGCCGACGGGCGTCGTGCCCACGCAGCGCACCGCGCCCGACGGCACGGTCCTGACCGCGACCCCCGCACCCGTGCGCGCCCGACGCGCCGCGGCACCCGCCCCCGCCGCCCCGGCGACGCCCGCCCGACGTCGCCGTCTGAACCCGCTGGCGGCGATCCCCTACGGGATCGCGCTGGTCATCTTCGCCCTGGAGGCCCTCGTCTATGTCTGAGCACATCGAGAACACCCACTGGTGGACCCGCGCCATCCGCCCGTCCCCCCGCAAGCGGCTCGCCGCTGCCGGCGTCGCGATCGCCCTGGTCGCGGTGACCGCGGGAGTGTGGCTGTCGCCGTCCGTCGCCGTCACCGAGTCCGCGAAGGCGAGTCCCGCCGAGCTCCGGCTGGCCGCCGAGAACGAGAAGCTCAAGAACTCCCTCGAGGCGCGCGAGGACGAGGTCGACTCCCTGGAACGGTCGCAGGCCAAGGCGGCGGCCGAGCGCAAGGCCGCCTCCGAGGCCGGCAAGGCCAAGGCCGCTGCGGAGCAGGAGGCGGCCGCGGCCGAGGGCGCGCAGAAGGCGGAGGCCGAGCGCGCTGAGGCCGCCGCCCGCACCCAGGCCAAGATCGCCGCCGAGAAGGCGGCCGCAGCCGCCCGGGGCAAGGCGCGGTCCGCCGCCTCCCGGGCGGACCAGGCCGAGGCCGACGCGGCGCGGGCACGGGCGGACGCCCGGGCCGACGCCCCGCAGCCGGCGTCCCCGGCACCGGCCGTCAAGCCGACCGCACCGGCGCTGTCCGAGCTCGTCGCTTCCGAGCAGCGCCAGCTCGGGCTGTACACGCCGCAGTCGCCCTTCACCTGGGCCGAGGTCGACAGCGTCGCCGCGAAGCTCGGCACCACGCCGACCATCGCCGGGTACTTCCAGGGCTGGGACGGACCGTTCCGGGCCGACGCCGTGACACGTTCCTGGGAGCGGGGCATGCTCCCGCTGCTCACGTGGGAGTCGCGGCCGCTCCAGGCCGCGAACAACGTGTCGGAGGACGCGGCCTACTCGCTGCCGACGATCATCGGCGGGGCGTACGACGAGTACCTGCACCAGTACGCCAAGGACATCGCCACCCTGGGTCTGCCCATGGCGATCCGGCTCGACCACGAGATGAACGGCGACTGGTACCCCTGGGGCGAGCGCACCTGGAGCGGTGACCCGCTCAACGGGAACGGTCCGGGCGACTACGTGACGATGTGGCGGCACGTGCACGACATCTTCGAGGCCGAGGGCGCCAACCAGTACGTCCTGTGGATCTGGGCACCGAACATCGTGAACTCCCTGGCGGACTTCGCGAAGAACGACGCCTCCTACATGCGCAGCCTGTACCCCGGGGACGAGTACGTGGACTGGGTGGGCCTGTCCGGCTACTTCCGGCCGCCGTACAAGGACGACCAGACGCCGACGTTCGACTACACGTTCGGCCGCTCCCTCGACCAGCTCCGGTCCATCACCCGCAAGCCGATCTTCCTCGCGGAGATCGGAGCGTCGGAGGTCGGCGGCGACAAGCCCGCCTGGGTCGCCGACCTGTTCGACGCGCTGGCCCGACCGGAGAACGCGGACATCCGCGGGTTCGCCTGGTTCAACCACACCGTCACCAGCACCAGCCGCGGCGAGGTCGTCACCAACGACTGGCGCATCGAGTCCCGCGCCGACTCGCTCCAGGCCTTCGTGGACGGCGTCCACGACCCGGCCGCGGGCTTCGTCCCCACCTCGACCACCACCCAGGAGCCGTGATGAGCACCCGCACGACCGACCTGTCCGACCTGTTCCCCCGCTCGACCTTCGACCCCGACGGACCGGCGCCCCGGATCGCCGTGCTCGGCACCGGCTACCTCGGCGCCACGCACGCCGTGGCCATGGCCCAGCTGGGCATGGAGGTCGTCGGCGTGGACACCGACCCGAACAAGGTCGCGATGCTGACCGCCGGCAAGGTGCCGTTCTACGAGCCCGGGCTGCCCGAGCTCCTCACCGAGCAGCTCGCCACCGGACGCCTGCGGTTCACCACCGACGTCGCCGAGGCGGTCGGCTGGGCGGACGTGCACTTCGTGTGCGTCGGCACCCCGCAGTCGAAGACGAGCCACGCCGCGGACCTGCGGTTCGTCGAGGCCGCGACCACGTCGATCGCCCGGCACCTCACGCACGACGCGCTCATCGTCGGCAAGTCCACGGTCCCCGTCGGGACCGGTGCGCGGCTGCGCGAGCTGGTCGCCGACGCAGCGCCCGCGGGCCTGCGCACCGAGCTCGTCTGGAACCCCGAGTTCCTGCGCGAGGGCAAGGCGGTCCAGGACACCCTGCACCCCGACCGCATCGTCCTGGGCGGCACGACACCCGACTCCGAGGCGCTCCTGCGCCGCGTCTACGCCGGCCCGATCGCCGAGGGCTCGCCGGTCGTCGTGTGCGACCTGCCGACCGCCGAGCTCGTCAAGGTGAGCGCGAACGCGTTCCTGGCCACCAAGATCTCGTTCATCAACGCGATCTCCGGTGTCTGCGAGGCCGCCGGCGCGGACGTCACCGTGCTGGCCGACGCGCTCGGGCACGACGTCCGGATCGGACGCCAGTTCCTGGACGCCGGTCTCGGGTTCGGTGGCGGGTGCCTGCCCAAGGACATCCGTGCCCTCATGCACCGGTCCAACGAGCTCGGCGCCCACCAGGCGTCGGCACTGCTCCAGCAGGTCGACGAGATCAACATGGGCCAGCGCTCGCGGGTGATCGACCTCGCCCTGGAGGCCTGCGGCGGCTCGGTCCTGAACCGGCGCGTCGGCGTCCTCGGTGCCGCCTTCAAGCCGCACACGGACGACGTGCGGGACTCCCCGGCGCTCAACGTCGCGGCGGCACTCCACCTGCGCGGCGCGCAGGTGACGGTCTACGACCCGCAGGCCGGCGACACCGCACGGTCCAGCTTCCCGACCCTCGGGTACGCGACGAGCGTGGACGAGGCCGTCGAGGGGGCCGACGTCGTGCTCGTCCTGACCGAGTGGGACGAGTTCGTCGACGCCGAGCCAGCCCGGCTCGCGGGCCTGACGCATCAGGCCAGCGTGATCGACGCGCGCGGCAAGCTGGACGCGGCCCGGTGGCGGGGGGCCGGCTGGTCCTTCCGCGGGCTCGGTCGGGCCGCCGCCTGACGCACCGCCGCTGCACGACCGGACGGCCCCGACGCACTCTCGTCGGGGCCGTCCGGCGTCCCGCACCCGGTTCGACGAGCCCGCCTGTCCGGCATGCGAGAAGACAACCAAAACCGACTGGACCAGTCGGGATTGTTGTTATACCCGTCCCAGCGAACCCGCCCGGACCGTGCGGCGGGTTCACCGGAGCGGAGATCGAGGACCCAGCCATGACCCATCAGACGTCGTCCGAGAACCCCCGAGCGCGCGTGGTGGTGCTCTCGGGCAACCCGCGGGCAGGCTCGCGCACCACCGTCGCCGCGGTCCGGGTCGGTGAAGAGACCGCGCGGCTCCTGGGCTCCACGGCGCAGGTCGAGACCGTCGAGCTCGCCGGGTTCGCCGCCGAGATCCTCGCCGACGTGCACCCCAGCGCCGACGTGGCGCTGCGGACCGTCGCCGAGGCCACGGTGCTCGTCGTCGCGACCCCGGTCTACAAGGCGTCGTACACCGGCCTGCTCAAGGCGTTCCTCGACCTGTACGGCCCCGGCGGGCTCGCCGGGGTGGTCGCCGTCCCCGTCGTCGTCTCGGGCAACCCCGCGCACGCGCTCGTCGGGGAGGTGCACCTGCGCCCCCTGCTCGTCGAGCTCGGCGCCGTCGTGCCCACGCGGGCGATCACCGTGGTGGAGTCGCAGCTGGCGGACCTGGACCCGGTCGTCGAGCGCTGGTGGTCGGAGGGCGGCCGCGCCCTGGGCGCCCAGGTCGCGGCCGCTCCCGAGCTCGCGGAGGCCCGCGCATGACCGCCGAGACGCTGCACGCGTTGGACCGCCTCCTGCGCGACCAGGACGAGCCCCAGCTCTCGCCGCAGCAGTACAAGGAGGTCTTCCGACAGCACCCCGCCGGTGTCGCGGTCGTCGCGCTGCGGGACGGTGAGCGCCGGGTCGGCTTCACCGCGACCTCGGTGATCTCCGTGTCCGCCGCTCCCCCGCTGCTCGCGTTCTCGCTCGCGTCGACGTCCTCGTCGTGGGACGCCCTGTCCCGCGCGCGCACCCTCACGGTGAGCTTCCTGTCCGCGGACCAGGACGACGTCTCCGCTCGCTTCGCGACGAGCGGCATCGACCGCTTCGCGGCGGGCGGCTGGTACGACCTGGGCACCGGCGAGCCGGTCATCGAGGGATCCGTGTCCTGGGTGCGCGGGCGCGTGCTGCAGCGCACCCCGGTCGGCGACAGTTACCTCGTCTCGCTGCGGGCGCTCGAGCACGGCACCTCGGCCGACACCACGCCGCTGGTGTACCACGACCGCAGCTACCACCGGATCGGGTCGCACACGGCGATCTGACCCGGTCACCCGGCGGCGGCACCCACGGAGAAGCCCCCCGCCTCGCTTCGGCGGGGGGCTTCCGACCGTTGCGTCGACCGTGGTCGACCCAGCGCGGCGCGGGGGTGCTCGTCCCGGGGCTCAGGCGATCGCGGCGTAGCGGTTGACCGGGCGGCTGAGCCCGAGCTGGTCCCGCAGGGTCGGACCGTTGTAGTGCTCGCGGAACGCCCGCGCGGTCCGCAGCATCGGGACGACGCCGTCCACGAGGGCGTCGAGGTCCGTGTGCAGCGAGGAGGGCCGGACGACGAACCCGTCGACGGCGCCGACCTCCCACCAGGACAGGAACGTGTCGGTCAGCTCGCGGGCCGTGCCGACGTGCGTGAGCGAGTCGGTGTCCCACCGGACGCCCTCGAGCTCGGTGAGCAGGTCGAGGCGGGTGCGCGCGCTCGCCTGGTCCGGCCCGGTCACCACGAACGCGTCGACGAGCACCCGCAGGTCCCCGGGCTCGCGGCCGGCCGCGGCGGCAGCGGCGCGCAGTCGCAGCCGCAGGTCGAGCGCCTCGTCGCGGCTGGTGGCGCTGATCCGGACCACGTCGGCGTGCCGGGCCGCGAGCCCGAACGACTCGTCGGACCCGACGCGCACCACGATCGGCGGCTGGCCCTGCGGGGGTCGCGGAGTGATCGACGGTCCCTTGACCGCGAAGTGCACGCCGTCGTGCTCGACGTAGTGCAGCTTGGCGCGGTCGACGTAGCGGTGCGTCTCCTGGTCACGGATCTCCGCGTCGTCCTCCCAGCTGTCCCAGAGCGCCGCGACGACCTCGACGGCCTCCTCGGCCTCCGCGACGGCACCCGCCTCGGACAGGGCGGGACCGCGACCGAAGTGGGTGGCGTCCCGCTCGTCGGCCGACCAGCCGACCTGCCAGCCCGCGCGCCCGCCGCTGACGTGGTCGATCGTCGCGATCGCCTTGGACACGTGGAACGGCTCGGTGTGCGTCGTCGCGACGGTCGGCACCAGGCCGATGCCGCGCGACCGTGGGGCCAGCCGTGCCGCGACGAGGGCCGCGTCCAGCCGGCCGCGCAGGGTCGTGGAGCGGGTGGGCTGCAGCGAGAACGAGTCGTCGATGACGACGAGGTCGAGCGTGCCGCGCTGGGCGGTGTCGACCAGGTGCTGGAGCCGCTCGGCGTCGAAGAGGCGCTGGGCCTGGGATCCGTGCGTACGCCACGCGGCGGGGTGGGCGCCGGCGTCGCTGAGGTCGACGCCGAGGTGCAGGGGTCGGGGGGAGGTGGGGCGTGCCATGGAGGGTCCGTTCAGGAGTCGCGGGACGCACCGCGCGCACAGGGGTGCGACGGTCGGTGCGTGGGGGTGCGTGCGCGAGACGGCGGTGCCGTCGATCGCGGGGCTCGTCGGGGCCGGTCAGGCCGGGAGACGGGTCAGCGACAACAGGTGCTGAGCGCGCCGGAGCCGGCGCCGGGACAGCAGGAGGACAGGCGAGCGAGGCCGCCGGCGATCGCCGCGGGCTGTCCGTCCGTGCTCATCGTGCGTCCCTTCGTGCCCGCCGGGCGGGCGCTGCGTCGTTGTCGGGCACGAGCGGGCGCTCGTGCTGGACCAGGTCGTCACCCGGGGCACCCCACACGCAGGAGGGTTGCCACCCAGCGAGCCGGGGCTTGTCGCTGGAATTCATGATCTAACAGGTCGGGAAAGTAAACATAAACGCCGGGCGAGTCAACGATGGGAGGAGAAAGTCCAGATGGTGGGACGCATCGTCCCGTCAGCCGATGCGAGAATGCGCTCGTGCCCCTGACGATCGCCGCCGACGACCCGACCGCCCCCGACGTGCTGGACCTGCTCGGCGAGCACCTCGCGGACATGTTCGCGACCTCGCCCGCCGAGTCCGTGCACGCCCTCGACCCGACCGCGCTCGCGTCCCCGGCGATCACGTTCTGGACCGCCCGCGACAGCGCCGGTGCGTTGCTCGGGTGCGCCGCGCTCAAGGCGCTCGGCCCGTCGGACGGCGAGCTCAAGTCGATGCGGACCACCTCGGCCGCGCGCGGGCAGGGGGTCGGTGCGGCCCTCCTCGCACACGTGCTCGCCGCCGCAGCGGAGCGGGGCCTGCGGACCGTCCACCTGGAGACCGGCACGCAGGACTACTTCGCGGCGGCACGCCGCCTGTACGAGCGCGCCGGGTTCGTCGAGTGCCCGCCGTTCGCGGACTACGCCCTCGACCCGCACAGCGTCTTCTACCGGCTGACTCTCAACGCACCAGCCGAGCCCGCCACCGGTCCCACGGTGGCGCGACCCGCCAGTTGAGACGCAGCGTCCGCCACGCCCGGTCGAACCGGCGGACCCGCTGGGAGTGGCCGCGCAGCGACCGGGCCGACACGCCGACCCGCAACGACCGGTCGAACCGGATCCGCCGGCCCGGTCCCAGGGCGAACGCGAGGTCGAGGTCGTCGTGCACCTCCGGGTCGTCCCGGCTGACGCGCGAGCGGACCGCGAGCCACGCCTCCCGGCGCATCGCCATCGACGAGCCCCACAGCGTGGTGTGGCCGAGGGCCAGGTGCGTGAGCGCGTAGTACGCGCCCAGGTACGCCCCCGAGACGGGTGCGCGCAGCAGCGGGTGCAGGTCGAAGAACAGCCCCGACCCGGTGACCGCGTCGAGCGTCGGGTCCGCCTGCATGCAGCGCGCGATGCGCTCCACCCACTGCTCGTCGGGCCGCGAGTCGGCGTCCAGCCGCGCGATCACGTCGCCGTCCGCGAGGTCGTACCCGGCAGCCGCGGCGGCGGGGATGCCGACCTGCGGCTCGGCGACGACCCGGGCACCCCACGCGGCGGCGACCGCGGCGGTGTCGTCGGACGAGCCGTTGTCCACGACCACGACCTCCCACGGCCGGACGGTCTGGCGGCCGAGCCGCGCGAGACACTCCGTCAGGGCGACGGCGTCGTCGCGCGCCGGGATCACCACCGACACCCGGGGCAGGGCTTCGCCGCTCACGGGCGCCGCGCCACGACGAGCGCCGCCACGACGCTGCCCACCAGCCCGGCGGCGAGGTCACCCATCGTGTCCGGGTAGCCCACCTGGATGCGGCGGTCGAACAGCGCGTTCCCGGCCCACTCCCCCAGCTCCCAGAGCACGGCCAGCACGGCCCCGAGCCCGACGACGAGGACGGCCCGCTCCGTCGGCGGCCGCGCGCCCACGACGCCCCAGGCGACCAGGGCGCGGTGCGCGACGACCGCGATCAGCCCGGTGGCGGCGAGGTGCACCAGCACGTCGAGCCACGGCACGGCCACGTACCAGTCGAGCTGCGCGGCCCACGCCGCGAACAGCAGGGTGCCGCTGTACGCGACGTCGAGCAGGGGCGGTGCGCCGATCGCGCGTGGCACCACCGTCCCGCCGAGCACGAGCAGGAACAGCGCCGCCGCGACCGGTCCGGCCCGCCAGGTCCCGACGACCACGCTCACGAGCGCGAGCACGCGGACGACGTCGCCGGGCACGAGCCGGACGCGGGAGGGCGGCGACGACACGGTCATGGTGAGGTGACGAAGCCGATCGCCTTGTGGCTTCCGTCGCAGAACGGCGCGATGGCCGACGACCCGCACCGGCACAGCGCGATCGTCCGCCGCCGCCGCTCGATCGGGTCCCCCTGGCCGTCGACCAGCTGCACGTCGCCGCGCACGAGCAAAGGCCCGTTCGGGCACGCCTCGATCGTGACCGGCTGCGGGGGGCGCTCGTTCATGCCGACCGCAGCGAGGACGTGCCGGTCGACCAGGCGTCGAGCAGGTGCTGCCCGACGAGGTCGTCGAGGTACAGGCAGGCCGCCGCCCCGAACAGGATGTCGCCGACCAGCTCCGGCTCCTGCTCGGCCAGCCCGCCGGCCAGGTCGCGACCGGCGATCTGCTCGTGCACGGCGTCGGCCTCGACGTGCTCGTCGAAGTACTCCGTGGTGCCTGCGTCGTGACCGAGGCGCCGGAACCCGTCCCCGTAGAGCCGGTTCGGCAGCGAGGACGTCATCTCGAACGCGGCGAGGTGCCCGGCGATGGCGCCCCGCCACCGGCGGTGCAGGCCGAACAGCGACATGAGGTTGAGCGCCGCGACGGTCACGGCGGGCAGCCGGTCCACGTAGTACCCGTACTCGTCGACGAGCCCCGCGCCGCGCATCGTGCGGGCGAACAGGGCGCTGTGCATGCGTTCCGGCCGGCCGCCGCCGTACTCGTCGGCCTGCACCTCGACCAGCGCCGCCTTCGGCACCCCCGACAGCCGTGGGACCGCCCAGGTGTGGGGGTCGGCCTCCATGAGCGTGTACAGCGACCGGTGGACGAGGAACTCCTCCGCCTGGGTCGCGTCCGCCGACCTGCTCACGAACCGGGCGACGCTCGGTCCCGGACCGGGAGCGGTCATCGCGAACAGCGCCGACGCGACGGCCTCGCGCTCGGGCGCAGCCGGGGCGGGGACGGGCACCTGCTCCCGCAGGGCGGCCTCGAACGGCTCCTCGAGCATGCGGCGCAGGCGCAGGACGTCCGGGTCCCACTCCCAGGCGTCGTCCACCCCCTCGAACCCCCGGTAGTGCAGCGCGTACAGGGTCCAGAGCGTGAGCTGCAGGTCGTCGTCGGTCAGCGGGTCGGGGGACGCCGCGGCGGCGGAGCGCCAGCGGGTGAGCACCTCGTCGTCGACGGCCTCCGTCCCCTGCGGCGGATGGACCAGCAGGTCCGTCAGGGACGCCCCGAGGGGTCCTCGCGGGCTGGGCAGCTTCATGGTCGAGCTCCGTCCGTGCACGTGCATCCGCCCGGTTCTGGAGCAGACCTCGACCTCACCGTCGCACGCGCCGCCCGGTTCGCAACCGGAGCCGACAACGTCACACCGCAGCCGGGTCCAGCACGACCTTGATGCAGCCGTCGGCCTTCTTCTGGAACATGTCGTAGGCGGCCGGGGCCTCCTCCAACGCGATGCGGTGGGTCCGCAGGTCCAGGACACCGAGCGGGTCCGCCGCGTCCGACACCAGCGGCAGCAGGTCGTCGATCCACCGCTTGACGTTCGCCTGGCCCATGCGCAGCGTCAGGCCCTTGTCGAAGAGCTGCATCATCGGGATCGGGTCGACGGCGCCGCCGTACACCCCCACGATCGAGACCGTCCCGCCGCGCCGCACCACGTCGAACGCGTTCAGCAGCGCCGCGAGCCGGTCCACGCCCGCCTTCTCGATCATCGCGGCCCCGACCTTGTCGGGCAGCAGGCCGGCGAAGCGCTGTGCGCCCGCGGCCACCGGCGACCCGTGCGCCTCCATGCCGACGGCGTCGATCGAGGAGTCCACACCCCGCCCGCCGGTGAGCTCACGGACCGCCCCGGCCACGTCGTCGACCGCGCCGACGTCGATGACCTCGATGCCGTGGCGACGGGCCATCTCGAGCCGCTCGGGGACGAGGTCCAGCCCGATCACCCGCGACGCGCCGCGGTGCGCAGCGATCCGCGCGGCCATCTGCCCGATCGGTCCGAGCCCGACCACGGCGACCGTCCCCCCGGCCGGCACGTCCGCGTACTCGACGGCCTGCCACGCGGTGGGCAGCACGTCGGACAGGAACAGGTAGCGCTCGTCCGGGGCGCCGTCCGCCGGGACGACGATCGGCCCGAACTGCGCCTGCGGCACCCGCAGGTACTCCGCCTGGCCACCGGGCACCTGCCCGTACAGCTTGCTGAACCCGAACAGCGAGGCTCCGGTGCCCTGGTCGCGGACCTGGGTGGTCTCGCACTGGGCGAACAGCCCGTGGGCACACATCCAGCACGTCCCGCACGAGATGTTGAACGGGATCACGACGCGATCGCCCACCGCCAGCGAGCCGGTGCCCGCACCGACCTCCTCGACGACGCCCATCGCCTCGTGCCCGAGCACGTCGCCCTTGTCGAGGTACATGCCGAGCACGGTGTACAGGTGCAGGTCGGAGCCGCAGATGGCCGTCGAGGTCACCCGGACGATCGCGTCCGTCGGGTGCTGGATCGTGGGGTCCGGGACCGTCTCGACGCTCACGTTCTCCCGGCCCTGCCATGTCAGTGCGCGCATGCTCGTTCCCCTGCCCTCGATGGTTCTGTGCGGTGTCGCCCGGGCCAGCGTGCGCTCCGTCGGCCGACCCCGCGACTCCAGCCCGTGGCTCAGGCGGCGAGCCGGGCGGCGACCAGAGGGCACTGGAAGGGGTCGCGCGACGCGAGCCCCACCTGGTTGAGGTACCGGACGACGATCCCGTAGGACCGGGCGAGGGACGTCTCGGTGTAGGCGATGTCGTGCGTCAGGCAGAACTGCCGCACCAACGGCCGCACGGCCCGCAGCGCGGGGCTCGGCATGCTCGGGAACAGGTGGTGCTCGACCTGGTGGTTGAGCCCGCCCATGAACACGTCGACCCATCGACCACCGGTGATGTTGCGGCTGAGCAGCACCTGACGGTGCAGGAAGCCGAGCTTCAGGGACGCCGGGACGATCGGCATCCCCTTGTGGTTGGGCGCGAACGTCGCGCCCATGTAGACCCCGAACAGGCCCAGCTGGACACCCAGGAACGCGCACGCCATCCCGAACGGCAAGAGCCAGAAGACGACGGTCAGGTACCCGCCGAGGCGCAGGGTCAGGAGGCTGAGCTCCACGGTGCGGCGCTTCACCGGTGCCTTGCCGAGCACCGTCCGCACCCCGGACGCGTGCAGGTTGAGGCCCTCGAGCAGCAGCAGCGGGAAGAACAGCCAGCCCTGCCGCTGCGCGAACCAGCCCGCGAGCCCGGTGCGGGGGCTGGTCAGGTCGGCCGTGGTGAAGACGATGGCCCCGCTCTCGATGTCACCGTCCGCGCCGAGCGTGTTGGGCTTGGCGTGGTGCCGGCTGTGCTTGCGGTTCCACCAGCCGTAGCTCATGCCTGCGTACAGGTTCGCCAGCACCAGGCTCGCCCAGTCGTTCCAGCGGCCCGAGCGGAAGATCTGGCGGTGTGCGGCGTCGTGCCCCAGGAACATCACCTGGCCGAGCGCGACCGCGAGCGCTGCGGCGACCGCGAGCTGCCACCACGAGTGCCCGACGACGACGAACGTCACGCCGAGCCCGCCGAGGACCGCCGTGAGCACGACGAAGCGCGTCCAGTAGTGGGCGTACCGGCGGCGCAGGAGGCCGCTGCCCTGGACGGCGTGCATCAGTTCCGTGAAGTCGCTGGACGGTGCGCGCGTCGACGGCGACGTGGTGGGGATGGTGGTCATCATGGGGCTCCTGCCTCCCGCGGCACCGATGAGGGTGCCGGCACGGGCGGCCCGGTCCTGACCTCCTTCCACGGTAGACCTCCCCCGGCCGACCGCAACCGGGCGTAGGCTCGTCCGAGAGGTCCGGAGGCGGCCGTCGCTCGATGCGCGGGAGCGTGGAGATGACTTCGCCGCATGTGCTCGTCGTCGTGGACGACCAGGACGTCGCCCGGATCGAGGCGGAGGGCGAGCTCTGGGCCCCCCACCTGGCCGAGCTGCACACCCGGATGCTGGCGCTCGCCGCCCACGGGTGCCGCACCATCGACCTCGACCTGTCGCGGGCGTCACCGGGGTTCCTCGCCGGCGAGCTCCTGGCCGAGGTCGTCCGCCTCCCCACGACGACCTGCACCGTGACCGTGGCGGGGTGGGCGCGGGTCGCGGTGGAGCCCGAGCCGGTCCCATGAAGCTGGTCCCGGAGACCCGCGACGCCCTCGTGCGGCTGGGTGAGACGTCCGAGAAGGACCTGGTCGCGGCCATGGTCGAGGCGGCCGAGATCCTGCGCGCGGTCGTGCCGTCCTGCGTGGGGGTCAGCTACTCCCTCCTCGACGAGCACCTCACGTTCACGGTCGTCGCGACGCGCCGCGAGACGGACGAGCTCGAGGCGCTCCGCCGGCCCCAGGAGGAGCGCAGGCAGGGCCGGGCGCCCGTCGTGGACGTGCTCGACGAGCAGCTCTGGCGGGAGCAGTCGACGGTCGCGGCCGAGCACGGGGTGCGCAGCACCCTCACGGTGCCGGTGGTCGCGAACGGGGCGCTCGTCGGGACCGTCAGCGTCTACGCGGGTGAGCCGGCCGCGTTCGACGGGCGCGAGGAGCGGGTCGCCGATGCCGTCGGGGGCAGTGCGACGGACCGGACCGCGAACGCCGACCTCGCGTTCCGCTCGCTGCAGGAGGCGTCGTCCGCACCGGCACGCCTCGACGAACGGCAGACGATCGACCGCGCGGTCGGCGCGATCGGCTCGTCCGAGCGCGTCCCGGTCGACGCCGCCCGGCGGATGCTCGTCGAGGACGCCGAGCGGACCGGGATCACCGCTGTGCAGGCGGCGCGGACGGTCCTACGCTCGCAGGAGCGGTGAGGTGGGTGCCGTCGGCACCACGTCGCCGGCAGGACGCGTGACGGAGTACGACCATGACTGACCCGCTGGACCGTGCCGCTCTGATCGCCGAGCTCCAGGACCTGCTGCTCGAGACGCCGGCGCTCCAGGAGTTCGTGGAGGGTGTCGCCGTGGCGGCCGCGCACCACTTCGGCCCGGCGACCTCCGCGACGGTCTCGATGCAGCGGCACGGTCGCCCGAACACGGTCGCCGCCAGCGACACCCGCACCGCGGAGTGCGACCAGGTGGAGTACGACGCCGACAGCGGTCCGTGCCTCGACGCGCTCCGGGGCGGGACGGTCGTGACGTCCGACGACCTCGCCGTCGAGCACCGGTGGTCGGCCTGGCTGGTCGCCGCCCGGGACCGCGGGTTCGCATCCGTCCTCGCCATCCCCCGGACGGTGCGTCCTGGGGTGGAGATCGCCCTGAACCTCTACGCTCGCGAGCCGGGGGCGTGGGACGGCCCGGTCCTGGCGGTGGCCCACCTGTACGCGGACGAGATCGCCCGTGCGATGCACCTCTACCTGCGCGGCACCGACCAGGCGGAGCTCAACGCGGACCTGCGCGCCGCGATCCTCTCGCGCTCCGTCATCGACCAGGCGATCGGGGTGATCATGGCGCAGAACCGGTGCACCGAGGACCGTGCGATCGAGATGCTGCGCGCCGCGTCGCAGCACCGCAACGTCAAGCTGCGGGACGTCGCCACGATCCTCGTCCAGTCCGTCGCCGGGGTGCCGCCGAGGGACGTCGACACCTTCCACGACCGGGGCTCATGAGCGAGCGGTGCGCGGCTCCAGCCGGTGCAGCACGACGTCCTCGACGCGTCCCTCGCGCAGGGTCGCCGTCATGAACGTCGCGTGGGGCTGACGGCGGCGGTCCGTGGGTGAGCCGGGGTTGAGCAGGCGCAGCCCTCGCGGCGTCGTGGTGTCCCACGGGATGTGGCTGTGGCCGAACACGAGCAGGTCCAGGTCGGGATGGTCCTGGTCGCACCGGCGTTCCCGACCCGAGGCCGGACCGGTCTCGTGCACGACGCCGACGCGCACCCCGGCGAGGTCGACGTGCGCGACCAGCGGGAGCCGGGCCCGCAGACCCGCACCGTCGTTGTTGCCCACGCACGCGACGAGCCGGCGGGACCGGGTCGCGAGGCGGTCGAGCAGGTCCTCGGACACCCAGTCGCCGGCGTGCAGCACCACGTCCGCGCGGTCCACCGCGGCCCAGACGTCCGCGGGAAGGTCGCGCGCCCGGGCAGGGACGTGGGTGTCGGCGAGCAGGAGGACGTGCACGAGTCCCGACCGTACGCGGGGGTCCGTACCCTGCAACCGCTCGCGGCCGAGCGGTCGCCCTGCCCGCGGCGTACGGTCGGGACACCGTGCTCCGCTGGCGCGCACGGGCCGACGGCGGTGCGATCGAGGTGAGATGGAGATCCTTCCCGAGACGGCGGCGGTGCTGCGACGGCTCGCGGAGTCGACGGACGTCGACCTGGAGGCCGCCGTGGCGGGCGCGAGCGAGCGCGTCCTTGCCGAGGTCCCGTCGTGCCTGGGCTTCAGCTACTGCCTGGCGGCCGAGGACCTGACCTTCACGGTCGTGGCCACGTCGTCGGACGCGGCCGTGCTCGACGCCGCCCAGTACGTCGACGACGGTCCGTGCCTCGAGGCGGCGCGCGCCGGGTCGGTCGTGGAGCTGCCGGACGTCCTCGACGAGGTCCGGTGGCAGCGGTTCGCGCAGACGGCCGCCGCCCGGGGAGTGCGCTCGTCGTTGTCGCTGCCCGTGCTCGAGGACGGCGAGCTCGTCGGGACCGTCAACTTCTACGCCGCGGAACCGGGTGCGTTCGTCGGGCACGAGGTGCGTCTCGCGCAGATCGTCGGGGCGAGTGCCGGCGTGGCCATCACCAACGCGGACCTGCCGTTCCGTTCCCGTGACCACGCCGTCGCGTCCCCCGCCCGGCTGGAGGACCTGGTCGTCGTCGAGCGCGCGATCGGCGTGCTGGCCCAGTCGCGGCACGTCGACATCGAGCAGGCGCGGGAGCTCCTCCACGACGCCGCGCGACGAGCCGGGGTCGAGGACGCCGACCTGGCACGCTCGATGATCCGGCCGTGAGCCCGAGGAGCCCCCGATGGACGACACCACCCGAGTCACGGCGATGACCGAGCTCCAGACCCTGCTCCTCAGCACGCCGGCGGTGGACGAGTTCGTGGAGGGGGTGGCACGGGCGGCCGCGCACCACATCGGGACGGCCACCTCGGCGACGATCACGCTGCGGCGCGACCGTCGGCCCACGCTCGTGGCGGCGAGCGACGAGCGTGCGGCCCTCTGCGACGAGGTCGAGTACGCGGCGGACGACGGGCCCTGCCTCACGGCGATCGACCTCGGGCGTCTCGTGCACGTCCCCGACGTCTCGCAGGAGCCCCGGTGGCCCCGGTGGCGGGCGGCCGCGCTGGAGAACGCCTACGGGTCGGCGGCCGCGCTGCCGCGGGAGGTCCGACCCGGCGTCCACATCGCGCTGAACCTGTACGCCACCGCCCCACGAGCCTGGGACGCGGCTGCGATGGCAGTGGCCGAGATGTACGCCGACGAGATCGCGCGCGCGGTCGAGCTGTTCCTGCGCAGCGCCGACCAGGCCGAGATGAACGCGGACCTGCGTGCCGCGCTCGAGTCGCGCGCCGTCATCGACCAGGCGATCGGTGTCGTCATGGCGGAGAACCGGTGCTCGGCGAGCGAGGCGATGGAGATCCTGCGCAGCGCCGCACGGCACCGCAAGGTCAAGCTCCGCGGGGTCGCCTCCTCGGTCATCGAGTCGGTCACCGGGCGTCCGCCGCAGACCCTCGGCACCTTCCAGGAACGCGTGTAGGACCGCACTCGTTCGGGTGGCGGGGTCGGCGGATCGGACATAGCGTCCCTCCTGCTGGGCCGGACCACCGGTCCCGCGCACCGTCGCCCGGGACAGGACACGTCGCCGGACATGGGACCCCGTGCGGAGCCGCAGCGCTCCCGCACCGAGACGACGACAGGACGCCACGGCGCGCCCTGCACCCATGCGGACGACCACGCGAAAGCAGCCTCGCGTCACGACTCCCCCCTCCCCCGACGCGCCTTCGCGCGCCTCGGGCCGGGTGACGACGTCCAGAACTCACCAGCACGAGACGAGGCACCACCATGACCGAGTACACGAGCCCCTACCCTCAGCACGACCCCGAGCCGTCCAGCACGGCGGACGCCGCGAAGGAGCAGGCGGGCGCCCTCAAGGACAAGGCCGCCGGCGCCGGTGGCCACCTGATCGACGAGGCCAAGGGCGAGGCCGCCGCAGTCACGCAGGAGGCCAGGCGGCAGCTCGGCGACCTGTGGTCGCAGGCCCGCAGCGAGGTGGCCGAGCAGGCCGGGACGCAGCAGAGCCGGATCGCCGCCGGTCTGACGACCGTGGGAACCCAGTTCTCGCAGATGGCGTCGGCCCCGACGGAGCAGAACCTCGCCACCGACGTCGTCCGTGAGGTCGGTCAGCGGGTGGACTCGCTCGGTCGCTGGCTCGACAGCCACGGCCCCGACGAGGTGCTCGACGAGGTCCGCAGCTTCGCACGCCGCCGTCCCGGCACGTTCCTGCTGATCGCTGCCGGCGCCGGGGTCGTCCTCGGCCGCCTGACCCGCGGCCTGAAGGACGCGCCCGCCGCGACGCAGCCCTCCGCGCCGACGACCGCCCCCGCCCCGGTGCGCACCTCGGTGACGGAGTCCCTGCCGGTGTACGCCGACGTCGTCGAGGAGCGTCCGCGCTTCACCGACGACCTCGCGTCGCCCGTGCCCAGCACGCCCGCCTGGGACCAGCGATGAGCGAGCCGCTCGGCGCGCCGCCGAGCCCGTCCGTCGGCGACCTGCTCGGCGAGGTCACCCGTGACCTGTCGACGCTGATGCGCCAGGAGGTCGCGCTCGCCAAGGCCGAGGCGACGCAGTCGGCGAAGGCCGCGGCCAAGGGCGGGTCGATGTTCGCCGGCGCCGCCGTGGCCGGTCACTTCGTCCTGCTGTTCCTGTCGCTCGCCCTGTGGTGGGCGCTCGGCGACGCGATGGACTCGCTGGGCTGGTCGGCCGTCGTGGTCGCAGTCCTGTGGGCGATCGTCGCCGCCGTCCTCGCCGCCCGCGGCAGGGCCGAGACCAAGCGGGTGGGCGGTCTCCCCCAGACCACCGACACCGTCAAGAAGATCCCGAACGCACTGCACGGCCACGAGGAGAAGAACTCATGAGCACCGACCCGGACCAGATCCGCGAGGACATCGAGCGCACGCGTGCCGAGCTGAGCTCGGACGTCGACGCCCTGACCGACAAGGTCAGCCCCAGCCAGGTGGCGCAGCGGCAGGCCGACAAGGTCCGCTCCGCCGTCTCGGACGTCAAGGACAAGGTGATGGGCGGCGTGGCGAGCGGTGCCGACACCGCCGGCTCGGCGGCGTCCAGCGTCGGCGAGACGGCCGCGGGGCTGCCGCACGCCGCGAAGGACAAGGCCCGCGGCAACCCGCTGGCCGCCGGCCTGGTCGCGTTCGGCGCGGGGTGGCTGATCTCCTCGCTGCTGCCCGCCACCCGTCAGGAGCAGCAGCTCGCCCAGGCAGCCAAGGAGCAGGCGGCGCCGCTCGTCCAGGAGGCGAAGGACGCCGCCCAGGGCCTCGCGGAGAACCTCCGTGAGCCCGCCCAGGAGGCCGCCGCCGCGGTCAAGGACCGGGCCACCGAAGCCGGCGCGACGCTCAAGGACGAGGGCCGGTCCGCGGCGGCCGACCTGCGTTCGGAGGCGACGCAGGCGGCGGACGACGTCCGCGGCGCCCACGCCGCAGGCAGCAACCAGTCCGGCATCTGACGGCTCGCGTGGCGGGGCAGGGTGCCCCGCCACGCGATACCGGACCGCGACCGACCACCCCGGGGGGACCGACCGCATGACCTCGCACGACACGCACAGCACCCGCAGCACCGAGAAGGCCGCCGCCCCGGCGCCGGACGACCCGCGCAAGCCCGACTCCCCCGACGACATGACGAAGCGGTCATGGCTGTACGTGCTGCGCAAGACGCTGCGGGAGTTCGGCAAGGACCAGTGCACCGACCTGGCCGCGGCCCTGACCTACTACGCCGTCCTCGCGATCGCGCCCGCCCTGCTGGCGGTGGTCTCGGTGCTCGGCCTCGTGGGCGACCCGGAGAAGATGGTCGCGGACGTCCTGACGATCGCCTCGGACGTCGGCGTCTCCTCGGTCGACGACACGCTGGAGCCGATCGTCACGCAGCTGACCGAGGCGCCCGCCGCCGGGCTCGCCCTGGTCCTCGGCCTGGTCCTGGCCCTGTGGTCGGCGTCCGGGTACGTCGCCGCGTTCAGCCGGGGCATGAACCGGGTCTACGAGATCGACGAGGGCCGCCCGATCTGGAAGCTGCGGCCGGTCCTGCTCGTCGTCACGGTGGCCCTCGTGCTCATCGCGGTCGTGATCGTCACGGCGGTGGTGCTCTCGGGCGGAGTCGCCCGCGCGATCGGCGACGCCGTCGGGCTCAGCGACGTGACGGTGACCGTCTGGAACGTCGTGAAGTGGCCCGTGATCGTCGCGCTCGTGGTCGTCGCGATCGCGATCCTCTACTACGCGACGCCGAACGTGCGGCAGCCGAGGTTCCGCTGGATCAGCCTCGGCGCGGTCGTCGCGCTCGTCGTGTGGGTGCTCGCGTCGATCGGCTTCGGCTTCTACGTCGCGAACTTCGGCAGCTACGGCGACACGTACGGCTCGCTGGCCGGCGTGATCGTCTTCCTGCTCTGGCTGTGGATCACCAACCTCGCGCTGCTGTTCGGCGCGGAGCTGGACGCCGAGGTCGAGCGCGGTCGGCAGCTGCAGGGCGGCATCGAGGCCGAGAAGACCATCCAGCTCCCGCCGCGGGACACCCGTGCGAGCGAGAAGAAGCAGGCCAAGCAGGAGGAGGACGTACGGCTCGGCCGTGCACTGCGCCAGTCGCGCGGGGCCGACAACTCGAACGACGACGCCTGACCGAAGGGAACGCCATGTACCTGCACGTACAGCGACTGATCAACGACATCGAGGCGGACGAGCCGGACCCGGCAGCAGCGAACGCCCTGCAGGAGGGGCTCGGCGGTCAGTTCGGCGAGATGCGCACGATGATGCAGTACCTGTTCCAGAGCATCAACTTCCGGGGGAAGACCGGCAAGCCCTACCGCGACCTCCTCCAGGGCATCGGCACGGAGGAGATCAGTCACGTCGAGCTCATCGGCACCACCATCGCGCGCCTGCTCGACGGCTCCCCGCGGTACAACGGCAAGAAGACGGACCCGCTGGACAAGCCCGGGTCCGGTGGCGCCACGCCGCTGGAGTCGGCGCTGGACCAGGGGAACATCCACCACTACCTGGTCGCCGCCCAGGGTGCGCTGCCCGTCGACGCGGCAGGCAACCCGTGGTCGGGGTCGTACGTCTACAACTCCGGCAACCTGGTGCTCGACCTGCTCTACAACCTCATGCTCGAGTCCACGGGCAGGCTGCAGAAGTGCCGCATCTACGAGATGACCGCCAACAAGACGGCGCGCTCGACGATCTCGTACCTGATCGTGCGGGACCAGGCCCACGAGAACGCCTACGCGCGGGCCCTGGAGACGCTCGGTGTGAACTGGGCGTCGCTGCTGCCGATCCCGAAGACGAACGCGGAGAGGTTCCCGGAGGTCAAGAAGCTCGTCGACCTCGGGCTGCAGAGCAAGCAGTACACGTTCGACCTGACGGCGTCCTCCGAGGCGGGCCGGATCTTCCAGGGGATGTCCCCGTCGAAGGACGGCACGGAGCTCGACGGGACCGAGCAGGCACCCGCAGGCGTGCCGTCGCAGATCGCCGACGAGCGGTTCGAGGAGTTCTCCCCCGGCCTCGACACCGACCTGCTCGCGCTCATCCAGGCCACGGCCGACCTGGAGATGGCCGAGCCGGCACCGCCGCTGTACGGGCCGGTCCCGCCGTCGACGGGCTCGGGCACCACGACGAAGTAGCCGCACCGCGGTCGTGCCCGGGCCCTGAGGTCCGGGCACGGCCGCGGTGTCGTTAAGTCTCGTATTCCGACCCGCCGTGTCCACATTAAGAGACGGTGCTGTCGCCGGCGCCCGCAGACGGCCATCCTCGTCCCATGCAGACCCGCCGCGCCGCCTCGACGAGCTGTCACGCCGTCGTGGCTTCCGCGCGCCCCTGCTGTCCGCGGAACGTCTGAACGCGGCCCGTCCCCCCCCGGCCGCGCGTCCGACGCCCGGCCACCGTCGACCACCTCGACGGCCGCGGCATGACGCGTGCGCCACCCCCGTCCCCCACGGAGGAACCGCCCCCATGGCGCCCACCCCGCTCTCCCTCGTCAGGCCCGCGCAGCGATGTCGTCGTGACGACCACCGCCCATCCCTCGCGACCCCCAAGGACCTGACATGACCGCCCGTCCCGCCCGCCTGACCGCCGCCCTCCTCGCCGCCGGCCTCCTCGCCTCCCTCGGCGCGTGCTCCTCCTCGGCAGCCGAGGAGCCCGCCGCGGGCTCCACCGCCGAGGAGTCCGCCGCACCCGAGGCGCTCGCGGAGGCCCCCGAGCTCCGCCTCGGCTACTTCGCCAACCTGACCCACGCCGTCGCGCTCGTCGGCGTCGACGACGGCACCTACCAGGACGCCCTGGGCGACACGACGCTCACCACCTCGATCTTCAACGCGGGCCCCGCCGCGGTCGAGGCCCTCTTCGGTGGCGCGATCGACGCCACGTTCATCGGCCCCAACCCGGCCATCAACGCGTTCGCGCAGTCGAACGGCGAGGCGGTCCGGATCGTCTCCGGTGCGACCTCCGGCGGCGCGCAGCTGGTCGTGCGCGACGGGATCGACTCGCCCGAGGACCTCGTCGGCACCACGCTCGCGACCCCCCAGCTGGGCAACACCCAGGACGTCGCTCTGCGCGCCTGGCTCGCCGAGGAGGGGCTGGAGACGTCGCTGACCGGCGGCGCCAGCGACGTGACCATCGCACCGCAGGAGAACTCGCAGACGCTCGACCTGTTCAAGGCCGGCCAGCTCGACGGCGCGTGGCTGCCCGAGCCGTGGGCGTCGCGGCTCGTCGTGGACGCCGGCGCGCACGTCCTGCTCGACGAGAAGGACCTCTGGCCCGAGGGCGACTTCGTCACGACCCACCTGATCGTCGCCACGGACTACCTGTCGAAGTACCCGGGCACCGTGAAGAAGCTGCTCGAGGCCGAGTACGCGACGTCCGAGTGGATCGCGGCGAACCCGGACGAGGCCAAGACCCTCTCGAACACGGTGATCGAGAAGCTCAGCGGCAAGCCGCTGTCGGCCGAGGTGCTCGACCGCGCCTGGGGCAACCTGCGCATCACGCTCGACCCCGTCGCGTCGAGCCTGCAGACGTCCGCCGACCACGCCGTCGCGGCGGGCACGTCCAAGAAGACCGACCTGCAGGGCATCTACGACCTGACCCTGCTCAACGAGGTGCTCGCCGAGAACGACCAGGAGCCGGTCTCCGACGGCGGCCTCGGGGTGTCGGGCACATGACCACCACCGTGACGGCGGTCGGCGGCCAGGGCTCCACCGCCCCGGCCGCCGTCGCGGCGCGCCTGACCGGGGTGACGCACCACTTCGGCGAGGCGTCCCGCCCCCCGGTGCTCGACCGCATCGACCTGACCGTGGCCCCGGGCGAGTTCGTCTGCCTGCTCGGGGCGTCGGGGTGCGGCAAGTCGACCCTCCTGTCGCTGGTCGCCGGCCTCGACGAGCCGGTCTCGGGCACCGTCGAGGTGCCCGGCGGGAGGCCGGCTCTCATGTTCCAGGAGCCCGCGCTCTACCCGTGGCTCACGGCCGCGGGGAACGTCGAGCTCGCGCTGCGCCTGCGCGGGCTCGCCCGCGCGGAGCGGCGCGAGGAGGCCCAGCGTCTGCTCACCCTCGTCCGGCTGGAGGGCTCGGGCCCCAAGCGCGTGCACGAGCTGTCGGGCGGCATGCGGCAGCGCGTCGCGCTCGCCCGGGCACTGGCCCAGGAGGGCGACCTGCTGCTCATGGACGAGCCCTTCGCCGCGCTCGACGCCATCACCCGGGACGTGCTCCACGAGGAGCTCACGCGGATCTGGACCGAGACCGGGCGAGCCGTCATCTTCGTCACGCACAACGTGCGCGAGGCGGTGCGGCTCGGGCAGCGGGTCGTCCTGCTCTCCTCACGACCCGGCCGGGTGGCCCGCGAGTGGGCGGTGGACATCCCGCAGCCGCGCCGCATCGAAGACCCCGACGTGTCCCGGCTCAGTGCCGAGATCACCGAGGACCTGCGACAGGAGATCGCCCGCCATGGCCACTGACACGACCACCCCGGTCCCGCGCCGGACCACGGACGGCGACCTCGCAGCGGGGCTCGACGCGCTGGAGACGCCGGTGGCCGCACCCCGCAGCTCAGCCTGGCGGGCCGCGTGGCGTGCTGTCTGGCCCGTGCTCGCCGCCCTGGGCGCCCTGCTCGTCGTGTGGCAGGTCGCCTACCAGCTCGAGCTCAAGCCGCCGTACGCGCTCCCGAGCCCCGCGGACACGTGGCAGACGCTGCTGGGCACCATCCAGGACGGCTCGGCCTGGCGCGCGGTCACCCTGAGCGTGCAGCGCGCGGCGGTCGGCTTCTCGATGTCGGTCGTCGTCGGGGTGGCGATCGGGGTCGCGCTCGCCGCGTCCCCGCTCCTGCGCCGCGCGTTCGGCCCGATCATCACCGGCCTGCAGTCGCTGCCGTCGGTCGCCTGGGTGCCCGCCGCGATCATCTGGTTCCAGCTCACCGACGCCACCATGTACGCGGTCATCCTGCTCGGTGCGGTGCCGTCCATCGTCAACGGGCTGCTCGCCGGCACCGACCAGGTGCCGCCGCTCTACCTGCGTGTCGGCCAGGTGCTCGGCGCCACGGGGTGGACGCGGATCCGCTTCGTCCTGCTGCCCGCCGCGCTGCCCGGCTTCCTCGGGGGCCTCAAGCAGGGCTGGGCGTTCGCGTGGCGTTCCCTCATGGCCGCCGAGCTCATCGTGCAGACCGGGCTCGGGACGGGGCTCGGCCAGATCCTCGACCTCGGCCGGGTCACCAGCGACATGTCGCTCGTGATCGCGTCGATCGGGCTCATCTTCCTGGTCGGCATCGTCATCGAGCTCGTCGTCTTCGCACCGCTGGAGCGCCACGTCCTGCACTCCCGCGGCCTCACCGGGCAGGTGTCGACCCGCTAGCCGTCCGCCCGGCTGGGGAAGCACACGTCGCACCAGTGGTACCCGGCCGGGCGCGCGCCGACCGGCCACCGGTTGCGCGCCGCGATCCTGGCCACCCACACGCACGGGTGGTCCAGGGAGTGCGTCTCGCGGGTGCGGCGGTTGGCGAGCAGGCGCTCGCTGTCCGACGACACCGTCACGCCGCACCGCGGGTCGGTCCCCAGCCGGTGGAAGCCGCCGAGGAAGCCACCGGCGAAGAACTCCTGCTCCGGTGTCAGGTCCAGCTCCGGCGGCACCAGCGAGGACGGCACGTCGACGGCCAGGTTCGTCGCCAGCTCCGGCGGCAGGTACCGGGCGAAGAACATGGTCACGAGGTCCGCGGTCGCGCTCGCGACCTGCGGGCACGCTCCGCCGCCGGGCCTGCACGGGAGGTCGAGCTGCGCGCTGAGGTAGTCCCAGTGCTCACCCTCGTCGAACACCACTCGGTGCCGGGGCCGGCGCACGGCCTGCCACTGCGCCTCGGTGAGCTGGCTGAACAGGTCGAAGCCCAACCCCCACATCAGCAGGGTCGGCAGGTCGAGCAGCGGGAGCGGGAACGGCTCGCCGCCGAACCAGTCCTGCCACCCTCCGCTCAGCCCGACGAAGCCGCCGACCTCGCGGCCGACGCAGAAGCGCGCACCGAGCATCGCGCCGAAGCTGTGCCCGATCACGCCGGTGGCCGGCGGCGGCAGGAGGACCTCCGCGTGCTCCCACCCGGTGCGCGCCCAGGTCAGCACGGCGTCGAGCGTCGCCTCGTCCGGGTGCTCCGGGACCGACGGGTTGTTCCCGCCCTCGATCCCCGCCAGCCGCGGCACGACGACCACGTAGCCGCTGCGCGCCAGCATCGCCGGGACCAGGAACCAGCGCAGGTAGTGGTCCGCGTCCTGCGGGCAGTGCCCGTGCGCGAGCAGGACGAGCGGGTACCGGCCGCAACCCTCCAGCAGCGGGGCACTCTCCACGGCGCCGTCCAGGCTCGGGAAGAAGATGCGCAGGTCCACGGGAGCACCGTCGGCCGGCCCGAGCGAGCGGACACCCCAGAAGACCGGCGCGAGCGCCTGCGGCTGCCACCCGATCGGGCAGCTGGCCGGCGGTGGGACGGGACTGTCGACCACCCGCCCAGTCTGGCCCCGGCGGCTAGCATGCGTCGATGCGCAGCTCACTCATGCAGAACGCCGAACGGTCCACCGAGCCCGGCAGCTTCGTGCTCCAGAACGAGCGGATGCTCAAGGTCGACCTCGCCGGTACGGGCGGCTTCTTCTACGCCAAGCAGGGGTCGATGGTGGCCTACCAGGGCGACGTCGACTTCAACTACCAGGGCAGCGGCGGCGTCGCCAAGATGTTCAAGAAGGCGTTCACCGGCGAGGGCATGTCGCTGATGAAGGTCTCCGGCAGCGGCGACGTGTTCCTCGCGCAGGACGCCGACGAGATCTTCATCATCCATCTCGAGGGCGAGAGCGTGACCGTCAGCGGCTCCAGCATCCTCGCGTTCGAGAGCACCCTCACCTGGGACATCAACCGCGTCGAGGGCGCGTCGATGCTCAGCGGCGGTCTGTTCAACACCACGTTCACCGGCACCGGCGCGCTGGCCGTGACCGCCTACGGCACGCCCGTGGTCCTGCAGGTCGACGTGCCGACCTACGTGGACATGCAGGCGGCGGTCCTGTGGTCGACCTCGCTGCAGTCCACGGTGCGCAAGACCGCGAAGCTGGGTGCGGTCATCGGTCGTGGCTCCGGCGAGGCCTACCAGCTCGGGCTCACGGGCCAGGGCTTCGTCGTCGTCCAGGCTTCCGAGGGACACCCGCTGCCGGGCAGCCAGGGCTAGCGGCTCGTCCTCAGTCCGGCGGCTCGATCGAGCCGACGTCGCCGGCGGCGATGCTGTCGGGCGTGTCCCGGGGCGCCTGGACGTCGTGGGGGCCCGGCACGTCCGGCGGCGTCGGCTCGTCGATCGGCGTCGCGTCGTCGCCGGGCACGTCGGTGAAGTTCGGCTCGTCCGGCACCTGGCCGGGGTCGGGGATCGGGCTGCTCATGACGGACCTCCTGGTGGACGGGGCGGGGGGACGGGTCAGGCGATCAGAACACCGGCTTGCCTCCGGTGACGCCGAGGACGGTCCCCGACACGTAGGACGCGGTCGAGTCGGCCGCCAGGAACACGAACGCCGGCGCGACCTCGGCCGGCTGGCCGGCGCGGCCCAGCGGGGCGTCCGAGCCGAACTTCTCGACCTTCTCCGTGAACTGCGTCGCGGGCTGCAGCGGTGTCCAGATCGGGCCCGGCGCGACGGCGTTGACGCGGATGCCGCGCGACCCGAGCTCCGAGGCCAGGTTGACGGTGACGTTGTTGATCGCCGCCTTGGTCGACGCGTAGTCCAGCAGCGTCTCGGACGGCTGGTACGCCTGGATCGAGGAGTTGTTGAGGATGACGCTGCCCTCACCCAGGTGCTCCAGGGCGGTCTGGGTCACCCAGAACAGCGCGTACAGGTTCGTCTTGAAGGTGCGGTCCAGGTCCTCGGACGTGATGTCCGCGACGGACTCGCGGCGCGCCATCTGGAAGCCGGCGTTGTTGACCAGGATGTCCAGCCCGCCCAGACCGGACACGGCCGTCCGCACAGCACCGCGCGCGGCCTGCTCGTCGGTCAGGTCGGTCGGGATCTGCACGCACCGTCGCCCGGCCTCCTCGACCCACCGCGAGGTCTCGTCGGCGTCCGCCTGCTCCTCGGGCAGGTACACGATCGCGACGTCGGCCCCCTCGCGGGCGTAGGCGATGGCGACGGCCCGGCCGATGCCCGAGTCACCGCCGGTGATCAGCGCCCGTCGACCGGTCAGGAGGCCGTGCCCCTCGTAGCTCGACTCCCCGTGGTCCGGCGTCGGGGTCATCGGATCCGTCAGGCCCGGGGGCTGCTGCTGCTGCGCCGGGAACTGCTCGTCCTGCTCGCTCACGTCTGCTCCTGCGGGTCCATCCGTGCGTGCGCCGGGCTGCTTCGGCTGCGCTTCATGGTGTGCCCCCGAGGCGCGCTCTGCATCCTGACGCGACGAGAGCGGCCCACCCGGGGGTGGGCCGCTCCCGACGTACGACGTCGCGTCAGCGACGGCGGCCCGAGCCGGCGACGATCGCGACGCCGATCGCGGCGAGGACCACCTGGAAGAGCAGCTCGATCCAGTCGATGCCGTCGGTCGTCTGGACGCCGACGAGGCCCGCGAGCCAGGTACCGAGGAGCGCGGCGACGATGCCCACGATGATCGTGACCAGGATCGAGATGTTCTGCTTGCCGCGGACGAGCAGGCGGCCGAGGACGCCGATGATGGCGCCGATGATGATCGCGGAGATGATGCCTGCGGGGGTCATGATGGTGCTCCTCACGGTGAAGAAGTACGCCGGGTACGGCGACGAGTGAATCTAGGGGCGTTTCGTCCGGTTCGCGCGCTGAAACGAGAGGTTCGCCCGGTGTGAGCATCCGCATCGGCACGTCCGGCTGGTCCTACGACCACTGGGAGCACGTCCTCTACCCGCCCGGCCTGCCCCCAGGGGAGCGCCTGGGGAGGTACGTCGCGGAGTTCGACACGGTCGAGCTCAACGCGAGCTTCTACCGCTGGCCGAAGGACTCGACGTTCGCCGGGTGGCGACGGAGGCTGCCCGACGGGTTCGGCATGTCCGTGAAGGCGTCGCGCGGGCTGACCCACGCCAAGCGTCTGTACTCCCCCGAGGCCTGGTCGGACCGCATGGCTCGCTCGTGGCACGAGCTCGGTGACCGGCGCGAGGTGCTCCTCGTCCAGCTGCGGCCCGACCAGGCTCGCGACGACGCCCGGCTCGGCTGGTTCCTCGGCTCGCTGCCCGGCTGGGTCCGGGTGGCCGTCGAGCTGCGGCACCCGTCGTGGCAGCACGACGACGTGTTCGCGCTCCTGGAGCGGCACGGTGCCGCGAACGTCGTGATGAGCGGCGCCCACCTGCCGTGCGTGCTGCGCGCGACCGCGCCGACCGTCTACGTGCGCCTGCACGGTCCGGACCACGACCACCTCTACGGCGGCTCGTACTCCGACGACGACCTGCGCTGGTGGGCTGACCGGGTGCGCGAGTGGTCGGGCGACGGGCACGACGTGCTCGTCTACTTCAACAACGACGGCGGCGGGAACGCCGTGCGCAACGCCCGCACGCTGCGCTGGCTCCTCGGCGCCTGACCTGGCCCTCCGCGGCTCGGCGCGCGCGCACGCCGTAGCGGACCTACGCTCGCCTCTCGCACGAGAGCTGAACGACGAGGAGGTCGAGATGCACAGCGACGACAGGATCGTCCACGACACCGGAGACAGCACCCCGGTGGTCCGCGACGTGAAGTCCGAGGCCGAGGCCGAGCTGACCGACGCCGAGAAGATCAAGGCCGACGGGATCGACGAGCAGAACGTCGACCCCCGCTAGGACCCGTACAGCAAGGCGCCGCAGCCGACCGGCTCGGCGCCTCGCTCATGCACAATCGACCCCGTGACCGCACCGGACGAGCAGACCACCCGCCCTCGCCGCCGCCGATCGTCCCGGGCCACCCTCGTGCTCGGCCTCGTCCTCGGGCCCCTGCTGCTGGCCGCGGTCGTCGGCATGATCCTGACGTGGCCCCACGACGACGGCGGGTCCGGTCAGCGGGCCGGTCTCGTGGACGTGGGCGTCGAGCACGTGACGGCGACGGTCACCGGGACCCGGACCGAGCAGTGCGAGTCGACCGTCGAGGACCGCCTCCCGGACGGCTCGCAGCCGGACCAGGTCCCGTGCCTCCTGGTGCTGGCGACCGTGACGTCCGGGGCGCAGTCCGGCACCGACATCGAGGTGTGGGCCACCGCGACGCTCACGGCCGCCGACGTCCCCGAGGGGACCCGCATCGTCGTGCAGCACTACCCGGCGGCGGACGGCGCCCCCGAGACCTGGGCCTGGTCGGACTTCGCCCGAGGTGTCCCTCTCGCCACCCTGGCGCTGGCGTTCGTGCTGATCACAGCCCTGGTCGCCGGGTGGCGCGGGCTGCGGGCGATCGTCGGTCTGGGCCTCGCGTTCGTGGTGCTGTGGCAGTACGTCCTGCCCGGGCTCATCGCCGGGGAGAACGCGGTCGTCCTCGCGCTGTGCGGGTCGGCGGTGATCATGGCCGTGGTCCTGTACCTGGCGCACGGCTTCTCCCTGCGCACCAGCACGGCCCTGCTCGGCACCCTCACCGGGCTCCTGCTCGTCGGTGCGCTCGGGGCCCTCGGCGCCGACGCGGCACACCTGACGGGGGCGACGACCGAGGAGGACTACCGGCTCGCAACCCTCCTCGGCGACAACGGCGCGGCGGCTCTGCGGGGCGTCTTCCTGTGCGGCGTGGTGCTCGCCGGGCTCGGCGTGCTCAACGACGTCACCATCACCCAGGCCTCGGCGGTCTGGGAGCTGCGCGCCATGGACCCGCACGCGTCGTGGCGCGGCCTGTTCACGGGCGGCATGCGGATCGGCCGGGACCACATCGCGTCGACGATCTACACCATCGCGTTCGCCTACGCCGGCGCCTCGCTCCCGGTCCTGCTGCTCCTGCAGATCTACGAGCTGCCCCTGGGCCAGACGCTCACGAGCGGCCAGTTCGCCCAGGAGATCGTCCGCACGCTGGCCGGCGCCATCGGCCTCATCCTCGCGATCCCGTTCACCACGGCGATCGCTGCGGTCGTCGCGCACGGGCAGGAGCCCGCGCGGCTGAGCCGTGCCTCAGGGCACAGCCACGTCCACTAGCCCGCGCTCCTGCTGCGTCACCGGCGCAGCCCGGTTGGCCCGCACGACCCACGCCGCAATCGCCGTGGTGAGCGGGATGGCCAGCACGAGCCCGATCGACCCGACCAGCGTCCGTGCGACCTCCTCGGCGAGCTCTCCGCTGGTCAGGGCGTCCAGCATCGCGCGGTCGGAGATGCTGACCAGGAGGACCAGCGGCAGGGTCGCGCCGACGTACGCGAACACGATCGTGTAGACGGTCGACGCGATGTGGTCCCGGCCGATCCGCATCCCGCGGCCGAACAGCTCGCGCCAGCCGGCGTCCGGCGAGCTGCCGTACAGCTCCCAGACCGCGGACGCCTGCGTGATCGTCACGTCGTTGAGCACGCCGAGACCGGCGATCACCATCCCGCACAGCAGCACCGCGCTCATCCGTGCCTGCGGCGCGTACGACAGCAGGTCGAGGGCGAACTCCCCCGACAGCCCCGTCAGGTGTGCCGCACCGCTCGCCCACGTCGCGAGGAACCCTGTCGCGAGCAGCCCGAGCAGGGTGCCGACGAGCGCGGTGGACGTGCGCAGGGAGAAGCCGTGCGCGAGGTAGAGGACGACGAACATGATGGCCGACGAGGTCACCAGGGCCACCGGCAGCGCAGGCTTGCCCTCGAGCAGCGCAGGCAGCATGAACGCCCCGATGACGGCCATCGAGATGCCGAGCCCGATCAGGGCCGCGAAGCCCCGCCACCGGGCGACCGCCACCACCAGGACCGCGAACACGGCGGCGAGCAGGGCCAGCGGCGGCCCGCGGACGAAGTCGGTGAAGATCAGGCCCGTCTCCGGCGTCCCCATCGAGCCCAGGTCCGCCGTGATGATCCGGTCGCCCGGATGGACCTCGGACAGGTACTCGGGCGGGACCTGGACCCAGGCGCTCGACCCGTCCGCCATGGTTCCGCGGACCTGCCGCAGCGGGTCCTCGCGGTCCGGGAACACCTCGGCGACCGTCACCGTGGGGAACGTCATCCCCGGCGGGGCGGTCTCCAGGACCGGCCGCTCCCCCGTCGGCCACAGCACCCACGCGCCCACCAGGGTGGCCAGCAGGGCGGGCACCAGGATCGCGGCGAAGACCCGGCGCGCGTGCCGACGGACCTGCGGCGAGGCGGGGGTGACGTCGTGGAGGTGCGCACTCATCGGACCAGGATCGGCGCGACGACGCATGCGACCGCACCGGACACGCCGGGCATCGCAGAACGGTCGAGGCGTCCGTGTCACGTCTGCCCCCGCTGCACGGTCGAGGGTGGTGTCCAGCGCGTCGCTGGTCACCGACACCGGAGGTACACCCATGAAGATCGTCGTCATCGGAGGCACGGGGCTCATCGGCTCGAAGCTGGTCGCGCTGCTGGCCGCCGACGGCCACGAGGCCGTCGCCGCGTCGCCCGGCACGGGCGTCAACACGCTGACGGGCGACGGGCTGGCCGAGGTGCTCACCGGCGCCGACGTCGTCGTCGACGTGTCGAACTCCCCGTCCTTCGAGGCGGCCGCGGTCCTGTCGTTCTTCGAGACCTCGACCCGGAACCTGCTCGCCGCCGAGGCCGAGGCGGGTGTCGGCCACCACGTGGCCCTCTCCGTCGTCGGCACGCAGCGCCTGCCCGAGAGCGGCTACTTCCGCGCGAAGATCGCGCAGGAGCAGCTCATCGAGGGCTCCGCGATCCCGTACTCGCTGGTGCACGCGACGCAGTTCTTCGAGTTCGTCGGCGGCATCGTCGACTCCGCGACCGACGGCTCGACGGTGCGGCTGGCGCACGTGCTCATCCAGCCGATGGCCGCGGACGACGTCGCCGCGGCGCTCCGGGACGTCGCCGTGGGTGCGTCGACCACCGCACGGGTCGACATCGCCGGTCCGGAACGGTTCCGCCTCGACGACCTGGCCCGACGCTTCCTGGCCGCGCGCGACGACGCCCGCCAGGTCGTCACCGACCCTGCCGCGACGTACTTCGGTGCCCTGCTGGAGGAGGACACCCTGGTCCCGCTGGGCGAGGCGACCCTGGGGACCACCACCTTCGAGGGCTGGTCGGCGCGCTGACCCCTATGTTGTGACCGTGACCAGCGACACCGCCGACAACCCGAGCGCGCCGGCCGCGGGGTGGAACGCCAACGTCCCCGACTCGGACCTGGCCGCCTTCGAGGACGTCCGTCCCCGCCTGTTCGGCATCGCCTACCGGATGCTGGGCAGCGTCGCGGAGGCCGAGGACGTGGTGCAGGACGCGTGGCTGCGCTGGCAGGGCACGGACCGCCGCGTGGTGCGCAACCCCGCGGCCTTCCTCACCACCACGACGACCCGCCTCGCCATCAACGCGACGACGTCCGCGCACACGCGGCGCGAGACGTACGTCGGCCCGTGGCTGCCCGAGCCGGTGGACACCAGCGCGGACCCCGCGCTGGGGGCCGAGCGGGCGGAGGCGCTCGAGATGGCGGTGCTGCTCCTGCTGGAGAAGCTCACGGCGCCCGAGCGTGCGGCGTACGTGCTGCACGAGGCGTTCGGCTACTCCTACCGGGAGATCGCCGAGGTCCTGGACACCACCGAGGCCAACGCGCGGCAGGTCGCGCGGCGGGCGCGCGAGCACCTGGCGTCCGAGCGGTCGGCGCCCGCGCCACCCGCGCAGCAGCGCCGGCTGCTGGAGTCGTTCGTGGCCGCGGCGCAGGTCGGGGACCTCGACGGCCTCGAACGCCTGCTCGTCGACGACGTCGTCGTGCGGCCCGACGGCGGCGGAGAGGTGCACGCGTCCCGCGTCGAGCTCGTGGGCGCCGCGCGCACCCTCACGTTCCTGGACAACGTCCTGCGCAAGTACTGGCAGGACTCGACGCTGCGCATCGTGGAGGCCAACGGGGGCACCGCGCTCCTCGTCACGTCCAGCACCGGAGAGCCGCAGGCGGTCGTCGTGCTGGACGGGTCCGACCGCGGGATCGAGCACGTCTACATCCAGGTCGCCCCGAGCAAGATGCGGCAGTTCGCTCCCGCCGTCTGACGGGTGTCACGTTCCGGCGACCTGCGCGGTCGAGAAGGTGTGACACAGATGCAGAGGATCGTGATCGTCGGCGGCGGGTACGCGGGCTTCTACGCCGCCTGGAACCTGGAGAAGAGGCTGCGGCCGGACGAGGCGGAGATCACCGTCATCGACCCGCGCCCGTACATGACGTACCAGCCGTTCCTGCCCGAGGTGATGGCCGGGTCGGTCGAGGCGCGGCACGCCGCCGTCTCGCTGCGCAAGCACCTGCGCCGTACCCGGGTGGTCGCCGGCGAGGTGACCCGGGTCGAGCACGCCCGCCGGGCGCTGCAGGTCCGCCCCGCCGACGGCGACGACGTCGAGCTCGGCTACGACGTCATCGTGATCACCGCCGGGGCGGTCACCCGCACGTTCCCGATCCCGGGCGTCGCCGAGCAGGCGATCGGGATGAAGCACGTCGAGGAGGCCGTCGCCATCCGCGACAAGCTCCTCACGTCGTTCGACCGCGCCTCCGTCCTGCCGCCGGGACCGGAGCGGCAGCGCCTCCTGACCGTCACGTTCGTGGGTGGCGGCTTCTCCGGCGTCGAAGGGTTCGGCGAGCTGCTGTCGCTGGCCACGTCGCTGCTGCGGTCCTATCCCGAGCTCTCGCTCGCCGACCTGAGCTTCCACCTCGTCGAGGCGGCGGGGCGCATCCTGCCGGAGGTCACCGACGAGCCCGGACGCTGGGTCGTGAAGGCGCTCGAGGAGCGTGGCGCGCACGTGCACCTGAACACGCAGCTCGTCTCCGCCGTGGGCGGCCACGTCGTGCTCTCGACCGGCCAGGAGTTCGACTCCGAGCTGATCGTGTGGGCCGCGGGCAACGCCGCGAACCCGGTGGTCGCCCAGCACACGGACCTCCCGGTCGACGACCGCGGGTTCCTCCGCGTACGAGCGGACCTGCGGATCGGCACGGCGGAGGCGTTCGTGCCCGACGCCTGGGCCGCCGGGGACGACGCCGCGGTCCCGGACATCGCCGTCGGCACCCCGGGCGCCCGCACCGTGCCGAACGCCCAGCACGCCGTGCGGCAAGGCAGGCACCTCGCCGCGAACATCACGGCGGTGCTGCGCGGTGGGACCCCGAAGGAGTACGTGCACCAGAGCCTCGGTGTCGTGGCGACCCTCGGCCTGGGGCAGGGCGTCTTCCAGTACCGCCGCCTCGTCGTCACGGGCTTCCCGGCGTGGGTGATGCACCGCGGGTACCACGTGCTGGCGGTCCCGACGTGGGAGCGCAAGATCCGGGTGCTGGCCGTCTGGCTGGCCGCCGGGCTCTTCGGGCGGGACATCGTCTCGCTGGCGAGCGTGCAGCACCCGCGGGAGGCGTTCGTGCGCGGCGGGGCGCCCCGGTAGACCCACCCTGCCAGGATGGGCCCGTGACCACAGAGGCCACGGGCCTCGTCGCCCGCCGCTGGCGCAGCCGCCGGTCCGCCGCGGTGGCCGGCATCGTGTTCGCGGTCCTGCTCATCGCCGCGCTCGTGATGATGCGCCTCGCAGTCGCCGGCGAGACCGTCGGCGGGATCGAGCTCGACGCCGGCCGACGGCGCCTGGTCCACCTCGCCCTCAACCTCGTGCCCTTCGCGGGGATCGCGTTCCTGTGGTTCATCGGCGTGGTGCGCGACCAGCTAGGCGAGGTCGAGGACCGCCTCTTCTCGACCGTCTTCCTGGGCAGCGGCCTGCTGTTCCTCGCGATGCTGTTCCAGGGCGCGGTCACCGCGACGAGCCTGGTCGCGATGGTGTCCGGCGACGACCTCGACGCCGGGGTCTGGACGTTCGGCCGGGGCACCACGGAGGCGCTGGTCTCCGTGTACGCGATGCGGATGGCGGCCGTCTTCACGCTCTCGGTGAGCACCGTCGCGCTCCGCACCGCGGCTGTCCCCCGCTGGGTGCCGTTCAGCGGCTACGCGGTGGCGCTGGTGCTCCTCCTCGTCGCCGGCGAGCACAAGTGGGCGCAGCTGCTGTTCCCGGTCTGGGTGCTCGTGCTCAGCGTGGCCATCCTGCTGACGCCGGGCCGTGCCCGCCCCACGTCCGCCGGGTGAACCTGCAGGTCCAGCCTTCTCTCCGCGTCCGCACGACCCCTAACATGGACAAACCGGACACCGCGACCAGCGCGGTGTCCGCTGTCCAGCAGGGGGAACTCATGGCACGTCTCCGCATGTCGCTCACCGCCGCCGCGCTCGCAGGCGCCGCTCTCCTCGCCTCCGCAGGACCGGCCGCCGCGTGCCGGACCGACCCGCAGGCCGACCCGGCCACGTGGGAGTACGGCGGCGTCTACGACTGCACCAAGACCACCGTCGGCCACGGGGTGCGCACGTACACCAAGCCGTCGCCGGTCGCGTTCGTCGTGATCCGGACCGGGAAGACGTACTTCGTCAGCGACCTGGGCGACGCGAACGAGGGCGACCGCACCTACACGTTCGACAAGCCCGTCCGGTTCGTCATCAGCTGCGACTTCACGGACGCGTAGCGGTGGTCGCGGCCTGCCGTGCGGCCGCCTCGAGCTGCTCGCGGTAGGCCGGCCAGTCGATCGTGGGGATGTTCGGGTCGTCCTGGCGGCTGCCCACCGCGCCGTCGACGAGCTCGCGCACGATGTCGGCGTGGCCCGCGTGCCGGGCACGCTCGACGCACATGTGCACCAGGATCTGGTGCAGGGTCACGTCCCGGCGGTCCTCCGGCCACCACGGCACCTGGCCCGGCGCGTCCAGTGGGAGCGCCTCGATCGTCGCGTCGGAGTGCGCAGCCGAGAACTCGTGGAGCTCGACGATCTGCTCGCGCGTCTCCTCGGCGGTCGCCCACATGTCCGCGTTCACCTCCGCGTCGTCGGCGTGCCAGGGCAGCTCTCGACCGCTCGGCCGCCCGAACACCTCGCCGAAGTAGCCCAGCTCGACGCTGGCGACGTGCTTGACCAGCCCGAGCAGGTTGGTGCCCGTCGGGGTCATCGGTCGGCGGATCTCGTACTCGCCCAGGCCGCCGAGCTTGCCCAGCATGCTCGTGCGCAGGGCGCGCAGCTGGCGGAGCAGGGTGACCTTCTCGTCCATCCCGCCACTATGCCGTGCGCGCTGCGTACAGTCCGGACGTGGAGACCCTGCGCTACGGCACCCACCCCGACCAGGTCGTCGACGTGACGTTCCCGCAGGGCGCGGGGCGGCCTCCGCTCGTCGTGCTGCTGCACGGGGGCTTCTGGCGTGTCGCGTACGACCGGGCGCACCTGCGCGTCGTGGCCGACGCTCTGACGGCGGAGGGCTTCGCCGTCGCGAACGTCGAGTACCGCCGGGTCGGCGGTGGTGGCGGCTGGCCGGCGACGTTCAGTGACGTCGGCGATGCGATCGAGGCCGTCCAGACCGCGCTCGTCGACCGGGTCGACCTGGGCAGCGTCGCCTACCTCGGGCACTCCGCCGGCGGGCACCTGGCCCTCTGGGCCGCCGTGCGGGACCGGCTCCCGCCGGGCGCTCCCGGCCGCGCCGGACGCGCACCCGCCGTCCGCGGCGTCGTGGCCCTGGCACCTGCAGCCGACCTGGCGGAGGTGGACCGGCTCGGCCTGAGCGGAGGGGCGGTCCGCGAGCTGCTCGGCGGCAGCCCGACGGCGGTGCCCGACCGGTTCGCCGCCACCGATCCCGCCGTGCTCGGCGCCCCGGCCGCGACCACCGTCGTCGTGCACGGTGTGCTCGACGACCTCGTGCCGATCGAGGTGTCCCGCAGCTACCGCGACCGCACCGGCGCGTCCCTGATCGAGGTCTCCGGCACCGGGCACTTCGAGCTCATCGACCCGGAGTCCGCGGCCTGGCCGGTCGTCCTGACCGCGCTGAGGGAAAGTGTGGGCTGACGCGACACCGTGCACAGGTCCAGACTCGAGGAGTCCGCGCCCCTCCAGGAGGAACCCATGAGCACCGACCTCTTCGAGACCCCGTCAGCCGACGCGGAGCCCGCGGCCTTCGCCGACCGGCTGCTGGCCGCGACGCTCGGCGGGATGGACCTGGTCGCGATCCATCTCGGCCGCAATCTCGGCTGGTACCAGGCGCTCGTCGACGACGGGCCCCTCACGTCCGTCGAGCTGGCCGCCCGGACCGGCACCCACGAGCGCTACGCGCGCGAGTGGCTGGAGCAGCAGGCCGTCGGTGGGTGGTTGCTCGCGGACGACGCCGCCGACGCGACCGAGCGCCGGTACCAGGTGGCGGCGGGCGCGGTCCCCGTGCTCACCGACCCGGACAGTGCGCTGCACGTCGCCCCGGTGGCCGGCTTCGTCATCGCGGCGTGCCGCCGGATCGACGACCTCGCCGCCGCCTCGCGTTCCGGCGGCGGCGTGAGCTGGTCCCAGTTCGGGGACGACGCTCGCACGGCACAGGGCGCGCTCAACCGCCCGCTCTTCCTGGACGAGCTCCCCCAGCAGATCGTCCCCACGATCCCCGAGCTGCACACCGCCCTGCAGGGTGGTGCGCGGGTCGCGGACATCGGCGCCGGCGAGGGCTGGTCGTCGATCGGCCTGGCGTCCGCGTTCCCGACGTCGACGTTCGAGGGGTTCGACGTCGACGAGCCCTCGGTGGCGGCGGCTCGTCGGCACGCCGCCGACCGTGGGCTCGACGGCCGCGCCACGTTCTCGGTCGTCGACGCCGCCGACCTGCGCGAGAGCCACGCCGGCGCGTTCGACGTCGTGATGGCCTACGAGTGCGTCCACGACATGCCGGACCCGGTCGGTGTCCTCGCGGCGATGCGGACCATCGTGCACGACGACGGCTACGTGCTGGTGATGGACGAGCGCACCGCGGAGTCCTTCGCGGCACCCGCCGACCCTGTGGAGCGGCTGCTGTACGGGTACTCGATCGTGTGCTGCCTGCCCGACGGCCTGTCGACACCCGGCGGCGTCGGGACGGGGACCGTCATGCGCCCGGACGTGCTCGCCGGGTACGCCGAGTCAGCCGGCTTCTCGCGCGTCGAGGTCCTTCCGGTCGACCACGAGATGTTCCGGTTCTACCGGCTCCACCTCTGACGCCCTCGTCCCGCCCACCGGCTCCGACCCCACCGGAGCCGTCGGCAGCAGCCGGGAGAAGAAGAGCGCCAGCGCCGCGATCAGGGCGAGCACGGCCAGGCTCGCCCGCAGCGCGTCGATCCGGGCGGACTCGTTCTCGTCGGCGATCGCCGCGACCTCGTCCGCCGGGAGCCCGGCGTCCTCGAGCGCCGTCACCAGCTGCGCGTCGGAGACGAACGGCACGCCCGACGCCAGCTGCACCTGAGCGGTCTCCGCCACCTCGGCGCTCACCTCCGGGTTCGACCCGAGGCCGACGAGCAGGGTCGACGTCAGCGTCGCGACGAGGATCGACCCGGCGACCGCCGTCCCCAGCGACGCCCCCAGGTTGGTCATCGTGTTCTGCACGCCGCCCACGTCGCCCGCGTCCTTGTCCGCCACCGCCGAGACGGTGACCGCCCCCAGCTGCGACGACAGCGCCCCGACCCCGAACCCGGCCAGCAGCAGCGGGACGGCGACGATCTCCGCGCCCGCCCCCACCTCGAGCGCACCCATGAGCGCGACGATGCCGAGCAGCATGCTCGTCAGCCCCCAACGGACCACCTCGCGGGGGGAGGCGTTCGGGAAGAACCGCGGGACGCCCACGGCAGCGATGAGCAGCGAGACCGACAACGGGAGCAGCCGGACGCCCGTCTGCAGCGCCGTGAGGCCCAGCGCGATCGACAGGAACAGCGGAACGACGAAGAACAGCCCGGCCTGGATCATGAACTGGAAGAAGAACATCGTCAGACCACCGGCCAGCCGGGCGTTGCGGAGCATCGCCGGGCGCACGAGCGGTTCCCGTCCCGCAGCGACCATCCGGTTCTCCCACGAGAAGAACAGCCGCAGCACCACCATGCCGGCCAGGATCAACCAGATCGTCGGGGACAGCCCGAGCCACGACGGACCGCCCGGACGGGTGAGCACCCACCCCCACTCCCCCGAGCGCAGCACACCGAACACGGCCAGCCCGAGCCCCACGGCGGACAGGACGGAGCCCACGTGGTCGAGACGGAACCGCGCCTCCGGCTCGGCGTCGGCCAGCCTGCGGGTGAGCAGCAGGATCCCGATGACGAGCACGACCTCGCCGGCGAACACGTACCGCCAGGTCCAGTACGTCGTGACGAACCCGCCGATCAGCGGTCCGGCCGCCACCGCGATGGCCCCGGCGGAGGCCACGAGGCCGTAGGCGCGCGGCCGGTCCTTCGAGGCGAAGTTCGAGGCCACCAGCGCGACGATCGCCGGCATGATCAACGCCGCCCCGAGGCCTTCGAGCACCGACCAGCCGATGATCAGCACGGTCAGGCTCTGCGCGATCGACGTGACGAACGACCCGCACGCGTAGATCACGCACCCGATGGCGAACGCACGACGACGGCCGATGAGGCTCCCGATCTTCCCGCCCGTGATCATCATGCTGGCCATGACCAGGGTGTAGAGGGTGATCGCCGTCTGGATACCCGTGACCGTCGTCCCGACGTCCGCGGCGACCTGGGCGATCGACACGTTCATGACCGAGCTGTCGAGGGTCATGAGGAACTGCGCCGTGGCGAGGGTGAACAGGACCAGCCCTGCCGCTCCGGCCTTCTGGGTCATCGGGCACCGCTCCCCGTCTGCAGGACGTCCTCCGTGCCCGGACGACTGGACCTCAGAGGTACCACCACCGGCCCGGTCCGCGCTACGGACCTGGCGCTACGCTGCCGAGAAAACGCGACGGGGGTGGGCAGTGGGCGAGACGGCTGGGCCTGCACAGGTCTCGGAGTCCGGGTGGTACCGCCATCTCGACCTGATCGCCACCATCCTGCTGGCCGTCGCCACGGTGCTGACCGCCTGGTCGGCGTTCCAGAGCAGCCAGTGGGGCGGCGTCCAGGCCATCGAGTACAGCGCCGCGTCGCGCGAGCGCGCCCAGTCCAACCAGGCCGCGACGCTCGCCGGCCAGCAGACGACCATCGACGTGCTGCTCTTCACCGACTGGCTCGCCGCGCTGCACGACGAGGGCGACGCCCTCCTGCCCGAACCGTACGTGCCCGATCCCGCGCTGTACTCGGGGTTCCTGTTCGAACGGTTCCGGCCCGAGTTCCAGCCCGCCGTGCACGCATGGTTGGCCGAGGACCCGCTGACCGACCCCGACGCCCCTCCCAGCCCGTTCGCGATGGACGAGTACGTGCTCGCATCGACCACCGAGTCGGTCCGGCTCGAGAAGGAGTCCGAGCGGTCCGCGGCCGAGGCCCGGCTCGCCATCGAGCGCAAGGACCGCTACGTGCTGGCGACCGTCCTGTGCGCGTCGGTGCTCTTCTTCTCCGGCATCGGGTCGAAGCTGGGCTCCCCGCGCCGGCGCGCGACGATGATCGCGATCGGGGGCGTCGTCCTGCTCACGACGGTGGGCGTCGTGCTCACGTTCCCCGTCCAGATCTGACCGCGGACGACGTTCGGCCCCGCGTACAGGGCGCGGGGCCGAACGGGTCGTGCGACGAGACAGAGAGCGTCAGGCGACGCGGCCGCTCGCGTTCTCCTCGTCACCGATCTTGTGGACGACGATCGAGTTCGTCGAGCCGACCACGCCCACCGGCGCCCCGGCGACGACGACGACGTAGTCGCCGACCTCCGCCAGACCGTTGGCGCGCAGCGTCGAGTCGACCTGGCTCACCATCGCGTCGGTGTTCTCGACCGCCGGGACGCGGTACGTCTGGACGCCCCAGCTGAGCGACAGGATGTTGCGGACCTGGTCGATCGGGGTGAACGCCAGGAGCGGGATCTCGGAGCGCAGCCGCGACATGCGCCGCGCGGAGTCACCCGACTGCGTGAACGTCACCAGGTACTTGACGTCGAGCGTCTCGCCGATCTCCGCCGCCGCCCGGGTGATGGCACCACCGCGGGTGTGCGGCGTCGAGCCCAGGGGCGCGATGCGCTCGCGGCCCAGCTCCTCGGTCGCCTCGATGATCCGCGCCATCGTGCGCACGGTCTCGATCGGGTAGTCGCCCACGCTCGTCTCGCCCGAGAGCATGACCGCGTCGGCACCGTCGAGCACCGCGTTCGCGCAGTCCGAGGTCTCGGCGCGCGTCGGGCGCGGGTTGGTCGTCATGGACTCGAGCACCTGCGTCGCCACGATGACCGGCTTGGCGTTGCGACGGGCCAGCTCGACCGCGCGCTTCTGCACCAGCGGCACCTGCTCGAGCGGCAGCTCGACGCCCAGGTCGCCACGGGCCACCATGATGCCGTCGAACGCCGCGATGATCTCGGCGAGGTTCTCGACGGCCTGCGGCTTCTCGATCTTGGCGATGACCGGGACGACCCGGTTCTCCTCCTCCATGATCCGGCGCACGTCGGTGTAGTCGTCGGCGGAGCGCACGAACGACAGCGCGATGATGTCGGCGCCGACGTTGAGGGCCCAGCGCAGGTCCTCCTCGTCCTTGTCGCTCATCGCGGGGACCGACACGGCCACGCCGGGCAGGTTGAGGCCCTTGTTGTTCGACACCGGGCCCGGGACCTCGACGCGGGTCACGACGCGCGTGCCCTCGACGGCCGTCACGCGGACGAGGACCTTGCCGTCGTCGATGAGGATCGGGTCGCCGACGCGCGCGTCGTTGGTCAGACCCTTGTGGGTCGTCGAGACGAGCTCCTTGGTGCCCTCGACGTCGTCCGTGGTGATGGTGAAGACGTCACCCACGGCGAGGTCGTGCTTGCCGTCGACGAACCGGCCGAGGCGGATCTTCGGGCCCTGCAGGTCGACGAGGACCGCGACGGACCGCCCGGACGCCTGTGCGGCGGCTCGGACGTTGTCGTACACCCGCTTGTGCACCTCGGTGTCGCCGTGGCTGCGGTTGAGCCGTGCCACGTCCATCCCGGCGTCGACGAGGGCCTGGATCTGCTCCGCGGACTCCGTAGCGGGGCCGATGGTGCAGACGATCTTTGCTCTACGCATGAAGCGAGCCTATGCCTTCCGTTGGATCAAGGTCGGGCCGAAGGTCCCGTCCGACCAGCACGGTCGGACGGTGCGGGACCGGTGGCCAGGGGGGTTCAGGGGCGCAGCGCCACGGTGCTGGCGGTGACGGGGGCAGGCAGCTCCGTGCTGCCCGAGAGGTACGTGTCGACGGATGCCGCCGCGGCGCGGCCCTCGGCGATCGCCCACACGATGAGCGACTGCCCGCGGCCGGCGTCGCCCGCGACGAACACGCCGGGGACGGTCGTCGCGTAGTCGTCGGAGCGTGCGACGAGACCGCGGGAGGTCAGCTCGATGCCGATCTGCTCCGTGAGCGGGTCCACCTCGGGGCCGGTGAAGCCCATCGCCACGAGGACCAGGTCCGCCGGGATCTCGCGCTCCGTACCCGGTGTCGGCACCCGGCGACCGTCGGACAGGTACTCCGTCGTCGCCAGCGTCAGCGCACGCACGCGGCCGGACTCGTCGCCGAGGAACTCGACGGTCGAGGCCAGGTAGTCGCGGTCGCCGCCCTCGGCGTGCGAGGACGACACCTCGAACAGGATCGGGTCCGTCGGCCAGGGCTGGTGCTCAGGACGCTCCAGCGGCGGGCGCTTGCCGATGGCGAGCGTCGTCACCGAGGCCGCCCCCTGCCGCAGCGCGGTGCCGAGGCAGTCCGAGCCGGTGTCGCCGCCGCCGATGATGATGACGTGCTTGCCGGTGGCCGTGATCTGGTCCGCGACCGGCTTGCCCGCCGCGACGGCGTTGGCCTGGTGCAGGAACTCCATGGCGACGTGGACGCCGCCCAGCTCCTTGCCCGGCACGCGCAGCTCGCGCGGCACGGTCGCTCCCGTGGCGATCACGATCGCGTCGTACCGCGCCTGCAGCTGCGGCCAGGTGACGTCGCGACCGACCTCGACGCCCGGCCGGAACCGCGTGCCCTCGGCCTCCATCTGCGCGAGGCGGCGGTCGATGTGGACCTTCTCGAGCTTGAAGTCCGGCACGCCGTACCGCAGGAGACCACCGATGGCGTCGTCCCGCTCGTACACCGCGACCGTGTGCCCTGCCCGTGTCAGCTGCTGCGCGGCCGCCAGCCCGGCCGGTCCCGAGCCGACGACGGCGACCGTGTGACCGGTGAGGCGCTGCGGGACCTGCGGGGTCACGTAGCCGCGCTCGAACGCCTCGTCGATGATCGAGACCTCGACGTTCTTGATCGTCACCGGCGGCTGGTTGATGCCCAGCACGCAGCTCGACTCGCACGGCGCCGGGCAGATGCGCCCCGTGAACTCCGGGAAGTTGTTGGTCGCGTGCAGCCGGTCGATCGCGTCGGACCACTGGCCGCGCCACACCAGGTCGTTCCACTCAGGGATGAGGTTTCCGAGCGGGCAGCCGTTGTGGCAGAACGGGATGCCGCAGTCCATGCAGCGGCCGGCCTGCTCCTTGAGGTACGGCTGGCCGTCCTGCAGGTGCTCGTGGACGTCCTTCCAGTCGCGCAGCCGGACCTCGACAGGGCGGTTGGGCGGGAGCTCACGGTCCCGCACCTTCAGGAAGCCGCGGGGGTCAGCCACGGGCCACCTCCAGGATCTGGTCCCACACGCCGGGCGCGGCAGGGTCGAGGCCGTCGGCCTCGGCCTGCGCGAGCGCGCGGCGGACGCGGGCGTACTCGGTGGGCAGCAGGCGCGTGAAGCGCGCCCGGGTCGAGGGGAAGTCCTCGAGGAGCTGGGCGGCGACCGGCGAGCCGGTCTCGTCGAGGTGCGCGCGCAGGAGGCTCTGCACCAGCGCGGCGTCCTCGTCGTCGAGCGGGTCGAGCGCGAGCTCGTTGCTCCGGACGGCCTCCACGTTCACCAGCGCGGGAACGAGGTCCAGCACGTACGCCGTGCCGCCCGACATGCCGGCACCGAAGTTGCGGCCGGTCCGGCCGAGCACCAGGACGGTGCCGCCGGTCATGTACTCGCAGCCGTGGTCGCCCACGCCCTCGACGACGAGCGTCGCGCCGGAGTTCCGGACGCCGAAACGCTCACCGACCAGGCCGCGCAGGAAGATCTGCCCGGTGGTCGCGCCGTAGCCGATGACGTTGCCGGCCACCACGTTGTGCTCGCTGGACAGGGCCGCGTTGCGGTCGGGCCGCACGACGATGCGCCCACCCGACAGCCCCTTGCCGACGTAGTCGTTGGCGTCGCCGAACAGCCGCAGCGTGATGCCGCGCGGCAGGAACGCCCCGAAGGACTGTCCGGCCGATCCCGTGAGCGTGACGTCGATCGTGTCGTCCGGCAGCCCGGCACCGCCGAACCGCTTGGTCACCTCGTGCCCGAGCATCGTGCCGACGGTGCGGTTGACGTTGCGCACCGGCAGGTCGATCCGGACCGGCTCGCTGCGCTCCAGCGCGTCGCCCGCGAGGGCGATCAGGCGGTTGTCGAGCGCGCGGTCCAGGCCGTGGTCCTGGTCCTTGGTGTGGTGCAGCTCCGTGCCGGCGGCCGGCGACGGGACCGCGAGAACCGGCGTCAGGTCGAGACCCTCGGCCTTCCAGTGGTCGATCGCCGCGCGCGTGTCCAGGAGCTCGACGTGGCCCACGGCCTCCAGCAGCGTGCGGAAGCCCAGCTGCGCGAGCAGCGCCCGGACCTCCTCCGCGACGAACTCCATGAACGTCACGACGAACTCGGGCTTGCCCGTGAACCGGGCACGCAGCTCCGGGTTCTGCGTCGCGACACCCACGGGGCAGGTGTCGAGGTGGCAGACGCGCATCATCACGCAGCCGGACACGACGAGCGGCGCGGTCGCGAAACCGAACTCCTCGGCGCCCAGCAGCGCGCCGATGACCACGTCGCGCCCCGTCTTGAGCTGGCCGTCGACCTGGACGACCACGCGGTCGCGCAGGTTGTTCAGGACCAGGGTCTGCTGCGTCTCCGCGAGGCCGATCTCCCACGGCGTGCCCGCGTGCTTGAGCGACGTCAGCGGGCTCGCACCGGTGCCGCCGTCGTGACCCGAGATGAGCACGACGTCCGAGTGCGCCTTCGCGACACCCGCCGCGATGGTCCCGACGCCGAACTCGCTGACGAGCTTGGTGTGGATCCGCGCACGGGGGTTCGCGTTCTTGGCGTCGTGGATCAGCTGCGCCAGGTCCTCGATCGAGTAGATGTCGTGGTGCGGCGGCGGCGAGATGAGCCCGACGCCGGGCGTGGAGTGCCGGGTCCGCCCGATCCACGGGTACACCTTGTTGCCGGGCAGCTGACCGCCCTCGCCGGGCTTGGCGCCCTGGGCGAGCTTGATCTGGATGTCGTCGGCGTTCGTGAGGTACTCGCTGGTGACACCGAACCGGCCCGACGCGATCTGCTTGATCGCCGAGCGGCGCACCGGGTCGTGCAGGCGCTCCGGGTCCTCGCCGCCCTCACCGGTGTTCGACTTGCCGCCGATGCTGTTCATCGCGATCGCGAGCGTCTCGTGCGCCTCGATCGAGATCGAGCCGTAGGACATGGCGCCGGTGTTGAACCGCTTGACGATCTCGCTCACCGGCTCGACCTCGTCCAGCGGGACGGGCTCGCGCTCGCCCTCCTTGAACGCCAGCAGTCCACGCAGCGTCATCAGGCGCGACGACTGCTCGTCGACCCGGTTCGTGTACTGCTGGAAGACGTCGAACTGCCGCGTCCGCGTGGAGTGCTGCAGCCGGAACACCGTCTCCGGGTCGAACAGGTGGTCCTCGCCGTCCCGGCGCCACTGGTACTCGCCGCCGACCGCGAGCCGCAGGTGCGCCTGCCGGTTGCCGCTCGCCGGGTACGCGTCCGCGTGCCGTGCGGCGACCTCGGCCGCGATGACGTCGAGGCCGATGCCACCCAGGCGGCTCGTGGTGCCCGTGAAGTACTTGTCGACCAGCGGCTGCGAGAGCCCGATGGCCTCGAACACCTGCGCACCGCGGTACGACGCGATCGTGGAGATGCCCATCTTCGACATGACCTTGAGCACGCCCTTTCCGAGCGCCTTGATCAGGTTGGCGACCGCCTTCTCGGGGCCGACGCCGGTGAGGTAGCCGGACCGGGCGAGGTCCTCGACCGTCTCCATCGCGAGGTACGGGTTGACCGCCGCCGCGCCGTAGCCGATCAGCAGCGCGACGTGGTGCACCTCGCGCACGTCACCGGCCTCGACGACCAGCGAGATCTGCGTGCGCGTGTGCCGACGCAGCGTGTGGTGGTGCACCGCGCTGAGCAGCAGCAGCGACGGGATCGGCGCGAGGTCGGCGTCCGAGTGCCGGTCCGACAGGACCAGGAAGCTGACCCCGTCGGCCACGGCCGCGTCGACCTCGGCAAAGATCTCCTCGAGACGCGCCTCGAGCGCCTCTCCCCCGCCGCTGACCTTGTAGAGCCCGCGGATGATCGTCGACCGGTACCCGAGCGACGGCTCCTTGGCGACGTGCACGATCTTCGCGAGCTGGTCGTTGTCGATCACCGGGAACGGCAGGATCAGCTTGCGCGCGTGACCGGGGCCGTCCTCCAGCAGGTTCGGCTCCGGTCCGATGGCGCCGCCGATCGCGGTCACCAACTCCTCGCGGATGGCGTCCAGCGGCGGGTTGGTCACCTGCGCGAACATCTGCGTGAAGTAGTCGAAGAGCATCCGCGGGCGCGTCGACAGCACCGCGACCGGGGTGTCCGAGCCCATCGCACCCAGCGGCTCCGCGCCCGCGGCGGCCATGGGGCTGAGCAGGATCTTCAGCTCTTCCTCGGTGTACCCGAAGGCGCGCTGCCGACGACGCACCGAGGCGGCCGAGTGCGCGACGTGCTCACGCTCGGGCAGCTGCTGCAGGTAGACGGAGTTGTCGCGCACCCAGTCCGCGTAGGGACGCTGGGCGGCCAGGGAGGACTTGATCTCCTGGTCGTCGATGATCCGGCCCTTGCCGGTGTCCACCAGGAACATGCGACCGGGCTCGAGCCGGCCCTTCGCGACGATCGTCGCGGGGTCGATGTCCAGGACGCCCGCCTCGGACGCGCACACGACGAGCCCGTCCTCGGTCACCCAGTACCGGCCGGGGCGCAGGCCGTTGCGGTCCTGCACCGACCCGATCAGGGTGCCGTCGGTGAACGTGATCGCCGCCGGCCCGTCCCAGGGCTCCATGAGCGTCGAGTGGTACTCGTAGAACGCGCGGCGCGACGCATCCATCTGGGCGTGGTTCTCCCACGCCTCCGGGATCATCATCATGACCGCGTGCGGCAGGGTCCGCCCCGACAGGTGCAGCAGCTCGAGCACCTCGTCGAAGCTGCCGGAGTCCGAGCCGCCCGGCGTACAGACCGGCAGCAGCGGCGTCAGGTCGCCCAGCTCGTCGCTGGCCAGCGTGCCCTCGCGGGCGGCCATCCAGTTGCGGTTGCCCCGGACGGTGTTGATCTCGCCGTTGTGCGCGATCATCCGGAACGGCTGCGCGAGCGGCCAGGAGGGGAACGTGTTCGTCGAGAAGCGCGAGTGCACGAGTGCGATCTCGGAGGCGTACCGCGGGTCGGACAGGTCGGCGAAGAACGGCTCGAGCTGCCCGGTGGTGAGCATGCCCTTGTAGGCGATCGTGCGGGCCGAGAGCGACGCGAAGTACAGCCCGTGCTCCCGCTCGGCGCGCTTGCGCAGCCGGTACGCCCGGCGGTCCAGGTCGATCCCCGACAGCTCGCGCGACGGGTCCGCGACCACCAGCTGGCGGAAGACGGGCATCGACGCGCGCGCGGTCGGTCCGACGAGGTCCGCCGTCACCACGACCTCGCGCCACGCGAGGACGTCGAGCTTCTCCTCGGCGGCGATCGACTCCAGCGCGGCCACGGCGAGGCGCTGCTCCGTCTCGTCGACGGGCAGGAACGCCATGCCGATCGCGTAGAACCCGGCGGGCGGGAGCTCGGCGTCCACCACGTCCCGCAGGAACGCGTCGGGGATCTGCGTGAGGATGCCGGCGCCGTCGCCGCTGTCCTCCTCGGCGCCCACGGCGCCACGGTGGTCGAGGTTGAGCAGCGCGGTCAGACCCGCGTCGACGATGTCCCGACCGGGCGTGCCGCGCAGCGTGGCGACGAAGGCGAAACCGCACGCGTCGTGCTCGGCAGCGGGGTCGTAGAGACCCTGCGGCAGCGGCGCGCGTACTGCGCCAAGGCTCGCGGGCGACGTCGACATCTGCACCGTCCTCACGGTCCCCGACAGGGTCGGGGAATTGCACGAACAAGGGGGGAACGGGGACGTCGTCGGCCCAGTCATGGTGACGATACAGCGCGGTGGATGGACCGCCCGCATCGTGTGCGGAGCAGGGTGACCGCTCGCCCGCGGGTCAGCGGGTGGAATCGGTCGCGATCTCCTCGTCGTCCTGCACGGTGGGGGGTGCCAGCAGGAGGGTCGTGTCACGTCCTGGGTGCCGGCGCCCGACCACCACGAACGCTACCAGCGCTCCGAGGCCGACGATGATCGACGTCCAGACGTTGACCCGCAGGCCCAGGATCTCGTGCGCCGGGTCGATCCGGAGCATCTCGATCCAGAGCCGCCCGCTGGTGTAGATGACGACGTAGAGCCAGAACACGCGCCCGTAGCCGAGCTGGAGCTTGCGGTCCAACCAGATCAGCAGCGCCGCTCCGGCGAGGTTCCAGACCATCTCGTAGAGGAACGTCGGGTGGTAGAGCGTGCCCGCGGGGTCGCCGACCGGCATGAAGGCGGGGTCGATCCGCAGCCCCCAGGGCAGGGTCGTCGGGCTGCCGAACAGCTCCTGGTTGAACCAGTTGCCCAGCCGGCCGAGCGCCTGGGCGACGAGCAGACCGGGCGCCAGGGCGTCCGCCCACGGGGCGAGCCGTACCCCCTGACGGCGGCAGCCGATCCACGCACCGACGGCGCCGAACGCCACCGCGCCCCAGATCCCGAGGCCCCCCTCCCAGATGTACAGGGCCCGGATGGGCTCGCCACCGACGCCGAAGTACGCGTCGGGCGAGGTGATCACGTGGTAGATCCGCCCGCCGACGATGCCGAACGGCACCGCCCAGAACGCGATCTCGAGGGTCGTGTCCGCCTCGCCGCCGCGCTCGACCCACCGGCGCCGTGTCATCCAGAGCGCAGCGACGATGCCGAGCAGGATCGCGAACGCGTAGGCGCGCAGCGGGAAGGGACCGAGGTGCCAGACGCCGGTCGACGGGCTCGGGATCGCGAGCGGCACCAGCGCGCTCATCGGTCGCTCCTCGTCGCGGAGCGCACACCCTCGGCGAGGTCGGCGGTCACGCGGGCCAGCGCGGCGCGTCCGGCGGCGTCGTCGTCCGCGTCCAGCAGGGCACGAACCAGGGCGGATCCGACGATGACCCCGTCGGCGTACCCGGCGATGTCGGCAGCCTGCTCGCGCCGGGACACGCCCAGCCCGACGCACACGCGCTGCGCGCCGGCCGCCCGGGTCGCCGCGACGAGCTCGGCGGCCTTCGCGCCGACGGTCGCGCGCTCCCCCGTCACGCCCATCGTCGAGGCCGCGTAGACGAACCCGCGCGAGGCGGCTGCCGTCGAGGCGAGGCGCTCCGGCGTCGAGCTCGGTGCGACGAGGAACACCCGGTCCAGACCGTGCCGGTCCGAGGCGGCGATCCAGTCGGCCGCCTCGTCGGGGATGAGGTCCGGGGTGATCAGCCCGGCGCCGCCCGCCGCGGCGAGGTCCCGCGCGAACGCGTCGACGCCGTAGCGCAGCACCAGGTTCCAGTAGGTCATGACCAGCACCGGAGCGCCGCGGCCGGACACCTGCTCGACGGCGCGGATCGTGTCCCCCACCCGCGTCCCAGCGGCGAGCGCGGCGTCGACCGCCCGCTGGATGGTGGGACCGTCCATCACGGGGTCGCTGTACGGGACGCCCAGCTCGACGACGTCGGCACCGGCGTCGATCATCGTGCGGACGGCTTCCACCGACCCGGCGACCGACGGGTAGCCGACAGGCAGGTAGCCGACGAGCGCCGAGCGCCCGAGGGCGTCGAGGTGCTCCGCCACCTGGGACCGCACCGCGACCGTGCTCACAGCTGCTCTCCTTGGTCGGCCAGCACGACGGGCTCGTCCTCGATGAGGTCGAACCACGCCGCGGCGGTGGCCACGTCCTTGTCCCCACGTCCCGACAGGTTGACCAGCAGCACCGGCTCGTGGCCGTCGTCGCCGGTCCAGCCCGACAGCTCGCTGCCCAGCTGGATCGCGCCCGCCAGGGCGTGCGCGGACTCGATGGCCGGGATGATCCCCTCGGTCCGGCACAGGAGGCGGAACGCCTCCATCGCCTCGGCGTCCGTCACCGGCCAGTAGTCCGCGCGGCCGATGTCGTGCAGCCACGCGTGCTCCGGACCGACGCTCGGATAGTCCAGACCGGCGGAGACCGAGTGGCTGGGCAGCGTCTGCCCGTCGTCGTCCTGCAGCAGGTACGACTTCGCGCCGTGCAGCACGCCGGGCTCGCCGCCCGAGAACCGCGCGGCGTGCCGGCCCGAGGAGATCCCCGCGCCGCCCGCCTCGAAGCCGAAGAGCCGGACGCCCGGGTCGTCGAGGAACGCGTTGAAGATGCCCATCGCGTTGGACCCGCCGCCCACGCACGCGGCGACCGCGTCGGGCAGGCGGCCGATCTCCTCGAGGAGCTGGGCCTTGGCCTCCTCGCCGATGATCTTGTGGAAGTCGCGCACCATCTCGGGGAACGGGTGCGGTCCCGTGACCGTGCCGAGCAGGTAGTGCGTCGTCTCGACGTTGGCCACCCAGTCGCGCAGCGCCTCGTTGATCGCGTCCTTGAGCGTCCGGGTCCCGATCGTCACGGGGATCACCTCGGCGCCCAGCAGCTTCATCCGGGCGACGTTGAGCGCCTGCCGCTGCGTGTCCTCCTCGCCCATGTACACGACGCACTCGAGGTCGAGCAGCGCGGCCGCGGTCGCGGTCGCCACGCCGTGCTGGCCGGCGCCCGTCTCCGCGATCACGCGCGTCTTGCCCATGCGCTTGACCAGCAGGGCCTGTCCCAGCACGTTGTTGATCTTGTGCGAGCCGGTGTGGTTGAGGTCCTCACGCTTGAGGAAGACCCGCACGCCCGGCGCGACGTGCTGCGCGAACCGCGGCACCTCCGTCAGCGGGCTGGGCCGGCCGGTGTAGGTGCGGTGCAGCCGTGCCAGCTCGCGCCCGAACGCGGGGTCCGTCAGCGCCTTGTGGTACGCCGTGTCCAGCTCGTCGAGGGCCGCGATCAGCGCCTCCGGCACGAACCGGCCGCCGAACTCGCCGAAGTACGGCCCGGCGTGGGTGGACAGGGGGCCGCTCGCCGTGGCCTCGAGAAGCTTGTCCGACAGGGCCTCGACGGTCGGCCGACCGGTCACTGGCGCACCGCCCGCAGGGACGGATGGGCACCCGCTGCGACGAGGTCGGCGACCGACTCGCGAGGGGCGTCGTCGGTGACCAGCGCCTCGCCGACCAGCACCGCGTCGGCACCGGCGCGCGCATAGTCCATGACGTCGTGGGGTCCGCGGACGCCCGACTCGGCGATCTTGACGATGTGCGACGGGATGGCCGGCGCCACCCGGGCGAACGTGGTGCGGTCCACCTCGAGCGAGCGCAGGTCGCGGGCGTTGACGCCGATCACGCGGGCACCGGCGTCGGCGGCCCGGGAGACCTCCTCGGCGTCGTGCACCTCGACGAGGGCGGTCATGCCCAGGGAGTGCACGCGCTCGACGAGGGACTCGAGCACCGTCTGCTCGAGGGCGGCGACGATGAGGAGCACGAGGTCGGCGCCGTGCGCGCGGGCCTCCCACACCTGGTAGGGCGTCACGACGAAGTCCTTGCGCAGCACCGGGATGTCCACGCGGGCGCGGACGGCGTCCAGGTCCGCCAGCGAGCCGTGGAACCGGCGCTCCTCGGTGAGCACCGAGATGACGGCGGCGCCGCCCTTCTCGTACTCGGCGGCCAGCGCCGCGGGGTCCTTGATGGTGGCGAGCGCACCCTTGCTCGGGCTCGAGCGCTTCACCTCGGCGATCACGCGGACCGCGTCCTCGGCGCGCAGCCGGCCGACGCACTCGATCGCGGACTCGCGGCGACGCGCACGTTCCTTCACCTCGGCGAGCGGGGTCGCCTGCTCGCGGACGGCAAGGTCCTGCCTGACTCCCGCGACGATGTCGTCCAGGACGGTCATCGAGAACTCACCTTCTCCCCCGGTCGGTTCCGGACCTGCTGCTCGCCGTCGGTCGTGGCGGCGGTCCGGTGAGCCATCGTAGAACGGTCCCGGAGTGACCCCGACCACAGGTCGGTGGCTGGGACGGGCAGCGTCACGGGAGCATCCACGGGGCCAGCGCCGGGACGTTGCGCAGCACCCCGAAGCCGACGACCACCGCCAGCAGGACCCACGCCAGCCACGTGGGCGCCGGCCGGGCACGACGCCCCTGTGCCGCGCGGGCGACCCAGCGACCCCACAGCACGATCACCAGGGGCACGGCGAGCACCCACAGCGGGTTCATCGCCCAGGCCCCGGCCAGGTCCCCGGTCGCGAGGTCGTGCGTCGCGCGCAGGCCGCCGCAGGCCGGGCACCACAGGCCCGTCAGAGCGAACAGCGGGCAGCCGCCGTAGCTCCCGGTGACGTGCGGGTCCCGTACCGCCAGCAGCGCCGTGGCGAGCACGACCACCCCGCCGGTCACGAGCGGGGCGGTCAACGACGCACGACGGCCCGCTCCGTCCGGCGCGGGTGCGTCGGACGGGAGCGGGCCGGTCGGCAGGACCTGCGGACCGTCGTCGACGGTCGCCACGTCAGTAGCTCGAGGTATAACCCTCGTTGAACGCGTCCCGGAAGTCGGCGTTCGAGAACAGCACGGCGAACAGGATGATGCCGAGCACCGAGAGCACGATCGCGATCCAGCCGAGGATGATCCCCGCCGTCGCCATGCCGCCGTTGTTCGCCTCGCCGCGCGCGACCGCCTTCTTGGCGTTGTTGCCGACGATGATCGCCGGGATGCCTGTCAGGAAGCCGCACGAGAGCACGAACGACACGATGCCGAGCACGAGCGACCAGACGGCCAGGCTGTTCTTCGGGTACGCGGCGCCGTAGCCCGCTCCCGGCTGCGCGTAGCCGCCGGGTGCCGAACCGTACGGCGCAGCGGCCGGGTACTGCGGTGTGGAGCCGGGGTACTGGGGTGCGCCACCGGCGCCCGGGTACGTCGAAGCGGCCGGCTCCTGCGGGTACGGCGGCGGCGCGGCGGGGTACTGCGGGGCCCCGCTGGGGTCCTGCGGCTGCTGCGGCTCTCCGCTCCCGTACGGGTTCTGCGGCTCGTTGGGGGTCGACATCGGTCCTCCTCGGTCGCGTGCGCTCACCCGGTCGGGCGGCGGTCGATCTGGTGCGGGTCAGTGCCCGCCGGTGCGTGCCTGGCGGGCACGCGTCTTGTCGCCGCCCTGCCCGTAGCCCGACGTCTGCAGCACCTTGCCCACCACCAGGCTGGCGACGAGCAGGCCCATGCCCACCCAGAAGAGCCACACCATGGCGAACAGCACGCCGAGACCGGCGATGGTGAACGTGATGACCACGGCGTAGGTGGTGAACCACGCCGCGAGCGTCTTGCCGTGGTTGGTCGGGGCGGCCGTCGGCGGCAGGTGCATCGCCTCGGTCCGCGTGGCGTTCTGTGCGCGGTGCGCGAGAGTGTCGTCAGCCATCAGTGGGTGCCCTTCGTGCTCGGTTCTGCGCTCACCCTATCCGACCCGCTCGGTGCTGCCCGGCACCTGCGTCGCACGTCAGGACGGGTCGTCGCCACGGCTGAGGGCATCCCAGTCCGACCGCTCGTCGGGCTCGGCGGGCGGCTGTGCGGGGGCACCTGCAGCCGCGGGCTCGTGCCGCTGCGAGGGTCCTGACCACGCTCGCGAGGCACGCAGGAACCAGACGCCCGCGGCGACGTCGAGGATCCCCACGCCGACCGCGACCCACGGCCAGATGCTGGTCGTCACGGGTCCGGCCAGCGTGCCCACCCCGGTCTGTGCCGCGACGACGGGCGTGACCGCGGCGACCGGGTCCGCCGTGACGGCGAGCGCCGTGGCCGCGACGAGCACGCCGCACGCCACCACCACCGCCGCCACCACCCAGCGACCTGCCCGGCCGACCAGCCCGACGGCCGCGACGGCCGCGAGGATCGCGACCGCCGCCGCGAGGACCGCCGGGGCGGCCTGGGTGCCGGTGACCTCGACCGTGACCACACCCTGCAGCGCGGTGGTGCCCGTCGTCGTGAACCAGGTGGGCACCGCGACGACCGCGGTCAGCCCCGCCAGGACGAGCAGCACCCCCGCCGCGCGCCCTCGGCCCCCACGGCGGCGGTCGGCCGGCTGCGTGACCGTCACGCGCCCGCTCGGCGCAGCCGCGACGCGATCTGCACGGCCCGCACCGCCGCAGCCGCCTTGTTGCGGGACTCCTCGTACTCCAGCGCGGGCACCGAGTCCGCGACGATGCCACCACCCGCCTGGACGCTCGCCCGACCGTCGCGGATGAGCGCCGTGCGGATGGCGATGGCCATGTCCATGTCACCCGCGAAGTCGAAGTAGCCGACGGTGCCCCCGTAGATGCCGCGGCGAGCGGGCTCGATCTCGTCGATGAGCGCGATCGCGCGCGGCTTGGGTGCCCCCGAGAGCGTCCCGGCGGGGAAGGTCGCGACGAGCGTCTGCAGGGCGGTCGCACCCTCGCGCAGCCGGCCGACGACCGTCGAGCAGATGTGCATGATGTGGGAGTACCGCTTGACCGCCATGAACTCGACGACCTCGACGCTGGCCGGTTCGCACACCTTGACCAGGTCGTTGCGGGACAGGTCGACCAGCATGATGTGCTCCGCCCGCTCCTTCGGGTCGGCGAGCACCTCGTCCTGGAGCCGGCGGTCCTCGTCCGGCGTGGCGCCGCGGGGCCGCGACCCCGCGATCGGGAAGGTCACGACGCGCCCCGAGGTGACCTTCACCAGGGTCTCCGGGCTCGAGCCGACGACGGCGAAGTCGTGGCCGTCGGCGTCCTGCAGCTGCAGGTAGTACATGTACGGGCTGGGGTTGATGGTGCGCAGCACCCGGTAGACGTCGATCGGCTCCGCAGCGCAGTCGAGGTCGAGGCGCTGCGAGAGGACCACCTGGAACACGTCGCCGTCGCGGATGGCCTCCTGGCCGGTGCGCACCGCGTCCTCGAACTCCTGGCGCGTGGACCGGAACGCCAGCTCGGGCTCGACGACGTCCGCGAGGACCGCGACGGCGGACTCCGTCGGCCGCAGCAGCGCCGCCTCCATGGCGTCGATCCGGGCGACCGCGTCGGCGTGCGCGTCGTCGACCCGCTCGTCAGTGTCGTCGAAGTTGATCGCGTTGGCGATCAGCCACACCGACCCGTCGTGGTGGTCGACGACGGCCAGGTCCGTGGCCAGCAGGAGCGTCAGCTCCGGGACGCCCAGCTCGTCCGGGGCGTTCGCGGGCAGCGTGGGCTCCCAGTGCCGCACGATGTCCCAGCCCAGGGCGCCCACGAGCCCGCTGGTCAGCGGAGGCAGCCCGGCGATCGCGGGCGTCCGGAGCGCGTCGAGCGTCCGCTCGAGGACGTCGAGGGCGTCCCCGTCGGTCGGCACGCCGACAGGGACGTCGCCGACCCAGACGGCCGACCCGTCACGCACGGTCAGGGTCGCGCGCGAGCGCACCCCGACGAACGAGTACCGGTCCCAGCTCCCGGCAGCCTCGGCGGACTCGAGGATGAACGTGCCCGGCCGACCCGCCGCGAGCGTGCGGTAGAGCCCGACGGGCGTGACGTCGTCGGCGAGGAGCCGGCGCGCCACGGGGATCACCCGGCGGTCGCGGGCCAGACCGCGGAAGACGTCGAGCGACGGCCACGTGCCACCCCAGGGGACCTCGGCGGTGACGACGTCCGTCGAGACTGCTGCGGCGGTCATGCGGGGTCTCCCTCGGTGGGTCGGGTGCCGACGACCGTGGGCAGCGGGCCGCCGGCGTCGAAGCAGGTGTGCGCACCCGTGTGGCAGGCGGCGCCGACCTGGTCGACCTCGACGAGCAGCGCGTCACCGTCGCAGTCGATGCTGACGGCCTTCACGTACTGGGCGTGGCCGGACGTGTCGCCCTTGCGCCAGTACTCCTGCCGCGAGCGGCTCCAGAACACGACGCGGCCGGTGGTCAACGTCCGGCGCAGCGCCTCGTCGTCCATCCAGCCGAGCATGAGGACCTCGCGGGAGTCGTGCTGCTGCACGACCGCCGCCACCAGACCGTGGTCGTCGTGCTTGAGACGCGCGGCGACAGCGGGATCGAGGACAGGTGCGGAGGGGCTGGAAGACACGCACCGATCCTGCCACGCAGCCGCCCGCCGGACGGCCCCCGTCCCACCAGCCGTCAGCGGGTCTGGGAGATCCAGGCGGCGTGCATCGCGGCGTAGTGGCCGTCGCGCGCGACGAGGTCGGCGTGGTGCCCGACCTCGACCACGCGACCGGCGTCGACCACCACGACCGTGTCGGCGGCCTCAGCGGTGGAGAGGCGGTGCGCGATGGTCAGGGTGCTGCGACCGCGCGTGAGCGAGTCCAGGGCGCGGGCGATCCGGACCTCGGTCGCCGGGTCCACCGCCGAGGTCGCCTCGTCGAGCAGGAGCAGGTCCGCCTCCGCGAGGTACGCCCGCGCGAGCGCGACCAGCTGCCGCTCCCCCGCCGACAGCGACTCGCCGCGCTGACCGACCGGCGTCGCGAGGCCGTCGGCCAGCTCGTCGACCCAGCCGTCCAGGCCGAGCGCCTCGATCGCCGCGCGGATCCGCTCGTCGTCGTCGTCCGCCGCGGTCGTCCCGTCCTCGTGCCGCAGCCCGTAGGCCACGTTCTGCGCGAGGGTGCCGTCGAACAGGAAGCCCTCCTGCGGCACGAGCACCACCCGGCGCCGCAGGTCCGCGAGGGGGATGTCGCGCAGGTCCACCCCGTCCAGCAGCACCGAGCCGCCGGTCGGGTCCATGAACCGCGCGACGAGCTTGGCGATCGTCGTCTTGCCCGACCCCGTCGCACCCACGACCGCGACCGACATCCCGGCGGGGATCGCGACGTCGACCTCCCGCAGCACCGGCGGGCCGTCGGGGTAGGAGAAGTCCACCCCCCGCAGCTCGACGTGCGCCGGGCCGCGCGGGCTGGGCACGCCGTCCGCGCCGGGGTCGACCACCTCGACCGGCGTCTCCAGGACCCCGAGCACGCGACGCCACCCCGCGACGGCGTTCTGCAGCTCGTTGAGGATCTCGGTGGCCATCTGCACGGGGCCGGTGAAGAGCTGGACGAGGAAGAGGAAGGCGAGCAGCCGGCCGACCGACATCTCCCCCGCGATGCCCAGGTACGTCCCGGCGACCACGACCACCGCCAGGACGAGGTTCGCGACGAGCACCCCGCTGGAGAAGACGACCGCAACCAGGTTCTGGGCCCGCACCATGGACGCGCGCGTCGCGGCGACCGCGGCGTCGATCCGGCGCTGCGTGCGCTCGGCCACCCCGTACGCCCGGATGGTCTCGGCACCGACGACCGCCTCCGAGATGGCGCCGAGCATCGCGCCGACCCGCTCACGCACCGCGGTGTACCGGGCGTTCACCCGCTTCTGCAGCGGCTGGAGCAGGACGAACAGCGGCACGAAGCCGGCCCACACGATCAGCGTCAGCTGCCAGGAGTAGACCGCCATGAGCACCGTCGCCACGGCGATCTGCAGGACCGAGACGAGGAGCATGATCCCGCCCCACTGCACGAACAGCGAGATCGTGTCGACGTCCGACGTGACGCGCGAGACCAGCGACCCGCGCCGCTCGGTGTTCTGCGTCAGCACCGACAGGTCGTGCACGTGCCGGAACGCCCGGGTGCGCAGCGCGAGCAGGCCGCTCTCGCTCGACCGGAAGAGCCGCACGTTGACGTAGGCCGAGCACACGGCGGCGATCACCAGACCGATCGCGGCCAGGCCGGCGAGCGCCGCCACGCGGGACACGTCGGGGCCGCCTTCCGCGAGGATCCCCGTGTCGACGGTCTGCTGCACGGCGATCGGCACGAGCACGCGCCCGATCGACGCGACCACCGCCAGCAGCACGGTGACCTGCCAGCCGACAAGCAGCTGCGGGGAGACCTGCACGCCGCGGCGCAGCGTCGCGAGCACCCCGAGGGTGCTGGCGGGCGCGAACCGGTGCCCGCCCTTCTGGTCCGTCATGCCAGGTCCTCCACGACCTCGAGGGCGGCCTCGTCCGCGGCCTCGGCCGCGCGCCGCGCGGTCTCCTGCTCGTACGCGGTCGCCAGGGCGCGGTAGCCGGGGTCGCGGGCGAGCAGCTGGTCGTGCGTGCCGCGGTCGACCACGCGGCCGCCGTCGACGTGCACCACCTCGTCGGCCAGCAGGACGGACGACATCCGGTACGCGACGAGCAGCACCGTCGGGCCGGCCGCAGCGCCGTCGCTGCGCAGACCGCGCAGGATCGCCTGCTCGATGCGCGGGTCGACCGCGGAGGTCGCGTCGTCGAGCACGAGCACGGCCGGGCGCCGGACCAGCGCGCGGGCGAGCGCGAGGCGCTGACGCTGGCCGCCCGACAGGTTGGCCCCCCGCTCACCGAGGGGCGCGTCGAGGCCGCCGGGCAGGGCGCGCACCACGTCGTCGACCCGCGCCAGGCGCAGCGCCTCCCACACGGCGTCGTCGTCGGGCGACCCCGGCTCGCCGTCGTCGGCGAGCGTCACGTTCGAGCGCACCGAGTCCTCGAACACGAACGTCGACTGCGACACCAGCGCGACGTGGCGTGCGACGTCGGCCGGCCGGACGTCCCGCAGGTCGAGGCCGTCGACGTGGACCGAGCCGTGGGACGGGTCGTACAGCCTGCTGACCAGGGACACGAGCGTGGTCTTGCCGGCGCCCGTCGGGCCCACGATCGCGACGGTGCGTCCCGGGGCCACGTCGAGGTCGACGTCGTGCAGCAGCTCCAGCTCCCCGCCACCGGGCAGCGCCACGGAACGGCCCACGTCCCGCAGCTCCACCCGCGCCCCGCCGACGGGCGTCCACGGGGCGCTGCCGACACTCAGCGCCCCGTGCGAGTCCACGACCCGGGCGATGCGGTCGTACCCGACGAGCGCCCTCGGCAGCTCCCCGAGCACCCAGCCGAACGCGCGCACGGGCACGGCCAGCAGGGTCAGCAGGTACGCCGCGGCGACGACGTCCCCGGTCCCCACCCGGCCCGCGCTGATCTGCACCGTCCCGACCACGAGGACCAGCAGGGTCCCGAGGCTCGGCAGCAGGTCGATGACCGGGTCGAACAGGGCGCGCACCACACCCACCCGGACGTTCGCGTGGCGCAGCTGGGTGGCGCGCTCGGCGAACCGCGCCTCCTCGCGGGCCTCGGTGCCCAGGGACGTGACGAGCACGGCGGCCTCGAAGCTCTCGTGCGCGATGTCCGCGACCTCGGCGCGCAGCTGCTGCGCACGGATCGCCGCGGGCGACATGCGGTTCTGGAACACGACGTTCGCGATCACGGCGAGAGGCAGCACGACCAGCGCGGCGAGGGCCAGCCAGATGTCGGTGCGCACCAGCTCGACCGTCGCGACGACCATCATCACGACGACGCCGATCGCGAACGGCAGCGGGTTGAAGATCGAGGTCGCCGCCTCCACGTCCGCGCTCGCGTTCGAGAGGAGCTGGCCGGTCGGGTGCTCGCGGTGCCACGACATCGGCAGCCGCAGGTACTGGCGGGTGACCGCGGTGCGGTGGTCCTCCTGGATCAGCGCGAACCCCCGGCCCGCGGACATGCGGCGCGCGGCGACCGTCAGGGCGAGCGTCACGGCGACCAGCGCGATCGCGCCGCCGGCGAGCCAGATCCGCTCCCGGGCCTCGCTCGAACCCGACAGCGCGGGGACGACGACCTGGTCGGTGACGGCACCGAGGACCCGGCTGACCCCGACCGTCAGCGCGCCGAAGAGCGCCGACGTCCCGATGGCCAGGAAGTACGTGCGGGGGTGCGCGCGCAGCCCCCGGCCCAGGAGCCGGACGGCGCGACGGGGCACGGAGCCGGTGAGCGCCATCGGGCGGGGCGTGGGCACGACAGGGCCTTCCATGGAGCTCGTGGGGTTCTCCTCATTCTCTCATGCGGGTGCGAGCGCTTACCCGTGCCGCGGGCCTCGGTGACGCGTGGGATCCTGCGGTCATGACCTGGCACGAGATCGAGCGCGCGCAGCTGGCGCAGGCCCTCCTGGACGTCACGCCGGACGCACCCACCCTCTGCGAGGGATGGCAGGCGCGCCACCTCGCCGCGCACGTCGTGCTGCGGGAGCGCTCACCGGTCGTGGGCGCCGGGATCGCCGTGCCCGCCCTGTCGGCTCGCGCCGAGGCCGCCATCGCGAGGCTCGCCGACCAGGCGGCGACCGAGGGCGCCTACCGGGACCTCGTGGCGCGGGTCGCCGACCGGCCCGCACGCTGGCACCCGGCCGCCTGGGTCGCGGAGTCCGCGAACGTCATCGAGTTCTTCGTGCACACCGAGGACGTCCGCCGCGGCGCCGGCCCGGTCCCGGCGCGGGCCCTCGACCCCGGGCTCGTCGAGGCGCTCTGGTCCCACCTGCCGCGCGCCGCAGCCGGACGCCTGCGCCCGGTGCCGGTGGGCGTGGTGCTCGTCCGCGACGACGGCATCCGGCACCACCTGCGCGCGCCGAAGCCCGACCACGGCACGGTCGTCGTCCGCGGGGACACCGGCGAGCTCGTCCTGTACCTGCTCGGGCGGGGTGCCGCAGCGCAGGTGCGGGTCGAGGGCGAGGCCGACGACGTCGCGACCATCGAGGCCGTGCTCCCGTCCCGCTAGCCCGCCGCCTGCTCCGGGTGCCCGGTGGCGAGGATGTCGACCACGAAGACGACGGTCTGGCCGGCCAGCTCCTCGCTCTCGGTCACGCCGAGGGCGTAGGTGGGCGGGACCACGAGCATCACCTGGCTGCCGACGGGCTGGTCGACCAGACCCTCGGCCCAGGCCTGGACGTCCTGCAGCGAGAACGACACCGGCAGCCCGTGCGTCCACGTCGAGTCGAACGCCTCGCCCGTGGTCCATGCGAACCCCGTGTACTGCACGGTCACGACGTCCGTCGCCGCCACCTGCTCGCCGCTGCCGCGGATCAGCGGCTGCGCGACGAGCGACGTCGGCGGCTCGGTGCCCGTGGGCGTGATCGTCGGTGCGCCGGACGCGTCCAGCGTGACCGCGGGCAGGTCGGCCCGCGGAGGCTTGACCTCGCCGTCCGCGCGGGTGGGCAGCACGTCCACCACGGTCACCGTCGGGTAGTCGGTCGCACCCGCGCCGCTGCCCGGGCTGACCTGGAGCATCCGGGCACCGACCTGCTGGCCCCGCAGCGTCTCGTACAGGTCCGTGCCGAGGTCCTCCTCGGTCAGGAGCATCGCGGTCGGGTTGGTGGAGTAGCTCTCCTTGACCAGGGTCGCGTCCGTCGCGTCCTCCAGCCGGAAGTCGATGAGGACCGGTGCACCCTCGACGAGCTGGGCGCCCGTGCCCGGCCAGATCTGCTCGGTCCGGGTCTTGTCGACCTGCAGCGGGGTGACGTACGTGATCGTCGGCGCCTCGCCGGGCTCCCCCGACACGGTCACCGCGGCCGGCTCCGTGACCGGTTCGCTGCACCCGGCAAGGGCCAGCAGTGCGGTCGCCAGACCTGCCACCAGGGCGCGGCCCTGCTCTCGTCGCACGTCGTTCCTTCCGACTCCACGGACTCCCGGCGAGCGCCAGGACCGCCACACTGTACGGCGCGCTCCTGTCAGGGTGGTGCTACATCGACTCGATGAGCCGGTCCACCCGCTCGTCGACGCTGCGGAACGGGTCCTTGCACAGGACCGTGCGCTGGGCCTGGTCGTTGAGCTTGAGGTGCACCCAGTCGACCGTGTAGTCGCGGCGGGCGTCCTGCGCGGCACGCACGAAGTCGCCCCGGAGCTTGGCGCGCGTGGTCTGCGGCGGGACCGCCGTCGCCTCGAAGATCTCGAGGTCCGTCGTCACCCGCTCGACCAGCCCCTTGGCGGCCATCAGGTTGTAGAGGCCCTCGGTGCGGGAGATGTCGTGGTACGCCAGGTCGAGCCGCTGCACCCGCACGTCCGACATCTCCAGGCCGTGCTTCGCGCGGTACCGCTCGATCAGCCGGTACTTGATCACCCAGTCCAGCTCCCGGTCCACCAGCGACAGGTCCCCGGTGCGCATGGCGCGCAGCCCGCGCTCCCACAGGTCGAGCACCTGCTTGTTCTCCGGGCTGGGGCCACCCTCGGAGGCCAGGAAGTCGGTCACCCGCGTGAGGTACTCCTCCTGCAGGTCGATGGCGGTGACGGTCCGGCCGTTCGCCATCGTCACCGGGTGCATGCCCGTCAGGTCGTGGCTGATCTCCCGGATCGCGCGGATCGGGTTCTCCAGCGCCATCTCCCGCATCGGGACCCCGGCCTCGATCATCCGCAGCAGCAGGTCCGTCGAGCCGACCTTGAGCATCGTCGTCGCCTCGGACATCGACGAGTCGCCGACGATCACGTGCAGGCGGCGGTAGTGCTCGGCGTCCGCGTGCGGCTCGTCGCGGGTGTTGATGATCGGCCGGGAGCGGGTGGTCGCGCTGGAGACCGCCTCCCAGATGTGGTCCGCGCGCTGCGAGAGGCAGTACACCGCGCCCCGCGGCGTGGTGAGCACCTTGCCCGCACCCGTGAGGATCTGGCGCGTGATGAGGAACGGCACCAGCACGTCCGACAGCCGGGAGAAGTCGCCCTGCCGGCGGACGAGGTAGTTCTCGTGGCAGCCGTAGGAGTTGCCGGCGGAGTCGGTGTTGTTCTTGAACAGGTGGATGGTGCCGGGCAGGCCCTCGTGCTCGAGCCGCTGCTGGGCGTCCGCCACGAGCCCTTCGAGGATGCGTTCGCCCGCGCGGTCGTGCGTGACCAGCTGCCGGACGTCGTCGCACTCGGCGGTCGCGTACTCGGGGTGGGAGCCGACGTCGAGGTACAGCCGCGAGCCGTTGCGGAGGAACACGTTGGAGGAGCGTCCCCACGCGACGACCTTGCGGAACAGGTACCGCGCGACCTCGTCCGCGGAGAGCCCCCGACCGTCCTGGGCGGCGCAGGTGACGCCGTACTCCGTCTCCAGGCCGAAGATCCGCCTGTCCATCGCCGTGCTCCCTCCGTCGCTCGTCCGCGCCTCGGTCAGTCTGCGCCCAGCAGGTCCTCCAGCAGCGCCCCGGCGAGCCGCCGGAACGTCCGGCGGGGACGCGTACGGTCCAGCACCGCGACCTCCAGCTGCGGGCCGGGGATGCTCCGCGGCTCGCCGCCGTCCTCCGCCGCACCGAGCGTCCGCACGGCGAGCGCCAGCACCTGCGGGAGCGTCAGCCCGGCTCGCCACTGCTCGGCCAGCAGGCCACCGAGCCGGTCCGCCTGCCCCCCCATGACGACGTAGCCGTGCTCGTCCGTGACCGAGCCGTCGTACGCGAGCCGGTAGATCTGGTCACCCGCTGCTGCGCGGCCGACCTCCGCGACGACGATCTCGACCTCGAGCGGCTTGGACTCCGTGGTGAACGACGTCCCGAGCGTCTGCGCGTACGCGTTGGCCAGCCCACGGGCGGTGACGTCCTCGCGGTCGTAGGAGTAGCCGCGCAGGTCGGCGTACCGCACGCCGGCCACCCGCAGGTTCTCGAACTCGTTGTACTTGCCGACGGCCGCGAAGCCGATGCGGTCGTAGATCTCGGAGATCTTGTGCAGCGCGCGCGACGGGTTCTCCGTGGCGAACGCGATCCCGTCGTCGTACTGCAGGACCACGACGGACCGACCGCGCGCGATGCCCTTGCGTGCGTAGTCCGCCCGGTCCTTCATGAGCTGCTCGGGCGACACGTAGAACGGCATGCTCATCGCGCACCTCCACGGCTCTCGTGCGAGCGTCGACGTTCCTGCTCGACCGTCTCGGCCACGGCAGCGAGGTCGGCATCGCTGACGCGCAGGTACCCGGACTCCGTCACGGTCGCCACCACCGGCCAGATCCCCCGCGTGTGGTCCGGGCCGCCCGTCGCCGAGTCGTCGTCGGACGCGTCGACGAGCGCCTCCACGGCCACCTTCACCGCGGCGTCGGCGTCGAGGCCGGGGCGCCACAGCTTCTTGAGCGAGCCGCGCGCGAACACCGAGCCCGAGCCGACCGCGTGGTGGTCGTGCTCCTCGTAGCGGCCGCCCGTGACGTCGTAGGAGAAGATCCGGCCGAGCCGGCGGTCCAGGTCGAAGCCGCCGAACAGCGGCACCACCGCCAGCCCCTGCATCGCCATGCCGAGGTTGCCGCGGATCATCGTCGCGAGCCGGTTCGCCTTGCCGTCCAGCGAGAGCAGGCTGCCCTCGATCTTCTCGTAGTGCTCGAGCTCGAGCTGGAACAGGCGGACCAGCTCCACCGCGAGCCCCGCGGTGCCGGCGATGCCGACCGCCGAGTACTCGTCCGCGGGGAAGACCTTCTCGATCTCCCGGCTCGCGATCATCGACCCCATCGTCGCGCGCCGGTCCCCCGCCATGACGATCCCGCCCTCGAACGCGAGCGCGAGGATCGTGGTGCCGTGCGGTGCGTGCACGTCCGAGGCGGGCCGGTTACCCGGCAGCAGCTGCGGGGCGTGGCTGGACAGGAACTCCATGAACGACGACGAACCCGGCGTGGTGAACGCGTGCGGCAGCCGCCCGGAAGCGGACGTGTCGGATGAGCTCATCGGCGGTCACTGACCGCCCTTCTGGACGAAGCCGCGCACGAACTGCTCGGCGTTGGACTCCAGCACGTCGTCGATCTCGTCGAGCAGCGCGTCCACCTCGGCGTCCCGCGCCTGCGCGGCCGGGGCGACGGGAGCGGGCGTGTCCGGTCCGTCGTCCGGCTCCGCGTCCTCGCGGCGCGGGCGTACGTGTTCCTGACCAGCCATGGTGACCTCCCGAAGTGCCGAGCCGACGTGCTGTCGCCCACCCTAGGCCTATCTTCCGACGGTCCCGGTCCCCACGCCCACGGTGCGGACGACGTGTCAGGCGCCGAGCGCGTCCAGCAGCGCGGTGGCGTCGGGGCTGCGGTCCAGCAGGTCGCCCACGTGCGCGTGCGTCCCCCGCAGCGGATCGCGCATGGGCACCCGCTGGAGCGTCGCCGCGCCGGGGACGTCGAAGACGACCGAGTCCCAGCTGGCGGCCGAGATCTCCCCGCCGTACCGCGCCACCGCCTCGCCGCGGAAGTACGCACGGGTGTCCCGGGGCGGGTGCACGACCGCGTCGGCGACGTCCTCGGCGCTCACCAGGAGCTCGACCGCACCCGCCTGGACCAGCCGGTGGTACAGCCCGCGCTCGGGACGCACGTCGGACCACTGCAGGTCCATCGCGGCCAGGCGGGGGTGGTCCCACGCCAGCCGGTCGCGGCGCCGCATGCCCTCGAGCAGGCGGAGCTTGGCCAACCACTCGACCTCGCGCGCGCACGACGCCGGGTCCGAGCCGAGCCGGTCGAGCAGCGAGCCCCAACGGGCGAGCACGTCGGCGGTCTGCTCGTCGGGCTCGTCACCGGTGTGCGCCAGCGTCGACAGGACCGCGTCGAGGTACTCGCGCTGGACCTCGAGAGCGGTCAGGCGGCGGCCGTCCGCGAGCTCCAGCCGTGCGGTGAGGGTCACGTCGTGGCTGACCACGTGGACGGCGTGCACGGGGTCGCGCAGCGTCAGCCGGTCGATCGTCGCCAGCGCCCCGGCGGACCCGCTCTCCGCGACCGCCCGCTCGATGAGCCACAGGACCAGCGACGTCGTGCCCAGGCGCAGGTACGTCGCGACCTCCAGCATCGTCGCGTCGCCGATGATCACGTGCAGCCGGCGCCACCGGTCCGGGTCGGCGTGCGGCTCGTCGCGCGTGTTGATGATCGGGCGGCGCAGCGTGGTCTCCAGACCGATCTCCGCCTCCATGTAGTCGGCCCGCTGCGACAGCTGGAAGCCCGGCTCCTCACCGCGCTGCCCGAGACCGACCCGGCCCGCTCCGGTGAACACCTGCCGGGTCACGAAGAACGGGATCAGCCGTGCGGCCAGGTCGTGGAAGGGGACCGCCCGGTCCACCAGGTAGTTCTCGTGCATGCCGTAGGTGGCGCCCTTGCCGTCCACGTTGTTCTTGTAGAGCGCGACGTCCGGCAGTGCGGCCGTCGACGCGAGCGCGCGGACGGACGCGAGCATCACCCGCTCGCCCGCGCGGTCCCAGCGGACGGCGTCGAGCGGGTTGGTGACCTCCGGGGAGGAGTACTCGGGGTGCGCGTGGTCCACGTACAGACGCGCCCCGTTGGTGAGGATGACGTTGGCGGCGCCCGGGTCCTCGTACTCCTCCGTGGTCGCACGTGGCAGCGCCTGGGGTCCGTCGCCGGACGGTGCCGGCTTCTCGGGGTCGTCCGTGAGCAGCGAGGGGTGGGCCGACGCCCGCTGCAGGTGGAAGCCGCGGGCGTCGTGCAGCGGGTCCTCGTCGTCGTAGTCCCAGCGCGCCTTGGTCCGCGCGCCCTCGCGTGCCGCGGCGTGCACGGCGACGACGTGGCTGGACAGGAGCATCGGGTTCGCCAGCGGGCGTCCGGGCTGGAGGATCCCGTACTCGGTCTCGATCCCCATCACTCGGCGCACGGTCACGCGTCCACCCTAGGACGACGGGACCGTGCACCCGGACATCCGTCCGTCAGAGGTACTGCCCCGTGCTGGTGACGTTCTCGATGGTGCGCGAGCCCTCGGCGCCCTTCTTGCCCTGCACGATCGTCCGGATGAAGACGATGCGCTCACCCTTCTTGCCGGAGATGCGCGCCCAGTCGTCCGGGTTGGTCGTGTTCGGCAGGTCCTCGTTCTCGCGGAACTCGTCGACGCACGCCGTGAGCAGGTGGTCGACGCGGATGCCGCGCTGACCGCTGCCGAGGAAGTCCTTGATCGCCGACTTCTTCGCCCGGTCGACGACGTTCTGGATCATCGCGCCCGAGTTGAAGTCCTTGAAGTAGAGGACCTCCTTGTCGCCGCTCGCGTAGGTGACCTCGAGGAACCGGTTCTCGTCGCTCTCGGTGTACATCCGCTCGACGACCCTCGTGATCAACGCCTCGACCGCCGCCGAGGCGGACCCGCCGTGCTCCGCGATGTCGTCCGGGTGGATCGGCAGCGTCGGCACCAGGTACTTGCCGAAGATCTCCCGGGCACCCTCGGCGTCCGGACGCTCGATTTTGATCTTCACGTCGAGGCGGCCAGGCCGCAGGATCGCCGGGTCGATCATGTCCTCGCGGTTCGAGGCACCGATGACGATGACGTTCTCGAGCCGCTCGACGCCGTCGATCTCGCTGAGCAGCTGCGGCACGATCGTGGTCTCGACGTCGCTGGAGACGCCGGTGCCACGGGTGCGGAACAGCGACTCCATCTCGTCGAAGAACACGACGACCGGGTGGCCCTGCGACGCCTTCTCGCGGGCGCGGGCGAAGATCAGCCGGATGTGCCGCTCGGTCTCGCCGACGTACTTGTTCAGCAGCTCCGGACCCTTGACGTTGAGGAAGAAGCTGCGCGTGTCCGCCACGTCCTCGCCCTTGGCGGCCGCGGCCGTGGCGGCCAGGGAGTGGGCGACGGCCTTCGCGATGAGCGTCTTGCCGCAGCCCGGCGGGCCGTACAGGAGCACGCCCTTCGGCGGCTTGAGCCCGTGCTCGCGGAACAGCTCGGGGTGCAGGAACGGCAGCTCGACGGCGTCGCGGATCGCCTCGATCTGCGGTCCGAGCCCGCCGATGTCCTCGTAGTCGATGTCCGGCACCTCTTCGAGCACCAGCTCCTCGACCTCGGCGCGCGGGATGACCTCGAACACGAAGCCGCTGCGCGAGTCGATGGTCAGCGCGTCGCCGATCCGCACGTGCGCGTCGCGGACCTGACCGGCGAAGCGCACGACGCGCTCCTCGTCGCCACGGCCCACCACGAGCGCACGGTCCGTGCCGAGCAGCTCCTTGACGGTGACCAGCTCGCCGACCTCTTCGTACCCGCCCGCCTCGACCACGGTCAGGGCCTCGTTGAGCATGACCTCCTGGCCGGGCTGGAGGCGCGAGACGTCGAGCGACGGGCTCGCACCCACGTGCATCTTGCGACCCGACGAGACGATGTCCACGGTGCCGTCGGGGCGGGATCCGAGGAACGTCGCGTAGGTGCCCGGCGGCTTGGCCAGGTCGTCGACCTGGCGCTTGAGGTCCACGATCTGCTCCCGCGCCGCCACGAGGGCGTCGCTGAGCCGCTCGTTCTTGGCAGCGAGGATGGTCAGCTCTCGGTGCAGGTCCCGTCCAGGGGCTGCCGAATCCGTCATCTCGTCGGCCTCCGTTCCGCGTCGCGCGTGGTCGTCACTCCGTCCCCACCGTGCACGGCTCTGTGCCTGCTGGTCCGACGACCCTAACCACCAGTGTCAACACACGGGGGCCGACGCGCGCGGAGCGTTCTCGACCAGCGGACACGCCTTCGTCAGGCGGGGCCGGTGGTCTCCGGCGCCTGGCCGACGTCGCGACGCGCCCGGCGCAGCTTCTTGTCCGAGACGAGCCGCTCGCCCATGGCCTCGGGCGACCACAGCTCGGCGTCGTCCACCGCGGGCGCACCGTCGGGTGCGACGGGGTAGGCACCCTTGGCGGGCCGACGACGACGCTGCGGCGCCTCGACTCCGTCGGCGAGGCGGCGCGTCGTGAGCAGGAAGCCGGTGTGCCCGATCATGCGGTGCTGCGGCCGGACGGCGAGCCCTTCGAGGTGCCAGCCGCGCACCATCGACTCCCACGCCTCGGGCTCGGTGTAGCGGCCGTCGGTGCGGATGTCCTCGGCGAGCCGGGACAGCTGGGTGGTCGTCGCGACGTAGGAGATGAACACCCCGCCGGGCGCGAGGGCCTCGGCGACGGCGTCGAGGTTCTCCCAGGGCGCGAGCATGTCGAGCACGACGCGGTCGACGCTGCCGGGCTCCGCCACGGTCGGCAGGACGTCCGAGAGGTCGCCGACGGACAGCTGCCACGCGGGGTGCGGCCCGCCGAAGAACCCCTCGACGTTGCCGCGGGCGATCGCCGCGAAGTCCTCGCGCCGCTCGATGGAGTGCAGGGACCCTCCGTCGCCGACGGCCCGCAGCAGGGACATGGTCAGCGCACCGGACCCGACACCCGCCTCGATCACGCGCGCGCCCGGGTAGATGTCCGCCATCGCGACGATCTGGCCGGAGTCCTTGGGGTAGACGACGGCGGCGCCGCGCGGCATGGACAGGACGTAGTCGGCGAGCAGCGGGCGCACCGCGAGGTACTCGATGCCGGCCGTGTTCCGGACGACGGAGCCCTCGGGCGAGCCCAGCAGCTGGTCGTGGTCGAGGTAGCCGCGGTGCGTGTGGAACGAGGCGCCCTCGGCGAGCGTGATCGTGTGCAGCCGGCCGCGCGGGTCGGTGAGCTGCACGCGGTCGCCCGCACGGAAGAGGCCGCGACGCTGCGCGGCCCCGGTGGACGTCTGGTCGGGGTTCACGGTGCCCGAGTCTAGGAGCGGATGGCGGCGACGACGTCCATCGCGCGGATCAGGCCGACCACGCGACCGTCCACGACCGCGACGACGACGGGCGAGTGCTCGGTGGCTCGGCCGACGGCCGCGACGAGCTCCTGGCCGGTGAGCAGCCCGTCGACCACCGCACCACCGGGCAGGGGTACGGCGACGGCGGTCACCGGGGTGGTCCCGGCGACGGCAGCGGGGACCGAGGCCGCAGCGGCGCGGTCGACGTACGCCGCAGGACGACCGTCGGGAGACAGGATGACGACCTCCTCGGCTCCGGCCGCGGCGGCGAGCGCCCCGGCGTGCGCGAGCGACTCGGTGTGCCCCACCCCGGTGGCCCGACGGCCGACGGAGGCCACCGTGAGGAGCCCGACAGCCTTCTGCGTGCGGCCGCCGCGCACCGCCGCGGACGCGCCGGACCACAGGAACGCCCCGATGAGGGCGGCCCACACGACGTCGTAGATCTCGGGCTGACGGCCCTGCACCAGCGGCAGCAGCAGCGCCCACGCGAACACGCCGACGGCGACCACGCGTCCCACCCAGCCGGCGGCCACGGTGCCCGTGTGCCGGTTCTTGGTGGCCGCCCAGACGGCGGCCTCCAGCAGGAACCCGCCGTCGAGGGGCAGGCCCGGGATCAGGTTGAACAGCCCGACGAAGGCGTTGGTCAGGCAGCCCGACCAGACGAGCAGCCCGACCAGGCTGTTCGTCTCGACACCCTGCGCGACGGCCAGGAACCCGGCCGCGAGCACGAGGTTGGCGACGGGGCCGACGACGGCGATCAGCGCGCTGCTGGCCGGTGTCGGCGTCGCGCCGCCGAACGCCGTGTGCCCGCCCCACAGGGTCAGCACGAACTCGCGCGGCTGCTGCCCCCGGGCGCGCGCCATCAGGCCGTGCGCGAGCTCGTGCACCAGCACCGAGGCGAAGAGGAGGACCACGAAGGCCAGCGCGACGACGTAGACCAGCGCGCCGAGGTGGTCGGCGCGGGCGCGCACGGTCGGGGCGAAGATCAGGGTGAGGACCACCGCGGCGATGAGCCAGCTCGGGGCCAGGATGATCGGGGCGCCGACCGCTCGGCCGATCACCCAGCCGGAGGATCGTCGTGCGGGGGGTCGGGAGGCGCTCACCGCTCAAGAGTAGGTGGGTCGCTGGCCGGTCGTGTCGGTGCCCGCGCCTACTCTCGAGTCGTGACAGTGCAGCACCTCGACCAGGACATCCCCGACCTCCCGTCGGCGACGCTCGCCGACGACGCGGTGGAGGAGGCGGTCGAGGTCGCGGTCGAGGCCGCCGCCGAGGTGCGGCCCCCGTCGCGGCCCGGGCTGTCCCCGTCCCGAGCGAACGACTTCCTGCAGTGCCCGCAGCTGTTCCGCTTCCGGGTGATCGACCGGCTCCCCGAGCCGCCGAGCTCGGCCGCCGCGCGCGGGACGCTCGTGCACGCGGTGCTCGAGCACCTCTTCGACCTGCCGGCCCCCGAACGGACGCTCGCGGCGGCGCACGCGCTGCTGCCCGAGCAGTGGGCCACGCTCCTCGAGCGCTCCCCCGCGATCGGCGAGCTGTTCGCGGACCCGGCCGAGCTCGCCGAGTGGCTGACCAGCGCGGAGGCACTGCTCGCGACGTACTTCACGCTCGAGGACCCGACGCGCATCCAGCCGCGGGAACGCGAGCTGCTGGTGTCCACGGAGCTCGACGAGGACGGCCCCCAGCTGCGCGGCATCATCGACCGCGTCGACGTCGCGCCCAACGGGTGGGTCCGGGTCGTCGACTACAAGACCGGCCGCTCGCCGCGGGCCGGGTTCGAGAGCTCCGCGCTGTTCCAGATGCGGTTCTACGCGTACGTGATCTGGCGCACCCGCGGCGTGCTGCCCAAGCGCCTGCAGCTCGAGTACCTCGGCGACGGCGTGATCCTCACCCACGAGCCGACCGAGGCGGAGATGGCGACCGTCGAGGCGCGGGTGCGCTCCATCTGGGGCGGCATCGAGGACGCGGCGCGGTCCGGCGACTGGCGGCCGCGCACGTCGAAGCTGTGCGACTGGTGCTCGTTCAAGGCCCTGTGCCCGGCGTTCGGCGGCACACCCCCCGAGATCCCCGAGGGCGCCGTCGAGCGGTCGATCGGCGTCGTGCCTGCCGCCTGAGCCGTCCTCAGCTCGCGCGGCGCAGGTCGAGCACCTCACCGCGCACGACCCGACCGAGCGCGGTCAGCGTGAGGTCGTGCAGGGCCGCGACCCGGCTGAGGCCCGGCTGCGGGGCGACCGGCTGCATGACCTCGATCGCGACCGTGCGCGCACCCGAGGCCAAGGCGGACGCGATCCCGGCGCGCGAGTCCTCGACGGCGACGCAGTCGGCGATGTCCACCCCGAGCAGCCGCGCCGCGGTCAGGTAGGGCTCGGGATCCGGCTTGGCCCGGGCGACCTCGTCACCGCTCACGACGACGTCGAACCGACCGGCTGCGGCTGCGAACGGCTCCGCGAGCATGCGGAACGACGAGGTGACCAGGGCCATCGGCACGCCGGCCTCGTGCAGGGTGGCGAGCACCTGCTCGGCCCCCGGCTGCCACGGGATCCCTGCGGCGACGCCCTCGGCCACCCGGACGTTGAGGAAGTCGACGATGTCCTCCAGCGGCAGGTCCACGCCACGCTCCTGGAGCGCGCCGGCCGACACCATCATCGGGTTACCGACCAGCGACAGCCCGTCCTGGTGCGTCCACACCCCACCGTGCGCCTCGACGAGCTCCGTCTCGGCCCCGATCCAGTAGGGCTCCGTGTCGATGAGGGTGCCGTCCATGTCCCACAGCACGGCAGCGGGCAGGGCGAGGTCGGGAGAGGTGCTGGGCATCGGTCCATCGTACGAGGCGACGGCGGCGCGCCAGGTCGCCGGTCGCGTCCGCACGGCGACGCGCGCAACCGGCCCCGTTGCCGGTCGGCGCGAGCGCGCGCCTTACGCTGGGCCGATGAGCGAGACCTCCTCGGCCGACCTCCCCGTCCGCGAGACCGTGCTGCTCGCGGCGTTCGAAGGCTGGAACGACGCGGGGTCCGCGGCCACCCAGGCGCTGGAGCACCTGCACGAGGTGTGGGACGCCGAGCAGGTGGACGAGCTGGACCCGGAGGAGTACCACGACTTCCAGGTCAACCGACCGGTGGTCGGTCCCGGTCCCGACGGCCATCGCGAGATCACGTGGCCCACGACCGCGGTCGCCGTCGCGACCGCACCGGCGAGCGGTCGGCGCGTGGTCCTCGTGCACGGCATCGAGCCGTCCATGCGCTGGCGCCGGTACTGCACCGAGCTGCTGGACATCGCCGCAGGGCTCGGCGTCGACACGGTCGTCACCGTCGGTGCGCTGCTGGCGGACGTCCCCCACACGCGCCCGATCCCCGTGAACACCACCAGCGAGGACGCGGGGGTGCGCGACCTCCTCCGGCTCGAGCCCAACACGTACGAGGGACCGACGGGCATCGTCGGGGTGCTCCAGCACGAGGCCGCGGCCCGGGGTATGCGGGCGATGTCCCTGTGGGCGGCCGTCCCGCACTACGTCGCGCACCCGCCGTCGCCCAAGGCCACGCTGGCGATCCTGCACCGGATCGAGCAGCTGCTCGGCGAGCCGGTGCCGCTGGGCGAGCTGCCCGACGACTCGGCCGCGTGGCAGCACGGGGTCGACGAGCTGGCCGCCGAGGACGCCGAGATCGGCGAGTACGTGCACCAGCTGGAGGAGGCGAAGGACACCGCCGACCTCCCGGAGGCGAGCGGCGAGGCGATCGCCCAGGAGTTCGAGCGCTACCTGCGTCGCCGCGACAAGGGCACCGGCGGCTGACGAGCGGCCCCGACGTCCGCACTCCGCCGGGTCCCACCCCGCACGAGCGCGGACGTCAGCGGCACCGGGGCGCGGACGTCCGCACTCGTGCACGCTCGGGCCCGCACGGGTGCGGACGTTGCGTGGGAGTCAGAGGCGGATGCCCAGGAGGGCGTCGAGGGTGCGGCCGATGACGCCGGGGGCGCCCTCCACCGGGACCTCGGTGCCTGCCAGCGACAGGTCCGACCACGCGTCGATCGCGGCGAGGGCCGCCGGGGTGTCCAGGTCGTCGGCCAGCGCCGCCCGCACGGCTGCGAGGGTGGCGTCCGCGTCCGGACCGCCGTTGCCGGAGACGGCGGCGCGCCAGTGCTCCAGGCGCTCCTGCGCGGCGTGCAGGCCCTCGTCGGTCCAGTCCCAGTCGTCGCGGTAGCGGTGCGCCAGGATGGCCAGCCGCACGGCCATCGGATCCACACCCTGCTCACGCAGGCGCGAGACGAGCACGAGGTTGCCCAGGGACTTGCTCATCTTGTGCCCGTCGAGCCCGACCATCCCGGTGTGCAGGTGGACCCGCGCGCCGCGGCCCTCGTCGAGCAGCCGGGCGTGCGACGTGCTCATCTCGTGGTGCGGGAACTGCAGGTCCGATCCGCCGCCCTCGACGTCGAAGGGCAGCCCGAGGGCGTCCCGGGCGATGACCGCGCACTCGATGTGCCAGCCGGGGCGGCCGCGGCCGAGCGAGCCACCGTCCCAGGCAGGCTCGCCGGCCCGCTCGCGGCGCCACAGCAGGGGGTCGAGGGGTGCCCGCTTGCCGGCGCGCTCGGGGTCTCCCCCGCGCTCCGCCGAGAGCGTGCGCATGGTGTCGTCGTCGAGGCCCGCGACCGCGCCGAAGTCGATGTCGGCCGTCAGGTCGGCGTAGACGTCGCCGAGGTCGTCGCCGTCGTCGAGCGCGTCGGGCGACGGCACGCGGTACGCGGCGCCGGCGGCGAGCAGCACCTCGACAGCCTCGACGACTGCGGGGATGACCTCGACGACGCCGGAGTAGACGTCGGGCGGGATGACGGCCAGCGCGGTCATGTCCTCGGCGTAGAGCTGGGTCTGCTCGGCGGCGAGGTCGCGCCAGTCGATCCCGAGTGCCGCCGCTCGCTCCAGCAGGGGGTCGTCGACGTCGGTGACGTTCGACGCGTACCGGACCGTGTGGCCCGCGTCGCGCCACGCCCGCCCGAGGATGTCGAACGCGACGTACGTCGCGGCGTGGCCCAGGTGGGTGGCGTCGTACGGCGTGATCCCGCAGACGTAGAGCGTGGCGTGGGGACCCGCTGCCGCGACGACCAGCTCGCCGGTCGAGGAGTCCCGCACCTGGACCGTCAGGCCCCGTCCGGGGAGCTGCGGGATGTACGGGGGTGGCCAGGTGAGCACGCCGGAAGCCTAACCGCGCCACGAGGTCCACAATGCCCAGGTGACCCAGCGGACATCGACCGACGACCACCGCGAGCGTGTCTGCGTGGAGACGCCCGACGGGTGGGAGCTCGTCCCCGCCGGCACCCCGACCGACGGGGCGCGCTGGGTGATCGTGGACTCGATGGAGGACCTGTCGGACGCCGCGCGCCGGCACGGCATCAGCGACCGCGCGATCACGCTCCTCGAGCACCGCATCCCGGGCGTGCACCCGCCGGCCCCGGGGCACGCGCAGCGCGCTCGCGTCGACCGGTCCCCGGACGGCGAGCTGATCCTCACGACGCCGACCCTGTCGTACGTCGAGTCCACGCACGACGTGCACACCGGCGCGCTGACCACGGTCATCGGCACGGACGTGGTCCTCATGGCGGAGGCGGGCGACGCCCAGGTGCTCGACCGCGCGGTCACCAAGCTGACCGGCGGGTTCCCGGTTCCCGACGAGGGCGTCCACCAGGTGCTCGCGGTCGTCGTCCTCACCCTCGTCGCCGAGGCCTCCGACGTCGAGATCGGCCTCGGCGACGCGGTCGCGGACGCGGAGCAGCTCGTCTTCTCGACGGCGCACCAGCGCAGCCCGCTGCAGGAGATCTACGACCTGAAGCGCGAGATCGCCGAGGCGCGCCGCGCACTGAGCCCGGTGACGTCCGTGCTGCCCGAGCTCATGGCGGAGGCCGAGGAGGGACCCGGCCGGCGCCTGTCGCAGCCGTGGCTGCGCCGCGCGGAGGCCTGGGTGGACCGCGTGGACAAGCACCTCGACGGGTACGACGACCTGCTCAGCGACATGTTGTCGGTGCACCTGTCGCAGGTGTCGGTGCGGCAGAACGAGGACGTCCGCAAGATCTCGTCCTGGGCGGCGATCGCGGCGGCTCCGACCCTCGTCGCCAGCATCTACGGCATGAACTTCGAGCACATGCCGGAGCTCGACTGGACCTACGGCTACCCGTTGGCGATCGCGGCGATGGGCGCCGTCTGCGTCACGCTCTACCGGCTGTTCCGCCGGTCCGGCTGGCTCTGAGCTACGTCGTGACCGGTGCGCTGTTGGCGTCGAGCACGCCCGTGAGCAGCAGGAGCACCACGAGCGCGGCGAGCCCCAGCCGGTAGTACACGAACGGCTTGTAGCTGAACGTGGAGACGATCTTCAGGAACACGATGATGACGAGGTAGCCGACGACGAACGCGACGAGCGTCGCCACCAGGGTCGCGCCGAAGCCCGGGGTGCCCCCCGTGCCGAAGTCGTCGACGCTCTTGGCCAGCTGGAACAGCCCGGACCCGAACACCGCCGGGATGGCGAGCAGGAACGAGTACCGCGCCGCGGCCTCCCGCGTGTAGCCCATGAGCAGCCCGCCGGTGATCGTGCCGCCCGACCGGGACACCCCGGGGACCAGCGCGAGGGCCTGCCAGAACCCGAACTGGATCGCGTGCCGGCCGGTCAGCTCGGTGAGCTCGCGCTGCTTGGCTCCTCGGCCGTCCGCCCAGCCGAGCACGAGCGCGAACCCCGCGAGCGTCAGGGCGACGAGCCACAGGTTGCGGAACGTCTGCTCGATCGCGTCCTGGAACGCCAGCCCGAGGATCACGATCGGGAGCGAGCCCAGCGCGATGAACCACGCCATGAGGGCGTCGTGGTCGGCCTGCTGCCCCGCCGGCATGCCCGCGCGCGAGCGCCAGTCGGTGCCGTGGTCCCCCCGGATCGCGCGCCACCAGGCGGTCGCGATCCGGGCGATGTCCCGCCGGAAGTACAGGATCACCGCGGTCTCGGTGCCCAGCTGCGTGATCGCGGTGAACGCGGCGCCCGGGTCGGAGCCGAACAGGTCGCCGACGATGCGCAGGTGCGCGCTCGACGACACCGGCAGGAACTCGGTCAACCCCTGGACGAGCCCCAGAAGGATCGCTTCACCCAGTCCCATGGCCTCTGTCACGAGCGGACACGATAGCCGGGTGCGTTGCCGCAGCAGACCTGCGCGCGCCGATTAGTGTTGCGCCTCATGGAACAGCGCCACCTGGGCCGCACGGGTCTGCGGGTCTCCCGGCTCGGGCTCGGCACGATGACCTGGAGCCGCGACACCGACGCGCACGACGCGACGGAGCAGCTGCGGGACTTCACGGACGCGGGCGGCACGCTGGTGGACACGTCCGCCTCCTACGCCGACGGCGGCGCCGAGGAGCTCCTCGGCGAGCTGCTCGACGACGTCGTCCCGCGTGACGAGGTCGTCCTGTGCACGAAGGCCGGCATCCGACGGACCAGCACCGGCGGCGTGGTCGACGCCTCGCGCGGCGGGCTCCTGGCGTCGCTCGACGGCTCCCTGCGTCGCCTGCGGACCGACCACGTCGACCTGTGGCTCGTCCAGACGCCCGACCCGCGGACCCCGCTCGACGAGACGGTGTCCGCGCTGCGGCTGGCGGTCACCAGCGGGCGCGCCCGCTACGTCGGCCTGTCCAACCACGCCGGCTGGCAGGTGGCCCGTGCCGCGAGCCTGCTCGAGGGCGAGGTGGGGCTGACCGCGGTCGAGGCCGAGTACTCGCTGCTGCAGCGCGGGATCGAGCGGGAGGTGGTGCCCGCAGCGGTCGCGCTCGGGGTCGGCGTGCTGGCGTGGTCGCCGCTGGGGCGCGGCGTGCTGACCGGCAAGTACCGCCGGACCATCCCCGCCGACTCGCGGGCCGCGTCGCCGCACCTCGCCGGCTTCGTCGAGCCGTACCTCGCGAGGGCGTCGGCGACGATCGTCGAGGCGGTGGCGACCGCGGCGACCGGTCTGGAGCGCACGCCACTCGAGGTGGCGCTGGCGTGGGTGCAGGGACGCGGGGTCGCGTCGGCGGTCGTCGGTGCCCGCACGGCGACCCAGCTGCGGGCCTCGATCGCAGCCCAGGACCTGGTGCTGCCCGACGAGCTGCGCAGGGCGCTCGACGAGGTCAGCGCCCCGACGCTCGGCTACCCCGAGCGCTTCTAGCTACCGGCTGGCCTCGTCGGCGAGGTCGTCGACGTCCGCGTCGTCGTAGTCCTCGTCGTCCTCGTCCTCGTCGTCGTCGTCCTCGCCGTCGTCCTCCTCGGCGAGGTAGAACGGCGTGGCCTCGCCGTGGACGGTGCCGAGCGCGTCGTCGTAGACCTCGAAGGCGTCGGCCAGGATGTCGTACGCGTCGTCGACCGCGGGGTCGTCCTCGCCGTGCGGTGCGGCGACGGCGGTGTAGTGGGCCTCGAGGGCTGCGATCAGGCGGTCCAGCGCGGCACGCGGGTCGACGGTCATGCGACGACCGTAGTCGTCTACGGGGCACAATGGCAGCGCGTAAGGTTCTCCGGCACGAGGCTCGGACTCTCTATCGTCGCGGCGCGAGCGCCGTCACGGGACGGGGTGGCGAATGGCAATCGGTCAGACACGGACGAAGCGGCCCGACTGGGTCGCGCAAGGCGGTCAGTACGAGTACCGCGTGCTGCGGATCCCGGCGGCGACGTCCCGCAACGACGCGCGCCGCATGCTGACCGAGCAGGCCGAGCTGGGCCGCTGGGAGCTGTCGCGGACGCTCCTGTTCGCCGGCGGTGAGCGCAAGGTCTGGCTGCGGCGCAAGATCATCCGCGTGCGCAGCACCCTGACGGAGACCTCGGGCTAGAGCGCGTCGAGCAGCACGTCCTCGGCCGCCAGCCGGGGCGTGCGTGATCGGCTGCTACGAGTGCGCGCAGCCGGTCACGGACGGATCGCGGCGCGGACGCGGACGTCGCGCGCCCAGGCGACGTCCTCGGGCGGGCGCCGTGCTCCCGACGAGCGGCACTCGTCTACCGCTTCCGGTGCCGTCCCGGCTCGAGCCGCACCCCGACCGCTGCTGCGGCGTCCTCGACGCGGAAACCTCGGTCAGCAGGTCCGCAGGAGCCGGTCCAGGACGCGCGTGCCGAACCGCAGGGCGTCTGATGGGACGCGCTCGTCGACGCCGTGGAACATGCCGGCGAAGTCGAGGTCGGCGGGCAGACGCAGCGGTGCGAAGCCGTAGCCGCGGATGCCGAGCCGCGCGAGGGACTTGTTGTCGGTGCCGCCGGACAGCGTGTACGGGAGGACGGTCGCGTCGGGGTCCTCGGCCAGCAGCGACTCGACCATCCGGTCGACCAGGTCGCCGCTGAACGGCACCTCGAGCGCCGTGTCGTGGTGGATCCGCTCGATGCGCACGTGCTCGCCCACCAGCTCGGTGACGCTCCGCACGAACTCGTCCTCGAGGCCGGGCAGGTAGCGGCCGTCGACCGTCGCCTCCGCGGAGCCCGGGATGACGTTCGCCTTGTAGCCCGCGGTCAGCTGCGTCGGGTTGGTGGTGTGCCGCAGCGTGGCGCCGACGAACTTCGACGCCGGGCCGAGCGCGGCCACGAGCCGGTCGATGCCGGCGGGGTCCTCCGGGTCGAACGGGAGCCCGGTGAGCTGCGCGACGCCGTCGAGCAGGGCACGGACCGTGGGCGTCAGCTGCAAGGGCCACGCGTGCCGGCCGAGCCGTGCCACGGCCTCCGCGAGGTGCGTCACGGCGTTGTCGACGTTGACCTGGCTGCCGTGCCCCGCGCGACCGTCGGCGACGAGCCGCATCCACGACAGCCCCTTCTCCGCCGTCTGCAGCAGGTAGGCGCGGTGGCCGTCGACGTCGACGGAGAACCCGCCGACCTCGCTGATCGCCTCCGTCGCCCCCTCGAACAGCTCCGGGCGGTGGTCGACCGCCCACCGTGCCCCGAAGGTGCCACCAGCCTCCTCGTCCGCGAACATCGCCACGACGACGTCGCGCGCGGGCTTGCGACCCTCGCGCGCCATCTGCCGGACGACGGACAGGATCATCGCGTCCATGTCCTTCATGTCGACGGCACCGCGGCCCCAGACCAGGCCGTCGATCTCCTCGGCGCCGAACGGGTCGACCGACCAGTCCCCCGCGCGGGCGGGCACCACGTCGAGGTGCCCGTGCAGCACGAGCGCAGGGCGCGAGGAGTCCTCTCCCACGAGCCGCACGACGACGCTGGCCCGGCCCGGCGCGCTCTCGAAGAGCTCGGGGTCCAGACCCACCTCGGTGAGCAGGCCCATGACGTGCTCGGCGGCCGCGCGCTCCCCCGGCCCGGAGCCGTCGCCGTAGTTCGACGTGTCGATCCGGATGAGGTCGCGGCAGATCTGCACGACCTCGTCCTGGGCGGAGAGCGAACCGCTGCCGGGCGCGCCGGAGGCCGGGTGGGTGACGGGCATGCCGTCCACCGTACCGGCCACCGGCGCGCCCAGGTCAGGCGGTGGCCGCCCCCAGCAGGCCGCGACGGGCCAGCAGGGGGTCGATCAGCGGGTCGCGGCCGCGCAGGTCTCGGAACGCCGCCATCGGGTCGAGCGAGCCCCCGCGGGAGAGCAGCCGCTCCCGGAACACGTCGCCGTTCGCCCGGTCGAGCCCGCCGTTCTCCCGGAACCACTCGACCGTGTCCGCGTCGAGGACCTCGGACCAGATGTACGAGTAGTAGCCGGCCGAGTACCCGCTGGCGAAGATGTGGTTGAAGTAGGTGGTCCGGTAGCGCGGCGGCACCGGGGCGTAGTCGACGCCGGCGCGCTCCAGGGCGGCCGCCTCGAACGCCTCGACCTCGTCGACGTCGGTGGGCACCTCCTCGGGCGCCAGCCGGTACCAGGCCTGGTCGAGCAGCGCGGCCGCGAGGTACTCGGTGGTCGCGAACCCCTCACCGTCCTGGCGGGCCGCGAGCAGCGTGTCCACCCACTCCGACGGCATCGGCTCGCCCGTCTCGTGGTGCAGGGCGAAAGACCGCAGGATCGAGGGATCCCACGCCCACATCTCGTTGACCTGCGAGGGGTACTCGACGAAGTCCCGGGGGACGGCGGTACCGGACTGCGAGGGCCAACGCACGGCCGAGAGCAGGCCGTGGAGCGCGTGGCCGAACTCGTGGAACAGCGTGATGACCAGGTCCCACGTCAGCAGCGTGGGCTCGCCCTCGGGCGGCTTCGGGATGTTGAGGTTGTTCACGACGACGGGTCGCTCGTCGAGGAGCGTCGACTGGTCCACGAGGCTGTTCATCCACGCACCGCCGCGCTTGGACTCCCGGGTCCAGAAGTCGCCCAGGAACAGGCCGAGCTCGCTGCCGTCCGCGTCGAACACCTCGAACACCCGCACGTCCGGGTGGTAGCCCACCAGGTCGTGGCGCTCCGCGAACGTCAGCCCGTACAGCTCGGTCGCCGCGCGGAACACCCCGTCGGCCAGGACGCGCTCCAGCTCCAGGTACGGGCGCAGGATCGCGTCGTCGAGCGAGCGCCGCTCCTTCTTGACCTGCTCGGCGTAGAACTGCCAGTCCCACGGCTCCAGCCGGGCCCCGGGGTGGTCCCGACCGAGCGCCTCGGCCAGGTCGGCGCCCTCCGCGCGGGCGTTGGACACGGCCACCGGGGCGAGCCGCTCGAGGATGTCCGAGACGGCCTGTGCCGTCTTCGCCGTCGCGTCGGCGGCGACGTACGCCGCGTGGTGCGCGTACCCGAGGAGCCGGGCGCGCTCGGCGCGCGTGCGGGCCAGCTCCAGCAGCGTCGCCCGGGTGTCGTGCGGCCCGGACGCACCCCGCCCGGCCGACGCGCGGAAGACCCGCTCCCGCAGCCCGCGGTCGCGCAGCGCGGCCAGGGGTGCCTGCTGGGTCGGCAGCGCGAGCTCGAGGAACCAGCCCTCCTCGTGGCCGCGCGAGCGGGCAGCGGCCGCCGCGGCGTCGCGGGCGTCCTCGGGCAGCCCGTCGAGCTCGTCCTCGTCGGTCACCAGCACGCCGGCGGCGTTGGTGGCGGCCAGGAGGAGGCGACCGAACTCGGCCTCCAGGCTCATGATCTCGGCGTTCAGGGCGCGCAGGCGCTCCTGGGCCGTCTCGTCGAGCCCGACGCCGGAGCGGATGAACTTCGTGTGCGTGCGGTGCAGCAGCCAGGCCGTGTCCGGCTCGAGCTCCAGGGCGCCGGAGTCGACGTCGGCCTGCAGCGCCGACACGCGGGCGAACAGGCGGGCGTCGAGGTAGATCGCGTCGAGGTGGGCGGCGAACTGCGGAGCGAGCTCCTGCTCGATGGCCTCCAGGCCCGGGGTCGAGTCGGCGCCGGACTGGTTGTAGAAGCACTCCACGGCGCGGTGGAGCAGCCGCCCGGAGCGTTCCAGCGCCTCCAGGGTGTTCTCGACGGTCGGCGGGGCGGGGTCGGACGCGATCGCGTCGACCTCCGCTCGCTGCCGCGCCATGCCGGCGAGCAGGGCGGGGCGGTAGTGCTCCTCACGGATCTGCGTGAAGTCGGGGAGCCCGTAGGGAAGGGTGGACGGGGTGCCGAAAGGGTTGTCGGCGGGGAGGTCGGTCGGCATGCCCGACATCATCGCCGACGGGTCCGGCGTCCGCCCCTCACGACGTGCGGGCGAGGTACGCGTCCTCGGCGGCGTATGCGAAGAAGTCGCCCATCGCCTCCATCCGGACGAACCCGGGGAAGGCCTCGCGCCAGTCGCGGACGGCCGCGGCCCTGACCAGCCACTCGACGCAGGCGCCGACGGTGTCCGCGTACCCCCCGGGAGCGACGTACCCGAGTCGGTCGGCCGCCCGCCGCATGTCGAGCACGACCGGGCGCGGCACCGCCCACGGCGTCAGCCCCACGTCGTCCACCGGCTCGCCGGGGACGGTGACCAGCCGCGACGTCGCCCCGAGCGCCGCGTCGACCGCCTGGGCGATCTCGGCGACCGTGAGCGCCTCCGGGTCGGCGGCGTTGAGCACCCGGTCCTCGGGGTGCCGGGCCGCCAGGCGCACGAGCTCGCCCAGGACGGCGGTCGAGGTCGTGTGGAACCTGCTCCGACCGTCGTACGCGAGCACCCGCACGTCGCGACCGTCGAGCACCCGCTTCACGAACGTCCACTCCCGAGGCTGGATGCACCCGGGCCCGTGGATGGCGCCCGGGCGCAGCACCGTGGTCGGGACGGACGACGCCGCCCACGCCTGCTCGAGCGCCACCTTGCCTGTGGCGTAGGAGTCGCGACCCGCCGCGACGGTCGGCTGGTCCTCGGTCATCGGGACGGGGAACGACCCGAAGACGTCGGACTCGAGACCCGCGCCGGCGTCGTCCACGTAGACGGCCGCGCTGGAGACGACGACCGCCGACCCGATCCGGTCGGCCCGCTCGAGGAGCGGGACCGCCTGCCGGTCGTCGTACGCGACGACGTCCACGAGGACGTCGACGCCTCCGGCGAGCGCCGCGTCGAGCGCGTCGGGGTCCTGTCGGTCCCCGAGCACGAGCCGCGCGTCGCCGACGTCAGCCTCGTGCCGCGCCAGGACGCGCACGTCCCAGCCGTCCGCGAGCAGGGCGGGCACCGCGGCCCGCCCGATCTGCCCGCTGCCACCGATCACCAGCGCCGTCGCCATGGACCGAGGCTAGGCGAGGGCCTTCGCCGCCGTCGCGTGGGTGGGGTAGCCGTGGGCCTCGCCGACCGCGGCGTTGTAGAGCTGCCCGTCGTGCGTGGTCAGCCCAGCGCCCAGGGCCGGGTCGGCTGCGGTCGCCGCCGTCCACCCCAGGTTCGCGAGCGCGGTCAGGTACGGGAGCGTCACGTTGGTCAGCGCCCGGGTGGACGTGACCGGGACGGCGCCCGGCATGTTGGCGACGCAGTAGAACACCGACCCGTGCACGAGGAACGTCGGGTCGTCGTGCGTCGTGGCACGGGTGTCCTCGAAGCAGCCGCCCTGGTCCACCGCGACGTCGACCAGGACGGACCCGGGTCGCATGCGGGAGACCAGCTCGTTCGTCACGAGGTGCGGCGCGCGGGCTCCCGGCACGAGCACGGCGCCGATGACGAGGTCGGCGTCGACGAGCTCGCGCTCGATGGCGTAGGCGCTCGACGCGATGGTGCGGACGCGCCCGCCGAACGCGGAGTCGGTGTCCCGCAGCCGCGGCATGGACACGTCGAGGACGGTGACGTCGGCGCGCATCCCCACGGCGATCTCGGCGGCGTGCCGGCCGACGACACCGCCGCCGAGGACGACGACCTTCGCGGCGTCCACGCCGGGGACACCGCCGAGGAGCACCCCGCCGCCGCCCTCGTTCTTCATGAGGTGGTAGGCGCCGACCTGCGTGGAGAGCCGACCGGCCACCTCGCTCATGGGGGCGAGCAGCGGCAGCGACCCGTCGGGGAGCTGCACCGTCTCGTAGGCGATGGACGTCGTGCCGGCGGCGAGCAGCGCGTCGGTGGCGGGGCGGTCCGCCGCGAGGTGCAGGTACGTGAACAGGACCAGGTCGTCGCGCAGGTGCCCGTACTCGGACGCGACCGGCTCCTTGACCTTGCAGACGAGGTCGGCACGCCCCCAGACCTCCGCGGCGTCGGCGAGGATCGTCGCGCCGGCGGCCGCGAACTGCTCGTCGGTGATGGCCGAGCCCGTCCCGGCGCCGGACTGGACCAGCACCTCGTGCCCGGACCCGACCAGCTGGTGCACGCCTGCGGGGGTGAGCGCGACGCGGTACTCGTGGTTCTTGACCTCGCTGGGGATGCCGACCTTCATGGTGGTCTCCGTCCGGGCTGGGCTTCGGCAGTTCTCCCCATTCTGAACTTCCTGTGTTGCGAACGGGTCACGCAGAGCGATGATTCGCTAGATTCGCGTCATGTCCGTCGCTGATTCGTCGAGGATCCCTCCTGCCGGTCCGCGCCGAATGGCGTTCGGGACGGTGGAGCTCGACGACGTCGACCGGCGGCTGCTCAGCGAGCTCGAGCGGGACGGGCGGATCTCCAACAAGGAGCTCGCCGAGCTCGCCGGCATCGCCCCGTCGACGTGCCACGCCCGGGTCCGGGCCCTGCGCGAGTCGGGCGTGCTGCGGGGGTTCCACGCGCAGGTGGACCCGGAGGCCGTCGGACGAGGGCTGCAGGCGATGATCGCGGTGCGGCTCCAGCCGTCCGCCCGCGCCCGCCTCACCGAGGTGGCGCACCGGCTGGCACAGCGGCCCGAGGTGCGCGACGTGTACCTGCTCGCGGGGGTCGACGACGTGCTCGTGCACGTGGCGGTGCGCGACTCCCCCGAGCTGCGGGCGTTCGTGCTGGAGCACCTCAGCACCCGCCCGGAGGTCGCTCACACGCAGACCAGCCTGGTGTTCGAGCACGTGCACGCCCCGGGGACCGCGTCGATCTGATCAGCCGGCGACCCGCGCCCAGACGGCGGCCTGCCCGAGGATCGACCGCGCGACGCGCTCGTCGCCGAGCTGGTCCCACACCCACAGGGCGGACTCCGTGCACCGGGCCAGGCCCCAGGCCGCGACCCGGTCCGCGTCGAGGTCGAGCAGCCGGGAGAGCAGCACCACCCTGTCGCGCAGCACGGCCTCCGGATCCGGGTGCCCGAACGGGTCGTCGACCTGCTCGAGCAGCGGCCACAGGTCGTACGCGGGGTCGCCGCGCATCGGCTTGGGGTCGATGGCGAGCCACCGCCCGGTTCCCGCCGCGAGGATGTTGCCGGGGTTGAGGTCGCCGTGGACGAGCACGCCCGACGAGGCCGGCAGCGTCCGCAGCAGGTCCCCCGCGCGGGCGACGTCGACCCCGTGGCGCGACCCGCGGTCCTCCAGCACGTCCGCCCAGCCGGCGCACACGTCGACCATCCCGGGGACCTCGACGTCACTTCCGGCGGCAGACCACAGCGCGCGGGCGACGTCCGCCGCCGCCGTCAGACGCTCAGCCGGGCCGCCGGGCGCCCGGGACAGCGGCGTGCCGGGCTCGACGCGCTCGAGGAGCAGCGCCCAGTCGTCCTCGTGCGCCCCGAGGAGCTGCACGCCGCCGTGCCCGTGCCACGCACGCAGCGCCGCCGCCTCGTGCCGCGCCTCGTCGTGCGGGAAGGAGAGCTTGAGGACGACCGAGCGGCCGTCGCTCCGGGTGGCCGGTGCGCACCACGACGCCGCCCCGTCGGTGAACGGCGGACCCAGCCGCAGCCCCCACCGCTGCGTGGCGTCGGCGACCAGGGCCGGGAGCCGGTCGATCCACGCCGCGCCACCGGGCGCACGGCCGACCCGGTCGCGCAGGAGCGGCGGGACGACCACACCGGGCACGGCCCGTCCCCTCTCACTCGGATGCGCGTTCCAGATTCGCGGCAGCGTATGCGATCCTGCGGCGACCGACGCCGGACGCAGGGGGTGACGCAGTGAGCGCTGGAGACCCGCAGGGCCTCAACCCCTGGGTCGACGCGCGCGGCGCGCACCCGCACCCCCTCCTCCTGCCCCACCCGCGCACCCCCGCCGAGGAGGCCGCCGTGCGCTTCCTCGGGCCTGCGGAGCGCGTGCGCCGCGGACCGCGACCCGGCGTCGTCCTCCTGACCGTGCTGCTGGCCGGGCTCGTCGCCGCCGGGGCCTCCTGGTGGATGTCGTGGTCGGGCGAGCTCGGTCCGCCGGCAGGCCTGGAGGAGGCGGCGGCACCCCTCGGCGCGCCGCCGCTGGGTCAGACCGCGACCACAGGTTTCGCGTTCACCGCCATGCAGCCCGACGGAGCAGGTCCGGTCACCTACAGCCCCTGCCGGCCGATCCACTACGTCGTCCGGCCCGACGGTGCGCCCGCCCGTGGGGAGGAGCTGATCCGGACCGCGTTCGCCCAGGTGTCGGCCGCGACCGGCCTGCAGTTCGTGAAGGACGGCCCGACGCAGGAAGCCCCCGACACGGACCGTGACGCCTACCAGCCCGACGTCTACGGACGCCGCTGGGCGCCCGTGCTCGTCGCCTGGTCGACGGCCGCCGAGACCCCCGACCTCACCGACGACGTCGCCGGGATCGCCGGCTCCGCGTCCGTCACCCGCGCCGGGCGCAGCGTCTACGTCACCGGGTCGGTCACCCTCGACAGCGAGGACATCGGTGCGCTGGCCGCCTTCCCGGCGACCCAGGCGACCGCGCTCGGCATCGTGACGCACGAGGTCGCCCACCTGGTCGGCCTCGACCACGTCGACGACCCGACACAGCTCATGTACCCGAGCACGGACGTCTCGCGGACCGTCTTCGGCGCGGGCGACCTCGCCGGGCTCGCGGCGCTCGGCGCGGGCGAGTGCGCGCCGGACGTCTGACCGAACCCTTCACACCCGATCCCCAGACTTCACCCCGGAACTCCCAGGTGGGCGGCGTACCGTGACACGTCGCCATCGCCACCCCCGTCAGGAGTCGTCATCCACCGTCGCCCGATCGTCCTGGTGCACGGCACGCGGACCTCGTCCGTGATCTGGCGTCGGCAGGTGGACGCGCTCGAGCGGTCCGGGCACGTCACCGTGGCCATCGACCTGCCGGGCCACGGCCGACGGTCGCACGAACGCTTCAGCCTCGACGGTGCCCTGGCCGCCATCGACGACGCCGTCGAGTCGTGCACCGAGCCCCCGCTGCTGGTCGGGCTCTCCCTGGGCGGCTACACGAGCCTCGCGTACGCGCGCCGCAACGAGCACAAGATCGCGGGCGTCGTCCTGGCGGGCTGCTCCACCGAGATCAAGGGCAAGCCCCTCGCCGCCTACCGACGCGCCTCCGGCGTGCTCGCGCGGGCGCTGCGCCTCGGCGGCCCCGACTGGCACGTGGTGACCGACATGCTCACCGCGCTCGCGGGCTACTCGCCGTTGGCGGACCTGCGCGGCACCGCGGTGCCGGTGTGGCTCGTCAACGGACGCCGCGACCCGCTGAGGCTCGACGAGCGCCGCTACCTCGAGGCCCGCCCCGGGACCCGGCTGATGGTCGTCCCGCGCGCCGGCCACGACGTCAACGCGCACGCGCCCGTCGCCTTCAACCGCATCCTGCTCGACGCCCTGCACGAGCTGCGGCACCGCGGCGGCCTCGCCATCGCGTGATCCGGCCGTCCGGCCAGGCACAGTAGGGGCGTGGACCCCGTGCAGCTCGCCGACGCCTCCCGGCTGCGGACCCGCGCGACCGTGCTGCACGCCGACGCGGACTCCTTCTTCGCCGCGGTCGAGCAGCGCGACAAGCCGTCGCTGCGCGGCCGGCCGGTGCTCGTCGGCGGGACCGGCCCGCGCGGCGTCGTCTCGACGGCGTCCTACGAGGCCCGCCGGGCCGGGGCACGGTCGGCGATGTCGATGAGCCGCGCACGCCGGCTCAGTCCCGCGGCCGCCGTCCTGTTCCCCCGGTTCGAGGCGTACTCGGCGTACTCGCGCCTCATCATGGCCACGCTCGGCACGCTCTCCGAGCTGGTCGAGCCGCTGAGCATCGACGAGGCCTTCGTCGACCTCGAGGCCGGCCCCTTCGCCGACGACCCTGCCGCCGCGGCGGCCGACGTCCGGGCGCGGATCCGCGAGCTCACCGCCCTCGCGGTCTCCATCGGCATCGGCCGCACCAAGCTCGTCGCCAAGCTGGCCTCCGACGCGGGCAAGCCGGACGGGCTGCTCGTGGTCGAGCCCGCCGCCGAGGACGACTTCCTCCTCCCCCTGCCGGTGCGCGCCGTGCCCGGCATCGGTCCGGCGACGGCGGCCGCCCTGGAGCGGCTCGACGTCCGGACGGTCGCGGACCTGCGACGGCAGCCGCTCGACATCCTCACGATGACGGTGGGCGAGTCGTCCGGCGTGAACCTGTTCCGCCTGGCCCGCGGGATCGACCCTCGGCCGGTCGCCGTCAGCGGTGAGCGCAAGTCGGTGGGTGCGGAGCGGACGTTCGCGCAGGACATCTTCGGCACCGACCTGATCGCCGCGGCCGTCGACCGGGTCACCGACGAGGCGTTGCGCCGGCTCACCGCGCACGGGGGTGGCGCCCGGACCGTCGTCGCCAAGGTGCGGTTCGCCGACTTCACGACGCTGACGCGGTCCGTCACTCTCGCGCAGCCGTCGGCCGAGCCCGCCGAGCTGCGCGCCGCCGCGCACCAGGCCGCACGCGCGGCGGGGATCAGCGACTCGGTCCGGCTGCTCGGGGTCTCGTTCCACAACCTGTCCCCGCACGCGCAGCTGACCCTGCCCTGGGACGACGACGACGACGAGCCCTCGCTCGACGTCGCCGACGACGTGCCCGACGTCCCGCTCGCGCTCGGGCTGCTGACCGAGGAGAACGCTCGTCCCGGCCTCGACATCGAGCACGACACGCTCGGTCGCGGGTGGGTGGTGCACGTCCGCGGGCGGCAGGCGACGGTCCGGTTCGAGAGCGTGGACACCCCGCCCGCCCGCTCCCAGGTGGTCGACCTGGACACCGACCCGCTGCTGCTCGTCCCACCGCTGACTCCTACGCTCGACGCATGACGCCGCGCAACATCCAGACCGCCCTGGACCAGGTGCCCGAGCCCTGGCAGCCCCACCTCCTCGCCCGGTTCAACGACCACGAGGTCAAGGTGGTCAAGCTGCTCGGCGAGTTCGTCTGGCACACCCACCCGGACACCGACGAGATGTTCGTGGTCGTCTCCGGGGTCCTGACCCTCCAGCTGCGCGACGGCGACGTCCGGCTCGGTCCACAGGACGTCTACGTCGTCCCGCGCGGGGTCGAGCACTGCCCGCGGGCCGACGAGGAGGTGTCGGCCCTGCTGGTGGAGCTCGCCGGGACGCAGAACACCGGCGACGCCGGCGGTGCCCTGACGTCAGAGACGCGCGAGCTGCCCGGCTAGCCGACCGACCCGCTGCTGGACGTTCCCCCACGCCGCGGGCGACACCCCGGGGTGCGCGTCCCGGTCGACGTCCGCGAGCGCGTCGTCGACCGCCTGGACGGTCTGCGCGACGACCCGCTGTGCGCGGCGCGGCGCCATGCCCCACGACCGTCCCTCGTCCGCGAGGTCCGCGGCGGTGATCGTCGCGATCGCGTCCTTGCCGGACACCGCCAGGGCGAGCCGCCCGGAGGAGACGGTCGTGTGCTCGTGCATCGAGATGTCGTAGGCGGGCGCGAGGTTCAGCCGTGCACCGTCGGGGTGCCGGACGAACGAGTGGTTCTTCGCGTGCGCGTCGGTGTTGCCGATCGCGACGGTGAAGGTGACGAGGCGCAGCAGGTCGTCGGTGCGGGCGCCGCCGTCGGTGAGGACGCGTGCGGCTGCGGCGTACGACGGGAGCGCACGGCCGCGCTGGAACTTGCGCTCGGGGTCGGACGTGCTGATGCCGAGCGCCTGGGCGAGGTCCTCCTGGTGGATGCGTCCGGTCGGCCCGTCGGACACGACCCGGTCGTAGCGCGAGACGACGATCGCGCGGACGTCCTCGAACTGCTCGACGGAGGCGTCCACGGTGGTCAGGCCGATGCGTCGGGCGAGGTCGAGGGACGCGGCCTCGGTGTCGATGAGGTCGCGCGTCGGGGACCGCGCCGGCCGGGAGAGCTTGATGATGTGGGTCGATGCGGCTCCGGCGCGGACGCGCGCCCAGCCGTCCGCGTGCCGGGCGAGGGCGACCTTGGGTTCCATGCCGGCGAGCGAGGTCAACGAGTCGAGGCGACCGTCCGCGGTCCCGTAGGAGGCCGATCGGCGCAGCATCGCGGCGACCTCGTCGCGGTCGATCGGTTCGAGGTGCGCGGTGGTGGCGGGGTCGGGGGCTCCCTCGTCGACGAAGACGAGCGCGCCGGCGGTGTCCTTGCCGTAGATGCCGAGGATGCCGAGGGTGTCGTCCGGGTCGATCCGGTGCTCGACGGCCATCGCGGTGCGCGTGCGCCCTTCGGGGAGCAGCCCTTCCAGCCAGGCCCTGACCCGTGCGGGGTGCGCTCCGTCGGTGGTGGCCAGCGGGAGCAGGTGCGAGGCGACGCGTGACCCGACGCCCCAGCGTGCGACGGCGGCGTCCGACCAGACGAGGTCGAGGCGGTCGGCGCGGCTGGTGACGGTCGCCGCCCGGGTGCCGTAGAGCCAGAGGTCGAGGGCCCTGTTCATCGTTGTTCGGCCTTGAGCACGATGTCGAGCTCGCGCAGGACGGCGAAGAGTCGGTCGGTGTACAGGCTCGGCTTGCCCTGCTCGATCTCGACGACGTAGCGCCGGGAGATGCCGAGCTCGTCGGCGAGCTCGGCCTGGGTCAGCCCGCGCTGCAGGCGTCGGTCGCGCAGGAAGTCGCCCAGGTCGGTGGGGCGGGTGACCCAGGCCCAGGCGGTGGGTGCGTCCTCCATCGATCCTCCATGTGCGGATATCGTGTCATCAGACGTATGACACACTATCGTTACATCGGACCGATGTCACCTTATCGTGACCGTGCTGTCAGGCTCTCCACCCGCGCAGCCAGCTCCGGCCACGCGTGCCGCGGCGGCACCCCGTGGCCCGCGTCGGGGATCACCAGGAGCTCGGCGTCCGGGATCTCCCGCGCGAGCGCCTCGCCGTGCGCCAGCGGGAACAGAGGGTCGTCGGCGCCGTGCACCACCAGCGTGGGGATCGCGATCTCCCCGAGCCGGTCCCGGGACGACGGACCGGGGTCGACGAGGAACGGGTTGGTGGTCGCCGCCCGCACGTCGTTCGACCGCTCCACCGTCCGCAGCGCGATCACCCGTTGGAGCGCCTCGTCGAAGCCGCCGCGCTGGAACGGTCGCTCCAGCTCGGTCAGGTACGCGACGACGGCGTCGCGGTCGTCCCAGTCGGGCTCCTCGGCACCGCCGTCGACGAACGCACGCAGGTCGTCGGACATCCCCGGCAGGCCCTCCGAGCCCGGTGTGCTGCTCACCAGCGTCAGGGTCGCCACGCGCGCCGGGAAGTCGAGCGCCAGGTGCTGCCCGACGAGTCCCCCGCCGGACACACCCAGCACGTGCGCCCGGTCGACGCCCTCCGCACCGAGGAGCGCGAGCACGTCGTGCACCACGTCGCGCATGCCGTAGCCCGGCTCCCCCACCGGCCACGTGGTCGAGCGACCCTGGTCGCGCGCGTCGTAGCGCAGCACCCGGTGGCTCCGCCCGAGCAGGTCGACCAGCCCGTCCGGCCACGCGACCAACGAGCACCCCGCACCGTGCACCAGCACCAGCGGCTCCCCCGCACCGGAGACGTCGACGCACAGCCGCACGCCGTCGGCCACGTCGACCATCCGCTCGGTCACCGGCCGTCGACCTTCCCGGCTCCGGCTCGTGTCGTCCTGGGCACGACTCCCCCTACCGTCGCAGGTCTTAGGTCACTGGTCGGGCGCCCCCCCGCCCTCGGAGGATGGCAGGACGCGAGGACGAGCAGACCAGGAGCGTGACGTGCCAGACAACGACGTGCAAGGACGCACCGTCCCGATCGAGGGTGCCGACGGCGAGGTCCGCGTGTACCGGCGCCACCCGAACGGCGGCGGCCTCGTCGACGTCACCGCGACGGTGGCCGACGGCGCGGCCGTGCACGAGTCCGCGTACGTCGAGGCCGGATCGGTGCTCGGCGACGGCACCCGGGTGGGCGCAGGCTGCTGGATCGAGCGCGACGTGACGATCGGCGGCGACGTCAGGATCGGCGAGAACGTGCACCTCGGAGCCGGGTCGCGCGTGGGCGACGGTGCCCGGATCGGCGCCAACGCCCGGCTCGGCGCGGGCGTGATCGTCGCCGCCGGCGCCCGGGTGGCCATCGACGCCCGGGTCGCCGACCGCGTCGTCGTCCTGGGCGACCGCCGACGGTCGTCCCGCACCGACTTCGGGACCGCGGCCTAGGCTCAGCCGGCCTCGGCCTTGGCCGCCTCCGCGGCGGCCTTGATCTCGTCGGCCTCGACCTTGTCGATCGCCTTCTCGACGATGGCGTCCGCCCGGGCCAGCGCCTTGCGGATCTCGACCGCGCCCGGGTCGGAGACCAGCGCCAGCAGGCCGGAGTGCCCCGGCGGGATCGCGTCCTGCAGCTCCTCGGCCAGCCCCTTGCGGTGCTTCAGCTCCCGCGCCTTGCCCGTCGCGGCACCCACGGCACCCAGGACGGCGGCGCTCCCGATGATCGACGGCGGGAAGATCAGGCCGAGCGCCACGCCCCCGACGACTCCCCACGTCAGACCGTGCCGGGTGCTGTGGTCGGTCGCCTTCTGGATCTCCAGCGTCCCGTCCTCGGCACGCGAGACGACGATGACGCCGTCGATCTCGATCGTCCTGCCGTCCTCGATCGACTTGAGCGCCTCGTACGCGGACAGGGCGGTGCCGGTGTCCGCGAAGTCGGCCACGAAGAGGGTGTACGCACCGTCCGAGAGGGCGGCGACGACATCGGTGGGCTGGTCGTCCGACATGAAGAGCTCCTTGGTCCGCAGAGAGTCGATGTCCGGTGTGGTGCGATATCGACCGTAGACCAGTCCCCCGGGCGCAGACAGAGGGCGCGTGAGGCGCCCGGTCTACGCTCGACGGGCATGAGCTTCCTCTACGAGGAGCGAGCGTCGTCGTCGGTGTTCGTCGACGTCGTGTGGCACACCCAGGACACGAGTGACGGGACGTACCTCGCGTCCGCCGACGCCCGCTGGGACCTGATCTTCACGATCAGCGCCGACGGGCAGCGCGTGCTGCTCAGCGGCCCGTCGACGCAGCCCACCCCCGTGCCCTACACGGCCGGAAACCGGAACGTGGGCATCCGGTTCGCCGCCGGCGCCTACTTCACGCACGTCCCCGTCGACGCGATGCGCGACCGCACCGAACGGCTCACCATGCCGACCCCCGGGCTGTTCCTGCTGGGCGGGTCGGCGTGGCCGTTCCCGGGGACGGACGACGCACTGGTCGACGCGCTGGTCGAGTCGTTCGCCCGCACCGGTCTGCTCGCCCACGACGACGTCGTGGAGGCCGCGCTCGACGGCGGCCCGGTGCCGCTCTCGCCGCGCTCCGTCGAGCGCCACTTCACGCACGCGACCGGGATGAGCCCGCGTGAGGTGCGTCGGATCGCCCGGGCACGCGAGGCCGTGGCCCGGCTGCAGCGCGGCGAGGCGATCGCAGACGTCGCCCACCGGCTCGGGTACGCGGACCAGTCCCACCTGACGCGCGAGCTCAAGCGGCTGACCGGGTACACGCCCGGCCAGTCGCAGGGCCGCGACGAGCCCGTCTGACCGTGTCGTCCCCGTTCAAGACACCCCGACGGCACTCCGGTTGGCTCGGACCGCACCCACCACGCCGACGGAGAGGACCGACCGCCATGGACATCCGGCCGTACGAGATCGCGATCCCGACCGAGCAGGTCGACGACCTCACCCAGCGGCTCGCCCGCACCCGCTGGCCCGCCGACCTCACCTCGGGGTGGGAGCGGGGAACCCCGGTGTCCTACGCGCGACGCCTGGCCGAGCACTGGCGGACGGCCTACGACTGGCGCGCCCAGGAGCAGCGCCTCAACCGCATGCCCCAGTTCCTCGCCGACGTCGACGGTCAGCCGGTCCACGGTCTGCACGTGCGCTCCCGCCACGAGCACGCCACACCCCTCCTGCTCTGCCACGGCTACCCCGCGTCGTTCGTCGAGTTCGCGACGCTCGCCCCCGCGCTGGCCGACCCGCAGGACGGTCCGGCGTTCCACGTCGTGGCGCCGTCGATCCCCGGCTTCGGGTTCTCCACCCCGCTCACGGGGCACGGCTGGGACATCGCGCGGACCGCCGAGGCGTTCGACCGGATCATGCGCGCGCTCGGCTACGAGCGGTACGTGGTGGTGGGTGGGGACGTCGGTGCCGGGGTCAGCGAGCAGCTGTGCCTCGACGCCGGCGAGCGAGTCATCGCGTCGCTCGTCACCACCGACCCGGGCGCCATCGCGACCGCGTACACCCCACCCACCGACCACCTGACCGAGGAGGAGAAGGCCCGGCACGAGAGCCTGAAGGCCGCCCGCGCGGAGGACTTCGGGTACCTGGGGGTACAGACGACCCGCCCCCTGAGCGTCGCGTACGGGCTGACCGACTCCCCCGTCATGCAGCTGACCTGGATCGTGGAGAAGGTCCGCGAGTGGACCGACCCGGACCGCGAGCTCCCCGAGGACGCGGTCGACCTCGACCAGCTGCTCACGCTGGTCAGCGTGGCGTGGTTCGGGCGGGGCGGCGACGGCGGCGCGAACCTGCTCTACGAGGCCGCGCACGCGTCCGTCGCCTGGGGACGGACCCACGACCGCCCCCAGGGCATGGTCGCGTTCGGCGAGGAGCCCCTCATGCGTCGCATCCTCGACCCGGACGGACACCTCGCCTTCTGGGCCGAGCACCCCCACGGCGGACACTTCCCGGCGATGGAACGACCCGACGAGCTCGCCGGGGACATCCGCACGTTCCTCGCGGCGGTGCCGGTGGGGTGAGACGACGGTGGCCCGATGTGGGTGGCATGCGGTCTGATCGTGTCGAGCGGCCGCGCAGCACGTGCGCGGCCACGGCCCCTGGAGGACCCCGATGGCGACGATCGTCTCCACCCTGTTCATCTCCCTCGACGGCATCGCCGAGATCGACCCGGCGTGGCACTTCCCGTACTTCGACGAGAACATGGGTGCCGTGGTCGGCGAGGACTACGAGGACGTCGACGTGCTGCTGCTCGGACGGGTGACCTACGACAGCTTCGCGGGCGCCTGGCCCGACCGCGAGACCGCCGGCGGGGAGGACGCCACGTTCGCTGCGCAGCTCGGTGACGTGCGCAAGGTCGTCGCGACGCGGGGCAGCCAGGACCTCGGCTGGCGGAACGCCGAGGCCGTCCAGGGCGACCTCGTCGAGGCCGTGACCGCGCTCAAGGCCGACCCGACCATCGGCAAGATCCTCGTCGCCGGGTCGATCTCGGTCGTCCGTCAGCTGCTCGCCGCCGGGCTCCTCGACCAGCTGAGCCTGCTGGTCCACCCCGTCGCCGCCCGCAAGGGCGAGCGGCTGTTCGAGGAGGGCGAGCCGATCTACCCGCTGCGTCTCCTGCGCTCCGACGTGTTCCCGACCGGCGTGATCCACCTCGTCTACGCCCCGAGCGAGCTGCCCGGGACGCAGACCTACGAGGACGTCACCGACAAGGTCCCCGGCGCGACGGACAGCTGACCGCCGGCCTGCGGGCCTGCCGCATCAGCGCGGCCCGTACCGCAGGACCGCGGTCGACACGTCGCCCGAGAACTCGCACCCCACGGCCGTCCCGTGGTCGTTCACCGCCGTCAGCACGGTGGTCTCGCCTGGGACGAGCGGCGCCACCGGTCGCAGCGGACCGGTGGCGTCGCGGACGAAGCCCTGCTGCGGACCGGCCGCGACGGCCAGGTTCCCGACCACCCGGCCCCGCTCGTTGATGTCGGACGCGATCCCGAAGACAGACTCCGGCGCGTCGACGGGCACGGGTGCCGCGCCCTGCGCCCAGCGCACCGCGCGCGACGAGCCGCCGGCGGTGTAGCTGTACCCGACGACGTCCCCCCGGTTGTTGAGGGCGGTCGCGAGGCTGTGCCCACCGAGGGTGCCCAGCGTGGTGAGCGTGCCGTCCGGCGCCCACAGGACCGCGCGCTGCGTCCCGGTGGCGTCCCACGCGTACCCCGACACCTGGCCGCGGTCGTTGATGTCGGAGGCGCCCGCGTCCCCACCGAGCCCCGGCAGGACCCGCATCGCGCCCCCGCTCCAGACGAAGGCGCGGGACGGCCCACCGAACGCGCCGGACGTCCCGACGACGTCGCCGCGCTCGTTCAACCCGGTCACGTACGAGTAGGTGTCCGACGGGTCGGCGACACCGATCCGCACCAGCCTCCGGTCCTTCCACAGCGCCGCGACCCCGTCGTCCGTGCCGGCGATGTCACCGTGGTCGTTGATCCGCACCGCGGAGTCGAGGCCGCCCGGCAGCGGGAACAGCCGTCCCAACCGGTAGACGTGCGTGTCGGTGACGACCACCTCGAGCCCGTTGACGTCCTGCGCGCACTCGTCGACACCGAGCCTCACGAGCCCCGGATCACCCGCCGCGGCGTGCGCCGGTGACGCGACGAGCGTGACGCCGAGCAGCCACGCGCTCAGGCCGGTCGTCATGACTGCACTCAGCCTGGTCCTCATGTGGTGCCCCCTGTCTTCGGCGGACGAGACGGCACCGGGTGCGCCGTCGGACGTCACCGCCGTCACTCGATGGTCGGCCGCGGACATTCCGGGCACAACGGACGGAGCGAATGTTCACCTGGTCGCCGGACAGCCGGACCTACGACGACGTCACCGCCGAGGCGCCCGGCGCCGACCGCTAGACGGACTCCGGGTCGCCGCCCTGTGCCGCTCGTCCGCCGTCGACCGGCAGCACCACACCGTTGACGAAGCTCGCGTCGTCGGACAGCAGGTAGGCGACCGCGGCCGCGACCTCCTGGGTGCTCCCGACGCGCCCGAGCGGGTGCAAGGCCGCCATCTGCGCGTCGACCAGGGGGTGCTGCTCGCGGTACGCCTCGTAGCGAGCGGTGCTGATCGACCCGAGCGCGACGGCGTTGGTGCGGATGCCGTCCGGGCCGTGGTCGACCGCGACGGCACGCGTCAGACCCTCGACGGCAGCCTTCGCGGTCGCGTACGGCAGGGCGCCCCGGACCGGCCGCCCGGCCTGGTGGGAGGACACGTTCACGATCGCGCCCGGGCGGGAGCGATCCAGGAAGTGGCGCACCGCCGTGTGGCAGCCCGTGACTGCGAGCGCCAGGTTGGCCGTGATCATCGCGAGGATCTCGTCGCTCGTCGAGGCGCCGAGCGTGGCGTCCTGGAAGATCGCCGCGTTGTTCACCCAGCCGACCAGAGGAGCGTCGGCCTCCGCGCGGGCCGCCGCCCGTCGCGCCGCCTCGGCGTCGCGCGCGTCGCCCGGCACCAGGGTCACCCTCGGGTCGTGCCAGTCGAGCGCGTCGACCACGTCCAGGACGACGACGTGGCCTTGCTGCGCCAGCCTCCCCGCGATCGCTCGGCCGACGCCTCGGCTGCCGCCGGTCACCACGTACGAGAGCTCGGTCACAGGGTGCTCCTGTTCGTCGGCGCGGGAGGGCAGGCTCCATGCTCTCGCGCGCCGGCATCGACCGTCGCCGGCGCCGACCTGACCTGCACCCCCAGGAAGCGGAGATGGACGTGTCCCCGGCAGCACGACGAAGGCCCCGACCCGCATCTCTGCTGGTCAGGGCCTTCGACGTCGCTGTCTCAACGAGTGTCCGGAGGGGGACTTGAACCCCCACGCCCTTTCGGGCACTAGCACCTCAAGCTAGCGCGTCTGCCATTCCGCCACCCGGACAGGTGGACCGCGGGGCACCCGGAGGCGCCCTCAGGTGCGGCAGAAAAGATAGCACGGCGCGGCGGGCGGGCACGCATCGGCCGCCGGGGGCACACTGGCGGCAGGCGCCGTGACCAGGCGCCCTCGGCCGTGATGCAGGGAGCCCGATGACCGACGCCAGCAGCTCGACGGGCCGGTCGTCGGCCAGCCCGACGGCCCGCAAGGTCGCGGGTGCGCGACGCAACCCGAGCGTCTACGGCACGGAGCACACCGCTCCCCGCTGGTTGCGTGGCGCGGCGGGGGTGTCGTGGCGGCTGCTCGTCGTCATCGCGATGGTCGCGCTGATCTTCTACGCCACGTCCCGGGTGCAGCTGCTGTTCGTCGCGGTGTTCCTCGCATTCGTGTTCACCGCCGTGCTGCGTCCCGCGGTGGACTACCTCGCACGGGGCATGCCGCGCGGGCTGGCCACGGCCCTGTCCATCCTCGGCGGCATCGTCTTCTTCCTCGGTCTGCTCACCTACGTGGGCTACTCGATCGCCAACCAGTGGAGCGACCTGACCAAGCAGTTCAGCGACGGCATCGGCCAGATCACCGACTTCCTGGAGAACGGGCCGCTGCCCTTCAGCATCACCAACGACCAGATCGCGGAGTGGATCAGCAACGGTCAGCAGTGGGTGCAGGAGCACGCCGGCGACCTGGCCGGCCAGGCGGCCGCGGGTGCGGGCTCGGTGGTGGAGGTGTTCACCGCCCTGGCGCTGGCGATCTTCTGCACGGTGTTCTTCCTGGCGCGCGGGCGCGAGATGTGGACCTGGTTCCTCAACCAGCTGCCGTCCCGGGTGCGTGACAGCTGGAAGACCGCCGGTGGGGCCGGCTGGTACACGTTCTCCGGGTACACGCGCGGCACGGTGATCATCGCGGTCACCGACGGGATCCTGGCCTTCATCCTGCTGAGCGTCCTGCGGGTTCCCCTGTCCGCCCCGCTCGCGGTGCTGGTGTTCATCGGTGCGTTCATCCCCCTGATCGGGGCGCCGCTGGCGATGGTCATCGCGATGATCGTGGCACTCGCTGCCAACGGTCTGCTGTCGGCGGCGATCGTCGGTATCGGCATCGCGCTCATCGGCCAGTTCGAGGGGCACATCCTGCAGCCGATCGTGATGGGCAAGCAGGTGGCGATCCACCCGGTGGTCATCGCGTTGGCGGTCACCGCAGGAACCCTGACCGCGGGCATCCTCGGCGCCGTCATCTCCGTCCCGCTGGTGGCGGTGTGCTGGGCGATCTTCTCCCGTCTGCGCACGCTCGACCCGCCGATGGAGGAGGACGAGTCCGACGACGACGTCGAACCGGTCGAGACCGTCGAGGAGATCGACGACGACGAGGTCGTCAAGCAGTCCTGAGCCCTACCGGAAGTCCCGCGACGCCGACCGGACCTTGAGCGACATCGGGGTCAGGTGCTCCGCGACCAGGTTGGTCGCACCGTCCGCCCGCTCCAGCCGACCGCGCACCACCAGGGCGCGTGACGTGCGGGCCACCTTGCGGAACTTCTGCCACAGCCCCGCCGAGCAGATGACGTTGAGCAGCCCGGTCTCGTCCTCGAGGGACAGGAACGTCGTCCCGCCCGCGGTGCCGGGCCGCTGCCGGTGCGTGACGACACCGGCGACGGCGACCCGGCGCCCGATCTCGTGGCGGAACGCCTGCTCGACCCGCAGCACCCCGGCGGCGTCGAGGCCGTCGCGGACGAACTGCGTCGGGTAGGAGTCGACCGAGACCCCCGTGGCCCACACGTCCGCGGTCGCGACCTCCACGCCGTCCAGGCCGGGGAGCATCGGGGCGGTGACCCCGACGGAGACCCCCGGCAGGGTGTCCGGCCCTTCCTGCGCGAGTGCGCCGGCCGCCCACAGCGCCTCGCGACGGGTGACCCCCAGGCTGTCGAGCGCCCCGGCGGTGGCGAGCGCCTCGAGCTGGGTGGTCGACAGCTGCACCCGCCGCACCAGCTGGCGCAGGTCGGTGAACGGCCCGTGCGCCCGGCGTTCGTCGACCACCTGCTGCGCGACGTCCTCCCCGACCGACCGGACCGAGGAGAGCCCCAGCCGGACCGCGAGGGAACGCCGCCCGTCCCCCGTGCGCACCCCCGCAGGGACGGCGGGACCGGTCCCGCTCGGCGTCGGCACCAGCTGCGGCTCACCGCCCTCCGGGGCAGGGCCCAGGCGTTCGACGCACGCCTGCACGTCGGACGCCTGCACGTCCGGGCGGAGCACCTCCAGGCCGTGCCGGCGGGCGTCCGCGGCGAGGCTCTGCGGCGAGTAGAAGCCCATCGGCTGTGCTGCGAGCAGCCCCGCGTAGAACGCCGCCGGGTGGTACACCTTCAGCCACGCGCTGGCGTAGACCAGGAACGCGAACGAGTAGGCGTGCGACTCGGGGAAGCCGAAGTCGGCGAACGCCCGGAGCTTCTCGAAGATCTCCTGGCCGGTCCTCTCGTCGATCCCGTGCCCGGCCATCCCCGACATCAGCCGGCCCCGCATCGCCTCCATCCGCTCGGTCGACCGCTTCGAGCCCATCGCCCGGCGCAGCTGGTCGGCCTCCGCGGGCGTGAAGTCGGCGACGTCGATGGCCATCTGCATGAGCTGCTCCTGGAACAGGGGAACGCCCTTGGTCTTGGCCAGCGACTTCTCCAGCAGCGGGTGCAGGTAGGTGACGGGCTGCCGGCCGTGCGCGCGCTCGATGTACGGGTGGACGGAGCCGCCCTGGATGGGACCGGGGCGGATGAGCGCGACCTCGATGACGATGTCGTAGAACGTCCGCGGCTGCAGGCGCGGCAGGGTGCCCATCTGCGCGCGCGACTCCACCTGGAACACCCCGACGGTGTCCGCGGCGCTGAGCAGGTCGTACACCCGCGGGTCCTCGGCGGGCAGCCCGTGCAGGTCGAGCTTCTCGCCCTCGTGCTCGTGCACGAACCCGAACCCGATCCGCAGGGCCGTCAGCATGCCGAGGCCCAGCAGGTCGAACTTCACCAGCCCCGCGTCCGCGCAGTCCTCCTTGTCCCACTGCAGCACCGTGCGTCCGGGCATCCGCGCCCACTCCACCGGGCACACCTCGATGACCGGCCGGTCGCACATGACCATCCCGCCGGAGTGGATGCCGAGGTGCCGGGGCAGGCGCAGGAACCGGTCCGCGAGGTCGATGACGTGCTCGGGGATCTCGTCGAGGTCGCTGGCCGACGGCGGCAGGACCGTCGGGACGACGTCGTGCCCGTCCGCGGTGACCAGCCCCGGCGTGTCGACCCCCTTGGCGGCACGCAGCACCGACGGCGGCTCCCACGTGTTGCCCCACATCGACGCCTGCGTGCGCCGGCGCTCGTCACGCGCGGTGGTGAGAGGCTCGGGTACCTGTCCGGCGTGGCCGACGTGCGGACGAGGGCGCCGGACCGACGACGGCTTCTCGGGCGGTGGTGGCGGGGTGTTCGGTCGCAGGCTCCCCCACCGCTCGATCGACTGCGCCCACGCGTCCTGCTGCCCCGCGTCGTACCCGAGCGCCCGCGCCGCGTCCCGGACCGCCGACCGCGGCCGGTAGGAGATGACGTTGGCCACCTGCGCGGCGTGCGTCCGGCCGTGCTTGTCGTAGACGTACTGGATGACCTCCTCGCGGCGGGCCGACTCGATGTCCACGTCGATGTCCGGCGGCCCGTCGCGCTCGGGCGCCAGGAACCGCTCGAACAGCAGGCCGTGCCGCACCGCGTCCACGGCGGTGACCCGCAGCGCGTAGCAGACCGCGGAGTTGGCGGCCGACCCGCGGCCCTGCGCCATGATCCCGTTGCGCCGGCAGAAGTCGACCAGGTCGTAGACCACCAGGAAGTACCCCGGGAACCCCAGGTCCTCGATGACCTTGAGCTCGTGCGCCAGCTGCGCGTACGCGCCGGGCACCTTCTCCGCCCCCGGCGGCCCGTACAGCTCGAGCGCCCCCTGGCGGACCAGCTCACGCAGCCACGTGGCCTCCGTGTGGCCGGGCGGCACCGGGTAGGGCGGGAGCTGCGGTGCGACGAGGGACAGGTCGAACGCGCACTCGTCGGCCAGGTCCGCCGCGGTCACCACGGCCGACGGGTGCCGTCGGTGCAGCGCGAGCATCTCGGTGGCCGACCGCAGGTGCGCCATCGGGCCGCCGGGCAGCCAGCCGTCCAGGTCCTCCAGCGACGACCGGGCCCGGACCGCGGCGAGCGCGGCGGCCAGGTCGGCGTCGCGCGGGGTGGCGTAGTGCACGTTCCCCGTGGCGACGAGCGGGAGCCCGGCGTCGGCCGCGAGGTGCGCGAGGGCGTCGGCGCGGTCGGTGTCGTACGGGTCCCCCGCCGCGGTGACCTCGACGGCCACGTTGTCGCGGCCGAACAGGGCGACGAGCCGGTCGAGCTCGGTCCGCGCCGCCTCGACCCCGGTCGCGCTCACTCCCGCGACGCCCGACGGGTCACCGCCAGCGAGCGCGCGCCGGACCGACCCCTTGCGGCAGCCGGTGAGCACGAGCCAGTTCCCCGCGGCCGTCGCCGCGAGCTCCTCCAGCCGGTAGTCCGCCGCCCCCTTCTGGCCCGTGCGCAGGTGCGCCTCCGCGATCGCGCGGGACAGGGCGCGGTAGCCGTCGGGGCCGCGGGCGAGGACGAGCAGGTGCGACGCCCTCGGGTCCGGGACGCCCGTCGGCAGGTCCAGCACCGGCGGCCCCGGGGTGGCGCGCGCCTTCTCGCGCGGGTGCCGGCGACCGTCCGGTGCCGGCAGGTGCAGCTCCGCCCCGAACACGGTCGGCAGACCGACCGCCTTGGCCGCCTGCGCGAACCGCACCACGCCGTACAGGCCGTCGTGGTCGGTGAGCCCGAGCGCTCCCAACCCGAGTCGGGCGGCCTCCGCCGCGAGCTCCTCGGGCTGGCTGGCGCCGTCGAGGAAGCTGAACGCGGAGTGCGCGTGCAGCTCGGCGTACCGCGGAGGGAAGGGTGCCGAGCGCTCAGTCATACGTCGCCTCGCACGTCCAGCCACCCGCCGTGCAGGCCAGGAGCACCGCGCGGCCGTCGTCGAACATCACCTGCAGGTGCGCCCGCAGGCCGGGACGGTCGTCGGCCGCGACCCACCACCGCTCGCTGAGCAGCCACGGCCCGGCCCACCCGACGACGGCACGAGGCTCGTCGTCGGCCACCTGCATCCGCGTGACGGCGACGTCCCACGGCTCGGCCCGCCGACGCCCGCGCGCCGCATGACCGGGGGTCTCGCGCGTCTCGCGCCTGCGCAGCGCGCCCGCACGCCCGGAGGGCTCCGGCGGCGCCTCGTCAACCTCCCGCCGCAGCCACCGCACCCACGCCGGCTCCCCGCGCAGCCCGCTGCGCACGTCGAGGACCACGGGCGCCCCCGACGCGTCCCGCACGTCCACCCGCTCGGGCGGGTCCAGCACCGTCGCCGGCGCGGGGTCGGGCAGCCGACCCGGCCAGGGCCGGTCCACGGGCCGCGCAGGCTCGGTCTGCTCGCCCCACGGCTGCAGGTGCACCTGGTCGCGTACGTCGCGCCCACCCTGCAGGGTCGCGACGAGGATCCCCGACCCCCCGACGATCCCCTGCACCCGGTCCAGCGCCCGGTGCGCGCGCAGGTCGCCACCGGACGGCCCACCCCACAGCCGCCCCTGCTCGGCACCCGCCGGGGCGACGTCGAGGGCGGTGACCGCGAGGTGGACCAGGGTGACCGCTCGCGAGTCCTCGTCGGGCCAGGGGTCGCTCGGCAGGTCGTCGTGCGCCCAGGGGTCCCGGCCGGACGCGACCGCGTCCCGGGCCGCCCGCGAGCGTGCGCGGGCGGCGGGGTCGTCGGCCGCACGTGCCCGGGCGGCCTCGACCGCACCGGAGGCCAGCCACCCCTCCAGCTGCCAGCGGATCCGGTCGGTGATCCGCGCCGGGGTCAGCCCGCCCCAGCCGCCGAGGTCGGTGCGCCAGGTCCGCACCAGGTCGGTGCCGTCGTCGGTGCGGGCGGAGATCTGCAGGCGGCCGCAGGTCACCGAGTGCTGCACGAGCAGCGCGTGGAGCTCCTCGGCCAGCCGCCGGCCGGCGAACGTCGCCGAGTCGACCCGGTCGAGCGGCGGGTCGAGGTCGGCGGCCACCTCGAGGTCCGCCTCGGGGCGACGACGGGCGGGCGGGCGCTCGTCGTCGCCGCGCGCGAGCAGCTGCGCCCACGCGCCGAGCCGTCCGAAGCGGGCGTGCACGTCCGTGGGTGGCAGCGCGGCGAGGTGACCGAGCTGCCGCAGCCCGAGGCGGTGCAGCAGGTCCACCAGCTGGGCCACCGCGGACGCCGCCTCGTCGGTGACCGCCGCGTGCACCAGCTCGCTCATCGCGCGCGGTGCCAGGTACGCGGCCGACGTCCCCGGCGGCACCACCGCTCCGGTGCGCGCGGCCAGCACGGCTGCCAGCAGACCGTCGGCCGTACCGACCGCGCACTCGTGGCCGGAGCCGGCCGCGACCGCGTCGATGAGCCGCTCCGCGAGCGCGTCCTCGGAGCCGTGGTACCGGCTGGCTCCCCCCGCGGGCAGCAGCAGCATCCCGGCGCGGACCACCTCGATGCCCGCCACCACCGTCTCGGCAGCCGCCGCGACCGGCTCGAACAGCCGCACGTCCCGGGCGTCGTCGGCGGGCAGCAGCACCAGCTCGGGGCAGACCCCCTGCGCCTGCCGGCGTCGCATCCCCCGGCGCACGCCCTCTGCCCGCGCGAGGGCGGACACGGCGGTGAGCTGCCGGCCGTCGTGCACCGCGGTGGGGACGTGCGGGGGCACCTCCTCGGACGTCGCGGCGGCCACCACCGGCCAGTCCGGGACCCACAGGACGGTCGTGCGGGTACTCATCCCACGAGCCTCAGACCGGGTGCAGCCTGCTGCGCCGGGACGGGCACCGGCGCCGACCCGATGGGCAGGGTCAGGTCGAGCGAGCGCGGCACCGCGGCGCTGCCCCGGCCGGTGCGGACCAGCCGGATCTCGTGGGTGCGCAGCCGTCCCTCGCCCGCGTCGATCCCCGTCCACCGACCGGACTCGACCGTGAGCACCACCCCGGCTCCCGGCCAGTCGACGGTCGACAGCAGCACCGACCCACGGTCCCGGGCGCGCGCGGACAGCTTGCGGCGCTCGGCGTCGGTCAGGGCGGCCTGCGGGCCGACGACCACGACGTCCACGCCGTCGAGCAGCGCGGCCACGACGGTCGGCGCCTCCAGGCCGGGGTGCGGGACCACGGCCAGACGCTCGAGGGAGACGCCGGCCTGCGCGGCTGCGAGCAGCCCGATGGTCGGCTGGCCGACGACGCTCGCCCACGCCCCGCCGGCGCACGCGTGCGCGAGCATGGCCAGCACCAGCGACGTCGACCCGGTGACCACCGTGGTGCCGCCGCGGCGCAGCCCCTCGGGCAGGATCGGGGCCAGCGGCGGCGGGACCGCCATCGGCGGGCGCTCACTGGTGATGATGCCCGCGCTCGGCTGCTCGGCCGGCGCCTCGGGCGGGTGCGGGAGCACCACCAGCGCGGGGCCGGCGGCGGCCTCCGGAGCAGGGGGCCGGATGTCGGCGGCACCGTGCCCAGCAGGCTCGACCGAGGGCCCGGGACCGCCCAGCTGCAGCACGCTGCGGGCGCCCGTGCGCTGCTCGGCGCGTGCGAGGGCGGCCCGGGCGAGCACGGCCCGATCCTCGCGCGACATGGTGCCGACGGTCATGCGACCCTCCTCCCGATCAGCCGATGAGAGGGTGCTCCCGGAGACCTCATCGAACATCTGTTCGAAGTATCTCAGTACACGCTGACACTCCGCGCAGTGTCAATCCGGGTCGCCCGGTCGGCTGACTGACGGCGTGCCCGCCGCCGCGACGTCGCAGGTCTCGGCTATGTTCTCGTCGCCCGGCAGCGCGGCCGGCACCCGTCAGCAGAGAGGCACGTCATGCGAGTCGTCGTCGGGATCCTCCGCCTCGCCCTCGCGGCGATCGGCCTCCTCGCCCTCTTCTGGGCGCCCAGCACGGGGCTGACGTTCGACCTCGAGGACTACGTCTACTTCACCAACCAGTCGAACCTGCTGCTGGCGCTGGTGATGCTCTGGGGCGGCGTCGCCGTGCTCGCCGGACGACGGGAGCCGACGCCCTGGGTGTTCGGCGCCGTGACGCTCTTCCTCCTCATCACGGGCCTGGTCTCGTACCTCATCCTCGACCCGGCACCTCCCGGCGAGGAGGTCGTCGCGCTCGGCCTGACCCGGGACCAGATCGTGCACCGGCTCACGCCGATCGCGGCGTTCGTGCACTTCGTGCTGATGGTCCCGCACCGCACCCTGCGCATCCGCAGCGCCGCGTCCTGGCTGCTCTACCCCGTGGCGTACTGCGTGTTCACCACGGTCCGCGGGCTGCTGAGCCCCGACAGCGACTACCCGTACGGGTTCATCGACGTCTCGGAGCTGGGCTACGGCGGCCTGCTGCTCAACGTGCTGATCTACGGCGTCGGGTTCTTCGTCCTCGGTCTCGCCCTCGTCGGTCTCGACCGGCTCCTGCCCGCGCGGGCGCTCCTCGGCCGACGCGAGCCCGAGCCGACCCCGCGCGCACCCCTGGTCCCCGCGCCATGATGTCGCCATGGCCGTGAACCTCACCCGCCCCGTCGCCCCCGATCCCTACGCGCTGCTCCCGCCGGTCCCCGACTTCACCCTGACGAGCGCAGACTTCGCGCACGGCGAGCGCCTCCCGGACGTGCACACCAACACCGACGCCGGCAGCAACACCTCGCCGCAGCTGTCGTGGTCGGGCTTCCCCGACGCCACGCAGTCGTTCCTGGTGAGCTGCTTCGACCCCGACGCCCCCGGCCCCGCGGGCTGGTGGCACTGGACCGTCGTCGACGTCCCTGCGACCACCACCTCCCTGGCCACGGGTGCGGACCTGCCCGCCGGGGCGTTCGCGCTGCGCGGCGACGACGGCGAGGCCCGCTACGTGGGCGCGGCTCCTCCGCCCGGCGACCAGGTGCACCGGTACTTCTTCGTCGTGCACGCCCTCGACGTGCCGTCGCTCGGACTCGGCCCGGACACGATGCCCGGTGCCGCGAACACGGCAGTCCTGTTCCACACGCTCGCCCGGGCGGTCCTCGTCGGGACCTACCAGCGATGACGCTCGGCACCCTCACGTGGGTCCGCGCGCTCGATCGCCCCGACCTGCTCGCCGTCTCGACGCACGCCTCGATCGAGGCATGGGCGGCGGACGACCCGGCGGTGGCCGACGCGGTCCTGGTGACCGAGATCGACCCCGACCTCGCGGACACGGCCGCGCTCACCGAGGCGTACCGGCTGCCGCCCGCGGCGTCCGCCAACTGCGTCCTCGTCGCGGGCCGTCGGGAGGGTGAGGAGCGCGTGGCCGCAGCTGTCGTGCGCGCCACCACACGGGCCGACGTGAACGCCACGGTCAAGCGGCTGCTCGACGTCCGCAAGGCGTCGTTCCTGCCCATGGACCGCGCCGTCGAGGAGTCGGGCATGGAGTACGGCGGCATCACCCCGCTCGGCCTGCCGGCGCGTTACCGCGTGCTGGTGGACGGCCGTGTCGCGACGGACGACCCCTCCGGTCCGACCGTCATCATCGGCAGCGGCGTGCGGCGCTCGAAGATCGCGCTGCCCGGTGCGCTCCTCGCCCGAGCGCCCGGCGTCGAGCTGATCGACGGACTCGCTCTCGCTTAAACTTTCTTCGAGTAGCATCGGAGGCAACTTTACGACGCTACGGGGAGGTGGGCATGGGCACCTGGGTCACGCAGCAGTGGACGCCGCGCGTGACCGACGGTGTCCCCCGCCGGTTCACGCGCTCCGGGAGCTACCAGGCGTTCGTCCCGGACTCCCTGCTGGACCTCGACGTCCCGCAGGACGCGCACCTCGACGCGCTCCTCGACGAGGCCGAGAGCCGCGCCCGGGACGCGGCCGACCTCGCCGCGCACACCGCCCTCGGGCAGATCGGTGACCTGCTCGTGCGCTCGGAGGCGGCGGCGTCGTCGCTCATCGAGGGGTACGAGCCGACGCCGCGCGCCGTCGCCGTCGCGGACTTCGTCGCGCGCGGCCGGGAGTCCGCCGTCACCGTCGCCCGCACCCTGCACGCGGTCCGTGCCTCCGTCGAGCGCGCCGTCGACCCGGACGTGTCGCTGGTGTGGGACGTCGTCGAGCTCCAACGCCTGATCGCCCCCCGCCACGCCGGCGTCCGCACCGAGCCCGTGTGGATCGGCGGTCGCACCCCCCTCGAAGCGCACTACACCGCACCTCCGCACGACCTGGTGCCCGGGCTCCTCGACGACCTCGAGACGTACCTCGCCTCGCGTCGGCACCGGCCCCTGCTCGCCGCCGCCCTCGCGCACGCCCAGCTCGAGACCATCCACCCGTTCGCCGACGGCAACGGGCGCGCGGGACGGGTGCTCATCGGGACCGTCCTCGCCCGGTACGGGGTGACCCCGCACCTCACCCTGCCTGTCAGCACCGCCCTGTTCCGCGACCGCGAGCGCTACTACAGCGCCCTCGACGCCTTCCGCCGGGGGGACCTCGGCTCGGCCATCGTGGGCGTCGTCGCCGAGGCCGTGATCGCTGCGGCCGCCGACGCGCTCCTGTTGTCGGCGCAGGTGACCGACTGGCAGCACCGGCGGACGGAGGATCTCGACGCCCACCTGCGCGACCGGTCGCCGACCGGCCGCGTCCGGCGCGGGACGGCCCACCTGCTCGTCGCCGACCTCCCCGCGCACCCCGTGCTCGACGCCGCGACGGTCGCCACCCGGCACGCGATCAGCGTGGTCGCCGCGCGCAGCGCGCTGGAGTCGCTGGCCGAGGCGGGCGTGCTGCGGCGCGACCGGAAGGCGGACCGCACCAGGACCGTGTACGTCGCCACCGGTCTGCTGGACCTCGTCGCCGAGCCGGGCATCGTCGCCGAGCCGGACCCTGCCGCGGCCGTCGACGTCCCCGTGGCCGCCGTCGACGCGCCGACCGATGCCGCGTGCGGTGCGTGGCTCCCCCGCGCCGGGCGCTCCTGCCACCTGCCCCGTGGCCACCGAGGACAGCACCGGTGAGGACCTCGTGTGGGTCCGCGCCGCTAGCGTGCCCTGCATGAGCCGGACGACGCACCGTGTCATCCGGGACCGTGCCGTCTGCCGCGCCCACGGGATCGCGGGCGTGCTGGCGCGGCCCGCCGCGGGTGCCGAGCGCGCGGTCGTGGTGATCGGCGGG